>JAXDJV010000006.1:0-33500 GCA_034667465.1 Acidobacteriota bacterium | reverse complement strand
TCGCTCAAAGGATAAAAGGTACGCCGGGGATAACAGGCTGATCCTGACCAAGAGTTCACATCGACGTCAGGGTTTGGCACCTCGATGTCGGCTCATCGCATCCTGGGGCTGGAGCAGGTCCCAAGGGTTCGGCTGTTCGCCGATTAAAGCGGTACGTGAGCTGGGTTTAGAACGTCGCGAGACAGTTCGGTCCCTATCTGTTGTGGGCGGAGGAGAATTGAGAGGAGATATCCTTAGTACGAGAGGACCGGGATGTACTGACCTCTAGTGTACGAGTTGTCACGCCAGTGGCACCGCTCGGTAGCTAAGTCGGGAAAGGATAATCGCTGAAAGCATATAAGCGAGAAGCCAACCTCAAGATGAGTTCTCCCTGAAGACCCGTGGTAGATGACCACGTTGATAGGCTGGATGTGTAAGAGCAGTGATGCTCTCAGCTGACCAGTACTAATCGGTCGTTTGACTTGACCATAAATGCCTTGATTTGATGCTGTCTGCAGTTCGCATCTCATCCAACCCGTATTCAATTCGCTTCACCCTAAACTGATATTAAAGTTTCCGGTGGCTATAGAGAAGAGGTCACACCCGTTCCCATTCCGAACACGGCAGTTAAGCTCTTCATCGCCGATGATACTGCGCGGGTAACTGCGTGGGAAAGTAGGACGCCGCCGGGATAATATAAAAGGCCCTCGGGAAATCCCCGAGGGCCTTTTTCTTTGTGCTCGCTTTCTCCGCTTGCTATCATCCGCCTCCGTCTCCAATGCCTGAAGCCGCCGTCGCCGATTCCAGTCAACCCACACGGACGCCGGCGCGCGCACTCGCAAACGCCGCGGCGCTCATCTGGCTTTTCCTTCCGGTCGTGATCATCGGCCGCGGCGCCTCCAGCCTGATCGACATTCGAATGGACATCATTCGCTGGCTGATCGGCATCCTGGCCTTCGTCACCGTTCTCGCCGTCGTGCTCCCGCTCGTCGGACGGATCGCCGGTTACCTGGTGCTCGCGGTTCTGGCGCTTTACTGCACGCTCTGCACGCTGCTCGCGGGATATCGCGCGTGGATGAACGAGCGGCTCGACGTCGCCTTCGTCATTTCGTGGCCGGCCGCTGCAATCAAGACGTTCTGGATCGAGGCCGGCCCTTTGCGCGCGGTGCTCATTGCCGTCGCGCTCGTCGTGATTGCTGCGATGTTCGGCTGGTCACTGAAGACTCTCGCCGGCGTCGACCGCGTCGGACTCTCGAGAAACCGCGGCATTGTCGTCGCCGTGATTTTCCTCGTGGCGCTGGCGTCAGTCGGCGGCACTCATGCGACGCTGATGCAGGAGTACGAGACGATCGCGCTGACGGCGGAGCCGCTCCCGCCGCCGATGGTCTTCGACTACAGCCCGTTCGATCTTGCCGGCGCCACCGACAACGTCGTCTTCCTGCAGGAGGAATCGATCAACGCGATCGCCATGAACGGCGAGCGTGTCGTCGACGGTCACGCTTTCAACGGCGACTATCTTCCGGGCACCAGAGACGTCGCGCACCACGGGATTCTCTTTCCGTACTTCTGGGCGCACGACATCGTCACCCATCGCGCCCAGGAAACGATTCTTTGCGGCTCGGTGAGGAACTTCCGGCACGAGTACGTCGACATGCAATCGCCGCGGACGACGCCGTGTATGCCGGAGCTGTTCAAAAAGGCCGGCTACCGGACGATTTTCCTCTCCGCATACGAGGACGGCACCTTCTATCACACCGATGAATTCATGAATCGCATCGGCTTTGACGAGCTTCACTTCGCCGACTTCATGCGGCCCGAAGATCCGCGCAGCGTCTGGGGTTTCGACGAGGCGCCGTATTACAAGCGCGCGTTCGAATACATTCGCAAACGCTTCGGCCCGAACGAAAAGCTCTTCATCTATATCGCCACCAGCGCGAATCACGCGGGCTTCGCTCGCGGGCCCGAGCGCGAGACGATTTACTACACGCTTCCTGTCGAGAAGCAGCTCACGCAGTATCTCTGGTCGGCGCGGAAACAGGACGCGGCGCTGAGCGACTTTTACGCCGACTACCGCAATACCGTGAGCGGCTGGAAGCCGACGCATCTCTTCATCGTCGCCGACCATTCGTTCCCGCTCGGTATGTACGGCCGCAGCATGCCGCAGAGCGGTGTGTCGGTCGACAATTTCCTGACGATGTGCATGTACGTTCCGCCGGATTCACAGGCGAGTGACTACGCGGTCGGGACGAAAATGGATCACCTTTTCGGCCAGTCCGACATCATGCCGACGCTGTCCGAACTGCTGACGCGCAAGCCGCGCCAGAACTCGATCGTCCCTTTCATGAAGCGCCAGCCGCCTGTCGCAGAGCCGCCGTACGAGCCGTGTTATGTGATGACGCAGCCGTACGGCGGCGGATTCGTCTTCATCGCTCACGGCCGAAAGGGCTACGTCTACGGAAACGTGGCGAACACGATCACGACGTTCGATCTGCTTGAGAATCCGACGCGCCAGATCGCGACGAATGTCGAGCGCGACGTCTCGTACGCGCACTTCGAGGCGAAGTACGGCTGTCGCCGTTACCATCACCGCGTGCGCGGCTGACGTTCGGCCGTCCTGTATACTCGCGAACGCCACCGGGCGCACTCATGCTGGCTCCCTCACTCGTTGATTTCGTCTCGCACCTTTCGGAATACGCGAAGAGTCCCCGCACGATCGGCGCCGTCGCTCCGAGCAGCCGCGCACTCGCCGACGGAATGGCGGAAAGCGTCACGCGTCTCCGTCGCGGCGATGTCGTGATCGAGCTCGGCTCCGGCACCGGTTCCATTACGAAATCGATCCGCACCGTCTGGCCGTCGGTGCGCGTCATCGCCGTCGAAAAGAACGCGCGGATGGTGGCAAAGCTCCGCCGGCGCTTCCCCGACCTCGACGTCATGGAGTCGTGCGCTACCGGACTTGGCAGCGCGCTCGACGAGCTCGAGATCGACAGAAAGCGCGTCGCCGCGGTCTTCAGCGGACTGCCGCTCCTCAGTTTCAGCGAGAAGTTTCGACGCGACGTCTTCGCGGCCATCCATGACGTTCTTCCGCGTCGCGGCGTCTTCATCCAATTCACCTATTCGGGCCGCGCGTGGCGCAACGTGGAAACTCCCGGCTTCCGTCTTGTGAGCGAGCGGCGGGTCATGCGCAATTTCCCGCCGGCGACCATTCTCTGTTTCGAGAAACAGCGAGGATGAAGCTGCTGTCCGCGTTGCGGCGCCTGCGGCTTCCTGCTGCCGCGGTCTGGCTCTTCCTTCCCTCCGCGCTCGTCGCCGCCGCCGGCGCCGACGCTGCCGAGCTCCGCCTCGGCGTCATGCGCTGGTTCGTGACGACGTTCCTGTTCCTGATTCTCCTGTCGCTGCTGCGCCGTTATGTGGGGCGCGTCGCGTGGATTCTGCTGTTGTCGGCATGGTCGCTGTACGCGACGCTCTGTATTTTGCTCGCCGCATATCAGGCCCAATTCGGTTCGCCGATCGACATCGGCTTCGTACTGGCATCGCCGATCGATTCACTGCGAACGCTGCTTGTCGAAACCGGTAATTTCGGCGCTCTCCTCGTGCTGGCCGGCCTGCTCGCGCTGATGTTTCTCAATGGCGCGTCGCTGTCGCAGCTGGCCGCGAGTACGGACGATCAGACATCACGCCTTGCCGCCGTTGCCGCGCTCGTACTCCTGCTGCCTGCGTTTTTCTATCTCGGCGCTCCGCACAAGATGCTGCTTGCCGAATACGCTCTCAGCTCGCTCAGCGCGCCGATTGACGTCCCGCCCATTCTCACGGACTACAGCAAATTCGATTTGCGTGGTGCGGGTGAGAACGTCGTTCTTACACAGCTCGAATCGTTGAACGCAATCGCGGTCAATGGCGAGCTGGCCGTCAACGGCCATCTATGGAACGGCAATTACCTGCCCGGGACGACGCAGCTTCGGCCGCGCTCCATCTATTTCCCGTATCTCTGGGCGCACGACGTCTTCACGAATCACGGGCAGCAGAGCCTTCTTTGCGGCGTCATTCGGAATTTCGACCCGGCTTACTATCGCCAAAGCGAGCCGCTCGGCCCCTGTCTGCCGGAGTTGTTCCGGCGCGCCGGATACAAGACTGTTTTCCTATCGAGTTATCCCGACGGCAGGTTTTATAACACCGACGCGTTCATGAAAGGCGTCGGCTTCGAGGATATTCGTTTCGCCGATTTCATGCAGCCGGGCGATCCGGTCACCGCCTGGGGTTCTCCCGAGAAAATCTTCTTACGCCGCGCATACGATTACCTGCACAGCCACTACAAGCCGGACGAAAAGCTGTTCATCTATCTTGCGATGTGCGCGCATCACGCCGGATTCACTCGCAGTGCGGCGGACGATCGCTCGTGGTTCACTGACACGTCGGAAAAGCAGATCAGTGCGTATCTCGCCTCCGCACAGCTGCAGGACGCTTCGCTCGTCGATCTCTACAACCTCAATGAACAATTCAGCAGCGGCGGACGGCCCACGCATCTCATCGTCGTCCCCGATCACGGATTTCCACTCGGGCTGTATGGCGCGCGAATGCCGCAGCAGGGCGCAACGATCGACAATTTCCTGACGACCTGCCTCTACATTCCTCCCGATTCGCGTCGCGCTGAATTCGCGGAAGGGAGCAGGGTCGAGCAGATTTTCGGGCAGTCGGATCTCGTCCCGACCATTGCAGAGCTCGTGACGCACAAGCCGCATCAGAATTCGTTCGTGCCGTTCATCCGAACGAAGCCTGCACCGGCCGAAAATTACGAGCCGTGTCAGGTGATGACGCAGCCGTACTCCGGCGGATTCGTCTCAGTCGCCCACGGACTGCGCACCTATCTCTATTCAATGCAGCAGCACACCATCACAGCGTACGAGATCCAGCTGCATCCGATCCGGCAACGCGAGCTGTGGGTCCGACGTCACGTCCGATTCCGCGACTTCGAAGCTGAGTACGGCTGCCGGCGATACCGCGCCGCGCATCCTTGACGGGACCGGTCGCCGCCCATATTCTCCCGGCTTCCGCCGCCCAGAGCGATGCAACGAAAACTCTCCATCGTCACGCCGGTCTTCAACGAAGGGCCGCAGATCGCTCGGTTTCTCGAGGAGCTTACGGCAGTTGTGCGCCAGCTGCCGTACGAGATCGAGATCATCGCGGTCAACGACGGCTCGACCGACAACACGCCGGCGATTCTCGATGAGCTGTGCGGCGTTTATCCGGAGCTCGGCGTCATCCACTTCAGCCGCAATTTCGGACATCAGGCGGCGCTGACCGCCGGCCTCGACGGCGCGACGGGCGACGCCGTGATCATGATGGATTCCGACCTCGAGCATCCGCCGTCGCTAATTCCGCAGCTCGTCGCACGGTGGGAAGAGGGCTTCGACGTCGTCTACGGCGTGCGCAAACGCAAACGCGAGTTGTCACTCTTCAAGCGCGTCACGTCGCGGCTCTTTTACAAGCTGATGAACACGATCGCGGAGACGCCGATCCCCGAAAACGCTGCCGACTTCCGCCTCATGAGCCGCGCGGCCGCGGATGAGATGCGCGGTCTGCGCGAGCGAGCGCGATTCCTCCGCGGACTTTCCAGCTGGATCGGCTTTCGTCAGATCGGCGTCGAGTACGAACCGGTCGTTCGTCGCGTCGGCGAGTCGAAGTACACGTTCCGCCGCATGCTCAACCTCGGCGCTGACGGCATCCTCTCGATGTCGACCGTGCCGCTGCGCGTCGGCCTTGTCGTCGGATTCGCGATCTCGCTGCTCTCGCTGCTCTACATGGTCTACATCATCGTGACGTGGTTCGTCGACAACCACACGGTCCTCGGCTGGTCATCTCTGATCGTCTCGATCCTCTTCCTCGGCGGACTGCAGCTGATGGTCCTCGGACTGATCGGCATTTACGTCGCGAATATTTACGCCGAGGTGAAGCGGCGGCCGCTGTACATCGTGCGGTCGAAGCAGGGACGAATCGCGAACTGACGTTTTGCGCGTCAGACTTTCGCGACCGACTCCCACTTTGTCTGCGATGCCTTCAGCGCCGGATGGCTGACCAGCGCGTGCCAGACCACCGCGCACAATCCCTCGGTGTGCGGCGTGATGTGCCCTTCGTTCAGCACCGGCACGACGACGCATTCGTTCGACGACTTTTTCGTGTAGCCGCCATCCTTGCCGACGATCCCGAACACCGCGGCGCCGACGCGCTTCGCTTCATCGATCGCGCGGACGAGATTCACGGAGACGTTCTTCTCGACGTTGCCGCCGCCGACCGAAAAGACGAGCAGCGCGTCGCGCTCGCCAAGGCGGGAAGTGCGGAGCCATGAGGAGAAGGAATCCTCCCAGCCGTCGTCGTTGATGCGCGCGGTCAGCTCGGAGACGTTGTCGGTCGGCGTGTACGCCTCGAACGCGCAGATCTTGCGGAAGTCGTTGACGGCGTGACTGGCGTGACCGGCTGAGCCGCCGACGCCGACGATGAACAGCCGGCCGCCGCCGTCGCGAACGCGGGCGAGCCCTTCGGCCATCCGATCGACCGCATCGGCGTCGAGGCGGCGAAGGATTTCGATCGATTCATCGAGGAACGAGCGGGTGAATGTCATGGTCGCGAATCGTACCGCACTGCCTATACTCGCTTCGTGTCGCGCCGTTTTCTCATCGTCCTGACCGCGATCGCGGCGGCCGCGCGTCTCGTGAATCTCCTCTGCCTGCACCCGCTGAACTGGGACGAGCTCGAGTACTTTCGCGCGACCGACTGGGTTCGCCGCGGACTCGTGCCGTACCGCGATTTCTGGGAGCACCACTCGCCGCTGCAGTGGTTCGTCTTCGCGCCGCTGGCGGCGTTCGCGCGCGGCGACGGCGTCTCCGCGGTTGTCTTCATGCGCGTCGCGCAGATCCCGTTGTGGATCGCGACGTTCGTGCTGCTCGCGCGCTGGATGGCGAAGCAGGGAATCGCTCCGTGGGCGCGATGGGCGTCGATTCTGCTCGCGCTCTGCAGCTCGTTTTTCATGCTTGCCGCCGTCGAATACCGCATCGACGTGCTCGGCTGCTTTCTGATCGTGCTCGCGCTGGCTCTGTTCGATGAGCATCCGTTTGCAGCAGGCGCGGCAATCGCGCTGGCCGGATTCGCGAACATCCGATTCGGACCGCTGCTCGCCTGCGCGATGATCGCGATCGTCATCGCACGTCGGCGGCGCGCGATCCCGGCCGTTGCCGGTGCGGCGGTGGCGACGGCGAGCTGTATCGGATACTTCGTCGCCACCAAATCGGCCGCGATCGCGTGGCAAAGCGTCTGGACCGACAACTATCTGGCCGACGCGTTCGCGCCGTCGCCCGAGCATCCGTTCCTGCATCGGCTCGCCGTACCGTTCGGCGCCTTCTGGTCGCCGGTGTTCCGCGTCGCGTCGTTCGAGCCGGCCACGATCGTGATTTTCATCCTCAGCACGCTCGGTGCGATTCGCGCGCTGCGCCGCCGCGATCCGCTCTTCGTGCTGGCCGTGCTGCAGATCGTCAACGTGTTGTTCATCGCGAAGATGAAGTACATCTGGAACTATCACTTCGGCGCGGCGATCGTCCTCGCACTGCCGTTCGTCGCGCTCGAGCTGGAACGGATTCGTTCGCGCCGAGTCATCGTCGCGCTGCTCATCCTCGTCTCGGGCGTCAACATCTTCGCGTCGCTTTTCCGCGGGAAGGAAGCCGATTTCGCATATCAGGACGCGATCATGCGCGACGTGCACCGGGTCGCGCCGGCCGGGACGAAAGTGTTCGACGGCGCCGGCTGGGCGCTGCGTCGCGAGCCGGCGTATCGACAGTGGTTTCTGCGCGGCATCGTGAACGTGCTCGAAGCGCGCGGACGATTTCCGCGATATGGCGCGGCTGAAATGGCGGCGAATCCGCCGGCCGCGATCATCACCGACAACGGCGTCCGTGTCTGGCTGGGAACGCATCGCGACCTCGCCGCGTATGTCACCGAACATTACGTTCCGCTGTGGCGTGATCTGTGGGTTCCCGGACTTCGGCGAACGCTTCCGCCCGGACAGACGATCAGCTGGCAGGCGCCGCGAGTCGGCGAGTACGTTCTTTATGCAGCGACCGACGTCGCGTGGAACGGCGGCGGGCGCGTCTTGCGTGGCGGCGACATCGTGATGATCGCGAATCGCTCGACGCGCGCGAACGAAGTAACGGTCGTGCCGCGCGGCATCTCGCCGGTGTATCGTCAGCCGCCGCCGGGCGTCGACATCGACGGCATGGCGCCGCCGGTGACGCACGTGCCGAAGCTCTGATGAATAAAGCCATTTTCCTGGACCGCGACGGCGTGCTCGACGCGCTCGTCTGGTACCCGTCGCATGACGAGTGGGAATCGCCGCGCGCGCCGGAGGACGTCGAGCTGCTGCCGGGCGTCGCCGACGCCATTCGAACCGCGGCACGTCTCGGCTATCTGATCTTCATCGTGTCGAATCAGCCGAGCGCGGCGAAGGGAAAAGTGACGCTCGAAGCGCTGCACGCGGTACACGCGGAAGTGCTGCGGCAGCTCGGCGACGTGCCGATCGCGGAGTTTTTTTACTGCTATCACCGCGCCGAGGATCGGTGTGAATGCCGGAAGCCGAAGCCGTACTTCGTGCAGGAAGCGGCGAAGAAGTACGACCTCGATCTCAGCGCCTCGTGGTTCGCCGGCGATCAGGATGGAGACATCGGCTGTGGTCGCCAGGCCGGCGTCCGGACCGCGCTGCTACAATACGCGCGCTCAAATCCAAAGCGCGGCGCCGAACGTGCGGATCAGTCTTTCGACGATCTCGCCCACTTCGTCCGGTGGCTCGCCCAACAGGATCCGTCCTATGTCCGTGAAACTCCGAATTGATCTCTACGCCGATGGTGCGAACGTCGGCGACATGAAAGCGGCCCGCGAGAGCGGGATCGTCAAAGGCTTCACCACCAACCCGACGCTGATGCGCAAGTCGGGGATCAACGATTACGAAGCGTTCGCACACGAAGCGCTCGCCGCTGTCGAAGGAATGCCGATCTCGTTCGAAGTCTTCGCAGATGACTTCGATGAGATGGAACGCCAGGCGCGGCTCATCGCGACGTGGGGCGACGCGGTGTTCGTCAAGATTCCGGTGACGAACACGAAAGGCGAATCGGCCGTCCCGCTCATTCAGCGGCTGTCGTCCGCCGACGTGAAGCTCAACGTCACCGCGATCCTCAGCCTCGACCAGGTGCGCGCGGTCGTCGATGCGCTCGACGCGAACACCGACGCGATCGTCTCGGTCTTCGCCGGACGGATCGCCGACACCGGCCGCGATCCGATTCCGCTGATGACCGAGGCGCTCGAGATCGTGAAGCAGAAACCGAAAGCGCAGCTTTTGTGGGCGAGTCCGCGCGAGTTGCTGAACATCATTCAGGCCGACGAGTGCGGGTGCCACATCATCACCGTCACTTCCGATCTGTTGAAGAAGTTGAGCGGCGTCGGACGTTCGCTCGAAGACGTCTCGCTCGACACGGTGAAGATGTTTTTCAACGATGCGAGCGCGGCAGGTTTTCGTCTGTGATCGTTACGCGCACGCCGTTCCGCGTCACGCTCGGCGGTGGCGGCACCGATCTTCCGTCGTACTACTCCCAGCACGGCGGCTTCATCTTCGCGATGGGGCTCGACAAGTACATGTACGTGACGGTCAACCGGCCGATGGTCGGTCATCAGATCCGTCTGCATTACTCGCACAGCGAAGTCGTCGATCACGTCGATGAGCTGCGCCACGAGCTGGCGCGCGAAGCGCTGAAAGCGCACGGCATTCACGACACGTTCGAAGTGGCGTCGATCGCCGATCTTCCCGCCGGTACCGGACTCGGATCGTCGAGCTGCTACCTCGTCGGTCTGCTCAACGCGCTCCATCACGACCGCCGCGATTACGTTCCGCTGCAGACGCTCGCCGAAGAAGCGTGTCACATCGAACTGAACGTGCTGCGCGAAGGAATCGGCAAGCAGGATCAGTACATGGCCGCGTACGGCGGACTGACGGTCCTGGAAATCGCGCCCGACGGAAACGTTCGCGTGCGGCAGCTGACGCCATCGAGCGGCGACATCGCCGATCTCGTCGCATCGACGCACATCTACTACACCGGCGCGCTGCGCAACGCGAAGGAAGTGCTCGTCGATCAGAACGTGGCCATGCAGCAGAAAGAGAGCGCGAACCATCAGCGCGTCGCCGATTCGCTGCACCGCATCAAAGATCTCGGCTATCGCATTCTCGAAGCGATCGAGGGCAGCAACTTCGACAAATGGGGACAGATGCTCGACGAGCACTGGCAGAACAAGAAGCAGCTCTCCAACAAGATCTCGCTGACGAAAGTCGACGCCATTTACGACGAAGTCCGCGCGAAGCACAACGTGCTCGGCGGCAAGATCATCGGCGCGGGCGGCGGCGGATTCCTGATGCTCTATTGCGCTAAGAACCACACGAAGCTCGAGCAGTTCATGTTCGAGCAGGGGATGCCGCGCATGCACTACACGGTCGAAGCGGAAGGAACGAAAGTCGTCGCGCAGCTCGGCCACGGCTTCCGCTCCGTCACCCGCTCGCTGGCCAACAGGGAGAACTCGTGACGCATCGCCGCATCGGCATCCTCGGCGGCGGAATCTCCGGCATCGCGCTCGCCGCATATCTCGACGACGACCTCGACATTCTCGAGAAACGCGCGCGCATCGGCGGTCTCTGCGCGACGGTCATCGAGAACGGGTTCACGTTCGACGCCGCCGGCCCGCACATCATGTTCTCGAAGAACAAGGAAGTGCTCGGCATCATGGTCGCGGCGCTCGGCGACAACGTCCATCAGCGCCGCCGCGAAAATCGCATCTGGTTCAAAGGCAGGCTGGTGAAGTATCCGTTCGAGAACGACCTGGCGTCGCTCTCGAAAGAAGACACGTTCGAGTGCATCCTCGGCTACCTGAAAAATCCGCACGCGAACGACGAGCCGGCGAACCTCGCCGACTGGTCGTACAAAACATTCGGCGAAGGGATCAGCGACAAGTACTTCATCCCGTACAACCGCAAGATCTGGAACTACGACCCGAAGAAGATCGGACTCGAGTTCGTGTCGCGCATTCCGAAGCCGCCGATGGAAGACGTGTTGAAGTCGGCGATCGGCATTCCGACTGAGGGCTATCTTCACCAGCTGCACTTCTACTACCCGGTCGAAGGCGGCTTCGAAGCGCTCGTGAATGCATTCGCCTCGCGCGTGCGCGGTTCGATCGAGAGAGAGTGGACCGTCGCAGATGTTCGCCGCGACGGCGATCGCTGGCAGATCACGTCGACGACCGGCGACGTCCGCAGGTACGACACACTGGTCAACACGTTGCCGATTCACGAGCTGCTGAAAGTGTGGCCGGAAGCGCCGCAGGAAACGCGCGACCTCGCCGCGAAGCTGCGCTACAACTCACTCATCAACGTTCTCGTCGGCGTCGACGAAGATCGCGGCTATCCGTACAGCGCGCTCTACATCCCCGATCCCGAGATCCTCTTTCACCGCGTGTCATTTCCGAAAGCGTTCAGCGAACGATGCGGTCCGGTCGGACAGACGCCGTTCATGGCCGAGATCACGACCAACGAAGGCGACGGCATCTGGGAACTCAGCGACGAGCAGGTCATCGAGCGAACGCTGCGCGACCTCGAGCGCGTCGAGCTCCTCGACCGGAAAAACGTCAACTACACGAAGGTCGTTCGCTTCACGTACGGCTATCCGGTGTACGACCTTGACTATCGCGCGAACGTTACCGCGATGCGCGAGTCGGTGGCGGCGACCGGCATGCACCTGCTCGGCCGCTTCGCGCAGTTCGACTACATCAACTCGGACGTCTGCATCGAGCGCGCGCTCGAGCTTTCCGCGACGCTGGCGCGATGATCGTCGACGCGATCCGCAACTGGCTCGATCTCGAGAAAGATCTTCTCGAGAAAGGGCTGCGCTCGATCGCGCCGCTCGCACACGGACGGATGATCGACGTCGGCTGCGGCGACAAACCGTACCGAAAAATGTTCGCGCCGTACGTTTCCGAGCACCACGGCATCGATTACGAGGAGACGTACAAAGACAGCGTCTGGTCGTCGAAAGAGAAACTCGATTTCGTCTTCAGCGGCGATCGGCTGCCGTTCGATGACGCGTCGTTCGACACGGTCCTCTGCACGCAGGTGCTCGAGCATGCCGCGAAACCGTGGGTACTGTTCGCCGAGATGACGCGCATCCTGCGGCCGAACGGCGTGCTGATTCTGACGATCCCGTTCTCGTATCGACTGCACTCCGAACCGTATGACTACTACCGCTACACGCATCACGGACTGCGCGCGCTCGCGGAGCAGAACGGCCTCGAGGTCGTGAAGCTATTTCCTCGCGGCGGATTCTGGGCGGTGATCGGCCAGAAGCTGGCCAGCTATCTCGTGCTGTCGGTCGGACGGATGGGCGGCGAGATCCAGGAGCGGATGGGTGGCTTCGGATACGAGAAAAAAATCGCCGCGAAGCCTCGCTATCTTGCGCTGCCGTTCGTGATTCCGGCGGTGTTCCTCATCGTCGCCATCTGCCGCTCACTCGATCGCGTCGCGTACGATCCGATCGACGCCCTGGGATTTTTTCTCGTCGCCCGAAAGCCGAGCTGATGGACGAGCGCGGCGGCTATCGTTACTTCGAAGATGTGAACTGGGGATTGCTGCGTCTGTGGAACGGACGCAGCGGTCTCCACGTGCTCGACGTCGGCTGCGGATTCGCGGCGACGTCCGAGCGGATCGCGCAGCTCGGCAATCGCGTCGTCGGCGTTGAAGAAAGCGACGACGCCGTCGCCGTGGCGCGGACGCGTCTCGCCGAAGTCGTGCAGCTCGACCTGCAGCAGTTCGCCGACGTCGAAAGTGCGCTCGGCGGCCGCCGCTTCGACGTCATCATTCTCGCCGACGTCCTCGAACATTTGCCGTGGCCGACCGGCGTGCTGCGCAAATACGCGTCGCTGCTGAAAGACGACGGCGTCGTGCTGATCTCGCTGCCGAACGTCGGCCTCTGGTCGGTCCGGTTGTCGCTCGCGTTCGGCAGCTTTCAATATGACGACACCGGCGTGCTCGACCGGACGCATCTCCGTTTCTTCACGCGCTCCAGCGCGCGGGCGATGATCGACGACGCCGGCCTCGAGTCGCTGCGCCGGACGTACAATCCCGGCCTCGTGCGGCCGTTCGTTCCGCTCGCGAAGAAACTGCTCGCAAGCGGCGACGGCGGCGATCCGGCCGCGCTGTTGAATTCGAAGCCGTACCGCATCTATCTCAAAACGATTTATCCGATCGAGCGCCTGATCGCGCGGCTCTGGCCGGGCGCGCTGGCGTTCCAGATGATTTTCGAGGCTCGCAGGAAACGATGAAACTGACCGTATCGATGATCACCATGAACGAGGAAGGCGCGGTCGCGAAAGTCGTCGGCGACATTCGCCGCGTCGCCCCCGACGCCGAGATCTTCCTCGTCGACTCGAGCAAAGACCGCACCGCCGAAATCGCGGAGTCGCTCGGCTGCCGCGTGCTGAAGCAGTTCCCGCCGAAAGGTTACGGCCCGGCGATGGACAAGGCGGTGCGCCTCGCAAACGGCGAGATCGTCATCACGCTCGATTGCGACGACACCTATCCGGTCGAAGTGATTCCGCAACTCGTCGCGCTGATCGACGAAGGATTCGATCTCGTCAACACGTCGCGCGTGCAGTCGCGGCCGAAGGCGATGCCGTTCGCAAACTTTCTCGCCAACCGCGTTTTCGCATTCACCGCGCGTTTGCTCCACGGCATCAAAACGACCGACGTCCACAGCGGCATGCGCGCCTATCGCAAGTCGATGATCGATGCGACCGAGTGGGACGAAAAAGGTCCGGCGCTGCCGGTCGACATGATGCTGATCCCATATCGCCGCGGCTACAAAGTAAAAGAGATCGGGATCGATTATCGCGAGCGCGTCGGCACGTCGACGCTGCAGCGTTGGGACAGCACGAAGTGGACGTTCCGGCGGCTGTGGAACGCGCGGAAGGTGAAGCGTGCGTCATCCCGAGCGTAGCGAGGGAGCGGGGCGCGAGGAATGACGATCGGCGCGCACCACCCGCGCAGATCACTCGCTGACGCTCGCGATGACATCCGCGTCGCGATTCTCGCCGGCGGCTTCGGCACGCGCCTCGGCGAGCTGACGCGCGGACTGCCGAAGCCGATGATCGAAGTGGCCGGCCGTCCGTACCTCGAGCATGTCGTCGACTCTTTCGCTTCGCGCGGCCTGCGCGACTTCGTGATGCTCACGGGTTATCGCAGCGACGTCATCGAGCAGCATTTCGGCGACGGCTCACGCTTCGGTGTTCGCATCGCGTACAGCGTCGAATCGGAACCACTCGGCACCGGCGGCGCGATCCGCGACGCGCGTTCGCTGCTCGGCAATCGTTTCATCCTGACGTTCGGCGACGTCCTCCGCCGCTGCGCGTACGACGACTTCGTCGCGAGACACGCGAGTGAGAATTGTCTCGCCGTGTACGAACGGATCTATGTTGGCAACACGGAGATCGACGGCGACCGCGTCGTTCGCTTCGACAAGAAAGCGCCGGAGCTACCGTACATCGACGCCGGCTTTTCGCTGATGGACGCGGCGACGATCGACATGCTGCCGTCGACCGGCGCGGCGTCGTTCGAAGAGATCATTTACGCCGGCCTCGCCGCGTGCGGCGAGCTCGCCTGCGAAGTCGTCGATCACCATTTTTTCGACATCGGAACGCCTGAAGAACTGGCGCGCACGCGCGCCGCACTGGAGAAACTCACGTGAAGATCCTCGTCACCGGCGCCGCCGGCTTCATCGCCACGAACCTGATCCCCCGACTCCTCCGCAACGGCGACGAGGTCTTCGGCATCGACAACTTTTTCCTCGGTAAACGCGAGTACCTCGCGCCGCTGCTCGAGCATCCGCACTTTCACTTTCATGAGTTCGATCTGCTCGATCTCGATCGCCTCGCCGCGCTCGTCGCGGACGTGAAGCCCGATCGCGTCTGGCACCTCTGCGCGAACAGCGACATCAGCTACGGTACGAAGTACACCGACTTCGATCTGAAAGGCGGCACGCTCGTCACGTACAACGTGCTCGAATCGATGCGCCGCGCGGAAGTGAAAGAAATCATCTTCTCGTCGAGCGGCGCGGTGTACGGCGAGCCGACCGTGATGCCGACT
This sequence comes from Acidobacteriota bacterium, assembly GCA_034667465.1. GTDB lineage: Bacteria > Acidobacteriota > Thermoanaerobaculia > Gp7-AA8 > Gp7-AA8 > JAOBAU01. The sequence continues at coordinate 18,313 of JAXDJV010000006.1, read as the reverse complement.
CCGGAAGACTACGGTCCGATGCTGCCGATCTCGCTCTACGCCGCGAGCAAGCTGGCGTGCGAAGGGCTGATCACCGCGTACGCACACAACTACGACATCCGCTCGTGGATCTTCCGCTTCGGCAACATCGTCGGACCGAATCCGACGCACGGCGTCATCCACGATTTCGTGCTGCGACTGAAGGACGATCCGACGTATCTCAAAATCCTCGGCGACGGGACGCAGGCAAAGCCGTACGTGCACGTTGAAGACTGTCTCGACGGAATGATGTTCGGTCACGCCACCGCGCGCGCGATGGTGAATTACTACAACCTCGCGGTGACCGATCAGACGTCGGTGAACGAGATCAAAGAGTGGACGTTCGCGGCGATGGGACTCGACACGAACGACGTGAAGGTGGAGTACACCGGCGGCTCCCGCGGCTGGCGCGGCGACGTCGCGCAGGTGAAGCTCGACACGCGAAAGATGACGGCACTCGGCTGGACGCCGAAGCTGTCGAGCGCCGAGTCGACGAAGCGCGCGATCAGGGAAACGGTCGAGCAGTTCGTGCGGCGCTAACGAATTCGCGACGTGAAGCTGTCGAAGTTCGCGGGGCTCGGCGGTAGCTGCAGGGTTTTCGTCAGGACTTCGTTCGCGACTGAACCGTTGATGGTTTTGGCCGCCGCCAGTTCGGCGCGCGCTTCGTCTTTCTGATTCGCCTGCAGCAGGCCGAGGGCGAGGTAGACGTGCGACTCCACCGAGCTCGCGTCGGCTTCGACCGCTTTACGGAACTCGGCGATGGCATCGGCGGTGCGTCCCTGCTGCGCCATGAGCGTGCCGGCGTTCAGGTGCGAGTCGCGCGCCGAATGCGGATCGGCAGCGAGAAGTTTTTCGGCCCGCGCGATGATCGCCTTCGCCTCGCCGATGTTCGCGTTGATGGCCAGCGCGCGGCGCGACGCACCGATCGACCCCCGCAGAAAATTCGTCCGCTCGCCGCCTGCCGGCAACCTTTCGCCCTGCGCCATGAATGCCGTGGCGATATCGGCATACGCCTGCGCGAGCCAGATCGGACGCTCGTTTCGATCGGCGCGCATTGCGACCGCCTCGATCTCGAGCGCTCGTTGCAGATGTTCGACGGCGCGTTCCGGATCGCTCGTGCGAAGTGAAGCGCCGAGCGCGTACTCGGCGTTCGCATTCGGTGGCGTGACCGCGATCGTGTGCGAGTAGAGCGTCTCGTTGTTTTGCCAGTACGACGCCTGATGAAACGACGTCGCCGCGCAGGCGATGATCACGATGGCGGCAGCGATCGCGGCGATCGTGCGCGGCAGTATCGCGCCCGCCCAGGCCACGATGATTGCGAGGCCGATGTACGAGAAGTAGCTGTAGCGATCGGCGAATGTTTGTGCGCCGGTGAGAGCGATGACGAACCAGAACCAGCCGGTCGCGAGCCACGGCAGCGAACGGCGAACGGCGATCGCCGCGAACGAGATCAACAGGAGCAGGATGCTCGCGCCGAAGGCGCTCGACGACGGAATCGTCTGTGGCGGATACGGCATCGCGAGATCGGTCGGTGCGATGAATCGGCCGATGAAGCGCGTGTACGACGCCAGGGCGTTGGCGATCGGCGGCGCGCTCCAGCCATTCATCACCGCGACAGCGGCGCCGGCGATCGAGAGGCCGAACAGCGGCAGCTTCTCCATCAGAAGAGGCTTCAGGTCGCGATCGTCGCGAAAACGGCCGAGCGGCCACCAGTCGAGCAGCAGCAACAGCAGCGGAAGCGCGACATACGTTGGATCGCACAGCAGTGAGGCCGCGAACGCAATCGCGACGAAGAGCATTCGCCGCTGCGCGTACGCGAGGATTGTGAGCAGCGCGAAGAGCGTAGCGAGGAGCTGCTTCTGCTCTGCGAGTCGCGCAACCGTTTCGACGTGCATCGGATGCACGGCGAAGAGCGCGGCGACGAACGCGCTCCGTCCGGTCGCACCGGTCAGTTTGCGCAGTGCGATGAACAACACGATGGTCGATGCGACGTGCAGCGCGACGTTCGTGCCGAATGGTGCGAGCCCGATTTTCGTGAACAGCGTCGCCAACGGTTGCCACCAGTTCGTGGTGCGCAACAGCACGTCGTCGCCGAACAGCAGCTGATGCGTTACGAGTTGCCCGAAAACGATCGCGGTCAGCGCGACGAGCGCGGCGACGATTCCCCATTCGCGCACCGCCCACGGCGCTGCGGTGACTGGTGCCAACGGAGCGTGAACGGGTGCGGCGGGAGCGGGAGCGTGTCGCGAGCGGCGCATGAGCGGGCGGTAGTGTACGGCTACAATCGCGCCGCTTGCGCAACCGACTCGCTCGCTCCTCGCCGGCGCTTCTCGCGCTCGGCGCTTTCATCGGCGCCGCCATCGCCGGCGCGCTCGCTCCGCTGGCGCGTGGCGCATTCGGACCGCCCTCCGGCGGCGTCGGCGTGCTGACGCTCGCGCGGTATCCGAAGTCGTTCGACTACTTCGTGATCGTCGCGCTGGTTTGCGGTGCGCTGATCGGTGGATTGATCGCCGCGCTTGCCGCGAGCCGCGCCGAAGCCGGCGACCCGGCGGCCGCTCGGGAGAAACATCGGGTCTGGCCGATCGCCCTCATCACCTTCGTGTTGATGTGTTTCATCCACGACCATCCGTACGTTCCGCTCGATCCGTTTCACGACGGCGAGCATCTGACGCCGGCGTTCCTGCTCCATTCCGGCGCGCGTCCGTATCGCGATTACTTCGTGCTGCACGGACTCGGCGTCGACGGCGGTCTCGACGCGCTCGCACTCGGCGATCCGCCATCGCCATTCCGCGTTCGCCGCGTCTCGACGATTCTCGACGCCGCAACGCTGGCGCTCCTTGCAGCAATCGCCGCGGAGCTTTGCGCGACCACGACCGGCGTCGCATTCGCCGTCTTCGCGTCGCTTTGCGCGCTCGGAGCCGGGCAGGTGCCGGTGTTTCCGTACGCGCGACTCGCGCCGTTGCTGCTCGCCGCGCTCGGACTGTTGCGCTACGCGCGGGACGGTCGAGCACGAGCGCTGCTCCTCGCATTCGGTGCCTCGACGCTCGGTCTGCTCTGGAGTCTCGACGTCGGCTCGTACGCGCTGGCCGGAACGACGATCGCGTTCGTCCTGATGCGAATCGCGCAGCTCGAAGCGAAGCCGCTTCCTGCGAAGCGGGTCGCCATCGTGATCGTCGCCGCGATCGCGATGCCGATCGCGATTCTTCTCGCGCTTCGCGCCGATCTCGCGCAGTTCGTCGTCGACTCGTTCGTCATCATCCCGCGCGCGATCGACGCGGTCTGGTCGCTGCCGGCGCCGTCGACGCTCAGCTGGGAAACCGCGCGCTACTACCTCCCGCCGATTTTCTACACGCTGCTCCTGCTCCTCGCGTTGCGCGCGCGGGCACGCGCTGAACGCGAAGCCGCGGCGCGACTGCTTATCGTCGGCGTTCTCTCGCTGGTCGCGTTCCGCACGGCGAGCGGCCGCGCCGGCTGGTCGCATTTGCGCTTCGCCATTCCGCTGCTCGGCGTCGCCATCGTCGCCTTCATCATCGAGCCGCTGCTGATTGCGAAGCGTCGCATCGCGGCGATCGTGCTCGCGATTCCGCTCGTCATTTATCTCGAGCTGATTCCGAACGTCACCGCCGGCGCGAAGCTGCTTGCCGACTGGGGCGGACGACAGAAGCACGAAGGACTCGTCGCGTATCCGTTCAAAACAGGGAAGGAGATCTACACGACGCAGCAGAACGCCGACGAACTTGCAGCGCTGAACGGTCTGCTCGCGCGCGTTGCTCCGAACGACGAGCCGATCCTCGATCTCTCAAACGAGCGCGCGCTCTATTACCTGCTGCAGCGGCGTCCGTCGCTTCGCTGCTTCGACGTCGCCATGCTTTCCGCGCCGGCGCTGCGCGACGAGGCGATGCAGCAGCTCGCGCGCACGCCGCCGGCCTGCGTCATCGTCGAAGGGATGCCGGAAGTCGATCAGTTCGACGGCGTTCCGAACGAGCTGCGCGTGCCGTGGCTCTTCGCATGGGTCGATGCGCATTACCCGAAGCGCGAACGCGTCGGACGCTTCACCGTCGCGCTTCGTCAGTGACGCGCGACGCGTGACTTGGTCGCCATCGACGGATCGAGAAACCAGTTCGTCGCTGTCGGCTCGTGCAGCAGGAAATCGAAGAGCAGCGACGCCGCTTTGTGCGCTCCCTGTTCTGACAGCGACTCGCCGTTCGCCAGAAAGTCCTCGCGCTGCCACGTCAGTCCGTCGGAGCGCGGCGTCGTGCCGTTCGCCCAGAGATACGGTCCCCACGCGATCCACGGCGCGATTCCCTTCTCGTAATTCAGATCGCCGATGCGCGTGTCCCAGTACTCGCCGCCCTGCCGCATCATGATTTGCTGCCCGACGACCATCCAGCGGATCGTCAATCCGTTCTCGTACGCGTACGGTTCCGGATTCCAGTTCGAAGTGCTGTAACCGCCGTAAACGCGGCTCGACAGATACGCGACCTGCAGATTCGGATAATGCTCTTTCATCGAGCGCAGCGCCTGCGCGACGCCGGCCTTCAGTCGATACGCATCGGCGTACTGAATCGGCAGCGGCGGATCTTCGGGGCTGTTCGTCACCATCTGGATCCACGCCACCTGCACCTGTTTTTCCGTCACGCCGGCCGGCAGCAGCACTGACTTGTTGATGCGCGTGTAGTTCGGGAGGAACGGCCAGAACCACCACGATGCGTCGTAGCCTTCGCGCGCGGCGTTCACGAAGACGAGCGATTGGTGATTCACGCGCGGATCGTTCTTCGCCATCGACATCAGCGAACCGGTTTCGCAATCACTGCTGAACGCTACGGTCGTGCACATGATTCGGGCGGTCTCGCCGAAACCGGCGCCGATGAAGACGATCTTCCCGTTCGGCGACGGCTTGCCGTCTGCGTCGAGCGGCTGGATGAGACTCGCGCGCCGCAGGCCGTTGGCGCGGTGATCGGCATCCATCTCATTGCCGCCGTTGTCCCAGAGCCCGCCGACGTAGCCCCAGTGGTAATCGCGCGGCCCCAGATCGTTGAGAGGGATGAGATCGTCGGCGCGGAGCGCGAGAGGAAGGAGGAGCGCGAGAAAGAAGATCCGTTTCACGAACGGCAATTGCATCAAGAGGAATGCCAGTGGTATTCACCGCCGATGCGAATGAAATGTCCGAAGTGTGAAAACGAGAGTCTCGACGAGCGCCGGAACGGCGCGGCAGCGTGCGCGGCGTGCGGTGGAATGTGGATGCCGATGTACGAAGTGCCGCGCCTGATCGAGGAGGCTGTCGCCGAAGTCGAGCCGCAGGCGGGGATCGACGGGCGCAACGGAATGTGCCCGAACGGACACGGCATCATGAGCCGCGCGCGGATCGACGCCGCGACGCCGTTCACGCTCGAGCGCTGTGCGAGCTGTTTCGGTGTCTGGTTCGATCGCGGCGAATGGCGGCGCGTCACCGAAGAGCATCTGGTCGATGAGCTGCCGCAGTTCTGGAGCCGCGAGTGGCAGGCGAAGCAGCGGCGGATCCGCAGCCGCGCCGCGCATCTCGAATCGGCGAAGGAAGATTTCGGCGACGAGTTGTACGAGAAACTCGCGCAGCTCGCCGATACGCTCCGTTCGCATCCACGACGTTCGGAGGCGCTGGCCTTCCTTCGCGAGGAGAGCGACGCGCACACGGCGCGATGATCGATCTCGACGAAGTCTTCCATCGCCTCGGGCGCTCCGCTTTTCGCCGGAAGTTCCGGCTCGAAGGAAAAGAGCGTGCGTATCTCGAGACGTGGGGACTGCAGAGCGTGATGAAGCAGGGACGCGACTTCATCGAGCAACGGCTCGCGCCGGCGAATCCGAAGAACGACGGACGGCAGACGCCGTGGCGCAACCATCCGATCTTTGTCGCGCAGCACGCGACGGCGACCTGCTGTCGCGGCTGTCTCGAGAAGACGCACGAGATCGCACGCGGCGAAGCGCTGACCGCCGAACAGAAGGATTACGTGCTGCGCGTGATCGAAGCGTGGCTTGCTCGAAGGATGAAGGATGAAGGCTGAAGGCTGAATGTGAAGAAACCTCTTTCATCCTTCAGCCCTCATCCTTCATCCTTTTCGCCATGGCAACTTTGATCGAAAAGCCGACCGTCATCGCGGCCGCCGGCAACAAGCCGAAGATCATCGAGGAGTTCGTCGGGCGGGTGAACTCGCGCACCGACGCGCTGAGCGTCGCGCGGATGAAGAGTCCGGGCGGCTGGGTCGAGCCCGGACAGACGCCGGAGTTCGACGAATACACGCTCGTGCTGCGCGGAATGCTGCGCGTTACGACGCGCGACGGCGCGACCGACGTTCGCGCGGGACAGGCCATCATCACGCCGCGCGGCGAGTGGGTGCAGTACTCGACGCCGGAGGATGACGGCGCGGAGTACGTCGCGATCTGTCTGCCGGCGTTTTCGCCCGACACCGTGCATCGCGATGAATGACCTGGACGTTTATCCTGAGCGCAGCGAAGGATCAGCGGTCCGTCAGCTGCGCGCGTGCCACGAGCTGTGCCGGTGACGGACCGCCCGGCTGCTGCACCGTTGATGCTTCGCTTCGCTCAGCATGGAGTTTGGGTCCTCTTCGGCCTCGCACAGCTTCCCTTTCTCAATGGCGCATTCCGCGTCGATGACACCAACATCCTCGCCATCGCGAAGCAGATCGCGCGCGCGCCGCTCGATCCCTACGGCTTCAACTTCAACTGGACCGGATTCGCGCGACCGGCGTTCGACATCCTCGCGAACCCGCCGCTCGTCCCGTATCTCCTCGCCGCCTGGGCGCGGCTTTTCGGCTGGAGCGAGATCGCGCTGCATTCGCTGACGGTTCTCTGCGGGATCGCCGCGATCTTCGCGTTCGGCTCGCTGGCACGTTCGCTTGGGCGGACGGACGCGCTCTTTCCGGCGCTGCTCGCCGTGTCGCCGGCGTTCTTCATCGCCAGCCATGTGGTGATGCCGGACATCGAGATGCTGGCGCTGATGCTCGGCGCGACGGCGGCGGCGATGCGTTATCGCGAGAGCGGCAGCCGCGGTGCGGCGATGGCCGCGTTCGCCTGCGGCTTCTTCGTCGCGCTCGCCAAATACAACGGTGTGATGGTGATTCCGGTGCTGGCCGCGATCGTTTATATGACGCCGGAAAAGCGTCGCGCGCTCGGCGTCATCGCCGCGTCACCGCTCATCGGCCTCGCGGTCTGGAACCTCTTCACGCTTGCGCAATACGGCGCGATGCACCTCGCGGTCGTCTCGAACGAGCGGCGCTTCAATCTCGAGCAGACGCTCGCCGATCTCGCGAAGCGCGGCATGCACTTCGGAATCGTCGACACCGTCATCTCGATGATCGTGATCACCGGACTGGCGATCGTCCCGATCGGCTGGCAGTTCGTGGCGTCGCGCGGCAAAGAGTGGGTCATCGCGTTGTCGGCGGGATTGGTCGCCCTCGCCATCGCGCTGCTGCGGCTCGACTACTCGCCGGCGTCGACGATCCTCTTCGCGCTCGGCGTCGCATTCGGCGTGCGCGCCTTTGCGGCAGTCCTCGCCGAGCGCGCGGTCGTCCCCGCGGTCTGGCTGGCGAGCGTCATTGCGTTTCAGATCATCACGATCTTCATCGGTGTCCGCTACGTCTTTCCACTGCTGCCGGCGATTCTCCTGCTGACTCCGGCCGCGCGCTCGATCGCGCGTCCGCTCGCGCAGATCGGACTGGTGCTCAGCGCCTGTGTCGCGATCGCGATCGCCATCGGCGATGCGGAGGCGGCGAACTGCTACCGCGACGTCGCCGCTAAACTCGCCGGACGCCACTTCCGATTCGCCGGACACTGGGGCCTGCAGTGGTACGCGACGCAGGCCGGCGGAACGATGATCGATGTGAAGCAACCGCCGCTGCTGCGCTCGGGCGATCTCGTTCTTTCCGCGCCGCGCGCTTTCCCGTCGCTCGGCGAGCTTCGGCTCGCGCCGGGCGCGCAGATCGCGGCGATCAACGTTACCTGTGATGCGCGCTGGCCGGTGCAGACCGTCAGCTGCGGCGCGGCGGCAAGCTGGTACGCGAACGAGGTTGCCGGCTGCCGCCGCTATCCTCTTTATCTGCCGTTTGGGATCTCGCGCGAGGCGGAGCGGCTGCAGCTCTTTGTCGTAAAGTAGGCGCGTGAAGACACTGATTTTGTCGCACGACGACGTCGAGCGAATGCTGACGATGGCGGAGTGCATCGCGGTGATGGAAGATGCGCTGAAAGCGCTCGCGCAGGGTGAGTTTCATCAGCCGCTGCGGAGCCTCGTGCGCGCCGAAGGAGCAGCCGGATTTCTCGGACTGATGCCCGCGTATCGCGGCGGTCCGCGCGCGGCGTACGCGCTGAAAGAAGTGTGCGTCTTTCCCGGAAACCCGATGCTCGGTCTCGACACACATCTCGGCGCCGTGCTCCTGCACAGCGGCGAGACCGGCGAGCTGCTCGCCGTCGTCAACGCCTCGGCGATCACGGCGATTCGTACCGCGGCGGTCTCGGCGGTGGCGACGAAACTGCTCGCACGCGAAGATGCACGAACGCTCGCGATCGTCGGCGCCGGAGTGCAGGCGCGGAGTCATCTCGCGGCGATGAAGCTCGTGCGGAACATCGACGACGTGCGTCTCGTCAGCCGGACGCGCGCGAAAGCGGAAGCGATCGCCGGCGTGACTGTTTTCGATTCGGTTGAAGAAGCGGTTCGCGGCGCGGACATCATCGTTACCGCGACCAGCTCGCGCGAGCCGGTCCTGCAGCGCGAATGGATCGCGCCCGGTGCGCACATCAATGCAGTCGGCTCGAGCGTCGCCGCCGCGCGCGAGCTCGACGGCGCCACGGTTGCGGCCGCTGCGCTCTTCGTCGATCGGCGCGAATCGACCATCAACGAATCGGGCGATTACCTCGGCGCGCTCCGCGACGGTGCGATCAGCGGACCGGATCACATTCGCGGCGAGCTCGGCGACCTGCTGCTCGGGCGGGTGGAGGGGCGGCGGTCGCGCGAAGAAATTACGCTGTTCAAGTCGCTGGGTCTGGCGATCGAAGATCTCGCCGCCGCACAATTTCTCTACGAGAAAGCAGTCGCCGAGGGCGGAACGTGGATCGATTTTTAACGGCGCGGCGCGCGGTCATCGCCGCCGCATTTGTTGCCTTCGCGGCAGCGATCCTCGCGACGCTCGTCGGCGGCGTTCCGGTGCCGCAGGTGCACGACGAACAGAGTTTCCTGCTCGCCGGCGATACGTATGCGCACGGCCGGCTCACCAATCCACCGCACCCGATGTGGCCGTGGCTCGAGACGTTTCACGTCATCCAGCAGCCGACGTACATGTCGAAATACCCGCCCGCGCAGGGCGCGCTTCTCGCGATCGGTGAGCTCGCCGGTCTGCCGGTAGCAGGAATGTGGCTGGCCGCAGCATTGGCGGCCGCGGCCGTTACCTGGATGCTTCTCGCCTGGCTGCCGCTGCGTTGGTCAGTCGCCGGAGGAGTGCTGTTCGCTTTGCATCCGGTGATGCTTGCGTGGTCGCACTCATACTGGGGAGCCGCGGCCGCGGCGGCGGGAAGTGCGTTGACGGTTGGCGCCGCGCGGCGGCTGCTGCTCGTTCCCCGTGTCGCCGACTCGCTGCTTCTCGGCGCCGGAATCGTGATCCTCGCGTTCAGCCGGCCGGCCGAAGGGTTCTTCCTGGTTTGCAGTCTCTTCGTGATTTCCGCGGCGATGCGCCTGCTGCCGTGGAGGGCGCTCATCCCCGCCGCGCTGATCGTGGTTTGCGGCCTGGGCTTCCTCCTGTATGACAACTGGCGCGTGACCGGAAACCCGCTGCTTCTGCCGTGGCAGCTTTACGCGCGCCAGTACGAATCCACTCCGCCTCTGCCGTTCATGCGGACACAGACGCTGCGCTATCGCCACGAAATGATGCGTCGCATCTCTGTCGAAGTGGCTGGCGATGCGTATCGCGAGCAGCAGACGCTGCCCGGTTTCCTCCGCGCACTGCGGCCGAAGCTCGGCATGCTGGCGAACACGGCGTTTCAGGTCGTTCCGACCAGCGTCGAGACAAGCTCGACTGCGAAAAGCGCGGCACTCGCAGTGGTCGCGTTACTTGCGGAGGTCGTTCTGCTCGTTCCGCTTCTCCGCGCCGGAACGGCGTGGCGGCAGGATCGCACCCTGCGGCCGGTTTTTGCTGCGGCTGCGTTCGTTCTCGTGTTCGCGATTCTGCCGGGTGTCATTCCGCAGCCGCACTATGCGGCGCCGCTCGCGCCGCTGCTGATCCTCATCTGGCTGAGTGCGCTGCGGCAATTTCCTTCGCCGCGCGTACTGCTGACGGCAATCGGCGTCATCTGGATCGCCGGCGCGGCGGTGTTCTACATGCAGCTCGCGCGGCGGACATACTGGTTCGACGACGTCGCGCCGCGGTTGAAGGTCACAAAGCGTCTGCTCGCGACTCCGGGAAAGCATCTCGTGATCGTCCGTTACGGTCCTTCGCACAACGCGCATTCGGAATGGGTGGCCAACGCCGCCGACATCGATGCCAGCCGGATTGTCTGGGCGCACGACCTGGGTGACAACAGCCCGCTTCTGCGGTACTTTGCTGACCGGCGTGTCCTCTACCTGGAGGTTTCGCCGGGCGCGCGTCCCCGCTCGGTGGCGCGCTCGGAATAGCCTCCGGAACAGCGGCGTTAGGGCGGATCCGGGCTTGACAACCGCCCGACCGACGCGTATGGTGCGCCGGTTTCCCTCCACGGGAGTCTTTTTTTCGCTGCAGGTGTCTTCAGTAACTTCGAGGAATTGAATGCCAACGATCAACCAACTCGTCAGCCAGGGACGTGCAAAGCTGGCGGTGAAAACCAAGTCTCCGGCGCTGCAGTCGAGCCCGCAGAAGCGCGGCGTTTGCACGCGCGTTTACACCTCGACTCCGAAGAAGCCGAACTCGGCGCTCCGCAAGGTTGCTCGCGTTCGTCTGACGAATGGTGTCGAAGTCACGACGTACATCCCGGGTGTCGGCCACAACCTTCAGGAACACTCCATCGTCCTGATTCGCGGCGGCCGTGTGAAGGATCTTCCGGGTGTTCGTTACCACGTTATTCGCGGCACGCTCGACACGGTCGGCGTCGCGAAACGCAAGCAGGGACGTTCGAAGTACGGCGCCAAAAGGCCGAAGGCCTGAGTTCAACAACGGTCCCGAAGGCTTAAGTTCAAACAACAGGATAAGAGTTAGCCAATGCCGAGACGACGTGAAGTTCCCAAACGCGAGATCCTGCCGGATCCGGTCTACAACAGCCAGCTCGTCACCAAGTTCATCAACTCGCTCATGAGCGAGGGGCGGAAATCGGTGGCTGAGCGCGTCTTCTATGGTGCTCTTCGCAAGGTCGAAGACCGCGCCAAGGACGATGCCCTCAAGCTGTTCAAGAAGGCCGTCGACAATGTGAAGCCGTCGCTCGAGGTGAAGAGCCGTCGCGTCGGTGGATCGAACTACCAGGTGCCGATCGAAGTGCGCCCCTCGCGCCGCACGGCTCTGGCGATCCGCTGGCTGATCAGCTACGCCAACACCCGCGGCGAGAAGACCATGGTCGACAAGCTTGCAGGCGAGATCATGGACGCGGCGAACAATCGCGGCAACGCGATCAAGAAGCGCGAAGACACGCACAAAATGGCGGAAGCGAACAAAGCATTCGCTCACTACCGCTGGTAGCAATTTTTTAGATTCAAAGCTGTTGCAGTACTGTCCGGCGCCTCAGGTGCCGGGCACCACGAAGTGACTTTCCGTAGCTCCGTCTCGACCGGATAACACAGAAGAGTTGTTGTTCTGCGGTTCCGGACCGAGCAACGGGAAAACCAGAGTTCGCACAATTCAGCGCGCCCTCGCGAAGGGCGCAGAACGCGGTCTGCGGCTAAATGTCGCCGCCGGGCGCGTGTCGTTGTCCGTAGGCAAGAGGAAGTCATGGCACGTTCACATCCCCTCGAGAAGACTCGAAACATCGGAATCATGGCGCACATCGACGCGGGTAAAACCACGACGACGGAGCGCATCCTCTATTACACGGGCATCACTCACAAAATCGGTGAAGTGCACGACGGTACCGCGACGATGGACTGGATGGTCCAGGAGCAGGAGCGCGGCATCACCATCACTTCCGCTGCGACGACCGCCACATGGGGCGACGTCCGCGTCAACATCATCGATACTCCGGGCCACGTCGATTTCACCGTTGAAGTCGAGCGCTCGCTTCGCGTCCTCGACGGCGCGGTCGGCGTTTTCTGCGCCGTTGGCGGCGTCGAGCCGCAGTCCGAAACCGTGTGGCGCCAGGCCGACAAGTACGGTGTTCCCCGCCTCGCCTTCATCAACAAGATGGACCGCATCGGCGCGAACTTCGCGGCGGTTGTGGCCCAGGTTCGTCAGAAGCTCGGCAAGAACGCGGTTGCTCTCCAGCTTCCGATCGGTGCCGAAGATCAGTTCAAAGGCGTCATCGACCTCGTGCAGATGCGCGCTCTCCTTTTCAAGGATGAGTCGCTCGGCGCGAAGTACGAGATCGGCGAGATTCCGGAAGGGATGCGCGAAGAGGCCGAGCACTACCGCGAGAAGCTGGTCGAGTCGATCGCCGAGCAGCACGACGAACTTCTCGAGAAGTACCTCGCCGGCGAACCGATCGAGCTCACCGAGCTGAAGGCCGCGCTTCGCGAAGCGACCATTGCACAGAAAATCACGCCGGTCCTCTGCGGTTCGGCGTTCAAGAACAAAGGTGTTCAGCCGCTGCTCGACGCAGTGGTCGACTACCTCCCGAGCCCGCTCGACATCCCGCCGGTCAAAGGCATCAACCCGGACGACGAGTCGTTCATGGAGCGCGCGGCTTCGGACAGCGAGCCGTTCGCGGCGCTCATCTTCAAGATCATGACCGACCCCTTCGTCGGCCAGCTGGCGTTCTTCCGCGTTTACTCGGGTCACGTCGAGTCGGGCACCGCTGTGCTCAACACGACGAAAGGCAACACCGAGCGCATCGGACGTCTGCTGAAGATGCACGCGAACAAGCGCGAAGAGATCAAGGAAGTGTGGGCCGGTGACATCGGCGCCGCAGTCGGCCTCAAGAGCGTCACCACCGGCGACACGATCTGCGATCGTGACAAGCCGATCGTCCTCGAGACGATGACGTTCCCGGAGCCGGTCATCGCGGTCGCGATTGAGCCGAAGACGAAGGTCGACCAGGAAAAGATGGGTCAGGCACTCGCCAAGCTCATGCAGGAAGATCCGACCTTCAAGGTTCACACGGACATCGAAACCAACCAGACCATCATCCGCGGGATGGGCGAGTTGCACCTCGAGATCATCGTCGATCGCATGGTGCGCGAGTTCGGAGTCGCGGCAAACGTCGGCAAGCCGCAGGTTGCGTATCGCGAGGCGATCACGCGCAAGTCGGAAGCCGAAGGCAAGTTCGTTCGCCAGTCGGGTGGTAAGGGCCAGTTCGGCCACGTCAAGATGCGCTTCGAGCCTCTCGAAGGCGGCGGGTTCGAGTTCGTCAACGAGATCGTTGGCGGATCGGTTCCGCGCGAGTTCATCAAGCCGACCGAGCAGGGCATCAAGGAAGCGCTCGAGCGCGGCATCGTCGCCGGTTATCCGATGACGGGCGTCCGGGCGATTCTGTATGACGGTTCGTACCACGACGTCGACTCGTCGGAAATGGCATTCAAGATCGCCGGCTCGATGGCCTTCCAGGAAGGCGCGAAGAAAGCCGGTCCGATTCTTCTCGAACCGATCATGGACGTCGAAGTCGTCACGCCCGAAGACTACGCCGGCGACGTGATGGGTGACCTTTCCCGCCGCCGCGGCAAGATCCAGCAGATGGACGAGCGCGCCGGAGCGAAAGTCATTCGCGCACACGTTCCGCTGTCGGAGATGTTCGGTTACGCAACGCAGGTGCGCTCGATGTCGCAGGGACGCGCCAGCTACACGATGCAGTTCCTGGCTTACGAGCCCGCACCGAAGAACGTTGCGGAAGAAGTCATCGCGAAGAGCGCTGGCGCTACGCAGAGAATCTGAAACTGATTACAAGCTGAGGGCCGCTACGGCGTCCCGAAAATCCTCTAAAGAAAAGCGAAAACGCAGGGAGGTTTTCCGAAAATGGCGAAAGAGAAATTCGACCGCAGCAAACCGCACGTGAACATCGGAACGATCGGTCACGTCGACCACGGCAAGACGACCCTTACGGCGGCGATCACTCGCATCCTCGCCTCGAAGGGCACGGCTTCGTACGTCGCCTTCGATCAGATCGACAAGGCTCCGGAAGAGCGTGAGCGCGGCATCACGATCGCGACCGCGCACGTCGAGTACTCGACTGAGAAGCGCCACTACGCGCACGTCGACTGCCCGGGCCACGCCGACTACGTCAAGAACATGATCACCGGCGCCGCGCAGATGGACGGTGCGATCCTCGTGGTCGCAGCGACCGACGGCCCGATGCCGCAGACGCGCGAGCACATCCTGCTCTCCCGTCAGGTCGGTGTGCCGTTCATCGTCGTCGCCCTGAACAAGGTCGATGCCGCTGATCCGGATCTTCTCGAGCTCGTCGAGCTCGAAGTCCGCGAGCTTCTCAGCTCGTACGACTTCCCGGGCGACGAGATTCCCATCGTTCGTGTTTCTGCGCTCAAGGCTCTCGAGTCCGGCGATGCCAACTCGGAGTGGGGCATGAAGATCATGGAACTGATGGACGCGGTCGACAGCTACATTCCGATTCCGGAGCGCGCCATCGACAAGCCGTTCCTGATGCCGGTCGAAGACATCTTCTCGATCTCGGGTCGCGGCACGGTTGTCACCGGCCGTATCGAGCGTGGAATCGTCAAGGTCGGTGAAGAAATCGAGATCATCGGTCTGAAGCCGACGGTCAAGAAGGTCGTCACCGGCGTCGAGATGTTCCGCAAGCTCCTCGATCAGGGTCAGGCGGGCGACAACGTCGGCCTTCTGCTCCGCGGTGTGGAGCGCAAGGACGTCGAGCGCGGTCAGGTCCTGGCGAAGCCGGGCTCGATCACGCCGCACACGAAGTTCAAGGCCGAGGTCTACATTCTCACGAAGGAAGAGGGTGGACGTCACACGCCGTTCTTCAACGGCTACCGTCCGCAGTTCTACTTCCGTACGACCGACGTCACCGGAACGGCGCAGCTGGCCGAGGGTGCCGAGATGGTCATGCCGGGTGACAACACCTCGCTGACGATCAACCTCATCGCGCCGATCGCGATGGAAAAGGGTCTCCGCTTCGCAATCCGTGAAGGTGGCCGTACCGTCGGCGCCGGCACGGTGACCGACATCATCGAGTAGCCGACAAAGGGGGAGAGGCAGAAGTGCCTCTCCCCCGCGTTCTTTAAAGGTACAGAGCCATGATGAATGAAAAGATCCGCATCCGTCTCAAAGCGTACGACTACCGCGTCCTCGACCAGTCGACTTCGGAAATTGTCGACACGGCACGACGCACCGGCGCGAAAGTAGCGGGACCGATCCCTCTGCCGACGCAGATCTCGCGCTACACCGTCCTGCGCAGCCCGCACGTCGACAAGAAGTCGCGGGAGCAGTTCGAGATGCGGACGCACAAGCGGCTGCTCGACATTCTCGAGCCGACGACCCAGACGGTCGACGCGCTCATGAAGCTCGAGCTTCCGGCCGGCGTCGACGTCGAGATCAAGGCGTTCGGGAAATAGATCAGTGCTGAGTGCAGAGTGCTGAGTGCTGAGTAAAGGCTGTACACCGCCGACTCAGCACTCAGCACTCAGCACTCAGCACCACACACGAACCGGATGATCCGGTTCCTAGGTGGAAGACAAATGGCAATCGAAGGAATCATTGGCAAGAAGGTCGGAATGACCCAGGTGTTCGCGGAGGATGGAGCACTCATCCCCGTCACCGTCATCCAGGCCGGACCATGCCTGGTGGTACAAAAGAAAACGGCGGACAAGGACGGCTATGACGCCGTTCAGGTCGGCCTCGTGGAGAAGGTCTCGAATCGCCGCATCACCAGCGCGCAGCGCGGGCACTTCGAGAAGGCCGGCATCCAGCCGGTTCGCACGCTCGTCGAGTTCGACTACGACGGCGACGCGAACATCGGCGATCGCGTGCAGGTCGACATCTTCAAACCGGGCGACTCGATCGACGTGGTTGGCCGCTCGAAGGGCAAGGGCTTCCAGGGCGTCATGAAGCGTCACCACTTCGGTGGCGGCCGCGCGACGCACGGCTCGATGTTCCACCGCGCTCCCGGTTCGATCGGCGCCTCGGCGTTCCCGTCGCGTGTCATGAAGGGCATGCGCATGGGCGGCCGTATGGGCGGCGATCAGGTCACGGTCAAGAACCTCCGTGTGGCCAAGATCGACGTCGAGAACAACCTGCTCTACATCCGCGGCGCGGTCCCGGGCGGCCGGAACGGGCTGGTGGTCGTTCGTTTCTCGAAGAACGGGAAGCGGGGAGAGTAACCATGCCTGTCATCGACGTCAAAGACTTCAACAACAAGAAGGTCGGCTCGGTCGACCTGCCGGAATCGATCTTCGGATATCCGTACAAAGAGCATCTGATTCATGAAGCGGTGCGCAACTACCTCGCGGGACTCCGCCAGGGAACGCACAAGACCAAAACCCGTTCGGAAGTCAGCGGATCCGGCAAGAAGCCGTTCCGTCAGAAGGGAACCGGCCGCGCCCGTCAGGGTGGCAGCCGCCCGCCGATCCACCGCCACGGCGGTACGGTCTTCGGTCCGCAGCCGCGCGACTACTCGTACAAGATGAACGCGAAGGAGAAGAAGGCCGCCCTCAAGGCCGCCCTCTCCCGGCGTGTGAAGGAAGGGAAGTTCGTCGTCGTCTCCGACATGTCGGTCGATGAGTCGAAGACGAAGGCCTTCGCGGCGAAGATGGCCGGCATCGGCGTCGACGGGAAGGCCCTTCTGGTCGACACCCTGGAGAACACGAACGCGGTGCTCGCCTCGCGCAACAACCCCCGGCTCAAGCTCGTCGACGCGCTCCACGTGAACGTGTACGACGTCGTCAACAGCCGCTACATCGTTCTCAGTCAGGCCGCGCTGGAGCGGTTGAAGGAGGCGCTGCAGTCATGAACGCCAATCAGGTCATCCGGCGGCCGCTGGTCACCGAGAAGAGCACGATGCTCCGCGAAGCGAGCAACGTGATTGCCTTCGAGGTCGACCCGAACGCGAACAAGATCCAGGTCAAGCAGGCCGTCGAAGAGCTCTTCAAGGTGAAGGTCGCCGAAGTCCGTCTCTTCAACGTCCCGGGCAAGACCCGACGCATGGGCCGCTTCGAGGGCAAGCGCCGCGACTGGCGCAAGGCCTACGTCCGGCTCAAGGAAGGCGAAAAGGCGCCCGACTTCATCGAGGGCGTGTAACACCGAGCCGAGAAAGAAAAACATATGGCTACCAAGACCAAATACAAGCCGACTTCGCCGGGTGTGCGCTTTCAGTCGCACGCGTCGTTCGACAACATCACGAAGACGAAGCCCGAAAAGTCGCTGACCAGGGGAAAGCCGAAGACCGGCGGCCGCGGCAGCCGTGGCCGGATCACTTCGCGCTTCATCGGCGGCGGCCACAAGCAGAAGTACCGCGACATCGACTTCAAGCGTGACAAGCGCGGGATCCCCGCGAAGGTCGCGGCAATCGAGTACGACCCGAACCGCACGGCGCGTATCGCGCTGCTGCACTACGTCGACGGCGAGAAGCGCTACATCCTCGCCCCGGCGAAACTGGAGCAGGGCACGATCGTCGAGAACGGTCCGGCCGCAGACATCAAGGTGGGCAACAACCTGCCGCTGCGCAACATCCCGGTCGGTTCCACGGTGCACGCCGTCGAGCTGCGTCCGGGCGGCGGCGCGAAGATGGCCCGCTCTGCCGGCGCGAGCGTCCAGCTGGTCGCCAAGGAAGGCAAGATGGCGACCCTGCGGATGCCGTCCGGAGAGGTCCGGATGGTCGACGTGCGCTGCCGCGCCACCCTCGGTGAGGTCGGCAACGGCGAACAGTCGAACATCAACTGGGGCAAGGCCGGCCGGATGCGCTGGAAGGGCAAGCGCCCGACCGTCCGTGGTGTCGCAATGAACCCGGTCGACCACCCGCACGGTGGTGGTGAGGGCAAGACCTCGGGTGGACGTCACCCGGTGTCCCCGTGGGGCCAGCCTGAGGGCCGCACTCGTACCCGCAAGGAAAGCGATCGCATGATCGTCCGGCGCCGCAAGGCCGGCAAGAAGCGCTGATAGGGAGCCGGACAGATGCCACGCAGCCTCAAGAAGGGCCCGTTCGTCGACCACCACCTGATGAAGAAGGTGGAGGTGCAGAACGA
>JAXDJV010000005.1:0-58127 GCA_034667465.1 Acidobacteriota bacterium | reverse complement strand
CTCAAGGCGCTCGAGGGCGATGCTGGTGAGCTCGGCGTTCCGTCGATCCAGAAGCTGCTCGACGCCTGTGACTCGTTCATCCCCGAGCCGGTGCGTGCGCTCGACAAGCCGTTCCTGATGCCGGTCGAGGACATCTTCTCGATCTCGGGCCGCGGCACCGTCGTCACCGGCCGTATCGAGCGCGGCATCGTCAAGGTCGGTGAGGAGATCGAGATCGTCGGCCTCCGTCCGACGGTCAAGAAGGTCGTCACGGGCGTTGAAATGTTCCGCAAGCTCCTCGATCGCGGCGAGGCGGGCGACAACGTCGGCCTCCTGCTCCGCGGTGTGGAGCGCAAGGACGTCGAGCGCGGTCAGGTTTGCGCCAAGCCGGGCTCGATCAAGCCGCACACGAAGTTCAAGGGCGAGGTGTACATCCTGACCAAGGAGGAGGGCGGCCGTCACACGCCGTTCTTCAACGGCTACCGTCCGCAGTTCTACTTCCGCACCACCGACATCACGGGCGTGGCGTCGCTGGCCGAGGGAGCAGAGATGGTCATGCCGGGCGACAACACCTCGCTCACGATTCAGCTCATTCACCCGATCGCCATGGAGAAGGGTCTCCGCTTCGCAATCCGTGAAGGCGGCCGCACCGTCGGCGCCGGCACGGTCACGGAAGTGATCGAGTAGTTACTCGCCGCCGGGGATCACTCCCCGGCGATGTTCTTTTATAAAAGGCGCCGAAATCATGATGAACGAAAAAATCCGCATCCGGCTCAAAGCGTACGACTACCGCGTTCTCGACCAGTCGACCTCCGAAATTGTCGACACGGCCAAGCGCACGGGCGCGAGGGTGGCGGGACCGATCCCTCTGCCGACGCAGATCGCCCGCTACACGGTTCTGCGCAGCCCGCACGTCGACAAGAAGTCGCGGGAGCAGTTCGAAATGCGGACGCACAAGCGGCTGCTCGACATTCTCGAGCCGACCACACAGACGGTCGACGCGCTCATGAAGCTGGAGCTGCCGGCTGGTGTGGACGTCGAGATCAAGGCGTTCGGTAAATAGCGCACACACGAACCGAAAGGTTCCAAGGTGAACGACATGGCAATCGAAGGAATCATTGGCAAGAAGATGGGGATGACCCAGGTGTTCGCCGACGACGGTGCACTCGTCCCGGTGACGATCATCCAGGCCGGACCTTGCCTCGTGGTACAGAAGAAGACAACCGAGAAGGATGGCTATGACGCCGTCCAGGTCGGCCTCGTGGAGAAGATCTCCAACCGCCGCATCACCAGCGCGGCGCGCGGACACTTCGAGAAGGCAGGCATTCCGCCGGTGCGGACGCTCGTCGAGTTTCCGTACGAAGGCGACGCCAACGTCGGAGACCGCGTGCAGGTCGACATCTTCAAGGCGGGCGACTCGATCGACGTCGTCGGCCAGTCGAAGGGCAAAGGCTTCCAGGGCGTGATGAAGCGTCATCACTTCGCCGGAGGCCGGGCCACGCACGGCTCGATGTTCCATCGCGCACCCGGCTCGATCGGCGCCTCGGCATTCCCATCGCGCGTCATGAAGGGCATGCGTATGGGCGGCCGGATGGGCGGCGATCAGGTCACCGTCAAGAATCTCCGCGTCGCGAAAGTGGACGCTGAGAACAACCTGCTCTACATCCGCGGCGCAGTTCCGGGCGGACGCAACGGCCTCGTGGTCGTGCGCTTCTCCAGGAACGGGAAGCGGGGTGAATAACATGCCGACCATCGACATCAAAGACTGGAACAACAAGAAGGTCGGCTCGGTCGACCTGCCGGAGGCGATCTTCGCCTATCCGTACAAAGAGCACCTGATCCACGAGGCGGTGCGCAACTATCTCGCCTCGCTGCGCCAGGGAACGCACAAGATCAAGAACCGCTCCGAAGTGAGCGGCTCGGGCAAGAAGCCGTTCCGGCAGAAGGGCACCGGCCGCGCGCGTCAGGGCGGCAACCGTCCGCCGACGCATCGTCACGGCGGCACGGTCTTCGGTCCGACTCCCCGCGACTACTCCTACAAGATGAACGCGAAGGAGAAGAAGAACGCGCTGAAGTCGGCGCTCTCCCAGCGTGTGAAGGAAGGGAAGCTCGTCCTCGTCAGCGACCTCGCGGTCGACGAAGCGAAGACGAAGTCGCTCGCCGAGAAGGTGTTGAATCTCGGCGTCGAGGGGAAGGCACTTCTCGTCGATACGATCGAGAACACCAACCTCGTCCTCGCCTCCCGCAACAACCCGAAACTGCGTCTCGTCGACGCCCTCGGCGTCAACGTCTACGACGTGGTCAACAGCCGCTACATCGTGCTCAGCCAGGCTGCGCTCGAGCGGCTGACGGAGGCACTCGGTAATGAATAGCAACAAGATCATTCGTCGTCCGCTCGTCACCGAGAAGAGCACGATCATGCGCGAGACCGGCGCGAACATCATCTCGTTCGAAGTCGATCCGACCGCGAACAAGATCCAGGTCAAGAGCGCTGTCGAAGAGCTCTTCAAGGTGAAGGTCGAAGAAGTCCGTCTGTTCAACGTCCGCGGCAAGATGAAGCGGATGGGCCGTTACCAGGGCAAGCGCCGCGACTGGCGCAAAGCCTACGTGCGGTTGAAGGCGGGGGAAAAAGCCCCCGATTTCGTCGAGGGCGTGTAGCTCTCGGCTGATGGCGAAAAACTGAGGACACTATGCCAGTCAAAAATTACAAACCGACGTCGCCGGGTATCCGGTTTCAGACGCATCACTCGTTCGACGAGATCACGAAATCACGTCCCGAGAAGGCGCTGACAAAGGGCAAGCCGAAGACCGGTGGTCGCAATGCGATCGGCCGCGTTACCTCGCGCTTCATCGGCGGCGGTCACAAGCAGAAGTACCGTGAGATCGATTTCCGCCGCGAGAAGTTCGGCATTCCGGCGAAGGTCGCCGCGGTTGAATACGATCCGAATCGCACGGCGCGCATCGCACTGCTGCACTACGCCGACGGCGAGAAGCGTTACATCCTCGCGCCGGCGGGCCTCGAAGTCGGCACGACGATCATGAGCGGCCCCGAGGCCGACATTCTCGTCGGGAACTCGCTTCCGCTCCTCAACATCCCCCTCGGCACGACGGTTCACAACATCGAGCTGAAGGAAGGAAAGGGCGGACAGATGGCTCGTTCGGCCGGAGCGTTCGCGCAGCTGATGGCGCGCGAAGGCGAATGGGCGACGCTGCGTCTGCCGTCGGGCGAGATGCGCAAGGTTCACGTGCGCTGCTACGCCACGATCGGACAGGTCGGCAACCTCGAGCACGAGAACATCTCCATCGGCAAAGCCGGCCGCACGCGTCACCGCGGCAAGCGTCCGCATAACCGCGGCGTGTCGATGAACCCGGTCGATCACCCGCTGGGCGGCGGTGAAGGCAAGACCTCGGGCGGCCGTCATCCGGTCACTCCGTGGGGCAAGCCGACCAAGGGTTACAAGACTCGCAAGAACAAGCAGACGAACAAGTTCATCGTCAAGCGGAGAACCAAGTAATGGCACGTTCAACCAAGAAGGGTCCGTTCATCGACACCCACCTCGAGAAGAAGGTGGAGACGATGAATCGCGAGCGCGACAAGAAGGTCATTAAGACGTGGTCGCGCCGCTCGACGATCATCCCCGACATGGTCGGCCACACCATCGCGGTGCACAACGGCCGCAAGTTCGTGCCGGTGTACGTGTCCGAGAACATGGTCGGCCACAAGCTCGGCGAGTTTTCGCTCACGCGCACGTTCAAAGGGCACAGCGGCAAGAAGGTCGACAAGTCGGCGAAGCCGGCCGGGAAATAAGCGGTCCTGGAGAGAACAATGGAAGCAACGGCAACACTCAGATATCTCAAAGCTTCGCCGCAGAAGGTGCGACTGGTCGTCGACCTCGTGCGGGGAAAGAAAGTGGAGGAGGCTCTTCAGATCCTCCGCTTCACGAAAAAGTCCGCTGCCAAAGACCTCGAAAAGCTGGTCCGGTCGGCCGTGGCGAATGCCGAGGTCAAAGACTCGGCCGTCGACACGGACGAGCTGGTCGTCTCGAAGATTTACGTCAACGAGGGACCGCGTGAGAAGCGTATCCAGCCGGCACCGATGGGTCGCGCTTTCGGAATTCAGAAGCGGAAAGCGCACGTCACGGTGCATGTCTCGGATGATGTGAAAGCGGTCAACGAACGGACCGGCCAGGCCAGAGGCCGAGCCCGCGCCAAAAAGTAACGGAGGCAACCTTGGGTCAGAAAGTTAATCCGTACGGATTCCGGCTTGGTTTCAACAAGACGTGGCATTCCCGCTGGTTCGCGGGAAAGACCTACGCCGAAACGCTGCATCGCGATCTGAAGCTCCGCGAGGATCTGAAGAAGCGGTTGTCGCATGCCGGAGTCTCGGAGATCGACATCGAGCGCACGGCGAACAAGATGCGCATCAACATCTACACCTCGCGTCCCGGCATCATCATCGGACGCAAGGGCGCCGAGGTCGACAAGCTTCGTGATGAGCTGCAGAAGCTCGTCAACGGAGAGGTCTACATCAACATTCAGGAAATCCAGCGTCCCGAGCTCGACGCGCAGCTGGTGGCCGAGAACATCGCCACGCAGCTCGAGCGTCGTATCGCGTTCCGCCGCGCCATGAAGAAGGCGATGGAGAGCGCGTTCCGCTTCGGAGCGAAGGGCATCAAAGTCCGGGTGGGCGGGCGTCTGAACGGCGCCGAGATCGCGCGCTCGGAGTGGTATCAGGATGGACGTCTGCCGCTGCACACGCTGAAGGCCGACATCGATTACGGTCTGGCCCTGGGCAAGACGACGTACGGAATCATCGGCGTCAAGGTGTGGATCTTCAAAGGCGAGATGGCCAAGGCGCGCAGCCGTAGACGTCCCCAGTAAACGACTAAGGATGAAGGATGAGGGCTGAAGGGTGAATGAAGAAGCAGGGGTGCAGATGAGTCACGGATTCATCCTTCATCCTTCCGCCTTCATCCTTTCGCCATCCAGGAGAAACGCATCATGTTGATGCCGAAGAAGGTCAAATTCAGAAAGCAGCAGCGCGGCCGTCGCCGCGGCATGGCCACCCGTGGCGCGAAGATCTCGTTTGGAGATTTCGGGCTGCAGGCGCTCGAGCCGGGCTGGGTCACCGCGCGGCAGATCGAAGCCGGTCGTATTGCGATGACGCGTCACATCAAGCGCGGCGGCAAGATCTGGATCCGTATCTTCCCCGACAAGCCGATCACGAAGAAGCCGCTCGAAACCCGTATGGGTAAGGGAAAAGGCGCTCCGGAAGAATGGGTTTGTGTGGTTAAACCGGCGCGGATCCTTTACGAGATGGAAGGGGTCACGCGCGAGATCGCCGAAGAGGCATTCCGCCTTGCGGCACACAAGCTTCCGATCAAGACGCGGTTCGTGAGCCGCGAAATGATGGAAGGTGGTGAGTAATGATGAAATCGGCAGAACTTCGCGAAAAGAGCGTTGACGAGCTTCAGACGCGCGAGCGTGATCTGAACGAGCAGCTGTTCAAACTGCGCTTCCAGCGCGCCACCGGAAACATGGAGCAGCCCTCGAAGATCCGTCAGGTGCGCCGCGAGATCGCGCGTATCAAGACGCTTCTCAACGAGCGCTCCCGCGCTTAAGGACGATGAACATGGCAACGAACGAAACGAACGAAACGGCGCGGACCAGCAAGCGGACGACCAAGACCGGCGTGGTGGTGTCGAACAAGATGCAGAAGACCGTCGTGGTCGCGGTCGAGAACCTCGTCAAGCACGACATGTATCAGAAGTACATCAAGCGGACGAGCAAGTTCCTCGCGCATGCGGAGAACAACGACGTGAACGTCGGCGACCGCGTCGTGATCGAAGAGACGCGTCCGCTGTCGAAGCGGAAGCGCTGGAACGTTCGCGAAGTGATCGAGAAGGCAGGCTAATCACGAAGTGCCGAGTGCAAAGTGCTGAGTGCTGAGTTGAAGGAAGTTTCTTTCTCAGCACTCTGCACTCAGCACTCGGCACCGAGTTGGGGGTTTTTATGATTCAGATGGGAACGATTCTGCAGGTTGCCGACAACACCGGCGCAAAGAAGATCGCGTGCATCAAGATGCTCGGCGGATCGACGGCCGGCCGCTACGCGCGGATCGGTGACGTCATCACGGCCTCCGTCAAGGAAGCCTCGCCGGACGGCACCGTCAAGAAGGGCGCGGTCGTCAAGGCGGTCATTGTCCGGACGGTGAAAGAGAGCCGCCGTCGCGACGGTTCCTACATCAAATTCGACGACAACGCGGCCGTTCTCATCAACGACGCGCGCGAGCCGGTTGGTACGCGCGTCTTCGGTCCGGTCGCACGCGAGCTGCGCGAGCGCAAGTTCATGAAGATCATCTCGCTCGCGCCCGAAGTGATCTAAAGGAAGTCAGCCAATGTACGGAAAACCGAGACAGAAGAACGAACAGACGAGCCGCATCAAGCCGCACGTCCGCAAGAACGACAACGTGGTCGTCCTCTCGGGGAAAGACCGCGGCAAGCAGGGGAAAGTCCTGCGCGTCGATCCCGCGAAGGGAAAGGCGATCGTGGAACGGGTGAACTTCACCAAGAAGCACACCCGCGCCAATCCGCAGAAGAACCAGAAGGGCGGCATTCTCGAGCGCGAGTCTCCGATCGAGCTCTCGAAGCTGCAGGTCATCTGCCCGAGCTGCAATCAGCCGACGCGTACCGGTTCGCACCGGACCGCGGAAGGCGCAACCCGCTTCTGCCGCAAGTGTGAAGCGGAGCTCGGGAAATAGCAGTAACGACGGGGCTGTACAACGCCAGCCCGGAAGGAACCAGGAAAACCAATGGCTGCACGACTCAAAGAACTGTACATGACCGAAGTCCGGAAGAAGCTTCAGGACGAGTTTCAGATCAAGAACCCGATGGCGGTTCCGAAGATCGAGAAAGTCGTACTGAACATGGGCATGGGTGAAGCGATCTCGAACGCGAAGATTCTCGATGCCGCGGTCGATGAGCTGACCACGATCGCCGGCCAGAAGCCGGTTATCACCAAGGCCAAGAAGTCCATCGCCAGCTTCAAGCTGCGCGAAGGACAGGCCATCGGCACGATGGTCACGCTGCGCGGCGAGAAGATGTACGAATTTCTCGATCGCCTGCTCAATCTCGCTCTGCCGCGCGTCCGCGATTTTCGCGGCGTCGCCACGAAGGCCTTCGACGGCCGTGGCAACTACACGCTCGGCATTCGCGATCACCTCATCTTCCCTGAAATCGACGTCGCCAAAGTCGACAAGTCGAAAGGGATGAACATCACCATCGTCACCAGCGCCAAAACCGACGAACAGGCACGCGTGCTCCTTCGCGAGCTCGGCATGCCGTTCGGCAAATAGCCGCACACGGGAAAACAGAGGAACGCAATGGCAAAACTCTCAATGATGGTCAAGGCTGAGCGGAAGCCGAAATTCTCCACGCGCAAGCGCAACCGCTGCAAGGTTTGCGGTCGCCCGCGGGGCTTCCTTCGCAAGTTTCAGCTTTGCCGCATCTGCTTCCGGCAGCTCTCGCTCGGTGGTTACATTCCGGGCGTGACGAAGGCCAGCTGGTAGACAACGACCGGACCGACGAACCAGGAGTCAACTTATGTCAATGACAGATCCGATCGCGGATATGCTCACCCGCATCCGTAATGGAATTACGTCGCACCACGAACGCGTGGAGCTTCCCGCCTCGAAACTGAAGATCGAGGTTGCCCGAATCCTCAAGAGCGAGGGTTTCATCCGTAACTTCAAGGTCAATGAAGAGAAACCGCAGCCGGTTCTCCGCATCGATCTCAAGTACGCGGACAACGGCGAGCCGGTCATCCACGGGATCGAGCGCATCTCGCGTCCGGGCCGCCGCGTCTACCGCAACAAGCAGGAGATCCCGCGCGTGCTCGGCGGCCTCGGTCTGGCCATCGTGTCGACGTCGAAGGGCGTCCTCTCCGGCCAGGATGCGGTCAAGAGCGGCGTCGGCGGCGAAGTCCTCTGCCAGGTCTGGTAAGGAGACACACCCATGTCGCGTATTGGAAAAAAAGAGATTCCGCTGCCGAAAGGCGTCGAGGTCCGTCAGGACGGTGACTCGGTCACCGTCAAAGGACCGAAAGGCACGCTCACCACGCTGCTCGTCCCCGGCATTGCCGTGAAGGTCGAGAACAACGTCGTGCAGTTCAGCCGCAACGACGAAGAAGGGAAGACCCGCGCGTTCCACGGTCTGATGCGCGCGCTCGTGGCGAACAACGTCACCGGCGTGAGCGAAGGCTTCAAGCGCGAGCTCGACATCATCGGCGTCGGCTACCGCGCCGAGGTGAAGGGGAAGGAAGTCGTCTTCCAGCTCGGGTATTCGCATCCGGTGCGATTCCCGATTCCGGCCGGCATCGACATCGTCGTCGACGCCAAGACCGGCCACATCACCATCACCGGCATCGACAAGCAGAAGGTCGGCCAGACGGCCGCCGAGATCCGCTCGCTCCGCAAGCCCGATCCCTACAAAGGCAAGGGCGTCAAGTACACCGACGAAGTCATTCGCCGGAAGGCCGGCAAGGCCGCAGGGAAATAAGAGTGCTGAGTGCTGAGTGCTGAGTGCTGAGTAAAGGCTTCGTGCCCCGACTCAGCACTCTGCACTCAGCACTCAGCACCCGGAAATGCCGGGAATTGAACCTCGGCGAAGAGGACTAAAAACATGGATCGCGCAAAACAGAGAGTGGCAGCAAGAGGCCGGATCCGCGCGCGGGTTCGCCGCAAGGTGTCCGGTACCGAACAGCGTCCGCGTCTGGCCGTCAAGAAGAGCCTCAAGCACATTTACGTGCAGCTCATCGACGACGCGGCAGGACGTACGATCGCTGCAGCTTCGTCGCGTGACGCCGACTCGTCGGTGAAAGGCGCCAACACGGCTGCTGCGAAAGCAGTCGGAGCCGCCATCGCGAAGAAGGCGAAAGACAAGGGTGTCACGAAGGTCGTGTTCGACCGCGGCGGCTACCTCTATCACGGCAACATCAAGGCGCTCGCGGATGCGGCGCGCGAAAACGGTCTGGAATTCTAGGAGATCAGATGCAGCGTCCAATGCAGCGTCAGGGACAGGGCTCACCGCGCGGCGATCGTCGCGACGACCGCAGCGAAAGCGGGATGATCGATAAGGTCGTCCACATCAACCGTGTCACCAAGGTCGTCAAGGGCGGCAAGAACTTCAGCTTCAGCGCACTCGTCGTCGTCGGCGATGGCGCAGGCCGTGTCGGTTTCGGCTCGGGCAAAGCGAAAGAAGTTCCGGCAGCCATCAAGAAGGGCATCGAGATCGCGAAGAAGAACATGATCTCGATCTCGATGAGCGGCACGACGATTCCGCACGTCTCGCTCGGCCATTACGGCGCCGGCAAGGTGCTGCTCAAGCCCGCCTCGGAAGGTACCGGCGTCATCGCCGGCGGTCCGGTGCGCGCGATCCTTGAGTCGGCCGGAATTCAGAACATCCTCACGAAGTCTCTCGGCACTGCGAACCCGCACAACGTCGTCAAGGCGACGTTCGAAGCGCTCAAGCAGCTCCGCAGCGAGGCCGAGTACAAGTCGCTCCGCGGTACTGACGAGGAGCCGGCAGAGGCCGAAGCATGAAACTCATGAATAAGAAGAAAGCCAATAAAGACACGAAGATGCTGCGCGTCCGCCAGATCGGCAGCGGAATCGGCTGCCCGATCGAAATGCGCGAGACGCTCAAAGCGCTCGGGCTCGGCAAAATGCATCGCGTCGCCGAGCGCGTCGACACGCCGGAAGTTCGCGGCATGATCGCCAAGGTCACGCATCTCGTGGAAGTGGTCGAATAAGCACGAACGACAAAAGGATGAAGGATGAAGGCTGAAGGCTGAAGACTGAACGTCGCGCGAGCGATTCATCCTTCATCCTTCATCCTTCATCCTTCCGAGGGTCATCATGGAACTGAACAACCTGAAACCGAAAAAGGGCGCCCGTCACGCGAAGAAGCGCGTCGGCCGCGGCCCGGGCTCCGGCCACGGCAAAACCTCCGCACGCGGTGAGAAGGGGCAGAAGTCGCGCTCCGGCTTCTCGCGCATGCGTGGTTTCGAAGGCGGCCAGATGCCGCTGCACCGCCGCCTGCCGAAGCGTGGCTTTACCAACATCTTCAAGAAAGAGTTCGCCGTCGTGAACCTCTCGGATCTCGAGCGTTTCGATAACGGCGCGACGGTCGACGAAGCAACGCTTCGCCAGGCCGGACTCGTCAAGGGTCAGAACGACGGCATCAAAGTGCTGGGCCACGGCTCGGTCACGAAGAAGCTGACCGTGCACGCCACGAAGTTCTCCGAAACGGCTCGGAAGCAGATCGAAGCCGCAGGTGGCACCTGCCAGGAGATTCAGTAACTTGAACCTGCTCGAGACACTCCGCAACATTTTCGCGATCGAAGACCTGCGCAAGCGGGTTCTGTTCACGTTCGCACTGCTCGCCGTCTACCGGCTTGGATCGCACATCCCGACTCCGGGAGTCGATCCGAAAGCACTGGCGGAGTTCTTCACGGCGATGTCCGGCAGCGTGTTCGGGTTCCTCGATCTCTTCTCGGGCGGCGCTCTGCGCCGTCTCTCCGTTTTCGCGCTCGGGATCATGCCGTACATCTCGGCGTCGATCATCCTGCAGCTCCTCACGGTCGTTTGGCCGTATCTCGAAAAGCTCTCGAAAGAGGGTGAGATGGGGCGCCGCAAGATCAACCAGTACACCCGTTACGGCACGATCGCGCTGTCGATCGTTCAGTCGCTCGGCGTCGCATTCTGGCTTCGCGGCCAGAACGCTCCCGGCGGCGCGCCGCTCGTTCCGGCGCACGTGCAGGACGCGGTCTGGGGTCTCGGCTTCCCGATCATGACGATCCTGACGCTGACCACCGGCACCGCATTCATCATGTGGCTCGGTGAGCAGATCTCCGAGCGCGGGATCGGCAACGGCATCTCGCTGATCATCTTCGCCGGCATCGTCGTCAACCTGCCGCACGCGGTGCTCACGACCCTCAACGACATCCGCAACGGTCAGCACAACCTCTTCGCGATGCTCTTCCTGGTCGTGTTCATGGTGCTGGTCATCGCGTTCGTCGTCTTCATGGAACGAGCGCAACGCCGCATTCCGGTGCAGTACGCGAAGCGCGTCGTCGGCCGCAAGGTCTACGGCGGCTCGAACACGTACCTGCCGCTGCGCGTCAACACCGCCGGCGTCATCCCGGTCATCTTCGCGTCGTCGATTCTCGTGATCCCGACGACGCTGGCCTCGATGATCAAGGCGCCATGGGCGCAGGCGATCGCGACGCAGCTCCGCGTCGGAGAGCCGCTCTACTACACGCTGCAGATCGTCGGCATCATCTTCTTCGGTTACTTCTACACGTCGATCGTCTTCAATCCGGTCGACACGGCTGACAACATGCGCAAATACGGCGGCTTCATCCCCGGCATCCGCCCGGGCAAGAAGACGTCGGACTACATCGACAGGGTCCTGACGCGCATCACGTTCGTCGGATCCGTTTACCTGGCGGCGGTCTGCATCCTCCCCGAGTTCCTCATCTCGGGCGTGCATGTCAGCCAGCTGCCGTTCGGTGTCGGTGCGGCTCTCGATCGCGCGCTGCCGCTGTGGGTTACGGAAGGAATGGGATTCCAGTTCTACTTCGGCGGGACGTCGCTGCTAATCGTGGTCGGTGTGGCGATGGATACGATTCAGCAGATCGAATCGCAGCTGGTCATGCGCCACTACGACGGCTTCATGAAGCGCGGCCGCATTCGCGGTCGCCGCGGATAAGGATCGCCGAAGCGTGAAACTGATTTTCATCGGTCCGCCGGGGAGCGGTAAGGGGACGCAGGCGAAACGCCTTGCCGTCCGGCACGAGATTCCGCATATCTCGACCGGCGACATGCTTCGTGAAGCGATCGCCGACGGTACCGAGCTCGGGCGTCAGGCGGCGCCGATCATGGCGCAGGGCGCGCTCGTCTCCGACGATCTGATGGTCGGCATCATTCACGACCGGATGGCCAAACCCGATGCAGCTAAAGGCTTCATTCTGGACGGCTTTCCTCGTACTGTGGTACAAGCTGAAAAGCTCGACGGAATCGTCGGGAATGGTTCTGACCCCTTGCGGGTTCTTCAACTGCTCGTCCCAGACGAAGCAATCGTGAAACGCATTTCCCTGCGCCGGACGTGTGCCGGCTGCGGGGCGATTTACCATCTGGAAAACAATCCGCCCGCGGTCGACAGCATTTGCGACCGCTGCGGCGCGGAAGTGATCGCGCGGCCGGATGACAACGAACAAGCTGTACGGACGCGTCTGGAAGCGTTTCATCGTCAGACTCTGCCGGTTGCCACGTTCTACAAGGCGAAGAACGTTCTTCGCGAAGTCGACGGGATCGGTCCCGTCGATGAGGTCTTTGAACGCATTGAAAAGTCCCTGTTGTAAATGCTCGACCGAATGAAAGGCCCGATCCTGAAAAGCCGCGATGAGATCGCGGTGATGGATCGTGCCAACCGGGTGGTGCTCGAGATCCTCGAGATCATGCGGGAGATGGTCAAGCCGGGCGTGACGACGGCGCAGATGAATGCCGTCGCCGAAGAGGAGCTTGCAAAGCGCGGCGCGAAATCGCCGTTCAAAGGCTATGCTCCGATGGGCCTGCCGCCGTATCCCGCAGTCGTTTGTTCGTCGGTCAATGACGTGATCGTTCACGGCATCCCGAGCCGCGCAAAGCTGCAGGAAGGCGACATCGTCGGCCTCGACTTCGGCTCGATCCTCGACGGATTCGTCGGTGATGGAGCCGTGACCGTGGCTGTCGGCAAGGTCGCGCCTCGCACGGAAGAGCTGATCCGGACGACGAAGGAATGCCTCGACAAAGCGATCGAGCAGATGGTGCCGGGTAATCACATCGGCGACATCGGCGCGGCCGTTCAGGAGCATGCCGAGTCGCGCGGGTTTCATGTGATTCGCAATTTCGTCGGCCACGGAATCGGCCGCCGGATGCACGAAGATCCGCAGGTTTACAACTACGGGAAACGCGGACGCGGTCTCGAGCTGCGCGAGGGAATGGTCCTCGCCGTCGAGCCGATGCTCTGCGAGATCGGTCCGAAACTGCGGTCGCGCTTACAGCGCGCCGGCAGAGACGGAATGGTCGACGACGTACGCACCGATGCCGATCGCTGGACGGCGCGGACGCTCGACGGAACGCTTGCCGCGCACTTCGAACATTCGATTGCGGTCACGGCCGACGGTCCGAAAGTACTTGGAAAAGCAGTCGTCTGAGGAAACTGGAGAAACATGTCGAAAGAAGAAGCGATCGAAGTTACAGCGACGGTGCTGGAAACGTTGCCCAACGCGATGTTTCAGGTCGAGCTGGAGAACAAGCACAAGGTGCTCGCACACATCTCCGGCAAGATGCGCAAACACTTCATCCGCATTCTTCCGGGAGACAAGGTACTCGTCGAGCTGTCGCCGTACGATCTGACGCGCGGCCGAATCATCTATCGATATAAGTGAGTCCATCATGAAAGTTCGTTCATCGGTCAAGAAGATTTGTGTGAAATGCAAAATCGTCCGTCGCCAGGGCGTGATCCGGATTCTCTGCGAGAACCCGAAGCACAAGCAGCGGCAGGGATAGGAGCCGGAACCAATGGCACGTATTGCAGGTGTGGATCTGCCACTCAACAAGCGGGTCGAAGTCGGCCTGACGTATATCTTCGGCATCGGCCGTTCGCGGTCGACCGACATCCTTCAGAAGGCGACCGTGGACCGCAACATCCGCGTCAAAGATCTTTCTGAAGATGACGTTCGCAAGATTCGTCAGGTCATCACGGACGAAGGCAAGGTCGAGGGCGATCTCCGCAAGGACACCGGCCTGGACATCAAGCGGTTGATGGAAATCAACTGCTACCGCGGAATGCGCCATCGCCGCGGTCTGCCGGTTCGCGGCCAGCGCACCCACACCAACGCGCGTACGCGCAAGGGTCCGCGCAAGGGCGCAGTCGCCGGCAAGAAGAAAGCTACGAAGAAATAGCGACGGTCTTCGCCGTCGAGAGGATAAGAACCAATGGCAACTGCCCGAGCACCGAAAGCTGGAGCCCGCCGCGCGGGAACGAAGAAGAAAGAGCGGAAGAACATCCCGCACGGCGTGGCGTCGATCGCCGCGACGTTCAACAACACGATCGTCGCGATCTCCGATCCGATGGGGAACGTGCTCGCCTGGTCGAGCGCCGGCCGCATCGGCTTCAAGGG
This sequence comes from Acidobacteriota bacterium, assembly GCA_034667465.1. GTDB lineage: Bacteria > Acidobacteriota > Thermoanaerobaculia > Gp7-AA8 > Gp7-AA8 > JAOBAU01. The sequence goes on along the minus strand of JAXDJV010000005.1, from coordinate 43,925 downwards.
CTCGCGCAAAGGGACGCCGTTCGCGGCTCAGGTTGCGGCGCAGAACGCGGCGCAGCTGGCCAGCGAGCATGGCGTTCGCTCGGTCGACGTGAAGGTCAAAGGCCCCGGCGCAGGCCGCGAGTCGGCGATCCGCGCGCTGGCCGCGTCCGGACTCGACATCAAGTCGATCAAGGACGTGACGCCGATTCCGCACAACGGCTGCCGGCCCCCGAAGCGTCGCCGCGTCTGATTCGCGTCGACAACAGTCAGTAAATCGCGGTGCGCGGTGCACCGCTGCAGTTCCGTACGGCGTGCAGCTGCCGCCGTGCACGCAACGTCCCAATGGCGGGACGGGTGCGAACATCAGGAGGCAAAGTGGCTCGTTACTCGGATCCCGTCTGCCGGCTCTGCCGGCGTGAGGGCATGAAGCTGTTCCTCAAGGGCGATCGTTGTTTCAAGGACAAGTGCTCAATCGAGCGCCGCAATTACGCCCCGGGCCAGCATGGCCGCCGCCGTTCCAAGGTTCTCGGATACGGCGTTCAGCTTCGTGAAAAACAGAAAGTCAAGCGTATCTACGGTCTGCTCGAAAAGCAGTTCCGTCTTTACTTCCAGCGCGCCGAGCGCAAGACCGGCATCACCGGCGAGAACCTCCTTCGCCAGCTCGAGCTCCGGCTCGACAACGTCGTTTATTCGCTCGGATTCGCAGCCTCGCGTCCGCAGGCACGCCAGCTCGTGCGCCACGGCCACATCGAGGTGAACGGAAAGAAGATCAACATCCCCTCCTACCAGACCCGCAAAGGGGATGCGATTCAGGTTCGCGAGAAAAGCCGCAAGAACGAGCAGATCCGTCAGGCCGTCGAAACGGCCGCGGGCCGCGGTGTTCCCACGTGGCTCGAGCTCAATCCGGAGCAGTTCCGCGGCATGGTTCAGGACCTTCCGAAACGTGAAGACATCCGCCTGCCGATTCAGGAACAGCTCATCGTCGAACTCTACTCGAAGTAAGAAACGATGATGGAGGACGGCCGGCGCCCGGCTGTCCTCACTTGTCCTCCATCATCCAGGCGAGGAGGCCGCTCATATGTTGTGGTCAGATTTTCAGAAACCCAAAAAGCTCGATTACGATCCCGAGACGCTCACCCCGAACTACGGACGATTCATCGCCCAGCCGTTCGAGCGTGGCTTCGGCACGACGATCGGCAATGCACTCCGTCGCGTCCTGCTCTCGTCCATCGAGGGAGCTGCAGTCACGGCGGTTCGTGTGGAGGGTGTCCTCCACGAATTCTCGTCTCTGACGGGCGTTGTTGAGGACATGACCGACGTCGTCCTCAACCTCAAACAGATTCCTTTCAAGCTCCACGGCGAAGGTCCGAAGACGCTGTACCTTTCGAAGAAGGGTCCGGGCGTCGTCACCGCTGCCGATTTCGATGAAGATCCGGACGTCGAGATTCTCGACCCGACGGCGCACGTCGCGACGCTGTCGAAGGAAGGCAACCTCACGCTCGAAGCGCGTCTCAAGCGCGGTCGCGGCTATCAGGTCGCCGACCGCAACGCCGAGAGCGATCTGCCGCTCGGCTACATCCCGATCGACTCGATCCATTCCCCGGTCCGCCGCGTCAACTATCACGTCGAAGGCGCCCGCGTCGGTCAGATGACCGATTACGATCGTCTGATCATCGAAGTGTGGACCAACGGCGCCGTCTCGCCGCAGGAGTCGATCGGTCTCGCATCCGATCTGCTCGGCGATCACCTCCGCATCTTCTCCTCGTTTGAAACGCGGGGCGATGAAGCCGAAGAGTCGTCGGCGCCGGAAGTCGATCCGCGCGTTTCCGAGATGCTGGCGAAGCCGATCGAAGAGCTCGATCTCTCCGTTCGCTCCGCCAACTGCCTCAAGAACGCCAACATCCGCACCCTCGGCGACCTCGTGCAGCGCACCGAGCGCGAAATGCTGTCGACCAAGAACTTCGGCCGCAAGTCGCTCGACGAGATCAAAGACGTGCTCGCGAGCCTCGGCCTGTCGTTCGGCATGACCCGCTCCGCGGGACGTTCCGTCGACATGCGCGAGTAACGGTCGAAACCGGAAGAGAGGTCACTGAGTCATGAGACACGGAATGGTCAATCGCAAGCTGGGACGGACGTCGAGCCATCGACTGGCGATGTTCCGCAACCAGCTTTCCTCGCTGATTCAGAGCGAGCGCATCATCACTACCCTGCCGAAGGCGAAGGAGCTGCGTCCGCAGATCGAGCGTCTCATCACCCTCGGCAAAACCGACAGCGTTCACAATCGCCGTCAGGTCGCGGCGATCATCGCCGACAACTCGGTCGTCACGAAACTGTTCGGCACGATCGGACCGCGGTTCGCCGAGCGTCCGGGCGGCTACACCCGCATCATCAAGCTCGGACCGCGTCGCGGTGACGCCGCCGAGATGGCAATTCTCGAGTTCGTCGGCTACGAGCTGAAGAGCAGCGGCGACTCGAAGCCGGCCGCATCGAAGAAGGCTGCGCCGAAGAAGAAGGAAGCACCGGCCGCCGACGAAGAAGCGCCGAAGAAGAAAGCTGCTCCGAAGAAAGGCGCTGCAAAGAAGGAAGAAGCGCCGGCCGCCGAAGAGAAGCCGAAGAAGCCCCGCAAGAAGAAAGCTGACGAAGCGTAAAGCTCACTCGAACGGCCCGCCCACAAGGCGGGCCGTTTTGTTTCAGAGCGTTCCTTTGCGCATTGCGATCGTGACGTCGCCTTCGTCTGAGGTCACCGCATCCGCCGCGTCGCGCGCTTTCACGAGCGCCGCCCCGCTCGGCGGCAATCCAAACGAGTAGTCCATCGCCACGACGTTGATCGGCTTCGTCCCGCGGATGACGACTTCAATCTCCGCTTCGCCGCCGCGCACGACGACACGGCTCCACTGGGGCGCGAGATACGAACGCCAGCGCGCAGGGGCGGGCGGTGGCGTTGCGCCGTTGACGCGGATCGAGTCGACGGTTTGACTCGTGCGGAACTGCACCGCGATTCGCTGCGCTCCGCGAACGGAACGGACGCGCATCGTGAGCGTCCGTTTGCCTTCGCGAAGATCGCGAACGATCGAGATCTCCGGCGCGACCACGCCCGCGTCCGGCGCGCTGCCGGCGAAGAACGACGGCTGCTCGCGGAACCACGGATAGCGTGTCACGCGTGTCGCACCGAAGTGACCGGCGTCGCGCATCGAGCCGGCGAGTGAACCGACGATCCATTCATTCGTCTTCGCGTCGGCATCGCTGAAGTACGCGATCGGGATCCGTCGCGGCCAGTCGCGGCTGTACGCCGGAAACGCAATCGTGGCGATGGCGCAGATCGCCGCGATCGCGAAGCTCACGGTCGCGATCACCCGGCGGATCGGCGCCGCGGCGATCGCTGGCGCGAAGGTTGTCGCGACGATCGCGAGGATTGCGGCGACACCCGGCAGAATCATCGTGCCGAGCGCGTCGTACAGCACGAGTCCGAGCGGGAAGAAGAGCACTGCTGCAATCGCCGCACAGACGATCGCGATCGTCGCTTCACTCGCTCGCAGCAGCGCGAGGATCGCCATCGCAACGGCCGGTACCAGGAAGAGGTATGCGCCGCCGGAGAGGAAGCGATCGACGACGATGGCGATGACGGTCCACGACAACGCGACGCCGAGGAACAGGCCGTCGAAGTTGCTGCGGCGGCGAAGCCAGGATGCGATTGCAATCGCCGACGCGATGCCGGTCAGCCACATCGCGGCGACGAGCAGTCGAGGTTGCGCGATCCACGCGCCGGCGCCGCGAATCAACGCGAGCTTCGTCAGGAGCATGCCGAGGAGAGCGGCGAGGAAGAGCGAGAGAAAGAAGGCGACGACGCCGAACGTGATGTCGCGCGCACGCGTCGTGCCGTCGCGCATCCTAAGCAGCGATGCGGCGATGAGCATCGCGAATGCGGCGAGCGCGATCCAGATGGTGAACGGCTGCGGCCAGTGAATGAGCGTCAGCGCCAGCACATCGAAGTAGACGGAGTTGCTGCCGCTCGTCTGCCGCAGATCGGCGCCGGCGAGCGTACGCGTCAATGACAGCACGTTGTCGCCGTGATGCTGCAACGTCGACGCGTTCACATGCGCGAGGTTGTCGTTCGGCGTGTGGTAGTAACCGACGTTCCCGATCGCCGCGAAGTTCACCGCGGTCTTGCCGGCGCGCTTGAAGACGGTGACGTCGGTGTCGTTCGGCATCAGGTCATAGATGCTGTTGAACAGCGACGTCGCCGCCGGCCGCGGCAGCGCGCGTCCGATCAGCGGCACGAGCCAGCGATTGTTGTGGCTCGTCTCGAACATGTAGCTCGGTCCCGACGTGCCGCGATTCTCGACGTTGATGAACGCCGCGGTCGTTTTTGCGAGCTCCGTATCTGCCACGAACGCTTCGGCGCCGAGCAGTCCCGCTTCCTCGCCGTCCGTGATCAGAAAGACGATCGGATTTCGGAAGCGCTCGCCGCGAATGGCACGCGCCGTCTCGAGCAGTGTGACGACGCCCACGCCGTCATCGGACGCTCCCGGCCCCGCGCCGACGGAGTCGTAATGCGCCGCGAGCACGAGCGCGTCATTGAGCGTCGCGCCGGGGGCGCGGGCGATGATGTTGTCGAGATTCGCGCACGTCAGATACGCGTTGCAGGCGAATCGATGTTCGATCGTCGTGTCGTAACCGAGCGCGCGAAACTGCGCGATGACGCGATCGCGAACCGCGTCGTGTGCGGCCGCGCCAACCGGATGCGGCGCTTCATCACCGAGAATCGTGCGAAGCGACGTCATCGCGCGTGCGGCGGAGAACTCGGATGCCGGAGCGCTTTCAGGCTTTAGCGCCGGACCGCGTAACTGAAAGATCTGCGCGAACAACAGCGCGACGAGGACGGCGAAGAGAAGGAGCGTGCTGCGATTCGTCATCTCGCCGCCATTGTGCCGCGAAACATCTCCGCTTCGCCTCCGTATCGATTCGCATACGGAGGATCCGATGTTCAAACGCACGCTCTTCTCGCTGTTCCTGTCGTTCCTCGCGGTGGCCGCTTCGGCGGGAACGCTGCGCGAGACCGTCGATCGCACGTTCGATGCGCGCCCCGGCGCGACGCTGACGCTGTCCAACACCAACGGCTCGATCACCATCCACACGTGGGACCAGCCGCGCATCCGCGTGCAGGCGGAGAAGAAGGTTGAGAGCAGCGACGACGCCGCCGCGAAGTCGGCGATGAAAGGTCTCCGCATCGATCTGACTCCGCAGAACGGCGGCCTCGCGGTGCTGACGCACTATCCGAACGAAGGCAGCGGACTTTGGGATTTGCTGACCGGCTCGCGCGCCAGCGCCAGCGTCACGTATGAAGTCACCGTGCCGCGCGCGATGAACGTCGACGTCGACAACGTGAACGGCTCCGTTCATCTCTCCGATCTTCGCGGAAAGATGAACCTCCAGACGACCAACGGCCGGATCGAAGTCGTGAACTGCGCCGGCCGTCTCGATGCCGAAACGACGAACGGCGGAATCCGCGCGGAGCTGACGGCGGTCTATGCCGGACAGCCGATGTCGCTCGAGACGACGAACGGCCGCATCTCCGTCGCGTTGCCGGCGAACGTCGCGGCGAGCGTCGATGCGTCGACGACGAACGGCTCGATTCACACCGACCTCCCGATCGCTACGACGAGCACCGGCAAGCACGCACTCCACGGCACGCTGAACGGCGGCGGCGCCGGTTTGAAACTGCGCACCACGAACGGCTCGATCGAGATCACGAAGGCGTCTGCCGCGACGCGTTGAAACCGTCGTGCGCGGATCGGGATCACAATGATGTGATGATTGATCCGCGCACGCTCACCGACGCACGCCTTCATCTGCACTGGGCCGCGCAGCTGGCCGCGACCGTCGGCCGCACGCTCGGCTGTCCCGCCGCAGACGACAGTCACACGAGCTTCCGTTACGACTTCGCGGCCGACGCGCTGGTGCAGGAGTCTCCGCACCGTTCCGGTCTTCGTCTTCGCGACCTCACTCTCCTTCTCGGCGACGAAGAGTTTCCGCTCCACGGCCACACGTTCGACGAAGCATTTGCGTGGATCGCTGAGCGCGCGCCGGGAGTTCGCCGCGAGCTGAACGAACCGCTGCCGCAGCATCCGGTCGGCGCCGGCGCCGCGTTCGATGGAAGCGACTGCGAGCAGTTCGAGGCGCTGGCGCGTTACTACCGCGAGGCCGCAACGCTGCTGCGCGAACTGCACGACGACGTTCGAATCTGGCCACACCATTTCGACATCGCGACGCTGATGGAATTCGACGGCGGCGCGAAGACGATCGGCGCCGGCCTTTCTCCCGGCGACGAGACGCTCGATGAGCCGTACTGGTACGTGAACCACTCGCCGCGAACAACCGCGACGTCGTTTCCGCCGCTCGCCGGCGGCGGTTCGTGGAACACGGAAGGCTGGCTCGGCGCAATTCTCCCCGCGTCACGCAACGGCGATGCGCGCGAGTTCCTGGGCAGCGCGGTCGCCGCATCGAAGGTGTTGATCGGCGTCTGATGTGATGTGGGGACGGCCGCTTCGGCCGTCCCGACGCGGGCGAAGCGCCCGCCTCCACACCTGTCTGGCGTCAGTGACGCGCCGTTCGACGCCGCGGCGCCTTCTGCGTCGCACCCGCGATGACATACGCGCCCGCCGCGTTTGCGCTGCCGCGAACGACGCCGTTCCGATCGACGGTCACGCTGTTCGACGGATCGCCGGCCGGTGCGAGCGGCGGTGAAGGCGCATCGCTCCAGCTGAAGTTCGGCGGCGTGTAGAGCGTGCCGGTCGCGGCGAGCGGACGGAGATCGCTGCCGAGCTGCGGTGCGACGAACGTGTTCTCCGCGCGAAGCTGTCCTTCGTTGCATGTTGGATTCGTCGGCGAACAGCCGCTGTCATCGCCGATGCCGAGCGACTCTGCGCCGAAGATCACGTTTCCTTTGATCTGCAGGTTCGTATCCGAGAGCGCGCTCCCGAACGGCGCTGCGATCGTGAACGCCTGCGGACTGACGACGCCCGGCGGGTTGTAAAGGATGTTGTCGTAGATGAAGACGTTTCGATCCGGAATGCGGACCGAGTTCGTGCCGTCGTCGACGACCGTCGTTCCCCATCCGCCGAGGTCGAGATACTGCTGGCAGCGTCCGCGGCCTTCGTCGCCAGGCACGCCGTCGCAACTGCGATTGCCGAACACGACTTCGAGCATGTGATCGCGCGTGCCGACTCGATAGAGCGTGTTGTACGCCATCAGAATGTTGTAGCCGCCGTTCACTCCCAGCCCTGCGCCTTCGGTGTCGTGCACGACATTGTTTATGACCTTGATGTCGTACGCCTCGTAATGGATCCACGGCGGCGTCATGAACTGAAAGCCGGTTCCCTGCCCGGCCGTGAAGCCGCCGGTGCCGCAATCGAAGAACTCGTTCTGCTCGATGCGCAGATACGCGGAGCCGCCCTTCGTGTACATGCACCAGTCCTGCGCGTTCGAGATTTTGTTGCGCGCGACGTGGCCGTACTGGACGGCGACGAAGTCGATGGTGTTGTCCTCCGCGCCGCTGAACGTCGAGTCTTCGAGGTAGACGTATTGCGTCTGATTGATCTTCACCATGTCGTGCGCGATGCGATTGCCGCCGTTGAGATTCGAATCGCGCACGAGGATGTGATCGCAGAGCTCGCAATGCAGCACGTCGCCGGCCGGCTCGGGAACCATGTCGAGTCCGATGAGATAGATATAGCGGCTGTCGAAGATGTTCAGATCGCCGGCAAGCCGCGCGCTGCGCGGGGCATCGGCTGACTGAATGATGATCGGAAACTGCGCGGTGCCGTAGCGCGACTCGAGGTAATTCGGCAGCGCGCTCTCGTCGTATCGTCCGGCAAGCAGTTGAATGCGATAGCCGTTGCCGGTGAGCGGGCGGCCGCTGGGAATGCGATTCCACGCTTCGGTGAGTGTGCGCAGGGCGGCGTTGCGTGAGTCGCCACTGTTGCTGTCGTTGCCCGCGACCGGATCGACGTAGACATCGCGTACGGTCGGCGAGCCGATGTCGTAACGCAATTCCGCGACGGCCGGCATCGCAATGAGCGCGGCGAGGAGCACGAAAGCCTTTCGCGACATCGGAGCAGTCTACGCGTGAACGCCGGGCGCTTCGTGTCCGGTCTGCGCGACGTACTCGTTGTACGAGCCGCCGTACAGTCGCGGCTGTGAGTCGGTGCCGCTCTCGCCGCCGAGCTCGAGGACGCGATTCGACAGTCCGCGCAGAAAGGCGCGATCGTGCGACACGAACAGCATCGTTCCTTCGAAATCCTTCAGCGCTTCGACGAGCATCTCTTTCGTGGCGAGGTCGAGATGGTTCGTCGGCTCGTCGAGGATCAGGAAGTTCGGCGGATTGAGGAGCATTCGCGCGAGGACGAGCCGCGAACGTTCGCCACCCGACAGCGAGCGGATCTTCTTCTCCACTTCATCGCCGGAAAACTGAAACGCGCCGAGGAGACTGCGCAGGACGCCGATCCCTTCGAGCGGAAAGTCTTTCTGGATCTGTTCCCACACGGTGAGGTTGGGATCGAGCACGTCGAGCGCCTGCTGCGAGAAGTAGCCCATCTTCAGCGATGCGCCGAGCTTCACGTTTCCTTCGTCGGGCGGCATCGCGCCGGCGACCATTTTCAGCAGCGTCGATTTTCCCGCGCCGTTCTTTCCCATCACGCACCACCGCTCGCCGCGGCGGACCAGGAACGAGAAGCCGTCATAGACGACGCGCTTGCCGAACGTTTTCGAGACGCCGTCAAGCACCGCGACGTCATCACCGCTGCGCGGCGGCGTGCGGAAGTCGAACTTCATCACCTTCCGCTTTTTCGGCGGCTCGACTTTCTCGATCTTGTCTAGCGCTTTCACGCGGCTCTGCACCTGTGCGGCCTTCGCGGCGTGCGCGGCGAAGCGATCGATGAAGCGCTGTTCCTTCGCGAGCATCGCCTGCTGTCGCGCGTACGCGGCCTCGCGATTCGTCTCGCGCGTGGCGCGCTCGCGCTCGTAGAACTCGTAGTCGCCGGAGTAGGTGACGAGATCGCCCTCGTCGATCTCGACGATTTTCGAGACGATGCGGTTCATGAACTCGCGATCGTGCGACGTCATCAGCAGCGAGCCGGGATAGTTCTTCAGGAAGGCTTCGAGCCAGATGATCGATTCGAGATCGAGATGGTTGGTCGGCTCGTCCATCAGCAGGACGTCGGGACGGCCGAGGAGAACTTTCGCCATGGCGACGCGCATCTTCCAGCCGCCGGAGAGGTTGCCGGCGTCGGCATCGATGCGATCGTCTTCGAAGCCGAGGCCGTGCAGGACTTCGCGTGCGCGCGCTTCGAGCTCGTAGCCGCCGAGGTGCGAATACTCCTCCTGCACATGGCCGAAGCGATCGAGGACGGCGTCGTAGTCGGGACGATCGACGTCGGTCATGGCGTGCTCGAGCTCGATCAGCTCGTGATGCAGATCGCCGAGCCGGCCGCTGCCGGCGATCGCTTCATCGAGGACGCTGCGGCCCGACATCTCTTCGATGTCCTGGCGAAAGTAGCCGATGGTGACTTTCTTCGGAACGGAGACGTCGCCTTCATCGGGCGATTCCTCGCCGACGATGAGACGGAAGAGCGTCGTTTTGCCGGCGCCGTTCGGGCCGACGAGCCCGGCCTTTTCGCCCGGATTGAGCTGAAAGGAGGCGTCGACGAAGATGAGCTGGCGGCCGTACTGCTTCGATACTTTGCTGAGCGAGATCATGAGCGCGCGCGAGAACGCGCTTCTTTGTGCCGGCATTTCGGCCGCACTGCTTCAACCCCTTCGCTGCTCACGCGATAGCGAAACGGGATCACTGCAAGGTTGAGTGGCGGGGTGATGCGCGGCATCACGCGTCTTATGACCGGAGCTTGCAGCTCGACGCGTTCCGTTGGCGCCGGTTCGAGCGACATGTTCGCGGCGAGGACTGCGGCGGGGATTTCACGCATCGTCATCCTGAGCGTAGCGCAGGATCCGGGAGGGCGGGGCACGAAAACTGCGGCCTGTCGCCCCGCCCTCCCGGATCCCTCGCTACGCTCGGGATGACATCACTCCGGGGTGATGTATGCGCCGCTGATGCCGCCGTCGACAAGGAACGTCGTGCCGGTTACGAACGAGCTCTCGTCACTCGCCAGGAACAGCGCCGCATTCGCCATCTCCTCGGCGCGCGCGAAGCGTCCCATCGGAATGTGCACGAGTCGCCGATTGCGTCGCGCCGGATCGGCGAGGAGCTCGGCGAGGAGCGGCGTTTCGACCGGGCCGGGACAGAGTGAATTTGCGCGAATGTTCTGACGCGCGAACTCGACGGCGATCTCTCGCGTCATCGCCAGCACGCCGCCTTTGCTCGCCGTGTAGGCGATCTGCGGAACGGCAGCGCCCATGACGGCGACGAATGACGCGGTGTTGATGATCGAGCCACCGCCTGCGCGGAGGAGTGCCGGGACCGCGTACTGGCAGCCGAGGAACACGCCTTTGAGATTGACGTTGATCACCATGTCCCAGATTTCTTCGGTGGTGTTGGTGACCGACTCGTCGTTCGGATGAAAGACGCCGGCGTTGTTGAAGATGACGTTCAGCTTCCCGAACGTTTTCTCCGCGAACTCCACCATCGCCGCGGCGTCTTTTGCTTTCGAGACATCGGCCGCGAACGCGGCAGCTTCACCGCCGACGTCGCGAATTTCTTTGCACGTTGCTTCGGCAGCGTCGAGCTTCAGATCGACGGCGACGACTTTCGCCCCTTCGCGCGCGAAGAGGAGGCACGACGCTTTCCCGATGCCCGACGCGCCGCCGGTGATCAATGCAACTTTGTTTTCGAGACGCATCCAAGACCTCCGAGGTGCAGAGTGCTGAGTGCAGAGTGCTGAGTCGCTTCGCATGCCGACTGCCTTTACTCAGCACTCAGCACTCAGCACTCAGAACTGGTTTCTAGCCCATTTCGAAATAGCGACGCCGTTCCCAGTCGGTCACGACCGAGTCGAACTTCCGTTGCTCGGTCCGGAAGAAGTGCAGGTAGTGATCGATGACGTCGTCGCCGAACGCTTCGCGCGCGAACGCGCTCTTCTCCAGCTCCGCGATCGATTCGAGCAGTGAATGCGGGAGATGTTGCAAATCCTGCGCGGCGTAGACATCGCCTTCGAACGCCTCGGGCGGCTCGATTTTGTTCGCGATGCCGTCGAGTCCTGCGGCGAGTGTTGCGGCGAAAGCAAGATAGACATTCGCGTCTGCGCCTGCGGCGCGGCACTCGATGCGGAGCGATGAGCCGTGGCCGACGATGCGAAAGGCGGCAGTGCGATTGTCGTAGCTCCACGCGATTCCGGTCGGCGCGAATGAGCCGGCGACGTAGCGTTTGTACGACGCCGGATACGGCGCGTAGAACGCGAAAAGCTCGCGAACGTGCTTCATCCAGCCGCCGAGGAACCAGCGGAACGTTTGCGAGCACTTGATCGGACCAAGCGATTCATCGCCGTCGAAGAGCGCGTTCTTTCCCTTCGCGTCCCAGATGCTCATGTGAATGTGGCAGCTCGAGCCGGCGTAGCGCTCGTCCCACTTCGCCATGAACGTCACCGCTTTGCCGAGCTGCCAGGCGATCTCTTTCGCGGCGTGCTTGTAAAGCACGTGACGATCGGCCATCTCCAGCGCGTCGGCGTAACGGAGGCCGATCTCCTGCTGTCCCGGTCCCCATTCGCCTTTCGACGATTCGACCGGCACGCCCGAGCGCTCGAGATGCGAGCGGATCGCGCCGATGAGGAACTCTTCTTTCGTTCCCTGGAGGATGTGGTAATCCTCGATCACGCGGCCGATCGGCTCGAGTTTGACGTAGCCCTTCTGCGCCGCCGATTCGTAGGTCTCGTTGAAGACGTAGAGCTCGAGCTCCGATGCTGCCATCGCCGTGAAGCCGCTCGCGGACGCACGTTCGAGTTGTTTGCGAAGGATGCCGCGCGGCGCCACGGCGACGAGCGTGTCTGCTTTTTCCGCGTAGACGTCGCACAACACGATCGCGGTCTTGTCGAGCCACGACGCGATGCGCAGCGTCGAGAGATCGGGCAGCGGACGAAAATCGCCGTAGCCCTTCGCCCACGACGTGAACGCGTAGCCGGGAACCGGATCCATGTCGACGTCGCATGCGAGCAGGTAATCGCACGCGTGCATGCCGTGGCCGAGCACTTCATCGACGAAGAATCGCGCCACCAGCCGCTTGCCGACGAGGCGGCCGTACATGTCGGGGAAGACGGCGATGACCGTCTCCAGCTCGCCGTCCGCGGTGAGCCGCTTCAGTTGTTCGACGTCGATTCGTCCCTGCATCTTCATGCGCTCACGTCAATGTAGACCGTCTTCCATTCCGAATAGTGATCGAGTGCGGCGAGACCGAGCTCGCGCCCGAGACCGCTGCGCTTGACGCCGCCGAACGGCGCTTCGAGATGCACGCTGGAGCCGGAGTTGATGGAGAGGTTTCCGGTTTCGACCGCGCGTGCGACGCGCATGGCGCGGCCGATGTCGCGCGTGAAGATCGAGCCGGAGAGACCGTACAGCGAATCGTTCGCCATCGCGATCGCTTCCGCTTCGTCGCGGAAGCGCATGACGGCGACCACCGGACCGAAAATCTCTTCGCGAACGATCGTCATGTCCGATGTCGCGTCGAGGAAGACGGCGGGATCGAGATACGAACCTTTCCTGCTCGGAACATCTCCGCCGCACGCGAGCGTCGCTCCTTCCGATTTTCCTTTGTCGATGTACGACTGCACGCGGCTGCGATGCGCGGCGGTGACGAGCGGTCCCATCTCCGTCGCGTCGTCGAGCGGATCGCCGACCTTCACCTTTCCGAAGGCGTCGACGAGCGCTTTCGCGAAGCGGTCGTGAATCGATTCGTGGACGAGGACGCGCGAGCGCGCGCAGCAATCCTGTCCGGCGTTGCCGAGCGAGCTCGAAACGGCGGAAGCGACGGCGCGATCGAAATCGCAGTCATCGAAGACGAGCAGCGCCGACTTGCCGCCGAGCTCGAGGCTGACGCGTTTGATGTCGTCGGCGGCGAGCCGCATCACGTTCGCGCCGACTTCCGTCGAGCCGGTGAATGCGACCTTGCGAACAAGCGGATGTTTGACGAGCGCTTCGCCGATCACGGAACCTTTGCCGGTGATGACGGTGAAAACGCCTTTCGGGATTCCCGCTTCGAGCGCCAGTTCGGCGAGGCGCAGCGCGGTCATCGGCGTCTGTTCTGCCGGTTTGAGGACGACGGTGTTTCCCATCGCCAGCGCCGGTGCGACTTTCCACGACGTGATCGCGATCGGGAAGTTCCACGGCACGATGATTCCGCAGACGCCGACCGCTTCGCGGAAGGTCATCAGCACGCCGGGCGCGGCGCCGGGGATCGTGTCGCCGCCGATCTTGTTCGTCGTTCCCGCGTAGTACTCGAAGCAGTTCGCGGCGAGCTCCACTTCATCGCGCGCATCGCGAATCGGTTTCCCGACGTTGCGCGCCTCGAGCCTCGCCAGCTCCTCGGCGTTCTCGCGAATCAGATTCGAGAGCCGCATCAGCGCGCGTCCGCGATCGCGCGTGTTCAGCGCGCGCCACGGTCCCGACTTGAATGCGGCGTGTGCGGCGCGGACGCTGAGGTCGACGTCGTTCGCCGACGCCTCCGGGACCGTTGTGAATTGCTCGCCGGTTGCAGGCTCGATGAGCGCGAATGTCGACACGCCGCGCTCAACTGCAAAAAGCGGGACAGCCTCGGTCATTGAAAGACGAGTGTCTCGCCGGGAACCGGCATCGACCAGCGATCGGTCTTTACTCCGCAGACGTTGTTCGTCGGCGGCCGCGGATCGTTTACGAGGTCCTTCATCCGCTCGATGAAGCGGTTTGCCTTCGCGTTCGTCAGCAGCGGCGCGAAGTTCCACGAATTCGTTTTCTGCTTCACGAAAAAGTCTTCGTAGTGCGAGACGAGCACGTGATGCGGCCTGAGCCGCGCCAGCAGCGACTCGGGATAACCGCGTACGAAGTCGTACGACGCCATGCAGATGATTGCGAGATCGAACGGCCCGTCGGGAACGCCCGGCTGCTCCGCTGCCGCGGCATCGTTGTAGTAGATGCGATGCGCGACTTCGCTGCCGTTCATCAGGTCGATTTCATACGCGTACGTCTGTCCGTTTCGCAAATCGCGCAGCCGCACGTTTTCCCACGGTTTCGTTTGCGGATTCGCTTCGCCGAACGCGTACGTGCACGGCCAGCGACGCAGCCGGCAAAGCTGCGGCGCGTGATCCCACCTGATCGGAATGATGCGAATCGCGGAGCCGGGAACGTCGATCGATGTCTTTCCTTCCACTGACACCGCGCGCGCCTGCACATCCGGATAACCGCCGAGCAGTTTCACGCCGGAGTCGTTCGTGTAGATCGGCACGCCGGTCACTTTGTCGGCGATTCGTGGCAGGTCGCCGAAGTGATCGAAGTGCGAATGGCCGAACAGAATCGCGCGGACGTTCCTGACGCCTTCCATCCCGCTGTTGATTCGCGTGTCGTCGAAATGGACGTGACCGAATTGCGCCGCGACGACTCCGCCGGAATGTGAAAAGTACGGACCGATCAGCAGACCGTCATCGTGCCATTTGATGTACACGCCACCGCTGCCGGTGTAACGAACGGAAAACGGAGCGTCGGGAGTTGACGGCTGGCAGCCGGGATTTCGGAAGTCGAAATGCGTATCGGTGTGAATCACGCTGCCGGCGCACGCGCTCAGCAAAAGAAGAAGCAATGCGGCTCTGCGCATGAGCGCAACTTAATCCACGGCGGGGATGTCCGCCACCGCCTCGCCGCCGCCGAGCGTGTGCCAGGCGATCGCCGCGAGCACGATGGCGCCGCCGGCGAGCGCGTAGCCGGACGGACGTTCGCCGAGGAAGAGGAAGACCCAGAGCGGATTCATCACCGGTTCGAGCATGCCGGTGAGCGACGCCTGCGTGGCCGGCACTTCGCGCAGACCGCGGACGAACAGCGCGTAGGCGGCGCCGATCTGCAGGAAGCCGAGGAGCGCGAGAATCGCAAACGACTTCGGGGAAAGCGAGAGATCGTTTCCGACGAATGGCACGAGCGCTGCCGCGAGCAGCACGTTTCCCCAGACGATCGCCGATTGCGACGCTGCTCCTTCGCGCCGAAGCGCGAGGATCATCGCCGCGAAGAAGACGCTCGAGAGCAGCGCCATCGCGTTGCCGGCCATGCCGCGCGTCTCGAATTTGCCGACGAAGAAGAGCGCCATGCCGGCGATGGCGACGCCGATCGCGATCACGTCGCGCGATCGCATCGGTTCGCGCAGCACGAGCGGTGAGAGGAGCATCACCCAGACTGCGCCGGCGTACTGCAGGAAGATCGCGTTCGCGGCGGTCGTCAGTTTCGTGGCGACGACGAACGACGTCAGGCAGGCGCCGTAGCTGAGGATCGCGATGACGAACGTCGTCGTCGATTTCCAGCGCCGCCCGAAGACCGCGCCGCGAAAAAGCACGATCAGCGCGATGGCGGCGAAGATCGAGCGATAGAACGTGACCTTCAGCGCCGGTTCATCAACGGCTTTGATTCCGATACCGCCCGTCGACCAGAGAACGGCGGCAGCGAGGATGAACCACAGACCACGGCGCATGTGCGCCGCGCATTATGCAGTGGCGGCCGGCATCCGTTTCTTCTGATGTCGCGTAATCCAGAATCCGGCCAGTCCATTGACGATCATCAGCGCGTTCGTGACGACGAAGACCCAGTTGTGTACGAGCACGCTGTAGATCGTGAAGCCGGTCGATGCTGCCAGCTGTCCGATGAAGAGCCAGCGCGAGACGCCTTCACTCGTGCCGGCCTGCCACTGCTTGTGAACCTGTTTGGCAATGGTCAGCACGAGGATGACGGAGCTCGCCCAGCCGATCAGCTCCGTCATCAGTTGGTGTAGAAGGAGCCGCTCTGATCGAAGCGGTCGCGCAGATCGCTCTCCGCCGGCGGGCAGGGGAGCGGACTCTCGGACGGCGGAACGACGGCCGCGCATTCGCGAACGACATCCGCCAGCGTGTCGATCTCCAGCGGCTTGTTGACGATCGCGCTGACGATCGGATGTTCGAATCCGGGCTCGCGATTCGGATCGCGGACCGCAATGATGAACGTCGATGCGTCCTGCCGTTCATCGGCGAAGCGCGTCAGGAACGTCGTCGCATCGTCGTTGGCCAGATTCATGTCGATGAGAATGAGCGCGTAATCGCAGGTCATTACTTTCTCCATCGCCTCGGCTGCCGTAGTCGTCGTATCGACGGCCAGCGGCTGATGACGAAGGATCGTGAAGAGCATGACGCGAAGTACATCGTTGTCTTCGATGATGAGCACTCGAGCTTCATTTGCTGACATCGTTTTCAGTCCTCTTGCGCAGGAATCAATTCCAAGGACTGTGCCAGCGTTCGTCAGTTGACGTCGTCGCGCGGGCGGTCCGATTTTTCTTCCCCGGCACTGTCCGGTTGCGGGCAGTTGTCGAGTTGCGAGCGCTCGGGCTGGGTGGCGATACAGGCCGTGATGGTGTCGACGAGCAGCTCGACGTCGAAAGGCTTCCGCACCGTTCCCGCGACATATGCCGGATTGAGATCGCGCGGCTCGTTGCCGGCGGTGAGGACGATGACGACCGGCGTCGGCCGCGAGGTGCCGACCTGATCGATGTGCTTGAGCACTTCCCATCCGCTCATCTGCGGCATCATCAGATCGAGGAGCATGAGCGTGTAGCTGCAGCTTTCCAGCCGCTCCACCGCTTCCACGCCGTTTCTCGCCGTGTCGACGGCGTAACCGCGCCGCCGCAGGATCGTGAAAAGCAGAGCACGGATTGCGTCGTCGTCATCGACGACCAGGATTCGTTTCTCGGATTTTTCCATCGCCCCTCAGGTCAGGGGCGCGCCACATTTCGGTTCGTCTCCATTCCAGTCCTCCCCGTTTTACGTAGTGCAATTTGTCTGCACACAACCGTGAGCCGCAAACGGCTCGTCAATTACTTGACCAGACGGGAGATGGCGCGGAACTCATCCGTTCCGGAGGTGACGGTCAGCTCGAAGAGGACCATTTCGGTGCTGCTGAGATGTGCGCCGTCGCCGGTCATTCGCCGCCGCGCCGTCTCGCGATTCTCAGCGGTGCGCGATGAGATGGCGTCGGCGACGATCGTGACGTCGTAGCCGTTCGCGATCAGATCGCCGACGGTCTGATAGACGCAAACATGCGCCTCGATGCCGGCGACGACGACATGCTTCCTGCGCAAATTGCGAAGCTCGGCGAGGAACTCGCTCGAGCCGTAGCTGGAGAAGCACGATTTCTCGATCGGCGTGTAGCCGCCGCTTTCTTCGAACGCCGTGCGAACGGCCGGCGTGGTGGGCCCGAGGCCGCGGACGTATTGTTCGGTGAGCAGGGAAGGGACGTCGAGGAGGTGGAAGCCGCGCACGAGCCGATCGATGTTGCTCTCGACTTCGGATGCGCGGTCGATGACGCGCATCAGCTTTTCCTGGACGTCGATGACTACGAGCAGCGTGTCATTGCGTTGCAGTCGCATGCGAGCGACTGTAGCGGAAATCAGACCACCGCATGCCGCGGCTTTTCGCCGCGCAGGAAGCGCAGCACTTCGGTCGCGGCGATCGTTGCCATCGCCGTGCGCGCTTCGATCGTCGCCGAGCCGATGTGCGGCAACAGCACGACGTTCGACATCGCCAGCAGCCGCGGATTCACATCGGGCTCGTCTTCGTAAACGTCGAGTCCGGCGCCGGAGAGCCGGCCGCGATCGAGCGCATCGCAGAGCGCTGCTTCATCGACGAGCGGTCCGCGCGAGGTGTTGATCAGCACCGCCCCCGTTTTCATCCGCGCCAGCGCGGCGGCGTCGATGATGTGACGCGTCGTGGCGTTGAGCGGCAGGTGGAGCGAAATGATGTCGGACGTTTCGAGCAGTTCGTCGAGCGATTCATTACGGCGAACGCCGATGATCTCCATTCCGAATGCACGAGCGCGCGTTGCGACCGCGGTGCCGATGCGGCCCATCCCGATGATGCCGAGGCGGCGACCCTGCAGCGAAAGCCCGAGAAGTTTGAGTGGTTCCCATTCGCAACGACCGGTGGCGCGAATTTCCGCGTCGCCTTCGACGATGCGACGTGTCGTTGCGAGCATCAGCGCCAGCGTCAGATCCGCCGTCGCTTCGGTCAGAACGCCGGGCGTATTCGTCACGGTGATTCCGAGCTCGCGCGCCGCGTCGACGTCGACGTTGTTGTAGCCGACCGCGAAGTTCGCGACGATTCGCAAATGCGGATTCGACGCGAGCACGCGACGCGTCAGCGGATCGCTCAACAGCGTAATCGCCGCATCGGCCTCGGCGAGAATCGCGATCATGTCGTCTTCGCTGCGGCCGTGTTCCGTCGGATGCTCGATCACGTCGAACTCGCCCGCCAGCAGCTGGCGCGCGACGGCCGGAAAAGCCGCGGTCAACACGACGGTGTGCTTCACGACCGCTGCTTCGCCATGAGCCAGCCGGCGACAAAGAATGCGCCGCCGATGAAGAGGAGACGCACTTCGAGCTTCACGTCGTCCTGAAACATCCCGATCGAAAAGCCGATTGGCAGCAGCAGCATGCCGACCAGCATGAACAGCCGTCCGAACAATCCCATCATTTGAGTCGCGAGCTTACGTCATCCTGAGCGTTAGCGAAGGATCCGGGCGGAAGGGACTCGCTGCGCGCACCACCCACGCAGATCCTTCGCTTCGCTCAGGATGACGGGCGTCCTTCGTCGATGGTGATCGTCTCGACGCGATCGCCGCGCTCCGTCTGATCGACGACCGCATTCAACCCCTCGGTTACGCGGCCGAAGATCGTGTAGCCGCCGTCGAGATGCGGCTGCGGCGAATGCGTGATGAAGAACTGCGAGCCGCCGGTGTCGGGACCGGAGAGCGCCATCCCGACCGTGCCGCGCGTGTACTTCTGCATGTTGATCTCGTCGCGGATCGAATAGCCGGGACCGCCGCTCATGTCGTTGCGCGGATCGCCGCCCTGAATCACGAAGTTCGGCACGACGCGCATGAACGACGTGTTGTTGAAATAGCCGCGCCGCGCCAGCTGCGCGAAGTTCCACGCCGTCATCGGGGCGTCCTGCGTCAGCAGCACCATCACGATCTTTCCGCGCGTCAGATGAATCGTCGCCGTGTGCGGCGACCGCGCCCAGAGCACGATCTCCGCGTAATCGGCGGCGCCGCGATTGATCGGCAGCGGCGTGTACTGCGGCCGCGGCTTTTTCAGCTTCGACTCGATGCGATCGGCTGCCATCGCGCGCACCATCGGATCGGCGTCGCTCAGCAGCGCGCGGAGAAACGACTCGCGCTCCGGGAAGTCGATGTCGGCGAGCGCGTCGATCGCACCGATGCGCGCATCGTTCGCCGCATCCTTGCGCGCGCGTGCTTCCGCGGCGCGGAGCAGCGCGACGTCGGGCGCCTTCGCTTTGCTGTAGCGATCGAGCGCCTGCGCGCGCACGACCGGATCGGGATCATCGATCGCCGCGCGAATCAGCGGCAGCTGCGATTCGACGTCGTGATCGGCAATCGAGCCGACGACGTTCTGTCGCACGAGCGCTTCCGGATCGCCGGCCCAGCGCGCGCGAACGGCATTCGCGACGCCGCCGCCCGCTTCGAGCACGCGCACTTTCGCCCACGATGAAAGGTCGGCCGGCAGCAGCTTCTCGTCGCCGAGCTGTTTCGCAATCGCGCCCGCGGCGATCTCGCGATCGACGCGCGAGCCGGTCGCGGCGACGTCGAGCAGACGCTTGCGCGCCGCTTCGCTCTTCTTCGCGTACCAGCCGAGCGTGTCGATGGCCGACGCGCGCGTTCCGGGATCGGGATCGTCGGTAAGGGCGATGACGCGCAGAGCATCCTGGATGAATTCCGCGCGATCGATCAGTTTGACGTCCTTCGCGGCAATGCGGCCGAGCGCGACGACTGCGTTCGTGCGAACCCACGGATGCGGATCGCGCAACGCGTCGGAAAGGACGCCGACCGATTCCGCCGCGCCGATGCGGCCGAGCGCCGTCGCGGCGTACGAACGGGTCGCCATGCTCGGATCGGTCATCAGCAATTCGAGCACCGGCCGCGCAGCAGCGTACGGACGCCGCGCCAGCGTGTACGCCGCTTCCTGACGAATGAGCGGCTGCGGCGATTCGAGCGCGCTCGCCGCGATCGCCTGCGCTTCGTCCGACTTGTATCGGAAGAGGAAACGGATCGCGCGCGCGCGAACGCCTTCGTGCTGCGATTCTTTCGTGAACTCCGCGTAGCGCGCGAGCGGCACGCTGGTGGCGAGCTTCGACAGTGCTTCGACCGCTTCCGCCGCGACGCCGCCATTCTCTTTGTTGTTCGCGAACTGCAGCAGCGCATCGACGGCTGATGCGTCGCCGATCATTCCGAGCGCGAACGCTGCCGTCATCCGAACGTTCGGATCGGGATCGTTGACCAGCGTGACCAGCTGCGCGACGCCGGCCTGTCGTTCGTCGGCATCGCGCACGCCGTTGCTGTTCGCGTCGATGAACGTATGCGGTCCGATGCGCGCGAGCGCCAGGGCGATGCGCGCGCGATGCAGCGCGTTTTCGTGATGGATCCACGCGTCGACGAACGCAGGATCGTATTCGCGGCGATCCTCGAGCATCAGCACGCGCGCTTCATCCTCGATCGTGAAGCCGTAGTTCGACGGTGCCGCGGCGGGAACGGGAGCGGCCGGCGGCGCGACGCTGTGTCGAAGCGCACATGCAGAGAAGAGGGTCGTCACGATCAGCAGTTTGCGCATCTGAGGCATGATACCCGCCATGGAATCGGCATCCATCGAAGCGCGCGGACTCAGCCGGCGATACGGCCGTCGCTGGGCGCTGACCAACGTCACGCTGCGCGCCGAGCGCGGCGAAGTCGTGATGATCGCCGGCCGCAACGGCTCCGGAAAGTCGACGCTGTTGCGCGTCCTGGCGACGGCGATTCGTCCCGATACGGGAAGCGCTGCCGTGCTCGGATACGACGTCGTGCGCGAACGGGAATCGGTCCGCCGCGCCACCGCGCTGCTGTCGCATTACTCGTATCTGTACGAAGTGCTCAGCGCGCGCGAGAACCTTTCGCTGATCGGCGGGCGCATCGATGAAGCGCTTGCGCGCGTCGGTCTCGCCGAACGCGCGAACGACCCGGTCTCGACGTTTTCTGCCGGGATGCGCAAGCGATTGTCGTTCGCGCGTGTGTTGCTGCAGCGCCCAGACGTCGCGCTGCTCGATGAGCCGTACGGCGCGCTCGATCCGGAAGGCTTCGCGCTCGTCGACGAAGTCGTCACGGAGCTGAAGTCGCTCGGCGCAACGGTCGTCATCGCCACGCATCAGGTCGATCGCGTCGCCGCATACTCGGATCGCATCTTCACGCTCGAAGCGGGGCGGCTCCTCGCATGACACCCGTCATCCTGAGCGTAGCGAAGGATCCGGGCGGGCGGGGCACGCCGCCGCCGTTTTCGCGCACCGCCCGCCCGGATCCCTCGCTGACGCTCGGGATGACGGAGCTCGCATGATCGAAGCGCTCCGCAAAGAGCTGCTCCTCCAGTGGCGAACGCGCGCCCAGGCGACCGCCGTCTTCGTCTTCGGCGCAACCTCGCTGCTCCTCTTCAGCTTCGCGATCGGACCGAACGCCAGCGCGCTCCGGCAGCACGCCGCCGGCTTCCTCTGGCTGGCGCTGCTCCTCTCATCGACGCTCACCCTCGCCGAAACTTTTCACGCGGAGATGGAGCATCGTGCGCTCGAAGGTCTGCTGCTGCTTCCGACGAGTCCGCGTGCGATCTACTACGGCAAAGCGATCGCGAACTGGCTGCAGCTCGCACTCCTCGGCATCGCGCTCGTGCCGATTACGGTCGTCCTTTACGACGCCGGGACGCCGCAGCTCGGCTCGCTCATCCTCATCATTCTCCTCGGCACCGCCGGCATCTCCGCGCCGGGAACGCTCTACTCCGCGATGACGTCGCAGACGACGCGCGGCAAACAGATGCTGCTGCCGCTGTTACTTTTTCCGCTCATCGTGCCGGTGCTCCTCGCCGCCGCTCGCGCCACTTCGCTCATCATCCTCGGCGATCCGATGGCACAGGGCGCTTCGTGGCTGAGACTTCTCGCCGCATTTGATGCCATATACTGGTCGCTCTGCGGACTGCTCTTCGACCGCGTCGTCGAGGAGTAACCGCGCGCCTCATGACATCCAATAATCACCGCTTTCCGCGTGCTCCTTACGCCCTGCTCACGCTCGGCACGATCCTGCTTTTGACCGGCAGCTACCTCGGTCTCTTCGTCGCGCCGCCCGAACATTTCATGGGCGATGTCCAGCGAATCATGTACGTCCACGTGCCGACCGCCTGGAACGCGCTGCTGGCGATGACGTTCGCGCTTTTCTGCGCGATCGCGTTTCTCTTTCGCGGCGGCGACTTCAAGTGGGACGCGCGGATGGAAGCGGCGATCGAAGTCGGCGTGCTGCTCGCGTTCCTGCTCTGTTGTCAGGGCGCGATCTGGGCGAAGCCGACGTGGGGCGTCTGGTGGGACTGGGATCCGCGCCTGACCACGACCGCGGTGCTGCTCTTCGCCTTCATCGGCATTCTCGCGCTTCGTCGCTTCGTCGACGATCCGGTGCGGCGCGGTACGTGGTCGGCCGTCGCCACGATCATCGCGTATGCCGACGTTCCCATCGTCTATTACTCAGTGACGTGGTGGAACTCGCTGCATCAGCTGCAGTCGAGTCCGGCCACGGTCTCGAAGTCGTTTCATCTGCCGCTGCGGATGAATGCATTCGCGATCCTCTTTCTGATGACCGGCTTCATCATGCTGCGCGCGCGACTCGCGTCGCTTCGACTCGAGCACGAGCTTGCGCCACCGCCTTCGCACGAGCTCGACGCGGTTGGAGAGCTGGCGTGAGCGGCACGATCACCGGCGGCTGGGGCTTCGTCTGGGCCGCGTACGGCCTGACCGCATTTTTTCTCACCGCATACGCTGTTTCACTTTTCGTCCGACTGCGCAACGAACGCTCACGATGAACCGCTCCCGACTCTTCCTCATCATCGCCATTGCCGTCGCCGCGATCGGCTTCACGATCATCGCCGCGAGCGGCATCAACAAGAACCTCGTCTATTACTGGACGCCGAGCGACCTGCACAAAGCGGGCGATAAGGCGTACGGCGCGACGATCCGTCTCGGCGGCCAGGTGCTGCCCGGTTCCGTGCATCATCAGTCCGGCTCCGCGCTCGACTTCGACGTCACCGACAAGCATCAGAGCGTGCACGTGAAGTCGACCGGCATCCCGCCGCAGATGTTCCGCGAAGGGATCGGCGTCGTCGTCGAAGGGACGATGACGCGCGAAGGATTCTTCCAGGGCGAACGGCTGATGGTCTCGCACAACAACGAGTACCGCTCGCCGAAAGACGGCCAGGCGGTCGACGTGAAGAAACTGATCGAATCGACGAAGGGCGTCGACGTTAAATGACCGCCGGAAACGTCATCAGGAGCATCGTGCCCCTCCCGCCCGGATCCCTCGCTACGCTCGGGATGACGGCAGTGACGACTACTCTATGACCGGGACGCTCGGCTCTTTCCTCATCCTCGCCGCTCTCCTCGTTGCCACCGCCGGCTCGATGGTCGGCTTCGCCGCCGGCCGCAGCGGCACGCCCGAAGGTTTGAAATGGGCGCAGCGTTTCGCGTACGCCTTCGCAGCGCTGATGGCGCTGGCGACGATCGTCATGGAAACGGCGCTCCTCTCGCACGACTTCTCCGTGAAATACGTTTCGCAGGTCGGTTCGCGCGCCGTGCCGGCGTGGGTGACGATCGTCAGCCTCTGGTCGTCGCTCGAAGGGTCGATTCTTTTCTGGGGTTTCATCCTCGGGCTTTACATCGCCGGTACGACCTGGGTGAACCGTAATCAACACGTTGACTACATGCCGTACGCGATCGGCGTCTGGCTCGGCTGCGCGGCGTTCTTCAGCTTCCTGATCGCCGGTCCCGCGAATCCGTTCGGCACCGTTTCACCGGTTCCGCTCGACGGACCGGGACCGAATGCGCTCCTGCAGAATCACTTCCTGATGATCATCCACCCGCCGTTTCTCTACCTCGGCTACGTCGGCATGACCATCCCGTTCGGCTTCGCATCGGCGGCACTGCTGCGTGGCCGCCTCGGACTCGGATTTCTTCGTCCGCTGCGCGCTTCGCTGCTGCTGCCGTGGATCTTCCTCACCATCGCCATCATGCTCGGCGGCTGGTGGGCCTACGAAGTCCTCGGCTGGGGCGGTTACTGGGCGTGGGATCCGGTCGAGAACGCGTCGCTGCTGCCGTGGCTCACCGCGACCGCGGCGCTCCACTCGGCGATCGTCATGGAACGTCGCGGCGTGCTGAAAGGGTGGACGGTCACGCTCGTGCAGGCGTCGTTTCTGTTGACGATCCTCGGCACGTTCATGACGCGCTCCGGCGTCTTCAACTCGGTGCACTCCTTCACGCAAAGCTCGATCGGACCGACGATCCTCGTTTTTCTCGCCGTTGCGATTCTCTTCTCCGTCATCACGCTCGGCTTCCGCATCGAATCGCTCGAAGCGGAAGGAAAGCTCGAGACCGCCGTCAGCCGCGAAGGAACGTTTCTCGTCAACAACCTCCTCTTCGTTCTGCTGACGTTCACGGTGTTGATCGGAACCGTGTTTCCGCTGATCGTCGAAGCGGTCAACGGCCGGCAGATGAGCGTCGGACGTCCGTACTTCGACGCCATGGTCGTGCCGATCGGAACCGCGTTGCTTTTCCTCCTCGGCGTCGGCCCGGCGCTGCCGTGGGGACGTCCGCGCAGCGATGAAGTGAAACGCGCGCTGCTCTTTCCGCTTATCGGCGGCGTTGTGCTCGCGGCCATCGGCCGCGCGCTCGGTGTGACGAACATCTGGACGCTGATCACGCTCCTCTTCGGCGGTTACGCCGCCTGGGTGACGATGTCGGAGATGTGGATGCCGCTCGTGCAGCGAATGCGGCGCGGCGATTCATTCGGCACCGCGCTCGTGCAGGGACAGCTGCGCCGCGGCCGGCGTCGATTCGGTTCGTACGTCGTGCATGCAGGCGCGGTCGTCGTCATCATCGCCATCGCCGTCAGCAGCACGATGCGCACCTCGCATGAAGCGCGGCTCGCGCGCGGCCAGTCGGCGAAGATCGGCAGCTACGACGTCACCTTCACCGGCGCGGAAACGCTCGCGGAACCGCATCGGCAGTCGACGGTCGCGCACTTCCGCGTCATGTCGAAAGGGAAGTTCGTCACGAACCTCTCGCCGCGCATGAATCAGTATCAGACGATGCGTGAGCCGATCGGTACGCCCGACGTCCACTCGACGCTGACCGGCGATCTCTATCTCTCGATCATGAACGTCGACGTCGGAACGCAGAACGCCGGTGTGCTGATGATTACGACGCCAATGGTGGCGTGGATCTGGATCTCGGTGATCCTGATGGGGCTCGGCGGACTGGTAGCGCTGATCTCGCGGCCATGAATCGAACCGTTCTCGTCATCGGCATTCTCATCACCGCCGCGATCGTGGCGCTGTTCGCGTTTTCGTTCGGCCGCGATCCGCAGCACATCAACTCACCGCTCGTCGGCCGCATCGCGCCGCGCTTCGCACTGCGCGCGGTCGGCACCGGCGAGATTGTCGACATCGAATCGCTGCGCGGCAAACCGGTCGTCCTCAACTTCTGGGCCACCTGGTGCATGCCGTGTCACGCCGAGCATCCGATCCTGCAGCAGGCGTCGCGCGCGCTCGGCTCCGACGTGCAGTTCGTCGGCGTCGTCTTCGGCGATACCGAAGAGAACATCCAGGCGTTCATTCGCGAGCGCGGCGAGGCGTATCCGACGCTGCTCGACGACAAAGGGAAGACGTCGATCGCGTACGGCGTCGGCGGCGTGCCGGAAACGTTCTTCATCGATCGCAACGGAAAGATCGTCGCGAAATACGAAGGACCGCTGTCGTTCGAGATGCTGCAAACGTACGTACGGAAGGTGCTGTCGTGATCGCGCTGCTGCTCGTGCTGATGCTGCAGACGACGAAGGTGCCGGACGCCGCGCAGTTCGTCGGCGCACCGCAGTCGACGCCGCTCGCGGGCGCGCAACTCGACACGCGCACCGTCGAGATTGCCGGCCAGCTGCGTTGTCCGGTTTGCCAGGGATTGTCGGTCGGTGATTCGCCTTCGGCGATGGCGATGAACATGAAGGAACAGGTGCGCGAGCTGCTCGCGCGCGGCTACACGCGCGAACAGATCCTCGCGTATTTCGAACAGTCGTACGGCGAGTTCGTTTTGCTCAAGCCGAAGTTCCGCGGCGTCGATTCGCTGGTCTGGCTGCTGCCGCTCATCGCCCTGGCGATCGGTGGCGCGCTCGTAGCGATGAAGATGCGCAAGCTCGAACGTCCGGTGGCGACGGCGCCGCACGACGCCGGCGATGAATATGTGAATCGCGTCCGGCAGCTGGTGGAGAAGGAATGAACGACTGGCTGACCGCGTCGGCGATTCTCCTTTCGGGACTCGTCGTCGGTTTCATGTTCGTCTATTCGATGAAGCGCGCCGCGCGAACCGGTGAAGCGGAGCGCCGCGATCTGCAGGCGAAGCTCGACGCGCGCGTGCAGCAGCTTCGCGAGCTCGAAGATGTCGGCGGCAGCGACGAAGAGCGCGCGCGACTCGAACGCGAGGCCGCCGATGCGCTGCGCGAGTTGGAAGGTGTGGAGGCGGCCGCTTCGGCCGCTGGAGAGGGCGGCCGAAGCGACCGCCCCCACACTGAGAAAAAACCGACCGGCCCTCTCGCCGGTTTCCTCTGGGGCGCCGGTTCCGTCGCGGCGATCGCGGCGCTGATCTTCTTCGTCACGAGCTCCTCGAAACAGCGCGGCGCCAACGAAGGGCTCACCGGCGGACAGCCGACGGGAGCTGCGCCAATGCAATCCGCTCCCGCGGCGAGCGATCCCGAAATTCAGCGTCTCGAAGCAGCCGTGAAAGCGACGCCCGACGACCTCGCGCTGCGCGACGATCTCGCCAAAGCGCACCTCGATCGCGAGAACATGCCCGCCGTCGTCGAACAGACGCGCTATGTCCTGCAGCGCTCGCCGACCGACGCGCGCGCGCTGACGTATGAAGCGCTCGTCCTCATTGCCATGAATCGGGTCGATACGGCGCTGCCGATGCTGGAGAAATCGGTGAAGAGCGATCCGTCGCTGCTCGAAACGCAGGTCGCGCTGGCGTGGATTTACACGAACGCCGGCCACACCGCGGAAGCGGAAGCGGCGATGAAGGAAGCGTTCGCGCGTCATCCCGAAGAGCGCGCGAAACTGACGGAAGTGTTCGCGCGGATGAAAGCCGGCCCGGCACCGAACGAGGCGCCGCAACAACAGCAACAGGCTGCCGCGCCGAGCGGACCGTCGGTGCATGTCACGATCAACGTTCCCGACAACGTCCGCATCTCCGGTACCGCACTCGTCTTCGTCTACGCGCGTGCAGCCGGTGTGACGAGCGGTCCGCCCGCGGCTGTGAAGCGACTGCCCGCCAGCGGCTTTCCGATCGCAATCGATCTGAGCGCCGCCGATTCGATGATGGGCCAGCCGTTGCCGGAAAAGATGCGCATCGAAGCGCGTCTCGACGGCGACGGAAACGCGATGACGAAAGAACCCGGCGACCTCACTGCGTTCGCCGAGGGAGTTGTGGCGGGCGCGAACATCACGTTGTCGCTTCGTTAGATGTATATTCGCGCGCAGCAGTAGCCTGGGGGTGGCCTTCAACGGCCTGAGATCAAACCCTTCGAACCTGAACCGGTTAAGACCGGCGTAGGGAAAGGCAGAGGTCATGACAGCTGTTCGTTGTTCCTTCCTTCTTTTTCTCCTTTCCATGAGTCTCTCCGCCGCTTCGATTCGCGGCACCGTGAAAACCGTCGCCGCTTCTCCGCTCGTCGGTGCAACCGTTTCCGTCGATGGCATCGAGCACGTCACTGATGAACGCGGCGCATTCACGTTCGACGTCGCTGACGGTGCGCACACGC
Source organism: Acidobacteriota bacterium (assembly GCA_034667465.1). Classification (GTDB taxonomy): domain Bacteria; phylum Acidobacteriota; class Thermoanaerobaculia; order Gp7-AA8; family Gp7-AA8; genus JAOBAU01. The sequence continues at coordinate 15,881 of JAXDJV010000005.1, read as the reverse complement.
TGAGCGTCGCGCACGGCGGATTCCGTGACGACGTTCGCCGCGTGCGCGCAGGCGACGAAGTCGATGTCGTTCTCGCTGCCGCGCTCTCCGAATCGATCGTCGTCTCCGGCATTCGCGCGGAAGCGAAAACGCCGGTCACGAAGAGCGAGCTGACGCGGCCGGAGATCGAGCGCGACTACTACGGTCAGGACGTGCCGCTGCTGTTGCGCGAAACGCCCTCGATCAACGCGTACGCCGAATCGGGTGTCGGCGGCTCCGGCTACTCGTACATCACGTTGCGCGGCATCAGTCCGACGCGCATCAACTTCACGCTCGACGGCGTGCCGCTCGCCGACTCCGAAGACATGGGAACGTACTTCGCCGACTTCCCCGATCTCGCGCATTCGCTGCAGTCGATTCAGGTGCAGCGCGGCGTCGGCACCTCGACCGTCGGCTCGCCGTCATTCGGCGGCTCGGTGAATATGGAGAGCATCGCGCTCGCGCAAAACGAACGGGTCGACGCCCAGCTCGGCGGCGGCTCGTACGGTCAGAAGTTCGCGACGGCCGGCTACCAAACCGGCGCGCTTCCGGGCGGCTTCACGCTCTACTCGCGGCTGTCGTTCAATCAGTCGGACGGCTTTCGCGAATCGTCCGGCATCCGCCAGCACAATCTCTTCCTCAGCGCCGCGAAGCAGAGCGACACCTCGCAGCTGCGGCTGACCGGATTCAGCGGCCACGAATATTCGGCGCTGTCGTTCTTCGCCGCCGACGCCGACACGCTCCGCACGAATCTCCGTTCCAATCCGCTCTCGCCCGACGATCGCGACAGCTTCGGCTACGACCTCGCGCAACTCCAGTATCTGCGCGCGCTGTCGCCGCACAGCGACATGACGCTGTCGACGTATTACCAGCGCGGCTACGGCTGGTATCGCCTTTACGACGATGAAGCATCGCGCGAAGGCCTGCGTCAGTACGGCCTCGACGGCATGCTCGCCGGCGCGATGGCGACGATGAGCTGGACGCGCGGCGCCATCACCGCGAACTACGGCATCCACGTGAACGAGTTCCGCCGCGAGCACACGCGCGATCTCGTCAACGGCGCGCGCGACTATTACAACTACGGCACGAAAGGGGAGGCCAACGCCTTCGCGAAAGTGAGCCGCGATTCCAACCGCTGGCACCTCTACGCCGACGCACAGCTTCGCCGCTCCGACTTCCACTATCACGGTGACGTCTCCATCGCGCCGATCTCCTGGACGTTCTTCAATCCGAAGCTCGGCGCCCGTTACGCGCTGTCGCCGTCATCGAGCATCTACGTCTCCGCCGGCATCTCCACCCGCGAGCCGACCCGCAACGATCTCTTCCTCGGCGAGGACAATCCGACCGTCGCGCACGATCTCCACGCCGTCCGTCCCGAGCGGCTCGTCGACGTCGAAGCCGGCTGGAACTGGAACAGCGCCACGACGACGCTCGCCGCGAACGTCTACTCGATGCAGTTCCACAATGAGATCGCGTCGACCGGCGAGTACTCCGACATCGGTCTGCTGCTGCGCCGCAACGTCGACCGCAGCTATCGGCGCGGCATCGAGCTCGAAGGCTCGTGGCGTGCCACGCCGCAAATCACGCTGCGCGGAAACGCCAATGCGAGCCGTAATCGCATCTCCGAATGGACGCAGTTCTTCGATGTCTACGATTCATCCGGCGCGTTCATCGGCAGCGAGCCGCGCGTCTATCGCGATGTGAATCCGGTCGCGACGCCGTCGCTTCTCGCGAACGTTGCCATCGACTACGCGCCGACGTCGCGCATTCGCCTCGGCGCGGAAGGGCGCTACGTTTCGAAGGCGTATCTCGACAACACGAACAGCGAGTTGTTCATCACGCCGTCGTTCACGACCATCGATGGCGTCGTCTCCGCCGACGTCGCGCAGTCCATTCGTGTCACGCTTCGCGTCAACAATCTTCTCGACGCGAAGCGGATCTATCCGAGCGGTTACAGCTATCAGTGGCTCGAGAACGGTTCGCTCTTCGGCACCTCGTATTACTTCCCGCAGGCGACGCGGAACGCAACCGTGATGATAGATTTCAAACCTTGACCTGGCCGTCGCCGCTCGAGCTCATCGCGTTCGCCTTTACGGCGGTCAACGTCTGGCTGACGGTGAAGGAGAACATCTGGTGCTGGCCGACCGGCATCGTCAGCGTCGTGCTCTACGCGATCGTCTTCTATGACGCGAAGCTCTACTCGAGCGCCGCGCTGCAGATCGTCTTCTTCGCGCTGACGCTCTACGGCTGGTACGAGTGGCTCTACGGCGGCGAGCGTCGCACGGAGCTGCACGTCACGAAAACGCCGCGTCGCTGGTGGCCGCCGCTCATCGTGCTCTGCATCGTGCTGACGTACGCGATCGGCCGCTTCACGACGACCTTCGGCGCGACGCTGCCGTACTGGGACGCAGGCATCGCGGCGGTCAGTATCGTTGCGCAGTGGATGATGGCGAAGAAGCTCCTCGAAAACTGGACGCTCTGGATCATCGTCAACATCGTGTCGATCGGAACGTACGCGATGGGCGGGATCTATCTCACGTCGCTGTTGTACGCGGTGCTGCTGGTGATGGCGTGGAGAGGCTACGTCGAATGGAAACGCTCGCTCCGAAGCGCATCTGCCTAGTCGGTCCCGAGTGCACCGGCAAGACGGAGCTCGCGCAGTTTCTCGCGCAGCATTTCGGCGTCGCAGTCTCGCTCGAATACGCGCGCGAGTACGCCGAAGCGCGCGCGAACGAGCTGACGGCCGATGATGTCGAGCCGATCGCGCGGGGAGAGATGGCGCTGCTCGATCGCGCCATCGGCAAATCGCGCGGGCTCGTCATTCACGACACCGATCTGCTCAGCACCGTCGTCTACGCGCGTCACTACTACGGCAGCTGTCCGGAATGGATTGAAGCGGAAGCACGCGCGCGCTGCGCCGATCACTACCTGCTGCTCGACACCGATCTGCCGTGGATCACCGACGCCGCGCGCGATGCCGGCGGCGATGCGCGCGAAGATCTCTTCGATGCGTTCCGCGCCGCGCTCGATGAGCTCGCGTGCGAATGGACGATCGTCAGCGGAGATCGGGAAGCGCGACAGCGCGCGGCGCTCGACGTCGTGAATCGCGCGATCGCCGGCCTGCGCGCAGACGGTCGCTGAGGCTTGGCCAACCAGCGCAGCCGGCCGTGCCGGCCTACGCGGCGACGTAGTCGTCCTGGTCGATCACCAGGAGGAGCGTGCAGCCGTTGTCGCTGACGACCGGCGCGTGGTACGAGCCGGAGTCGGCGTGATGGAAGTCGCCCGCGTTCAGATGTACGTCGGCGATCCGGCAGCTGCCGCTGACGACGAAGCATTCTTCCGCGCCGCCGTGCTCGTGTCCCGGATAGACGGCGCCCGGCGCGAACTTCATCAGCAGCGTGACGATGCCGCGCTCCTTGTCGACCGCCAGCGGCTTCACTTCGATGCCGTCGACCGGCTGGCGATACCACTTCCCTTCGCCGGCGCGAACCGTGCGGCCGGGATTGCGGATCGCGGCGAGGATGGCGGTCTTCACCGCAGCGGGCGGCGCCACCGGCTCGAGCGTCTCGACCAGCAGCGGCCCGAGCTCGTTCAGCTCGCGTTCATCGAAGGTTGCGTCGTTCGTCATTTCGTTTCACCGGGCGGAAACTAACCGCGAAGCTCCCGGATTCCGTCCTGGAGCATCTTACGGACGTCCGTCTCCGTGAGTCCATAGGTTCGCGCCAGTTTCGCGACATCGGCACCGCGGTAAAACGCCTCTTCGACGAGCGACCGCGGCGTCGGTGTCATCCCTTCTACGGATGGCGCGGCCGTTTGGCTTTGTCGCGCCACGGCGAGGTCGCGCACCAAACGCAGGATCCAGGATTCGCCGGCGCCCTCGGGAGCGGCGCCGTTCGCCAGCGCATTGAACGCCGCTTCGAGCACCGACGACGCCGCTTCACGGCTGCCGGTCGCGCGCAGCGCGATCGCATACATTCGCGTCGCGTGGCGATCGTAGAGAGCGGCCATCGCCTCACGATCGCGTGCACGGACGCGCAGCAGCAGATCCGCATCGGACATCGTGCTCATCGGAAAGGCTTATCTTACTTCGATGAACTGGCTCGTAAAGAACTTCCTCCGCGGACTCGTGATCGTCGTGCCGTTCGCGCTGACGATCTGGCTGCTCTACGCCGCCTTCATCCGAATCGATCGGCTGATCGCTTTCCCGTTCCCGGGCATCGGCTTCGTGGTCATGCTCGTCACCATCATCCTGATCGGCGCGCTCGCCTCGAACTTCGTCATCCGCAAATTTCTGCAGCTCACCGAAACGGTCTTCACGAAAGCGCCGCTGGTGCGGATCGTCTACGCGTCGATCAAAGATCTGCTCGAAGCATTCGTCGGCGACAAGAAGCGCTTCGACAAGCCGGTCGCCGTTTCGCTCAGCGAGAGCGGCGACGTTCGCACGCTCGGTTTCATGACGCAGGAAGATCTCGCGTTTCTCTCGCTGCCGGGACACGTCGCCGTCTATCTGCCGTTCTCGTACTCGATGGCGGGAACGCTGGTGATCGTGCCGAGCGGCCGCGTGCAGCGACTCGAAACCGACAGCGCCGCGGTGATGGCACTCGTAGTCTCCGGCGGTGTATCCCGAGTAAACAGCTGAACTTCCGGACGGATGTGCGCCGAGGCCTGGCCAACAAACGCAGTGGCCCGTGGCCACCTTGTGAGTTGATTCACAATCATTTTTCGATATGATCCTCGTGCTTCCCATCCGGGAAGCGCTGCCACCCATCGCTTCGCAAACATCAACGCCGGACGGTAGTCGCCTCGATGGCTCAGATCTTCCACCGCAGCACCAATACGCTTTCCCGAGTCACGATTTTCGGCGCGGTCTTCATCGCCGGATTCGTGCTGTGGGTCATCGGCGGCATTGTCCGTTCGCCCTACGTCACCAACCAGGGCATCGCGCGCGAACAGCCGGTTCCCTTCAGCCACCAGCATCACGTCGCCGGCCTCGGCATCGACTGCCGCTACTGTCACACGTCAGTTGAGAAATCGAACTTCGCCGGCGTTCCGCCGACGCAGACCTGCATGAACTGCCACGCGCAGATCTGGACCAACGCCGACATGCTCGCGCCGGTCCGCAACAGCTTCTCCTCCAACACACCCATTCGCTGGGAACGCGTTCATCGCCTTCCCGATTACGTCCACTTCAATCACTCCATTCACGTCAACAAAGGTGTCGGCTGCGCCTCGTGCCACGGCCGCATCGATCGGATGAACCTCACGTACCAGGCTTCGCCTCTGACGATGGAGTGGTGCCTCGACTGCCACCGCGCGCCCGAGAAATATGTTCGCCCGCGCGACCAGGTCTTCAACATGGCGTACGTCGCCAGCGATCAGAAGACTCTCGGGCCGCAGCTGGTGCGCGCCTACAACATCCAGAAGCTGACCAGCTGTTCGACGTGCCACTACTGAAATGAGCGACAACAAGACCACACTCGATTTCCGGGAGTTCCGCGAGCGCATTGGCGACATTCGCGGCAAGGAATACTGGCGGAGCCTCGAAGAGCTCTCGCGCGGAGCTGACTTCGAAGAGCTGATGCAGGACGAGTTTCCGCGTCAGGCCGCTCCGCTCGCGAACGGCGTCCATCGCCGCGACTTCATGAAGCTGATGAGCGCCTCGATCGCGCTCGCAGGCGCCGCGGCGTGCACGCCTCCTTCCGGCAAGCCCGAGAAAATCGTTCCGTACGTGAAACAGCCCGAGGATTTGATTCCGGGCAAACCGCTCTTCTTCGCGACCGCGATGCCGCTCGGCGGATACACCACAGGCGTTCTCGCCGAAAGCCACATGGGTCGTCCGACGAAGATCGAAGGCAATCCCGATCATCCATCAAGCCTCGGCGGCACCGACGCGTACATGCAGGCGTCGATCCTCGGACTCTACGATCCCGATCGCTCCCAGGTCGTTCGCACCTTCGGTGAAACGCGCACGTGGAGCGACTTCATCGGCGCATTGCAGCCGGTGCTGAAGGAAGCGGCCGTCAACGGTGCCGGACTTCGCATACTCACGCAGACCGTCACCTCGCCGACGCTCGGCGCCGCGCTTCGCGCGCTCGTCGCGCAGTATCCCGGCATGCAGTGGCATCAGTGGGAGCCGGTCAGCGGCGACAACAAACGCGAAGGACTGCGCAGCGCGTTCGGTGGATACGTCAACGCCGTTTATCACTTCGACAAAGCGAGCGTCGTCGTCTCGCTCGACAGCGACTTCATGTCCGACGGCGCGGGACACGTTCGTTACTCGCGCGACTTCGCTTCGCGCCGCCGCGTGCGGCATGACACGAAGTCGATGAATCGTCTCTACGCGATCGAATCGTCGCCGACGAGCAGCGGCTCGATCGCCGATCATCGCCTCTCCGTTCGCCCGTCGCAGATCGAAGGCTGCGCGCGCGCAATCGCCGCGGGAGTCGGACTCGGCGCCGCCGGCGCGATCGCCGAAAACGCTTCATGGATCGCCGCACTCGTTCGCGACCTGCAGCGCAATCAGGGCGCCGCGATCGTCGTCGCCGGCGACGATCAGCCGCCGGTCGTGCATGCGATCGCGATGGCGATCAACCAGGCGATCGGCGCGATCGGAACGACGATCACGATCACCGACTCGCCGGAAGTCGAGCCGGTCAATCAGCTCGAATCACTTCGTCGTCTCGTCACAGACATGAACGCCGGCAGCGTGAAGGCGCTGATCATGCTTGGCGGCAACCCGATCTTCGACGCGCCGGCCGACTTCAACTTCGCCGCCGCGTTCGACAAGGTTCCGTTCCGCGCGCACCTGAGCCCTTACTACGACGAAACGTCGATGCTGTCTCACTGGCACATCCCGGAGACGCATTACCTCGAGACGTGGGGCGACGGCCGCGGGCACGACGGCACCGTGACGATTCAGCAGCCGCTCATCGCGCCGCTCTACAACGGACGCGCCGCGATCGAAGTGCTCGCCACGCTGGCCGGCGGCATGGACCAGTCGCCGTACGACGCCGTTCGCAGCCACTGGATGACCAACGGCGCCAACGAAACGCTCTGGCGCAAATGGCTGAACGATGGTGTCGTCACCAACTCCGCGCTGCCGGCGCGTACCGCATCCGCATCGACGAGCATCCCGGCGCCGGTCGCGCCGAAGCAGAGCGGCGGCTTCGAGCTGCGCATCACGCACGACCCGAACATCTACGACGGCCGCTTCGCGAACAACGCCTGGCTCCAGGAGTTGCCGAAGCCGCAGACGAAGATCACCTGGGAAAACGTGCTGCTCCTCAGCCCGAAGAGCGCGAATGCCATCGGCTTCGGCGACGCCGAGCGCGACGATCTCTTCAACGAGAAACACACGCTGCAGGCCGATCTCTCGTTCCGCGGACGCACGCTTCGCGTTCCGGTGTGGGTCGTTCCCGGCATGCCGGAGAACGTCGCCACGATTCACTTCGGCTACGGCCGAAAGCACGGCGGAAAGGTCGCTTCGGAGATCAGCGAGAAGAATCCCGGCGGCGTCGACATCTATCCGATCCGTTTCTCCGACGGGCTCACCGGCGGCGCCGGCGCGCAGATCACGCTCGTCCGCAGCGCCGGTACGTATCCGATCGGCTGCACGCAGGAACACCAGAGCATCAATCCGAAAGACGTCGGCGGCGATCGCGGCATCATCCGCTCCGGCACGTTCGACGAGTACCAGCGCAATCCGCACGCGATCCTCGGCGAAGAGCATGAAGCCGCAGCCGAAAAGGACGAGTCGTTCTATCCCGCCTTCGAATACAAAGGCCACGCGTGGGCGATGGTCATCGACACCAGCGTCTGCACCGGCTGCAACGGCTGCGTGATCGCCTGCCAGGCGGAGAACAACATCTCCGTCGTCGGCAAGGAAGAAGTCGTCCGCGAGCGCGAGATGCACTGGCTGCGCATCGATCGCTATTACAGGGGCGCTCCGGAGAATCCCGAGGTGTATCACCAGCCGGTGCCGTGCATGCAGTGCGAGAACGCGCCGTGCGAACCGGTCTGCCCGGTCGAAGCGACGTCGCACAGCAGCGAAGGCCTCAACGACATGACGTACAACCGTTGCGTCGGCACGCGCTACTGCTCGAACAACTGCCCGTACAAAGTGCGGCGCTTCAACTTCTTCCACTACGCCGACTACGACACGGAAGCGATGAAGCCGATGCGCAACCCCGACGTCACCGTCCGCACGCGCGGCGTCATGGAGAAGTGCACCTACTGCGTGCAGCGCATCAACGCCGCGAAGATCGAAGCGGAGAAAGACGGACCGCAGGGACGCCGCGTTCGCGACGGTGAAGTGACGACCGCCTGTCAGCAGGCGTGCCCGAGCGAAGCGATTACGTTCGGCGACATGAACGATCCGTCGAGCCGCGTCGCCAGTTTGAAGAAGGAGCCGGCGAACTACGCGCTCCTCGAAGACCTCAACACCCGTCCGCGCACGACGTACCTCGGCGCGATTCGCAATCCCAACCCGGAGATCAGGGGCTAATGGCTCAGAAAGACGAAACCCCTGTCCACGAGATACGCCCGGTCACGCAGGAAGTGCGCGTGCCGGAACGCTATCTCCCGGCGCCGACCATCGAGCCGGGACACTCGTACGCCTCGATCACCGATCACATTTCGACGATCGTTCTTCGCAAGCGGACGCCGATCGGCTGGTATGTCGGATTCGGCATTTCGCTGATTCTCATTTCGGTCCTCACCGCGACGATCGGCAAGCTCGTCTTCGTCGGCGTCGGCATCTGGGGCATCAACCATCCGGTCGGATGGGGCATGGACATCATCAACTTCGTCTGGTGGATCGGCATCGGCCACGCCGGCACGCTGATCTCCGCGATCCTGCTCCTGCTTCGCCAGGAGTGGCGCACGTCGATCAATCGCTTCGCCGAAGCGATGACGCTCTTCGCCGTCGCCGCGGCCGGACTGTACCCGGCGCTGCACACCGGGCGTCCGTGGTACGACTTCTGGCTCTTCCCGTACCCGAACACGATGACGCTGTGGCCGCAGTTCCGCAGCCCGCTGATGTGGGACGTCTTCGCGGTCTCGACGTACGCAACCGTCTCGGCGCTCTTCTGGTATGTCGGACTGATTCCCGATCTCGCCACGCTGCGCGATCGCGCCACGAACGTCGTCGCGCGCAAGATCTACGGCATGGGCGCGCTCGGCTGGCGCGGTTCCGCGAAGCACTGGTATCGCTACGAAACCGCGTACCTGCTGCTGGCGGGACTCTCGACGCCGCTCGTCCTTTCGGTGCACACCATCGTCTCGTTCGACTTCGCGGTCGCGCAGATCCCCGGCTGGCACGCGACCTTCTTTCCGCCGTACTTCGTCGCCGGCGCCGTCTTCGCCGGATTCGCGATGGTGCTCACGCTGGCGATCCCCGCGAGAAAGTTCCTCAAGCTCGAAGACTTCATCACCATGAAGCATCTCGAGAACATGGGGAAGATCATGCTCGCCACCGGGATGATCGTCTTCTACTCGTATCTGATGGAGCTCTTCCTCGGCTGGTACAGCGGCAACGTCTTCGAGCGCTTCATGGTGCACAACCGCATCTTCGGCCCGTACTGGAAGATGTACGTCGCGCTCATCGTCTGCAACGGACTCGCACCGCAGATGATGTGGTTCAAGCGCTTCCGCACCAGCACCGCGTTCCTCTTCATCACGGCGATGTTCGTCAACGTCGGCATGTGGCTGGAGCGTTTCGTGATCATCCCCGCTTCTCTGCACCGCGACTTCCTGCCGTCGTCGTGGGGCATGTACCACGGCTCGCCGTGGGACTGGTCGATGTTCATCGGCTCGATGGGACTCTTCCTGTTCCTGCTGTTCCTCTTCATCCGGTTCCTGCCGATGATCTCCATTTTCGAAATGCGCACGCTGCTGCCTGAGGCGCATGCGCACGGCGAGGAGCACTGACGATGGGTATCGGCAAACCAAAGATCGGCCTGTACGGCGTGATCGCCGAATTCGCCAGCGCGCAGGAACTGCTCGACGCCGCGACCGCTGCGAATCATCGCGGCTACAAAGAGATGGATGCCTACTCGCCGTTCCCGATTCACGGACTGGCGGAAGCGGTCGGATTCCATTCGACGAAACTCCCGCTGATCGTGCTCGGCGGCGGCGTGCTCGGAGGCCTCGGCGGCTTCTTCATGTGCTGGTACGCGAACGTCATCTCGTATCCGCTCAACATCGGCGGCAAGCCGTTCAACTCGTGGCCGGCCTGGATTCCGATCACGTTCGAATGCACGATTCTTCTCGGCGCGTTCGCCGCCGTCTTCGGCATGCTCGGACTGAACGGACTGCCGATGCCGTATCACCCTGTCTTCAACGTGAAGCGATTCGACCAGGCGTCGCGCGACAAATTCTTTCTCGTCATTCAGGCGCGCGATCCGAAGTTCGACATCGACGAAGTCGCCACCTTCCTCGAATCGCTCAAGCCCCGCGAGGTGACCGATGTACCGTGGTAATCGCGCTGTCATCCCGAGCGTCAGCGAGGGATCCGGGCGGGCGGCGCGCGCAGCTGCATCGCCGCCCCGTCCGCGCAGATCTCTCGCGACGCTCGGGATGACATCGCTGCTCCTGTTGATCGCGCTCGCCGGCTGCCGCCAGAAGATGGCCAATCAGCCGCGTTACGATCCGCTCGAAGAGAGCAACTTCTTTCCCGACGGCATGGCTTCGCGGCCGCGCATCGCCGGCACGGTGGCGCGCGGACAGGCACCCATCGACAGCTTCCTCGTCACCGGAAAAGTCGGCGGACAGGACGGCGACGGCTATCCGTTCCCGATCACCGCCGACCTGATGAACCGCGGACAGGAACGCTTCAACATCTACTGTTCCGAATGCCACGGCCGCCTCGGCGACGGCAACGGAATGATTCCGTCGCGCGGCTATCGCCGCCCGCCGTCGTTCCACACCGAAGCGCTTCGCAACGCAAAGACAGGACATTTCTTCGACGTCATGACCAATGGATTCGGCGCCATGCCGCCGTATGCTCCGCAGGTGCCGGCCGAGGATCGCTGGCCGATCGTCGCGTACATCCGCGCGCTGCAGCTCAGCCAGAACGGCACGATCAACGACCTCACTCCGGAGCTTCGCGCGAAGCTCGATACAACGACGCCGGCGACCGGGGGAAAGCGATGACGCCTGACGCATCCACGCGCGCCGCGGCCACCGGCATCGGCCGTTTCCAGATGCCGGCCCTCATCGTCGGCATCATCTTCGGCGCTATCAGCGTCGCCGGCTTCTTTATGGCTGGCCCGCAGGAGTTTTACCGCGCGTATCTGCCGAGCTTTCTCTTCTGGTGGGCGATCGCACTCGGATCGCTCGCCGTCCTTTGTCTGCAGTACGTCACCGGCGGCGAATGGGGATTGATGATCCGTCGTCCGCTCGGCGCCGCTTCGCGCTCGCTCTGGATGATCGGACTCCTTTTCATTCCGGTTATCCTCGGGATGAAGTACCTCTATCCGTGGATGGATGCGGAGCTCGTCCGTCACGATCCGACCCTGAAGCTGAAGGTCGCGTGGCTCAATCCGCAGCGCTTCATCATCTTCGCCGTCGGTTACTTCCTCATCTGGTGTCTCTGGGCGTGGCGCGTGCGCGTGCTGTCTCTGAAGTTCTATGAAGACCGGGCGCCGGAAACCGATCTGCAGCGTCGCAAGTGGGCCGCCTCCGGGCTGCTGATGATCGTGCTGACGGTCAGCTTCTCGTCGATCGACTGGATGATGTCGCTCGAGCCGCGGTGGACCTCGACGATGTATCCGCTGATCATCCTCGTCGGCTGCGGTTTGTCGGCGTTCGTCTTCGTGACGTTCTTCCTGTCGCGCCTCGCGCCGACGCCGGCCATGCGCGGCATCCTCAAGCCGTCGCATCTTCGCGATCTCGGCAATTTGATGCTCGCGTTCGTGATGCTCTATGCGTACACGACCTTCTCCGAGTTCCTGCTGATCTGGTACGCGAACCTGAAGGAAGAGATCCCGCACTACCTCATCCGCTCGCACGGAACGTGGGGCGTGTTCGCGTCGCTGATCGTGATCTTCCACTTCTTTCTGCCGTTCTTCATGCTGCTGATGCGTTCCATCAAAGACAACCCGCGCACCATCGGCGCCGTCGCGGTAATCATCCTCGTGATGCGTTACATCGCGATCTACTGGCTCGTCGCTCCTTCGTGGTACGGCGAGCACTTCCACTACCACTGGATGAACTTCACGACGCTCGTCGCCATCGGCGGAATCTGGATGTTCGAATTCATCCGCCAGCTGAAGGGGCAGACGATCATTCCGGTCCACGAGACGTGGGTCGAGGAAGCGATTCGGGAAGGGGCGGTGAAGATCAATGCCTGAGCATCTTCCGTACGACGACGATGCGATCTTCAACCCGGAGACGCATCACGAAAAGAGCGACGTCAACGTCCGCGCGCTCATGTGGGCGGTCATCATCTTCGTCATCTTCGCGGTCGTCACGCATCTCCTCCTCTGGCTGTTGTTCAAAGGATTCGTGAATATCGCGAAAGGGCAGAACAAGCCGGCGCTGACGTCGATGAAAGTGCCGGAGAGCATGGCCGTTCCCGGCACGAACTCTCCACGCCTGCAGCCGTTCTCGTCGAAGACCGACGCTCCGTACACGAAGACGCCGGTCGTCGATCTCGAAGAGATGCGCCGCGCCGAACACGAAGCGCAGACGCAGCCGGCGTGGATCGATCAGCAGAAGGGAACCGTTCGCCTGCCGATCGACGTCGCCAAACAGCTCGTCCTGCAGCGCGGATTGCCGGTAACAGGAGCGCAGCCGTGACGCGCACCGCCACTGTCATCCTGAGCGTTCAGCGAAGGATCCGGGCGGGCGGTGCGCGCCCGCGTTCCCTTTGTTCGCTCCGCCCAGCCGGATCCCTCGCGACGCTCGGGATGACACTCCTGCTCCTCGTCGCCTCCAGTGCCTTCGCCGACTCCTCCGCCGCGCCGGAACTTCCCGGCGTCGTCGGCATCGATCAGAAACTCGACGCGCAGATTCCGCTCGATCTGATGATGCGCAACGAGCAGGGCGAAGTCGTCCGTTTGCGCGATCTCTTCCGCGGCAAACCGGTCCTCCTCAACTTCATGTACTACCGCTGCCCGATGCTCTGCAGCATGGTCATGGAAGGGGAAACGTCCGCGCTGACGGAGCTGAAGTTCGACATCGGCAAAGAGTTCGACGTCATCACGGTCTCCATCGACCCGCGCGACACGCCGACCGCCGCTGCTGAGAAGAAAGACAAATACGTCAAACGCTACGGACGCTTCGGCGCCGCGAACGGCTGGCACTTCCTCACCGCACATGAATCGGCGATCAAAGCGCTCACCGCATCGGTCGGATTCAAATACGCGTACGACCCGAAGGTCGATCAGTTCGCGCACAACGCCGCGATCATGGTGCTGACGCCGACCGGCCGCGTCTCGCGTTACTTCTACGGCTTCGAATATCACCCGCGCGATCTGCGCCTCGGTCTCGTCGAAGCGTCAGCCGGCAAAATCGGCACGCCGACCGACCAGATTCTGCTTCTCTGCTATCACTACGACCCCGCGACCGGAAAGTACAGCCGCAGCGCCATGAACTTCGTGCGCGCCGGCGGCATCGCCACGGTGCTCAGCCTCGGCGGTTTCATCTTCATCATGATCCGTCGCGAGCGTTCGGGATTGACTGACAAATGATGCTCTCCGACTTCCCGCTGTTCCCCGAAGCGGCTTCGACGACGGCCGGTCAGGTCGACGCGCTCTACGCATTTCTGACCATCGTCTGCGGCGCCGTCTCGATCCTCATCTTCGTTCTCATCATCTTCCTGGCGATCAAGTACCGCCGCCGTCCCGACAATCAGCTCGCCCAGGATCAGGAACCGCCTGCGCTCCTCGAAGCGGCCTGGATCATCATTCCATTCATCATCTTCATGGTGATGTTCGTCTGGGGCGCGTGGGTCTACTTCCGTCTCAACCGCGTTCCGGATAACGCCATCGACGTCTACGCCACCGGCCGCCAGTGGATGTGGAAGTTCCAGCATCCGACCGGACAGCGCGAGATCAACACGCTGCACGTTCCGGTGAACCGGCCGGTGCGGATCACGATGGCTTCCGAAGATGTGATTCACAGCCTCTACTTCCCGGCGTTCCGGACGAAGGCCGACGTGTTGCCGAACCGCTATCGGACGCTCTGGTTCGAAGCGAACAAGGTCGGGCGATACCACATCTTCTGCGCCGAGTATTGCGGCACGCTCCACTCCGGAATGATCGGCTGGGTCGAGGTCATGAAAGACACCGACTATCAGCGCTGGCTGGCCGGCGGCAGTGAAGGCTCGATGGCCTCGCAGGGCGAGCAGCTTTTCCAGAAATACGCGTGCAACACCTGCCACACGAACGACGCCACCGGACGCGGTCCGGTCCTGGCGGGGCTGTACAACACGAGCGTCACGCTCACCGACAACTCGATGGTGAAAGCGGACGACAATTACATCCGCGAATCGATCCTCAATCCGCAATCGAAAGTCGTGCGCGGCTTCGCGCCGATCATGCCGACGTTCCAGGGACAGGTGAACGAAGAGGATCTGCTCAAGCTCCTCGCGTTCGTCAAGTCGATGGGCGCGTCGAAACCGGCTACGGTCGCTGTCGAATCGCAGCAGTCGAAGCAGACCAGCGCCGGATCGCCGCTCGCGCCGGGCGCGGGACAGACGCCGCAAACGCCTCCCGCCGCCGCCACCACGACCACCAGCAAAGGTAACCAGCCATGAGCTCACTGACGCTGCACGACGTCCGCATCTCCGGCGCCGAAGGCTCGCGTGATTACATCAACGACGAGTACGGCGCGATGTCGTGGCTCCTCACGAAGGACCACAAACGCATCGCCATCCTCTATCTGATCAGCATCACCGTCATGTTCCTGATCGGCGGCGCTTTCGCCGTGATGATGCGGATCGAGCTGCTGACGCCCGAAGGTGATCTCCTCACCAGCGACACCTACAACAAGATGTTCACGCTGCACGGCATCGTGATGGTCTTCTTCTTCCTGATTCCGGTCATCCCCGCGATCCTCGGCAACTTCATCCTGCCGATTCAGCTCGGCGCGAAAGACTTCGCCTTCCCGAAGATCAACCTGCTCAGCTGGTACCTCTACATGATCGCGGCCGCGTTCGGTCTCTACGTGATCATCAGCGGCGGCGTCGACACCGGCTGGACGTTCTATACGCCGTTCTCCACGCAGTACTCGAACACGCACGTCATCGGCGTGACGTTCGCCGGCTTCATCGCCGGCTTCTCGTCGATCCTTACTGGACTGAACTTCATCGTCACGATTCATCGCATGCGCGCGCCGGGACTCACCTGGTATCGACTGCCGCTGTTCGTCTGGGCGCTTTACGCGACGTCGGTCGTCATGCTGCTGGCGACGCCGGTCCTCGCCATCACGCTGGTGATGCTGATGTTCGAGAAGTTCACCGGCGTCGGCATCTTCAATCCCGCCATCGGCGGCGATCCGGTGCTCTACCAGCACATGTTCTGGTTCTACTCGCACCCGGCCGTCTACATCATGATTCTGCCGGCGATGGGCGTCGCGTCCGAAGTCGTCGCCGCGTTCACGCGCAAGAAGATCTTCGGCTATCGCTTCGTCGCCTTCTCGTCGCTCGGCATTGCGTTCCTCGGCTTCCTCGTCTGGGCGCATCACCTCTTCGTCGCCGGTATCTCCGTTTACTCCGCGCTCATCTTCGCGTTCCTCAGCTTCTTCGTCGCGGTGCCGTCGGCAATCAAAGTCTTCAACTGGACGGCGACGCTTTACAAAGCATCCGTGTCGTGGGCGACGCCGATGCTCTACATCCTCGGCTTCATCGGACTCTTCACCAT
>JAXDJV010000004.1:0-222940 GCA_034667465.1 Acidobacteriota bacterium | reverse complement strand
GCGCGTGCGGCGCGTTGATGACCGCCTTCACGATGCGCCGGAGCTCGTTCACGTCGGCGCGTGCTTTGGCATCGCGTCCGTTGGCGACGCCGGGAAGACCATCGCGCAATGCGGGGAGAAAATCTTTATCGACGAGACGGAGCACCGACTGCAGCTCGGCTTTGATCTGTCCCTTCTTCTTTCCGCGCACGGCATCAGGCGCGAGCGAGATCTGCACGAGCTCGGCGATGCGCGCGACCGTCGTGTCGGCGGCGACGAGCGCGTAACCCGACTTCACGCGGCTGATCGACTCACGAATGTCGAGCGGCTGCGCGTTCGCATTCGCGTTCGACGACGTGACGCCGAGCGTTGCGGCGAGCGAGCTGAAGACCGACTTCCAGTCGAACGAACGGCGTCCGCCGGGATTGAGAAGAAAGTCGGGATCGACATTCATCTTCTTCGCGATCTCGCGGATCTCCGCTTCGCGCTTCTGCTGCGCCTCGATTACCTCGAGGTAGTTCTGCGGACCGGAGAAAGCCCAGCCGTTTGCCGCGATCAGCCCGATGGTGATCGCGTGGCCCAGAGGGCCTTTCATGAGTCGTCGAAAGGCGCGCATGGTCGTCTGTCCTCTCTCTGTCCGTTACACGCCCGCGCGGCTCTGCCAGTAGACGAGCAGGCGTCCGGCGCTGGCGCGGGCAGCAGTGGTGCTCACCGACACCGACTGCAGGTCATTGATGATGTTGATGGCGCGATCGACGAGCGCCGCCGCTGCAGCGGCGGTCGTCGGATTCGCGGCACGAATGGCGGTCAGCTCGCTCTGCGCGTCGCCGACCGCCTTCTGATCTTTCGCCGGTGCCGATGCCGCGAGCGCGGAGAGATCGGCGGCGAGCGCCGACTCCATCGCGACACGGTCGGCGGTGACGGTCACGGCGATCGTCTTCGTGACGACCGCGGTCTGGCCGCGGAATGCCGCTGTACCGGTAATCGTGTACGTCCCCGCGGCTTCCGGCAGCCGCACCCACAGCGTCAGGTGCAGCGGTGTTCCGTTCGCCGTGATGTTCCACGACAGCGGCGACGCCGACGTCAGCGCCGGCTGCGCGAAGACGACGGTCATGCCGCTCGGCAGCGTCGCGCCGATTGTCAGATCGACAGCCGATCCCGGCGGCGGCGTGACGAGGAAATCGATCGGAACGACCGACCGCGCCTCCCCTGCTGCCGGACGCGGAATCCAGTTGACGATGCCGAGGAGGAGTTTGGCGACGTCGGCGGTCGGAGTGAGCTCGGTGTCATACGGCAGCACGACGACGCGGCCGGCGCCGTATGTGTTGTACGTGATCGCCGGGAGCTGCGTGGCGCTGATCTTCGCGGCGGTCTGCGCGCCGTCGAGATCGATCTTCACGCTGCTGCCGTTGAGCACGAGCTGGCCGGCCGTTGAGAACGGAGTGGCGACGAGATCGAGCGTCGTCGACTGCGCGTTCAGCTTCCCGCCGAACTTCGTGGCGAGCGCTTCGGCGAGTTTCGGATTCGCGTCGGTGTCGTTGTTGATGTAGAGCAGACCAAAGCCTGCGCGAATCGATTGCAGATACTCGGTGGCGATCTTCGCTTCGAACGCGCTCGGCTGATAGAGGATCGCTTCGTTGTACGCACCGGTGCGGAGCGCGTTCAGGAACGCGTTCTGTTCGCCGACCAGCGTCCAGGGAATGTGCGCGTCGTCGAGCGTCTTCGTCAGGAACGGCGGCGCGACGGCGGTGCACGGTTTACCGCTGTTGCCCGGCGAGCAGTTCGCCCAGATCAGCACGCGCGCCGGACCGCTCACCGCGAGATCGAGTTTGAGCGGCGGAACCTTCACTTCGAAGGTCGTCTTCGCCAGGAGCACCGGCGTACCGGTGATGAGCGAGATCAGGTACGCGTCGTATGTCTGCACGCGCAGCGACGCCGACGCGTACGTCTGATCGGCGGAGCTGGTGACGCCGGCGCCAATCGATTTGTTGAACGCGATCGTGGCGACGAGATCCTGCGTGGCCGGATCGAGAATGCGGATCGCGAACGGCGCATCGGTGAGCGCGGTGTTGCCGCCGTTCGTCAGCGTGACCGCGAGCGGCAGCGACTCACCCTGCTGAATGACGGCCGGCGCGGAGATCGTGCCGGTGACGCCTTTACCGGTCGTCGACGTTGCGCGGATCGTGAACGGAACCGCGGCGTTCGCGACGGCGGCGCCGGCCGAATCCTTCACGATGAGCTTCGCGCTGTACGCGCCGGCGGCGGCTGCCGCGGTCGGCCAGTCGTAGCGAACGCTGATGCTTTGTCCGGGGATGAGCGACGCGATCGCTGTCGGCTGCGACTGCGCGATCGTTGCACCCGACGGATCGGCGATCGACAGCGTCGCCGTCAGATCGTGCAGCGTCGTGTTGCCGGTACCGAACTGCACCGCGCCGGTGACGTGCACCGTTTCATTCGCGTCGTACGCCGGCTTGTCGGTCGCGATCGAACCGCTGACCTGCGCTGCAGGCGAGATCGTGAACGGTGCGGCGCCGCTTGCGACGAAGCCGCCGAACTGCCGGATCGTGCCGACCGCCGAGTACTGCGCGGATGCGGTCGAGCCGGTGTTCCATGTGTATGTCTTCGTGACGTTGCCGTCCGAGAGGAGCTGCGTCGCGCCGATGACGGTCGACGTTTCGTTGCCGGCCGGAAGTCCCGGATAGAGACTCTGCGGCGGCAGCGAAGACCAGCCCTGACCCGGAGGCGCCCAGCGCCACGACAGCCACTGACCGCCGCCCCACTCGAACATCGAGATGTGGAACTTGTGGAAGCCGGCGCTGAGCTGGACGGTGGCGTAAAGCATCTGCACGCCGTGACCCCAGCCGTTGTTGATGACCTGCACGTCGTCGATGTCGAGCCACGAGCCGTCGTCCGAGCCGAGCTCGAATTGATACGCGCCGGCGGCCGGCACGTAGAACGCGCCGTCCCAGTCGGCGACGAAGAAGTCGCCCGGAACGCCGGCCGGGAAACGATCGGCCATGTACGTTTCGGTGCGCGCCTCGGTGACGAGCGGCGGACCGGCGCGGAAGACCTGATTCTCGAAGCTGACGTAACCGGTCTGGCGGCTGGTGTCGAGGTTGTAGTAGCGGCCGATGAAGCCGGAGCCGCCGGTCGCGCCGGTTGCGCCGCGATCGAACATCGACGCCGGCTTGAAGCCGTTCTCGAGCGTGTCGAAGTAGACGTGAACGTTCAGCGTCGTGCCGGAGCCGGCGCTGTCGGGAACGGTGAAGAGCACCTTGCCGGCGTTCGGATTCGCATCGCTCGGCAGCCAGGTGAAGTAGAGCTCCGACGACGGCGCGGAGTCGGCGGTGACGCGGATCGAGTTGCGATCGAACGCACCGGTCAGTCCGAGCTCGGCGAGCTTCTGCGTGAAGTTGACGTTGATGATGGCGATGCGATTGAGGCCGTCGTTCGTGACCGGCATCGACAGCGGAATCGTGTAGTGCCAGCCGGGGAACGGCGACGGCGGCAGACCCTGAACGGGATCGGCCGTGGCGAGGGTCGCGACGGTCGTGCCGTTCGCGTCGCGGATGACGAGATCGTTGGTGATGCCGTCGGTCGTCGCACCGACGTTCGTCACCTTTTCCGCGATGGTGACGATGCTGTTCGACGGATAGGCGGCCTTGTCGGTCGAGACGTCGAGCTTGAGCGGCGCGTAGCCGGTGATCGACGGCACGCTGATCGGCCGCGTGACGGCGTCGCCCGAATACGGATTGCGATACGAGATCGACGCCGGACCGGTCGCCGGCCGCGTCTCATCGTGCTGCAGTCCGTTGAGGCGAACGTTGAAGTAGAGATCGATCCCCTGTTCGGAAACGTCGGGGAACTTCCACGTCATCTGACGGCCGCCGTTGACGGCACTGAATCCCGGCGCGATGTTCGACGAGACGAAGTCGGTGCCGTCCGGGAGTTTGATATCGAGGTTGACGTCGAACTGGCCGAGGCGCGCGAAGGCGGCCGGGAGCGCGATCATCGCCCACGTCGTTTCGTCGATCCACTGCACCTGGCTCTCGCCGAGGCTTTCCGTCCAGCCGCCGTTTGTCTGCTGATGGTTGAGGAGCCAGATGATCGACGCGCGAAGTTGCGGATCGGTTCCCGGGATGCCGGAGAGCGCGAGTGCGTAGAGCACCTGCGCGTTGCGGACGATCGGGATCGGAGGATTGATCGTCGTGCCGAATGAACCGTCGTCGTTTTGCAGCGACTTCAGATTCGCGGCGAAGAGCCTGATGCGATTTTCGATCGCGTGTGAGAGCGATGGATCGGCGATCTTCGGCAGCGCGGCCGAGAGTCCGATGGAGATTCGCGCGGCGTACTCCGGACCGCGTCCGGCATTCGCCGCGTAATCCCACTGCAGCGCCCAGTTGACGGAACGCTTCAGCGCGTTGAGATAGCGGACGTCGCCGGTCTCGTCGTAGCCGCGCGCCAGCGCGACCATCGCCATCATCGTCATCGCCTCGCGATTGCCGTAGGAGATGTCGCAGTGATCGCAATCGAACGAGCCGTCGGTATCGGGTCCGCCGCCGTTCTGATACGACAGCATGGCGTTGAGCGCCTTCAGCATCGTCGGCTGCGCCTGAATCGGGTTGTGCCAGAACGACAGCGACCAGGCGCCGAGGATCGTGGTCGAGCGCGGATAACCGCTGACGCCGAAGTGGCCGTCGGGATTCTGCGAAGAGACGGTCATGTCGAACATCCGCTGCTCGACGAGCGGATCGACGGTGATGCCGGCGACCTGCAGCGAGCCTTCGAAGCCGACCATGCCCTGCGACTGAACGTGGCATTTGTAGCAGCCTTCGTTCATCGCAGAGGTGAGCACCGGCGCCTGCCAGATCAGGCCGCGCTGGATGTGCGCTTTGATGAGCGGGACGAGCGGATCGTCGGGGATGACGATGGTGTTGCCGCGCGTGACGCGCGTGTGGCACTGCACGAGCGGCAGCGACGTCGGAACGCGCAGCGGAACGGCGGTCAGCTCGGCGCCGGCGAACGGCGCGACGCGGATCTGTTTCGCGCCGGCGATGAGCGTGATGGCCGGATCGGCGGCGGTGACGATGACGTCGTAGTTGCCGTTGACCGTCGGCGTGAAGCTTCCGAGCGAGACGTTCGATGCGGCGTTCTTGGCGATCGAGGCGATCGTCGCGCTGCCGGTGAAGCCGGTGCCGGCGCCGCCGCCGACTGTGTAATTGAGGACGACGTTCGTGAGCGGCACGTTGCCGATGTTCTGCACGAGGATCTGCACGGAGACCGGCGTGCCCGGCTCGGCCGACGGCGGATTGAGCGTGACGGTGCCGGAGAGTTTCTGAATTGCTTCGGCGGTCGAAATATTGAGACCGAAGGTGCCGCTGTTGTTCGTCTCGCTGTCTTCCGGAATGCGGTTGGCGGCGTCGAAGACGACGAAGATGCCGGCCGGTCCGCTCGGTGCGGTGACCGTCCAGCTGAAGTCGGCG
This sequence comes from Acidobacteriota bacterium, assembly GCA_034667465.1. Taxonomy (GTDB): domain Bacteria; phylum Acidobacteriota; class Thermoanaerobaculia; order Gp7-AA8; family Gp7-AA8; genus JAOBAU01. The sequence goes on along the minus strand of JAXDJV010000004.1, from coordinate 217,478 downwards.
CGCGCGTAGCGCTGGCCGCGAATCGAAACGATCGTCGGATTGAGCAGCGGAGAGATCGCCGTGCCGCCGGCGTTCGGATCGCCGCGGTAGAACTGCGCGGTCAGCGCCGCGGTGTCGACGGCGCCGGAGAGCGTGGCGTTGGCGGTGAACGAGATCGTGTCGCCGGGACGCGGCTGCGGATCGGTGACGAAGAGCGACGTCGGATCGACGGCGACGTCAGCGCTGAAACGGGCCGCGACGAACGGGCTGGTGTTGTCGCTCTCGTTGCATTCGATCAGCTTCCCGTCGTAGTCGGCGATGGCGAAGAAGCTGTACGAGCCGGCCGCCGGATTCGAGATCGTCGTGGTGACGTCCTGATACGCGCCGGCCGCGATGGCGCCGGTCGTGGCGGTGCCGACGAGGATCGGCGAGCCGTTCTGCACGCTGCGATAGAAGGCGACGTTGACCTGCGTCGACGGCGCGCCGCCGTTGTTGCCGACGCGAACGAGCAGCGTCGCGCTGGCCGGATAGCCGGTCGTGTCGGCGCGCATGTACGACGCCGAAATGTTCGGCAGCGGATTGATGGCGGCGCCGAGCGGCAGCGTGTCCTGCGCGCGATAGTGGACGCGCGAGAACGGCGTCTGCGTTTCGTTCTTCGGAATCGCGCCCCCTTCACCGGCGACGTTGGTGATGTGGTACGACGCTTCGTTGAAGATCGCGCGCGCGCCGGGCCACGTCGGATCGCTGAGGATCTTCAGTCCGGGGCGGCCGGGAACGACGACGTCGGCGCGGCCGTCGCCATCGACGTCGGCGACGACGGGACTCATCGGATAGAACGCGTTCGTGCCGATCGCTTCGCTGTAGACGGTGCCGCCGTCGGCCGCGCGCATGATCTGGAACTTGTCATGCGATGAGTAGACGAGGCAGGTACCGAAGCCGAAGTCGTAGACGGTCGCGGAGTTCGTAACGGTGAAGCCGAAGCCGAAGTCGTTGTTGACCTGACGCGTCCAGCGCTGTGCGCCGGTGGTCGCGTCCCAGACGGTGTAGTTCGCATCACCGGCCACGCCGACGTACGGACCACCGCCGCCATTGCTGATCATGAAGACGGTCGGCGCGCCGCCGAGCATGGCGCCGCCCGGCAGCGCCGTCGGTCCCCACTTCGTCGTGCCGTCGGGATTGAGCATCGTGATCCGGCCATTGCTAACGAGGGCGATGTTCGGCTTCGTCTGATTGGCGAGATAGACGGCGGCCGTGTAGCCGTCGCCGAGATCGGGACGCTGCCAGATGATCGAACCGTCGGCGCGATAGACGGTGTTGCCGGCGACGACGTCGAGGCGTCCGTCACCGTCGACGTCGGCGGCGATCGGCGCTTCCTGATCGGGGAAGTTTTCCCAGAAGAGATGATCGCTCGACGTGTCCCACGCGCGGCCGGCACCGGCGCCGCCAACCCACTTCACGCTGCCGTCGCGGCCGTCGAGGCAGCTGCGGCCGCTGATCACTTCGGGGAAACCGTCGCCGTCGAGATCGGCGACGACCGGCGCGCCGCCGTACGAGTAGTCGATGAAGCCGCCGCCTGCGTTGAGATAGAGCTCCCAGTCGGGATGGCGATCGAGATTCGGGCTCGTCCACTTCGTGGTGCCGTCGACGTTAAGCGCGACGAGCTTGTGCTCGTACGCATGAACGATGATCTCCGGCTTGCCGTCGCCATCGACGTCCGCGATGACCGGGCTGATCTGGCGGCCGCTGAAGTTGAAGTTCTGCGACCAGACGATCTGACCGGTGTCGCCGCGACGGAGGATGATCGCGCCGCCGCTGGCGTGCACGATGAAGGGCGTGTCGTTCTCGTCGATGATGTCGTCGCCGTTCGTATCTTTGAGTCGCGCCACCGGCGAGAGGTGGTACGTCTTGTCAGGCGACGTCCACTTCGCGCCGGGCGCGAAGTTGCTCGCCGTCGTCCAGCAGTCCTGCCAGAGATCGATGAGGTTGTTCCCTTCGTTCCCTTCCGGAATCGCGTTCGTGCTGTCGATGTAGATGAGCAGCTTGCCCGGGGCGAAGCGGACCGTTCCCTGCGCGGCGATGGTGACGATCTGCTGACTGTTCCCCGGCTGAACAATCGTTGAGCCGAGCGGATTATCGGTCTCCGGATCGAAGGCGCCGTCGCCGTCGACGTCCTCGAAGAGGAGGACGCTGAACGGCTGCGACGACGCGGAGTTGATCGACACCTTCGCGAATCCGCCGACGGTCAGATCGACCGGGCTGATGACGAACGCCGACGTATCGATCGAGACCGAGCGGACGTTGGAGAGCGAGAGATCGCTCTGGTTGCCGTTCGCAACGTAGAACTTCGTGACGCGGTTGTTCGTGTAGTCGGGCTCGAAGACGCTGTGTCCGGCGTTGACGACCGCGGTGGCGAAACGCTGTCCGGCGCGCACCGGCCACGATGCCGGGACGACGACTTTTCCCTGCGCCGGGATGTCGACGACGGTGTCGACGATCTTCAATCCGCCGCGCTGCGGCAGATCGTCGTAGATGGCGACGGTGACACCGGTCGCGGGAAGGATGCCGTTGTTGCGGACGACCAGTCGTCCGATGAGCGTCTGTCCGTTCTGCAGCGCGTTGCGCGGCAGGACGAAGCCGTCGCGCGAGACGGAGAGATCGGCGAACTGATCGGTGAGCGCGATGTACGCCTGGTTGTTCGTCTCGTCGATCTCCGGCACGACGTTGTCGGCGTCGGCGACCGCATAGACGACGCGCGACTGCGCGCCGGCGGTGAACGTCGCTGCGAGACGGACCGACGACTGCGCGTCGATCGTCACCGGAATGGCGGTGATGACAACGCCGCCCGCGCCCGGCACGCCGTCGAAGAAGGCGACGGTCGACTGCACCGGGTCGGTGCCTGCGTTCTCGACGATCGCTTCGAGCGCGACGCTCTGTCCGGCCGTCGGGCGAACCGGAACCGCGGTGACGTTGCCGGCGCGAATGCGCAGGTCGACGTTGCTGACGGTGTTGACCGAGACGCTCTTCGTGGTGGCGTTGTTGGTCTCGTCGGTCTCGGCGATGAGCGCATCGGGATCGACGACGACGCGGATCGAGTGCACGCCACCCGCAAGTGTGACCGGAATCGAGATGACCTGCGCGTTCTTCGCCGCGACCGCCGCGACCGTCGATTTCTTCAGGAGCGTTTCGCTGTTGTTGTAGGTGTCGTAGATGGCGTAGCCGGCGCTCGTGGCGTCGCCTTCGCCGATGTTGTGAATCGTGATGGCGAGCGTCCCCTGCTGATTCGGCTGGAGGCGCGCCGGCGCGGTGGTGATCTCGTTTGCGTATGCGACGAGGTCGGGCTTGCCGCTGACGGTGAGCGTCGCGGTGGCGCTGTTGTCGTCTTCGCGAATCTCGCTGACGACGTTGCCGGAGTCGGCGACCGCGGTGATCGTCTGCGTGCCGACCATCTCGGTCGCGGCGAACGTCACCTCGACGCTGCTGATCGCCGACGGCGCGAGCGTGCCGATCGACTTCGTGCCGATGGAACGGCTGCCGGCGGCGCCCGCGTAAATCGTCAGCGTGGTCGGGTTGGCCTGCTGCGCGCCGATGTTGCTGACCGTGATTTTCGCGGTGACGGTCGAGCCGTCGGAGGTCTGCGCCGGCGTGAGCGTGAAGGCGTCACTGCGAATGGTGAGGTTCGGTTTGTTCGCCGCGTACGCTTCGAGGATGCGCGCGGTGAGATACGCGTCGCCGTTCCCCCACGAGCCGTCGCCGGCCTGCTGCGCGCCGAGGTATGTGAGTGTGGTGGCGGTGACGGTGGAGCCGGAAAGCGCGAGCGCACGAAATGCGGTCGCGGTCTCGAGGAGGTTGTTGCCGATGCTGCCGTCGGGATGAATGCCGTTCGCGAGGTACGCCTGCGCGGCGAGCACGGAGGCCTGCGGCGGACGGCTCGTCGTCAGCGACGCGAATGCCATCAACACTTCGGCAGTCAGCACGGGATTGCTGGCGAAGCCGCCGTCGATGCCCCATCCGCCGTCGGGGTTTTGTCGAATGAGAATCGTCTGCACCGCGCCGCTGATCGCCGCGCCGTAGAGTTTCTCGCTCGTCGCCAGCGCCTGCACGGCAAGCGCGGAGTCGTACGTGTCGCCGGTGTGATTGAGGAAGCCGCCGTAATCAGGTCCGTTGTTCGAGCGCTGCTGCGCGAGACGAACCAGCGCGACGCTCGGATCGAGCTTCGCGAATGCCAGCGCCATCGCCTGCTCGGAGAGGAACTGGTTGGCGTCGAAGCCGCGCTGTCCACCGAGCCACGCCAGTCCGTTCGCGTACGTGACGAAACGGGCGTCGCGTGGATTGTCGGCCGCGCCGGAGATCGACTGCGCGATCAATACGCGCGCGGTATCGCGCGGCGCGAGGTCGGTGCCCGAGCCCCAGGTGCCGTCGGCATTCTGGTGCGTGTTGAACCAGCCGAGCGCTTTGTCGACAGGCACCTGTGCAAGCAGCGCGGGGGCGAGCGCCAGCAGCAAAAGAAACAAAATTGATTGGCGCAGACGCGCACTCCGGTTGCGGACCATTCGCGATCTCCTGGAACGTGAGTTGATTGGCCGATTCGCCCGGACGGCGGAGGAAAACTCCGTCTGCAGCGTTTCGAATGACTCTCCTGAAGCGGGAACGGCGCGCACTATACGGACGCGATATCAGGACGTCAAGAGGTATCGGCGCACTTCTTTCACGGCGTCGGTAATGCCGACCGGACGGTCGGTGAAAACCGTCATTCCGTGCCACGAAACCGGCGAAGAGTGCCACGGCGGCATGAGGGATGAGGCATGAGGTATGAGTAAAAGCTTCTACTCATGCCTCATGCCTCATCCCTCTTTCGCACGAACTTCCTCGAGCAACTCCAGCAACATGCGCAGACGCGACGCCGGCATGTGCGCCAGCGACGCTTTGATGTTCTCTTCGACCGGCGCGTCGAGCTCCGCGAGCAGCTTCAGACCGGCGTCGGTAATCGCGGCGCGGACGATGCGCCGGTCGCGCGTGTCACGCGTCCGGACGACGAGGCCGCGGGCGTCGAGGCGATCGAGAAGACGGGTCAGGTCGGGATCCCGCCGCACCATCCGTTCCGAGATTTCGCCGCACGGCAGTCCGTCAGGAGCGGAGCCGCGAAGGATGCGCAGGACGTTGTATTGCGAGCTGCTCAGTGCCGCGGCCTTGAGCACTTCGAGCACGCTGGCCGAGGTGTGGTCGGCGGCGCGGACGAGCGAGAGCGCAATCTCTTCGTGCAGCGTCCGAAACGGTTTCTTCTGTCGAATCTCGCGCATCAGCTTGCCGGCCATCTCTTCTCCTGACTAACGTTAACTTGAACATCCTGCCTCGTCAGGATAGTCCTCAACGCATTGGTCGTTGCGAGGAATATTGATTAGCTAAATTTGATTGAAGGGCGCAACAGGATGAAAGTATGGCAACTACCAAATGGCAGATCGACCCGGCGCACTCGACCGTTGAAGTCGCGGTCAAACACATGATGTTCACCACCGTCCGCGGACGCTTCCGCGACGTGAAGGGAACGATCGAGGTCGACGAAGAGAATCCGAACAAATCGGTGGTCGACGTCGAGATCGTGGCGAGCTCGCTCGACACCGGCACGCCCGACCGCGATGCGCATCTCCGCTCGGCCGACTTCCTCGACGTCGAGAATCACTCCGCCCTCAACTTCCGCAGCACACGCGTCGACGGCGCGATGGCGAAGGACGGCGATAAGTTCACGGTCACCGGCGACCTGACGATCCGCGGCACGACGAAGCAGGTCACGCTCGACTGCGTCTTCGAAGGAACCGGAAAAGATCCGTGGGGCGGAACGCGTGCAGGCATCCGCGCCACGACGAAAATCGATCGCCGCGACTGGGGCCTGACGTGGAACCAGGCGCTCGAGACGGGCGGTATTCTCGTGGCGAACGACCTTCGCATCGAGCTCGAAGTGCAGGCAGTCAAACAGAGCTGAGGAACGACATGATCACGGTACGAAAATCGAATGATCGCGGAACGGGCCGGCACGGCTGGCTGACTTCGCACCACACCTTCTCATTCGCGAACTATCACGATCCGAAGCAGATGGGTTTTCGGACGCTGCGCGTGATCAATGAAGACACGGTGACGCCGGGCCGCGGGTTCGGCGCGCACCAGCACGCCGACATGGAGATCATCTCGATCGTGCTCGAAGGGGCGCTCGCGCATAAGGACAGCACCGGCGGCGAAGGCGTGCTGCGGCGCGGCGAAGTGCAGCGAATGAGCGCCGGCAGCGGCGTCGTGCACAGTGAATTCAACGGCTCGCAGACGGAGCCGGTGCACTTTTTTCAAATCTGGATCGAGCCGGCGAAGGACGGCATCACGCCCGGCTACGAGCAGAAGCTGTTTCCCGATGAGGAGCGCCGCAATCGTCTGCGCGTCGTCGCCGCTCCCGGCTCGCCTGACGGCGCGGTCGACATCCATCAGGACGCGCGCCTTTACGCGTCGCTGCTCGATGGCGGCGCGAAGGTGGAGCACGAGCTCAGCGCAGGACGCGGTGCCTGGATTCAGGTCGCATCCGGCACGATTGACATGAACGGCACGACGCTCGCCGCCGGCGACGGCGCGGCGATCGAGAACGAAACGAAGCTGACCATCACCGCGAAGGACGACGCCGAGTTTCTGCTGTTCGACCTCGCCTGATCAACCCCTGTGGAGGCTGTGGAGGCGGGCGCTTCGCCCGCCTCCGCGTCTTACGCGCCCGCGATTGGCAATCGCACCGTGACGGTCGTCCCTTCTCCGCCAACTCCGGCGACGTAAACGTCGCCTCCGATCAGCGTGGCGCGCTCACGCATCCCCAGCAGTCCGACCGACGACTGCCGCCCCTTCTCATCCTCAGTAATTCCGCGGCCGTTGTCTTTCACCGTCAGGACGTACTCGCCGGCGTCCTCCTCCATCGTTACCTCGACTCTTGTGGCCTGCGCGTGGCGAAGCGTGTTCGTCAGCGCTTCCTGGAAAATTCGGAACAGCGCCGTTGCCTGTTCCGGGTTCAGATCCGCGCCACCGCCGGTCGACTCACAATGAACGGGAATTCCGGTCCGCTCCTCGAATTGCTGCGCCTGCCACTCGATCGCTTCCTCGACGCCGAGGACGTCGAGCACGACCGGCCGCAGATCGGACGCGATGCGCCGGACTTCGATGATCATCGTGTCGATGAGGCCGAGTGCCCGAGTCACTTTCGCGCTCAGATCGGTGTCCGGCAGCACCTTTCCCGATTCCGCGGCCTTCTTGCGAATCCCTTCCACTTCCCAGCGCAGACTCGTCAGCGTCGCCCCGAGCTCGTCGTGAATTTCCCGCGCAATTCGGCGGCCCTCTTCTTCTCTCGTCGACTGAATCCGCGCAGAAAGTGCGCGCAATTGTTCCGTCGTCGTCCGGAGATCTTCCTCGGCGCGTTTGAGCTCCGTCACGTCCTGCGTCGCGCCGAGCAATTTGACCGGCACACCCGCTTCGCGCACGACGCTCGCAATCGAGCGAAGCACGCGCTCACTGCCATCCCGCCTCGCGATCCTGTAGTAGAACTCGTGTGGTTGCGGCTGATTCATGGCGAACTCGGAAGTCCTCCGCACGAAGTCGCGGTCCTCGGGATGGATCATGGAAACTGCTTTCTCGTCGAAATGGGGCTCCCCCGGCTCAGCGCCGAAAATCCGATAACACTCGTCCGACCACGTACCGGTCAGGGTTGCCAGGTTCCATTCCCAGCTGCCGACATGAGCCGTCCGCTGTGCATCCTCCAACTGCCCCTCCCGCTGCCTGAGTTTCTCTTCCGCTCTCTTCCGATCCTCGATGTCGGTGCTCGCCCCATACCATTTCAAGACATTTCCATGCTCGTCGAGAAGCGGGATCGTATCGATGAGAAACCAGCGATATTCGCCGTCGGCACGCCGTAAGCGAAGCTCGCCGCGAGACGGCACACGGGCGGCCATGTCCGACAGCCAGCGATCCATGATCCCGGAAATATCATCGGGATGCACCGGCTCATTCGGCACACGGAGCGCTTTCTCGAGCGTAAAACCTGTGTAGTCGAGCCAGCGCTGATTGACAAAATCAACGACACCGTCGGGTCGAAGACTCCAGACCATGACCGGAATCGTATCGATGACGAGGCGCATTCGACTGTCGGCTTCCTCCAGCGCAACTTTCGCCCGCCTTCGCTCGGTAATGTCTTCGGCAATTCCGGCCAGCCGATAAACGCGCCCCTTCGCGTCTCTTATGGGAAATCCGCGATCGCGTATCCAGCGGAGGGACCCATCCGGCCGCAATATTCGATATTCGACTTCGAAACCGCATTCGCGATTATTCGCAAACACCTCGCGCACGCGCTCGCGATCCTGCGGATGAATGACATCGAAAATCACGTTTGAGTCTTCATAAAGACCATTACGAGACTGGCCGAAGACTTCCTCACAGGCGGGACTTATATAGAGCAATTCGCAGAAATCGGTCGAGAGCAGCCAGAAGATCTCACGGATATTCTCGGCAATTTGGCGGAAGCGCTGTTCGCTCTCGCGCAGTTCCGCGGTCCGCAGCAGAATCCTCCTGGTCAGCGTTCGGTTCCATGCGAACAGGACCAGGATGAGCAGGAGCGCCGAGGCGGCCACCCAGGCCGCATAAGCGACGTAGCGCGAGTACGCGTTGACCCTGCTTCCGTACCATCGCTCGTTAATTCGGTCCAGTTCGCTCGCAGGAATCGCCGCAAAGCCTGCGGTGATCGCGCGCAGGATTTTCGCGTCGCCTTTGCGCACGGCCCGGCGCAACTCATCGTGGAAGATCGGCGCGGAACGCCGAAACTCTGACGCGATGCCCGCTTTGTTCAGAAGAAAGAGCCCTGCCCGCGTGTCCGCCACGAAGACATTGATCTTGTGCTGTTTCGCCGCCTCGACCATCTCGCCGTAATTTCGAAACAGGATGACGGTTGTTACGCCGCTCGCGGCCAATTGATCCGCATGTTTGCCTCCTGCTTTGGCTCCAACCGAGAACCCCTTCAATGACGAAATGTCGTGGATGCCCGCGATTTCGTCGCGGAAGAAAATCGAGGCGTCGACCATCGTATAAGGCTTCGTGAAATCAAAAACCTTCGAGCGCTCAGACGTCGCGAAGATAGTGTCGATTACGTCGAATTCGCCTTTCTGCGCGCCACGCAGCGCCTCCGACCAGTCCCTTCCCTGAACGTCAGCCCTGATTCCCGTCTTTTTTTCCCACGCCGCCCATTGATCGACGAGAATTCCCTGTAATCGGACGTCGCTGGAGCGAAATGAGTATGGCGCGTAGTCGGCGTCGAGTACGACGCGGATCGATCGCGGTTTCGCCGGAACGGGCTGTGCGATCAACGCAGACGAGATCGCCAGCAGCGCCAGCGCGGTAACGACAAATGTCCTCAACGGCCTGATCTCAACGAAGCCCATGGGAGATCACGTAGTCGACGATGTCGGCATTATTGCGAAGACCTGTTTTTGCCAGAACGCGCGTGCGATGCGTGCTGACGGTCTTGACGCTGAGGTTCAATGCGTGGGCGATCTCGGTAACGGACATGCCGGACCCGAGAAGGCGGAAAACTTCGAGCTCGCGATCGGAAAGGCGTTCGTGCGGCAACACCGCCGATCCTCCGCGCACAATGTCTGCCGCCATCTTCTCGCCGAACCGCGCGCTTACATAAGTTTCGCCGCGGGCGCAGCGTCGAATCGCGGCCAGTAATTCTTCGGGAGCGCTGTTCTTCTCGATATAGCCCGATGCACCGGCGCGCAATGCGCGCATGGCGAACAAATCTTCGGGATGCATGCTGAGGATGATTACCGGCAGACGAGAAAATTCGCTCTTGATGTGCCCGAGCAGATCGAGACCGCTGCGGACGCCGAGGCTGAGGTCGAGGACGACCAGATCGACGGGGCGCGAGCGGAGGACGATCAGCAATTCATCTCCCGACTCCGCTTCTCCGGCCACCGTCAGGCCGCTCGCCTCGGAGATGATCTGACGCAGCCCCTTGCGAACGATCGCATGATCGTCGGCGATCACGATCTGCGTCGTCAATGGAGCCTCACGTCGTACGGGTCCAGTGGTTGCGGATCGCCTTCGACCGGCGGCAACGAATCGACGAGGTCCAGTTCGACCTCGATTCCTGAAGATCGGGGCTGGCGAGATCTTTCGGCGATTCGAGCCGCGCCTGCTCCACCTGCGCGGAGCTGATCAGTGAACAAAACAGCGCAATTCGCCAGATTCGGGGGCTCGACAAGCTCGCTCCTGTTAGTTGCTTCTCGGAACTGTGCACCTGCACGAGTATCCGACGGGACGGAGTGTGTCCGATTGCGTTGTAGGAGGAATTCCGAATTTTAGGGGGAAGGAAGGTGCCAGTACGCGGCGAGGCCGCAGCTTGCGAGGCGATTCGAGAGCTTGCGATTGAAGGTCGCTACGGCGTCATATCGGTTGGCCGCAGCGACGGATGCATCGGCCAGTCCGGCAGGAGGTTGAGCGCGTCGCGCACTTCCTTTGGCACGGTCGTTTGTCCTTTGCTCGTCATGGTTTCGGGGAAGGAAGGTGGTGCGCCCAGCAGGATTCGAACCTGCGACCTACAGCTCCGGAGGCTGTCGCTCTATCCAGCTGAGCTATGGGCGCGCGAAAAGAGTGCGGATTCTACGGGATCGAACAGTGAGCGGCAACCGGCGATTTCAACTTGAGGTGGATCCGCGCGCGCGTCCGCGCGGATCCCGGAGGAGCTTTACGGCGTTTCGGCGAGCGCAGCGAGCAGACGCCAGTGCGTGAGCACGTCGCGCCGGGGCTCAGCTGGAGGCGCGGAAGAGGGCGACGAGGAGTCCGATCGCGATCAGGACGACGAAGATTCGCAGCGCGAGATTGCCGCGGCCGCTTGCCGGCCGCGGCGCCGGCGCGCTGCTGGTTGTGGTGGCGGTCGTATCGGTGGCGGTTGCGAAGGCGTCAGTGCTCGTCGTTACAGTGTCGGTGGATGTCGTCGTGGTGCCGGACGTTTGCGCGGCGGTGTCGACCGGCACGGAGGTCGATGTGGTGGTGGCGATCGCCGGCGCCGGAGCCGGAGGCGGCGGAGCTGCTGTGACGACGTGCGAGGGCTGCGTGGTCGTGATCGGCTGCGGCGCCGGCGTCGGCAGTGCGGGCGTCGCGACTGGCGTCTGCTTCGGCGGCGTTGCGGCCGCGACACGCGGAGGCTGCGTTGTCGTCTGCGGCTGCGAGGCGCGTGGTGCGGGAGCTGGTGCCGCGGTTGCGACGCGCGACGGCGGCGCCGGCTGCGGTGTACGCGGCGAGGGCGCCGGCGTCGGACGCGCAGGCGTCGGCACAGCAGCGGCAACATGCGCAGTCTTCCGCGCCTTCACCGGCGCGGGTGTCGCCGCCGCAACGCGCGGCGCCGCCTTGCGCGGTGTCTGATGCGGTGTTGTCCGATGCGTGCGCGAATGCGTCGGCGGTGTCGACGGCTGCGCTTCGACAACCTTCGTGGCCGGCAGGCGCCGCGGCGTCTCCGCGATCATCGTCGGCGGCCGCCGCGTCGTCCCGCTCGTCACGTGAATCCCGATTCGTGCCAGCCGCTTTGACGCGTCACGCGTCACAAGCTCGCGCAGCTCGTGCGTCGGGTACAACGTCTGTCCGCTGATGTGCAACGGCGCCGGCGCGCCGTAGCGCCGCGCGACGTCCGTCAGCGCTCGATTCTCATCGCTGTAGAACGCACCGGTGCGAGTCGTCTCCGCGAAATCCCAGACCTGTTCCAGATCCTGATACGCCGAAAGCACGTCCTGCGCGGCGTCGCGCTCGCCTCCCCGCATGTAACCTGACGTCGCAGAACGCGCGGCGGCGAGCGAACGCCTGAAAGCGTCGTAATCATTTCGTTCAGCAGCCTGCTGCACGACGCGCAGCGCCGTCGACAATCCGCCTCGCGCCGGCGGCCCGGAAACCGGTGCCTGCGTCAAAACCTCCGCGCGCGGCGGCGGCGCGACCGTTCCCTCTGCGCACTCGGGCGGCACGGGCGCCGTGCTGTTGGTCAACACCCTGACCTTCGGCCGGAGCTGCGCGTCGCCGGTTGCAGCGGCGAGAAACGCGAAAAGGCTGATCGCAACGGCGACCACTCGCCTGCGGCTGTCTGACATGATTCGGCGGCGCATCTTACATCGTCGCCTGTACGTCCTGAGGCAGGTGCTTCTTCATCAGTCTGATCAGGTCGTCCACCGCCAGCGGCTTCGCCACATAGTCGTCCACCTTGAAGTAGCTCAACGCCTCGGCGCGGTACTTCCGGTCGGTGTACAGCCCGGTCATGATGATCGCCTTCGCACGCGCGGTCGACGGATCCTCCTTCAACAAACGGCACATTTCGCGGCCGTCGAGCTTGGGCATGAACGCATCGGAGAGAATCAGATCGGGGTTGTACTCGCGCGCCAGCGCGAGCCCTTCCTGCCCGTTCGCGCCGGCGATGAACCCGTAGCCCATCGTCGTCACGACCGTCTTCACGATCAGCTGAATGTTCTCGTCATCTTCGACGAGCAGAATGAGCGGCCGCCGCAACTCGGCGGGATCGGGACTTCCGTGCAGCGAGACGTTGCGCTTCGAGCCGATCATCTTTCGTTCGAACAGCGATGACGGCGCATCGATCCAGAAGCGCTCTTTGTAGATCGACGGCGCGCGGCAGAAACAGTTTCCGCAATGCGTGCAGACGAGCGTCTGATCGCGGCCGAGACACGAACACCATTCCGCGCGTGCGGCGTCGAACAGCTGATTGCAGGTGAAGCAGCAGACGTCGTACGAATCGCTCGACGATCGCGCCTCCGGGTGGTGATCGGGCTGCGCGATCGCGAGATCGACGTCGGGGAAGTCGGGCTCCGCCTCTTCCGAATCATCGAATTGCGAGAGCGGAGTGTCGTTCTCTTCGTGCTCTGCTACCGCGCGCCGATGCAGCTCGTGAAGATCTTCCTGCTGCGGCAGACCGGCCACGCCTTCGAGATGGCGCTGCAGCAGATTGATGAGATCCGTAATCGCGACCGGCTTCGACAGGTAATCGTCGATGTGGAAACGCTTCAGTGCCTCGCTCTTGTATTTCGTGTCGGTGTAAAGGCCGGTCATCACGACCATCTTGATGTCGGCGCCGCCCGGTTCTTCGCGGAGGATGCGGCACATTTCGCGGCCGTCGAGTTTCGGCATGAACGCGTCGGAAAGAATCAGATTCGGCCGGTAGCGGCGCGCCACGCTGAGTCCGTCCTGACCATTCGTAGCGCTGACGAAGCCGTAGCCGAGGTTCGCGCAGACGCGCTGGACGATGACCTGAATGTCTTCGTCGTCTTCGACGAGCTCGACGAGCGGACGGCGAACGTCTTCCGGCTCCACGTTCGGCATGACGTCGCCTTCCTGACGGCGCAACTCGGCGCTCTTGCGCTCGAAGAGACGCGGCGGCGCCTGTACCCAGAACTTCTCTTTGTACGACGGCGGCGCTTTGCAAAAACAGGTCAGGCAGTTCGTGCAGACGAGCGTCCGTTCTTTCGTCAGGCAGCTGCACCAGTCGGCGTCGGCGGCGTCGAAGGTGATGCGGCAGTTGGCGCAGACGACCGAGTAGCTGCCGTCATTCTCCGAATTGTTGACGACAGGCTTCGCTTCGACAGGCTGCGGCGCAGTGCGTGACACCGGCGGCGGCGTATCGACCGTCTTCGCAGTCCGCCGCGGCATCGTCTGCAGCGCCAGCAGCGAGCTCGGATCATTCATCGCTTCCTGCGCCACGCGGATGACGAGATCGAGATCATACGGGCGGGTGACGAACTGCGCGTGGCGGACCGAGGGCGCGACGGAGGGATGACGTCCCGTCAGCAGCAGCGGCATGTTCGGACTGTGCTCGGTGACCGCTTTGTAGACGCGATCGAAATCGGGGAGCTCGCAGTCGAGGAAAAAGGCGTCGGGACGGAAGCGGAAGATCTCATCGACCGCATCGATCCAGCGCTCGACGACCTGCGTTTCGATGCCGCGATGCCGCAGCTTCGGCACGATCGTTTCGGCGGTACCGCGGCGCTTTTCGAGGAGCAGAATGCGCGGCTTCCGCGTCGCTTTGCGTTTCGATGCGGACGGCGGCGCAGCGGCAGCCGGGCGCCGCGTCGCGGTGGTGTTGCCGGCGACTTTTTTCGTCCTGAGATTGACGGACGATGCGGACACTTCCCCCGCCGGCTTGCGAAACCAGCCGGTGATCGTGCCGAGGATACCGGCCGGTTTGCGCGCGACCTGCGTGCGTTGCGCATACGGTCGCGGAGACGCGGGCGGCGGTGGCGGAACGACGGCGCTCCGCTCCTCGCGTTCTTTCGCAAGCTGACGTTCCAGCTGTTCGGCGGCGACCCGTTGCTCGCTCAGCTGGCGTTCGAGATCCTCGCGCTCGCGCGTCCGTTGTTCGTCGGCGTTGCGCGCCGCTTCGGCGATGCGCGCGGCGATTTGTGACTCCGCCGCCACGCGAGCGGCGTCGACCGCGGCGCGCTGCTCATGGAGCAGCCGTTCCATCGCTTGGCGTTCGGATGCGGCGCGCGCTTCCATCTCGCGCTTCGACGCTTCTGCCGCCGCGCGTTCCTGCTCGAGCCGGCGTTGCAGCGCCTCGCGTTCGCTCTTCTCTTCGGCGAGTTTCTCGGCGATGACGCGCTCGGCGTTCGCGCGCTCGCGTTGTTCGGCGGCGATCTTTTCGGCAGCGGCGCGCTCGGCCTCTTCGCGCGCTCGCGCTTCCATCGCGACCCGTTCCTGGGCGAGTTTCGCAGCGGCGATCCGTCCCGCTTCTTCGATGCGCGCTTCAGCCGCGACCCGTTCTTCTTCAAGACGCTTTTGCAGCGCTTCACGCTCGCGCTTTTCAGCAGCAATCTTCTCGGCGGCCACGCGTTCCGCTTCTTCACGCGCGCGCGCTTCCGCGGCTACGCGTTCTGCGGCGAGTCTTGCTTCCGTCGCAACGCGTTCTTCCTCGAGACGTTTCTGCAGCGCTTCGCGCTCGCGCTTTTCGGCGGCGATCTTTTCTGCTGCGACCCGTTCCGCCTCTTCGCGTGCACGCGCTTCCGCGGCCGCGCGTTCTTTCGCCAGTTTCGCTTCCGTCGCGACGCGCTCGCGTTCGCGGTTTTCGGCGGCGAGCTTCGCTTCCGCCTTCGCCGCCCTCGCGCGTTCCTCGTCCTGCTTCGCCTTCTCCGCGGCGCGTTCTTCATCGGCGCGCAGTTGCGTGGCGGCGGAACGTTCGCTGTCGAACGCCACCACATTGCCCGTTACCTCGCCGAGCGGAAAGACCGTGGCCGGTTGCAGCACGCTGGTGCGATTCCCGACTGACAACCGAACGATCGCGCCGAGGATCACGGAAGCGATTGCGCACGCGGCGAGATGAAGAGGCGTGGCGTCGAAGGCGAAGAAGAGCGCCGCGGCCGAAAGGACCATCGCGATCGCGATCCCTTCCCATTCGGCGCGCCATCCGGCCAGCGCGGTCGCGACGGCGAAGACGCCGACGATCACCGGCAGCGAAAGCTCAGGGAACAGCCATCCGATGCCGATCGCGAGCACGACCAGATCGATCGTGATGCCGTAGCGAAGAAACAGCTTCTTCCGGGAAGGGGTCATGTCATTCGAGTGCTACTGCCGCGGGCGCGCCCGCGGCGTGCGCCATCTCATCGATCATCGTGGAGTAATGCGCGACTTCCGTCGTCACCTCGATGAACGGCAGCGCGCAGGCAAGCTCTTTTCTCGCGTCGTAATAAGCGCCGGTCTCGAACAGCGAGACCGCTTTGTAATAACGAAGGTCTTCCTCGCCGCGCCGAAGCTCACCGACGCGATCGAATGCGTATCGGGCCCGGTCGTAGACTCCGATCCGATAAAACCCGCTGGCAACCTGCACGAGTGTTTCGCGCGACACGGCGGGCGTCGTCAGGAAACGTTCGTAAATCGCGGATGCCGACGCGACGTCGCCACGCGCGGCGAGTTCCTCCGCCTGCTGCAGCGATTCGTTGCCGTTGACGTTGGCAGCGGGAGTCGGAACCGGCGCAGGCACAACGAGCGGCTCCGGAGCCGGTGGCGGCTCAGTCACTTTCGCCGTCACCGCCGGCAGCGGTACGGACGTATCTTCCTGCGCTGTCGGCGTCGCCTGACGCACCAGCGAATTGTTCACCGGCAGTTGTCCAGGCGCGAGACGCGTGGCGAGATCGGGAAAGGTCGCGACGTCGGGAGCGAGCTCGAGCAGCGCGAAGCGCGGCTCGACCCGCTCCGATGCCGCGATCCGGACGATCGCCTCGAGCGCGTCCGCGTCGCGATTCGTTCGCGCATACGCGAGCGCGACATAGACGAGCGCGGTCTCGTAGCGATCGAGCAACTCCGCGCTGACCGTGTTCGAACCGAACTCCGTCTGCGCGTCGGCGAGGTAGCGCTCCGCGGCAGCGCTCAGATCGGGAATCGACTGCTCGTATTGTCCCGCGCGAAACGCGGTCCGGCCGCGCAGGAACAGATCATCGCCGACGGCAGCCGGCAGATTGCCGGCCACGAGCAAACCCGCGAGGGCCGCGAACGCGATGGCTTTACGCATCGAAAAACTCCTGTTGTGCCGGACTACCCGAACCCGTCGGAAGCGCGGCGGCCGCGCCCGTTTCGCGGTCTTCTTCAAGTTTCGGGCCGAGGACGGAAGCTGGTCCGTATCTGGCAGCAGGGCACCCGCGGTGAACGAGACGCTGCTTGCATTTTTCCGCGCACGGCCGGAAGTCTTTCCCTTCCGGCGAAACATCGATCTCGAATCGTTTTTGCTCGACGTTTTCGAAGATCCGGCGGCGACGCTGCCGCTCCCAGCGAAAATTTTTCTCGTCGACGAGCTGCAGCCGCAGAGCTACGGCTTTCCGGTGATGAAGTCGCCGGCGCTCGATGATCTCGATGCGAAGCTCGAGCGCTGGATGGATGAGGAGATCGCCGCGCGGCTGAACGGAACGGGCGCGACAAAGTCGAAGGCTGACGAGCACTTCCGCGCTTATCGCGCCACGATCGTGAAGATCGCGCAGAACGCGCTTCATTCAAGCATCCTCGCTGATTATCACGCCGTCTTCTGGCTTGTGCACTCACAAACCGCGGCCCGGCTCTTCACCGGAGCGCCACGGAAGATCGTCAGCACGGCCGCCGGCACCGCCCGGCAGCAGGCCGACGCCCTGAAATACCTCCTCTTTGCGCGCTGGGCGGAAGGAATCCGTGAAGCCCTTCCGGAGATTGCCGGAGCGGGCGTCGCCCAGGGAAGCGGCGCGAACGAGCGCAGTTTCCGCCTGATCCGTCTGCTGACCGACAACGCGCTCGTGATCACCGAGGACTTCATCAGTAATGACATGCGCGAGCTGCGGACGTACTTCGCCGGCGGCCTGCGCCGCGATTTCGGCGCCTTCAAAAAGTGGTACGACGATTTGCAGGTGCGCGCCGCCCACCTGATGTCGACCGATCGTACGTTCCGCCTCGCGGTCACGCTCCTCGGCTATCCCGACAGCGCGCCGGGACTCATCGCCATCCTCGACCACCGCGTGCAGCAACTCGTCTTCGATCACGACGGCGCGAAGCCGGTTGGCGATCAGCAGTTCTATGAGTCACTGTCGAAGCGGCTGCTCGAATATCTGATCGTCTATCACCTCCGCCGCGGAATCACGTGGATGAAGACGACTCCGGAAGGCGACAACGTTTCCGACGATCGCAGCACGTCGCTCCTCTATTCACGCGCCATCCGTCCGATGAACTTCGGACGGCGCGGCATCGTCGAGCCGATCGTCTATCGATACGGACTCGTCTATGACATCACCTCGTTCACGCAAACGCTCGGGGAGATCGCGCGCGGCGGAAAAGAAGGCGAGCATTCGTCGTACCGGCAAATGCTCGATTTCCAGCGCGAGCTCGCCGAGATCACCCGCCGGCACGGTCTGCAGTTCGAGAAGTTCCTCGGCGACGGCGCGTTCTATACGTCGCGCCGCGCGACGCGCACCATTCAGGCGGCGCTCGAGATTCAGCAGTTCTACGCGACCATGCGCGCGAACGGATTCGCATTCAACAAAGGAATGCGCATCGCGCTCAATTACGGTTATTACCGCCTGCTGCCGATGCAGGTCTCGACCGACGGCACCGAGATCATGGAGTTTTACGGCCCCGGCATCGTCGAGCTGTCGCGCCTCACGACCGGCAAAGCGACGAAAGAGATCGAAGACATCCAGCATCTTCTGCTCTCGCACGGCTACGATCAGATGGACGTCTACAAATTCTTCGCGCCGCTGGCGCGTGGCGCGGGCAGCGACAAGAGCGCCGAGGAGCGCGAGTTCTACGCGTTCGTCAATGAGAACGGACATCTGATCAATGAAGGGATCGTGGCGTCGATTCCGTTCCTCAAAGAGCTGTCGCAGGAAGTCATCGACGACGGACAGCGGCTCTATCGACTGCGCGCCAGGTGGGGAAATTACATCGGCATCTCGTCGTCGTCGGAAAGCGGGAGCTATGTCGCGGCGCGCCTGCTCGGCGCCGTCTCGCTGAAAGGAATCGGCAGCGTCGAAGTCGCCGAGGTCGTGCGGCTCACGGCGCAGGACGCGGAGGTTTCGCTCGTCGAGGATGAGCGTCCGCTGCTGCAGCTCCTGCAGCAGGAACGCAACCGCAGCACGGCGCGGATCGCGGAAACTGCCGCGGAGGGCGAAACGATCGGCGCATCCGATCTCGTCGTTTGTGAATCGCATATGCAGCAGAGCGGCGGTCCGCCGGTGATTCTCGTCGGCGAATGGGATCCGGTCGCCGAAGAGGTGCGGCGCCCGATTCAGCTCGACGGTACCGATGCGGAACGCTACGGACTGGAAGTGCCGCTGACGGTCGAAGTGGTCGAGTCGCAGAGCAACGCGTACCAGAATCTCTATCGAAAGCTGAGCCGTATCGAGACGCTGCCGAACTTTTCGGTGCAGGCCATTCGGCAGAACGCGAACTTCAGCGGGTTCATCATCGGCGGCGATGCCGTCGAACGGCTGTAAGGTGTGGCGGCGGGGGCTTCGCCCGCCGTGTTCCGAGGCGGCCGAAGCGGCCGCCTCCACACTACACCTGCGCTCTCGCGCGCGACTTTCGCATCCATGTCATCACTTCGATGATTTTCGGGATGTCGATCTGCCGCTCGACGAACTCCCAGACCGCCAGCACTTCTTCGCGGTCGCGAGGCCTGGAAGGCGCGTAACGGCGGACGTCGGGATCCGAAAGCGCGAAGCGCGCCCGCGCCTGCCAGCGCGACGCTTCGATCGGATCGTCGGCGAAGCGCTGCACCGCTTTCATCACCATTGACACTTCCTCATCAGTCGCGGTCGACGGCACCGGTGAATTCATCGAGCCGCGCGAGATTGCGCGACGGTCCGGCTCGAGCTCGTGCGCGGAGCGGAGGATCTCGATCGCGCGCGCCAGCCGGTCGCCGTGCTCGGTGGTGCGCAGCCCGCTGATGAAGAACGGCCGTCCGTCCCCTTCCCGTTCGCGCGCGACGCTCGTCCAGACGACGCGCGCGCGCATCGCGAACGACTGCGCGGCGTTGAGCAGCGCGAACGAAAGCCGCGCTTCGTCGCCGGGCAGGAGCTCTTCGTTGTGCCTAATGCGAAACCCGGTCGCGGAGAGCTGCACGATCGAGAAGCGAACGTGGTTGAAGACGCCGTCGATCTGCCGTCGCGGAATGTAGCGCGGCGCGGCGCGCGCATCGGCCGGTTCCTCCGGCTCGTCGCGAACTTCGACCGGCGGCGCGTCGAATCGCATCGGTTCAGCGACCGGTTGCGGGATCGGTTCCGATTCGGGCTCGGGTTCCGGTTCGCGTTCCGGCGCCGCGACTTCCGCACGCTCGCGCGGTTGCTCGACAACGCGCGGCGGTGCAACGTCGCCGGCCTCCGCGCGATAGACGGCAACCAGCCCTTCGCGAAAGAACGCCTCGAGCTGCACGAGCGGGATGCGCACTTCGCCATCGCGCACGTGACAGAGGATCTGACCGGACTCGGTCAGCGCGTCGATGACGGCGGGATCGAATCCGAATGTGCGGCTGACTTCCTCGCGAGTGAGCGAGCGCATGTATCCATCGTCCGTGCCAGCGCGGTGCCGCTATCGCGTGTTCGAGAACGGCAGCACGGTTCCGTCGGCGTCGTCCTGACCTTCGCTCGATTGCTCTGCCGCCATCGTCATCGCCGTGGCAGTGATGAGCTCACCGAGCACCGAGATGTCGAACGGTTTGCGAACGACCGAATGGACGATCCGTCCGTCGAGGCGAACGATGGCGCTCGATTCGGCGACGGCGGTGATGACGATGACCGCCGGCCGCTCGCTGACGGCGCAGTGCTCGCCGATGAACTCGACGATCTCGTAGCCGTTGACGTTCGGCATCATCAGGTCGATGACGCAGACCGCGTAACGCGTGACCCTGATTTTCTCGATCGCTTCCGAGCCGTCGGATGCGGTGTCGACCGGGAACCCTGCGCGCTCGACGATCTTGGCGACGAGCACACGAATCGCGCGATCGTCATCCACCACCAGCACACGGGGCTTCTGGGACATGCGTGGATCGCATGCAATCGCGCTGCCGCGCTCAGGCATTCATCGTAATAACCATGCGGCGCCGGCGACCGCGACGACACCGGCGACCGTCGCGCGCAACAACGAACGCTTCGTTCGAGTGTCGCGCAACGCCGCGGCGATGACGATCGGTACGGTTGCGTACAGTGCAACAAATACGGCTCCGTTGGCCCATGACATGCAGTGCTCGCCGCCGTCTCCGAAAGGAGCAAATTACAGCATTCGCAATGTTCCGGTGCAATTACCGCAAACCGACCATCGCGCTTCTTCTGCTGCTCGCGGCCGCTTGTCCGAGTGACCGGATCGCGCAACGTGCGCTGAAAGGATCGCCGCGCGATCTTCCGCCGGTCATGCCGGCGCTTCCGCCGCCCGCGCTCACCGTGATCACCGAGTTGCGCGGTCCGGAATCGGTGCTCTATGACCCGGCCCGGGATGTCTACTACATCAGTAATCTCAACGGCGGACTGCTCGACGCCGACAACAACGGCTTCATTACACGCGTCAATGCGGAGACGCTCGCGGTCGAGCTGCAATGGATCGCCGGCGGCAGAAATGGCGTCACGCTCGACGCACCCAAAGGGATGGCGCTGGTCGGCGACTCGCTTTATGTCAGCGATATCGCAGGCGTTCGCAAATTCGATCGGCGCAGCGGTACGGCGGAAGGAATCATCGCCCTTCCCGGCGCGACGCTCATCAACGATCTCACCACCGACGGCACGAACCTCTACGTCTCCGACACCGGACTGCGCACCGGTCCCGGCCGGACGTTCATCGACACGCGAACCGATTCCATCTGGAAAATTCACGAAGGTCGCGCCGAGAAAATCGCGAGCGGCCACGAGCTCGGACATCCGAACGGACTCGATTTCGCCGGCGGAAAGCTGCGCGTCGTGACGTTCGGCGGCGAAGAGGTATACGACCTCGACAACGGCCGGCGCGGCAATGCAGTCTCGCTTCCGGCAGGAGAGCTCGACGGCATCACGCGCGCGTCCAACGGCGACCTGCTCGTTTCCAGCTGGGCCGGCCATGAGATTTATCGCGGTCCCGCAAAGGGACCGTTCACGACGATCCTCGCCGGCCTCAATGCGCCGGCCGACATCGGCTACGACACGAAACGCCATCGACTACTCGTGCCGCAGAGCGGCTCGAACCTCGTCACGATTCACTCGGTTCCGTAGGAGGAGTTTTGCGACGTCTCACTGTCTCGTTGTTGTTGCTCGTGCTCGCCGCGTCGTGCAAGACGCAGCGCGAAGACTCGCAGGCGCCCGGCGCATCGAAAGGCTCCGGCGAAGCGAAGGCGATGATGCCGGCCTTCACGACGACCGCGAATGAAGACGGGCAGTGGCTGTCGGTGCAGAAGGATTACGCCAATACGCGTTTCAGCGGGCTGAAGGAGATCAATCTCTCAAACGTCGACAAATTGAAAGCGGCGACCACGTTTTCCACCGGCTTCACGACGGGACACGAAGCGACGCCGCTCGTCGTCGGCGACACCATGTACCTCGTTACGCCTTTTCCGAACGTTCTTTATGCGCTCGACCTCAAACAGCCCGGCGGCGCCACGAAATGGGTTTATCAGCCGCGGCCCGATCCCGCCGCACAGGGCGTCGCCTGCTGCGACGTCGTCAATCGCGGCGAGGCCTATGTCGACGGCAAAGTCATCATCAACACGCTCGACAATCACACGATCGCCGTCAGCGCCGCCACCGGGGAAGAGCTCTGGAACACGAAGCTCGGCGACATCAACCGCGGCGAAACGATCACCATGGCGCCGTTCGTCGTAAAGGACAAAGTGCTCGTCGGCAACAGCGGCGGCGAGATGGGCGTCCGCGGCTGGATTACGGCGCTCGACGTCAATACCGGAAAAATCGCCTGGCGCGCGTACAGCACCGGTCCCGATTCCGACGTCCTCCTCGGCCCGCAATTCAAGCCTTTCTACCCAATGGACCAGGGCAAAGACCTCGGCGTGAAAACCTGGCCGTCCGACGCCTGGAAGATCGGCGGCGGCACGGTCTGGGGCTGGATCTCTTATGACCCCGAAACGAACCTGATCTATTACGGCACCGGAAATCCCGGACCGTGGAATGCCGATCAGCGTCCCGGCGACAACAAGTGGTCGTGCACGCTCTTCGCTCGCGATGCCGACACCGGTCAGGCGCGCTGGGCGTATCAGATCGGACCGCACGATATTTATGACTACGACGGCATCAATGAATCGATCCTGCTCGATCTGCAATTCAACGGGAAGCTGCGCAAAGTGCTCGTCCGTCCGGAGCGCGACGGTTACGTCTATCTGATCGACCGGACGAACGGCGAAGTGCTTTCCGCGAATCCGTACGGCTATGTGAACTCCACCGCTGGCGTCGATTTGAAAACCGGCCGGCTGATCCCGGTCGCGACGAAACAGACCGCCGTCGGAAAAGTCGTCCGGGATATTTGTCCGGCGTCGCCCGGAACGAAGGACTGGCAGCCGTCCGCATTCTCGCCGCAGACCGGACTCATCTACATCACGCACCAGAATCTTTGTATGGATTTCGAAGGGGTCGAGGCGAATTACATCGCTGGCACGCCGTTCGTCGGCGCCAACGTGAAGATGTATCCGGGCCCGGGCGGTCATCGCGGCGAAGTAACGGCGTGGAATCCGGTCACCGGAAAGCCGGTCTGGAAAATCAAAGAGCGTTTCCCGGTCTGGAGCGGCGCGCTGGCGACGGCCGGCGATCTCGTTTTCTACGGCACGATGGATGGCTGGGCGAAAGCGCTGGACGCCAGGACCGGCGCCGAGGTGTGGAAATTCAAGGTGGGGAGCGGGATTATCGCGCCGCCGATGACGTATCGCGGTCCGGACGGGCGACAGTATGTCGCGTTTCTTTCGGGCGTGGGCGGGTGGGCCGGCGCGGTCGTGTCGGCAAATCTTGATACGCGTGATTCGACCGCCGCGCTCGGATTTGCCACGGCGATGTCCGATTTGAAGAAAGCGACGACAAAGGGAGGAATGCTCTATGTCTTCTCGCTTTGAGCTCGCCGTCGCACTCCTTTTCGTGACGACGATTGCATTCGCGGCGGAGCCGGCGCCGCTGCGCGTCTGCTCCGATCCCAACAATCTCCCCTTCTCCAACAGCCGCGGCGAAGGATTCGAAAATCGGATCGCGCAGCTGGTCGCGAAAGACCTCGGCACGAAGGTCTCTTATTACTGGTGGGCTCAGCGTCGCGGCTTCGTGCGCAATACGCTGACCGCCGGCAAATGCGACGTCATCATCGGCGTCCCGAGCAGTTTCGAGCTCGCTGTACCGACGCGTCCCTACTATCGCTCCAGCTACGTCTTCGTCACCCGCCGCGACCGAAAACTGCACCTCACCTCGTTCGACGATCCGCGGTTGCCGAAACTGAAGATCGGCGTGCAGATGATCGGCGACGATTACGCCAGCACGCCGCCCGCGCACGCGCTGGCCAATCGCGGCATGACTGCGAACATCACCGGTTACATGGTGTACGGCAATTACGCCGATGCAGATCCTCCGCGGCGCATCATCGATGCCGTGGCGAATGGCGAGGTTGACGTCAGCGCCGTATGGGGACCGACCGCCGGTTACTACATCCGCAAAAGCCGTGTGCCGCTCGTCGCGCGGCCGGTCGAACCGCAGTTCGACCTCCCCTTCCTGCCATTCGTCTTCGACATCTCGATGGGCGTCCGCCGCGGCGACACGGCGCTCAAAGATCGTCTCGACGCGATCATTGAGAAACGACGCAAAGAGATTGACGCAATTTTGCGCGACTATGGCGTGCCGCGGCTCGACGTCGTCGATGAGAGGTCGTCGTCATGAGAGCGCGGAATCTCATCGTATTTGCAGCGGTCATCGTTGCATTGAGCTCGTGCGAACGGGAGGAGCGCCGCTTCCGCGAAATGCCTTCCGCGGCCGCGCGCCGCAACACGGAGCGGCTGGTCACACTCGTTCCCGGTCCATATACGCCGGACGTTCGCGTCCGTAATCCGTACGAGCACAACGCCTTCGCGATCTCCGAGGGAAAACGGCTCTTCACCTGGTACAACTGCGTCGGTTGTCACGCAAACGGCGGCGGCGGAATGGGACCGCCGCTGATGGATGAGCAATGGATTTACGGGAGCGATCCCGAAAATATCTTCGCCACGATCGTGGAAGGACGGCCGAACGGGATGCCGTCATTCCGCGGAAAGATCCCCGAATATCAGGTCTGGCAGCTCGTCGCATTCGTACAGTCGCTGAGCGGCAACGTTCCGAAAGACGCCGCCAACGGCCGCAATGACGACATGCAGGTCCACAAGCAGGAACAGTCGCAACCCGACCTCATCCCGGAACGCCAGCCGGCCACGCACCCATGACGTTCGTCACGTTCTTCGCAGGAAGCGGAATTCAGTCCGCGCTCGAGCCGGCCGGCGCGCACGCCGCGCGGATCGGCCGTCTCTGGGATGTTTTTCTGATCATCAGTGCGGTCGTCTGGCTGCTCGTCATGATCGCGCTTTTCATCGCCCTGGCGCGGAGAAAACGCGAGGAAACTCCCGATGGCGCCGCCCGCGCGCGCACGACCGTCTCGATCGCGACCGCGATTACGCTGGTCACGCTCGCCGCCCTGCTCGTGGCCAGCGTGCTTACAGGACGCGCCATCGCCGATCACGCACCGCCCGGCACGATTCAGCTCAAAGTCACCGGCAAACAGTGGTGGTGGCAGGTCGAGTACGACGATCCCGATAAGAGCAAACGCTTCACCGACGCGAACGAAATTCATATCCCGGTCGGCGTGCCGGTCAATATTCAGCTGCATTCCAGCGACGTCATTCACAGTTTCTGGATTCCGAATCTCAACGGCAAACAGGACCTGATTCCGGGTCACGACGGCAGCATTCAGCTGCAGGCAACTCGTCCCGGGATTTATCGCGGCCAGTGCGCCGAATTCTGCGGACTGCAGCACGCGAAGATGGCGCTCTGGGTCCACGCAATGACGCAAAGCGATTATGCGAATTGGCTGACAGCAGCACGCCAGCCGTCGAAAATCCCGTCGACGCCCGAGCAGCGCAAAGGAGAGGAGGTCTTCATGAGCTCTCCCTGCCCGCTCTGTCACACGATTCAGGGAACCGACGCCGGCGGAAAGACCGGTCCCGATCTCACGCATTTCGCCGGCAGACGTTCCATCGCCGCCGGCACATGGCCGAATCGCCGCGGCTACCTCGCCGGCTGGATCGTCGACCCGCAGCACATCAAACCGGGCAGCCAGATGCCGCCGATGCTGCTCGACGAAGGTCAGCTGCAACCGCTCCTCGCTTATCTCGAGAGTCTGCAATGAGCGCGATGGAGACAACGCCGTACGCGCTGCCGGACAGCGACGCCGAGCACGAGCAACTGCAGAAAACGTGGGGGCCGCGCCGCGGTCCGTTCAGCTGGTTCTCGCAGATCGACCATCGCACCATCGGCCGCCGTTTCATCGTCACCGCGTTCGTCTGGTTCGGCCTCGGCGGTCTCCTCGCCGCACTGATGCGCATTCAGCTCGCGAAACCGAACAACACGTTTCTCAGCGCCGATCAGTACAACCAGATTTTCACGATGCACGGCACGACGATGATGTTTCTCTTCGCCGTACCGGTGATGGAAGCGGTGGCGATCTACATCATCCCGCTGATGCTGGGAACGCGCGGACTGGCATTTCCGCGGGCGACCGCCTACGCCTATTACATGTTCCTGTTCGGCGGCACGATGTTGTATGTCGCCTTTTTCCTCAACATGGCGCCGGACGCCGGCTGGTTCAATTACGTGCCGCTCTCCGCGCCGCAATTCTCGCCCGGCAAGCGGATCGACATCTGGGCGCAGCTGGTCAATTTCACGGAGATTTCCGCGCTGACGGTCGCCGTGGAGATCATCGTCACGATCTTCAAGCAGCGCGCGCCCGGGATGTCGATCAACCGCATGCCGCTCTATGTCTGGTCGATGCTCGTCACCGCGTTCATGATCGTTTTCGCGATGCCGGCGGTGATGGTCGCCAGCAATTACATCGGACTCGATCGCCTGGTCGGCACGCATTTCTTCAATAAAGCGGAAGGGGGCGACGTGCTGCTGTGGCAGCACCTCTTCTGGTTCTTCGGACACCCGGAGGTTTACATCATTTTCATTCCGGCTCTCGGGATGGTGTCGACGATCATTACGGTCTTCTGCAGGCGGAAGATCTTCGGATACACGGCGATGGTGCTTTCGCTCGTGGCGACGGCGTTCATCGGCTTCGGACTGTGGGTCCATCACATGTTCGCGACCGGATTACCGCAATCGGGACAGAGCTATTTCACCGCCGCCAGCATGATGATCGCGGTTCCGAGCGGTGTGCAGATTTTTTGCTGGATCGCCACGATCGCAATGGGGAAACCGGAGTTTCGCCCGCCGCTGATGTTCGTCCTCGGCTTCGTCGCCATTTTCGTGTTAGGCGGACTGACCGGCGTCATGCTGGCGGCCGTTCCGCTCAATTTGCAATTGCACGATACGTTCTTCGTCGTCGCGCATCTTCATTACGTCCTGATCGGCGGCGCCGTCTTCCCGCTCCTCGGGGCACTCTTCTTCTGGTTCCCGAAAATGACCGGGCGTTTAATGAATGAACGGTGGGGTCACATTAGTTTCTGGCTGACCTTCGCCGGTTTCAACGTGACGTTTTTCCCGCAGCACAAACTCGGCCTCGTCGGAATGCCGCGACGCATCTATACATACCTTCCCGAGACCGGATGGGGACCGCTGAATCTTCTTTCGACGATCGGCGCCGGCATCCTCGCACTCGGGGTGCTCTGTTTCGTCGTCAATGCTCTTTACAGCATGAAGCGCGGCGCAATTGCGGGCTCCAATCCATGGCACGCACCAACGCTCGAATGGGCGACGACGTCTCCGCCGCCGCATTACAACTTTCTCCACCTGCCGACCGTCAGCAGCACCGAGCCCCTTTGGGATCATCCCGAAAATGCGCCGGTCGTCACCGGTCTCGCCTTAAAGAAACGCGAGGTGCTGATCACGCGGCTCTTCGACGCCGAGCCCGACCATCTTTACCTTTATCCCGGCACGACTCCGTGGGCATTTCTCTCCGCGGTCGCAACCGGCGGAATGTTCGTGGCGCTGCTCTTTACGCCGTGGGCGCTGCCGATCGGCGTCGCAATCGCGACCACGACACTTCTCTGCTGGTTCTGGCCGTCGAGTCCGCGCGACGAAGGTGAAGCGCCGGAGCAGCCATGAACGGACGGGCCACCATCGACGTATCCGGGCTGCCCGATCACGCCTTCGGCAGCCGCAGCATCATGTGGTGGATGACGGTCTGCGTCATCGCCATCGAAGGGACCGTCTTCCTCGTCACGATCGCCAGCTATTTCTACCTGCAGGGAAATGAAGCCGCCTGGCCGCCGCCCGGAACTCGCTTACCGGGATTGCAGTGGCCGACGATCAACACGCTGATTCTGCTGGTCAGCCTCATCCCCAATCAGCTCGCGAAGAGCGCCGCCGAAAAAGAAGAAATGCTCAAAGTGCGAATCTGGATGAGCGTCGCCGCCCTCTTTGCCGTCGGGTTCGTCATTGTCCGCACGCTCGAATTCCGCCATCTCAACGTCAGCTGGGACAGCAACGCTTACGGCTCGATTACCTGGACGCTACTGGGCTTTCATACGTTCCATCTCGTCACCGATTTGATCGATACCGTCGCACTGCTGGTGCTGATGTTCACACATCACGGCTACAAGGGTCGGCGGTTCGTCGACGTGTCCGAAAACTGCTTTTACTGGTATTTCGTCGTCATCTCCTGGCTGCCGATTTACGCGGTCCTTTATTGGGCGCCGCGGCTGTTGTGATGAAACCATGAGCGATCGAGAGAAAACCGATTTTCGGGCGAGCGACCGCTGGCTGGTCGTTGCTTTTACGCTCGGACCGCTGGCGGCGCTGTTGAACCTGGGCGTCGCTTACTCGCTCGTTCCGACCGCCTGCGAACACGGCTCGAAGACGCTGCTGCATGCAACAACCATTGCCTTCCTGATCGTGGCGCTCGCCGGCGCGCTCATCGGCCGGCACTACGAGCGCAAATGCGACGAGCCCGATGCGTTCCTTCCGGTCGAGCGAGCCCGCTGGCTGGCCGTCGTCGCAATCGTCCTCTCGATCGCATCGGCGATCGTCATCATCGCCATGGAAGTCCCGAACGTCATTTTGAGGAGCTGCGATTGAACGCCGCGTTCTGGAACAGCGTCACCGCAATCTCGCTCATTGCGATTGCGCTTCTCTACGCGCTCGGGCTGCGCCGCCTCTGGCACACCGAAGGCGGCCGGCGAACGGTTCGCCCGTGGCAAACCGCCGCATTCGCGATCGGCTGCGCGTCCGCCTCCGGCGCACTGCTCTCGCGACTCGATGCCGTGAGCGACATCCTCTTTTCCGCGCACATGGCGCAGCACGAAATCCTGATGCTCGTCAGTGCGCCGTTAATGGTGCTCGGCCGTCCGTTCATCGTCACACTCTGGAGCGTTTCTCCGGCGATGCGCGATCGCGTCGCCGGCCTGGCGCGCTCACAAGCTGTATCGACGGTATGGGAAACGATCAGTGGACCGCTGACCGTGCTCGTGCTGCACGCCGTCGTCCTCTGGGCGTGGCATCTGCCGTTCTTCTTCGAAGCCGCGCTGCACAACGAATCGATTCACGTCGTCCAGCACCTCTGCTTCTTTCTCACTGCCGCGCTCTTCTGGTGGGCGCTGATTCACGGGCGCTACGGCCGGCTCGGCTACGGCATCGCCGTCCTTTACGTCTTCGCAACCGCGATGCAGACGGAAGTCCTCGGTGCGCTGCTCACCTTCGGCTCGCACGCCTGGTATCCGACGCACGCCGCGCGCACCGCGGCCGCCGGCATGAACGCGGTCACCGATCAGCAGCTCGCGGGAGTCGTGATGTGGATTCCGTTCGGCGTCGTCTTCGTGCTCGTCGCGCTCGGACTCTTTGCCGCGTGGCTCGGCGAAGCGGAACGCCGCGTCGCCTTCACCGCATCCGAACAACTCGTTCGCGAAGGGCGCACATGAAACGCGTCATCGTGTTCCTCGCCATCGCCGCCCTCGCCTGTCATCGCGACGATGAAAAGACCGCCCGCGAGCTGACGCGCGGCGACGCTGCGCGCGGAAACGCCGCCATCAGCCGATATGGATGCGGCGCCTGCCACGAAGTGAAAGGCGTCGACGGCGCAAACGGACTGGTCGGCCCGTCGCTCGACGGCATTGGCAGCCGGACGTATCTCGCCGGCCGTTTGCCGAACTCGCCCGACAACATGATCCGCTGGATTCGCGAACCGCAGAGCGTCGCGAACGGTACCGTCATGCCGAATCTCAATGTGACCGAGGATGATGCGCGCGACATTGCGGCGTATCTGTACACACTGCGCCAATGAAAGTGCTCGCAACGCTGCTGTTTCTCGCCGCCTGCTCGGCCGACGTCGAGCAGCACGCCCATCCTCAGCCGCCGGCGCAGGCGCCGCAATCCGCCGCTCTCGCATCGCAGGATCGCGAGTTCCTCGAGCAGGCATCGCAGGGAAACACCGCCGAGATCGCGCTCGGCGCGATCACGACCACGCACGCCGCCCGCGCGGAAGTCATCGCCTTCGGTCAGATGATGGTGCGCGATCACAGCGCCGCGAACGCGAAGCTCGCGGCCATCGCCGCGTCGAAACGCATCTCACTCCCGACCGACCTCGGCGAGCATCAGGCCGCGTATGACCGCGTCGTCGAGAAGAAACGCGAGTCGTTCGATCGCGACTTCGTCCGCGTCATGGTCGAAGAACATCAGCAGGCGGCGGAGCTCTTTCGATCGGAAGCGGCGAACGGCGCCGACGCGCAGCTGAAAGCGTACGCGGCGGCGACGCTGCCGGTGATCGAATCGCATTTTCAGCAGGCGCAGACGCTCGCATCGGCGTTCGGGAAATCGCAGTGAAAACGATCGCGCTGGCACTGCTGCTCATCGCCGCGCCGCTGCGCGCCGATCGGATTTTCGTCACGAACGAGCGTGGCGGCACGATCGCCGTGATCGACTCCGCAACCGATCGCGTCGTCGCCACGATCGCGATGCCGTCGCGGCCGCGCGGCATCGTCGTCTCGCCCGATCGCAAACGGCTTTACGCCGCCGTCAGCCACTTCCGCGACAAACCATCGCGCACGCGCGACGAAGCGGTCGCCATCGACGCCGCGACGCTGAAAGTCGTACAGCGCTACGCGGCCGGCACCGATCCGGAAGGGATCGCGCTCACACCCGACGGCGCGCGCTTCATCGTCTCGAATGAAGACGCCGGCACCGCGTCGATCGTCGATGTGAAGAGCGGCCGCACGATTGCCGCGCTCGTCGTCGGCACCGAGCCGGAAGGGGTCGCCGCGAGCGCCGACGGCCGGACGATCTACGTCACCGGCGAAACGAGCAACACCATCAGCGTCATCGACGCGCAGCGCGCGAAGGTCGCGGCCGTCGTGCTCGTCGACACGCGCCCGCGCGGCATCGCGTTCACACGAAACTCGGCGCGCGCATACATCAGCTGCGAGATCGCCGGCGCCATCGATCTCCTCGACGTCAAAGCAAATCGCGTCATCAAAAAGATTTCGCTCGGCAAAAGTGACCGTCCGGTCGGACTCGTGCTGTCTTCGGATGAGAAGCGGCTCTACGTCGCCACCGGACGTGGCAACGGCGTCGCCGTCATCGACACCGCCACGAATCGCGTCGTGAACACGATCGCCGCCGGCAATCGTCCGTGGGGCATCGGACTCACACGCGACGGACGGAAGCTCTACGTCGCGAACGGCCTCTCGAATGACGTCACCGTGATCGACGTCGCAACGTTCCGCGTCATCGCCACGATCCGAAACGTCGGCGACGGACCGTGGGGAATCGCCGTCAACTGAACCCGGCACGATCTGCGCAACGAGCGCGGCCGTGACGTTCTACGTGCAACGACAGCTGGCCACCGGCCCCATCCGCTTCGGCGTCTCCCCACGCAAACCTTCCGAATCGATCGACGACGACACGAGTCTCAGCACCGGCGCATCGGGCGAGTTCATCCGGCACCGCGAGCTCTTTTTTTCCGCCGATACGCTGCGCGTCGGCGAAGCGGTGCTGCCGAAATCGGCGAGCATCTCGTCGACGCCGTTTCTCTCCTCGCTCAAGCCGGACGGCACGCCGCGCGGCTACGGCTTCCTCGCGCTGATGATCGCCGGTGCGCTGCTGGTGCTGCTCGGCTTCGGCGTCGTCGCGAACAAAGGGTCGCAGGGCTGGGTCGAAGTGATCCTCGGCGTCATCATGATCGCCGTCCCGATCGTCCTTACCGCGCAACGCCGCAAACAACTTCACGAACAGGAAGAACGCGAGCGCGCCGAGCGTGAAGCGACCGAGAAGCGCAATCGCGAAATGCTCGCCGCGTATTCGTCGGCGCTGGAACGTGCGCGACACGATCCATCGTCAGCGACGTTGGATGAGCTCCGCCGCGAGCGCGCCGCGCTGACGCTGTCGTACGAGATCTGGCGCGCCGTCGCGCGGCAAACCATCCTCCGAATCGGTTTCGAAGCACTCGCGAAGCTGTCGCCGGCCGGAGCGGCCGAGGTTGCGAAGAGGATGGATGAAGCCAGCGAGGCGGCGGGATTGAATGAAGAGGATCGCATCGAAGTGAAGCGCGATCTCTATCGCGTCGCGCTGTGGCATCTCCTCGCCGACGATCGCCTCGGCGCAACGCAGGACGAACAGCTCAGCGCGATCCGCGGCGGCTTCGGTATTGCGGACGCCGACGTCCCGGCCGACCTCGGCGCCGTCAGCGAATTTCTTCGCCTGCGCGGCATCGCGCCGGCGACGCTTCCGCGTCGCGACTGCCGCGTGAAGCTCGCCTTCCAGGAGTTCTGCATTCACGAAACGACCGGCGCGACGATGAAGTTCGCGCGCGCGAAAAAGAAGAGCGCTACGCCGGGCCGGTGGGTGAAAGAACGCGACTGCACGCTGACGATCACCAGCCGCCGTCTGATCATCACCACGAACAAACAGACCGAGCTGCCGCTGTCGTTCGTCGACGACGTCATGGTAAATGTCGATACGAACGTGATGACGATTCACACCGGCAACGTGAAGAAACCGATTCATCTGCAGGTCGCCGATCCGATCTACACCGCGAACCTGATCGACATCGCCGCCGGCATCGATCCCCGTCCGAAAGGATTCGCGTGACGGCGATCTTCATCGCGCACGGCGCGCCGTCGCTGGCGCTCGAAGAAGACGACTTCACGCGCGCCGTTCGCGCGTTCGGCGAAACGCTCGACGACGCGAAAGCGATCGTGATCGTTTCCGCGCACTGGCAGGCCCGCGGCGTGATGCGCGCGAATGCGGTGGCGCGTCCGGAACCGATCTACGACTTCGGCGGCTTCTCGCCGGAGCTCTACACGCTGCGTTACGACGCGCCGGGCGATCCGGCGCTCGCGGCGGAAGTCGCGGCGCTCGTCGGCGGCACGCTCGAAGCGGAACGCGGCTGGGATCACGGCGTCTGGGTTCCACTGCGGCACCTTCGTCCCGCGGCCGACACTCCGGTCGTGGAAGTGTCGCTGCCGCTATCTGCCGATCCGCGAGCATTGCTCGACGTCGGACGACGCCTCGCACCGCTGCGCGATCGCGGCATCGTCATCTGCGGCAGCGGCGGCATCGTCCACAACCTGCGCATGATCGATCTGTCATCGAAGGAAGCGCCGGTCGCGCCGTGGGCTAAAGAGTTCGATGACTGGATCGCCGCGCGAATCGCCGAGCGTGACTTCGATTCGATCGTGTCGTATCGAACGCTCGCACCAAACGCCGATCGCGCGGTGCCGACGCCCGAGCACTTCGAGCCGCTCCTCATCGCGCTGGGCGCGATGCGCGACGACGAATCGGCCGTGCCGCTGTTCGAAGGATTTCAGTACGGCAGCCTGTCGATGCGCTCGATTCGCAGCCGTGCAATTTGACGCAATATCCTGGAACCGATCGCGGTTCATCACGCCGCGGTTGACAGGAGCGACTTCGCTCCGTATTTTGACCGCTCGTTTTACGCAGCGCGGGCCCGTAGCTCAGTGGTAGAGCAGTTGGCTTTTAACCAATTGGTCGTAGGTTCGATCCCTACCGGGCTCACCACCCGCAAACGGCCTTGAGTCCCCATCGTCTAGTGGCCCAGGACACCGCCCTTTCACGGCGGCGACACGGGTTCGAATCCCGTTGGGGACGCCACTGACTTTGCGGGCAGGCGGGGCGGGAGGTCGATGACACTAATCCTTCCTGCGACCGTCGCGTAGTGCTTCCAGCCGAAGAACATCGGGCAGGTCTTTCTCGGAGTTCCCGGTCGCGCGCTTCATTTGTATTAGCTGCGCTACGCCGGCGAACGACGTTGGCACACCGAGGAACTCGCTTTCGACCCGGCCGTTCCAGACGTCTTCCCACTGGACGCCTGGAACCCGACTATGAATCTCGACGCGCAGGAGGCCGCCGAAAGAGAGGATGTCACCCGCGATGAAGTCCGCCGGTGCAAACTCGGGCTCGAAAGATCCCCACGCTGCGACGGCGCGACGCGCCTTCTCGCCGTTTTCGAGAGTCGGTTCGATCAAAACGTCGAGATCACGCGTCGTTCGATACGGAACGTGAGCCAGTACCGCTATCCCGCCGATCACTACATAAGCCACGCCTTCGCTGTTGAGTGATTTGAGGAAGTCGGCAAAGTCCTTCGTCACGATCGAATCCTCTTACCGCCCACAGCTGATAGACGCTTTCGAGCAGGGCAATCATCGCTTCAATTCGCTCGGCAGGAGTCGCATCCAGCGCGTCCGCAACCTCTTCGCGCATGATCTCGTCGCGGGAAGAGCCGAGCGGAAGCCGGCGACCTCTCGCTCGTCTTTCTGATGACGCGGCCATCGATACATCCTACTTCAGCGCCGTTCCACTACGCCCTGCCCGTTCGCGGTAAGGCAACTCGCCGAAATCGTCCTGACTGAAGCCGGCGCGGGCAGCCGATAATCTTCCGATGATGCTCCGGCGTTTCGCGTTCGCGCTCGTTGGCGCAATGGCGTTCGCGGCGGCGGCTTCCGCTGACCGCGTCGGACTCGTTTCGCTGCAGCGCATCGCGATCCCGCAGGACGTCCCGGCAAATCTCTGCAGTGCGATCGCGCAGGATCGCGAAGGGCTCCTCTGGTTCGGCACCCAGGGCGGACTCGTGCGCTATGACGGCTACGACTTCCGCGTCTTTCGATCGAATCCCGGCGATCCGTCGACGATCGCGGGCAACTACGTTCGCTCGCTGCTCGTCGCGTCCGATGGCCGGCTGTGGGTCGGCACGTTCAGCGGCGGACTCTCCGTCTACGACGCGCGGACGGAAACGTTCACTCGCTTTCAGCACGATGCGGCTAATCCGCGTTCGCTCGCCTACGACCGCGTCGAAGGGCTCGCGGAAACGAGTGACGGTCGCATCTGGATCGCAACGACCGGCGGCCTCGATCGACTCGATCCACGCACGCGGCTGATCGAACACTTCCGCCACGATCCCGCCGACGCGCACAGTCTCGCCGACGATCGCGTGCGCGGACTACTCGTCGATCGCGCCGGCCATCTCTGGGTCGGCACGCGCGACGGACTGCAACGCTGGCTCGGCGAAGGGCGCGGCTTCGAGCGCGCGGGAATGGACGGCCAGTACGTCATCCACCTCTTCGAAGACGCGCACGGCAGAATCTGGATCGGCACCGAGGAGAATGGCGCGGCCGTGCTCGACCCGGCCACGCGCGAGCTGCGACGGTTCGCCGCGCGTCCGATCGATCCGAACGGGCTGAGTCACTACTGGATTTACGGCTTCGCGGACGGCGCGCCGGGCGAGTTGTGGATCGCGACGTTCGGCGGCGGCATCGACATCATCGACGAAACCTCGCTCACGATCGTCGATCGACTGCACTCCGATCCATACCTCGACGACGCGCTGCACGACGATCGCATCGGCGCGATCTTTCGCGATCGCGACGGCGTCGTCTGGATCGGTACGTGGGGCGACGGAATCGCACGACACGATCCGCGCACACGCGCGTTCCGATCGCTGCGCTTCAGTCCGAATCGCATCGATGGACTGACGCATCGCGCTGCAGTGCGCGCATTCGAGTTGCGCGATGGAACGATATGGGTCGGCACGAACGGCAACGGGATCGACGTCTTCGATCGGACCCTTCATCGCATTGGTGGATTCCGCGCGAACGCGAATGATGCGAGCTCACTCGCCGATGGCAGCGTGACGTGTCTGGCGCAATCGGATGACGGCAGCGTCTGGGTGGCAACGCTCAATTCGATGCTGCATCGAATGCGGCCCGGTACGACGCGCTTCGAGCGAATCGACGCGGCGCGATTGCCGGGCGGTCCGATTCGGACGATGGCCTTCACGCCCGACGGCATGTTGTGGGCCGGTGCAGCGGAAGGGATGGCGAGGATTGATCCGCGCACAATGGAGACGCGTCTGTTTCGGAGCTGGCCGGGAAGCGTGTCGTCGCCGGCGATCGAGTCGATCGTTGCGGCACGAGACGGCATGCTGTGGGTTGGCACCGACAACGGACTTTACGCGTTCGATCGGCGTAGTGAATCGGCGATTCGGATTGCGCGCGACGCATCGCGCGCCGACGCGCTGCCCGACAACTGGGTGCCCGATCTGCTGCTGGCGCGCGACGGACGGCTGTGGGTCGGAACCGCGGGCGGCGCGGCGATCCTGACGAAGTGGGACGGCCACACGGCGCATTTCGATCACCTGTCCTCACGCCTGGGACGAACGCCGTCCGCCGCCGAGGCGATCATTGAGGATGCGAATGGCGCGATCTGGATCGGGCCGCGTTTGCGCGTTGATGCGACGGCGCGCAGCGCACGCGAGCTCGGAACGGCGGACGGCGTCGCCTTCCGAAATTTCTTCATCGGCAGCCGTGCGCGAATGCGTGACGGACGGCTGCTCTTCGGATCGCCGGAAGGTTTGCTCGTCGTCGATCCTGCGCAGCTTCCCCGCGAAAGCGACGTCGTGCCGATCGTCGCCACCGCGTTGCGCGTCGAAGGAAAACCGCGCGCCGGATCGGAACTGCTGCGCGCATTGCGACTCTCATCGAAAGAGCGCAACTTCACGCTCGACGTCGCGGCACTCGATTTCGTCGGCGCCGCGCGGCAGCAGTATCGCTATCGGCTCGATGGCGTCGACGCGAACTGGACGCTCGCCGGCGCGTCGCAGCGATCGATCACGTACAGCCGGCTTCCGCCGGGCGATTTCGTGCTGCGTGTCGCGGCCACGATGCGCGACGGACGCTGGAGCGCGCGCGAGCTGCACATCCCCATTCATATCGAGCCGGCGTTTCATCAGACGCTCTGGTTTCGCGCGCTTGCGGCGCTCGCGATCATCGCGCTTGCGTACGGCGCGTATCGGCTGCGCGTCCGTCAGCTGCACGCGCGCGAGCAGCAGCTCGAATCGCTCGTCGTGGAACGGACCAGCGAGCTTGCCGAAAAGAATCGGCAGCTCGGCGACGCATACGTGCGGATCGAGGAAGCGAGTCTCACCGATCCGCTGACACGCCTCCGCAATCGCCGTTACCTCGAGCAAACCATTCACGCCGATCTCGCGCTCGCGGCGCGCGGCGAAGGCGATCTCATTGCGCTGCTCATCGATCTCGATCACTTCAAGAACGTCAACGACGCGCACGGCCACGCCGCCGGCGACGCGGTGCTCGCTCAGCTCGCGCGACTCCTGCAGCAGACCGTGCGCGCGTCGGACGTCATCGTGCGATGGGGCGGCGAAGAGTTCCTCATCGTCATTCGCTTCGTCGATCGGATTCTCGCCGGCGAGCTGGCGGAGAAAGTGCGCGCCGCGGTAGCCGCGCACGACTTCCTGATTCCCGGCGGCGAGGTCCTGCACCGAACGTGTTCGATCGGAGTGGCGGCATGGCCGTTCTCGCGCGCGACGCCGGACGCCGTCTCGTGGGAGCGGGTCGTCGACGTCGCCGATGGCGCGCTGTACGCGGCCAAACGAAGCGGCCGCAACGCATGGGTCGAGGTGTTCGCGGCATCGGGTGATGCGGCGGCAGCCGTCGAGTCGTTCCGCGGCGATCCGGCGAGCGCGGTCGAGCATGGCGAGGTTGCGGTCGCGACGTCGCTGCGTGCGGAAGCGGTCGTGTGGGACTCAGCCGCGATCGCGCGTTGAGCGCTACTCGAGCGGCTGCAGGACGACGGACGCCGGCCACGGATACGCGATCGTGGCGCTGTTTGCGTCGCGCAGGCCGGCAACGATCTCCGTCTCCGTCAGATGACGCCACGCCAGCAGACGCAGCGGCTGTCGCGGCAGATTCTGCGCCGTCCAGATGCCGGCGTCGTCGCTCATTTCCGACGACCAGGTGAGAAACGTCACTGCCGGTCCGACGATGCGCGCGCCATCGACCCAGACGGCGATGCGCGTGCCGGGCGAACCGACGCGAATGCGAACCGGCGCCGCAGCGGACTGCAGGATGATGTCGCGCCGGATGTCGCTCTGATTGTTCGCGGCGTGAAACGGACGGACGGCGCTCGCCGTCGCACGCGAGCGAATGAGGAGCGTGGCGCCGTCGACGCCGCGCGGCACTTCAACAATTCCATCGCTGTCGCTCGTACCGCGCCACAACGTCGCACGCGTTCCGTTCGTCGCCGCGACCGCCCATACTTCCGCGCCCGCGACCGGCGTTCCATCCGCGGTGCGCAACTTCATCGGCACCGACTCGCCGACGGAGCGCATCTTCACTTCGAGCTCGCCTGTACTCTCCTCGCTGGCGATCGTGCCGCCATCAACCGCTTCCGAATCGAAGTAGCCGGCGGCGCGCGCACGGACGGTGAGCTTTCCGCGACGCAGCGGCGCAAGCATCGCCACGCCGTCGTCATTCGCGGCGGCGCGCTGCATGAGCGTCGCTTCTTCGCCGGACGGATGCAGAAAGATGTTCGCCGCGGAGACCGACGCGCCGCGCACCGGCTCCCCGCTGTGCGCGTCCACGACGCGAACGCGATAGCGCGTTGCGGGGACGTGGAAGTCGAGCGTGCGGCTGTCGGTGATCTGCACGAACGCTTCCTCGAACGGCGGGCCGTCGCGACCGGCGATCTGCACCTCGGCCAGATACGCGTCGTTCGGCGTCCAGAGCGTCGCCTCGTAACGGCCGGCATCGTCGGCCTTCGTTCGTTCCCATCCGCCACCGGTATCGAACGCGACATCTGCTTTTGGCGACGGATCGCGGCCGTAGTAGACGATACCGTTGACGACGATTGGATGGAGGTCGAAGACGACGCGTTCGTCGACACCGCGCGTCAGATCGACGCTCTTTCGAAACGTCCACGGACCGATGGTCAATATGATGTCGAGTGGCTCTGCCGGAAGCGCGGCCATACGCGTTTCGCTGCCGGCAGCGATCGCCATCGATTGAAGCGCCTCGTTGCGCGACGGTTGTCGCGCTTCAATGCGAGGTTCGTACTTCGCAAGCGCGCCATGCGGAGCGAGCAGCGAAACGGCGACGCTCGGAAGGCGGTGTAGTTCATCGCGCACCGTGAAGACGCGACCGCTCGCGAGCTTGAGCTCGCGGGACGCGAAGCGAAGCGTCTTCGATTCGACGACGAGCTTCGCGACCGGTTTCTGCACGCCGTACCACGCGGCGTAAACGCGATCGGCTCCATCGAAGAGCGTTTGCGGCGCGACGCCATCGAGTGTGAGACGGATCGTGTCGACGTCGCGTGTCTTCCGGACATCGGGACGCATGAAGCTGACGAAGACGTCCGCGCCATTCACCGGCGGCCGCGGCGCGACAGAGACGACCTTCCCGGCGGCGACGTCAACGAGCCTTCCGATTGCGAGCGCTTCGTTCGTGGTGCGATCGAAGATGCCGGCGAAAACACGGCCGGCGGGCACGAGCAGACCGCCGCGCAATGCGGTCGCAGTCGGCAACGCGCGACGATCAAACGGATGGGCGAAGTTCGTGCCGCTGCAGCAGGAGTCGAAGTTAATGAGCCGCAGTTCGGCGTTCGATGGAATGGTGATCGACGATGCAAGCGCAACGCGACCGCCCGGCGCGACCGGCATGACGACGCCCTGACCGCGGTCGGCGGATGGCGTCGCCGCATAGTTGTAAACGGCAGTCGTCGGCGTGAGCGAATCGCCTTTCTCGAGCCAGACTCGATATCGACCTTCCGGTGGCTGGAACCAGATACCGCAGGGATATGTCAGCTCGGCCGCGAGATTGGTCCACGGCTC
Source organism: Acidobacteriota bacterium (assembly GCA_034667465.1). Classification (GTDB taxonomy): domain Bacteria; phylum Acidobacteriota; class Thermoanaerobaculia; order Gp7-AA8; family Gp7-AA8; genus JAOBAU01. Next base: position 177,686 of record JAXDJV010000004.1, on the reverse strand, counting down.
GAGCACGGCGTGGCAGTCGTTCGATGGGAGCAGTTCGCCAATCGGGACATCATTCGACGGCGGAGGATTCGCCGGCCAGAACAGCACAGCAGCCTTGCCGTTGATGACACCGGACTTCGGATCTGGAGGATGAATCTTCTCGGCCGCGACACCGAACGTGGCGATCAGTACGACGCAAAGAACGACGCGCCGCACGTTACGCCTGCGGATCGCGCGGGCAGCAGAGAATGCTGTGCATGCTTGCGCAGCCTCGATCGCCGACTTGTCGGCAGGCCATCGTCTCATCGCCATTCATGACGTAGATGCAGTAGTCGAATCCCTGGAGATTACAGACGCCGCCGCACATAACGCCAGGACAATCGGCGAACGCAGTCGGCGGGTTCAACGCACAGAACAGGACGACGGCAAGAACAGCAATCGTGCGTAAGTAACGCATGAGAGTCATATTCTCCTTTGTTCCACCGTGCCTCCTGTATACGCCCTGTCTTATCTTTCGTCAACGCAGTTACCCATCCGAAATCGCCCCCGGCGCGTATCGTTCAGTCATGACGCGTCTCGCGGCAGTGGCCGTTGCTTTCCTTCTCACCTCCTCCGCGCTTGCGCACGATCTGTGGATTGAGCCCTCCACCTTTCATCCGCGCTCGGGCGAGCTCGTCACCGCTTCGCTGCGCGTTGGACAAAAACTCCGCGGCGAGCCGTTGCCGCGCATCCCGCCGCTCGTCGATCGCTTCATCCTTTGGCGCAATGGCGCGGAGAAGCCGATGGTCGGGCGAGCGGGCGCCGATCCGGCGGGGACGACGCTCGTGTCCGACAGCGGGCTGCAGTGGATCGGCTATCAAAGCAATTCGTTTCCGGTCACGCTCGACGGCCCGAAGTTCGACGACTATCTGCGAGACGAAGGGCTCGAGCGCATCGTCGAAGCGCGCGCGAAAAATGGACAGTCGTCAGCGTCGGGACGCGAGCGTTTCTATCGCTGTGCGAAGGCGCTGCTCGCCGCGGACGACAAAACATCAGGCACGTTCGACGCTCCGCTCGGCTTCACGCTCGAGCTGCTTCCGCTCAAAAATCCGTACACGCTCAAGCCGGGCGCCGCGCTGCCGCTTTCGCTGTTGTATCGCGGGCAACCGATCGCCAACATACTCGTCGTGGCGATGAACCGTGACGATCCCGATCATCCCGTTCGCGCGCGCACCGATGCGAGGGGGCACGTCTCGCTGCGGCTTCCTCGCGCCGGTTTCTGGCTGATCAAAGCGGTGCAGATGCAGGCGGCGCCGGCCGGCGCGGGCGTCGACTGGGAGAGCTGGTGGGCATCGATCACGTTCGAGCTGCCGAAGTGATTTTGCGCTTCCGCCTCGCCGCGTTCATCGTCGCAATCGCGCTCGCTTCGCCGCTCGCCGCGCACGAGCTCGGGATGGTGCAGGTCGACGCCGCGTTTCAGAAAGACGGCACGTACGTCGTCGAGCTGCTCGTCGATCGCGAACATCTGCCGCCGCAAACTCCGCTCGATACGTATCTTCGCGCCGTCGCGAATGGCGCTCATCTTTCCTTCGACGGCAAACGCGTCGCGCACGAAAACGTCGAGACGCTGCCGGTCGCCGGCAAGCCAACGGCAACGTTGCTTCGTCTGCGCGGCCGCACCCCTTCCTCCGTCTCGCGCTTCACTTTTTCCGACGATGCAATCCTCGGTTTCTTCGTGCTCTCACTGCACAACGAAGGCGATGCCGGGAAAGTGATCCAGTGGGTCGAAGGCGGGAAAACGAGCTCGCCATTCGCACTCGATCGCGCCGTCGTCCCACCGACACGGCTCGAAGTCATCAACCTCTATCTCCGCCTCGGCTTCACGCACATTCTTCCCCGCGGACTCGATCACGTCCTCTTCGTCCTCGGCATCTTTCTGCTGGCGGTGAAACTGCGGCCGGTGCTCTGGCAGGTCTCCGCGTTCACGATCGCGCACACCATCACACTGGCGCTGACGATCTACGGTGTCGTCTCGCTGCCGCCGCGCATCGTCGAGCCACTCATCGCGCTGTCGATCGTTTACGTCGCGGTCGAGAACGTCTTCACATCGAAACTGCACGCGTGGCGGCCGCTGGTCGTCTTCTGCTTCGGATTGCTGCACGGCATGGGCTTCGCCGGCGTATTGAACGAGATCGGCCTGCCGCGTTCCGAGTTCGTCCCGGCACTGCTCGCCTTCAACGCCGGCGTCGAGTGCGGCCAGCTGACGGTGATCTTCGTCGCGTTCCTGCTGATCGGATTGCCGTTCCGCAACAAGCCCTGGTACCGGCAGCGCATCGTCATCCCCTGCTCGCTCGCGATCGCCGCGACCGGATTCTGGTGGTCGATCGAGCGGATCTTCTTCGCGACCTGAAAACGCGGCCGCCGGCGTGCTGCGCGCCGGCGGCCGCGGAGCATCACGGACGGTACTCAGTCGCGGGGACGAAGTTGCCGTCGTTCGTCGTGTTGTCGACGACGACCGCGTAGCAGACCGCGGAGTCCGACGGATCGAACTGCACGTAACCATTGCTGACGATCGACGGAATGCCGGCCTGTCCCCACGCATTCGCCGGCAGGTTCAGATTGACGGTGCCGACGACGACCTTGCCGGACGCGTCGTAGATCGTCGCCTTGATCGCGTTCGCAGCGTCCGACTGATTGAAGCAGCCGACGTTCGCGCGTGAGCCGTTGCCGACGCTGATGCCCGGGCTGAACGAGCGCGAGCTCGTTCCTGCAAACTCGAGAGTCGGAAGGCTCGTGCCGTAACGGCTGGCGCCGGCCGTCCAGATCTCCGCGTTGACGATGAAGCGATTGTCGTGCGAGCCGCCGGCCGACTCCGGGCTGCGGAACTGCACCGCGCCGCCGCCAACGAGACCGAACACGGCGTCGAGGAAATTCTGATACGTCTTCAATTCGCCCGCGGCGAGATTGATCGTCGCGGTGCGCTTCGTGCCGGCGTTGTCGAACAGCGTCACTTCAACCGCGAACGCGTTCGCCGTCGGATTGAGAATCGTCACGTACGTTTGAAAGTTCGCGCCGGCGAGACCGGGCGTGTTGCCCATCACCGGAACGGTCTGAAAATCGGAAGCGAATCCCTGGCTCTTTATGCGTCCGTGCTGCGCGAACGCGGCGGCCGGGATGAGCGCGGCGAGTGTGAGAGCAATGAGTGCAATGCGTCGTTTCATGGTCGTATCTCCTCTCCCTGTCACGGCTGCGGCGAAGCCGGATTCGGTGGCGTCGGCAGCGACACTGCGTTCGTGCCGCCATGTCCCTGCAGCAATCCCTGATGCGCCGGCGCGAGGAACGGAAAGCGCGGCAGGAAGTCTTTGTCGTTGGTCTCCACACCCTTCGCGAGATTCGCGCCCGGGTCGCCGGCGACGATGAGACTGATGAGCACCGAGTTGACGTTGACCTGATGTTTGTTCGGTGCGCTGCCGCCGCCGAGGCGACGGCCATTCGGGAACTGCGAATCAATCGAAGCGTCGATCGTGATCACGTCGCCGGTCGAGCCATCAGCGACCGGAATCGGACGGCCGAGATTGATGGCGTTGATGATGTCGAGCCGCGGACCTTTGAGCGTCGTCACGGCACTCGCAGGAACGCCGAGCGCTTTGTAGATGCCGAGCGCTTCGGCATCGCGCACCAGCACCGGGAAGAGAATGTCGGCGCCGAAACGCGAGACGTCTTTCATCGGATCGGTGTGCAGATAAAGCGTCTGGCGCTGCGTGCCGACGAGTCCCGCGTTGAAGAGCGGCAGCGCGTTGCGGCCGACGATCTCGTAGTTTCCGGAGCCGCGAACGCCGGTGATGATGTTCGTCGCGTCGACGGTCTGCGTCCCCTGGCGGCTGATGCTCGTCCAGACGCGCAGCAGCGCATCCGTCGAGGTCGTGTTGGCCGTGCCGTTGTGCGGGATGCCGTTCGGGAAGAGATCGGCGGTCGGAATTTCGAGCGCGATCGAGAAGACGTTGAAACCGGCGAAGACGTCTTCGACCGGAGTGTTGCGCGCGCCCTGAATGCCGCCAAGATCCGTGCGGCCGAGGTTGACGAGATCGAAGATGCCCTTCTCGTCGAGCTGATAGGGATCGTCGAACTCTCCGGCGATGATGCGCGCACCGCCGGTGAGCGTCTGAATGAACGTGTCGACGAACGTCTGATCGTAGAGTCCCTGCTCGCGGCTCGCCGACTCGCCCGAGTCGTAGCCTTTGAATGGCCCGAGACCGTAAACAAGGCGATCGGTCTGCGGACCGTGATTGTTCGGGAGGACTCTCAGGTTCTCGCCGAGCACGATCGGATTCGGACTGCCGGGCGCGAAGAGTCGCGTGACCGTCATCGTCTCGGTGCCGCCGGTGAGCTGCCACAGCAGTTCGTTGCCGCCGCCGAGCGCATCGGCCGCGGTCGGCGCGGCTTCGGGCGTTAGTTTGTTCTTAAACTCGACGCGATAGACCGCCTCGTCTTTGAGGCTCGTTCCTTTGCCGATGTGGAACTCGTAGCGATAACCGTTGCACGCGCGGAAGCCCTGGTTCCCCTGCCCCGGCTCGTGCAGCGGATTGAAATCCATGACGAGGTAGAGCTTGTCGTGTGTGCTGTTCGACACCCACGCGAAGGTGTCGGTGTTGTCGGCGCACGGTTCGTTGAGGACCGACAGCGCCTCGCGATGGCTCGACGCGCGAGCCTGCGGAATCGCGACGGCGAGGATGATGAAGAGCGCACCGGCCAGCCGGCGCATGGGCGAGAAGTTCATACGATCTCCTTTAGTTGCAGCGTTCGATCGCTGTGATGGATGTACGCGGGGGACGGCGCGGCGGACGTACGCCACGAAAAACTTCGCGGCGTGTCTCTCATGTTCGATGCGCGCGGTGATCGTAGCAGCGGCAGCTCTGTTTCCCGCGGTGATTGGTCGAAGCCGGCAGATCGAGCCACGATTTCGCGCGGAGACCTGACCTCGCCATTCATCGCTGCCAGCTCCCCGTTCATGCGTTCCGCGGTGCCGCTCATTGGAAAGAAGTCGCACGGCGATCCGACATCGGCTGTACTGCGCCGCGAACGATGGCGACGCGTGGCGAGATCTCAGGAATGTTCGAGCAGGCGGTGCTCATCACGCTTGCGTGCATCGGCGCCGAAGTTCCGGGCGGCGAGGCGCTCGCCGCGATCCGGGAGCGCGTCGGACGGCACATTCATTCCGGCGCGATGCACAGCACGCTACAACGGCTGCTGCGCAAACGCCTCATCACGTCGCGGCAGGATCCGCCGCTCGCCGGCTACTCCGGACCGCCGCGCCGTTACTACTCGATCACCGCGGAAGGACTGCGTGCGTTGCAGATGGCGAGGACAGAGCTCGACGAGATCTGGCGCGGTTTCGAAGAGTGTACCGAGGCGCGGCAGTGAAGATCCGCCCGTCGCTTTTTCCGCGCTCGATCTTCGAAGCGATCACCGGTCCGTCCGCGGTCTTCATCGAACCGACCGAACCGACTGACGGGCTCGAGATCACCGTCGCATCGATGTCGGAAGAACGGACCATCTCCACGAACATCACCATCGAAGAGGCGGTGCTGCTCCGCCGCGCGCTCAGCCGGTGGCTGCGCCAGCGCAATGGAGCGGACACCGACGGAGAGTAGCAGTCCGCCGTCAGGCCGACGGCGTATTGTGGCTCCGAGCTCATTCCTCATGCCGACCACCAACGTCGCCGCCGTCATCCATCTCCTCGGCTTCGTCGCAGGCGCGGCGCTGTACGGAATGCTGTTCGCCCTCGTGCTGCAGCGACGCATGCCGCTGCGCAAACAGGTCGATGACACCGGTGATGACAGGCTGCCGCTGGCGACCGCGGTCCTCGGTTTGATCTGGAACGTGGCCGGCCTCGCCGGTTACGGAATCCGCGACTTCGCCGCGCGCGATCCGCATCCGCTGCTGATCGGAATCGCATACAGCGCGCTCGGTTTTCTGCCGGCCGTCGTCGTCCACTCCGTCCTTCGATCGCAGCGCGACGGCAGATTCGCGCGCGTCTCGAGCGCGATCATCAGAATCGCGTACGCGGCGAGCAGTGTCGCGGCGGTGATGATGTTGTGGTCGGCGGCGCACGGCGTTGCACCGTCGACGAGCGCACTGCAAACGCTGACGTGGTCGTACGTCGCGCTCACCCTGCCGCTGCTTTTGCTGACGAGACGCCGCCCCGGCGGAGGTCGCGCATGGTCGATCATCGCGCTCGCGGTCTTCGCCGTCACCGCGCTGCACCTCAGCCGCGAGACGCCGCACGACGCGTGGTACGTCGAGCTGGCCGGCCATCACGCGTCGATTCCGCTGATCTTCGCGATCCTCTATCACGACTTCCGCTTCGCGCTGGCCGACCTCTTTCTGAAGCGGGCGGTTGCGCTGTTCGTGCTGGTGTCGCTGGCGTCGGGACTCTACGTCGCCGTCGAAGTTCCTCTCCTCGCCCGCCACGACTTCCGCAACGATCCGGTCGCAATCGCGGGATCGGTCATCCTCCTCGTGGTCACCGCGCTCAGCTACTCCGGCATCCGGCGAGCCTCAACATGGTTCGTCGACACCGTCATGCTGCACCGCGTCAACTATGCCGCGCTGCGCGACGACATCGCCGCACGCATCAGCGCGCTCGAAGAGCCGGCGGACGTGCTCGACGTCGTCACCGAATTGCTGCGCGCTCCGCTTGCCGCGAACGAACTGACGTGGAGCGAACAGACGAGCGACGCCGGCGAAGCGGAAGCGGTCGTCGAAGTCCCGACGACGGAAGAGCCTCGCTATGCACTGCGCATCGCCGGGCTGGCCGGCGGACGGCGGTTGCTGTCGGACGACGTGACGATGATCAACGACGTGTCGCTGCTCGCAGGGCGCCGCATCGACGCGCTGCGGCTCGCGCGCGAACGCTACGATCGCGGCTTACACGAGCAGGAGATGAGCAAGCTGGCCACCGAGGCGGAGCTGCGTGCGCTGCGAGCCCAGGTCAATCCGCACTTCCTCTTCAACGCGCTCAACACGATCGGTTACCTGATTCAAACCTCGCCGCCGCAGGCGGAGATCACGCTGATGAAATTGACGTCGCTGCTGCGCGGCGTGTTGCGAACAGGCGGTGCGGCGGTGACGCTCGGCGAAGAGATCGAGCTCGTCACGGCGTACCTCGAGATCGAGCAGGCGCGATTCGAGGAACGGTTGAACGTGCAGATCGATCTGCCGCCCGCATTGCGTGCGATGCGCATCCCGCCGCTGCTGATTCAGCCACTCGTCGAGAACGCGATCAAGCACGGCATCGCACGAAGCCGCACCGGAGGAGACGTCGTCATCGAGGCACGCGCGGACGGCGCAAACGTCGTCGTCACGGTGCGCAACACCGGATGTTTGACGACGGAGAAAGAGATCGCTGATGGAAGACGGCACGGCGTCGGGCTGTCGAACCTCGATGCACGACTGCGGCATCACTACGACACGATGGCCGGACTGACGCTCACGCCGACGTCGTCCGACACGTTTGCGGTGATCGTCCTTCCGGCAGCCGGACTCACGGCGCGAAGCGCGGCTGGTGGCGCATGAAGGAAAAGCTGCGCGTCGTCATCGCTGACGACGAACGTCCCGCGCGCTCGCTGCTTCGGTCGATGCTGCGAACCTTCGACGACGTCGCGTTCGTCGGTGAAGCGGCCGGCGGCGCGGAAGCGGTCGAGCTGATCGAGCGCGAGCGTCCCGATCTTGCGCTGCTCGATCTGCAGATGCCGGAGATCGACGGACTGACGGTCGTTCGTCTGCTCAGGCGCAACGTCCTGCCGATGATCGCGTTCGTTACCGCGCACGACGAATACGCGGTGCGCGCGTTCGACATGAACGCGGTCGACTATCTGCTGAAGCCGGTCGACACGGCACGGTTGCGCGAAACGATTCGGCGCGCGGCAGAACGGCTCGATCGGGCCGATCTGCGAGAAGCATCCGGCGACGGTGTACGCGCGGCGGTCGCACAATACGAAGCGGCTGCGCCGCCGCTGCGGCGGATCCCGGCGCGGCGCAACAGCGACATCATCCTCGTGCCGGTCGAAGAGCTGGCCACTGCCGTTGCTGACGGTGAGTTGTTGCACCTGACGACGACGCGCGGCGAAAAACATACGATCACCTACAGGCTGAAGGATCTCGAAGCGCGTCTCGACGGAGACCTTTTCATTCGTCTTTCACGCGGCGCGATCGTGAATGTATCGATGATCGCGCGAGTCAGTCCGATGCCAGGCGGAACCTATTTGCTCACGCTGAAAAGCGGCCAGCAGCTGCAGTCGAGCCGGATGCATTCGCGAATCGTGCGAGAGAGGCTGCTGCGACTGTGAAGCAGACCTTCTTCGTTCGCCGTGCGGCGCTCATTGCGCTTGCGCTGCTCGTCACGATCTTCTCGGTCGCGCCTCACCAGCACGACGGACTGATCGACGATCTTTTCAAAGAGCCGCCACTCGAACGGATCGGCACGTGCAGCACGCCGAATCTCGCGCACTTCCATGCCGCTCGAGCAACGCAGCCGCATCCATGCGCGGCGTGTCTTCGTCAGCATTCGGCAGGTACGCTCGACCTCGTCACCGCACCGTACGCGCGACTCTTCGTCGTCGCCGTCGTCGTCGCGATCACAGCCGCTCCGGTCAGCGCGCGCGTCGCCGTCACTACTTCACGCGGCCCTCCTCGCTAACGCGTTTCCCGCGCTCCCGTTCACCGGAATCTCGAGGAGGATTTTTCTATGCGAAGCGTTCGCGCGCTCGTTGCTGCGCTGCTGTTTTTTCACGCGGTCATTGCATTCGGTCAGTCGACCGGAACCATCACCGGCATCGTCACCTCATCAACCAACACTCCCGCTCCATCCGTCGTCGTCGAGCTCGTCGATCTGCATCGCACGACGACCGCCGACGCCAACGGTAAGTACACGTTCAACAACGTTCCGTCCGGACATCACCTGCTCCAGGCGAACAGTCCCCGCTTCGGCACCGGCACGACTGACGTGCTCGTCAACGGCGCGACGACGATGAACCTCGCGCTCGATCTCTCCGTCCATCACGAAGAGATCGTCGTCAGCGGCAGCATCGATCCGCGCGCGGCCTCGGAGGTCGCACAGCCGATCTCGAGTCTCAACGGCCAGGAACTGCAGTCGCGGCAGCAGCCGACGCTCGGTGAAACGCTCGCGCAGGAACCGGGCGTTGCAAGCACCGGCTTCGTGCCGGGAGCGAGCCGGCCGGTCATTCGCGGTTTCGGCGGCGATCGCATTCGCGTGCTCGAAGACGGAGTCGGCGTCGGCGACGCGTCGAACGTCAGCCAGGACCACAACGTCACCGTCGATCCGGCCAACGCCGAGAGCATCGAGATCGTGCGCGGACCGGCGACGCTGCTCTATGGCAGCAACGCGGTCGGCGGCGTCGTGAACATCATCGATGACCGCGTGCCGATGACGCGCATCACGCAGGCGCTTTCCGGCGCAGCCGAGTTGCGGACGACGTCGAACGCTGGCGAGAAAGGTGGTCATCTGTCATTGACCGGAGGCAGCGGCGCGTTTGCATGGCAGGGCAACTTCAGCAAGCGGACGACCGGCGATTACGAGACGCCGATCGGAAAGCTGTTCAACAGCGACATCGACACGACCAGCGGATCGCTCGGCGCTTCCTTCGTCGGAGATCACGGCTTCCTCGGCATTTCCTACGGCGGTCTCGATACGAACTACGGCGTCTCCGACGCCGGACCAGGCGTCAAGCCGGAAGAGACCGTTCGCATCGACATGCGCCAGCGCCGGTGGGACCTGAAAGGCGAAACGGCGTTCGACAGCGGACCGCTGTCGCGCATCCGCGTGCGGATTGGAAACACCGACTATCGGCATTTCGAGATCGCCGGCGGCACTCCGGCGATCGAGTTCCTCAATCGCTCGACCGAGGGGCGTGTCGAGGCTTCTCATCGCGACCTCGGGCCGCTGCATGGCGCGTTCGGCGTGCAGTACTCCACTCGCGACTTCAAAGTCGAAGGCGAAGAGTCGCTGCTGCCGCCGACCGTGACGAAGAGCCGCTCGGCGTTCATCTTTGAGGAAGCAGGCCGCGGCGCGTGGCGGCTGCAGTTCGGCGGACGTTACGAACATCAGGACGTGACCGTCACGTCGGACGAGCTCCCCGATCGTTCGTTCAACGGACTATCGGGATCGGCCGGCGTTGTCTACGTGCCGAACGCCGACTACACGGCGTCGCTGTCGATGTCGCATTCGTCGCGGCTGCCGGTCGCGGAGGAGCTCTACTTCGACGGCGCGCACGAAGCGACGTTCCAGTTCGAAGTCGGCAATCCGAATCTGCGCAAGGAGAGCGGCAACGGCCTCGACCTTTCGTTGCGCAAACGGACCGGCGTCGTCACCGGTGAGCTGAGCTTTTTCCAGCAACGCTTCGATGGCTACATCTTTCAGCAGGCCACCGGCGCGGAAGAAGACGGCTTCCGCGTGTTTGAGTTCCAGCAGCGCAACGCGAACTTCCGCGGCGCGGAAGCACACGTCGACTTCGCGCTGCTGCACAGCGATCCGAATCACCTCGCGCTCGAGTTCACCGGCGATTACGTTCGCGCCACGCTCGCGAACGGCGGCGGCTCGCTGCCGTTCATCCCGCCGGTTCGCTACGGCGTCGGTCTGCGCTATCAGGGAGCGGCGATTTTCGCGCTGGCGGAAGTGCGCCGCGCAAATGCGCAGAATCACGTCGCCGATTTCGAGACGACCACGCCGGGGTACACGCTCGTGAACGCGGCGCTCGGGTATCGCCTCTTCACCGGAAAGGTCGTGCACGATCTGATGCTGCGCGGCAACAACCTGACAGATGAGCTCGCATACAACCACGTCAATCCGATCAAAGACGCGGTGCCGATGCCGGGCCGCGACTTCACGCTGTCCTATCGTCTGACCTTCTGAACGAATGAGCTCGCGAAATGCGCGATCCCCGCCATCGGTTTTGCCGCACACTGCCGTGATGCGAACGCTGCTGCTCGCTGTCGAGTCGTTTCTCATGCTTGCGTGGGTGCGACTGGTCCTGCGCGTTTCTCCGCGGCTGGCGTTGCGAGGCGTGCTCGACGTTCCATCGCACGGAGGCGCGGTCGATGCACGGCTCGTTCACGTGTTCGGGCGCGTCACGTCGCGAACGCCGCTCGCGCACAACTGCATGCATCGCGCGCTTGCGCTGCAGCGGATGTTGTCGCGGCGCGGCGTGGCGGCGAAGTTGTGCATCGGCATCGGACGAAAGCCGAATCTCTTTCCCGGACATGCGTGGCTGGAGGTCGACGGCGTCGTCGTCAACGACGATGCGGACGTCGTCTCGCGTTATGTGCCGTTGATGATCAGCCAGTCGGCGCTCGAGGTCACGTACCGTTGAACGACCGGACAGCACTGCTCGCGTCGCTGATGAAGGGAACGGCTCCGGACGGGCCGCTCGACGACGCAGCGCTCGCGCACGAAGCGGCAGCGCATGGCGCGACGCCGCTCATCGCGTGGCATCTGCGGCACAGCAGCGATCGCGGTCCGTTCGCGACCGCGGTGCTCGATGATGCGCGCGCGATGACGGTGCTCGACACGGTGCGCGAGCGAGAGCTCGAAACGCTGCTGGCGCGATTCGCCGCGGCTGATGTTCCGCTGCTCGTGATGAAGGGCGCGGCGCTGGCGCGGACGCACTATCCGCATTCGTCGCTTCGTCCGCGCTGCGACACCGACGTATTGATCGACGGCGACTCGGGCGGACGCGCAGCACGGGTGTTGCTCGAGGCCGGTTACGCCGAGGAGTCGGGATCGGGCGGCGAATTGATCAGCCGCCAGCGGATGTGGGTGCGCGTCGATGCAATCGGCGTGCGGCACTGCATCGATCTGCACTGGGCGCTGTCGAATCGGCAGCGTTACGCGTACGCGCTGACGTTCGAGCATCTCTGGTCGCGCGGCGTGCTGTTCCGCGCCGGCTCGCGCATCCGGATGCCGTGCGCCGCCGACGCGCTGCTGCTCGCGGCCATTCATCTCACCGCGCATCACAGCGGCGACTATCGTCTGATCTGGCTGTACGACATCCACCTGCTGCACGGCTCACTCTCCCCTCCCGAGCTCGAAGCAACCGCGATGCTGGCGAAGGAACGGAATGTCGATATGGCGTTCGACGCCGCGCTCGCGCTTGCGCTCTACGCGTTTGGCGACGGGCGCTACGGTCCGGTCGTACTGCCGCAACCGCCGGGTGAGATTCGTACGCTTGTTGACGATCTCCGCTTTACGCCGGGAATCCGTCCGAAGCTGCGGCTGATGCGCGAGCATCTCTTTCCGCCGGCGGCGTACGTGATGCAGAAGTATTCGGCGAAGAGGCGCAGCGCGTTGCCGGCGTTGTATCTGCGGCGCGCGTTTGCGGCATCCGCGCGCATGCTGCGCGGGACGAAACGCTAGTCCAGCGGCTCGACGCGGGACGGCCGAATCTCCCGGTGGTGTTGTCCCTCGATCTCCGACTCGACCGCTTCGCCGGCAATGCGCACACGCTTGTCGGCGTACGGCGCGATGGTCTCATCGTGACCGCTCGTGTAGATGTCCCACCTGCCGTCAGCGGTTTCCAGATACCAGCGGCTCATCCGCTGAAAGTGCGGCTTCGACACCGCTTTGTTTTCGCGGACCGTTCCTTCGAAGACGCGTTCTTTCGGCGGCGCGCTGCTGCACGAGAGGAACATGAGCGCGAATGCGAGGATGACGTGACTCATGCGTTACTCGAGTGCACGTCGCACGCCCGTCCATGCGAGGAACAGGGCGCCGAGCGGGGCGAGCCAGATACCGATGCCGGGATCGCCTTCGGGATGTGCGAGACCGCCGAGGAAGAAACCGAGAGGGAGCAGGACGCTGCCGGCGATGAGCGCGCGCGACGGCTTCGTCGCTTTCGTCGCTGACGGATAGATGAGATTCAGCAGCGCGAGAAACGCGGCGTGGAAATGGGCGAGCGACCAGAGGCGGTGGCGGAGCTCGTCGTCGCCAAGGAGCGAAGACTTCCAGCCGAGGAGCGATTCGAGAAGCGCGCCGGCGATGACGGCGATCGCGAGGAGCGTCCAGCCGAAGCGGAGGTGCGTGCTGCGAACCTTGTCATTCACCGATGGCGATCATCCGGTCGTTCTGCTTCGCGCGCAAGGGCTCGATGACGTCGCGACGCGGCTGGAACGCGGCGTCGAGCGGAACCGCGTCGCCCGGATGGGCGATGCGACGCTTGTCGAGCGCGTGCCACCATGCCTCCCATGCAGCAATGACCTCACGTCGCGCATCGGGTGGCGACTGCGGATCGAATCGCGGCAGCGATATGGCGCCGGCGACGACCGATGCATTCGCGCGAGCGATGAGCGAGCGCAGCGCGCGGTACGCGAAGTGGCGCACCGACGCGTAGTTGTCGTCCATCGTGATGAGCAGGAACGGCACGGCCCAGAGACGATCGTTCGCGGCGTTGCTGTACGACGCTTCGCCGCCGAGTGCCATCACGGCGACGGAACGCTGCACGACGTCGCCCGACAACAGCTGACGAACGTTCTCCGCGACTTTGAACTCGTCGCCGGACGGCAACGGGGGCAGCGTCGTATTGAATCGCGACGCCATCGACTGCGCGGCCCAGCTGGCGGTGCGATTCGTGTGACACAACGTACATGCCTCGGGCATCTCATAACGCCACGCGCGCGACGGATCGGGACGCTGGATGCGATGCGTCGGATGCACGTCGAGCAGACCGTAAACGATCTTCGGCATGTGGCAGGCGTAGCAATCACTCCCGCTGCCGTTCGGTGCGTGACGCGTATGCGCGGCGATGTCGCGGCCGATCGCTTCGTGACAGCGAACGCACGCCGCACTGCCGCGCATCGCCGGCGCGATCATCCCGCGCGGATCGCCACCGTGCGCGGTGTGACACGAGATACAGGTCAGCGAGCCTTTCCGGTAATCGGCCGACATCCGCAGTCCCTGATATTCGTATGCGGTCAGTCGCGGTGTACCGTCCTTCCAGAAGCGCAGCGACGCGTCGACGCCGGGAACCTGCGTGTTGATGTCGATCGGCCGCGTGTATTGATCGAGATCGTCGCCGGCGGTGTACGGGTCGCCGCTTTTCATGAACTCGGCGATGCGCGTGCGCGGATTCGGGAGGCGCTGGCCGTGGCAGTGTCCGCAAACCTGAACCTGTCGCTCCTTCGGTAACTCGAGCGGCGAAAGGATCGTCGGATCGTGGCGCCCGCCGTAATGCAGCAGATAGCGGCGCAGCGGCGAGCCGTTCGCTTCGACGTGACGCGCGCCGGGACCGTGACACGCTTCGCAGGCGATGCCGAGCTCGGCGACTTTGCTGTCGAAACGGCGTGTGTCGCGATCGAACGACGGATTCGCTTTGACGTTGTGGCAGAAGATGCAGTTCGCATCCCACAGCGCGCTGTGCTGATGAAACGGCGTGCCGTCGGGATCGAGAAACCCTGCATTCAGATGGAACCAGCGCTTCTCATCGACGTTCCACGCCAACGGAAGTCGGATGTAGTGATCGTCGATCCTGGTCAGGTATTGCTGCACGCGGCGCGAGCCGACGGTGCGCGCGATCGGAAAGTGCTGCGATCTTCCATCGGTCCCGATCGTCTCGATTGCGAACGTGCCGTCGGCATCGCGGAGGAAACGCGAGCGGACGCCTTCGTAATCGAGCGTGGCGTTGTCGAAATCGCCGAGCACCGCCTCCGCGGTCGCTTCCCGCGTCATGGTGCGATGGAACGTCGCGTGCCACGTGCGGTAGTGAACGGGATGACAGCCGATGCAGGAACGCGAGCCGGCGTAAGCGATGTCGTGCAGTGAAACGGGAACGCGCAGCTCGCGCCGGATGCGAACGACACTCGTCGCGAGCCAGGCGAGGGCGAGCAGCGGGATCGCGGCGAGCGCCGCGATCCGCGCATGGCGTCGTGTCACTGCGTGATGGTGAACTGCGCCGGCAGACTGCACGGCGCGATCTCATCTTCGACGACCGCTTCCGCTTTCCACGTTCCGTACAGCGAGTTCGAAATGATCGGCGTACCGGCCACCGGCAGCGTCACCTTCGCGAACATCCCGCGGCCGCCGCCGTGATTGATCGACGTCAGCACCTGCACCGGAATGAGATCGGGATAGCCGGCGATGCGATGCTTCTCCCCCGCTCTGGCCGGATTGTTCGTGATCGGGATGGAGATCGTCTCGTAGAGATTTCCCTGCGGCGTGTAGACGCGAAACTCGACGACCTGCGCGTTGGTGAACTGCGCGGCGACCGTCTGCGAGAAGACGATCGCGAACTCGATGTCGGTCACCTGCGTCGCGGAGAACTGCGTCACGCCGCTCTCGAACTCTTTCTCGTCGTCGGAGGCGTTGCCGTTTCCGTTTCCCTTCCCCGGAGACTGCCTCGAGCCGACGCTGACCGACAGACAGCTCTTGTCGGCCTTCGGCTTCGACGCCGCATCGGCGGGAACGGCTGCCGCGACGAGCGCCGCGGCGGCGATTGCAATTGTGAGAGCTCGCATCGTCATCTCCTTTGTCATGGCAGCGGCACCTTCACGGCGTAGAGCTTGCCGGAGTCGGTGCCGACGTACGCCAGTCCGTTCGCGAAGTCGTACGAAGGGCTGCCGACGCTGTATGCGCCGGTGCCGAGCTGCACCGATTTCACGGTCGGCGCGCCGGCGCTGAGGTTCGTCATTTCGTAGAAACGTCCGTCCGACGAGCCGACGTAAAGCTCGTTGCCGGTGTAGAGCGGAATCGACGGCGAGGCGATCGACTGCGACCAGAACGAGCTCGCGCTGGCGCCGTTGTCGACGAGCGCCGTGACCTTCGTGCTCGTCGAGATGTAGAGACGATACGGAGTCGCGGAGGCCATCCAGTCGGGATCGACGAAGCCTTTGATCGGTCCGTCGCCGACGTTGAAGCTCCAGATCGTCGCGCCGGTCAGCGGATTGAGGCAGTAGACCCAGCCGCTGTTCGTGCCGATGTACAGACGATTGTTGAAGAGCGTCGGCGCGCTGTCGGCGTCGCCGATCGACACCGGCCACGACGAGCCCGGCTCGCTGCAAAGCGTCGCCGCGGAGGCGGTGATGTCGAGACACCAGACCGTTCCGGTGCTGCCGCCGGTCAGCGTCCGGCTGGTGAAGTAGATCTTGTTCTTCGCCGGATTGACCGAACCGTAGTCGAAGAAAGGATCGCCGGCGATGATGCCGATGCCGGACGCGCCGCCGCCGTTGTTGAAGAGCCACGCCGTCGCGCCGGTGCTCGGATTGAGACCGTACATCGCGTTCGGATTCGTCGAGTTGCGCGTACCGGCGCCGAGAAGATTCAGTCCGCCGCCGTAATACGTGAAGATGCCGCCGACCGAAGCCTGAATCATGTCGCCGAGCGGCGCGGCGGTGCGCCAGATTTGCGTGCCGCTGTTCGCATCGACGCAGTAGACGTTGCCGTCCTGCGCGCCGAGGAACACTTCTTTCGTCGAAGCGCCAATCGGAATGCTCGGAACAGGTGGACGCGACTGCACCGGCGCGTTGCTGAGCCACGGCGTATACGACGCTGCCCACAATCCGCCGCCGGCGGCGCCGCCGACGAGACCATGCAGCACACGATCGTTGGAGACGGCGTAGACGGAACCGATGCCGGGCGGGACGAGCGTCGTCGCGCCGCTGTTGTAAATCCAGCGCGTGGCGGCCGATGCCGACGTCGTATCTTCAGGACGCGACGACGTCGTGCGGCCGCGCGATGAGAGTCCGGGACCGCCGGTCGCCGTTGCACCGGCGCACGACGAGAAGCCGGATTCGCAACCGCCGGTCAAATCGACGGCGGTCACTTTGTATGAGTACGCGCTGCCGCCGGTGAGCCCGGAGTCATCGTACGTAAGAGCTGCGACGCCGGTGGCGACGGACGAGAACACTCCGCCCGGACAGGCACCGTTGGAACGATAGACGTTGTACGTCGCTCCGGCCGGCGCGCCCGCGCTCCACGCGAGGTGCACGGTGTTGTTCGACGGAGTCGTGGCAGCGAGTCCGGTCGGAACGCCGGGTGTCGTGCAGATGACGCAGGGCTGCGGAACGTTCGCGTTGGTGATGGAGATGTTGTCGAGGAGGAAGCCGGGGTCGTTCACGCCACCGTCGGAGGAAAGAGTCCAGCGGACGACGAAGTTCGTGCCGGCGGATGCGGTGACGTTGAAGCTGCGCGACGCATACGCGGTGAACGCCTGCGGCGGAGCCGCCGTCGATTCGAACGCGCTGTCGGTCGTTGCATAACCGCAGGCGTTGCCGGCGTTGGTGAACGTCGCGCCGCCGTACATCGCGTTGCCGTTCAGCTTTGTCCACGACGTGCCGCCGTTCGTCGAGTACTCGACGACGACGCCATCGAACTGGAACTCGAGCGCATGGCGCTCCCAGAATGTGACGGTGGTGTTGCCGGCAAGCGAGATGACCGGCGTGCGCGCGCTCGCGCAGGTGCTGTCCGGATAGTTGGTCGTACCGGCCGACGTTTTGTAGGCGTAGGTTCCGGTCTGCGGATAGCCGGCGTTGTCGGCGCTCGAAACGATCGCCCACGAGCCGGCGAGAATCAATTGGTTGCGCGTGTTGACGTCGCTGTCGGTCCACGTTCCGACCGTCGTGGTGTTGCCGAGCGGCGTGGCGCTGCGGATGACGGCGTTCGTCTCTTCGTTGCCGCCGTTGCACGGGCCGCCGTTCGCGGTCGTCGAATCTTCGGCGCGCACGACGTAGAAGTACGACTGGCCGCTGGTCATGCCGGTGTCATTGAAGGTCGTGCCGCTGACGCAGCTCTGAATCCGATTGCCGGCCGCCGGCGTGAAGCCGGGCGTCGTGCTGCGATAGATGTTGTATTTGACGCTGTTGCCGAGCGGGCAGCTGGAGGTCGCAGCGCTCCACGAGAGATTCACGGCGCAGCTCGCGGTGCCTGCGTTCGTCGCGGACGTCAATCCTGCGAATACCGGTTTGAGCGTGCAGTTCCCGGTCGTCGTGACGGTCACGCAGTTACTGGCCGGACCATCGCACGGCGACAGCGTCTTCACGTAATACGAATACTGGAAGCCGCCCTGCACGGTCGTGTCGTTGAACGTCGTACCGTTCGTGTTGCCGATCTGCGCCATCCCGGTCGCGCAGCTCGCCGAGCCGGCCAGCGAGCGGTAGATCGCGTAGCCGGTTGCGCCCGGAACGGCTGACCAGGTGAGATTGACCTGATTCGCTGACGGCGTCGTGGCGCCGAGTCCTGCAGGTGCGGCGAGCGCGCAGGTGTTGGAGAAGCTGCCGGTCGCGGCGATGGCGTAACCCTGACGCGAGTCGTAGAGGTTCGGATAGCCGGGGACGTTGAAGCCGCGGACGCGGATGCGATAGTCGCCCGCGGCCGGCGCCGCGATCTGCACCCCTTCGAGGTTGTTGAGGGTGTCGTACGCGACCGGTCCGACCGCGGACGCTTTCGGCAGGCCGGCGGCGGTGGCCGCCCACTGGTTGCCGTGATAGATGGTCGTACCGTTCGGCGCGATCACCTCGAGGTTGAGATCGTCGACGAGATCCTTTGCCGCACCGAGCGCGCCCGGGACGTCGTTCCACGCCAGCATGATGTGCAGCCGCGTACCGGCGGCAACGCTCGGCAGGATGTATTCGGCATTCACGCCGGTGGTGACGCCGGCGTTGTTCGGCACGTCCCACAACTTCAGTTTGATCGTCGATGCGGGAACGCTGGCGGTCGAAAAATAAAGACTGTCCGCAAGCGTGACGCGGCCCCACCCTTCCGCCGGGTTCGGCGACGCCGCGATGATGCCGTTGGCAACCGGACAGAGCGCGGTTTGACAATCGCGATCCGTCATGGCGCGCGCGCCGGCGGTGAGGACCGCTTTCAGCGCTGCCGACGTCGGCGCCATGCTGTTGCCGGGAACCGCGGCGCCGCTCGGATACCAGCCGTCGGCGAAGTACTGGCGCGCGAGAATCGCGGCGCCGGCGGTGGTCGGCGTCGCCATCGACGTACCGGACATCGTCTGCGTGTTGCAGGCGGTCGCGTCGCCATTGAGCGAGACGATCGAATCGCCGGGCGCGAGGATGTCGGGTTTCGTGCGACCGTCAACCGTCGGACCGCGGCCCGAGTAATACGCCATGCGCATGCCGGCGGTGTTGCTGCCGCGCGTACCGGCGGCGATCGTCAGCGTGTTCTTCGAGGTGCCGGGCGAGCCGACCGTCGTCACGGTCGGACCGGCGTTGCCCGCCGCGAACAACGTCAGCAGGTACTCGTTGTTGAACATGTAGTCGTCGACCTGCTGCGACTCGGTGTCGTAGACGCCGTTGTTGCCGCCGCCCCAGCTGTTCGAGTGGATGCGTGCGCCGGCGTTGTACGCCTGGTTGAAGAGATCGTGCAGATCGTTCGGGATGCCGGCCAGCGAACAGTTACTGCTGGCGTCGAGTGCGCCGATGTCCTGGAAGACCACCTTCGACTGCGGCGCCATGCCGTCGGCGGCGTTGTGATTTGCGGCCGACGCCGTCGACGCGTTCGCGTCGTTGTCTCCGCCGATCGAGCCGTTCACGTGGCTGCCGTGATAGCTGCAGGGATTCGTGCCGGTGCCACCCTGATCGCCGTCCTGCGCGCCGGGCAGCACGTTGTAGGCGATGACCTTGCGCTTCGTGGCGTCGACGGTAATCGCGCCGGGAGCTGCGACCGCCTGATGCGTCGGCGCCGGCTGGAAGAAGCAGTCGTTGTCGGTGAGGCCGGAGTCGGCGACGGCGACGATCTGTCCCGTTCCGCGAATGCCGTGCGTCCAGATCGGTGCGGAGTTCGCGTACTCGAGTGAGCCGATGTCGCCGGCCACGCGAACGCCGCTCTGAATCACCCACACCGATTCGTCATTGAGCAGCTTTCGCTCGTAGTACGGTTCGACCCACGCGATGGCGTCGTTGTCGAGGATGTACTGCAGCAGCGTGATTGCCGTTGCCGGCGCGACGCGAATGACGACGCGGCGTGCGCCGTCATCGCCGCCTTTCACGAGCTGCATGCCGGGATAGATGCGCTGCATCGCCGCGAGAATCGGTGCGATCGATTCACCCGGCTGCACGACCACCGACCATTCCGGCGGAATGTTGCCGGGACCGGAGAGAGCGGCGAGCAAATCGGGATCGACCTTCCACGCCGGCTTGTAGTTGCCGACGAACGTCACGTGCGGGACGTTGCGGACCGCCGTTTCCTGCGCCGGCGTCATCTGCACGATGAACGCGTAGTCGGGAACGTACTGGACGATCTTCGCGCCGGTGCCGCGGATCGCTTCCTGCCATTCCGGGCGGACCGGCGCATCGAACTGCACCAGGTTATAGCGGCCGCGAATGCCGACCGCTTTCGCCTGCGGCGGCAGATACTGCGCCGCCGGCGGAAGGCTGGCCGGACCGCTTTCTTTCTTCGGATCGAAGCTGCCGCCGCGGAGATGCAGCTTCCCCGGCTCTTTGTCGGGCTTGTCATTGTCGGCGAGTGCAGCCGATGAGGGCAGCAGGCAGACGACGGCCAGCGCGAGGAGCAGCATTCGCGAGCGGGCGGAAGCAGATCGGTTCATGTTCATGACGGTGTCCTCGTGCATCAGTACTGCACCCAGATCGCGTAGTAATAGGTAGTGCCGTTCGTCAGACCGCTGTGTGTGAACGAATCCTTCGCGCCGAACGACACCGGACGCGCGGTGAAGAGCACGGTCGCCGCGGCATCGGTCGGTCCGGTCGGATACGTGTCGGTCCGGTAGTTGACGCGCACCGTAGTGCCGGGCGCGCCGCTGGCCGGATTCACCCACTGCAGAATGTTCTGGCCCGACGTCGCGCCGGCGCCGCCGGTCGCCGTGACGGTGAAGACCTGCACGTCATTCGGCGCCGCCGTGCAGGCGCCCTGCGCCGTCGCATTCTTCTCGACGGCGTTCAGGTCTTCGGAGTTGTTGCGGCTGTCGACCGCATGCACTTCGTAGTAGTACGTAACGCCGGCCTGCAGCTGATTCGAATCGGTGTACGTCGTCGTGCTGACGCCGGAGACGATGCGATTGGCGGCGATGGCCGGGAAAGCGGCGGTGGTGCTGCGATAGATCGTGTAGCTGATGCTGCCGGCGCCGGGGCAGTTCGTCGTACCGGCGCTCCACGTCAGATCGATGCCGCACGTCGAGCCCGCGCCGGTGACGACCGTACCGACGCCGGCAAACGTCGGCGCGGTCACGCAGTCGCCGTACGCTTCAGCCCACGCACACGACGCGGAAAGCGCGGAGTCGCATGCGGTGGTCGTGACGACTTTGTAGGAGTAGCGATTGCCGAACGTCGCCGTCGCGTCGTTGTACGACGTACCGGCGACGCCGCTCGTCAGCAGCGTGTAGCTGCCGTTCGGCGCCGTGCATGCACCGCTGGCGCGATAAACCTTGTACGACGTCGCGCCGGCGACAGTCGACCACGTCACCGTGATCGTGTTCGGTGCGGTGGCAGTCGCGGAGACACTCGTCGGAGCGGCAAGCGGCGCGCACGCGGTCGGAGTCGCGGTCGCGCATGAGGAGAACGGCGCGCCCGGACACGACGTCTGCACGCGCACGTAGTACGCGTACGGCGTTCCGTTGGTCAGGCCGGTATTCGAGTACGTCGTGCCGCTGATATTGCTCGCGATCTGCACCCCGTTATTCGGCGCGGGACAGGTCGAGTTGTCGTAGCGGAAGATCTCGTACCGGCTCGCGCCGGCGACCGCCGGCCACGAGAGGTTGATCTGGCCCGAGCCGCTCGCGGTCGCGGTGAGCGAGGAAGGTGCAACCGGTGCAGCGATGGTCGCGGTCACGCAGTTCGATGGCTGGCTTTCGCAGTTCGCGGCGTTCACGGCGACAACGCGATAGGCGAAGTTGCCGACCGTGCATGACGTCGTATCGACGAAGGAGGTTCCGGTGATGCCGGAGCCGACCACCGTGCCGATGTCGCTGGTCGGACAGGCGCTGCCGGCGACGCGGTAAACCTTGTAGCTCGTCGCGCCGGCGACCGCCGTCCAGGAGACGGTGACCTGTCCGCTGCTCGGAGTCGTCGTCACGCCGGTCGGCGCGGCCGGCACGCTGCCGCCGCACGCCGAACCTGCCGCAACCGTCAGCTCCCAAAGTCCGCGGCCGTGCGTGACGGCGCGCAGTTTGTTGTTGGCCGGCGAGTACGCCAGCGTGTAGATCTTTCCGAGCGGCAGGACGCCGTTGTTCACGCGCATCCACGTGTTCGTGTTCCACGCATCTTCATTGACGAAGACGCCCGAATCGCTGGCGACGAAGACGCGGTTCACATTCGACGGATCGACGGCGATCGTGTCGAACGGCTCGTTCGGCAGCAGCCCCGAGACATCGGTGAACGTCGTGCCGCCATCGGTCGAGCGGAAGATGTGGCCGGTGTTGAAGCCGCCGTACGCGACATAGACGCGATTCGCATTCAGCGGATCGGTCTCCATCCAGTTGCACGAGCGCGCCGGCAGCGGCGCCTTCGTCAGATCGGTCCACGTCGCGCAGTTCGCGGTGTCGCACGTACCGTTCGTCGTCCGCCAGATGCGGCCGTTGATCGTGCCGGCGTAGATGGTGCCGGCCGTGGCGTTGTTGTACGCGGAGTGGACGTGAATGATGTCGTTGGCGTTGTTGGTCGTGGTG
This sequence comes from Acidobacteriota bacterium, assembly GCA_034667465.1. Lineage (GTDB taxonomy): Bacteria > Acidobacteriota > Thermoanaerobaculia > Gp7-AA8 > Gp7-AA8 > JAOBAU01. The sequence continues at coordinate 155,097 of JAXDJV010000004.1, read as the reverse complement.
AGATCGGGGCTGTAGACGACCCACGTACCGCCGGTGAACGTGTTCGTGTTGCGATAGACGAATCGCGTGCCGGTGAAGGCGCGCGCCATGTTGTTGCGATCGAGCGTCAGCGGCGCGATGAATTCCATGGCGTTGTCCGGAATGCACGAGCCATTGCACGTCGCCGTACAGCCGCCGAACGCACCGATGCACGTCCAGCCCGGGACGCTGTTCGTGTACGCCATGTTGGTCGTGTAGTAGATGCCGCCGTACACATACTCCTGCATCGCGTTGGCGTCGTTGGTACGGCTCGTGTCGCCGAAGCCGCCGTCACCGCCGCGGCTTTCCCACCATGAGGTGATGTTGCCGGCGGTGAGCGTGGCCTTCGGTTCGCCGTTGTCCTGGTTGCCGAGGTGAACGGCGTTGGCTTGTGCGGCGCTCTGGCCGATACCGTAGCTCTGGCCGGTCATCATGCCGCGACAGTTCGTCGCCCACGTCACGCCGTTGGCCGCGGTGCTGTTCACGGTCCCGACGATGAAGCCGCCGTCGTTGACGAGATAGACCCAGTCGAGCGCGTCGGTCGTGCCGTCATCTTTCGGAACGGAACCTTTCACCCAGACGACGTGATGCTGATCGGCGTGTGCGTATGTCGTCGTTCCCCATCCCGTCCAACTCGACGTCTTGTTGAGCGTCGTCGCGTTGTCGGGCGACACGTACATGTCGAGTCCACCGACGATCACCTGCGCCTCGGCTGTCGGATTGACGGAACCGATCATCGCGTACCAGCCCTGGCCGCCGGTGTAGTTCGTCGCGGAGTTCCGCGTCGTCCACGCCACCGTCGCCGCGGTGGCGTCGGTCGTCTCCCAGATTCCGAGCGACGGCGTGTTCGCCGCCACGCTCTGAATCTGCGCGTAGATGTGCTTCCTGTTCTGCGGCGCCTGCGTCAGCGTGATGCGGCCGATGTTGCCGGCGACCGTGGTGATGTTCGTCAGACCGCCGGCCGCGAAACCGCTGCCGACGCATCGATAGCCACGCGTGTACGGAATCGGTCGCGTCACATCGGGAACGACCGAACCGTCGTCGACAAAGGACGTCGTCGCCGACTGTCCGATGTAGTTAAAGGTGTTCGTCAGACCGGCGCCCGTGTCACGTCCATATACGTTGTACGCGGTGGCGCCGGCGACCGCGGTCCAGCTGATGGTCGCCTTGCCGTTCGCCGCGACCACGGCATCGGCCGATGCAAACGAGTTCCCGGTCTCGACGCCGCCGACGATCGCGGTGACACGATAGTTGTACGTGCCGGCCGGCAGCGTGGCGGCGGTACCGACGACGACGGTCGGAGCAGCAATGGTGGCAGGACAATTGGCCGGAGCCATTGAGATGCTTTCCCACGTCGCGCCGTCATCCTTGGAGCGATAGATGCCACTGTCTTCACGCGAAAGAGCGGAGCAGCCGGAGTTGCCGGTGCGCGAGTACGCCGCGTAGATGTACGACGGTGCGCCGGCCGCCGGCGCGGTGTCGTCGACGACGACGTCCTGCCAGTAGACGCCGAAGCAGTCACCGTACTTCTTATAGTACGGAGCGGTCGTCACCAGACGCCAGCTGTCGCCCGCGTCGTTCGAGCGATACAAACCGCCATCGGCGGCCGCCCACATGTTGTTGGTGTTTCGCGGATCGATGACGATGCGGCGAATCGACGTCCGATCGAGCATCGGAAAGCCGGTCGTCTCGAGCACCCACGGAATCTGTTTGACCTGCCAAGTCGCGCCGCCGTCGACGCTCTTCAAAACACCGATGCCTTCGACCTGACCGCCGCCGAAGTTTCCTTCGCCGGTTCCGGCCCAGATCTTCGTGTTGGGGCCGAGGCGGTTGCCGTCGAGCGCGCTGACCTGCGCGGTGAGGGAGCCGATGGAAAGCGACGGCGCGAAGTCGGTCAGCGGAGTCCAGATGGCGTTCACGTCATCTTTCGTCGCCGACATCTTCGTCGTCTTCCAGACGCCGCCAGAGGCGGTGCCGACGAGGACGTCGCTCTTGTTGTTCGGATTCACCCAGATGGCGGTGGCGCGGCCGGCGCCCCAGTCGGGCGTCGCAGTGCGCGCGTCGTTCGTCGGCGGCTGTCCCTGATACCAGGGCGCCTGCTGGCCGAGTCCGCTCCAGAGATAGTCGGTGACCGCGGAAGGAGTGACGCGCGCGGACGCGCTCACGTTTCCTTTCGCGCTCATCATCGAGCGCATCGCCTGTGCGGACGAAGCGGGATCGAGCGCGGCGGCGCGATTCCACGCGGTCAGCCGCCAGTTCGCAGGCGGCCGCGACTCCGGCGTGAACGGGTAGTACTGACGATAGAGCGCGAAGTACGTGCGGCGCTCCATCATCGACGCCGTTCCGTCCTGGATCTTCCGCGCGATCGCAACGAAGACTTCGTCGGCGGCGTTGAAGACTTCCGGATTCACCTGCATCGGCGGGAACTTCGCGTTCTCGTCTTCGACACCCTCGTTGTCGTCGTGATCGGCCGCCTGCCGCGTCTGCGCGAGCAGCGGCGTCACCGCCGTCGGAAGCAGCAGTGCGAACGCCAGCAGCGCGTGCGCCGAAAACCTGATGAGGCGATTGACAGCCATAAAGCTCTCCTTCGTGTCGGTGTTGCTCATGCCGTGCGCCCCTGGTCGTCGCTGCGAATCTGCGCGCAGACGGGCACGCGCGTCATGCGGCCGCGCGTCATCGTGAACCGCTCGCTCATTCGTTTGGAATCGGTGAAATGCACTGTCAGCGCCAGCTCGCCGGATCGAACCTCTCCGCTGATTCGCACCGCTTCTTTCGGAGGGGTGCGATCTCCTTCTGATGGAGCGACAGGACGGATGGTGATCCAGGCAGCGTCGACGTCGAAACGTCCGTTCGCATCGATGACGATCGGATGCTCGATACGCGCCGTCGCGCAGGGAACGTCGAGCGTTGCGCCGTCAGCGCCGGCGGTGAAGAGCTCCTGCGCGGAACCCCAGACTCCGTCGAGCCGCGATGCGGCAGCGGCCGGCAGCGGCGTCGAGTTGCAGGCGGCGGCGATCAGGATCATCGCGACGCTGATGCACGTGAACCTGTGATCGCCGGCCCGGGAACGCTGCGGCGACAGACTGCGACGGCGTGAAACCCCTCGCATCATCATTCTCCAATGGCAGCCGAACCATCCCTGAAACTGCCAGGGACTTCATGCTTTGCGTCCCTGCCTCACGACAGGTTTGCTCTTTTCATCGGACGATCGTGATCGTCTGTATTGAACTACGGTACGGCGGAGAGCCCTTTTGCCGTACCGCTACCAAAAGTGATGGTGCAGTGTAACGCAAAATGTCAGGCGAGCAAGCTCCGGAATAATCTTTTTGCCGCGACCATTAGTGTTACCATTCCTGGCAATCCTGGTCCTGACCATCGAGTCTCGTCCGGTGAAAAGAGCAAACCTGTCGTGAGGCAGGGACGCAAAGCATGAAGTCCCTGGCAGTTTCAGGGATGGTTCGGCTGCCAACGGAGGGTCCATTGCGGTCACTGCTGCACGTCGTACTCAGATTCACATCGACGTATCCCGCCGCACTCGCGGCGTGCTCGCTCATCCTCCTCGCTTCGTCTCCGGCTCACGCGGACGTCGTCCGGATGACCGAAGGCCGCGCCGTTCGCGTCGTCGGCATCAGCACCGCGGGCGGACAGACGACGCTCACGCTCGTCAGCGGCGGCGTGATGACGGTGCCGAGTCGCTCCATCGAAGGGATCGACATCGAACCGATCAACGCCGATCTCTGCGGCGCCTCCGCGTTCCGCTGCCAGGACAGAGCCATGTTGATGTTGCGCCATACGCAGGCGCAGGCAACCGCCGCCACGGTTGTGCAGCACCACCTGCCTGCACCCGCCGCGCAGCCCTAGCTGTCGGCGAAGTTCTTGCTAAACGTCGAGCGGTTCACGCCGCCGGGAGGGACAGTTGCCGGAATCGAGAGAATCAACGCCGCCGCAGTCGCGCAAACGCGCATACGAAAAGCCGGCAATCTCGTGGCAGGAAATGCTGGAAGTTCGCAAGACCCTCGCCGTGGCCTGCGCGAAAGTCGCGGGACGCAGCGCCATCTGCACCCAGTTCCCAACCAGCTGAACGGTTACCCTCATGACTCCGAAGATCGGTCCGAACGTCGCGTGGCAGATCGTCGATGGTGAAGCGATCATCGTCGACCTCGGATCAGGCAACACGATCGGTTTGAATCCCGCCGGCACATTCGTCTGGTCTCAGATCGATGGAGGCCGCGACGACGACGCAATCGCCGCCGCCGTCGCCGCGGAGTTCGACGTCTCCCCCGAAGCAGCCGCATCCGACACGCGCGAATTTCTCGACGCGATGCACGCTCGCGCGCTCGTCGTCGACGCGGAGTCTCGTCCATGAGCGACGGTTCGTATCGCTCGAAACTGCGCGCGCTGCAACTGGCGCAGCCGCTCACCGTGCAGCTCGAACTGACGTACGCGTGCAACTGGCGCTGCGTCTTTTGCTACAACCCGCGGCACTTCGATCGCACCCGTTTGTCAGGCGATGAATGGATCGCGGTGCTCGACGAATTGCGCGCACTCGGCACGCTGACCGTCGCGCTGACCGGCGGTGAGCCGCTCGCCCATCCCGAATTCTTCCGCATCGCCGAAGCGGCGCGCGTTCGCGCATTCGCGCTGCGCATCTTCACGAACGCGTCGCTCATCGATGACGAAGCGGCCGATCGCATCGCCGCGCTGCCGCCGCTCTGCGTCGAAGTGAGCATTCACGGCGCGACCGCCGCCGTGCACGATGCCGCCACGAAACGCGCCGGTTCATTCGACGCGGCGCTGGCCGGCATCGAGCGGCTGACCGCGCGGAACGTGGCGGTGCTGATGAAAACGCCGATCACAGCTCTCAACGAGCACGAGATCGACGAGATGATCGCGCTCGCCGAGCGGCTCGATCTGCCGCTGCAAATCGATCCGCACATCACGCCGCGCGATGACGGCAGTCTCGAGCCGCTGCAGTACGCCGCCTCCCCCGCCGCCGTTCGCCGCGTCATCGACGCAGGCCTCGGCGGCGGCTCGATTCCGTCGACGGAGCGAACGAAAGGCGGCGCGAACTGCGGCATTGGACGGCTGACGCTCGCCATCGACGCGGAAGGAAACGTCTTCCCCTGCATGCAGTGGCGCGTCAAACCGATCGGCAACGTGCGCGACTCCGCCCTGCGCGAGTTGTGGCACGCGTCAGACGTGCGGCGCGAAGCGGCCTCGATGTCGGTAACCGTGAATGACGCGCTGCTCGAAGCAGGCGGCGCGATTGCGACCTATCCGTTCTGTCCCGCACTGGCGATGCAGGAGACCGGAGATCCGACAGTGCCCGATCGCGCGTTCCGCATCCGCGCCGAGATCGCCGCCGAGCTTCGCGCCACCTCCACATTTTCATCGTGAGCGAGCTGCGCGTCGCCGTTGCTGGTTGTCCGTTCGTCATCACGCCGGCGGAACTGCTGACATCGGAAGAACGTCGCGCGCTGCGCCGGCTCGCCGGCGATCACGTCGAAGGCCGCGACTTCACACTTCGCATCACCGGCACCGCGCCGCCGAAAACGAAAGACGCTCCGCGCGACGGCGAGCCGGCCGCGATCACGACCGACGGCTCGCGCATTCGCATCGTGCACGAGCGCTTCGCCGGCTGGATCGATCCGCAATCGTATGAAGCGGAAGTCTTCCGCGGCGATACCAGCGAAGCATTCGCGATCGAGATCGTGTTGCGCACGGCGCTCGGTTGCCGCCTGCCTCAGGAGTCAGGCGTGTTGCTGCACAGCGCCGGAATCGTCATCGACGGCGGCGCATACGTTTTCTACGGCGTCTCCGGGGCGGGCAAATCGACTCTCGCCGGATTCATGAAGAGCGTCCTGTCCGACGAGCTCGTGGCGCTCCAGCGCGACGCGAACGGCTTCACCGCGCGCGCCACCGGATTCTGGGGAACGCTCGATGCCGCGGAAGCGCCGGCCGGTGCCTATCCGCTGCGCGCAGCCATCGAGCTCGCGCGCGGTGACGGCGTGTCGCTCGAAACGCTGTCGGTCGCGGAAGCGCGCCGCAAACTGCTGCTCGTCGCCGTCGTCCCGCCGCAACAGGAGCTCTGGACCGCAACGCTGCGCGTCATCGATGACCTCGCGCGCGTCCCGGCGTTTCAGCTTGCGTGGACGCCGAACGAAGCAAACGCGGCGAAGGTCATCGAGACGCTTCAGGGCGGCCGAAGCGGCCGCCCCCACACTTGAAGTGACCTAGCGTTTCAGGAATCGCCGTCCCGTGATCACCGGCGGCGGAGTGATGACCAGTCCCCAGCCGATGTCGAGCAGCATGCTCAGCGTCAGGTCGGTGCTGTGCGTCAGATCGCCGTTGATCGACGGCTCCATCAGCAGGTTCGGCGTCGCGCTCCTGTCGAAGTGCGAGTACGTCGAGCCCGGTTCCGCCGTCACCGGCATGTAGAGCTTCGGGTGGCCGTTCGTATCGGCGCCGGTGAGTTTCGTCAGATCGGGAAAAGCCGAACCGGTCACCGTGCCGGCCGCGCGAACGGCGTCGCCGTCATTCTTGAACATGCCGAGCACCGGGATCGTGATCGACGGCTCGAATCCGATCGGCGTGTAGATATTCACCGTCACCGCTTTCGCCGCGATGAGCAGACCGATCGCGCCCGCTTCCTGCGCGCGCTTCGCTTTCTCGACATCGGTGCAGCGTCCTTCATTGACGATCGCGAAGTTGCCGGCCACCGCGGCCGCATTCGAATACGAGGAACAGCCGTCGAGCGTCGTCCCGGCGGCGGTCGATCCGCTCTGCGCTTCGACCGCATCGTTCGCAACGATGATCGGCGCGGTCACGCCGCTTGCTTTCACGCTCGCGCCGAAGCTGGCCTGCGCCACCTCAAACGAAGACGTTCCGCTCGCTGACGTAATCGTCAGACGCGGCACCGAGAGGAGCAGATTTGCCGCCGCGGGACGAACCGCGTCGCCGTCCCACACCACTTTCTGATCGGCGGTGACGGCGGCCGCGCGCTGCGCGTCGCTCATCTGATCCATCCGCAGTCCGGTGACGTTGTCGAGCGCGTGCAGATCGTAGATGAACGGCTTGCCGTTCGAACGGAAGGTGCCGGTGACCGGATCGTTCGGACCGGGCGTCACCGACGGATCGTTGATGGTGATGCCGCCGATGATGCCGAGGCCGTGCGCGAACTCGTGAAGGAGCACGACGACGAGGTCGGTGTCGCGGCCGTGATTGTTGTCGAGTCCGTAGTACCACTTGCTCCGCTCGAGACAGCCGGTGTTGCCGAGGTTGCCGTTGAAGCGCGCGCGGATCTGCGCGTTGCCCGGATCGAGATTCTCGCCGGCCAGCTTGTTCGCCAGCGCCATCGGATACCAGACGCCGGCTTTCGGTGCGTTCGGAAAGTCGGAAACGATCTTCGTCGGACCGGCGGAGCCGAGCGTGCCCGAAGTCGCGGTGCACGACAGCGGCGCGAAGCTCGCGTCGATGGTGATCTCGATCGGACTGTCGAGCTGCTCGCCCCAGATGCGCGCCGCTTCGAGGAAAGCGTTCATCCGCTGCTGACCGACAGTGGTTCCGGGATTGCCGCCAACCGGCGCGGCAGCGGTCGCATCATTGAATCCGACGCCGGCGGCGTCCGTGTTCTTGATCGTGATCTTCGCCGCGGCGAACGAGTTGCTCGCGAGCGTCAGCGAAAAGAGAAGGAGTGCGGCGGTGCGTAACGTATTGCGCATTCGTCAGTGCTCCGTCTTCGTCGCGGGAGCTTTCGCTCCGTTCATGAATGCGTCAGCGGCAGCCTGGCTGCTGAAGCAGGCGGTCTCGAGCTCGCCGCTGGCGTTGATGCGGGCCGCGACGACCATGCCGTCGATCGGCATGTCGGCGATCTGCATCCCCTTCTTACTGGCCGGCACAACCGTGGCGGTTTCCGGTGCCGCAGTCATCGCGACCGCCTGAAATGCTGCGCTCAACGAAAGCGGCAGGCCCGGCAGTACCGCGGCCCTGCTCGCGGTCTCGGCGATTTTCTTAAGTTCCGGCTGCGCAGTGGCAGCGGGCTCTGCAGCGATCGCGATTGTCGAGACGAGCGCGAGCGCAGCGGCAGCGACTGTTGCACTGTGAAATCTCTTCATCTCTGGAACCTCCGGGGGTTGACCTTCGGGATCATGGACGGGACGAATACAAAAGGATTTCGTGCGGAACGCTATTCCTAAAAACGCGAGGTTCGCCGCGTACAATCGGCGCCGTGCCGCAGCCGCTGACGCATACCGTGTATGGCTGGAATGCGTACGCCATTCCGTGGATCGTCGTCGGATCGGCGCTCTTCATCCTCGCCGCGGTGATCTACCGCCGCCAGCGCGCGTCGCGAGTGGCCGTGCTTTTCTGCGCGATGATCGTCTTCGTCGGGCTCTGGTTCTTCGGTTACACCGGAATGCTGCTCGCGCGCGATCAGGAGGTCGCCGTCGCCTGGGCGCGCTTCGCACTCGCCGCCGTCTGTTTTCTCCCCGCCGCCGTCTACGACTTCACCGCGACGGCGCTGCGCCTTTACGCGGCACGGCGACGTTTCGTCATGGCCGCGTGGCTCCTCTCCGGCTTCTTCGCGATCGTCGCCCTCTCGACGCACGCGCTCGTCGGCTCGATGACGCCGCACACGTGGGGCTGGTATCCGCGCGCCGGCTGGCTCGTCGTCCCTTTCCTCTTCTTCTTCTTCGGGATCCTCGGCATCCATCTCGCCGAATACGCGAACGAATATCGCCATTGCGCCGATCCCGTTCGGCGAAAACGCCTCGCGAAACTGATGCTCAGTTTCACCGTCGTCTATCTCGCCGGCGTCGACTTCATCCCGATGTTCGGGCCTGTGTTTGGCATAGACCAGCAACCGCTCGGTTACCTTCCCGTCATCGCATTCGTGCTGACGGCGTGGGGCTCGATTCGCCGTCATCGCTTCAGCGCCATCACCGCCGCGCGCGCCGCAACCGAGATTCTCGAGACGATGGCCGACGCGTTGTTCGTCCTCGATTCGGACGGCCGCATCCGCGTCATCAACGGCGCGGTGCGCACGCTGTTCGGTTTTCGCGATGCCGACCTGCTCGGGAAATCGATCGACACGCTCGAACTGACGGATGGCGATCAGACGATCTCACGCACGCTGCGCGAGCTGTCGCGGCGCGGCGCGATTCGCGATCAGGAACGCGTGCTGCGCGATCGAGACGGTCACGGCATCGACGTCAGCGTCTCCATCTCTCCCGTTTCCGACGGCGAAACGCAGCAGGGCGCGGTCGTCATCGCGCGCGATGTGCGCGAGCGGAAGCACGCCGAGAACGAGATGCGCTCGTTCACGAAACGGCTGCAACAGAGCAACCGCGAGCTGGAAGATTTCGCGTACGTGGCGTCGCACGATCTGCAGGAGCCGCTGCGCAAGATTCAGGCGTTCGCCGATCTGCTGAAGACGAAGCATGGCGCGAACGTGACGCCGCAGGCGCGCGATTACCTCGATCGGATGCAGTCGGCGGCGAAGCGGATGCAGGTGCTCATCAACGATCTGCTGTCGTTCTCGCGCGTCACGACGAAGGGCCAGCCGTTCGTTCCCGTCAATCTCGCCGACGTCGCGCACGAAGTGGCGAAGGACCTCGAGTTGCGCACGCACGACAGCGGCGCGCACATCAACATCGGCGAGCTGCCGACGATCGACGCCGATCCGCTGCAGATGCGCCAGCTGCTGCAGAACCTCATCGCGAACGCGCTGAAGTTCCATCGTCCCGACATCCCGCCGCTCGTCAGCGTCACCGCATCGATCGGCAGCGACGGCTGCTGCCGCATCATCGTTTCCGATAACGGCATCGGCTTTGAAGAGAAGTACGCCGAACGGATCTTTACGATGTTCGAGCGGCTGCACGGCCGCGCGAAATATGAAGGAACCGGTATCGGCCTGGCGATCTGCCGCAAAATAGCGCAGCGTCACGGCGGCGACATCGCCGCGGCCAGCGTGCCGGGTGAAGGTGCCACGTTCACGGTGACCATCCCGGCACGACATTCAGAAGAGAGAGAGCATGTTGATGCGTGATCCAGGACACCCGATCACGATCCTCCTCGCCGATGACGACGAGGAAGATCGAATGCTGACCGCCGACGCGCTTGCCGAAAGCCGCGTCGTCAACGATCTCCGTTTCGTCGAGGACGGCGATGAGCTGCTCGACTATCTCTACCATCGCGGCCGCTACTCCGATCCGCAGTCGTCGCCGATTCCCGGCCTGATCCTGCTCGATCTCAACATGCCGCGCAAAGATGGGCGCGAGGCGTTGAAGGAGATCAAAGTCGATCCCGATCTGCGTCGCATTCCGATCATCGTGCTCACCACGTCGAAGGCCGAGGAGGATATTTATCGGACGTACGACCTCGGCGCGAATTCATTCATCACCAAGCCTGTCAGCTTCGAAGGACTTGTCTCCGTCATGCGCGACATCGGCCGTTACTGGATCGAGATCGTCGAGCTGCCACCCGATCACCTTGTCTGAGCTCGAGCCACGCGCAATCCGAGTCCTGCTCGTCGAGGACGACGAGGACGATTACGTCCTCACGCGCGAGCTCCTCGCCGACAGCCGCCGCTCGCAGTTCGAGCTCGACTGGGTCTCGAATTTCGACGAAGCGCTCACCGCGATCTGCCGTTTCGATCACGATCTCTATCTCGTCGACTACCGCCTCGGCGAACGCGATGGACTCGAGCTGTTGCGCCGCGCGAAGAACAACGGCTGCAACGCGCCGCTGATCCTGCTCACCGGTCAGGGCGATGGCGACGTCGACGTCGCCGCAATGCGCGCCGGCGCTGCCGACTATCTCGTCAAAGGCGACATCGACGCACAGCTCCTCGAGCGCTCCATTCGCTATTCACTCGAACAAAGCCGCACGCTGCACGCGCTGCGCGAAAGCGAAGAGCGCTACGCGTTGTCGGCGCGCGGCGCGAACGACGGGCTGTGGGTCTGGGATCTCACGAGCGCCGAGGTCTATTACTCGCCGCGATGGAAATCGATGCTCGGCTACGCGGATGACGCGATCGGCAACTCGCCTGACGAATGGATGTCGCGCGTCCATCCCGACGACGTCGAGCTTCTGCGCGGCGCGATCGACCTGCACGTCCACGGCGACACGCCGCACTTCGAGAGCGAGCATCGCATGCGCGGTCGCGACGACGAGTATCGCTGGATGCTCAGCCGCGGACTGGCCGTCCGCGACGCGAACGGAAACGCGACGCGCATCGCCGGCTCGCAGACCGACATCACGGAACGCAAGCTCGCCGTCGAACGACTGACGCACGACGCGTTTCATGACGCGCTGACGCAGTTGCCGAATCGCGCGCTGTTCATGGATCGCCTGCAGCGCGCGCTCCAAACGCATCGTCGCCGCCCGAGCGCGCGCTTCGCCGTTCTCTTCCTCGATCTCGATCGATTCAAAGTCGTCAACGACTCGCTCGGCCACGTGCTCGGCGACGAGCTGCTGATCGGCGTCGCGCAGCGTCTCTCCGAAATGCTGCGCACCAGCGACACCGTCGCGCGCATCGGCGGCGACGAGTTCGCGATCCTCCTCGAAGGACTCGATCACATCACCGATGCGGCGCGCACCGCGCGGCGGATTCAGGAAGAGCTGCTCGTGCCGTTCCGCATCGGCGGCCACGAGATCTTCACGACGGCGAGCATCGGCATCGCGCTGAGCACGACGCGCTATGACCGCCCCGAGGATGTGCTGCGCGATTCCGACATCGCGATGTATCGGGCGAAGTCGCGCGGCAAGGCGCGGCACGAAGTGTTCGATACGGCGATGCACGACCGCGCCGTGAAGATGCTGCAGTTCGAGACCGATTTGCGGCGCGCCGTCGAGCGCGATGAGCTGCGGCTGCTCTATCAGCCGATCGTTTCGCTGCGCGACGGAACGCTGGTCGGATTCGAAGCGCTCGTGCGATGGGATCGCGGCGGTGAATTGATTCGCGCCGACGAGATCATCCCGGTCGCCGAGGAGACAGGACTGATCCTGCCGATCGGCCGCTGGGTGCTCACGGAAGCGTTGCGCCAGCTCGCCGCGTGGGACGCCACGGGAGTTGGCGGCGGCGAGATCGACATCCACGTCAACCTTTCGCCGAAACAACTCCTGCAACCGAACCTTGTCGAACAGGTGACGAGCGCACTCGCTTCGAGCGGCATCGCCGCGCAACGGCTGCATCTCGAAGTAACGGAATCAGTCCTGATCGAAAGCGCGGAAGCCGCTGCCGAACTGCTGCGCGATCTGAAAGCGGCCGGAGTCCGCCTCAGCCTCGACGACTTCGGCACCGGCTATTCATCGCTCAGCTCCCTCCGCCAGTTCCCCTTCGACATGCTGAAGATCGACCGCTCATTCCTCATCGACGGCGGCGAGTCCGCCCGCACCGACGAGATCGTCCGCACGGTCAGCAGCCTCGCCGGCATCCTCGGCATGAACGTGACGATCGAAGGACTGGAAACGCACGAACAGACAGAACGGATGCGCGACCTCTCGATCGAATTCGCGCAGGGCTTCTACTTCGCGCGGCCGGTGAGGGCGGAAGAGGTGGCGGCGTTGTTGTCAGCGAAGATCGAGAATTAACGATCCGCGCGGGGCGAGCAGACCATCTTTACATTTTCCCGCGCGGCTGCACGCGCGGTAGTGACCGGGCGCGAGATCGGCGACCATGAGCCGCTCCCCTTCCGGCACCGCGATTCCGTGCGCTTCAATCCACGAATACATTTCGACATCGGGCAGGAGCGCGCCGTCATGTGTGACACGGAAGGGCGCGTTCGCAATCACTTCGACCGTACCGCCGACTGGCGCGATCTCAATTTCGAGCGGCCGATCATCGATCGCGACCTGCATCGCCTGCAGCGTTCGGCCGGGCACTGCAGCGATCAGCAACGCATCGTTCGCGACAGAGGCGAGGCGAAGCTGAAACCTGCCGTTCGTGTCGGTCACTGCGGTTTTCTGTTCCCCATGGCCGCTCGACATCGCGTAGGCGTTGATGCGTGCGCCGACAACCGGCGTACCTCCTGACGTCGCGTGCCCCGTGACCGTTTTGGTCGCATCGACGTGAAGCTCGACGCCGGTGATCTTCTGATTCTCAGTAAGGGCGATGTCGACCGGCATACTCGTCTCGCCGGCGCGACGATTGCTAGCGCGTAAACGGACGCTGCCCACCGGCAGCGCGCGAAATGCGAAGCGTCCGTCCGCCTCGGAAGCGACGCTCAACACGCGACCGTTGAGCGTCGCGCTCACATCCGCTCGCGCCACCGGCTTTCCATCTGATCCGACGACAACGCCGGAGATCGACGTGTCAGACAACTCAATCTTCAGATCGTCGGTGGTGACATCGACCGACAGCAGCGTGCGCACTCCCCCATCGCCACTGATCTCGACCGGCCATCGACCGCGATGCGGAACGTAGCCGGCGAAGCGACCGTCTGCGTCAGAGGTCATGGTGGAACGGACTGCGCCATCGCGTCCACCAAACAGGAGTTTGGCCTCATACGGCTCGCCGCCGAGCGTCACCTTCCCGTTCACATCAAACTGCTCGACGCGAATGTGGTGACGCGAATCGCCATCGTCATGAATGCGCAGCTCTTCATCCCAAACCTTGTTGCCGGCGTGATCCTGAAGATTGATGTTGAACGTGCCGGGCGATTGATCGGGAAGCGTGAGCGCGCCGTCCTCTCCGACAGTCGTGACGACAACGTCAAGGTCATAGCCGGAGACGAAATCGCTCCGCTTCATCCACGTTGCTCGCCATCGCGCACCCGACGGATCGCTCGGCGGGTCGACCGTAAGACGAACGGTCAGCGGCGGCTGCAACAGAATCGCTTTGCGAAAAACCGATTCCTTCCCTTCGTAAATCTCGACCGGGTAAATACGCGCGGCGGCGAATCCCTTCGCGCGCACTTCCAGGAGATACGTGCCGGCCGGGACAGCCGTCAGTTGCACAGCGCCCCGTTTGTTGAAGGTGGCTGACGCAACCGGCTCACGAAGGCGAGCCGTCGTTTGCGAAGGGGCGTCGGACAACGGTCGCAGCAGACTCGCGCGCGCTGGTTCTTTCAGCAGACCGGCGCTGTCACGATCGAGCCACGCCACGAACGACGCGCCGCGTTTCAGCGCGAATTGCCCGAGGTCCAGGCTCTTGTCCGCAGCGACAGCGACGTCCCAGCGGTAGTGCGGAGTGAATCCTTTCGCGCGCAGCGTGAGATCCAGCAGCGTTGCCGGAAGATTGCACGTCCATTTGCCATCGGCGTCGACCGGACAGTTGAACTCCGTCCCGCGCCGGATCTCCGGTTCCTTCTTCGGCTGTGGCGGCGAGTCGACCATCCAGGTGATCTTCGGAGGGAGTTTGTCGTTCGCCTCCGCGACCGTGACGGTTCCGCTGACGCGTCCTGTGCGCCACAGCGGCATGACGTGTTCGCTTTGCGTTCCCGCCGCTGGAACCGTCACTTCCTCGATCGGCGACCACCAGCCGTCGTTGGCAACAATGACCTGCCACCGGCTGTTCGGCTCGGCGCGAAGGAAACCGTCTGCGATTTCCCTGACGACGTTCGCGTCGTCGACGCGGTGTGCTGTGAATCGGAGGAGAGCCGGCGCAGCGGCCGCGTTGCGAACTTGCGGGCGGATAGCGATCGCGCCGCTGTTCTGTGCGGAGATGGGCACGACTACCAGAAGAACGACGAGACCGACCAGCGATCGCACGCGATCAGCCGTTGACCTCGAAGTAGTAGCACATGCTTCCGCCGAGGCGACACCAGTGGATTTCGCCATGCGCACCCTGTCGCACGCCGGAGGAACAGCTGTCATAACCCCATTCGTCCGTATCGGGAGAGCCGCACTGGAGCGTCGCTTCCTCTTCCGTTACTACCGCGCGGCACGTCTGGCATCCGGCCGGCTCATCCGCAAATACCGGCACTGCTGCAAACATCAGAAGAAGAACTGCCGCAGACAGCACAAAGCGAAGTAATGAACGCCTCATTGACTCCTCCATTTACAGCAGCAGATTAGTTTCTGCCGTCATTGCTGTCAATGGACGCTTATAGTTCCCTCCCGCTCATAAGGAACAACGACCAGCGCATTCGCGCGCCACTCCGCTCCATCGCGGCGCAATTCAATCCGCGGCAGCGCGACCAGGCGAGCATTGCGCTCGAAGGCGCCAAGCCAGGCGACGAGCGCGGGGAGTGTTCCCGTCGCTTCAAGGTCGTAACGGCGTTCCACATACGCCAATCCTTTTCGCGGAATTCGTGGCGTGACCGATATCAGCGTCACGCCCTGTTTTTCCGCGGTGTCTGCAAGGACTTGTGGATATGGCGTGTCGGCCGATTCGCGCGGGAGGAGGCGCGAGAGGACGCGAGCGGCGCCAGCTCGCCGCGCCGTTCGGCAATCGCCCGCTCGCGCTGCAATCGCGCGGCGTTTTGCCGCGTCCGCTCCGATCGCGAGAATGCCGCCGCACAACAGCGCGATGAGGCATGCCGCGATCAGCGTCCGCATCTTCACCTCACCACCTCGGCGATCGACAACGCATCGCCGGCCGTCGGCGCGGGAATTGATGGAAGCGTGGGGCTGCGAAATGGCGCGGGCGCTGCAGGCCAGGGCGATACCAGGAGTACGAATCGCGGCACGACGCGATACACTGCCGCTCGCGGGAGCACGCCGGAAGCATCGCACGACGGCGCGGCGAGGCCGCAGGAAAAAGGAGAGACGTGCATGGCTTCCAAGATTTTCGTCGGGAATCTCAACTTCAACACCAGGCGTGAAGAGCTCGAAGCACTCTTCGGCCAGGCTGGAACGATTCGCGACGTGTTCCTCCCGACCGACCGTGAGACCGGCCGCCCGCGCGGCTTCGCGTTCGTCGAGTTCGAGTCGGAAGAAGAGGCTGCTAAGGCAATCGAGAAGTTCAATGGACATGAGCTCGGCGGTCGCGCACTTCGCGTGAACGCCGCTGAAGAACGTCCGCGGCGCACCGGCGGCGGACCGTCGGCCGGTGGTTACGCTGGCGGCGGCGGACGTCCGGGTGGCGGCGGTGGCGGCTACGCTGGTGGCGGCGGCGGTGGTTACGGCGGTGGCGGCGGTGGCTACCCGGGTAGTGGTGGCGGCGGCGGATTCGGCGGCGGCGGCAACGACTTCGATGGCGGCCGCGGATTCGGCGGCGGTCCGGGCGGTGGCGGCGGCAAGTCGAAAGGCAGCCGGCGCAACATCCGAGCAAAGAAACGCGCACTGTAAGCGATCAATCAAACGGGCACCTTCGCGGTGCCCGTTTTCATTTCAGCGTGACCGGCAGCTTCCCCGTCATCGGCTCCTCGCCGAAGAGCGCGCGCGCCGCGGCGATCTGCAGCACCGGCTGCACTCCGTACGCGCAGATGTATGTGGCGACCGACGGCAGCTCACGAATGAGATAAGGCGTACCGAACGAGATGGCGATCCGTTTCGCCGTCAGGTTCGCGATGACGCCGCGCGCGAATTCAGGAATCGCGATCGTCCCGGCGCCGGAACGGGCGCGGATCGCAAGTGCGATCACCACGACGTCGACGTCATCGAATGACGGCGTTTGGTTCGAGCGCGCATCGAGCACCGCGAACGCCGGTTCGTGCGTCAGGCGGTCTCGCACTTCGCGCGCGAAGTCCGGCAGCGGATTCGACTGCTCGTTGAACTCGCTGACGACGAGCAGCCCGATGCGTTCGTCCGGCTTCAACGGGAGCGCTTCATTCCCGGAGCGCACGAGTGTGATTGCGCGGCGCGCGATCTCCGCGGCGGTGGTGCGCACCTCGATCGAATCAACGGTCGTAAAGATCTCGTCCGTCGATGCCGACGGCGCGCCGACACGCGCTTTCGCGGCGAGGATGCGCCTCACCGACTCATCGATGCGCGACTCCGCGATCCTCCCGCTTTCGACCGCCGCCTTCACGGCGGCGATGGCACGCTCGATGTCGGGCGACATCAGGATCTGGTCCTGCCCCGCTTCGATCGCCCGCACCGCCGCTTCGCCCGGCTCGAAATGTTCGGTCAGCCCGCCCATGTCGAACGCGTCGCTGACAACGAGGCCGTCGAATCCGAGCTCGCCGCGCAGCAAGCCGTCGATGATCGGCTTCGACAATGTCGCCGGCAGCGTTCCATGCGCGGGCGCTTCCGAGTCACCATCGACGTAGCGATTTTCGGTTGGGCCGCTGCGCATCGGCACCGGTGTCGGATCGAGTGCAGGAACGGAGAGATGGCCGGGCATCACCGCGTCGACGCCGGCGGCAATCGCGGCGCGGAATGGCACGAGCTCGACGGCATCGAGGCGCTCGCGACTCACATGCAGCACCGGCAGCGAGCGATGCGAATCGACATGCGTGTCGCCGTGTCCCGGAAAGTGTTTCGCCGTCGCGAGGACGTTTTCACTTTGCACGCCGCGGATGAAGGCGGTCACGAACTGCGCGACCTTCGCAGGATCCTCGCCGAAACTCCGCGCGTTGATGACCGGATTGTCGGGATCGACGTTCACGTCGGCGACCGGCGCGAGGATCTGATTGATGCCGAGCGCTTTCGCTTCGCGCGCGACGAGCCTCCCTTCCGCTTCCGCGAACGCGACGTCGCCTGTCGCCGCGATCGCCATCGCCGGCGCCCAGAAAGTCGTGTCGGCGAAACGCATCCCGACGCCCGCTTCGAGATCGGCACTCATCAACAGAGGTACGCGCGCGAGACTCTGCAGCCGCTGATTGACGAGCGCGGTTTCGTAGACGTTCGAGACGAACCAGATGACGCCGCCGACGTGCAGGTCGCGAACCGCGCGCTCGAGTCGCAGATACTGCGGCGACGTCGCATTCATGAATGTGCCGTGCGCGCCGGCGACAAAGAGCTGTCCGATCTTTTCCGAAAGAGAGAGCGAGTCGATCACGCCGCCGAGGCTATCATTCGCCGGAATGTCCCTCCGTTACCTCGCGGCCGGTGTGTTGCTAGTCGCCGGTGCCGCAATCGCCGCCGAGCGCCGCCTGCCAACCGGCGTTCTCCTCGACCCTGCCGTTCCCGCCCACCGAATCGGCAACACGCCTTTCGGAATCGCGCTCGCTCCCGATCATCGTCACGCCGCCGTGCTGTTGTGCGGCTGGCGGCAGCAGGGATTGCAGATCGTCGATCGCTTATCCGGCGAGGTGCTGCAGACGCTCGACCAGCCCGCCGCATTCCTCGGCATCGTCTTCGCCCCCGACGGAAAAACGCTCTTCACGTCCGGCGGCAACGAAGACGTCGTCTATCGATATCGCTTCGACCATGGCCACGCGATCGCCGACGGCAGCATCGTTCTGGCCGCAAAGCCCGATCCGAAAAAGAGCGGCACGCGTTATCCCGCCGGACTCGCGATCTCCGCCGACGGTGCGCGTCTCTACGTCGCGGAAAACCTCGGCGATTCCGTTGCCGTCATCGACGTCGCGCAGAACAAGGTCATGCAGCGCATCGACGTCGGACGTTATCCGTACGCGATCGCGGTCACGCCGAACGGCGTCCTCGTCTCCGCGTGGGGCGAGCACAGCGTCGATGCGTTCACGATCGACGCAAACGGTGCGCTCGTTCATCGCGCGCGCATTGCAGCGGGTCGTCATCCGTCCGCACTCGTCGCAAACGCGGACGGCTCGCGGCTCTACGTCGCTTCGGCGAGCACCGATTCGATCGCCGTCATCGACACGAAATCGGCGCGCGTGATCGCGACGATGAACGACGCTCCGCCGTCAGGACCGCACGAAGGAAGCACGCCGAATGCGCTGACGCTTTCGCGCGACGGCAGGCGGCTCTTCGTCGCTGAAGGCGACAACAACGCCGTAGCGCTTTTCTCCACGACCACGAACAAGCTCCTCGGCCGCATTCCGGTCGAGTGGTATCCGGCGGCGATCGAGTGTGACGGCGATGAGCTCGTCGTCGCGAACGCGAAAGGTTCCGGCAGCGGCCCGAATCCCGACATGTATCAGCCGGGACAGAAGTCGAAAAATCAGTCGGCGTTCACACTCGGACAACTCGACGGCAGCGTGATGATGCTGCGACCGAACGACCTCGATCTCGCGTCAACGTCGAAGCGGGTCGCGCGTGCGAATGGCTGGAACGCCAAACGAGCGACGCGTCCTTACCCGGCCTTCCGCCACGTCATCTACATCATCAAAGAAAACCGTTCCTACGATCAGATCTTCGGCGACATGAAAGAAGGCGACGGCGATCCGTCGCTGCTCTTCTTCGGTCGCGAGATCTCGCCGAATCATCACGCCATGGCCGATCGCTTCGGGCTCTTCGATCGCTTCTTCGTGAATGCCGAGGTCAGCGCGCATGGGCACAACTGGTCGACGGCCGCGTACGTGACTGATTACGTGACGAAAGCCGTGCCGCAGCAGTACGGAAACAAAGGGCGGACGTACGACTACGAGGGAACGAACCGCGGGAAACTGCTCGACGACGACGATGACGACGTCGCATCGCCGTCGACCGGTTATCTGTGGGATCTCGCCATTCGAAAAGGGATCACGTTCCGCAACTACGGCGAGTTCGTCGCCGATCCCGCGGACTTCGGCGGCCTCGCTACCGACAAACGGCAGGCGACGAAGAAGGCGCTGGCGCCGCACACGAACTTCAACTTCGCGCCGTACGACATGCTCGTGACGGATCAGCAGCGCGTCGACGCGTGGATGGCCGACTTCGAGCAGTTCCTGCTGCGCGGTATGCCGGCGCTGCAGATCCTTCGGCTGCCGAACGATCACACGATGGGAGCGTCGGCGAATCAGCGGACGCCGCACGCGTACATGGCGGACAACGATCTCGCTATCGGCCGCGTCGTCAGCGCCGTGTCGCACTCACGCTTCTGGCGCGACACCGCGATTCTCATCCTCGAGGACGACGCGCAGAACGGACCCGATCACGTCGACTCGCATCGCTCCGTGATGCTGGCCGTCTCCGCGTACAACCGTACCGGCACGATCCATCGCTTCGTCAACACGACCGATGTGCTCGCGACGATTGAAGAGCTGCTCGGCCTCGAATCGATGTCGCAGTTCGATCACTACGGCCGACCGCTGCGCGACGTCTTCGCGAAGACGCCTGATATGCGACCGTACGACGTCATCGTTCCCGACGTGAATCTGAACGAACGCAATCCGCCGAACACGCCGGCCGCGAAAGCCTCGGCGCAACTCGATCTCGACGAAGCAGACGAGGCGGACGACGAGCTGCTCAATCGCGTTCTCTGGATGGCGATCAAAGGCGACGACGTGCCGTATCCCGGCCCGACGCGCGCGCCGGTCGCAGCGATCGGCCGGTAGCGCCGTCATCCCGAGCGTAGCGAGGTATCCGGGCGGGTGGTGGGCGGCACGGTCGGCCGCCCCGCCCACCCGGATCCTTCGCTACGCTCAGGATGACGGGGGTTCCACCCGCGACACACTCCACGTCCCGCCGTCGTTTATCAGCGTCGCCGTTGCGTGTCCGAGCGCGGCGTAGCGCTCGTGCAGCATCCCGGTTTTGAACGCGACGCCGACCTCATTCGGGATCCACTTCCAGTCGAAGTCGACGGCGACGTTTCCATCGGGCAGCGGGCGGACGGCGGTGACGCCGGTGACCTCTTTGCGCGCGAGCGGGACGATGTCGACGGTGTCGTTCGGACGCGAGAGAAAGCGTTTGTCGCTCAATGCTTTCTCCGTCAGCACGACGTAGTCGCCGCGGAACAGCAGCCACTTCGCGGCCGCGAGCTGCTTCGCCGCGGTCAGCTGCGGTTCGTTCATCGCCGACTTTCGCAACGGCAGCGTGTACGCGGCGTTGGTGAACTCGTACTGCGAGAACTCCCCGGAGGTCGTTACGAGCTCGCGCGCGGCGTCGGTCGTCGGCGCGGCGAGCGCGGGCTTCGCGGGCGCCGCGACCTTTGGAGCCGGCGCTTCCGTCTTCGAACACGCAACGATCATCAGCACGACCAGCATCGCAATCCGTTTCATCAGCGTCCCTTCGTCAACGTGTTGACTTCATCCTTCGTCAGCTCGCGCGTCTTTCCGATCTGCAGATCGCCGATGCGAATCGGTCCGATGGCAACGCGCACGAGCTTGAGCACGATCGCGTCGAGCGCTTCGACCATTCGTCGCACCTGGCGGTTGCGCCCTTCCGTGATCGTGATCTCGAAGACGGTCTTGTTCCCGCCAGCTTCGCGCAGCCGTTCTACTTTCGCCGGCCGCGTCGGTCCGTCTTCCAGGTCAATCCCGCGACGCAATCGCTCCAGCGCTTCGTCATCGAGCACCTTCGACGCTTTCACCAGATACGTCTTCGGCACTTTGTAGTCGGGATTGTTCAGCCGTTCCGCGAACGCGGTGTCGTTGGTCAGGATCAGCAGACCGCTCGTGTCTAGGTCAAGTCGTCCGACCGTAAAGAGGTAGCGCTCGCGATCGGGAAGGAGATCGAACACCGTCGGACGTCCGGCCGGATCGCGATACGTCGTCAGGTAACCGGTCGGCTTGTAAAGCAGGACGTACGCCGGCGTCTCTTTCGCCAGCGGCTTGCCGTCCATCGCGATCTTGTCGCGCTCGAGGTCGACCCATTCATCGGGATCGACGACGACGCGGCCGTTCACTTTCACGCGGCCCTTCGCGATCCATTTGCGCGCTTCGGTTCGCGATCCCGCCCCCGCTTTCGACAATACCCGCTCGAGCGTTTTGAGCGGGCGATCTCCGGGCGGCGGACGGCGGACTGGGTTCACGGCGGCGAATATAGATGATGTGGGCGCCGGGCTTGCACTTCGCGCAGTGGGAGAAAACGACCTCATGCGACTCGACAACATGCGCCCCAGCAACAACGTTGAGGATCGGCGCGGCAGCGGAGGCGGCGGATTCGGACTGCCGATCATCGGCGGAGGAATCGGCACGATCGTCATCGCCATCATCGCAATTCTGTTCGGCGTCGATCCGCGAGCGCTCTTCAACGGCAATGGGCCGTCCGCATCGAACGAGCCACAGCAGTCCGCGCCAGCGACACCGGGCGCGCAGGCCGGCGCACCAACCGACGCCGGTGCCGACTTCGTCGAACGCGTCCTCGGCAGCACCGAAGACGTCTGGACCGCCTACTTCCAGCAGAAGCTGCACACCACTTACCGCGAGCCGAAACTCGTTCTCTTCAGCGATTACGTTCAATCCGCCTGCGGCAATGCCCAGGCCGCGTCGGGACCGTTCTACTGTCCGCAGGATCGAAAGGTCTACATCGATCTCTCGTTCTATCGCGAACTGAAGGATCGCTTCGGCGCGCCGGGCGACTTCGCGCAGGCATACGTCGTCGCGCACGAGGTCGGCCATCACGTCCAGAATCTCCTCGGCATCGCCGAGCGCGTTCACGAAGGGGAAGCAAACGCCGGGAGCCGCGCCGAAGCGGCCGCGCTTTCCGTCCGACTCGAGCTGCAGGCCGATTGCTTCGCCGGCGTCTGGGGACATCACGCGCAGCAGATGAAGAACATCCTCGAGCCGGGCGATCTCGAAGAAGCCCTCAACGCAGCCAGCGCCATCGGCGACGACCGCCTCCAGAAAATGTCGCGCGGCCGCGTGTCCCCGGAAACGTTCACGCACGGCTCGTCGCAGCAGCGACAGCAATGGTTTCGCCGCGGATTCGAGAGCGGCGACATCGATCAGTGCGACACGTTCCAATGAACAAATCAGGTGCTGAGTGCTGAGTGCAGGGTGCTGAGTCGACGCTCCGCGCAGACGAGGCTCCTCGCGCCGTGGGTCGAGCACTCAGCACTCGGCACTCAGCACTTCGCACTCGCTTTTGGACGGCTTGTGAAACGTTTCTCAAGTCCGTAGAATCGCGCGCGCCGCGGAGCCCGCCTATGCCTGTCAAAGAAACCTCCTTTCCCGACTCGATCATCCGACGCAAAGCCGGTGTCGCTCCGGGTGAAGGTCCTGAAAAAGGACTGATTACGCTGCCCGGTGAGTCGGACCGCGAGATTGCCGACCTCGGCAGCAGCACGTATCTCACCACCACCGTCGACACGATGGTGAACTGGGCACGCGGTAACTCGTTGTGGCCACTGCCATTTGGCACCGCATGCTGTGCCATCGAATTCATGTCGATGGTCTCGTCGCACTACGACATCGCGCGCTTCGGCGCCGAGGTCGTGCGCTTCTCGCCGCGTCAGGCCGATCTGATGATCGTCGCCGGCACCATCGTCGACAAGATGGCGCCTGTCCTCAAGAAGATTTACGAGCAGATGCCGGAGCCGCGTTACGTCCTCGCGATGGGCGCCTGCGCGACCTCGGGTGGTTTCTACCGCGCGTATCACGTCGTGCAGGGCATCGACGAGATCGTGCCGGTCGACATCTGGGTGCCCGGCTGCCCGCCGACTCCCGAAGGCCTCATGTACGGAATCCTGAAGCTGAAGGAAAAAATCGAGCGGGGTGAGATCAAGCGATGAGCACTCTCACCAAGTTCAGCGCCATCCCCTACACCGGTCCGGCGCCGACGAACCGCAAGCCGTACGTTCCCGCCGACGTCGCCGTTCACGACGCTCGCGGCGCGGTGCTCGCCGAGAAATTGCAACAGAGCGCGATGCAGCAGGAGACGGGACAGGATCTGCCGACCTTCATCGTCGACAAAGCGGCGATCGTCAACGTGTTGACGGCGTTGCGCGATCATCCGGAACTGCGATTCACGATGCCGCTCGATTGCTGGGGTGTCGACTATCCGCGCCGCGAGAAGCGCTTCGACGTGCTCTATCAGCTCTACTCGCTGCAGAACAACGAGCGCATTCGCCTCAAAGTCATGCTCGCCGAGGATGAGTCGATTGACTCGGGAATCAACGTATTCAAAGGGCTCGACTGGTTCGAGCGCGAAGTGTGGGACATGTTCGGCATCCGTTTCGACGGACATCCGAACCTGCGCCGCATCCTGACGCACGAAGCGTTTCAGGGCCATCCACTGCGGAAAGACTACGATCCGGCGCAGCGCTGGCTGCTCACGGAGAAAGACGTCGCGCAGCTGACGCCGGTCATCGATGATCGTTTCAAAGACGTCGATACCGACTTCGAGCGCGTCACGCTGAACCTCGGCCCGTCGCATCCCGCCACGCATGGAACGCTACGCATCGTAGTGACGCTTGACGGCGAGACGATCATCGGCGCCGATCAGGAGATCGGTTATCTCCATCGCTGCTTCGAGAAGATGTCGGAGACGCACACATATCAACAGGTCATCCCGTTCACCGACCGGCTGAACTACTGCTCCGCCATCATCAACAACGTCGGCTACTGTCTGACCGTCGAAAAGCTCCTCGGCATCGAGGCGCCGGCGCGCGCGCAGCACGTCCGTCTGATGCTCTCCGAGTTCATGCGCATCGCCGATCATCTCGTCTGCATCGGCACGAACCTGGTCGACATGGGAGCGCTCACCAACTTCTGGTACCTCTTCCAGCCGCGCGAAGAAATTTACGGACTCATCGAAGCGTGCTGCGGCGCGCGACTGCTGCCGAGTTACCTCCGCATCGGCGGACTCGCCGTCGATGTACCGACGGACTTCCTGCAGAAAGCGCAGCGGCTCGTCGACATGATTCCGAAGTACATCGACGACGTCGAAAAGCTCGTCGATCGCAACAAGGTCTTTCTCGATCGCGTCGTCGGTGTTGCGCCGATCTCGCCCGAAGATGCGATCGCGTATGGATTCACCGGCCCGTGCCTCCGCGCGTGCGGCGTGCCGTTCGACGTGCGCAAATCGAATCCGTACATCGGCTACGAGACGTATGACTTCGACATCCCGATCGCTGAGGGTGGAGATACGTACGCGCGGTACCTCGTGCGGATGGAAGAGATGCGGCAGTCGCTGCGCATCCTGCAGCAGGCCATCGATCGCGGCCTTCCGGAAGGACCGGTCATGGTCGACAACCCGTACGTCGCGCTCCCGCCGAAAGAGAAGGTTTACAACGAGATGGAGTCGCTCATCTACCACTTCAAGCTGATCATGCATGGGATTCAGCCGCCGGTCGGTGAAGCGTACTTCCAGGTTGAAGGTGGCAACGGCGAGCTCGGATTCCACGTCGTCTCTGACGGAACAAAAAATCCGTATCGCGTCCGCGTCCGTCCGCCCTGCTTCGCGATCTATCAGGCGTTCGGAAAGATGATCACCGGCCAGACCATTCCGGATGCTGTCGCAGCGCTCGGCTCGCTCAACATCATCGCCGGGGAGCTCGATCACTAATGGCCATCGAACGCGTTTCTCCCGGAGTCGTCAAAGTCGTTCCGAACAAGTTGTCAGTGTCGGAGCGGCTGTACATCCCGCAGGTGCTCGCCGGCATGGTGCTGACGCTGCGGCATCTCGTGAAGAACCTCTTCAACATGAAAGGGCTGCCGACGATCTCCTATCCGGAGGTCAAGCGCGTCTACTCGGAGCGCTTCCGCGGCCGCCACATTCTGACGACGCGCGAAGACGGCACGACGCGCTGCGTCGCCTGCTTCATGTGCTCGACCGCCTGCCCCGCCGAATGCATCACGATCGAAGCGGGCGAAGACGAACGGACGCGCGAGAAGTTCCCACAGCGTTACGAGATCGATCTGCTGCGCTGCATCTTCTGCGGATATTGCGTCGATGCGTGTCCCGAGGATGCGATCTACATGACGCGTGATTACGAGATGGCGATCGATACGCGCGCGCGCTCCGTGGTCGGACTGCGCGACCTCGTCGTGCCGCCGAACTTCCCGGTCGAGCCGATGGGCTGGCGCCCGTACTACGGCTCCATCGAGAAGCACGGCACCGCCGGCGGAACGGGAGTCGGCCAGCCGAAACGGGAAGCGCCGTTCGCCGACGACGCCCCGCTCAATCCCGATCTCTATCGCGGCGCATAGCGCGCGCGCCGCTTCGCGGTATCATCCCGCACGGGTTTCCCCCGCCAGTATGAAACCGCTCGAAACGACCGTCGAAGAAGTGCTCCGGAAAGCGATTCAGTCGGAAGTCGAGACGCGCGTCTACTATCAAAAGCTCGCGGAGCGCGCCGCTGCGCCGGAAGTCCGCAAACGGCTGCTGCAGCTCTCCGACGTGGAGCTCGTCCATCGCGCGAAGCTGGAGCGGAAGTATCGCGAGGCGATCGGCTCCCCGCCGCCCGAGCCCGATCCTGTTTTCTTCGATCTGCCGCCCGATCTCGAGGATCTCGACATGCCGCACGCGTTGAAGCATGCGCTCGAGCGCGAGCGTGATTCGGAGAGCTACTTCCGCTTCATGGCCGAGCGCGTGCCGAACACCGAGCTGGGACGGCTCTTCATGGAGCTCGCCGAGACGGAGTGGAAACACAAGACCGATCTCCAGGCGGAGTACGACGCGGTCTCCGATCCCGAGCAGTTCCTGATGGACATCTGAGCCGGCGCGTCTAAAAACAGTCAGGCGAGTGGTTGCCCACTCGCCTGGCCGCTCTCTCTCATACAACGCGCTGACCGGAAGGAGGTAGCGTCCTGTATGGCTCTCTGTCGTCGGTTGTCGTCCGCCAACTCCAACCGCCGACATGAAGCATTCTCCGCGCTCGTCATGAACGCGGCGTGAGGCGATTCATCAAAATTGAGTCGTGACGCGGCCGGCTTGACGAAAAGCATCAGCGGCGCGTGCGTTGAGCCGTGAAAGTTCCGTGAGCGGTCTCAGCCGAGGAACGCCGACGCCACATCGATCGCCCGATCGATGTTCTCCGCTTCGGACACGCCCGAGCTTTTCCGCGGCTTGAACGAATGATCGCCATCCGTCAGCCATTCGATACGGATCTTTTTCGACAGCTTATAGGCGGCAACATCGTCCTGCGTACCGAACGGATCGCGGGTTCCCTGAATGATGAGCGCCGGTGTACGCAGCGCCGCGAGATGCTCGGTGCGCGTCTTCGACGGCTGGCCGGGCGGATGGAACGGATAGCCGAAGCAGACCAGCGCCCGCACTTCGAGCTCGTCGGCGACCATGCTGGCGATCCGGCCGCCGAGCGACTTCCCGCCGATCGCCACCTTCGCGCCGCCGCCGAGTCTCGCGACGACGTCGCGCCATGAATCGAGCAGCACCGGCTGGCGATCGGGCGCGCCGCTCTTTTTTCCTTCGCGACGCGCGGCCATGTACGGGAACTCGAAGCGGACGACGCGGATGCCGCGCTCGCCAAGCCCGCGGGCGACTCGCGTCATGAACGGCGTATCCATCGCGCCGCCTGCGCCGTGCGCGAAAACGAATGTTGCCTCTGCGTCTTTCGGTCCGTCGGTCAGAAACGTGCTCATGGTTTAATCATCCCATGCTGAAGCGTACGTTGCTCGCCTGTGTGGCCACTGCACTGCTCGTCGCTGCCGCGCCGAAACCGTCCGCCGCAACCGCGCCGGCGACGATCGCGCATCCGATGGCGATGTTCCTCGCGAAGATGTCGAACGCGAAGAAGGTCACGTTCTCCGCGCGAGCGGTCGGCAAGCGATTCTTTCTCGAAGAGACTGCCGGCGTTTCAGTCTACCTGTTCAACGGCAACGACTACCGGCGCGAAGCGTTCCTCAAAGGGGTGACGCTGTCGCAGGCGATCAAGCGCTACAACAAGCGCTAAGGCTCGAGCGCGCGGCTGCTGCGACAAAGCGACTCGACGGTGCCGTCGTCGCGCACGACAAACGTCTCTTCGATGCGCACGCCGATGGCGCGATCGGGAAAATAGAGTCCAGGCTCGATCGTCAGGACATCGCCCGCTTCGATGACGTCGCTGTTTGCCGGCGAGAGCGAGAACGACGGCTTCTCATGAATCTCGAGGCCGACGCCGTGACCGAGCGAGTGAACGTAGCCGGAGAGCGTGGCCGGCGTGCGGCGCGTCGTTTCGTAGCCGCGATGCTCGAAGAGATCGCAGACGAGCGCCTGATAGAGCGATGCCGGATTGCCGGCGCGCATCGCATCGCGGGCACGCTCGAACGCTTCGAGGACGTGACCGTGAATCGTCCGCAGCTCGTCCGGAATCGGACCGATGCAGAACGTTCGCGTCTCGTCGAAGAAGTAGCCGCTGTTGCGATCGAGCGGAAAGATGTCGAGCACGATCGGCACCGACGGGCGAACGAGCGCCGACGCGTCGCCGCGCGAATGCGGGATGCCGGCATCGCGTCCCTGCGAGAGGATCGTGTCGTGATCTTCGATCATGCCGTGACGGGCGATCTCGAATGAAACGAGCTGCTTGAGATCGCCGAGCGTCAGCGCACGGCCGTCGTGCATGACGCGATCGCCGTCGATCGTCGCCGCGCGCAGCACTTCGCGAACGCGATCGATGACGAGCTCGGTCCGCTCGCCGACGGAACGGATCGCATCGATCTCCCATGCGTCCTTCCGTTTGCGCGCGAGCTGGATCAGATCTTCGCCGTCGGAGCGATAGACGCTCCGTCCGCGCGCTTCGAGCTCTGCGGCGACGCCGTGATAGAGCTGAAACGGCAGGTTGCCGAAGAACGCGATGCTGCCGCCGGCGCCGAGGTCGGTCAGGATTGCGTCGTAGAAATGCGCGTAGCCGGCGGCGGAGTTTTTCGCTTCGCGGAAGAGACGATCGTACGCGTAGTCGTGCGCGAGTCGCGTTTCGAGTCCGGTCGCTGATGCTTCGTCGCGCTCCATCGGATACGAGACGAGGATCGGCTCGCGGCCGGCAAGCTTGATCGCGTAGCCGCGCGTGACTTTCGCGCCGCGTGTGAGCCAGCGAAAGGAGGCGTGCTGCTGCTCGTGCATCGGTACGATGACGGCGCCGATACCGCGCGCGGACATGAGTTGATCGAGATCTTTCAGCATTAAAGAAAACGGCCGGCGAATTCGCCGGCCGGGATTCTTACATGAACGTGCGCCGAGGCTTGGCCAGGCAACGCTGCCGGCCGTGCCGGCTTACAGGTTCTTGTCGATGAAAGCCTGGAGCTGCGCTTTCGGCATTGCACCAATGGCGCGGTCGACCAGCTTTCCATCCTTGAACATCATCAGCGTCGGGATCGACGTCACGCCGAAGCGCGTCGCGACCTGCGGGTTGTCATCAACGTTGATCTTCGCGATCACGGCCTTACCCTCATACGACGGGGCGAGCTCTTCAACGATCGGGCCGATGATCCGGCAGGGGCCGCACCACGGCGCCCAGAAGTCGACGAGCGCCGGCTTCCCCGAGTTGATGACCTGGTCGAAGTTCGAATCGGTTGCCTGCTGGACTGAAACTGAATCTGCCATTTGATCTCCTGTCGGCGTACTCAATGTTTGCGCTCGTATACGTTATTCCAGTCGGAATTTCGTTCGGCTGCTGCAGCTTCGAATGTATGCTTTGAAGTCGAACGTGCCTCGCATAAAGATCGTGTTACTGCTGGTTTTCGCAGCGCTCTTCGCGCTGGAGCCGGTTCTCCACACGCATCCGCTCACGTTTGCTGACGCCGGCGGGCTTGCATCTTCCCCCGCTCCCTGCGCCGCCTGCGCCAGCCAGACCGTTCGCATCACCCCTCCCGCTCCTGCGCTCGCTGCACCGCAAACGGTCGCGTACACGCTGACCGCCTGCATCATCGGAGCGACTGCGGTTTCCGCGCCGTCTTCCACCCCCTCGCGCGCTCCTCCCGCCGCCTGACGTTCGCTTCGCGTTTCGAACGACAGCAGCCTCCTGGAGGACTTCGCATTGGCCATTGGTCATCGTTTCCTGTGTATCCCCATACTCATAACACTCACCGCATTCCCGGCGTTCGCGCAGCAGGCGCCGGCAACCGATCCGAAAATCGATCAGCTCGAGAAGAAACTCGATGAGCTGCTCCGTCAGGCGGCCGAGATTCGCCAGCAGCTCGATTCCATCAAGGGATCGCAGCCGGAAGCCGTTCCCGATCTGACGAAGGTCGAAGTTCCTCCCGCCGCCGCGACCGCCGCGACGTCAACCGAAACGCCGGCGAAAGAAACACCGCCGCCCGCGCTCACCGACGTGCAGACGGTCGAGAACGTCCCGAATCCCGGCGCCTCGAAAGTCTTCAATCCCGACGTCTCCGTGATCGGCAACTTCTTCGGGAAAGCGGGACAGAAGAACACGACCGAATTCGGCGAAGAACGGCCGTCGATGCAGCTCGAAGAGGCGGAAGTCGCTTTCGAAGCGTTCGTCGATCCGTACGCGAAAGCGAAGTTCTTTCTCGCCGCCGGTCCGAACGGACTCGAAGTCGAAGAGGGCTACGCGAACTTCATCGCGCTGCCGAAAGACTTCACCGCGAAGGTCGGCAAAATGAAAGCGACGTTCGGCAAGGCCAACACGTGGCACACGCACGTCCGCCCGTGGGTCGATCAGCCGCTCGTCATTCACAACTTCTTCGGCGACGAGCAGCTGGCCGACAACGGCATCTCCGTCAGCCGCGACATCGCCAATCCATACAACGTCTTCATTGAAGCGACCGGCGAAGTCTTCAGCGGCAGCGCCGAGCGCGTATTCGAGCGCGTCAGCGACAACGATCTCTTCTACAACGGTCACCTCAAACTGTTCCGCGAGCTGAACGAGAACCAGAACGTGGAGCTCGGCACGAGCTACGCGCGAGGCACGCTCGGTGAAGCCGGCTCGAGCAGCTACGGCGGCGTCGACGTGACGTACCGCTGGAAGCCGCTGCAGCAGGGGCTTTATCGCGGTTTCATCGGCCGTTTCGAAGGGATGATCAACGACAACCCGCTGGCCTCGCGCAACCTCAAAGGCTTCTACGCGTCGGGCGATTACCAGCTTGGACAGCGCTGGTTCGCCGGCGCGCGCATCGACGCCGCCGATCGCCTCACCGACGGCGCGATCGCAAAGGATCGCGGCGTCTCGGCCACGCTGACCTTCTGGCCGTCTGAATTCAGCCAGCTGCGCACGCAGCTCCGCCGCACCAAGTACGGATTCCTCGACAAGCCGGTGAACGAGCTGTTGTTGCAGCTGCAATTCGCCATCGGCGCGCACGGCGCCCACACCTTTTAGTCACGCAGCATCAGGAGATCAACATCATGAAACGCATGCTCATCATCGGCGCGCTCGCCTCGCTGCTCATTGGCGCGAACGCGCAGGCCGCCGACAAACTCAAAGTCGTCACCTCAATCCAGGACTTCGCCTCGCTGACGAAAGAGGTCGGCGGTGATCGCGTCGACGTCACGTCGATCGCGAAGGGCTATCAGGATCCGCACTTCGTCGAACCGAAGCCGAGCTATCTGCTGCTGCTTCGCGACGCCGATCTCCTCGAAGTGGTCGGCCTCGAGCTCGAGATCGGCTGGCTGCCGCCGCTCCTCGATCAAAGCCGCAACAACCGCATTCGTCCCGGCCAGGCCGGCTATCTCGATCTGTCGAACGGCGTCTCGATTCTCGACAAGCCCTCATCGAACGTGAACCGCTCGATGGGCGACGTGCATCCGCTCGGCAATCCGCACTACTGGCTCGATCCGGTGAACGCCGTTCGCATCGCCATCCAGATTCAGCAGAAGCTCGCACAACTCCGCCCCGCCGACGCGCCGTACTTCGCGCAGCGGCTGAACGATTTCAAAC
Source organism: Acidobacteriota bacterium (assembly GCA_034667465.1). GTDB lineage: Bacteria > Acidobacteriota > Thermoanaerobaculia > Gp7-AA8 > Gp7-AA8 > JAOBAU01. The sequence continues at coordinate 123,641 of JAXDJV010000004.1, read as the reverse complement.
TGCGCATCAACGAAGCGAACAAACGGTGGCTGGCGACGATGGCGCCGTACCGCGGCGCGAAGATCGTCACGTACCACAACTCCTGGCCGAACTTCGCGAAGTACTTCGGCCTCGACGTCGTCGGCTACGTGGAGCCGAAGCCGGGCGTGCCGCCGTCGCCGTCACACACGTTCGATCTCATTCAGATGATGAAGGCGAACAAAGTGAAAGCGATCCTGATGGAGCCGTACTTCGACGCGAAGACGCCGCAGTCGATCGCCGAGCGCACCGGCTCAACACTCGTCGTGATGTATCCGTCCGTCGGCGGCGCGAAGAGCGGCACCGACGATTACATTTCGTTGTTCAATCTCAACCTGTCGAATCTCGTAAAGGCGCTGCGATAAATGAGTGATCTCGTTTCCTTTCTGGCCTGGCCATTCCTCGCCGGTCTAATCCTCACCGGCATTCACGCGTACCTCGGCGTCCACGTCGTCGAGCGCGGCGTGATCTTCGTCGATCTTTCCCTGGCGCAGATCGCCGCCCTCGGCACGACGATGGCGTATCTCGCCGGCAACGATCTGCACAGCACCGTGACCTATTTCTGGTCGCTGGGCTTCACGATCGTCGGCGCGGCGATCTTCGCCATGACGCGCGTTCATCGCGAGACGCGCATTCCGCAGGAGGCGATCATCGGCATCGTCTACGCCGTCTCCGCGGCCGCCGCGATCCTCGCGATGAGCAAAGCGCCCGAAGGGACCGAGCATCTCAAAGACATGCTGGTCGGCAACATATTGACCGTTTCGCCGAAGACCGTCATCACCACCGCGGTGCTTTACGCGCTGGTCGGACTCTTCCACTTCATCTTCCGCCGCCGCTTCCTCGCCATCTCCGTGGGCGCGCATACGAATGAAGCGGAGAGCATCCCGAACGTCAAGTTCTGGGACTTCCTCTTCTACACGTCGTTCGGATTCGTCGTGACGTCGTCCGTCAGCATCGCAGGTGTCCTGCTCGTCTTCTCGTATCTGATCGTGCCGTCGGTCGCGGCGATGCTCTTCTCGCACTCGATCGGCAAACGACTCGCGATCGGCTGGACGATGGGTGGCATCGTCAGCGCCGCCGGCATCCTCGCGTCGTTCCGCCTCGATCTGCCGACCGGCGCGACGATCGTCTGCACGTTCGGCGTTGCGCTCGTCCTGCTGGCGCTCGTGCGCATCTTCGTGAAGGGACCGGGAGCGGCACCGGCATAAAAGCGATTTGGCACGCCGCCTGCCACTCTCATCCGTCAGATGCCCGAGAGACGGAGCAATACAGGTACTCAACCACGCGAGCGGCGGTCGTTTCCTCGACCGCCGCTCTGGCTGAATCTGCTGCTGCTGATCATCGCGGCGGCGACGTTCGCGTACGCCAACTATCACCGCCGCATCGTCCAGGAGAAGTTCCAGGTCGTCTTTCGCCACGGCAACAACTCCCCTGCCGAACTGAACCGCATTCGCGACGAGCTGTCGTCGATGGACGTGACGAAGCAGCAGCTCGCACACGAGCTCGACGGGCGGATGCAGTACCTCGACAGCCTGAAGGGCGAGCAGTTCTACATCTCGATCGACACGCAGCGAAAAAAGATGCTGTTCCGCCTCGGATCCGAAGTCGTGCGCGAAGCCGACGTGCAGATCGGCGAAGCGAAAACGATCTCGTCGAAGAGCGGCCGGCAATGGACGTTCGTTCCGCTCAAAGGCGGCTTCAACGTCACCGGCAAACAGACAGGAATGCCCTGGCTCGTACCGGAATGGGTTTACGCGATGCGCGGCGAAGCGGCGCCGGCGGAACGTCCGACGATCGCGAACGGCCTCGGACGCTACGTCATCATGCTTCCCGACAACTACGTCATTCACTCCGCGCCGGCCGCTGATAGTCCGCTGCAGGGACCGAAGCCCGGCTCGTTCATGGTGCGCGAAGAAGATCTCGCCGCCATCTGGCCGCGCATCACGACCGAAACGCGCGTCTACATTTTCTAAGGAGACTCAATGCGCCGCTGGATCGGATTTCTGGGCTCGTGGGCGCTGCTCGTACTGGCGCTCGGACTGGCATCGTTCGCGATCGCCGGCGAAGTCATCAACACCCGCGACAGCCGCCGGCTCGATCGCGTCGCCGTCGTCGATCAGCTGATCGCGGAGCGCACCGGTAACAAAGCCGAACAACTTCGGCAGAGCGCCGAACAACGGCAGGCCGAGCTCGCACAACTGCAGAGCAAAGTCGCCGGCGTCGTGAAACAGACCGATGAAGTCCCCGACACAGGCCAGACGATCATCGTCTCGACGGCGGAGAACAAAGTCTACGTGCGTCGCAACGGGCAGACGATCTTCGAAGCGATCTGCTCGACGGGAAAAGGAACGACGCTCGCCGTCGACGGCAAAACGATGGTGTTCGACACGCCGATCGGCAAATTCCACATCAAATCGAAAGAAGAGAATCCGCAGTGGGTGCCGCCCGACTGGCATTACGTCGAAGAAGCGCGCAAGAACGGCATGCGCGTCGTGCGTCTCGGACCGGGCAGCTCGATCAACGCCGACACCGGCGATCCCGCAGCGAAACGCGATGAAGGCGTATGGGGCTGGTTCGGCGGCGGAGACAGCAGCCGCACGCTGAAGATGCGCGGCAACACGATCGTCGAAGAGAGCGGCGGCATCGAGCGCGAGCTCCCGCCCGGGAAGATGATCGTCGCCGGAAACACGATCGTGATTCCGCCGGTCGGCACGCCGCAACGCGCATTCGACAAAGTCCTCGGTCACTACCGACTCAACCTCGGCGACGGCTACGCGCTGCACGGCACGCAGGACGCCGCAAACCTCGGCCGCTCCGTTTCACACGGCTGCGTGCGACTCGGCGACGCGGACATCGAACGGCTGTTCCAGATGTCGAACGTTGGGGATGAAGTGATCATCTACTAAGCCACACTACAATCCCTCCCATGAACGTCTGGCGCGAGCGGCTCGGCCGCTGGTTCACGCCGCTTGCGCAGCGCGTACCGCTCTCCCCCAACGCGATCTCGCTGATCGCGTTTCTCCTCAATGCGATCGGTGCATGGTGTTTCGTGTACGGCGCGCACGATCCGCGCGCGTTCCTGGTCGCGATCGTCTTCGTCTCGCTCGGCGGTCTCGCGGACGCGCTCGACGGAATCGTCGCGCGGGTGAAGGGATTGATGACGCGCTACGGCGACTTTCTCGATCACTTTCTCGATCGCGTTTCCGACACGTTGCTCCTCGTTGGCTGGGTGTGGGGAAACGGCGTTCGTCCGTGGCTCGTCGTCACCTCCGTCGTGGCGATCTCGCTCAACGGGTACATCGGCACGCAGCTCGAAGCGACGTTTCATCAGCGGAACTACGACACCGTCGGCCGCGGCGAATTCGTGCTCGGCCTGATCGTCTTTCCGATCGTCTCGTACATCCTCGCCACGAACGGCTGGAGCGCCGCGCGCTACGCGACCTTCACGATCGCCGAGTGGATGACCGCCGTCCTGATCGCGTTCGCACTCCTCGGCATCGCGCAGCGCTTCGCGCTCGCCGCGAAGCTGGAGCGCGAGCCGTGATTCGGCGAAATCCGATCACCGGCGATCCGATCCTCTTCGCGCCTCATCGCGCAGAACGACCGAACGTCTTTCACGAATCCACCGTCTGCCCGTTCTGCGCCGGCAATGAAGCGCACACGCCGCTCGAGCTCGCGCACATCGGCGAGCCGTGGCGCATCCGCGTGTTCCCGAACAAATATCCGGCCACTGACGGACACGAAGTCATCGTCGAATCACCGCAGCATGGCGCGACGTTCGATTCGCTCACGCCCGATGCCGCGACTGACGCGGTTCAGATGTACGCAGCGCGATATCGCGCGCACGACGACGCCTGCGTGACGATCTTCAAGAATCACGGTTCCGCCGCCGGCGCGTCGATCCCGCACATGCATTCGCAACTGATCGCGACGCCATTCGTGCCGCCGCGTATCGCGCGCGAGATCGACGCCTTCACGCGCGCGGAACGTTGCCCGCTCTGCGATCCAATCGGCGACGCGATCGACGAGACATCGCACTTCAGGTGGGTCGCGCCGCATGCGTCATCGTTTTCGTACGAGCAGTGGATCGTGCCACGCGTCCACGCAAACGAACTGACGTCCGATCACGCCGGCGAGCTCGCATCGTTGCTCCAGCGAGCGTCGGCAGCGATGCTCGGCGCGGGCGACGCCTTCAACTGGATCTTCATGAACTTCCGCGACGCGCCGGCCGCGCACTGGTACGTGCAGATCTTTTCGCGGCAGGCGGTGATCGCAGGATTCGAGATCGGCAGCGGCAGCGCGATCGAAGTGATCGATCCGTCGGCGGTCGCGGAACGCTTCCGCGATCAGCGTCGCCAGTAATCGACCGGCTCGATACGGCGACGCCGCATTCCGCCGAGGAGCACGACGAGCAACATGCCGGCGACGAAACCACCGATGTGCGCGAAGTAGGCGACGCCACCTTCCTGCGGGTTACCGCCGAGCGACGCGGCACCGGTGAAGAGCTGCAGCACGAACCAGAGTCCGAGCACGATGATGGCCGGAATCTCGCGCACGGTGATGAACACGAAGATCGGGATGACCGTCGTCACGCGCGCGTGCGGGAAGAGCAGCAGATACGCGCCGAGCACGCCGGCGATCGCACCCGACGCACCGATGGACGGCACGCGCGAAGCGGGATTGGCGATCGCGTGCGCAAGCGTCGCCACCAGTCCGCAGAGGATGTAGAAGATGAAGTAGCGGGTGTGGCCGAGGCGGTCTTCGACGTTGTCGCCGAAGATCCAGAGATAGAGCATGTTTCCGCCGAGGTGCAGCCAGCCGCCGTGAAGGAACATCGAAACGAACATCGTGACGATGTTGAACGGCACCGGACCGTACGCCCAGAACCGCGCCGGGATGAATGCCACGCCGAAGAGCACGCGATCGAGCTGCGGCCCGAACGACAGCTCCCAGAGGAACATCAGAATGTTGAGGATGATGAGGACGATGTTGACGACCGGCGTCGTGTGGCGCGGGTTGTCATCACGAAGAGGAATCATGCGCGACGGCTCTTACGTGAGCGGCTGCGCCGCTGCTACTGCGCGAAGAAGCGGTCGAGGTGTTCCATCGCCTGCCGCAGCCCCTCGGACGGCCGAGCGCTTTCGCGAAACGCATCGCGATAGACGCTCTGCACACGCGGCAGATTGCGCTCGCGCAGCGCGTAAAGCACTTCGCGCAGCGGCTCCGCTTCGTTCGGCGCGAGGTCGGCACGTGCGATCTCCCGCTCGAGCAGACTCTGTGCGAGCCGGAGATGTTCGGCGGCCTCGTCGCGCGCCGGAGTCGGAATGACCGGCGGCGGTGGAACCTGCGTGGCGGTCGTCGCGATCGACGGCGCCGCGCCGGCGGGAATCGATGCGAGACGGACGTCGCCGAGTCCCGCGGGCGAGCCCATGTCGACGCCGCCCGGCAGTTCCTTCAGCTGTCCCTGAAACTTGCCCATCATCAGGAAGAGCTCTTTCTCGCTGGCGAAGTTGCCGACCAGACGGCTGCCTTTCGACAGCTCGAGCGATTCCGATTCCTGCAGCATGATGAACGCCTTGGCGCGATCTTCGAGTGAGATCCGCTTCGCGTGGACCTTCCACGCGGTGAGCGTTCCCTGGATGAAGCACGCCTGACCGGCGCGGATGCTCACCGCTTCGACGGTGACGTTCTCTTCGATGCGAATCGAGCCGTTGGTCGATTCGATTTCCGAGTAGATGCCGCTGTTCTGAATCACGAGATTGCCCGGCGTCTTGATCGAAAGCTGACCGGTGGCGTTCACGCGGATCTCGGTGCCGCGCGGGATGATCATCGTCGGGAAGTTCGACTGGTCAGCGGCGGCTGCGGTCATGACGAGCTCCTTCTGCCGACGAATGCCGGCGGCAGCGGGTCGAAGTTTTTGTAGTCCTTGCTGGTACGGGCCTTCATCAGGAGGACCGCCTCGTTGTTCCACTGATAGTTGAGGATGTAGATCCGCGGATCGATCGGGATGTATTTGTCCGGCTGTTCGAGGTCGCTGCGCACTTCGTAGTGAAGATGCGAGTTCGTGCTCCAGCCGGTCGAACCGACGGTGGCGATGACTTCGCCCTGCTTCACCGTCTGGCCCGCGCGAACGTTGACGGTGTCGCAGTGGCCGTAGATGGTGATGAAGCGATCGGAGTGATTGACGACGACGACGTTGCCGAAGCGCCACCACGCGACACTCTGCGAGATCGGATAGCGGCCGGCGAAATTGACGACGCCGTCGGCGGTCGCGTAAACCGGCGTGCCGGTGGGCGCGGAAAGATCGAGACCTTTGTGAAAGTCGGCGGCGCGCGTGAACGGCGAGATCCGATTGCCGAACGGCGACGTGAGCACGAACTGGTCAGCCGGCAGCGGCAGGATCGACGGCGTGTGACGAACGAGATCCTGATTCGCCGCTTCGTAGCGCGCGAGAAGCTCGAGCTGATCCTGCAGGCGCCGCATGGCGTGCTTCAGCGAGACTTCGCGGCGGCGCGCGTCGTCGAGCTGATACTCGGTGACGTCGGCTTTCGGATGCAGCGGCAGCGAGAAACCGCCCTGCCCGAGACTCCGTTCCAGTCCGTAAACAGTGATCAGTTTTTCAACGCGGACGCGATGCTCTTCGAGGCTGCGCTCGAGTGAGCTCATCTGCACGACGTTCTCGCGGAGACGCTCCTTCTGGATGTCCCGCTCGCCGCGCATGTTGTGGAGGAAGTTCGTTTTGTAGACGCGGCGAATGACCGTCGGAGCGGCAGCCATCGAGCCGATGAGACCGATCAGAATGAACGAGAGCAATCCGATGCCGATCAGGACCCGGCGGCGGTCGAAGAAGAAGTATCGGACGCGGCGGCGAATGTCGCTCGGATGGATCTGGATCTCGATCATGGTTGACGCCCGCGGGACAGCGCGCGGGTCCGTCAATATAGCACAGGGAGCTGTGCGGTCAGAGGCCGGACTGCACGCCGCCGAAGCGCTTTTTCAGCAGCGCCGGGACGACGATGACGGCGATCAGCAGCGCCGCAATGATTGCCAGCCGCTTCAGCGCATCGCCTTCCGTCATCGTGCCGTTGAAGATCGCGTCGGCCGAATAGGCGAAGACGTAGTTCGACGGCGCGACGCCGATCGCGGTCGCGGCGACGAAATCCATGAGCTGTACGCCCGCGACCCCGGCGCCGTAGTTCAGAACGGCGAACGGGAAAAGCGGGATCAGCCGAAGGACGAGCAGCGATTTGAAGCCGGCGTGATCGACCTGCTTCTCCACCAGTTTTCCGAGGCGGCCGAAACGCGCCAGGACGCCTTCGCCGAGAAAACGGCCGAGGAGGAATGAAGAGGTGCCGCCGATCACGCCGCCGATCAGCGCGTACGTACCGCCGAGCTTCCAGCCCCAGATGACGCCGGCCGCGAGGATGAAGAAGCTCGCCGGAATCGCGAAGATGCAGCCGACCGCGTACGACGCGATCAGCAGCAGCGGTGCATACCAGAGTCCGCGCACCGCTTCCGCGCTGGTGCGGATGTGCTCACGAGTCAGATAGCTGCGCAGCGGGGAAAACCAGAGCGCCGTTACGCCACCGGCGACGATCAGCGCGACGACGACCTTGATCGTCGTGCGCGCTGAGGACTTCGTCGGCTGCTCCGGCGACTCCTCCGTCATCCCCTCCGTCATCCACGAGCCTTGAGCGCGATCGCGCCGCCGAGTGCGAGCGCGATCGCGGTGAGCAGCAACGCGAAAGGTGACATCGCCGGGATCGCGGCGACGACGGTGAAGCTCGTCGTGCTGCTGTTGTTCGCCGCATTCGGATCGCTGCTCGTGGTGGTGACCGTCGCGGTGTTCGATACCGGGCCGAGCGTCGGCGGAGCCTGGACGACGATGGTGATCGTCGCGCTTGCGCCGTTGTTGAGCGTTCCGACGTTGCAGGTGACGGTCGTGGTGCCGCTGCAGCTTCCCTGCGACGCGCCCGCGGAGGTGAAGGTCGTACCGGCCGGCAGGATGTCAGTCACGGTCACGCCGGTCGCGGTGCCGGGACCGTTGTTGGTGACGACGATCGTGAAGGTCTCGGAACCGGTCGGAACGTTTGCTGCGGGCGTGGCGGTCTTCGTGATGGCGACGTCGGCCGTGACGACGTTCGTCGACGCGGACGCGGTGTTGTTGCCGGCGTTTGGATCGGGCGACGTCGCGCTGACATTGGCCGTGTTCGTGATCGTCGAGCCGGCAGGCGCCGTCGTCGCGACGGTCAGTGTGAATGGCGCGGTGGCAGCGTTCGCAAACGTCGCAATCGTGCATGTGACGGCGCCGGTACCGCCGACCGCTGGCGTCGTGCAGCTCCAGCCGCCCGGAGACGAGAGCGATGTGAAGGTGGTGTTCGCCGGCAGGGTGTCGGTGAGCGAGACGTTCTGCGCGACGTTCGGACCGTTGTTCGTGACGTTGATCGTGTAGGCGATGCTGCCGTTCGGAGCGATGGTCGCCGGCGCGGTCTTCGTGATGGCGACGTCGGCGGAGACGGAGACGGTGGCGTTGGATGTAGCGGTAGCGTGACCCGGCGCAGGCGAATCAATCGTCACCGTATTCGAGATCGTGCTGCCGTTCGGGGCGGAAGGCGAGACGCCGAGCGTCAAGGTGAAGGTCGACGAGGCTGTGGCCGGCCAGGTACCGGCAACGTCGCAGGTCACGAATCCTCCGCTTCCAACAGCAGGAGTCGTACACGTCCAGCCGGCCGGAACCGCCAATGAGGTGAAGGTGGTGTTCGCCGGCAGGTTGTCCATCACGTGGGGCGCCGACGCATCCGTCGGACCGTTGTTGGTTGCAGCGATGGTGTAGGTGATGCTGCCGCCTGCCGCAACTGTGGCGGGGCCGTTTTTTGTGATCGCAAGATTGTTGGTGCTCGTGATCGCCGCGTTCGACGTGCTGCTGTTGTTCCCGTTGTTGGTATCGACGGCCGCGGAAACCGTCGCGGTATTCGAGAGCGTCCCGCTCATCAGCGTCGACGACACCTTGAGCGTCAGTGTGAAGTTCGCGGTTGCGCCGGCAGTGAGCGTCGCGGCGCTGCAGGAAATCGTACCGGTGCCACCGATCGCCGGCGTAGTACAGGACCAGCCAGCCGGCGACGAAAGCGAGACGAACGTCGTGTTGGCCGGCATCGTGTCGCTGAGCGTCACGTTCGCCGCGTTGCTCGGACCGTTGCTCGTCACGTTGATGGCGTAGGAAATGTTCGTTCCTCCGGTGATCGTCGCCGGGCCGCTCTTCGTCACCGACACGTCGCTCTGGACCGTAACAGTCGTCGTGGCGTTCGCGCTGTCGTTCCCGCTGTTCGGATCGGTGCTCCCGTTGGTGGTGACGCTGACCGTGTTCGTGATGAACGTCCCCGCGACGGTGCTTCCGTTCACCTGCACGACGATGGTGAACTGCGCGCTCTGACCGTTGTTCAGCGCGGCAATCGTGCAGCTCACGGTGCCATTCGTTCCCGGCAGCGGGTCGCTGCAGAGAGCCGCCGGCCCGCTGTTCTGCGTGCGCGAAACGAACGTCGTCGGGCCCGGGAGCGGATCGGTGAACGTCACGTTCTGCGCCTGATCGGGACCGTTGGTGGTGACGGTGACGACGTACGACATCGTTCCGCCGGCAGCGACGGTGGCCGGGGCGCTCTTCGTCACGGAGACGTCGGCACTCGACACGACGAGCTGCGTCGTGCTCGAGTTGTTTTCTCCGGCAGGATCCGCGGTCTCCGTCGACACGAATGCGGTATTGGTGAAGGTCGTCCCCGACGGCGTCCCGGCCGGAATGTGTCCGACGAAGGTGAACGTCGCCGTCGCGCCGGCGGTGAGCGTGGCGATGGAGCAGGTGATGGCGGTGCCCTGCGGCGGCGGACAGTTGAACGACGGCCCGCTGTTCTGCACGAGGGAGACGAAGGTCATCGTTCCGGGCAGCGTGTCGTCAAGCGAGACACTGGCGGCGTCGGAGGGGCCGCCGTTCGCAACGGTGATGGTGTAGCTCACGTCGGTGTCGGGAGCCGCACTGGCCGGCCCGTCTTTCATCACGCTGACGTCGGCCTGAGGAGCAGCAGGACCCGCTGTCGTCACCGGCGCGGAGTTGTTCTCGTCGTTCGGATCGAGTGTCACGGTCGACACTGTCGCGATATTCGTGAACAACGTGCCCGGCGCAACGTCGGGCGGAATGTTGAACGTGAAGGTGAACGTCGCCGTGCTTCCCGCGGTCAGCGTTGCGATCGTGCAGTCGACCGTGCCGCCGGCGCCGACCGGCGGCGTGGTGCAGCCGAAGGCGGGGCCGCTGTCCTGCGTCTCGGAAACGAAGGTCATCCCCGGCGGAATCGGATCGCTCAGGTGAACCGTCGAAGCGTCGTCGGGACCGAAGTTCGTCACGGTAATCGTGTACGGAACGTTTGCTCCCGCCGCGGCGCTGGCAGGACCGCTCTTGGTGACGCCCAGGTCGGCTTCCTGCGCGCGCGCGGTCGTTGCGGCGAACAGCGAGAAAACAGCGAGAAGAAGCACGACGAAAACGAGAGAACGAGACGACATTGGCAAGGCCTCCGAAGCGGTCGCGGGAACGACGTTCACGCATGTTACGCGAAGAGTGTTACGCCGTGCTCTCCACGATCATGGCGATTCCCTGCCCTCCTCCGATGCATGCCGATGCGAGGCCGTAACGCTGCTTGCGGCGGCGCAGCTCGTACAGAACGGTCAGCAGCAGACGCGTTCCCGACGCGGCCAGCGGATGACCGAGCGCGATCGCGCCGCCGTTGACGTTCAGCTTTTCCTGATCGATGCCGAGCTCTTTCGTGACGGATAGGATCTGACCGGCGAACGCTTCGTTGATTTCGATGAGATCGATGTCGCCGAGCGACAGACCGGCCTTCTTCAGCGCGATCTTCGTCGCCGGCACCGGACCGATTCCCATCACCTCGGGATCGCATCCTGAAACTCCCCACGAGACGATGCGGCCGAGCGGCGTTTTGCCTTTCTCTTTCGCTTTGTCCGCCGAAGTCACGACAAGCATCGCGGCGCCGTCGACGATACCGCTGGCGTTGCCGGCGGTGACGAAGCCGTCTTTCGCGAACGCCGGCTTCAGTTTCGCCAGTCCTTCGAGCGTCGTGTCGGGTCGCACGTGATCGTCTTCCCCGAACAACTCCCCTTTCCGGCCGACCGGCACCTTCACCATCTCCTCGGCGAGCTTTTCTTTCGCCGCGGTCGCGCGCTGCTGGCTGCGCAGCGCGTAATCGTCCTGCGCTTCGCGCGAGATCTCGTAGCGCCGCGCGAGGTTGTCCGACGTCTGCGCCATATAGAGACCGGCGTAACTGTCGAACAGCGCAACCATCAGCGAATCTTCGAGCGCTCCCTGGCCGAGCTTCAGTCCCTTGCGCGCGCCGCGAATGACATGCGGAGCCTGCGACATGTTCTCCATTCCGCCGGCCAGCACCGTGACCGCTTCGCCGAGCTCGATCTGTTCCGCGGCGTTGATGACCGACTGGATGCCGGAGCCGCAGAGACGATTGACGGTGAGCGCAGGAACTTCGCGCGGAACACCGGCTTTCAGTCCGACGTGGCGCGCGCCGTAGATCGCATCGCCCGATGTCTGCAACGCATTGCCGACGATGACGTGGTCGATCTCTTCTCCGGCGAAGCCGCTGCGCGAAAGTGCTTCCTTCGTCGCAAAGACCGCGAGGTCGATGGCGCTGATGTCGCTGAACTGTCCGTTGTACTCCGCCATCGGCGTTCTGGCGCCGTCGACGATCACGATCTCTTTCATGGAATCTCCTGCTTTTTCGCGGGCGAATGATACATGCGGGACAACAGCCATCCGATCGCCAGCAATTCGGCGATGGTGACGGCGATGCTCCCCTCCAAACCGAACGCGCCGCCGGTAATTGCCGGAGGTCCGCTGACCTGAGTGATGAGCACGGTGGGATTCGAGACGAAGCCGCTCACCGGATAGCCGATGATCGGTCCCGAGACGAGATTCCACATGAGGTGAAGTCCGATCGGAAACCAGAGTCGCGTGTAGAGCTCGTACGCAAGTGCGAGCAACACGCCGGCGATGACGAGGTTCGTGAAGGCGATGACCGTCACGCCGCGGTTCCCCATGTGCGCAACCGCGAAGAGCAGCGACAGCACGACGATCGCCGTGACGCGCGACCAGCGGCGCATCTTCTGATACGCGTAGCCGCGGAACAGCAGCTCTTCGTGGATGGCCGCCGGGATGTAAACGGCGATCAGCTCCGTCCACGGAAAACCGTTGCCGCGCGTGTGATGAAGGTTCGCCATCAGCGCGACGAGAAAGTCGGCGAAGCCGATCAACATCGCCGCGACGAGGCCGCCGAACAGCAGCTCACGAACGGCGGCGAGCGGCGGACCGGAGAAGCCGATCGGCCACCGGCCGCGATCGAAGATCACGATGCAGAGCGCGGTCGCAACGACGGCGGCGCTGAGTGCGAGCCACTGTGTCGCGGTTACGCCGTAGTGCATCGCGCCGCCGAGGATGGCCACGCTCGCGGCGATGTAGAGCAGTCCGAAGATAAGGAATGGCGCCAGCCAGCGATCGACCGCTCGCGCTTTCTCACCAGGCGGAATCGGCAGTGGCTGTTCGTCCATCGGAAAAAGAAAGCGGCGGCCGAAGCCGCCGCGGTTCAAACGTCGATGCGGATTTGCCGTTTATTGCGGCGGGGCGACCGGTGCTGCAGACGGATCTTCCACGATGATGCCGATGTTCTTGCAGCCTGAGGCGCGGGCCATATCGAGGAAGTGAATCGTGGTCTCGTAGTCGACTTCGCGCGATCCGGCGAAGAAGACCATCTTGCTGGTGTTGCCATGCATGATGTCGCGGATGCGCTGCGCGAACTGATCGGGCGGCACGTCGTCCTTGTTGATGAAGATGCGGTTATCGGGTGCGAGCCGGAGGATGATCTGGTCGTTGACCGCGGACGGAGGAAGGTTCGCGGGCGCCTTCGGCGGAACTCGTACGAGATAGCCCATCTGCACGACCGGCGTGATGACCATGAAGATGATGAGGAGCACCAGCACCACGTCGACGAGCGGCGTGACGTTGATGTCGGATCGCATTGATCCGCTGCCACCTACCTGCATTGGTTAGACCCCCTCATTCGGCGATCGCTTCGGCTGCGCGATGAGACCCACGTTGTTGAAGCCGACTTCGCGGCAGGCTTTCAGCACATCGAGGACGTCGCCGTACTTGACCAGCTTGTCACCCTTGACGGCGATCTCGCGATCGGGCGTACGGGTGTGAATCTGTTCGAGCTCGGATTGCACCTGTTCCTTCCGAACGACGGTCGGTCCGAGAAAAACGCTGCCGTCCTGCTTGACCGAGATCTGGAGCTGCTTCTCGGTGTCGGGCGTCTTTTCCGGAGCTTCCGTGATCGGAAGGTTGATCGGCACGCCCTTCTGCAGCATGGGCGTAACGACCATGAAGATGATCAGCAGCACAAGGCAGACGTCGACGAGAGGCGTGACATTGATGTCCGCGTTCAGCGTCGTCTTCTGCAGCTTGTCCGCTGAACTATGCCATCGACGATGCCTTTTCATTCTCGGCTTCCTTCATGAAGTAGATTGCCATTTCGGAACCGGAGTTGGACATTTCGACCGTGAAGCGGTCGACACGATTCTGAAAGTAGTTGTACGCCCAAACTGCCGGGATGGCGACGAGAAGACCGCCGGCGGTGGTGAAGAGCGCTTCTGCGATACCGGCCGAAACCGAGGCGATACCGCCGCCGCTGGTGGCCATGCCGGTGAAGGCGTGGATGATGCCGACGACCGTGCCGAAGAGTCCGACGAACGGAGCGGTTGCACCGATGGTGGCGAGGACGCCGAGGTTCTCTTTGAACTCGGCGATGGTGATCATGGCCGTACGGTCCATGCCCTGACGCGCAGCTTCAACGGCCGTCTCCGGATCGCTGGTGCGCTTGTCGCGGCGAACCGCTTCGAACTCAAGCAGCCCGGCGCCGATGACCTTGGCGAGGTGGCTGTCCTTGTACTTCTTGGTGATGTCGATGGCCTGCTGATAGTCGCCCTTGGTGAGCACGTTCGACAGAGCACCGAGCAGCTTGAGCGACTGGTTCTTCGCCGCGCGGAAGACGAGGTAACGCTCGACGACCACCCACAGCGAATACATCGACATGATTCCCATCACACTGATGACGATCCAGCCGATCGCCGTCATATCCCGAAACATTTTTGCCAAATCCATGACTAATCCTCCTTCGATGCCGACGTCTCGGCGGTGCGTTGCTTTAGTTCAGCTTGAAATTGACGGTGAGATTGAAGATGACGTCCACCGGCTGCCCGTTGAGGGTACCCGGCTTGAACTTCCACTTCCTGACGGCGTCCGCCGCGGCCTGATCGAGGCCGAAAGCGAGCGGCTTCAGGACGGTGACGTTCGTGACCTCACCGTTCTTGTTGATGATGCACTCGACGATGACGATGCCGGAGATACGCGCCTTGCGGGCAACTTCGGGATACGTCGGCTCGACGCGACTGATGATGACCGGTGCCTTGACGTCGCCGCCGACACGCATCGGCGCTTCGACTTTCGGCGGCGGCGGTGCGGTGTCGGTCACGACTCCGCCGACGACGCCTCCGACCACGCCACCGACGACACCACCTTCGACGCCACCCTCGACGCCGCCTTCGACACCGGCCGACGTCGCCTGAGTGGCCGCCGGCTGCACCTTTTCAGGTACGGTCGTCGGCGCCATGTTCTGGATGTCTTTCGGGATGTCGACCTTGACCACCTGCTGCGTCACCGTGGCCGCTTTCGGCGGCGGCGGTGGCGGTGGCGGCGGGGGCGGCGGTGAGGCAGCGGACATGTACTGCGCCACCTGAGCGGGAGAGTTCGTCGGGAACGAGACGTTCCATACGCTTCCGAAGATCGCGCCGGCGATGACGATCACGTGCAGCGCAATCGACACCGGCAGCGTCAGATACTTCTGAATTCCGAACTTGTGTTTCTTCGACTCTACGACCGTGGTTTCAAACATTCTTTAGCTCTTTTTCGCCGAGTTCGCAGCCTTCTTCTGCCGAATGATCTCGACGGCCTTGTTGCGGATCGTGTCCGCCTGGGCGACGAGTGCCTGCTGTTTCACAGGATCTGTCTCGATGGTTGCCTGCTGGCGATAGAGCAGGTTGAGATAGGCCATCGCTTCGAAGTAATCGGGCTTCATGTCGATGGCGTGCTGCAAAGCGGCCTTCCCCTTCTCGACCAGCTCGAGTTTGGCGGGAAGCTCCGCGGGCGGGTTCTTCGCGACCTTCTCGTAGCAGACGACGCCGAAGATGTAATACGACTCGGGGTTCTTCGAGTCGAGCAGCGTGATCTTCTGATACCAGTTGAGCGATTCGTTGAAGTCGCCGGCCTTCGAGTAGAGGGTGGCGATCGACTTCACGGCATCGAGATCGGCAGGATGCCCGTCGAGATAGGTGCGGAAGTACTGGATGGCCTGCGAGGTCCGGTTCGCGTTGAGATACATGTTGATCAGCGCGTCTCGGGCGATGCGGTCATCCGGCCGCAGCTTCAGATACTTGCTCAGCTCCGCGATCGCGGCATCGGCATGCGATTCGTTTTTCGGAGTCTTGTCGTCGGGAACGTAAAGGCCGATCTCCGAGTAGCCGATCAGGCGCGTGACGTCGGGAAAAGAGGAGTCGATCGTGCGGGCCTTGACGTAGTGCGTGAGGGCCTGGGCGTATTCTTCTTTTTCGTACGCCTCGTTTCCCTGTTTGATCTCGATGCGTGCGCGAATCTTTTCGACGCACCCCATCGAAGAAAGGGAAAGAATGAGTGCCGCGAGAAGGCACAACTTCTTCTTCATTGTTTTTCTTACTCCCGGCCGTGTGGTCGCAGAACTTGCAGCGAGCTGAAGGCTGTGTGGAACGCCCGTCCCGAGCAGTGGTGAGCGAATATACAGATCGACTTTTTCACCGTCAAGCAAGTTGGAGACAGCTGAAACCGAAAGTTTTAGATCGTTCATCACCGCGGATTTTCCGGTCCTTTTTCTGCCCAGTTTTCGTTGCACTTCGCCCTTTTGTTGGACACTTGCGGACCGACTTCGAAAACCGATTCTCAGTACGTCGGACGAAACTCGGCCGTCAGTTCACTGATCGTTGACCACAGCTGCGGGAAGAGCGGCTCTCGCGGACCCGCTTCCAGCTGCGCTGCCGGAACCCCTTTGAGCGACATGACGCGGTCGCCAATGATCCGAAAAGCAAGCCGCATGTGCGTGAAGCGCCATTTCATGAAGGCCGCATCGTAGTCGAGGAGACCTTGCACCAGACGAAACATCGCGTAATGCGTCCGCGGCTCGCGCTCGATCTCCAGCACCGTCAGCGAGCGTTTCGCCAGCAGGGCCTCGAATCGCGGCCACAACCGCTTGCCGACATTCAGCAGAATCGCGAAGCCGGGCGACTCCTGCCCGCTGCCGCGTCCGAGCGAACTGACGCGGATGACGTGATAGTCGGCGGGAGCCATCGTCTCGAGAATGACGATCTGTTCGCGCAGCAGATCGAGGATGAGCCGCGTCCGATGCAGCAGATCGGCGGCAAGCTCCGGCTGATCGCCATCCATCAGCTCACCGGCGCGATCGATCTCGTAGTCGATGTGCTTGAGCCAGAGCTCCGCGGCCTGATGGGTGATCTGAAACAGCGCTTCTTCGGGATGGACGAGCTGATCTTTCGGCTTCTGGAGCTCGAGCAGCTCCGGGACGCGGACGTAGCGCTCGTAGTCAGTGTTTCCGCGGCCTTCGAGGACCGGACCGGTGTGTACGGACATTCGTTCCTTTGCGAGGCATGAGGGATGAGTAATGAGGCATGAGACTCATACCTCATCCCTCGTTACTCATGCCTGGTTTTTAGACCAGTTCGAGAATGTGCCCCAGTCTTTTCTTTTTGGCTTCGAGGTATTTGCGGGTGTCGTTTGACGGCGCGATTTCGAGCGGCACACGCTCGAGGATCTCGAGGCCGAAGCCTTCGATCGCGACGTACTTGGCGGGATTGTTGGTGAGGAGACGGATCTTGCGGACGCCGAGGTCGCGCAGGATTTGAGAGCCGGTTCCGTATTCGCGGATGTCGGCGGCGAAGCCGAGGCGCGTGTTGGCGTCGACGGTATCGGCGCCGGCGTCCTGCAACTCATACGCTTTCAGCTTGTTGAAGAGACCGATCCCTCTCCCCTCCTGCAGCAGGTAGAGAACGACCCCTTTCTTTTCGCGCGCGATGAGCGCGAACGCGGCGTCGAGCTGATCGCCGCAATCGCAGCGCAGCGAGCCGAAGACGTCGCCCGTCAGACATGACGAGTGAACGCGGACGAGCACTTCGTCCTCTTCGGTGATCTCGCCCATCACCAGCGCCACGTGCTGCTCGCCGGTGATGTCGCTTTCGTACGCGTAGACGCGGAACTCGCCGTATTCGGTCGGCATCCGCGGAGAGGCAAGGCAGTGCACGTGCCTCTCGTTCTGCATCCGGTATTTGATGATGTCGGCGACGGAGATGATCTTCAGTCCGTGCTGGACCGCGAACTCGCGCAGGTCCGGCAGGCGCGCCATCGTCCCGTCTTCATTCATGATCTCGCAGATGACGGCGGCCGGTCCCATCCCGGCGATTGACGCGAGATCGACCGACGCTTCGGTCTGGCCGGCGCGTTTCAGCACGCCGCCCTTTTTCGCGCGCAGCGGGAAGACGTGACCGGGACGAAGGAGATCGGCCGGTTTCGTTTTCGGATCGATCGCAACTCGGATCGTCTCGGAGCGGTCGCGCGCCGAGATACCGGTGGTGACGCGGCCGCGCGCTTCGATCGACACCGTGAATGCGGTGCCGTAGTTCGACGTGTTGTTCTCGACCATCAGCGGCAGATCGAGATCGCGGCAGCGCTCTTCGGTGAGCGCGAGACAGATCAGGCCACGTCCGAAGCGGGCCATGAAGTTGACCGCTTCGGGCGTGATCTTCTCGGCCGCGAGACAGAGGTCTCCCTCATTCTCACGGTCTTCGTCATCAACGATGATGACGAATTCGCCGCGGCGGTAAAGCTCCGCGGCTTCATCGATGGTTGCGAAGGGCATCACTTACTCAACTTTGAACGTCTGGGAAAAATTGTACGGCTGCTTCGCCCCTTCGACACCAACCTTGATGGTGTACGTGCCGGGAGCGATGTCGGACAGAGGGATCGAGCCGCGGATCATGTAGCAGCCGGGCATCGCCTTGAGCGCTTCCGGCAGCGCTTCTTCGGCCGGGGCGTTCATGTTCACTTTCTCACCTTTCGAGGTGCCGCTGATCGTGACCTGCACTTTGAGCGGCGGCAGTGCATCCGGATCGGCGCTGTCGGCGCAGTACTGGAACGCGTAGCCGAGGTCGTCGTTCTGCGTGAACGACGAAACGGTGGAGAGGCTGGTGAACGGGTTCGCGCTCTTCTGCGGCGCGAACGAGGAGACCGTCTTCGAGAGCACGAACGTGTTCGCTCCCTGAAGCTCGGCCGGCGGAGGCGGAATGACTTTCGGCGTGTCGACGACGACGCGCGTGACCTTGACGCTTTCCGGCGCCGGCGCAACCGGCTTCGCCCACTCCGGCACAGCCTTCATGTCGGGGTTGCGCATCAGCGACTTGACCGCGTTGTCCATCGCCGCGACGACCATCGCTTTGCTGGGATCGCGGCGATAGACGCCCCGAGTGTCTTTGATGAACAGCACGTCGAAGTCGTGGAGACCGAGGCGGGTGGCATCGGTTCCGGTGTAATCCCACTTGTCGCGACCGGCCTGCAGGCGATTCGTTGACGAAAGGGCCTCGGTGCCGCCTGCTCCGGCGAGATTCGAACGCTCGTCGAACTCGTCGCCTTTGCTGGTGAGATTCGAAGGAGGACCGAGGAGGATGTAGACCTTTCCGCGATCGGACTTCGAGCCCGGGACGGTGCCCTGCGTAAAGTACTTGTCGGCGGCAATCACGCGCGCTTCGAAGACGTCACGAAACTCGTTGCGAGGTGTTCCCGGAGTCGGATCGCGACGCGCCCAGAAAAGATCGACGTAGTTCTTCGCTTCTTCGGGCGTTTTCAGCTTTGCGATCTCCGATCGCTCGGCAGGCGTCAGCAGCCATTCGGCCGGCTGATCGCTGATTCCGGGCACCGGGATACCGACGGTTCCCGCCGACGCCACGAGCGCCGACGACACAACCATCAAACCAGCAACAACGAGTTTCCTGAGCATGCGTTTACCCCTGGACTTTGAAAGTTTCCTGCAGGTTGTAGGACTGCTTGTTGTTCGTGTCGGTCACTTTGACCTTCAGCGTGTAGCTGCCTGGTTTGAAGCCGGAGAGATCGAGCGAGCTGCCGACACCGTAGTGTCCCGGCACGCCCTTCAGCTCGATCAACGACGCCTCGGCGGGCGGCGACGACATCGTGACCTTCTTCCCCGCGGACGTCGTTCCTTCGAGATCGACCTTCACCTGCACGCTCGGCTTCTGCGCTTCACCCATACCGGGATTGCGGAGCTCGAAAAAGTACCAGAGCTCATCCGACTTCGCGAACGTCCGGTCACCCTTCGGCACGACCTTCAGACCGCCGAATGCATACGGGTCGTTCGGGTTCTGCGCGACGGAGAGCGGGTAGATGTTGTTCGAGAGGATGAGACCGGAGACCGCCGGCGCTGACTTGTCGATCGAGCCGGACAGAGTCATGTCGGTGCTGGCGATCGCCACCGGCTTGCCGGCCTGCGCGAGGCCGAACGTTCCCTTGAATTTTCCGGCGGGAAGCGAGAGCGACTTGTCGAAGAAGAGATCGTCTTTCGACGCCTGCAGTTTCGCCGGCTCTTCGAAGACGGCGACCGGCGTTCCGGATGCATCTTCGACGACGCCGAAGAACGTCAGATCGCCGCCGGCGGCAAGGCCGGCCGACTTCGGCACGTAGAGCTCGACCGGCACGAAGTAGTCGCCGCGTCCGGTGACGAACTCACCCCACGTGACGAAGAGCGTCTTCTCGTACGGGTTGGTCTTCGCGGTGCGGAAATCGGCGATCGCGTTCTGCAGCGCGGGAGTTTTGAAGCTGGTCATGTTCGACGGCGCGGCCGGAGCGGGCGTCGTCGTCATTGCGGCCGCCGGTGCAGCAGCCGGAGCGGCCGCGGCGTACGTCGGAGCAACGGTGAGGTCCGGCGACACGATCGAGCGCTGGATCATCTCGCGCATCATCACGCCCGGATCGGACTTGCCCCCGCGCTCGAACTTCCAGTCCTCGTTTCCGAACTGGTCGGTGAAGCCGATCTCCACGGTCGGAGTCGTCATCTTCATGTCGGGAGCTTTCTCGCGCTCGTAGATCCAGGCCTGGCGATTGGCAACGCGGGCCGTTTCTCCCGGCTGCGCGCTGTCGCCGAGCTGCGCGCCGTAGTTGTGCGTGCTCTGCGGCGCGTTGTTCTGCTTCTGCGTGCGCGTCGGAGGGCCGACGGCGATCAGGATCTTCCCGCGATCGGAAAGAGATCCCTTCATCTTCGCGGTGGTGAAGTGATCGTCGGCGTACTTCACGCGCGCCTCGAACGTCTCACGGTATTCGTTGACGGCCGTCGCCGGCGTCGGGTCGCGGCGCGCCCAGAAGAGATCGATGAACGCTTTGGCGTCGTCATCGCTCGTGATCGTCTTCCACTTCGCCGCTTCTTCTTTGGTCATGATCCACTGCGCGGGACCTTTGCCAAAGTCGGCGTACTGCGGTGAGAGCGCCGCAAAGGCGGTCACCGAGACCATCGCCACGAGGGCGGCGACGGCAATTGATCGCATCGTCGAGTTCATTGAATTCATTCAATCTTCCTCATTCCAGGAGTGTTGAGCGTCCCGCTTCGAAACAGGCGGCCAAATCGGCTATTCCTCAACTCTCCTGGTCGAACTTCTCCATCTCGTCGTACAGGCGATCCATCTCCGAGTCGATCTCTTCCTGCTTCAGAATTCCCTTGCGCACGAGCAGCGCGGTGAGGCTGTGAAGCAGGATCCCGTTCTCGATGATCATCTGCTCGATCTGGTCGTCGTAATCTTCCCCGTTCTCGTCGTTGCGTTCGATGTCGTCCATTCGCGTTCCTCCTGTCGGCGGAACGATGTATCACCACTGCCGGACCATCGCAAGCAGACTACAATCGCGCGCCATGAAACGAAGCCTTGCCGCGCTCTTCCTTCTGCTCGCGGTCGCCTGCGGGCGCACCGAAACTGCTCAGTCAAACTCCGCTCCTCCGGTGGCACCACCGAAGGAGACGCTGAAAGTCGGACTTCTTACGCCCGGCTCCGTAAACGACAACGGATGGAACGCAATCGCGTACGAAGGGCTGCAGGAGATCAAGGTCAAACTCCCCGCCGAAGTCAGCCATCAGGAGACGAAAACGCCGGCGGAACGGGAAGAAGGTTTTCGCGCGTACGGCGCGCAGGGTTACCTCCTCGCGTTCGGCCACGGATTCGAGTTTCAGGACGCAGCGATGAAAGCGGGCGCGCAATTCCCGAAGACGGTCTTCATCACGACTTCGGGCAGCTCCGTCTCGAAGAACGTCGCTCCGATGGTCTTCGAGCTCGAACAGGCGACCTACCTCCTCGGCGTCATCGCCGCGCGCGAATCGAAAACCGGGAAAGCGGGACTCGTCGGCGGGATGAATCTGCCTTCGATCGCTTCGACGTTCCTCGCCTTCAAAGCCGGCGCGCAGTCAGTGAATCCGAAGTTCGAAGTGAAAGAGGTCTACACCGGAAACTTCGACGACGCCGGCGCCGCGAAGCTGGCAACGCTGTCTCTCATCAACGCCGGCTGCGACTTCATCTTTCACCAGGCGAACGAAGCAGGCCGCGGCGTGTTCGATGCGTGTCAGGAGCGGAAGGTGCGATGCTTCGGCTCGAACAAGAATCAGAATGACGTCGCTCCCGATGTCGTCGTCGCGTCGGCGGTCCTCGACGTCCCGACTGCGTTCGTGACGGTCGCCACGCGCGTTCGCGATCATCAGTTCAAACCGGAAGTGCAGTGGCTCGGGATGAAAGACGGGATCGTGTCGCTGGTCTGGAACGAGGCGCTGAAGAAGTCGGTCGCGCCGGCAACGGTGGCGGAAGTGGAGCGAATCGAGAAGACGATCCGCGACGGCTCGTTCAAAGTTCCACGCGGCAAGTTCTAGCGGGCACGGCCCGCGGCGCCGTCATGCTCACTGTCTCTCCCGTCACAAAGTCCTTCGGCGCGAACCGCGCGCTCGATGACGTATCGCTCGATGTTGCGACAGGCGAGATCGTCGCCATCGTCGGAGAGAACGGCGCCGGCAAGACGACGCTGATGCGCATCGTCGCCGGCGAGCTCGCGCCCGACTCCGGATCTGTCACGCTCGAAGGCAGCGTGGCGATGGTTCACCAGCACTTCATGCTGGTCAACGAGTTGACGATCGCGGAAAACCTCGCGCTCGCCCTTCCGCCATTCGGATTTGCAACGCGCCAGTCGGTCGAGAAACTTGCGGAAGCAGCGATTGCCGCAAGCGGCATCGAGCTAGTTGATGTCCGGCGCCGCGTCGGCGAGCTGTCGGTCGGCGAGAAGTCGAAGCTGGAGCTGATCAAAGCGATCGCGCGAAAGCCGCGGCTGCTCGTGCTCGACGAACCGACGTCGGTGCTGACGCCGAACGAATCGGAAGAGCTGTTCCGCGTTATTCGCGCACTCGCAGCCGGCGGCACGGCGATCGTCTTCATCAGTCACAAGCTGCCGGAAGTGCTCGCGATCGCGCAGCGGATCGTCGTGATGCGCGGAGGCCGCGTCGTTGCGGAGAGCGCGGCGAACGCCCTCGACGCCACGAAGCTTGCCGACGCGATGGTCGTCCGCCGCGCCGCCCCCGCTCCCCCGCCCGCCCGTTCCATCGGCGACGAAGTGCTGCGCCGCGACGACCTCGCGGTCCGCAGCGGCGAGATCGTCGCGATCATCGGCGTGGCCGGCAACGGACAGGCGGAGCTCGCCGAATCGCTGCGCGAACTGCCGCTGCCGCGTCGCGCCAGCTTCATCCCCGAAGATCGAACGCGCGACGGTCTCGTCGCGGAGATGTCGATCGCCGAGAACATCGCGCTGTCGGAATCACGATGGCGTCCGCGCGAAGCGACGCAGCGCGCCGCGCGGCTGATCGAAACATATGCGATCCGTGCGCAATCGGCGGCGCAACCGGCCGGCTCGTTGTCGGGCGGCAATCAGCAGAAGGTGATCCTCGCGCGCGAGCTCGATCGGAAGCCGCTCCTCCTCGTCGCCGCGGAACCGACGCGCGGACTCGATATCGAATCGACCCGCTTCGTACACGACGAGCTGCGCATCGCCGCCGCACACGGCAGCGCGGTGCTGCTCATCACCTCCGATCTCGATGAAGCGTTCGCACTCGCCGATGCGCTGCACGTGATCTACCGCGGACGTCTCAGCGCGCGGCTCTCGCCTGTCGAAGCGGCGGAACGCGCACCGGCGCTGATGGCAGGCGTCGTAACCCAATGAAGCGCATCCTCATCGCGATCGCAGCCGGCACCGCAGCCATCCTCCTCGTCGGTCTCGCCGGAGCCGCGACCGGACATCGCGATCTCCTTCTAATCCTGCTCCGCGGTTCCCTCGGCTCGCAGTTCGCGATCGAAGGAACGCTCCTGAAAACGGTGCCCCTGCTTCTCACCGGCTCGTCGGTCGCACTCGCGTTTCGTGCCGGCGTCTGGAACATCGGCGGGGAAGGACAATTCATCGCCGGCGCACTCGCCGCATTCATCGCATCACCGTTCGGCGTCATCGCCGCGCTGCTCGCCGCGATGCTGGCCGGCGCGCTCTGGGCGTCGATCGCATCGCTCATGCGACTCTGGCGCAACGCCCCCGAAGTGCTGACGACGATCCTCCTCAACTTCATCGCTCTTCACCTCCTCGGCTGGTGCGTGAACGGTCCGCTGCAGGAGCCGAACGGTCAGTATCCTCAGAGCGACACCGCGCGCGCCGCGCTCCCGTCGATCGCATCGACAGAGCTTCACGCCGGAATCGTCCTCGCCGTCGTCGCCGCGATCGCCGCCTGGTTTCTCCTCTATCGCACCGCCGAGGGATTGCGACTCCGCGCCACCGGACTGAATCCGCACGCTGCGCGCAATGCAGGTGTTAACGTTCCCGCGCAAATCGTTCGCGCAATGGCACTCTCCGGCGCGACGGCAGGACTCGGCGGCGGAATCGAGCTCCTCGGCGTCACGCATCGTCTGTTCGAAGGCTTCGCGTCCGGCTACGGCTACTCCGGCATCGCCGTCGCGTTGCTCGCCGGACTCCATCCGCTCGCGACGATCGCGTCGTCGACGTTCTTCGGCGCGCTCGTCACCGGCGCCGGCGAACTGCAGCGCAGCGCGAACATCTCGGCGCAGGTGGCGACGCTCGGCCAGGCGCTCGTCATCCTCGCACTCGCGCTCTTCGGGAGGTACCGCGCACATGATTGACGTCATCGCGCAGGCGCTCCCGCTGGCGGTCGTCGCGTCGACGCCGCTGCTGCTTGCCGTCGAAGGCGAAACCGTCGTCGAGCGAAGCGGCATCATCAACCTCGGCATCGAAGGGATGATGCTCACCGGCGCGATGACGGCCGTCATCGCCGCGCAACTCACCGGCAGCACGGTCGCCGGATTCGCGGGCGGCATCGCCGGAGCGCTGTTCATCGGCGCGCTCTTCGGCCTCTTCACGATCGTTCGCCGCGCCGATCAGATCGTAACCGGCACCGCCATCAATCTCCTCGCCCTCGGCCTGACCGGTTTCGCCTGGCGCGAGCTCGAACAGCGCGCTCTTTTCACACGCGGCGTTCCGCGCATCACGTTCGACGTCATCGTCCCGTTCGCGTGGATCATCGTCCCGATCGCACTCGCGCTCATGCTCTGGAACACGAGCTTCGGTTTGCGACTGCGAGCCTGCGGCGAGAATCCTGAAGCGGTCACCGCGAGCGGAGCGTCGGTCGACGCACATCGCTGGATCGCGCTGATCATCGAAAGCGTCCTCGCCGGAATTGGCGGCGCGTACCTCGCGCTCGCACTGTCGAGCGGCTTCGCGGAAAACATGACCGCCGGCCGCGGGTTCATCGCTCTCTCGATCGTGATCTTCGGACGCTGGAAACTGAAAGGCGCGCTCCTCGGCACCGCGGTCTTCGGCGCCACCGCCGCGATTCAATACGCGCTGCAGGCAACGAGTCGCGGCGTCCCGTTCCATCTGCTGCTCGCTGCGCCGTACATCGTCACGCTGCTGATTCTCTGCGGCATCGCCGGACGCGTTCGCGCCCCCGAATCACTTGGGAAGTGAATCGAGAATCGTCTCGAGCTGCGCGAGTCCCGTTTGCAACAGGAACGTACGCGCGCGGCCGTAAGCGCGCGAGCCGATGAAGAAAAAGTTCGGCTCGCCCGATGCGAGATCGGCTGGACGAACGCTCGGAACGGCCAGGCAATCGGTCACATTCGCAATCGCGCGATAAAGCCGCGCGCCACCTTCCGTCACCGGCGAAAGCTCGACGGTGACTTCGGTGAGATGCCGCGAGTCGGGATGGAAGCCGGTGAATGACGCGACGTAATCGACAGCGACAGTCCGTGACGTCATCCCGAGCGTAGCGAGGAATCCGGGTGGCGGCGCGGCAGTCGTGCGCCCCTCCCGCCCGGATCCCTCGCTACGCTTGGGATGACAGACGATGCTTTGCAGCATCGCGCGGCGCTCGACGCGCAGCCATTCCGGCGGAGCCGCCGCCAGCGCATTGGCCTGCTCGACCACCGCGTTCCGCTCCGGCAATGGATCGTTCGGCACCGCGACGCACGGCCGCTGATTCGCGGTACGCACGGCCCAAACGACATTCGCGCCGATGCGCCCGAGGATCAGCAGCGCGTTTGCGGCTGAGTGTGCGTGACCGATCAGCAGCACGCGCTTTCCGCGCAACTCATCGGCGCGCGTGCTGAGCGTGGCGTGATCGCGAATGAAGCGCTCCGACTCGCGACGCTCACCCGCCGCCGGCAAACCACCGCTGCCGCTTGCGTTCGGAAGCGTGTAGCCGCCGCTCGCGTCGAGCACGATCTCCGCTTCGAACGACCGCTCGCCTTCCGGCCCATCCGCCTGGACGACGAACGGACGCTCGGCGCGCATCGGATGTCCGGCGAAATCGCCACGCGTCAGACCGCGTCGTCCGATCGCGGTCACTCGGTGGTGCGTGCGAACATCGATCGCCAGCCGCGCGACGAGCGGCTCGAGCACGAGGCGCCGCATCTCAGGACCGGTGAGCAGCGCGTTGCGATCGACGTCGACCGCACGCAGCATCTCCTCCGGCAGATTCATCGCCAGCGGCGTGAAGCAGCGCACCGGTCCCCATCGATCGAGCGCCGCTCCGACGTCACCCGCTTCGAGCACGGTGACGTCGAAGCCGCGCTTGCGCGCGCCGACCGCCGCGGCCAAACCCATCGGCCCGGCGCCGATCACGACGACCCGTTTCACGCCTCGACGAGCTCCTTGCGTGAAACCGTGTTGCACGCCTGCACCCAGTGCGCGATCGTGCCGCCGCCGCGAATGACCGCCGCGACGTTCACCGCTTCCGACATCTCCTCCGGCGTGATGCCGGAGTCGGTGCACGCGGACGCGTACGAATCGATGCAGTACGGTTCCTGAATCGCGAACGCAACGGCGAGCGCGATCAGCTTTTTCGTTTTCTCATCGAGCGCGCCTTTCTCCATCGACGCGCTGTACCACTGCAGAAAGAGATCGAACAGTTTGGGATTGGTTTTCGCCATCTCGCCAAACCGCGCGAGGTCCTCGGACATGTAGTAGCTCGGCATTGCGGGCTCCTTGCAACGTAACCCCGCTATGTTACGGCCGGACGCTTACCGTCCCCAGTTGCCGAGCGAATCCCAGACTTCCGTCACGCGCTGGACACCGCTCGCCGCGCGCGGCTGCGTTCGTGCGCCGCTCGTTGCAAGCGCGCCGGCGATCGACGGCACGACCTCAGGCATCCTGCGACGCAACTCTTCCTCGTGCTCGATGAGGAACCGCGTCGACACGAGCCCTTCGCGAAACGCGGGATGCGTGACGATGCGCCGCAGATACGAGATGTTCGTCTTCGTGCCGAGGATGACGTAGTCGCGCAGAGCGCGCGCGAGACGATCGATGGCGGCGTCGCGCGACTCCGCGAACGCGATCAGCTTCGCCAGCATCGGATCGAACTTCACGCCGACTTCGCTTCCCTCCGTAACACCGGCGTCGACGCGAACGCCCGGACCCGACGGCTCCGAATACTTCGCGATTGTTCCGCTCTGCGGCAGAAACCGATCGTCCGGATCCTCGGCGTAAATGCGCACTTCGATCGCATGTCCGCGCTGCTGCAACTGATCCTGCGTCCACGGCAACGGCTTGCCGGCGGCGACGTCGAGCTGCGCGCGCACGAGATCGACGCCGGTCACGAGCTCGGTCACCGGATGTTCGACCTGCAGCCGTGTGTTCATCTCGAGAAAATAAAACTCGTTGTCGGGCGTGACGATGAACTCGACCGTCCCCGCGTTCTGATACCTGACGCCGCGCGCCGCTGCGATCGCCGCGTCGGCCATCCGCTGCCGCAGCTCTTCGGAGTAACGCGGCGCGGGCGATTCCTCGACGACCTTCTGATGCCGGCGCTGAATCGAGCAATCGCGCTCGAACAGATGCACGACGTTGCCCTGCGAGTCGCCGAAGATCTGGAACTCGACGTGCCGCGGCTCTTCGATGTAGCGCTCGAGCAGCAGACGCTGATCGCCGAACGCCTTCATCGCTTCGCGTTGCGCCGACTCGATCGCCGCGCGCAGCTCGCCCGCGTCGCGCACGACCTTCATCCCCTTCCCGCCCCCGCCCGCCGACGCTTTTACGAGCAGCGGAAAACCGACGCTCGCTGCTTCGCGCGTGAGAAGGTCGAGCGACTGATCGTCGCCGTCGTAACCGGGAACGACCGGGACGCCGAGGCGCTGCATGAGATGGCGCGACTCCGCCTTCGAGCCCATGGCCGCGATCGATTCCGCGCGCGGCCCGACGAAGATGATGTTCGCGTCGGCGCATGCAGCGGCAAGCTCGGCGCGCTCGGAGAGAAATCCGTAGCCGGGATGCAATGCGTCGGCGCTCGCGGCGCGCGCCGCGTCGATGACCTTCGCAATGTTCAGATAGGTGTCGCGCGCATCGCCGGAACCGAGCGAGACCGCTTCATCGAAGAAGCGGCGCACGAAGCGTGTGTCATCGGCTTCCGAGTATGCGAGGACTGAGATGATGCCGCTCTCGCGGCAGGCGCGCGCGATGCGCACCGCGATTTCACCGCGATTGGGAACGAGGAGTTTGGTTATCGCGCCCACGGCGGCTTTTCCTTCTTCAGAAACACCTGCATCCCTTCCTGTCCCTCGGCCGACGTACGGCGTGTCGAGATCGCCTCGATCGTGTACGGAATCGCATCCGCGAGCTCGTGCGACGCGACGTACGCGATCAGCTTCTTGCACTCGCGCACAGCTTCCGGTCCCGAAGTCCGCAATTGTTTGAGCGTCTCTTCAACCGCGGCATCGAGATCATCGACGACGCGATGCACGAGACCGATGCGCAGCGCACGTTCGGCGTCGAAGCGCTCGCCGGTGAGAAAGAGTGCGCGCGCGTGCGAGGCGCCGATCTTCCCGATCACATACGGCGAGATCACGGCGGGAAGAATCCCGAGCTTCACCTCGGAGAGTCCGAACTTCGAATCCTTCGTGGTGATGGCGATGTCGCAAACGGAGACGAGTCCGACTCCGCCGCCGATCGCGGCGCCCTGAATGCGTCCGACGACCGGCAGCGGACACTCATCGATCACCGCATACATCTTCGCGAGATTCGCGGAGTCGCGAACGTTCTCCTCGCGCGTGAACGACACCATGCGCGACATCCAGTTCAGATCGGCGCCGGCGCAGAAGTTCGGCCCGTTGCTGCGCAGCACGACGGCGCGCACGTCGGGAAGATTCGAAAAGAGCTCGATCGCCTCGGCGATCAGCTCATCGTTGAAGGCGTTGTGGACGTCGGGACGGTCGAGGGTGACGTGCAGAATCCCTTCGACCGTCTCCGTGCGGAGCGTTTTGAATTCCATTCGCCGCGCATTCTACGGCGAACTTTCAGTGCGACGTACTGCGTCTCCGCGGCGGGATGACGTAGACGTACGACGGCGTCAGCGAGTACGACGGACTGTCGCCGATGGTGCCGCTCGACTCCACCTTCACCGTGAGAATCGCCGCGGGCGAGATCAGCTGTCCGCTGCCGCTGCCCACCGTCGTCTCGACCGAGCGCGTCTGCCCGACCGGTACGTTGACTACCTGATCGCCCGACGCGCCGCCGCTCAGCGTCACGCGGACCGGCGTGTCCGTCGCGGTGACCGAGACGGAAACCGGTCCGGAGCGCTCGACGCGCAGCCTGTAAAAGTCAGAGTCGGTCGTGCTGCAGGTCTTTGCGGTGATGGTCTGGTTTGCCGGGAGATAGCTGTACGCCGTCGCCGCGGTGTCGTTCGGCTCGAACGCATCGCTGCAAAGCGTAACCGTCGCGCCGAGCTCCGCGTTTGCGAGCACGGCGAACTGCTGCGAGTTTCCGCTGGCGATCGTGGTGCCGGTTACGACGACCTTGTAATTACCGGGCGCCGCGTTCGCGATCTCGATCTCTTCCGTGTTGTCGAGCACGTTCCGTCCGCGCGTTGCGGCCGCCGTCGGCGCGGTGGCGTTGAGCACGTACGGCAGCGTCGTCGTTCCATCCGGCCCGATGACTTTCAGGTCGAGATCGTTGAGCAGCACGCTCGTCGCGATCTCGTCGGGATCGACGATCGGCACTTCGGGATCGAACCACGTCAGCACGACGCGGACGTTCTGCTGCACCGGAACCGCGAACGGCGTTTCGATCGATGCGCCCTGCGACACCTGATCGATGCGAATGCGTTTTCCCTGCGCCTGATCGTTGATGATCAGATCGGCCGAGTTCTTCGCGTTGACGAGACCAAATCCGTACGTGAAGTCAGGACCGGGCATGCCGAGATCCTCGGCGCCGGCGATGAGCAATCCTTTGACGATGAACGGCGGCGGATTCGCGTTCGCGAACGTCTTCCGCCATTGCTGCACGAGCAGCCCGCTGATGCCGGTGACGACCGGCGACGACATCGACGTGCCGTCGGCGATGCCGTAGCTGTTGTTCGGCAGTGTCGAATACTGATTGAGACCTTTCGCGACGACGTCCGGCTTCACGCGCCCGTCGCGAGTGGGACCGCGCGAGCTGAAGCTGCCGATGCCGCGATTGATGTCGACGGCGCCGACAGCGACTGTGTTCTTGCCGGAGGCCACAAAGTTCACCGACGTGAAGGGACCGTTGTTCGGGTGACGTGTCCGCTCGCAGTGATTGATGCCGGCCGAACAGATGTCGGTCGGACAGTCGGTGCCGCTGCCATTCGCGGAATAGCAGAACGTTTCGGTCGCGATCGTCGCGCCGTCAGCATCGACATGCCGATGCGGAAACGGCGCGGAAGACGGACCGTTCTTGTCGGCTTCGTTGCCGGACGAGTGAACGAAGAGCGTCGTTGCCGGCTTTGTGCAGTTGTCGTCCGCGCAGCGGGCGATGTTGTCGAGCGCCGAGGCGAGAATGTCGTATGCGCCGAAGTATTCGTCCCCGCCGACCCACGTCCAGAGCCCGCCGGACTTCGGATCGTCGGCCCACCACCCGAGTGTGAAGCCCCAGGAGTTGTTGTCGGCAACGCTGCCGACCTTGCCGAGCTGCTGCTGTTTTTCGGTGAGCCAGTCGCAATCGTCGCAGGCCTGATAGCCCTCGATCGTCGCTTCAGGCGCCATCCCTTTTGCGCGCGGCTGAATGCCGGCCGCACCGATCGTTCCCGCAACGTGCGTCGCATGCATCACATCATCCGGACTACCACCGGTGAAGTGCACATGCAGCCGGCCACCAAACTCGGGATGCGTGGAGTCGGCAGCAGCCAGCTCAAAAAGCGAAAGAACGACTCCTTTGCCGGTGAGACCGTATGGCGCCGCCTGAACCACGTTCACCTGCGAGAGCGCTGCGGCATTCGAGTTGTTGTTTTTCATTCGCGGCGCCGGACCAAACACACCGAAGACCCGCTCATCCGCGGCGAGCGACGTAACAGCGCCAACCGGAACCCGCGCGGTGATACGCCGCAGCGGCTCGAAGCGAAGCGCGAGCGGATGCTCGACCGCGCCACCGGCTTCCGCGATGACCTGCTGCCCCTCGGCGTACGCAACGTCATCGTGAAACATCACGCTGACGCGAACGAACGCGGTGCGCGCATTCGCGGCGGCGTGCACGGCGGATGAATGCAGTTTCTGCGTCGCGGAAAAACGCGCGAGGCTGCGAACGTTCGGATCGCCGTCGAGCTCGACCTCGTTCGTGGCGCGAACGACGTAGCGATTCCCCGGAAGGGCTCGCTGAATCTCGATCCCGCGAAGTGCGTAGTCTTCGCGCTCGCTGTCGCGCAGAACATGCGCGGTTTCGAGGATGTAGTGACGGCCGCGAGTGACGCGCTCGGCAACGTCGCGCTGCAGGATCGGCGAATCATCGGCGAACGCCGATGCGGAAACGAGGAGAGAGAGAACGAGCAGGATTCGCTTCATGTCGTGTAGTTGAAACGTCGCCGGTGGCGCGAACGTTTAATTGCCGGCTCTCAACACAACACCGCAAACCCGAATTGCACCCACAAGGAGCCTTACGTCGCGAAGGCTATGCCAACTAACGCGGTCGCCCGTGGCGACTGCCCGAGGTCGGACTTGAACCGACATGTCCTTGCAGACGGCAGATTTTGAGTCTGCTGCGTATACCGTTTCGCCACTCGGGCTCACGAATGTTGCGTGAGGGCTGCCTGCTGTTGTGATTCCTGCCAGCGACGCGCGCAGGAGTGTAACTCATCATCCGCGAGCACGCGGTTCGTCGATTTCGCCAGCTGGAACAACTCCTTCGCCAGCGATTCTTCCTGCGGATAATTGTGCTGCGCCAGCCAGTAGACGACGTTCGAGAGACCGCACATCGGCCCGACTTCGATGATCTGTTCGAGACCGAACATCCCCGCCGGCACCCCGCTGTAAACGCGATCCGCCAGCCATTCGCTCCCTTTCTTTTTTGCTTTGATGATTGCGGCCGCGTGAACGCCGGTGCCGGTGCGGAACGCATCGAGTCCGAACACCGGATACTGATCGGGCAGCGGAATGTGCACCGCGTTCGAGACGAACTTCACGTACTCGCCGAGCTGCGTGAGATCGTTCTCGATCCATCCCATCAGCTTCAGATTCACCATCAGCAGATCGATCGGCGTGTTCCCGACGCGCTCCCCGATTCCGGCCGCGGAGCCATGCACGCGATCGGCGCCTGCTTCCAGCGCCGCGATCGAGTTGAGCACGCCGAGGCCGCGATCCGAATGACCGTGCCAGTCGACCTTCACGTTCGGATTGAGACGATCGCGAAGCGCGACCACAAAGCGAATCAGATTGCGCGCGCCCCACGGCGTCGCGTGACCAACCGTGTCGCAGACGCAGATGCGTGCCGCGCCGGCATCGATCGCAGCCGAGTACAGCTTCTCGACGTCTTCCGGTTTCGCCCGCGTCGTGTCCTCGGTGACATACATGACCGGAATGCCGTTCTCGGTCGCGAAGCGCACCGCTTTCACCGACTGTTCGATGATCCAGTCGATGTCCCACTCCTCGGCGAACTGGCGAATCGGCGACGAACCGATGAACAGATCCGCTTCGATGGCGATGCCGACGCGCTGCGAGATGTCGATGATCGGACGGACGTCGTTCTCGTGAGTGCGTCCGGCCGCGCTCGGGTAGACGGTCAACTTGTTGTCGACGATCTCCCGCGCCAGCCGTTCAACCGTCCGCTGCACGTGCGGACCGGCACCCGGCAGCCCGATGTCGGCGTTGTCGACGCCGACCGCGTTCATGTAGTGAAGGATGCGGATCTTCTCGTCGAGCGACGGATCGGTGACCGACGGCGACTGCAATCCGTCACGCAGCGTCTCGTCGTCAAACTCGATTTTGCGCGACGAGGGACGCGACGGCATCTCGCCGTCGACGTTCCAGTCGTGAATCAGGTTCTCGAGGTCCATGGGCGAGAGTTTAGGTTAGACCGCCAGAGGATGAAAACCGGCGACGCCCTCGTAGGCAAGAATCTCCTGATCGCCGGTCATGAGACGGAGGTGTTCGCTGATCGATTGGGCGATGAGGAGGCGGTCGAAGGGATCGCGGTGATGACTGACGAGGTTCTGCAGCGTATACGTGTGCCTGATCGCGATCGGCAGCTCTTCGAACCCGTCTGCCTTCGCCGCTTCGGCGAGATCTTCGACGTCGATTTTGATGAGTCCGCGCGCGCGTTTGATGGCGACTTCCCAAAGCGACGCGGCACTGATCGTGACCTGATGCTGACTGTCCGCAATCGTTGCGCGCGCCGTTTTTGAGAGACGGTGGTCGAGCGTCGTCCACCAGACGAGGACGTGCGTATCGAGGAGAAGCCTCAATCGAACTTGCTCTCGTCACTCTCGAATTCAGGCAACGGATCATCGAAGTGATCTGAAATCCAAACCCGGCCACGCAGACGGCCTGGTTTGCGCTTCACTACCGGCTGGCGTAGCGCCACGAGGCGCGCCACTGGACGCCCCGCGCGAGCGATGATCACTTCTTCTCCGCCGGCAGCAAGATCGACAAGCTGTGAGAGCCGCGTCTTCGCTTCGTAAATATTGACCGTCTCGCTCATAAAGTTAGTCTGACCTGACCAGGTCATCCTTTCAAGTACCGCAACGCCTCACTTCCCCGTAAATTTCGCCTGGCGCTTCTCGAGGAACGCGGCCATTCCCTCTTTCATATCCGACGTCGACGCGAGCAGACCGAACAGCGTTGCTTCGAGGACGAGGCCGGCGTCCTGCGGCATGTCGCTGCCGATCGTCACCGCTTCGATCGCGGCGCGAATCGCGAGAGGACCGCGCGACGCCATCTTTCTGGCCATCTCTTCTGCTGACGCCATCAGCTGATCGGCGGGAACGATTTTGTTCACGAGTCCGATTCGTTCGGCTTCGTCGGCCGGGATGCGGTCGCCGGTGCAGATCAGCTCGAGCGCTTTGCCTTTGCCGAGGAGACGCGCCATTCGCTGCGTACCGCCGTAGCCAGGGATGATGCCGAGCGTCACTTCCGGCAGGCCGAGCTGCGCTTTGTCCGAGGCGATGCGTAAGTGACACGCCAGCGCCAGCTCGCAGCCGCCGCCGAGTGCGAAACCGTTCACGGCCGCGATGACCGGCTTCGGGAAACGTTCGATTGCGGTGAAGACGCGCTGACCGCGCTCCGCCGTTTCCTTGCCGGTGATCGGATTCATCGTCGCCAGCTCGTTGATGTCGGCGCCGGCGACAAACGCCTTCTCGCCGCCGCCGGTGAGAATCACGGCGCGCACGGCGTCGTCGTTGCGGACCTGCTCGAATGCCTCGCCGATCTCGGCGACTGTCTGCGCGTTCAGCGCATTCAGCACCTTCGGCCGGTCGATGGTGATGATCGCGATCGAATCGCGCACTTCGACTTTCACGTTCTCCATCGCGTCATCCCTTCCGGTCGAACGGCACCGGCTTCTCGCCTGCGTAATCGTAGAAACCAGCGCCGGTCTTGCGGCCGAAGCGGCCGGCCATCACCATCTTGCGAAGCAGCGGCGGCGAAGCGAAACGCTTCTCCTGGTACTCGGCGTACATCACGTCGGTGATGTAGTACGTCGTGTCGAGTCCGACGAAATCGAGCAGCGTGAACGGACCCATCGGGTAACCGCAGCCGAGCACCATCGCCTTGTCGATGTCCTCGATCGAGCCGACCCCTTCCTCGTATGCGCGGATGGCGTCGAGGATGTACGGCACGAGCAGACGATTGACGATGAAGCCGGAATTGTCGCGGCACGACACCGCTTCCTTGCCGAGCGATTTCGCGAACGCGAAAGCCGCGTCGAACGATTCGTCGCTGGTGAGAATCGTCCGCACCACTTCGACGAGCTTCATCAGCGGAACCGGGTTGAAGAAGTGCAGACCGACGAACTGCTTCGGCCGCGCGGTCGCCATCGACAGCTCCGTGATCGTCAGCGATGAGGTGTTCGACGCGAAGATCGCCGACGGCTTCACGATTTTGTCGAGCGCCGCGTACGTCTCCTTCTTCAGCGGCGCGTTCTCGATGATCGCTTCGATGACGATGTCGCAATCGGCGAGATCGTCGAGGCTGGTCGTCCCTTTCAGGCGACCCATGCACGCGTCCTTGTCGGACGCCTGCATCTTTCCCTTCTCCACGAACTTCGCGAGTGACTTGTCGATGCCGGCGAGCCCTTTGTCGAGGAACTTCTGCTCGACCTCGCGCACGATGGTTTCGTAGCCGGCCTGCGCCGCTACCTGAGCAATGCCGGAGCCCATCAGCCCGCAGCCGAGGACACCTACTTTTTGAATTGCCATGTCGCTCCTTTTCGAAAAACGGAGCGGATTGTAGCGTTAGTTTCTACAGCAGCATTCCGGCGATCGTTGCGGTCAGGAAGTTCGCGAGCGT
This sequence comes from Acidobacteriota bacterium, assembly GCA_034667465.1. Taxonomy (GTDB): domain Bacteria; phylum Acidobacteriota; class Thermoanaerobaculia; order Gp7-AA8; family Gp7-AA8; genus JAOBAU01. The sequence continues at coordinate 88,103 of JAXDJV010000004.1, read as the reverse complement.
GCCGGCGATCATGGCGCGCAGCCCGAGGCGTGCGAGGTCACCGCGACGGCTCGGTGCGAGCGACCCGATGCCGCCGATCTGAATCGCGATCGACGAAAAGTTCGCGAAGCCGCAGAGCGCGTATGTCGTGATCACGATGCTGCGCGGCGACAGCGCGCCGGGTGTGTTCTTGACGATCTCGCCGAGCTTCGCGAATGCGACGAACTCGTTGAGCACCATGCGTGTACCGAGGAGGTTACCGATGGTGGAGGCGTCCTTCCATGCCACGCCCATCGCCCACGCGATCGGCGCGAAGATCCAACCGAGGAGAATGTCGAGGCTCGGCGGAATCCACGACACGAGCCCGTGCGCGTAGCCGAAGATTCCGTTCACCAGCGCGACGAGTGCGATGAACGCGATCAGCATGCCTGCGACGTTCAGCGAGAGATGCAGACCTTCGATCGCGCCGCGGCCGGCGGCGTCGATGATGTTGACGTCCTGCTTCGGCACGACCACTTCCACGTCGCCGCCCGTCTCCGGCTTCTCGACTTCGGGAACGATGATCTTCGCCATCATGATCGCGCCCGGCGCGGTCATGATCACGGCCGTCAGCAGGTGAATGACGTCGACCTTCGCCACGAGGACGTAGGCCGCCATGATGCCGCCGGAGATGTGCGCCATACCGGCGGTCATGATCGTCATCAGCTCCGACATCGTCATCTTGTCGATGAACGGACGGATCGTCAGCGGCGCTTCGGTCTGGCCCATGAAGATCGAGGCGGCGACCGACGTTGATTCGGCGCCCGATGCGCCCATGAAACGGCTCATCAGCTTCGCGAAGAACTTTACGACGAGCTGCATCACGCCGAGGTAGTAGAGGATCGCGAAGATCGACGCGATGAAGATGATCGTCGGAAGGACGCGGCAGGCGAAGACGAAGCCGATGCTCGAGCTGTCGTCACCGAGAGGACCGAAGACGAACTTGGATCCCTCGCCGGTATAACCGATCAACTTGTTGACGACCTCTTTCAGGTTCTCGAAGAGGAACTTGAGGAGGTTGAAGGCGAGAAAGAGATAGAGCGAGAAGACCGCGAACGCGTACCAGATATAGCGGCGGCTCGATTCGGGAAGTCGTCCCGCGACGAACGTGACGACGATCGCGACGAGGATGAAGACGATCGACGCGCCGGCGCTGGTGAGCGGCGGCCGGAATCCGGCAAAGAGCGCCGAGATCTGTTCGCCTTTCAGAACGGCGATGGCGGTCAGGATCTGCAGCAGCAGTCCCCAGCCGACCGTCTTCCAGCGAATCGCCCGTTTGTTGTTCGACAACGCAAATGCGATCGCAAGGATTAATACGAAACCGATCAGCGCAGAGAAACGCTCCATCCGAACCGCCTTCTCGTCGTGTGATTTGAACCGCTGTCAGATAAGCAGAGCAGCGGATGAGTGTCAATGAGAATCGGATGAGAGCGGCACGACGACGTACTCGCGGATGTAGCGCTCGAGCTCCGCGCGGCCGTTATCGTCGAGTGCGGCGATCGCCGCCGGGCAACGCTGGCCGAGCACCTCGAAGAGGACGTAGCCGTCGAGCAGCTTCTTCTCGGCTACTTCGCGAACGTGTCGAATCGGCTCCGGGAGCGCGGCGTTGACCTCTTCCTGTTTCGCTTTGCCTTTCGTTTTTTCTTCGAGCTTCGTTCGCGTCGAGTTCAGATCGCCGCGAAGCTCGTTGGTGATGCATGCGCTCTCTTCAGCCACCGACCATTCATCTTTCGCGGCGCCGTGCTTCTTCCGATAGTCGGGCTCGTACATCCAGACCGCCTTGCAGACTCCGTAGCTGAGCCACGCGCCGTCGACGCCGGTCGACAACTCGATGACGTCGCTCTTCCGATTGCCGACCAGACCCTGCGGCGGATCGAACGGATGACGAACGAGCGGCTTCACTCCGTACGACGCCGGCGATTTCTCGAGCGCCGCGAGTGCCGCGCCGAGCGACGGATCGGCGACGAGCGCCTTCACCAGTTCCTCGCGCGCTTCATTCGCGCGACCCGCATCCGCGTGTGCATTCGCCGCGGCGAAGTGTCCTTTCGCCGACATCGCATCCGAGCTGGCGCGCGGCCGTTCATCCGCCGACGGACAGTTGAGCAGCGACGCGGAGTTCGCCACCGGCCCGGTTTGCATCGTGTAGATATTTTTCGAGTCGATGAGGACCTTCAGGTAGTGCTCCGGACCCGGAGCATCAGCGGCGAAGAGCGAACCGGCGCAAAGCGCCAGCGAAAGAGCGGCGATCGATTTCTGCATCGGCGCAGTTTGCACACCGCGGCAACCGTTTACAATGCGCCGCCATGATTAAAGCCATCGATGAGGCTGTTTCTTACGTTCGTTCGAAGACGCGCATCCAGCCGCGCGTGGGAATGGTTCTCGGCTCCGGCCTCGGCGATGTGGTCGACGCCATCGACGTCGACGCCGTCGTTCCATACGGCGAAATCCCCGGTGCGAAAGCATCGACCGTCGTCGGACACAAGGGACAGCTGATCCTCGGCCGCGTCGGCGGCGTCGAAGTCGCGGCGCTCGCCGGACGGATGCACTTCTACGAAGGCCACGACATGGCCGACGTGATGCTGCTCGCGCGCGTCGTCGGTCGTCTCGGCATCAAATCGCTGATCGTCACGAACGCCGCGGGCGGCGTGAACACGTCATACGTCGCCGGCGATCTGATGATCATCTCCGACCACATCAATCTCTCGGGCGTAAACCCGCTGCGCGGACCGAACGTCGACGAGCTCGGCGTCCGCTTCCCCGACATGACCGAGGCCTATCCGGCGTCGCTGCGCGACATCGCGAAGAACGTCGCGAAAGAGAAAAACATCAAAGTGCAGGAAGGCGTCTATCTCTTCCTGTCAGGTCCGACGTACGAGACGCCGGCTGAGATTCGCGCGTTCCGCACGCTCGGCGCCGACGCCGTCGGCATGTCGACCGTTCCCGAAGCGATCGCGATGTCGCACATGGGCATTCCGGTCCTCGGCATTTCGTGCATCACGAACATGGCCGCGGGAATCCTGCCGCAAAAACTGACGCACACCGAAGTGATGGAAACGACGCAGCGGGTGAAGGAAACGTTCACGTCGCTCGTGCTCGGCGTAATCGCGAAGCTGCCGTGATGACCGCGCCGCGCGCAACGACGTTGCTCCTCGCGCTCGCGCTGGCGGCGTGCGCGCATAAGCCGGCGCTGACGTCATTCGTACTGACCAGTTCCGATTTTCAGGCCGGCGCGACGCTGCCCGACAGCTCCGTGCTGAACGGTCTCGATTGTCACGGCGCGAATGTGTCGCCGGCGCTCGCGTGGAACAACGCGCCGGCCGGCGCGAAGAGTTTCGCGCTCGTGCTGGACGATTACAACGCGCGCGGCGGTGACGGATTCGTCCACTGGGTCGCGTACAACATTCCTGCGAGCGTTACCGCGCTCCCCGCGAACGCCGGAGCAACAGAACCGGAGCTCGCGCCCGCCGGACGCCACGCGTACAACGACTTCCTCCGCCGCAACTACGGTGGACCGTGTCCACCGGCAGGGCCAGCGCACGAGTACCGCTTCACGGTCTTCGCGCTCGACCTTGAATCGATCGATGACGCCGGTACTCCGATGACGTGGCGCAAGCTGCGCTTCATCATCAAAGGTCACACGCTCGGCGAGGCGTCGCTGACCGGCCTGCGCGGTCACTGATCAAACGCGCTACGGCCGTTCGCGCACGGAAAGCCAGCTGCCGAACCAGCCGGCGACCATGCCGCCGGCGACGAGTCCGGCGATCTTCGTCCACGGCAAAAACGCGGCGAAGAGAAATCCCCATAACAGCGACCGCGCCGGCACGATGAAGCTGCGCGCGGCGACGAAGAGCCCGAAGAGCAGCAGCACCGCGACGACACCGCCGATGATTCCCTGCAGGATTCCTTCGATGATGAACGGGCCGCGGATGATCCGTTCCGTCGCGCCGACGAGCCGCATGATCTCGATCTCTTCGCGATAGAGCATCATCGTCAGGCGGATGACGTTCGCGATCGTGAACGCCGCTGCAATCGCGAGAATCCCGCCGATGATGAACCCGGCGATGTTGATCAGATTGACGAGCCGCCGCAGCCGCGCGATCCACTCCCAGTCGAACTGCACCTCGTCGACGCCGCTCAGCGTGCGCAATTGCGTCAGCTGCGGCGCGAGCGCACCCGACTGCGCGATCTGCGGCACGACCTCGCATTCGAACGACGGCGGAAACGGATTCTCATCGAGCTGCGAGACGACGTCGGAAAGATCGTTGAAGTAGCCGCGGAAGCGCACCAGCGCCTGCTCTTTCGTCACGAACTTTCGTCGCGCGAGATCGCGATGCGCACCGAGCCACGCGTCGACCGCCTGGATCTGTTGCGGCGTCGCATCGGCGCTGAAGTAGATCGTCACGCGCGACGTCCCCTGCCATCGCTCGACGGCGCGCTCGAGGTTGTCGGAAACGAGCAGGAACGCTCCGAGGATCAGGAGCGACATCGCGATCATGGCGATGGCGACGAAGCTCGTACGCTTGGAGATCCAGAGGCGGCGCAGCGCCTCGCGGATGAAGTAACTGATTGCGCCCGACGGAACTTCAGGCTCGCGCCTGCCGGGGATGAAATCGCGAGCCATTCAGCTCACGACCAGTTGACGAAAAGCGATTCGCCGCCGCGCGCGGCGACCGGCTCCGGCGCCGCAATCTTCTCGTCGCTGATACGCCCGTGCAGGAGCGACAGGACGCGCCGTCCGCTGCTGCGGATCAGCTCGCGGTCGTGCGTGGCAAGGAGGATCGTCGAGCCGCGCAGGTTCGCTTCGTTGAAGATCTGCACGATGTCGTTCGAGAGATCGGGATCGAGATTGCCGGTCGGCTCGTCGGCGATGAGGACGAGCGGATCGTTGATGAGCGCACGCGCGATGGCGACGCGCTGCTGTTCGCCGCCGGAGAGCTGCAGCGGATACGCGTTCATCTTGTGATGAAGACTGACGGCGCGCAGCGCGCTGTAGGCTTTTTTCTTGTGCTCTTTCGGCGCGACGCCGAGGACCGTGAGGATGAAAGAGAGGTTCTCGAAAACCGTCATCCGTTCGATCAGTTTGAAATCCTGGAAGACCATGCCGATCTCGCGTCGGAAGTACGGCACCTGGCCGCGGCGCATGGCGTTGAGGTTGCGGCCGTTCACGATGACCTGCCCTTCGGTCGGCAGCATCTGACGCAGAATCAGCTTGAGAAGAGTCGACTTGCCGGCGCCGCTCGGACCGGTCACGAAGACGAACTCCCCTTTCTCGATTTGAAACGTCACGTCATGGAGCGCTGTCGAGTAGCGGTCGAATTTTTTCGTGACGTGATAAAAGTGGATCATGAGCGCCTGCGTTCATGATACCGGAGAGGAGCCGCGATGATTCGCTATCTCGTAGTCGGAGCAGGCGGATTCGCCGGCGCGATCGCCCGTTACGCGCTCGGCGTCTGGTTCGATTCGTTCTGGCGGCGGCCGTTCCCGATGGCGACGTTCGCAATCAACGTCAGCGGCTGTTTCGTCATCGGACTCTTCCTGTCGCTGGCGCTCGTCCGCACGCCCGATCCGACCTTGCGCCTGCTGATCGCCACCGGTTTCCTCGGCGCCTACACGACGTTTTCCACATTCGAGTTCGAGACGCACACGCTGACGCTCAACGGCGCCACCGGCTGGGCGATGGCGAACGTCGTGGCCTCAGTCGTGGCAGGATTCGCGGCGGTGCGGCTCGGCGCGATGATCGCGCGTCTGTTCTGAGACGCGCTACTTCTCAAACTCCCACGCAATCTTTTTCAGCACGCGGTCGACGCGCTCGATCAGCTGCAGGATGTCTTTCTTCGCGTGCGCGGCGGAGAAGAACGCCGCCTCCAGCTGCGACGGCGGCAGATAAACACCCTCGGCGAGCATGAGGTGAAAGAAGCGCGCGAACTTCTCGCGCTTCGATTTGTCGGCCGACTCGAAATCGGTGACCGGCGAATCGGTGAAGAAGATCGTCCACATCGAGCCGACGCGGTTCACGACAATCGGCACGTTGTGTTTCTCCGCCGCCGCTTTCACGCCCGTTTCGAACTCCGCGCTCCGCTCTTCGAGATCGTTGTAGATCGACGAGTTCTTCAGCACGCTGAGCGTCGCGCGACCCGCGGCGACGGCGATCGGATTGCCGGAAAGCGTTCCCGCCTGATACATCGGACCGAGCGGCGAAACGAGCTGCATCAGTTCGCGCGATGCGCCGTATGCGCCGATCGGCATGCCGCCGCCAATCACTTTGCCGAGCGTCGTGATGTCGGGCTTGACGCCGTACAGCGCCTGCGCGCCGTTGTACGAAACGCGGAAGCCGGTCATGACCTCATCGAGAATCAGCAGCGCGCCGTGCTGGTCGCAAATCTCGCGCAGACCCTGAAGGAATCCTTCCGCCGGCGGGACGCAGCCCATGTTGCCGGCCACCGGCTCGACGATGATCGCGGCGACCTCGTTGCTCATCACCGCACGCACCGCGTCGAGATCGTTGTACGGAATGCTGATCGTCAGCTGCGTCACTTCCTTCGGCACGCCGGCCGAATCGGGAACGTTGAACGTCGCGCCGCCGGAGCCCGCTTTGACGAGCAGCGAGTCGACGTGGCCGTGATAGCCGCCATCGAACTTCACGACGACGCTCCGTCCGGTCGCGGCGCGTGCGAGTCGCAACGCGCTCATCGTCGCTTCGGTTCCGGAGTTGACGAGCCGCAGCATCTCCATCGACGGAATCGCGGCGATGACCATCTCGGCGAGCTCGACTTCGCCGATGGTCGGCGCGCCGAACGAGAATCCGCGCGTCGCCGCTTTTTTGACCGCTTCGACGACGTAGCGATGGCCGTGACCGAGAATCATCGGTCCCCACGAACCGACGCAGTCGATGTACTGCAGGTTGTCGACGTCGAAGATCCGCGACCCCTGCGCCATCTCGATGAACAGCGGCGAGCCGCCGACGCCGCGGAATGCCCGGACCGGCGAGTTGACGCCACCCGGCAGGACTTCCTGCGCGCGCTGAAAGAAAGCTTCCGATTGTTTGCCCATTGCGGGGGCGGATTATAGCGACCGGCGGGCGTGCAAACGGTGCAGGACGAGATAGATCACGATGACGATGTTGATGACGAGCGCCGACACTCTCGCGGCGCTCACCCTCTTCATCACTTCATAGATCTCGAACGGGATGAACGACGCGGTCGCGACGATCGTCAGATACTCGGCCCATACCTTCCCCATCCAGAGCCCGATCCCTTCGACGGTGAAGAGCAGCGCATACGCAATCATGGCGATGGCCAGCTCCTCAACGCGTTGCGGCGAGAGATGCAGCACCGACGCGATGAGCCGATGCAGCACGTCGTGGCGCGAGACGTTCAGCAGATGCGCGAGTCGTTCGTGCATCGCCGGACTCAGAAGCCGCGGCGCGTTGACCGCGAGCACGACGAGCGCGGCCGCCTTCAGCAGACGGAAGACGGCGATGAGCCGAACGAATGTGTTGCGATCGCGATCCGCCATGACGTCAGTACGCGTTCTCGTGGCGAAGGCCGTGGATGACCGTCATGAAGAGGATCTTCAGATCGAGCATCAGCGACCAGTTCTCGATGTAGTAGAGATCGTGCTCGATGCGCATCCGGATCGACGTGTTGCCGCGCCATCCGTGAACCTGCGCCCAGCCGGTGATGCCGGCGCGCACTTTGTGGCGAAGCATGTAGTGCGGAAACTCGGAGCGGAACTGTTCGACGAACTGCGGACGCTCGGGACGCGGACCGACGACGCTCATGTCGCCGAGGAGCACGTTGAAGAGTTGCGGCAACTCATCGATCGACGTCTCGCGAATGAGCCGGCCGACGCGCGTGCGGCGCGGGTCGTCTTTCTCCGCCCAGACCGCGCCGGTCATCGACTCCGCACCGACGCGCATCGAGCGGAACTTCACGATGTCGAACGGCTTGCCATCGAGTCCCATCCGCACCTGGCGATAGAAAATCGGACCGCGATCCTCGAGCCGGATCGCCAGCGCGACGAGCAGCATGATCGGCGAGAACACGACGAGCGCTGACGCGGCGACGAAGAGATCGAAGCCGCGCTTCACGAAACGGCTCCAGCCTTCGAGCGGCGTTTCCGAAAGGTTGATGGTCGGCAGGCCGTCGAGATCTTCGACGCGCGAGCGGAGGACCATGAACTGCAGCAGATCGGGAACGACGTGAATGGAGACGACGCACGAACGCGTCAGGCGATCGAGGAGCGACATCATCGCCGGCGACGACGCGTGCGGCAGCGCGACGAAGACGTGATCGATGTCGTGCTGCTTCACGACGTGCTCGGCTTCTTCGATCGTGCCGAGGCATTCGAGCCCTTCGAGCGAGCCCGCTTCGCCGTTGCGGAGATAACCGACGATGCGGAAGCCGAGCTCGCGATGCGACGTCATCCGCTCGACGACCGCGCGCGCGAGCTCGCCGTTGCCGGCGATGAGCACGCGATCGAGATCTCTTCCGGCGCGATGACGCCGCTCGACGAGACCGCGAACGATCGAGCGTCCGACGATCGTGAAGAGCATCGCGCAGATCATGAAGATGCCGAGCGTCGCGCGCGAATAGAGAACGTCGGGATTCCCGGGACGGATCCAGAGCAGCACGCCGGAGAGAACGACCGTCGCGACGACCGAGCCGATCGCGACCGCGAGCCACTCCTCCGTTTTCGAGCGCGTCGGGCGAATGCGATAGAGACCCTGAACCGCGAACGCGAGCGGGAAGACGATCGAGACGAGGGGCAGCAGGTACGCGTAGATCTCAAGTCCCTGCTGTCCTTTGGTGACGCGGACCACTTCGACGTCGAAGCGGAGATACCACGCCATCAGCATCGCCAGATTCGAGGCGACGGCGTCGTTGACGAGGTAGATCGACGCAAGCGCTTTGTGCTTTTTTTCGATCATCGTCGGTCGCCGAGTTGCGCGAGGGAACGGAGGAATTGCTCCTGAAACCGCGCGCGCGAAAAGGCCGCTGCGTGCGCGCGGATGGCCGCGCGATCCCATGTGCGCGACTCCGCTTCATGCAGCGCCAGCCGCATCGAATCTACCACGGGCTCATCGAAAAAGATTCCGGTCACGCCGTCCTTCACCGAGTCGAGCACGCCGCCCGCGCCGAGCGCGACGACCGGCGTTCCGAGCGCCATCGCTTCGAGCGGCGTGATGCCGAAATCTTCGACGCCCGGGAGGATCAGCGACTTCGCGCGGGAGAGCCGCTCGATGATTGCTTCCCTCGATACGCGGCCCATGAGCGAGACGTTGGGGCCGCTGCGCCGGCGGAGCTGTTCGAGCATCGGACCGCCTCCGAGAATCTCGAGCCGCCGCGAGCTGCCGGCGAAGGCGTCGATGGCCAGCTCGAGCTTCTTGTACGGCACGAGCGCGGAGACGATGACGTGATAGTCGTCGCGTTCTTCAATGAGCGGCGCATCGAGAAACGCCCGATCGACGAACGGATGGATGACGTCGGCGTCGCGATGGTAGTAACGCTCGATGCGCGAGCGGACGAAGTTCGAGTTGGCGGTGAAGCGCGTGACTTCATCGGCCGTCCGCACATCCCACCGCCGCAACCACGCCGCCATCGGCTTCGCAAGCGCACGCGTGATTCCGCGCGGAAAGTAGTCGTCGAAGCGATCCCACACGTAGCGCATCGGCGTGTGGCAGTAACAGAGGTGCGGCAGTCCGCGTGCGCGAACGCCTTTGGCAACGCAGTGACTCGACGAGATGATGAGATCGAAGCGACGAAAGTCCCAGCTGCGTGCCGCCGCCGGAAAGAGCGGCAGCAGATGTCGATAGTTGGTGATGCGCGACGCGATCGGCTGCAAAAACGAAGTGGTGATGCGGCGCGATTCGATGAGCCGCGACACGCTGCCGGGGAGATGAAAGAGCGTAAAGATCTCGGCTTGCGGGAAGAGCTCGAGAATTGCTTCGAGGACGTGCTCGCCGCCGCGCATCCCCGTCAGCCAGTCGTGGACGACGGCGACGCGCGTACTCTCAGGTTTCATCGTTGCGCGTTTCGCCCGGCGTCGATTCGAGCGGGAACGTCTGATCCTCCGCCGCACACGCGTCGCAGAAAAAGTCGTTCCGAAAATACTCCTCGGCGGAAATCTCGCTCATGCACCGAATGCACAGATGCTTTCCAGTGCGTTCGTGCAGATTGCGCCGCGGCGCTTCGTCGTCCATCGCCGCGGAGTTTTAACACAGCCCGTCATCCCGAGCGTAGCGAGGGATCCGGGCGGGAGGAGCGGGAAACAGATGACGCGTACCCCGCCCTCCCGGATCCCTCGCTACGCTCGGCATGACATCAGAACAGCTCGTTCACCGGCCCGTACGTTCCGTCCTTTGCGAACGGGACGTACTCGAATCCGCGGTTCAGCGGATCGTCGTGACGAACGGTCGTGTAGTCGATGCCGAGCGCCGAGTAGATCGTCGACGTCACATCCTCCGGACGGACGTCGCGGTTCGCGCTCCAGCCGAACTCCGCGGCGTTCTTCCCTTCGGCGTCCGTCTTTCCGATCGCCCGTCCGCCCTGCACGCCGCCGCCGGCGAAGACGACCGACATCCGCAGATAGTGATCGCGTCCGCCCTGCGCGTTCAGCGCGCCGACGGTCCGTCCGAACTCGCCGAGGACCACGACCATCGTTTCGTCGAGCAGGGTTTTGCCGGCATCGGTGCCGGGCGTCGCGGCGAGATCGGCGAGCAACGCGCCGAATGCCGGATCGAACGTCTTCATGTTCGTAATGATCGAGCTCCCCTGCGTCGCGTAGATGTTCGAGTGATGATCCCAGCCGCCCATCGACACCTGCACGAAGCGCGTGCCGCGCCGCGAGCCGACGAGATTCTTCGCGATCAGCAGCGAGTCGCCGAAGCTGGTGCTGCCGTACTTCAAATGTTCGGCCGGCGTGAAGCTGAACAGCTTGTTGACGTCGGGCGAATCGATCAGCACTTTCGCCTGATCGTAGAAGCCGCCCATGTCGGAGGCGTTCTTTCCGAGCGCGCCGTTGTGGCGTTCGGGATCGATCTGCTGCAGCAGGTTCCAGCGGCCGGTCAGCCGCGACGCGCCATCAGGATGCGTGAGCGCCGCGAGTCCGCTCGCGTTCGGCGTCACACCGAACGGCGCGTATTGCGCGGGGAAATAGCCGGCGCCCGGGATGTTGCCGGAGTTGAGCGCGACGAAGCCCGGCAGGACGTCGGTGAGCTGCCGCGATTTCTGCGCTTCCAGCGCGACGACCGCGCCGATGTGCGGCGCGATGCTGCCGGTCGCGCCGCCCGGATTGCGCGCGATCTGCGCCCACGATTGCGCGAGCGAATGGACCGCCGCCCACGACAGCCCGGAACGGACGATGGTCAACTTGTTGAGTTGTTCGGCCGTCTTCGGCATCAACCCCTGCGGGAACCGAATCTCGCCGTACGACGCAGGAGTGAACGACGCCGGAGTCCACGCGCCTTCTTTCAAATCCCACGTGTCGATGTGACTCGGCGCGCCGGAGAGAAAGATGAGGATGCAGTTCTTCGCACTGTTGTGCAGCTGCGGCGCGACGCCGGTGGCGCCGTGCAGCAGACTCGGACTGAGAACGTCGGCAAAGTATGAAGCGACGATTCCGGTGCCGGTGACGCGCAGAAACTGGCGGCGCGAAAAGCCTTCGCCCCAGACCGGGAAAGAGCCGCCACGTTCGCAGGTACAGTCGTCGTTTTTGGTTTTCATGGTGTCTCCGGATGAAGGTACGAGGCATGAGGGATGAGTAATGAGTAGAGGCTTTTACTCATACCTCATCACTCATGCCTCATCCCTCAGTTGAAAAGAAACTCGAGCTTGTTGAGCAGCGCGAACTGCAGATCTTCGGTCTGCTTCGTCAGGTCGCCCGCTTTCAGGAACGTGACGGCTGCCGCGCGTTCCGCGGTCGTCGGATAGCGCGACAACGTCGCGAGGTAGAGCCCTTCCGCGATCGCGTTCGGATCGGTCGTGGCGCGGACGAGCTTCTGCACGGTCGAGCCGTTCGCGGTCGCCTTGATGCGATCGGTGACGACGCGGTCGTTGAGCAGCGAGAGCGCCTGGACGATCGACGAATCGTTCGTCCGATCATTCTCATCGCGGTCGCCGCGGCCGAAGCCGTTGAGGAATCCGCGGAAGCTGCCGCCTTCGACCGTGTCGGGAAGCGCCATCGCTTTGGTGAGCGCGGTCGGCATCTGCGCGACGGCGATCGATCCGCCAACTCCTGTCGCGCGGAACACCCCGTCGAGCAACTCCTCCGCCATCAGACGATGCGGGTAGTGACGCGCGTAGTACGGCGTCCACGACTCGTTCCACGCGCCGTTCGTGTAGCGCGACGACAACTGATACGCGCTCGACTGCACCATCGTGCGAAGGATTCCGCGAAGGCTGTAGCCCTTCGCCACGAAATCATTCGCGAGCAGCGTCAGTAGTTGCGGATGCGTCGGCTGCAGCGTCGCGCCGGCAGCCAGCGTCGCCAGATCCTGCCGCGACAGATCGAAGGAATCGAGCGGCTCGACGATCCCCATTCCGAACAGCTCGTTCCAGAGACGATTGACCGTGTTGCGCGCGAACTGCGGATGCGCGGTGAGGATGCGTGCGTACGCCGCGCGCCGCGTTTCGCCGGCCTGCGGCACCTCGCCGCCGAGGAAGAAGGCGGGATCGGCGACCGCGGGAGCGCCCGGAGCGGCGGTGCGCGGCGTCTTGTTGCCCGACGTCGTGTTCAATCGATACACACCGGTGGTGTTGTCGACGAGCGTCGTTTCGGGGTTGTTCGTCGCCGGATCGTTCGCGCGCGTCGCCGTCACCTGCGCGAAGAACGCGGCGTTCTTCCAGAAGTCGGAGCGTGCGCGCTTCGCGAGACCGCTGTTGACCTGCTCGAGATGGCCGAAGCCGTTGTGGCAGGAGAGACACTGCAGCGGAAGCCCGAGGAACTTTGCGCCGGTCGACGCGGAGAGATTGTCGTACGTGTCCTGCGACGGACCGTTGTTCTGAATCTGCCGCACCCAGTAGTTCGTCTCGCCGTTAAAGAAACTTCGGCCGGCATTGGCGAGCGTCTCGCGCACCATTTTGTCGTACGGCTTGTCGGCCGCGATCGACGTCCGGATGAACGCCGCGTACGCGTTGCGTCCCGGCGCGTACTCGACCGTGTTCGTTGCGTTGGTGACGTTCTGCACGAGATCGCCGAACCACATCGCCCAGCGATCGTTGAACGCATCGGAAGCCAGCAGCCGTTCGATCGTCTTGTCGCGTTTGTCGGCAGCTGTGTCGGCGACGAACGCCTTCACGGTTGCGCTGTCGGGAATCTCACCGGTGAGATCGAGCGTGACGCGGCGAAGAAACTCCTCGTCGCTCGAGAGCGTCGTCCAGATCACGCCATCCGTGCGCATCTTTCCGAAGATCTCGGTGTCGATGTAGTTCCGTGCGGGGATGGTCGGCGCATCGGGCGACTTCGGCGGCGTCACCGTGCGGCGCCGCGCTCCGCCGTTCGCGTCGCTCTGCATCCGGCTCGGCGCCACCAGCTCGGCGTTGCGCGACAGGTCGCGCCAGACATCGCGCTCCGTCCGATGCATCTGTTTCAGCGAAAGGGTGCAGTCGGCTGTCGGCTCGATTTCCTGTGCGCGTGCGCCGAACGTCAGCGCGGCAACGGCGGAGAACACGAGGATCTGCTGCGAACGCGGCACGGAACACCTCCAGGGACAGATACGGACGAGACGTCTGAGAACAGGGTGGTATTCGATTCTCCATCCTTCGGTGACCCTTGTCACGTCGGCGGTAGACTCCCGCGCGATGAAACGGCGTGAGCGCGCAGAGAAAATCGGCGAGATTCTCGACCGGCTCTATCCCGAGCCGCCGATCCCGCTCGTGCATCGCGATCCGTTCACGCTCCTGGTCGCTGTCGTGCTGTCTGCGCAGACGACCGACGCGCAGGTGAACAAAGTCACGCCGGCGCTCTTCGCGAAAGCATCGACGCCGGAGCAGATGGCGAAGCTGACGCCGGAGCAAATCCTCTCCGCGATCCGCAGCTGCGGTCTCGCGCCGTCGAAAGCGAAGAACGTGCAGCGGCTCGCACAGATGCTCGTCGAGGAGCACGGCGGCAAAGTTCCGCGCGATCTCGAAGCGCTCGAAAAACTTCCCGGCGTCGGCCACAAAACGGCGAGCGTGGTGATGTCTCAGGCGTTCGGCGTGCCGGCGTTTCCGGTCGACACGCACATCCACCGGCTCGCCGAACGGTGGCGTTTGTCGAACGGAAAATCGGTCGAACAGACCGAGCGCGACCTGAAGAAACTCTATCCGCCGGAAGAGTGGGGACGGCGGCATCTGCAGTTCATCTACTTCGGCCGCGAGTACTGTCCCGCTCGCGGACACGATCCCGCGATCTGTCCGATCTGCTCGCTTTACGGGAAGAAATCGTAACGGCAGCGCCCTTTCAGCGAGCGACCTTGCGATCCAGACTCCTTCTGCTCCTGGCATTTCTCCCCGCGTTCGCACAAGCCGCGACGTTCGAAGTGCATCCGGCCGCCGCGTGGGTCGATCGCCTCAGCGTCGACGCGAACGCCGCGCCGCCGGCCGACGTTCGGAGCGGCATCTGTGTGCTGCTCAGCGATCATCAGGTGCGCGTCGACGGGCGCCATACGACCGAGTACTTTCGCCGCGTCCGCAAAGTGCTGACGTCGAGCGGCGTACAGAATGCGTCGGAAGCGAGCCTCGATTTCGATCCGTCGTATCAGCATCTGATCGTTCACTCGGCAACGGTCACGCGCGACGGAAAGTCGATGAACGTGCTCGAGCCGGGCGAAGTCCGCATCATCGAAAAAGAATCCGAATCCGACGATCGCATTTACGACGGCGAGCTGACCGCGGTCCTGTTCCTGAAGGACGTGCGCCCGGGCGATGTGATCGATTACTCCTGGTCGCTCGAAGGCGCGAACCCGCTCCTCGCCGGACGGTACGCCGACGAGTACGAGATCAGTTCGGCGATGACGTCACGTCTCATCCGGCATCGTCTGCTGCTCGCCTCTTCGCGCCCGCTGCACTTCCGCTCGTCGCTGAAGGGTTTCGCGCCGCGCGTCACTCCACACGGCGATGAGACCGAGTACGTATGGGAACGCCGCGATTCGCAGGCCGTCGATGCCGAGGATGAGACGCCCGACTGGTTCGACCCGTGGGAAACCGTGCAGGTCAGCGAGTACGCGTCGTGGAACGAAGTCGCGCACTGGTCGACGTCGCTCTTTCGCGCTGATGCCTCATCGACCGCGGCCGTCCGCGAGCTCGCCGCCGGCATCCGCGCAAAGCATCCGTCGCAATCCGATCAGCTCGTCGCCGCGATCCGGTTCGTTCAGGACGACATCCGTTACCTCGGCATCGAGATGGGCCGCAACTCGCACGAGCCGCATCAGCCGTCACTGACGCTGAAGCAGCGCTACGGCGACTGCAAAGACAAATCGTTTCTCCTCGCGCTCCTGCTGCGCGAGCTCGGCGTCGAGGCGTATCCGGCGCTGGTGAACACGCGCATGCGGCATCGCCTCGATGACTATCTCCCCTCGCCGTTTCTCTTCGATCACGTGATCGTCAAAGTCGTCGATCGCGCGGGCGTTCACTGGGTCGACGCGACGCTCTCCGAGCAGGGCGGCAACCTCAACACGATCGACACGCCGAACGACGAGCGCGCGCTGATCGTGCGCGACGACACATCGTCGCTGGCGAAGATCGCCACGCGAGACGGTGGCTCGACGCTCGTCGAGCAGACGTATACGAGTCGTGGCGTCGTGACCGATCTCGTTGTTGCGCGGACGTATCGCGGCGCCGACGCCGACACCATGCGCGCGCATCTCGCCGGACTCTCGCTCGCCGATCTCGCGAAGGACGACCTCAACCGTTTCGCCGTCGATCATCCGAATCTCGAGGCGCGCGGCCTGCCGCGAATCTCCGACGATCGGTTGCGCAATCTGCTGGTGATCGAAGAGCGCTACGTAGTGCGCGACCTCTGGACGAACAACTCATGGAGTTACGTCCCGCGATCGATCACGCAATACCTGCAGAAACCGTCGACGATCGTCCGGACGATGCCGCTTGCCTTCGACCATCCGCTCGACGTCACGCAGCGGGTCGTCTTTCATCTCCCGTCACGAATCGAGTTGCAGACCGGCCACGATGAGACGGTGACGAAAGCGTTCCGCGTCGACAGCGACGTGAAGCAGGGCGGAACGACGATCACGATCGAGCACCGGCTGCGCTCGCTCGCCGATGCGGTTCCGGCCGCGGCTGTTCCGCGCCATCTGACGCAGATCGGCGAACTCGTCGACGCGATGGGCTACGACCTGACGCTGGCGCCGCCGCAGAAAACGCTGGCGAGCGTGATGCCCGGTGTTGGTGCGGCGGCGGTATTTGTCGTGCTGGCCGCTGCAGCCTTCGCGACCCGGCGCCGGCGAACACAACGCGGCGCATAAGCCACCGCGGCGCAGATCCGCCGCGAAGCCGTCCGCCGAGGCTTTGCCAGCCAGCGCAGCGGGCCGTGCCCGCGAAATTATATTGTAGTAATCACCGTTGCCCTCTGTACGCGTGATATGTCGGAGAAACAAGCAGCGCCCCGCCGGGGGTTTGCGCGATGGATCCCGGCAGAAAACAGGGAAAAGGAGATTCAGCAATGCGTAGCACCGGTACTGTGAAGTGGTTCAACGATGCGAAGGGCTTCGGCTTCATCACCATGGAAGGCGGCGAGGACGTGTTCGTGCACTTCTCCGCCATCAGCGCCAAGGGCTTCCGCTCGCTGGCTGAGGGTGCGACCGTCGAATTCGATCTGGTGCAGGGACCGAAAGGCCTCCAGGCTGCTAACGTCGTTCCGGTCTGAGCCACCACGATCGCTCAAATGAAAAGGACGGCGCCCCGCCGTCCTTTTCGCGTTTAAGCGAAGCAACCATTGCGGAGCGGCGACGTATCATTCGTCCCGCATGGACAATGCTATTGAAGTACGCAACCTGACGAAGAGCTACGACGGCTTCGTCGCCGTCAAAGACCTTTCCTTCTCCGTGAAGAAAGGCGAAGTCATCGGTCTCGTCGGCCCCAACGGCGCCGGCAAGACGACCACACTTCGCGCGCTGGCCGGCATTCATCCGCCGAACGACGGCCAGATTCGCGTCTGCGGCTTCGACATGCGCTCCGATCCGGTCGAAGCGAAACGGCGCCTCGCCTTCATGCCGGACGAGCCTCGACTCTTCGACTACCTCACTGTCGAAGAACACCTGCAGTTCATCGCGCGTGTTTACCAGGTCGCGAACTTCCGCGCGCAGATGGAGCCGCTGCTCGAAGAGTTCGAGCTCCTCGACAAACGGAACGCGCTGCCGGGCGAGCTCTCGCGCGGCATGAAGCAGAAGCTGATGATCGCGTGCGGCTTCATTCACGCGCCGGAAGTGCTGATCTTCGATGAGCCGCTGACCGGACTCGATCCGCTCGGCATTCGCCGGATGAAAGAATCGATCTCGCGCCGCGCGCAGGCCGGCGCATCGGTGATCCTCAGCTCGCACCTGCTGCATCTCGTCGAAGAGCTTTGCGATTCGGTGCTGATCATCCAGAGCGGAGTGCGCATCGCCTTCGGCACCATCGACGATCTCAAGTTTCAGATCGCGCAGGGGAAGGGCGACATGTCGCTCGAAGAAGCGTTCCTGCGCATCACGTCCGCGGACGCGACGCATGCGCCGGCAGCGACGGGGAAAGCCGAATGACGAAGGCGTTTCTCATCGTCACGCTGCAGATGTTGAAAAACCGGATCGTCTCGAGCATCCGGCGGCTGAAGAATCCGCGCTATCTGCTTTCGACGCTGGCCGGTCTCGCCTACTTCTGGTTCATGTTCCTGCGCAGAACGGGCCGTCACGGACGCGGTCCCGGTATCTTCATCGGCGCGATTCCGATGACGGAGCTCGTGGTCGACATCGGCAGCCTCGTCATCCTCGTGCTGATGATCGGCGCGTGGGCGCTTCCCGAACAGTCGGGCGGACTCGAGTTCAGCGAAGCGGAGATCCAGTTTCTGTTCGCGGCGCCGATTTCGCGGACGCAGATCCTGCTCTACAAGTTCATGCGCGGGATTACCGGCATCGTGATCAGCGCCACGATGATGACGGTCTTCGGCTTTCGCCAGGCGAAGGGAATCGGCCTGCTGTTCATGTTCGGAACGCTCTCCGCCTACTTCATCATGGTCGCGCTCGGCCGGGCGCGGCTGAAGCAGATTGGGATCGGCTGGCTGGCCCGTCTCACCATCGCCATCGCCATCCTCCTCGGCATCTCCTGGGTCGCGACGATGCAACTCAAAGGAGCCGACATTGGCGGCGCCATGGACGGCCTGCGCAGTCGGCCGAGCGCTGTTGCCGCGGCCCTCGACGCAAGGTTTCACGGACCAATCGTCAATACGGTTCTCTTCGTCCCTCGCGTCTTCGCGACGGCGATGTTCCCGCCGGACCTGCTCCATCTCTTCATCGCCTGCGCCGGTCTCGTCGTATTCGGTTTCGTCGTCTTCCAGATTGCGGCACGGTTGAACGTTTCGTTCGAAGAGGCATCGATCCGCTATTCGAAACGGAAGGCGGACAAGCGCGAGCGCCAGCAGCAGCGGCAGCGCGGAGTCACCGTCAACTACCGGCGGGGCAAACCGCTCTTCCGACTCGGCGACGTTGGGCGCCCGGAGGTCGCGTTCATCTGGAAAAACAGCCTGTCGGTGATCAGGACGACCGGCTGGGGAGTCGTCGCGCTGTTCGCACCAATCATCTGCTGCTCGATCGTGCTGTCGCAGTTGAAGATGATCCCGACCGGCAATCGCTTCCTGATCTGCGGTGCGCTCTGTCTCATCCTCGCCGCCATCCTCGCGCTGATGGGTCCGATGATGCTGAAGAACGATTTGCGACTTGATCTGCCGCGCTTCGAGGTGCTGAAAACCTATCCGCTTTCGGGTGAAACGATTGTGGCCGGCGAGATCGCGGCGCCGCTGGCGCTGCTCTCGGCGATGCAGGTCATTCTCATCGCCGCCGGCTCGATCTTCTTTAGCTTCGCAACCGTGCCGTCGAAGTTCCAGCTCTTCTCGACCGCGCAGTTTGCAATCATCGCCATCATCTTCGTCATCCCGATCTGCGCCGTTCAGCTGCTGATTCAGAACGCCGCGGCGGTCTATTTCCCGGCGTGGGCGAATCCGTCGAAAGAGGATGTGAAGGGATTCGTCGTCATGGGTCAGCGACTGCTCGTCCTCGCCTGCTACCTCGTCGTGCTGAGCATCGTTCTGATTCCGCCCGCCGCGATCTTCGTGCCGACGATTCTCTTTGCGTCGCACTTCCTGAGCGGCACGCCGATCTTCGCGGCGCTGACGACGCTTGCACCCGTAGCGGTGCTGATCGGTGAGATCTATCTCGCGGTCAAGCTGCTCGGCGCGCAGTTCGAACGGATCGACGTTTCCGAGGAGCGATAGCTGCGCACGCGAGCGGCGCGGATGAACTGATCGTCGTAGCGCCGCGGAAACGGGACGACGTGGTGTCGCGGATCGCCGCCGAACTGGCGCATGCAGTTGAAGCCGGCGCCGGTGATGATGCGTACCGCGCCGCTGGCGAGTGACGTCGCCGGATACGCATCGACGACGATGACGTCGCGGACGTCGATCGCCGCGCGCGTCGCGACGACGATCGGCAGCGACTCCCCTTCCACTTTCGCGGCCATCCGCGCGTAGTCGATCAACTCCTCCACCTCGGAAGCCGGTCCCGAATGGACGACGAGCGAGTACGGCGACTCGATGGTCAACTCGTTGACCGGCGCCTCCGGGTCGACGAGCTTCGGTTTGCGATCGATGTGCGCCGAGCGTTCGACGACGAACTGTTCCTGCTCGCCGTGCAGCGGCTCGAGCACGTACGTCGTCGCGAACCGCGGCGGATTGCGCATCTCCGCGTAACGCGGCCACGCGAGATAGCGCGCGACGTATTCGAACGTGCACGACAACTCGAGGTCATCGAATTCGTGGAAGAGACCGGCCGGGAACGTGTCGAGGATGATGTGATCCGCGCCGAGACCGCGCAGCCATTCGCGATACGCGGCGAGATCGCGCCGCAGCGGCTCGGGGATGACGAGCGTGTCGACGCCATCGACCGTTGCGGCGGTGAGAATCACGCCGTCGAGATTCGCGCCGTGAAGAAACGCACGAGCGCGCGTGACGTGCCCGAGACCTCCGCCGGCGGCGTAATAAAGAAGCATGTCAGCGATCCCGTGCGGAAAGCTCGGCCATGATGATCGCGCGCAGCGGCAGCGGAATCGTGTCGAGAATGGCGACGCCGAGGAATCGGTCGGCGCGTTCGGACGGAGAGTTGAAGCGCGGTTGCGCCGCGGCATCTTCGACGACGGCGAGATGCTTCGCCGCGTCGTAGCGAACGGCGCCGATCGCTTTGCCGGAACCGTCGCGAATTTCGATGCGATCGCTCTTCGTTTTCAGCTCGAACGGATGCGCGTTCTCTTCGTTGTCGCTGACCTTCGCCTTGTCGGCTTCGCGCTTCACTTTCCAGAGCAGCGTTTTCCCATCCGGCGAGCGGACTTTGAATCCGCCTGTGTCGCCCGGTTTCACCTCGGCGATCATCGCGCCGTTCTCGATGTACTTCCGCTTGCCGGTGCTCTTCTGCTCCCCTTCGATCGTTCGCACTTTGCCGTCGAGCGCATAGCGGATCGTCATCTTGTTCGCAGCGAGCGTGAATTCGAATGCGTGATCGCCCGACGCGGTGAAGATCGTGATCGGCGCTGCGTCGGCTGCGGGCGGTTTCGCCGCCGCGGCGGTTGAGGATGCCGGCGGCGGCGCGGACGCCAGCTCCGACAACGGCTTCTCTTTCTGACAGGCAGCGGCGAGCGTCAATGCGATGAGCAGAGCGGTGGATTTCATGATCCTTCTCCCTGCGCCGAGCGGCGCGGTCGCGCAACGTGCGCGGTGGTGTTCAACACTTCGATGTAGCGTTCCGCTTCGCGCTCGACGGTGAGCTCGTCGAGAACGAATCGCTGGCAGCGCGTGCCGAGCGACTGCAGCGCGTCGTCGTCGAGTCGTGCAAAGTCGGCGATGGCGCGGCGGCAGTCGTGCTCGTCGCCCGCGGCGAAGACGATGGCGTTCTCGCCGTTGCGGAGGAAGTCGGCCATCCCGCCGGCGTTCGACGTCAGCAGCGGGATCCCGAGCGCGGCCGCTTCGAGGACGACGTTCGGCAGTCCGTCGTAAAACGACGGGACGACGATGGCATCGCATGCGGCGTAAAGCGGCAGCAGATCGAGCCGGTCGCGGAACGGCATCACGGTCGCGGCGAAGCGCTCGCCGAGCGCGGACTGCAGCTCCTCATCGAGATCGCCGACCAGCAGCAGATGAACCTGCGACGCGAGACCGGATCGTTCGAGCGCGTCGAGAAAAAAGAGCGCCCCTTTCTTCTGCTTCAGCTGACCGAAGAGACCGATGACGCGGCGGCCGTCCGCGACGTTGTCGCTGCGCCAGCGCCGCGCTTCTTCTTTATCGTGCGGGAAGAGTCGCCACACGCGACCGTCGACTCCGTTCGGAATCCATTCGGTGCGAACGGAACGATCGAGCGCTTCGATTCGCGCGGCGTGATCGCGCGTAACGGTACAGACGCGCGCGGAGGCCTGCATCGCCGCGCGCAGCACGTCGCTCTTTTTCGGCGAGAAGATCGCGGCGTCGAAATCATTGCCGCGAATGAGCGTGACGAGCGGCAGCCCGAGCCACGCGGCGTACGGTGGCCCGGCGAGCAACGGCAGCGTGCCGCCGAACGCGACGACGTGCGTCGGCGCTTCGTCCGCTGCCGAATGCGAGATGAGATTCCAGAGCCGGTTCAGCGTGTGCGACGGATCCTCGCTCGCCGGACAGCTGATCTGTTTGCCGCGCATCTTCGTTTCGACGCGCCAGTCGGTGTGACGGCGGCTGACGTGTGCGACGTCGACCGTCATGCCCCGCGTCCGCAGCGCATGGACGATGCGATCGCACGACTGCGCCATGCCGCCGCGATCGGGCGGATAGTTTTCGGTCAGCCAGAGCGGGCGAAGCATCAGCTGTCCGTCCAGTCCGCCTTGCCGTCGGCGTCGGTACCGGTGATGCCGGCGTTCGACGTGCCGAGGTCGCGATCGAACGAGCGCATGTCGTAATCGTCGTAGTAGGAATCGTCATCGCCGTAGTTGAACGGCGAGTAGCTGTGGCTCGCGTAGTAGCCGCGGCGATAGCCGTACGCCCATTCGCGATCGTCGACGCCCGGATCGACGCCCGGCTGCTTCAGCGCGTCGCCTTCGACGCCGCGCGCCGTGCAGTCGAGGCATCGCGTGAAGCCGCTGGTCGGCGACAGATGACGGCTGCAGATCGGACGCGAGCAGGTCGCGCAATCGGTCGCCGCCGGCTCGCCGCACGCACGCAGCGAGAAGAAGCCCTGCTTGCTCATGCAC
Source organism: Acidobacteriota bacterium (assembly GCA_034667465.1). Taxonomy (GTDB): domain Bacteria; phylum Acidobacteriota; class Thermoanaerobaculia; order Gp7-AA8; family Gp7-AA8; genus JAOBAU01. The sequence goes on along the minus strand of JAXDJV010000004.1, from coordinate 65,640 downwards.
TCGTTCATCGCGCGGCTCCTTTCTGCGAAGTGACTTTGCGGTAACCGTCGGCGATGAGATCGATCAGCATCGGGAAGCCCTGCGGCGTGTCCGCGGCTCCCTTCGTTCGCTTCGCCAGCTTCACTTCATGCCGCTTCTCACCCGGGACGGCGTTGTGTTTCGGCGCGTAGCGCTTCGTCGGGAAGGCCATCGTGACGCGGACGTCGCTGCGCACTTTCGTCTTCGTCTTCGTCTTGATCTTGCCGCGCGGATTCTTCTTCGTCTTCTTCGTCACGCGCAGCCGGTCGATGACTTTCCACTTGAGCTGCGTGCCGTCGGCGAAGACGGCGTTCCCTTCGAACCACGGGTTCATGAAGACGGAGGTGACGAGTTTCGGATAGCCCTTCGTCTTCGGCTCGATCGTCTGTGTCAGCTTCTTCTTCGCGTCGGCGGCCGTCAGGTCGATATCGAGCGTCACCGGCTCCGCCGGCGCGACGTCTTCACGCAGGATGGTGAGAAACGGGATCACGATGTTCGAGAGATTGTCGGAAACATCCGCCCCTTTCAGCCTGCCCCAGGTTCGGCCGTTGACAATGGCCGCGACGATGAACGCGCCGGCAAGCGCAAGGCAAACGGTCCGCAGGTTTCCCTCCTGGTTCAGACCGTAGATGGCGACGATGACGGAGAGCACGATCAGCACCGCCAGCGAGCAGCCGGCCTGTTTTCGTGCCGGCGCCGCGGCCACGTCGAACGCGGCGATCGGCTTGAGCAGGTTGAGCAGTTCATCCGCGGGACGATTCAGCTTCACCTTTTTTTCGGCGAGGATCGCTTTCTGTTCGTCGGAAAGACTCTTCAGCAAACCGGTTGCGCTCATTGCAGCTCCCTCAGATAAACCGCGCGCAACCGCGCTGCGGCGTGATCCCAGGTGAAGATCGATTCGACGCGGCGGCGTCCTTCGCCGCCGAGCGACGCGCGAAGGTCGGGATATTCGAAGAGGATGCGGATCGCACGCGCGAGCGCGGCGGGACGGTCGGGCTGCACGAGCAGCCCTTCGACACCGTCGGTGACGAGCTCGCGAACCGCGGGAAGGTCGGAGGCGACGACAGGCACGCCGGCCGCCATCGCTTCGAGAATCTTCAATGGAGAACAACCTTGCACGATGTTGCGCGCGCATTCGGTGAGCGGCGCCACAGACAGCATGGCGTTGCGGAGCCACGGCGCGAGCTGTGCGGCGGAGAGTCCGAAACGCCAGACGATGCGCGGCGCAACTTCGAGTTTCTCCGCGAGCCGCATGTACCCCTTCGCCTGCCGCGATTCATGCGAGCAGCAGAAGACGAGCTGCAGCGCTTCCAGATCGCGCACTCGCGCGAAGGCGCGAATCAGGTTCTCGATCCCCTGCCAGGGATGGAGGGAACCGAAGTAGAGGATGTACGGTTTCGTCGCAATTGCCTCGTCGTCATCATGTTGATGACTATCAAATTCAACCACGTCGGCACCGTTGGGAATGACGTCGATTTTTTCCGCGGCGATGCCGCGTCCGACGAGGTGATCGCGAATCGTCGCTGCCGGCGTGACGATGGCGTCGGCGCGCTCGAGCACGAACTGCTCGACGCGCGCGATCTTCTCGAGCGTCGACGGCGCCGCCGCCGGATACGCGCTCGGCAGCTCGATCGACGGTAGTCCGTTTACTTCGAAGATCGTTTTGCAGCGACGCGGATGCGTGACGATCGCCAGTCCGCTCCACGGATCGCGGAAATGCGCGACCTGCAGCGAGTCGCCGGCGGAATCGAGCAGGACGCCGAGGCGATCGGCGAAAGCGCCGGCGCGCTCGAGGTAATTGTCGAATGGCGACGAGAAGCGGACGATCTCGACGTCATCTTCGATCTGATGCGCCGGAAAGTCGTCGCCGCCGAGCGCGTAAAGCAATCCGCCGCCGGTGTAATCGAACAACGTGCGGGCGAACCGCGCGATGTGAACGCCGGCGCCCTTCCGCGAAGGAAATCGGTCAAAGGCCGAATAAAGCGCTCGCGGCGGTCGCAGGAGCACGGCCAGGCGATGTTACATCAGGCGAGCTCAGGTGGTCGCGAGCTCACGCACGAAAACCCAGATCATCACCGCGACGCCGACGACGCCGAGTCCGACGAGACGCAGCGCAATGCCGGGACCGACGAGCGTCGTCGCGTAGATATAGGAGACGCCGGTCAGCAGCGCGAGCGAGGCGACGAGCAGACGGAGTACTCCCTCCTGTTCCATCGCCGACGATGCGATCAGCAGTTGTCGCAGAAATTGCTGCGTGATGATGACCAGCATCGCCATCGAGAAAATGCCCCAGCCGGCGAACTGCGGACTGGAAAGGAAAAAGTCGTAGAGGCCGTGGATGCCGATGGCGAGCGGAAAGATCACATTGAAGGCGTCGCGCGGCGTGGAGCGTCCGCGGCTGGCGTCGTAAACGGAAAGCGCGATGAGCGCGGTGAGCGCCATGTGCATGAAGTTCGCGGTGAGAAATCGCGCCAGCGCGACGCCGGGCGCGAGCTCGCTGAAGTAACCGATATTTTCTTCCGCGGCGAAGCCGAGGCCGACGAGCGCGCCGGCAGTCATCGCTTCGATGCGCGAGCCGCGGCGTTTCAGCGCTGGCAGCAGCGGCAGGAACAGGAGCAGCTTGCAGAGTTCTTCGCGCAGGCCGACGCCGAAGATGAAGAAGATCGCGTCGGGGACCGGTTGCCCGCTTTCGGTGAAGCCGACCATGTCTTCGCCGATGATCACGATGAGCGTCGGATAGATGCTGAGGATGCCGAGGAGAAAGGCGATCGCGTAAATCGAGCGGCGGCCCGCGATGCCGTCGCCGAGGCGGCCGAGTCGCGTGGCGAGGAGGAACCAGAGCGCGGCGTTGAGGATAGCCAGCGCGACCGGCCAGGGCTCGACGTCGACGAAGCCGGCCGCCCAGCAGTAGCGAAGGATGCGCGGCCAGTCGCGATCGTGTTCAGCAACCGTCAATCGCAAACGCGAGTCAACGACCTCGGCATACCGCGAGTCGCGAACGCGCGCGCGCACTTCGTTCCACGCTTCGTGCTTGATCCAGATGCGCAGCGCGTGGCGAAGATGGAACGCGCGTCCATCCTCGAACGCGAGCCCTTCGCGCTCGAAACGCTTCGCGGCCGTCGTCCAGTCGTCATCGCGATCGGCGGCGCGCGCGAGAAGATAGTTCGCCACGCGCGCCGGCGGATTCGCATCGGCGAGTGCGATGACGGCCGCGGCGTCCACAGGTTTCTTCGTCGTCGTTTTCGTTTCGAGCCAGTACGACGCAAGCGTCGCCACCTTCGGATCCTTCACGCTGGCGAGCAGCTTGCGGACTTCGCCGTCATCGACGGAGCTGCGCGACGGCGTATTCGGCAGCGTCTCCGCTTCGTCGACATCCTGCAGCGCCGCGTGAAAGTCGATGAACTGCACCCACCGCTCGATGTCGGAAGGGTGGGCGCGAAGGAGCTTCCACGAAAGCCGTTCCGCGGTCTCGAGCTCCCCCATCTCCGCGACGCTCTCCGCCCGATCGCTCGAGTCGGAACGAACCATCCACGACCACAAGCCGTTCGCGATGAGCGCGGAAGCGACGAGGATCGCCACCACCGGCCCCCACAACTTCAGCGCGCGTCGCCGGCGCCGCCACATGTACGGATTCATAAAGTCAAAGTATGGGGTCACATCTGGAAATTTGACTTTAGTGTGCTGCATCGCTTCGTCGGGACGATCGACTAAAGTCAAATTTCCAGATGTGACCCCATACTTTGACTTTATGCGATACGTGGCGTTTTTGCGGGCGATCAATGTTGGCGGGCATGTGGTGAAGATGGATCGGCTGCGCGGGCTGTTCGAGGAGCTCGGGCTGGCGTCGGTGGAGACGTTCATTGCGAGCGGGAACGTGATCTTCGAGTCGAGGGCGGCGGCGGCGACGCTCGAGCCGAAGATCGCGAAGCATCTTCGCGCCGCGCTCGGCTACGAGGTGGCGACGTTTCTTCGTACGATCCCGGAGCTTGCCACGATCGCTGCTCGTGAAGGTGACTTCTGGGTCGGGTTTCTCGACGCTCCTGCGACTACAGCCGTCCTCAAACTGCAGACTCCTGACGACGAGCTGTCGATCGACGGGCGTGAGCTGTACTGGAAATGCCACCACGTTCGCTACAGCGATTCGACGCTGACGAATGGCAAACTCGAGAAAGCGCTCGGCATGCCGATGACGATGCGCAACGTAACTACGGTCCGCAAGCTCGCCGCTAAATACTCGTGAGTGCCGCGGTCACGAGTTCCTGCGCTTCACGCTGAATCGCGCGCAGGTGCTCTTCGCTGACGAAACTCTCCGCGTAGATCTTGTAGATGTTCTCGGTCCCCGACGGCCGCGCCGCGAACCAGCCGTTGCGCGTCGTCACTTTCAAACCGCCGATTGAATTGCCGTCGCCGGGCGCGCTGGTGAGGATCGCTTCAACTCGATCGCCGGCCAGCTCTTTCGCCCTCACCTGTTCCGGTGACAGTTTGCCGAGCAGCGCTTTCTCTTCCGGCGACGCCGCGGCGTCGGTGCGCGCGTAATGCGGCGCGCCATGTCTCTCCGCGAGCTCGCGATAGTGTTCGCCGGGATCGCGGCCGGTGCGCGCGGTGATCTCCGCGGCGAGTAAGCCGAGAATGATGCCGTCTTTGTCGGTCGTCCAGACGGAACCATCGCGACGGAGAAACGACGCGCCGGCGCTTTCTTCGCCGCCGAATCCGAGCGTACCGGCGAGCAGTCCGTCGACGAACCATTTGAATCCGACCGGCACTTCGTACAGCCGGCGGCCGAGACTCGCGGCGACACGATCGATGAGACTGCTGCTGACGACGGTCTTCCCGATCGCCGCATCGGCGCTCCACTCCGACCGATTCGCGAAGAGATAGTTGATGGCGACGGCGAGGTAGTGATTCGGATTGAGCAGTCCCGCGCCCGGCGTGACGATGCCGTGGCGATCGTTGTCGGTGTCATTGCCGAACGCGACGTCGAAGCGATCCTTCAGCGCGACCAGTCCCGCCATCGCGTACGGCGACGAGCAGTCCATCCGAATCTTTCCGTCCCAGTCGAGCGTCATGAAGCGAAACGTCGGATCGACCGATTCGTTGACGATCTCGAGGTTCAATCGATACCGCTCGCGGATGACGTTCCAGTACGCGACGCCGGCGCCGCCGAGCGGATCGACACCGATGCGCACGCCGGCCGAGCGGACGGCATCGAGGTCGATGACGTTCCCGAGATCGCCGACGTACGCGTCGACGTAGTCGTGTCGATGCGTCGTCTCCGCCGCGAGCGCTTTCGCGAACGACACGCGCCTGATCGGCGACGAGTCACCCATCAGAACATTCGCCGCCGCTTCGATCGACTTCGTCGCGTCAGTTCCCGACGGTCCGCCGTGCGACGGGTTGTATTTGAAGCCGCCGTCCTCGGGCGGGTTGTGCGACGGCGTGACGACGATGCCGTCCGCGAGTCCGCTATTGCGGCCGCGGTTGTACGCGAGGATCGCGTGCGAGATCACCGGCGTCGGCGTGTAGCCGCGATCGCGATCGATCATCACCTCGACACCGTTCGCCGCGAGCACTTCCATCGCCGAGACGAACGCCGGTTCCGACAGCGCATGTGTGTCGATGCCGAGGAAGAGCGGGCCGTCGATGTGCTGCGCGCGCCGGTAATCGCAGATCGCCTGCGTCGTCGCGAGAATGTGCAGCTCGTTGAACGCGAGCTTCAGCGCCGAGCCGCGATGTCCCGAGGTGCCGAACGCCACGCGCTGATCGCGCACGCGCGGATCGGGACGCTCCGCGTAATACGCGGCGACGAGCCGCGGCACGTTGATCAACATGTTGTCGGTTGGACGCTGGCCCGGTTGCGCGCTCATGGGCGAAGCATAGAACAGCCCATCACGCGATCTTCAACCCTCATGAAATCGAAACGTCCAAGCGCGTTTGTTCGGGCGCTCTGCCACATACGCCGCCGGCCGTGCCGGCCGAACCGGAGTACCATGATGCGATCCCGCGGAGGCTGAATGGCGCTCGTATCTGCTGAGCACGACCCGTCGTCGAGACGGCGTGTCTTCGGCGTTTACCTGCAGCATGGTTTGATCGGGGCAATCGTCCTCGTCGCGATGACTGTCATCCGGCGCGGCGAGCCGTCCGCGGTCATCGCTGCGCTCGGTCCTTCCGCGTTGATTCTCATCGCGCTTTTCTTTCTCCTCGCCACGACGCTTGCGCTGATGAAGTTCAAGCTCACCGAGGAGATTTTCGTGTCGCTCGCGGTCGCGGCGTATATCGCGATGTTTCCGCTCCTCGGCATGGTGATGGCCTCCTGGATCGCCGTCGTCGCCGCGGCGAGCCAGCGCATCCTCGGAATGATGCAGATCGGCCCGCTGAAGGTCGACATGCGCGATCCCGCGTTCGAATGGGCGCGCACCTTCGCGCTCTTCGCGACTTACGGTGTGCCGGTCGTCGTCGCCACGTTCGGGTACGAAGCGCTCGGCGGCACGATCCCGCAGATGCATGCAAGCGGCGCCGCGGCGGCGAAGATCGCCATCTGCGGAATCCTCCTCATCATCACCAACAACGTCATCATCCTGCGCGTCGAGCGCGCGTACGGATATTCGTGGATCACGACGCTCAAAACCGGCGCGCTCGACACGTCGATCTACCTCGTCACGATCCCGTACGCGATCCTCACCACCTTCGCGTACGGCGCGATCGGCTGGGGCGGCGTCCTCGCCTCGGCGTTCACGGTCATCCTCGTCAATCTCGTCGGCCGGACGCTCGCGCAGATGCGCAGCGATCGCGAGCAACTCATCCAGCGACTGACCTCGCTCACGAACATCGGCAAAACGATCTCGCTCAACTGCACGACCGAAGAGCTCCTCGAACGCGTATACGACGAATGCCGCACCGTCGTCGACGCGCCGATCTTCACTATCGCCATTCACAATCAGCAGACCAACGAGCTCTCGTTCGACTTCAACGTCGTGCGCGGCGAGGTCCAGGAGAAAGCGCGCCTCCCCCTCGGCGAGGGGCTGAACTCGTGGGTGGTGATGAACGCGAAACCGCTGCTCCTCGCAAGCTCGCAGGATGAGCGAAAGCTCGGCATCGCCTCGTACGACGACGGTGTACCGACCGAGTCGTGGCTCGGCGTGCCGATGGTCGTGCGCGATCACGTCATCGGCGTCATCTCCGCGCAGAGCTACAAGAAGAACGCCTTCACGCACGGAGATCTCGTGCTGATCACGGCGATCGCCAATCAGGCGGCGGCCGCGATCGAGAACGCACATCTCTACAAAGATCTCGAAGGGCTCAACGTCGCGCTCGAACATCGCGTGAATGAACGGACGAACGAGCTGCGTGAGACGAACCTCAGTCTCCTCGCCGCCGATCGCTCGAAGAATCAGTTCCTCGCCAGCATGTCGCACGAGCTGCGGACGCCGCTCAACGCGATCATCGGCTTCTCGGCGATTCTGCTGCAGACGACGAACGAGCTGCTGCCGCCGCGGCACTACAAATTCCTCGACAACATCAAGACCGCCGGCAGCCATCTGCTCGAGCTGATCAACGACATCCTCGACCTCGCCAAGATCGAGGCCGGCAAACTGGAACTGCAGCCGCACAAGTTCGCGCTCGCGGAAACGGTCGCGACCGTCGATCGCGTCATCAAAGGCATCGCCGCCGAACGCGGCGTGACGGTCGTGACGAAGATCGATCCGGCGGTGAGCGACGTCTATCTCGATGAAGGCCGCGTCAAACAGATCCTGCTCAATCTGCTGTCCAACGCCGTGAAGTTCTCGCACGACAACGGCTTCGTCCACGTCGGCGTCGGCGCGGTCGCGCAGCACGAATCGCCGCTCGGCTGCGAAACGGTCCGGATCGAAGTGACCGACAGCGGTATCGGCATGCACGCCGATGACAGCGCGCGCGTCTTCGACGAGTTCTATCAGGTGTCCGGACGCCGGCAGAAAGGCGGCACCGGTCTCGGTCTGTCGCTCACGAAAAATTTCGTCGAGCTGCATCGCGGCACGATCGACGTGCAGTCGGAGCCGGGCGCCGGCTCGAAGTTCCGCATTCATCTGCCGCGCTACTACAGCAACGCTCCGGCCGCCGCGACGTCGCTGGTGACGCCTTCCGCGTAGCCGCGGGCGCGGTGATAATTTGTCGCACGCATGCAGCTTTCGGACGTCGATCTCCTCAGCCGCCTCGTTGCCATCGATTCGACGAGTGCGATCAGTAATCTGCCGGTCGCCGATGAGCTGGCGTCGTACGCCGAGTCGTCGGCGCAGTCGATCGAATATCTGAAATCGCCCGACGGCACGAAAACCAATCTCGTCATTCGCTTCGGCCCCGAGCCGGACGGCGACGGCCGCGGATTGATTCTTTCCGGTCACATGGACGCGGTGCCGGCGCGCGAACCGGGATGGGAGAGCGATCCGTTCACGCTCACCGACGCCGGCGATCGCTACGTCGGACGCGGCGCCGCCGACATGAAGGGATTTCTCGCCGTCGCCACGAACGCGGCGATCGCCAGCCGCGAGCTGCGCGCGCCGCTGATTCTCCTGTTCACGTACGACGAAGAGGTCGGCACGCTCGGCGCGCACGACTTCGCGAAGACGCAAAGTCGTCCGCTGCCGAGGCACTGCATCATCGGCGAGCCGACGTCGTTCCGCCCGGTGCGCGCGCACAAAGGTCATCTCAAACTCCGCATCGCAACGACCGGCCGTGCAGCGCACAGCGGTTACCCGCACCTCGGCGACAACGCCATCGAGAAAACACGTCCGGTGCTCGACGCACTGGTGAAGCTCCGCCGCGACCTCGAAGCGGAACCGACCGAACATGCGGAGCTGTTCGCCGATGCGCCGTACGTCCCGCTCAACATCGCCACGATTCACGGTGGAAGCGCCGTCAACATCGTTCCCGATCGCTGCGAGATCGACATCGGCATTCGACTGCTGCCGGGAATGTCGACCGCATCGATGGTGACGCGCGTGCAGCGCGCCATCGGCGACGCGACGTGCGAAGTGCTGAACGACAGTCCGCCGATGCTGCTGTCGCGCGACTCCGCGATCTATCAGGCGGCGCTGCCGTTTGCGACGAGCGGCGTCGAATCGGTGTCGTTCGCCAGCGACGCCGGCTGGCTGCAGACGCTCGGCATCGACTGTCTGCTCTTCGGCCCCGGCGCGATCGAGGTCGCGCACAAGCCGAACGAGTTCACGCCGAAGGATGAGTTCCATCGCGCCGGCGACGTGCTGCGCGCATTGATCGCGAGGTTCTGCTCATGAAGCGCGAGATCATCGAAGCCGATCTCACCTGGCGCGGCGGCCGTTTCGTTCGCGGTGAACAGGTCGTCATCGAAGAGGGCCGCATCACGGAAGTGGGAGCGCTCGGTCTCGAGCCGACGCGACGGCTCTCCCGTCAGGCGCTCCTCCCCGGTTTCATCAGCGCGCACTCACATGCGTTTCAGCGCGCGTTGCGCGGCCGCGGCGAAACGTTCCCGGCCGGCAGCGGCTCGTTCTGGAGCTGGCGCGAAGCGATGTACGCGCTCGTCGCGCAACTCGACGGCGAGCGTTTCCACGCCGCGGTGCGTGCGACGTTCGCGGAAATGCTGACGGCGGGAATCACGAGCGTCGGTGAGTTCCACTATCTCCATCATTCGCCGGCCGGAGCCGACTTCGCGTTCGACGAGCTGGTGCTGCAGGCCGCGAGCGATGCCGGCATCCGCATCGTGCTGCTCGTCACGTATTACAAGACGGGCGGAATCGGACAGCCGCTCTCCGACGCGCAGCAGCGCTTCGCGACGGATTCGCAGGAGGCGTTCTGGCGTCACGTCGATTCACTCGCATCGAAGCTCGATCCGGACACGCAGTCGCTCGGCATCGCCGCGCACAGCATTCGCGGCGTGCCGGTCGATGAGATTCCGCAGCTCTACACCGAATCGCGGCGGCGCGGAATGCCGTTTCACATGCACGTCGAGGAACAGCGCCGCGAGATCGAGGAATCGCGCAAGGCGTACGGCGAGACGCCGATGCAACTGCTGCTGCATCGCATGCGCGACTGCACCGGTTTCACGGCGGTTCACGCAACGCACAGCGAACCGGTCTGGCTGCAGGAGTTCCTCGCACGCGGCGGTTCCGTCTGTGTCACCCCCCTCACCGAAGCGAACCTCGGCGACGGGATTCCGTCGATCGCGCCGCTCCTCGCACGTCCCGACCGCCTGTCGCTCGGCAGCGATTCGAATGCGCGCATCTCGATGATCGAAGAGATGCGCTGGCTCGAATACGCGCAGCGGCTGCGCAGCGAAACGCGCGGCATCTATCGCGACGAAGAAGGACGCAACGCACCGCGGCTGATCGGATACGCAACGCTCGCCGGCGCGCGGTCACTCGGACTCGACGCCGGCCGCATCGAGCCGGGAGCGGTCGCCGATTTCGTGGCGATCGATCTGCGCGCGCGCGCAATCGCGGAAGTCGGCGAAGAGCAACTCGCGGAAGCGATCGTCTTCGGCGCAGGCGACGACGTCGTCCGCGCGACGTGCGTCGCCGGCGACTGGATGTCATCCCGAGCGTAGCGAGGGATCCGGGTGGGCGGTGCGGCCAACTGCAGCGAGTCCCGCCCTCCCCGATCCCTCGCTACGCTGGGGATGACGCCAGCGCCGCTTCCAGATGAAACCGTCGAGGACGTAATGCGTGAGCTGCGGCGTGGCCAGCAGCGGCGCGAGAATCCAGGCGAACGATTCGAGTGAGAGTCCGCCGCCGAAGAAGACCGCGTGCTCGTGCCACAGCGTGTGATCCCACGCCGCTTCTTCGATGAACGCCAGAAACCAGACCACGACCAGCAGCGCGAGCGGTCCGCGTCGCAGCAGCTTCGTCGCCAGCGACTCCGGTGCGGCGTGCGTTCGCGCGTGAATGTAGACGAGCGCAACGTACGGGATGCCGTGAATCAGCACGTTCGTCACGGTGAACGCGTAGTCGGAGTTGAGTGCGACGATGCCGATGTACCAGCAGAGAGCGGTCGTGACCACGACCAGGTCTTTGCCGGGATTGGGGACGCCGTTCGCGATCGAGCGGATCGCGTATGCGGCGAGCGCGAGCCAGTAGAGCGGCGCCGCCACATTCGCGACGAACGCCGGCAGCGCCGCGAAATCGCCGGCCATCATCCAGGCGAAGTCGCGCGGCAGATGCGCGTGCCACCAGAGCAGCGGATAAAGCGTCGCCGCGTAAATCGCGCAGCTGTCGATCCACCACCCCACGCGACCCGTTTCGCCGCCGCGCGCGCGATAGACCGCGACCCAGCCGTATTGCTGGCGGACGAAATGAAACGCGGCGAGGTACGCGACGCAGCGCCAGAACAACAATGCGCCGGAGTGGTAGAGCGCGACACCGAGGATCAGCGACGCAATCGGTGCGAGCGCGTAGAGCATCGGACGGCGTCGCAGTTCTTCGCCGTCGAGATAGGTGCGAAAGAGCGTCGACCAGACGTGCGCGACGTCGACGAAGAGGATCGCGATCAGCCACGCCCACGGCGGCGTGTCGCCGTGCAGGATGCCGAGGCGTGCGCCGAGGACGAGAGCTGCGAAGGCGAGGAGTGCGCTGCCGCCGAAGACCGCGAGGTCGAGGTTGCGCGAGAAGAGCCACGGCGTTTCGGCGCGCGTGGCAGGGATCGCCAGCTCGGTCACTCCAACATTGTGCGCCGAGCCGGCTCCCGGCTAGTGCTGATTGTGATTGCGAACCTGCTGCACGGCGTTACCGACGACGGCGCCCACCAGCGCGCCTTGCAGCGGCTTGTGATGATCGATCGCGGCTCCGGCAACGGCGCCGACGACCGCACCGCGCGTCTGGCTGTAATGGTGGCGGTGGTGGCGGCGATGATGATGCGTCGCCGCGAAGGCGTTTCCGGCGGGGAGCAGCAGCGCAAGACTCAGCACCGCGGCGTGAATCCGGCTCGTACGTTTCGTGGTCATCACATTCCCTCCGACATCGGTTATTTGCATCATTGATGCCGATGGCTCAGCGGAATGTGTCGACCGTAACTCCTTTAACAACAAGCACTTCCTCGGCGGCTCGAACGCCGTGATCGAGCGCCTCCTCGAACAGCGCCACGCCGCTCAAATCGGAGTGGGCGAAGTGGATGTTGCGCATCGGTTCGCGAGCGCTGCGACGCGCAGCTGAGGAGATGAACCCTGGCTGCGGACGGATCATGGCGTGGCCCCAGCGCATGACGTCGACGCGCTCCGTCAGCGAGCGGAGATCGCCGTGCGCGCGCGAAAGATCGGCGAGCGCCACTTCCGCCCATTCATCGCGGCCTGCCGACAGCAATCGCTCGCGCGCAACGTGCGGGTGTGAATCGCAGAGCGCGTAGTAGTACGTCAGCACAGTCGGTCCGCGATCGATGCCGCTTTGATGCGTCGCGGTGACGTAACCGAGCGACGGACTTTGGTACAACACGTTGTCCCATGCCGGCGGAAAGCCTTCCGATCGCGGACGATCGCGCAGCGTGAGGTTGGCGACGAGCCACGAGCCGTAGGTGAATGAAGAGGTGTCTCTGTAGTCGCGAATCACATGCGCGGCGATGAACTGCGGCGCCGCGAAGATGACGTGCTTCGCGCGAATGCCGCGAAGCTGCGCGCCGTCGCTCGACTGCGCGATGACGTCGACGCCGTCGTTCGTCGCGACGACGCTCGTCACGAGCCAGCCGGTGTCGACGCGTCCCTTCGAAGCGGCGCCGAGGTGCGCGACGAGACGGCCGTTCCCTTCGGGCCAGGTGATGACCGGCTCGCTCTCACCGCCCGCTTTGGAGACCCGCGAGGCGAAGTAGAAAAGTCCGGCCCACGCGCTCGTGGTGGTGAGCAGCAAACCGTAATCGTCGCGGCAGGCGTACTCGACGAACCAGCGCAATCGCGGCGAGTGAAAACCGCGCGCGTCCATCCACTCCGACATCGACAGTTTGTCGAGCGCCATCACTTCGGCGTCATCGGATGCAACCGACGTCGGGATCGCGAAGGCGCGTCTCCCCTGCCCGTCGCGCCACGCCACCCACTTCGCGACTTCCGCTTCGAACGCGCGCAGCTGGCGCACGTCGTCGTCGCTCGCGCCGGCCTGGAGATACAAACCTTCGTACCAGCGTCCGCGGTAGAAAAGGCGCTCCTGCGGATCGCGGCAGAGAAACTGTTCGGCGACGATCGGCGTGCCGTCGCCGCCGATCCCTTCGATGATGCCCATCTCGGAGAGGACGCGCGTCAGCGCGCGATCGCTGCCGAGCGGCGCCGGGACGTAATGCGCGCCCCACGGAAACGCGCTGACGCGCGAGGAGCCGGAGCGCGCGGTGCCGCCTTCGACCGGCTCGAGCTCGAGCAACGTGTAGTCGTTGAAGCCGGCGCGCGCGAATCGCCAGGCGGCGCTCAGTCCCGCGACGCCGCCGCCGACGATCACGACGTCGCGCGACGTCCAGACGGATGGCTGTTCGTCAACACGTTGACGAAGACGATGGCCGACGCGGTCGGAGGCGCCGATGAGATCGCCGGGAGGAAGTGGAATCGTGTTGTTGCGACGACAGGCGACGGCCGCGAACGGGGCGCCGAGGAACGCGGCGAGGAGGTCCCGCCGGCTTAGCACGCGCTGTCACCCGTCGCAGCATCGGAAGCCGCGTGAAGGCCTTGCCACATACGCGGCCGGCCGTGCCGGCTCAGCTCCACTTCTTCCACTCCTCCTCGTAGTAACGCACCAGCATCTGGTTATCGAGGCGGTTGATCTCGACCGGCACCGACGTCGTGTCGAGCGGCATGACGAACATGCCGGCGAGCGTGCCGGGATCGAGGAAACGGAGCGGCACGGTCGCGCGCGGCGGCGGCGCGAATGGATGCAATCGCGCCAGCGCGAAACCCCAGACGCCGAACGATGGCACTGTCGTCTGATACGGCCGCACGGTGAAGCCGGCCGCTTCCATCGTCCTGATGATGCACCAGTACGAACGGCGCGCGAACAGCGGCGAGGTGCATTGCACCGAGACCGCGGCGTCGGGCGTGAGCCGCTCGCGCAGCAGACGATAGAAACGCGTCGTGTAGAGCTTTCCGAGCGCGAACGAATTCGGATCGGGGAAGTCGACGATGGCGGCGTCGAAACGATCGTGTGTCTTCTCGATCCAGATCATCGCATCGGCGTTCACGACGCGAACGCGCTTGTCGTGAAACGAATGCGCATTGAGCTCGGCGAGCGCCGGGAACGCCGTCGAGAGGCCGGTCATCTTCGGATCGAGATCGACGAGCGTGACCTGCTGAACGGTCGAATACTTCAGCACTTCGCGGAGCGCGAGACCGTCGCCGCCGCCGAGGATCAGCACGTGACGCGGAGCGATGACCGACGCAAGCGCGGGATGGACGAGCGCCTCGTGATAGCGATATTCGTCGGCGGAGCTGAACTGCAGATTGCCGTTGAGAAAGAGATGAAAGCCCGACTTGCCGCGCGTGATGACGATGCGCTGATACGGCGAGCTGGTCGCGTAGATGATCTCGTCGGCGAACAGCTCCTGTTCGGCGAGCGACGTCAACTGCTTCGCTTCGATGAAGGCGACGGCGAGAATCAGCAGCACGATCGCGGCGCGGATCCGCAGCGGTCCGATGCGGCGTTTGATCAGCGGCGCGAGGAGATACGTTCCGTACAGGCCGACGCAGCCGTTGAGGATGCCGAAGACGATCGACGTTCGCACGAGTCCGATGCGCGGCACGAGGAAGAGCGGAAAGAGCACCGCCGCGATCAGCGAGCCGATGTAGTCGAAACTGAGGACGCGCGAGACGAGCTCTTTGAAATCGAGCTCCTCTTTCAGGATGCGCATCAGGATCGGCAGCTCCAATCCGACCAGCGTGCCGATCACGAAGACGACCAGATAAAGAAACAACTGGAACCACTCCAGCCGCGCGAAGCCGAAGAAAAGCAGCGGCGCGGAGAGGCCGCCGGCGAGTGCGACGGCCAGCTCGATGTCGACGAACTTCGCGGCCAGCTCGCGGTCGATGAAGCGCGAGAGCCATGCGCCGACGCCGAGCGCGGAGAGGTACAGGCCGATGATCAGCGAGAACTGCGTCACCGAATCGCCGAGCACGTAGCTGGCGACGGTGCCGGCGAGGAGCTCGTAGATCAGGCCGCACGCGGCAATGATCAGGACGTTGAGAAAAAGAATCGGCGTCCGATTCATCAGCCGTGCAGCGCTGCAGAGATGATCAGCGCGAGGCCGAGGATCACGGCAGCGATGACGATCGCAAGCGCCGTATTCTGGTCCTCCTCGATCTCCTTGCGGATCGAGAACGGCGTGACCTTCACCATCGCCCAGTAGGCGAACGCGAAGACGACCAGTCCGAAGAACGTGTAGACGACGGTCTGGATGAAGATGCGAATGCCCGGAGTGAGATCCATCATTACTTGCCTCCGTGATAACCCGATGACCAGTAGGAGCGGTAACCGCCGTGCGCGGCGGCGCGAAGTCCCTGTGGAACGAACTGGCGGCGCGTCGGCCGCAGCTCGAGGCCGCGCCAGTCGATGAATGCGTAGCCGGCGACGATTGCGATTCCGAAAATTGCGTAAAGCCGTTTCATCGCATCACCTCATTCATCATCGTCGTCGCCTTCGGACGCGCTGCGCAGTGTCCCCATTTGTGTGTACATCGATTCGCTCCAGCGGCTCGCTTCGAACGTGAAGCGGCGGAACGCGAGCATGATCGCCGGAATGGTGATGAGGATCAGCGCGAGGAAGAAGTGCGACCAGCGGAAGACCCCTTCGGTGACGCGCACCATCACCGACGGCGGACTGCCGGCCGGCCACTGCGCTTCGAGCCGCATCGCGTAACTGCCGGCCGGCAGCGCGGAGAGGAAGACGGTTTTCGTCCTGGAGCCTTCGCTCCAGTGCTCGCCGCCGTCGTAGCCTTCGTAGAACTCCACTGGCAGATCGAAACCTTCGAGCAGTCCGCTCTTCTCGTTGACGATGTCGCCGGCGACGTAGACCCAGCTGTTGGTGACCGGCGAGTACGCCTCGACGCGGAGGTTCTTCCCGGTGAGATTGAACGGCTTCGTGAAGAAGGCGCGCGCCGGCTGCGCGGCGTTCGAGTTCGCGACCGGTTCGCCCCACGACGATTCGCCGGTGAGGTCGAGCGACTCGCGCAGCACTTCCGTCCGCGAGCGCGTCACGGCCAGCAGGAACGCGATGACGAAGAGCGCGATGACTAGCGCGGCAAAGACACCGCCGATGTTGTGGCCGACGTACGGCTGGATCATGCCGACCTTCGACGGACGCGGGAGCGACTTCACGCCGAATGCTTTTTCGACGTCGGCGACCGGCAGATAGCGCGCCAGCGTGTAGTTCACTTCGCGCGAGTTTTTCCCGCCGGAGATCTCTTTCGTGATTCCTTCGGGCGGCGCGATGTAGTCGACGGCGCGCGAGGTCTCCCCCACTTCGACGCGCCAGAAAAACTCGCCGACGACGTACGAAACCGTCGCCTTCGCATCCTGAAAGACTTTGAACTTCTTCCCTTTGTACGTGACCGACGACGCCGCGTCGTTGCGCAGAGGATCGCTCACTTCGGCCGATGGAATGGCGCGGGCGATGCTCCAGTGCTCATCGCTGTCGACGAGCCAGCCGAAGCTCTTCGTCTTCGCGTTGAAAAGCAGATATTCGGTCCAGTAATACTTCTGATCGAAGGTGACAAAGCGCTGCATGAAGCCGGCGACGATCCACTCTTCGCCGTCGACGGTTCCCTTTCGTCCGAGCGGAATGCGCGGCTGCGGACCTTTCTTCGCCAGCGCGTTCAGGTAACGGAGTCCGCCGTCGGCGACGTCGTGAATGCCGCCGCAGTTCGGACAGACGACGCGCTCGGTCGCATCGGGCGCGACGAGTTGCAGCGGCCCGCCGCAATTCGAGCAGCTCAGTTTTTCCGTGGTGATGCGCGCGCCGCGCCGTCCCGGTTCGAGTCCGGTGTTGATGCCGAGCGCGGCGAGCGTCGTCTGTTCGCCGTGGAAAAGCAGCGGCGAATCTTCGCTGTAGTCGATCGTCGCGAAACGCTCGCCGGTGCCGGAGAGATCGGCGTAATCGAATTCGCTCCCGGGCTCGACGCGCCACGGAATCTCGCCCTCGCCGGAGACGAGCGTCGCTTTGCCGATCTCGTCGATGACCATGTCGCGGTACATCCCGCCGATCTCGATGATCGACAGCGGCGGCACGTCGGTCGCCGCCGTTTTGAACGTCACGTAGTAACGGCCCTGCGCTTCGGCGATCCAGCCCCAGCGGCCGTCGTCGAACGCGGCGTACCACTCGTCCCAGACGCCGCCCATCGAATGGCGCATCTGCGTCCGTCCGGTGAGACGGAAACCGACGCCGCGATACTTGCCGGGGAGATTGCGCTGAAGCGGAGAGCCGGTGTCGACGATCGCGGCGATCTTGCCGAGGTCTTCGAGTGCGCGATCGGTGCGCGCGACGACCGAGCGGCAGTAATCGCAGACGACGACGATCGACGAGCCGACGGCGAACTCGATCGCCGCGCCGCAGGACGGACAGTTCGCTACGGCCACGCGACGAGCTCCGGTACGGCGGCCCCCCGCACGACCTCGGTCACCTCGACGCTCGCCGCGCCCAGCAGCTCCGTCAGTCGTTCGCGCCACGGCCATTCGGCGCGCGGACGGCAGCAGTAGAGATTGACGGTGATGACGCCGTGCTCGGGATAGGTGTGACAGGCGAGATGCGATTCGGTGAGCATCACGAAGCCGGTGATGCCGCCGGGCTGCGGAAAGGTGTGGAATCGCGGCTCGTGGATCGGATGAAGATCGAGCTCCGCGATGACTCGCGCGAACAGCGTCTGCAACGTCTCGACGCTGGTCAGCGACTCAGGGCGGCATCCCGCAGCATCGACGAGCCACTCGGAACCGATGAGCATTGATCGCCGAAGAGTGTAGCGCGATTGCTCACCGCGTTACCGGAATCGGCGCGCTGATCTCCGACGTCTCTTCCGAGATGGCGTACTCCTCGAACGTTCCTTCATCGCCTTTGCGATAGCGAAGCGTGATTGCGGTGATGTATTGGCCGCGCAGGTCGCCGTTCGCGTTGAACGAGAAATGGCCGATGCCGCCGACGATGGCGTCGCCGAGGCGTGTCTGCGCCTGCGCGCGCGCGGAATCGTTCGCGTAGAAGGTGACGCGGAAGTGGTTGCCGAGCGGCGCGACTTCCGGGAAGCTGTGCAACTCGCCTTCGATCATCGTGACGTTGCGCGCCGCGTCGTACGTCGCCGAAAACAGTACCGGCGTGTTCGGCTGACGGCCCGTGTCGACTTCCGCGTTCGGCGTGGCGAGATCGAGACCGTAGTCGATGCCAAGGTTGCCGTTGCCGAAGATCGAGTTGATCGACGCATCCATCTGCCGCACGCTCGGATGGACGGCGATGCCGAACTCGCGGTTGTAGGCGATGGTGTTGCGGTAGATCCAGGGACGATCGGTTCCTTCGCCGACGTAGATTCCGCTCGCGCCATTCGGCAGTGGCGTAACGCCATCGGCGGCGACGCCGATGCGATTGCTGTCGATGGCGAACTGATATCCGCCGAGCAGCCAGACGCCGCTCAGGCGATTGCCGCTGATGACATTGCGGGCGAGATAGCCGTAGCGATTGCCGAGCACCATCACGCCGCGCTGATTAGGCATCGGAATCGTTCCGGTAGCGTCCGTGCCGATGAAGTTGTCGGCGACGAAACGAACGCGAGTCTGTTGCGCCGCGGCGACGAGCATCACGCCGATGCCGGGGAAATTGCCGATTGCGAGACCGCTGGCGCCGGAGCCGTCACCGTGTAGCTCGAGGCCGTTGCCGGCCGCGAGCAGCGAGCCGTCGAGCTGAATGAGCGGATGCGCGAGATCCGTTTGTCCGACGAAGTACTTCTCGCTGATGCCGTCGATCCCGAGGTTGCCGGTGATGGCCGGAAGCGGCGTGGCCGGACGGATCGTGACGACGTCGGTGGCAGGAATGCGGAAGCCGGCGCGACACTGGTCGACGACGCAGCGGGAGTTCGCATCGATGATCGCCTGGCGCAGCGAGCCCGGTCCGGAGTCGCCGGCGTTGTTCACTACGAAGAGCGGCAGGAAGTACCAGGAGGTGGTGTTCGTCCGAAAGCGCGAGTCGAGTACGCGATTGGTTGCGCTCGCGCGCACGGTCAGCGGAAAGGAACCGCCGTCATACGCGGGCGGCGTGCGGACGCTGGCCAGAATCGACTGGTGCACGTTCGGCTGCAGCGTGCCGGTCTCGCAATGAATGGTGGTCGCGGTCGACGTGCAGGCGACGCCGTCGGGCGGAGTGACGCTGAGCACGACGCTTCCCGCCGGCAGCGTGAGATCGATCGTCGTCCCGAGCGCTGCGGCGCGGCCGCGATTGGTGATTCCGAAATCGACAAGCGCCGGCAGCTCCGGTTCGAGACGATCGCTCGGACTGGCGACGTCAGCCCACAGCTCGGCCACCGCGAGAAACAGCTGATCCTGCTCGACGACGTTGTCGGCCTGGTTCGGATCGGGATTCGAGCTGCTGACGCGAACGGTGAGCGGAATCGTCGTCTCGACAGGCGCCGGCAATCCGAAGGCGACGCTGAACTCGACATACGCACCGGGCGCGAGATCGCCGTACGTCGTCGAACAGGTGGATGACTGACAGCGCGTCGCCGTCTGCCAGAACTGAATCCCGTTCGCACCCGGCGCGCTCGCCGTGATGGAGAGCCCGTGCGCGGTGGCCGGACCGTTGTTCGTGATGCGCGTCCAGGTGGAGAAGAAGGTGCCCGTCAGATGCTCTTCCGGCGCGAACTCGAACTCAAGCTTGAGATCGGCAGAGTCGGTCTGCGCGAAGACGGGAGCGGCGAAGAGGAGAGAGAGAACGAGGAGAGGGAAAAGGATCCGGGGCATGACCTCGATGATACGGAGGAGCGGCCGAAAACGTCGTCCGTCTTCACATCACAGCGCCAACCGCTTCACGATCGCGGCCGCTGCGGCTTTCGTCCCGAGCGTGCCACCGAGATCGTTCGTCGTTTCTCCTGCATCGATGGCGGCGACGACCGCGCTCTCGATCACATCCGCTTCGTTCGTGTAGCCGAGGTATTCGAGCATCATCGCGGCGGTGAGGATCGCGCCGATCGGGTTGGCGACATCCTTCCCCGCGTACTTTGGTGCGCTGCCGTGGATCGGCTCGAACAGCGACACGCGGCCGGGGTGAATGTTGCCGCTGGCGGCGACGCCGAGTCCGCCCTGCAGCGCGGCGCCGAGGTCGGTGACGATGTCGCCGAACATGTTGTTGGTCACGATGACGTCGAACATTTCCGGCACACGCACCATCTGCATCGTCAGCGCGTCGACGAACATGTGGAAGTGCTCGATGTCGGGATATTCAGCAGCAACCTCTTCGAACGTCCGCAGCCAGAGATCGCCGCCGAAACGCATGACGTTGTTCTTGTCGGACATGCAGACCGATTTGCGTCCGGTCGCTTTCGCGAACTCGAAGGCGTGGCGAATGATTCGCTCCACTCCCTTGCGCGTCGAAACGTCTTCCTGCACGGCGATCTCGTCGCTCGTCCCCTTCTTGAAGATGCCGCCCATGCCGACGTACGCGCCTTCGGTGTTCTCGCGGAAGATGACGAAGTCGACGTCTTTGCGGCCTTTCTCTTTCAGCGGGCAGAGTCGATCGTTGAGCAGTTTGACCGGCCGGTAATTCACATACAGGTCGAGCTGGAAGCGCATGCCGAGGAGGATGTCGGCGGCGTGCTTCATGTCGGGCACGCGCGGATCGCCGAACGCGCCGAGGTAGACGGCGGCGTAGTTGTCGCGAATGTCGTCCATCGCGCCAGGCGGCATCGAGATGCCGGTGCGCAGATATTCGTCGGCGTTCCAGCCGAAGTGGACGAGCTCGAGGCCGAGCTTGCGCTCATCGTTGACGCGTTCGAGCACGGTGAGGCCGGCGGCGATGACTTCGGGTCCGATGCCATCGCCCGGGACTACAGCAATCCTCTGTCTGTTCATGGCGGCGCGGATTATAGGCGCGGGCCTCGCCGTCCAGGTGAAGCGATCAGCGCGTCGCCTGGATCGGATTGCTGAGCTCCGTCGTCTCCGCCGACGGCGTGTCGAAGCCGCTAATGAACGTGCGCTGCGTTTGCGCTGTGATCCACTTGCCGGTCAGATCACCTTTCGCGGCGAACGTGAAATCGAAGTGGCCGCTGGCCTGCGACTGCACGAAGCCGAGAGTCCGCTCCGCCTGCGCGAGGCCGCGCGCGTTGAGCGTGTCGCTGGCGTAGACGGAAACGCCGAAGCTGCTACAGCAGCCGAAACCTCCGTCGGCGTCGACGCGGCCGCTGATGATCGTCGTGTCGGTGACCGGATCGTACTTCGCGGAGGTGAGCTTCGGCACGTTCGGCGGCACGACGAGATCAAGACCGATGTCGATGCCAAGCAGTCCGTTGTCGTGGATGGAGTTGCCGTTGACCGCCGGGATGCGCGCGCCCGTGATGGCGACGCCGAACTCGCCGTTGTTCGCGATCGTGTTGCGCGCCACGACGGAGTTGCCCTGCTCGTTGTCGATGAAGATGCCGCTGGCGCCGTTCCCGAGTGGCGTTTTGCCGTCCGCGCCGACGCCGATGCGGTTGTCCTCGACATCCGCCGCGATCGCGTTCCAGATGAAGGCGCCGCTGCGGCGATTGCCGCTCAGCACGTTGTTGAAGATGGTCGGAATCATGCCGAGCGTCATCACGCCGCGTTCGTTCGGAACGGCACGCGTGCCGGTGGCGTCGGTGCCGAGGTAGTTCGCGGACGCGCCGAAGTACGGCGCGCCGAAACAGCGATCGGGCACCGTGGCAACGATGCCGGCGCCGGGAAATCCGTTGATGGCGAGGCCGGTCACGTAAACGTTGTAGATCGAGAACGAATCGCGGAAGTCGCAGCGATCGTCGGAGCGGAATTCGATCCCCTGTCCCGCCGTCACCTTCGCGCCGCTCAGCTCGACTTCCGGCCCGGCCGGATTCGTGTCGCCCGCGAATGCCGTCTGCGTCGCTCCGTCGATCACGAGCGTCGTTGCCTTGATGACCGGCAGCGGCGTCTCGGGACGGATCGTGGCGACGCCGTTCGTCAGCTGCGACGGTTCGACGTTGAAGAGAATGCGGCACGGCTGCACGTCCGAGCAGGAGACGTTCGCGTCGCGAATGGCATCGCGCAATGTGCCGAGGCCTTCATCGGCCGTCGACGTGACGGAGATCAATCGGTTCATGACGATGTCGTAGCTGAGACGCGTGCGCGCTTCCGCTTCCATCTGCTCGGCGATCGTCAGTTCGGCACTCAGCGTCACCCGCCCGCCGCTGCGCCGCAACGGCATCCGAAGCGTGAAGTTGATCTCACCATGCTGATCGTGCGCGAAGAGCCCGGCGCTGCAGACGATGCGCGTTCCGCTCCGCGCGCAGACGCCGAAATCGCCGCTCAGCGCGATGACGGTCGCTGCCGGATCGACGTCGATCGTGACGCGGAGATCGTGGGCGTCGGTGCCGTAGTTGGAGAGCCCGATCCGGTACGGATACTCCGCTCCCGGATCGAAGCGCTGGCCGTAGATGTCGTTCGAGTAGAGCGAGATGTTCGGGAGGTTTGCGGCGGTGACGGCGGTGGCACCGAGGAGGAGAAACAGCGAGAAGAAGAAACGGGTCATGAGGTCTCCGGCGTCGACGGGCGGACAAGGCTGATGCCGCGCGCGTCGAGCGCTTCCCTCAAATACGGAGCGCAGAGCGCGTTCGTCTCTTCGTCCCACGCGTAACCCCAGTCGTAACCGCGGACGCCGACGCCGGGATGCGTGACGAGCTCGGTCACGCCGCCGACGTGATCGAAGAGCGCGACGAGCCGCTCCGCCGTCAGATGACCGGCTTCCATCACGCCGATCGTGCGGCGGTTGCGATCGACGCGTCGTCCGAGCATGGAGAGAACGCCGATTGACGCGCGGCGCGCAATCCCTCCCCGTCCGCCCTGATCGTTCACGACGCGCACGTACGGAATGGCGTGCTCGTCGGCGAGACGTCGGACGATCGCGAAGACGCTCGGCAGCATGTGCAGATGCTGATGGCCGTTGAGATGGGTGATGCGCAGGCCGGTGGCGAGGAGCTTGTCGAGTTGTGCGCGCAGTTCGCGCTCGACGTCGACGCGGCGCCGCGACAGCACGAACTCGAGGTAGCTCTTCGGCATCGGCGCGCCGGTCGTCAGCGCGCGCTCTTCGACGAGCGCGAGGTGCGCGCCGACTTCGAGCGTCGGGACGTCGCGCAATCGCGCCACGGCGTCATCGAAGTCCGCGCCGTTCGCGACCAGCGAGCACGCGGTGACGATTCCCTGTTGATGCGCGCGAATGGCGCCTTCGGTCATTCCGCGTTCGAGACCGACGTCGTCCGCGGTAACGATGAGCCGTTTCACGCGATGAACGTATCATCCCGTCGTGCTGGCGTTCCCCCTGTATCTGCTGTCCGCGGTGGCAGCGCTTTGGATTGCGCGTCGCTGCATCGTCGCGATTCCGCCGCGCGTCTGCGCCGTGCTGATCCTGCTGCCGCTCGTTTTCACCGGCCGCGCATTGCTGACCGGCGGCGTCTTCGGACCGATCGAGCTTGCGTACGACAGCGAGCCGCTGCGCTCCGTCGCCGCGCAGCACGGAGTCGCCGGCGCGGTCAATCCGATGCTGACCGACGTGCAGCGGCTGATGATTCCGTGGAAGGCGGCCGTTCGTTACGCGTTCGCGCAGCATCGCTGGCCGCTGCTGAATCCCTTTTCGTTCTGCGGCGACATTCTCGCGGCCGGCTCGGAGCCGTCGCCGTGGCATCCGTTCAACGCGCTTTCGTATCTGCTGCCGCTCGCGCAGAGCATCACGTTTCACGCGACGCTGGCGTTTTTCGCGGCGGCGCTGGCGACGTATCTCTTCGCGAAGGAGCTCGGCGTCGGCGAGATCGCGGCGCTCTTCGCCGCCGTGGCGTGGATGTTCAGCGCGTTCCTGATCTTCTTCATTCAGGTGCCGCTCGGCGCGGCGGTGATGATGCTGCCGCTGGTGCTGCTGGCGACGCGACGGGTAATCGCATGGCCGCGCTTCGGAACGATCGTGCTGCTCGCCGCGACGCTGGCGCTCGTCGTCGTGGCCGGACATCCCGAGAGCACGCTGCACGTCGTCGCGATCGGCGCGGCGTACGGAGTGTTCGAGCTGGCGGCGTTGCGCGATCGCACATCGATCGTGCGCGCGATCGGCGCGGCGTTCGCGGCCGGCGCACTCGCGCTGCTCCTCTCCGCGATTCATCTGCTGCCGTTCATCGATGCGCTGCCGCAAACAGCCGACTATCAGTTTCGCGTAGAGCGGTCGGTGACAGAAGCGCGCGTCGTCGGCTGGCGCGAAACTGCATCGCGCATCGTCGCGGCGGCGGTGCCGTTCCGATTTGGATCGCCGGTCTCCGAGACGGCGAACGTGCCGTCGCGCTATCACCGTCCGATTTACGGTTACGCCGGCAGTATTCTCTTCGCCCCCGCGCTCATCGGTCTCCTCCGCTCGCGGCTCCGCATCCGCTTCTTTCTCCTCGGCGTCCTCATCTTCGGTCTGCTGGCGTCGGTGTCGGCGCCGCTGATCGACGCGCTCTTCTCGCATCTGCCGCTGTTTCGAATCGCGCTCAACGAACGGCTGGTGTTCGGCGCCGTGCTCGCCCTGGCGATGCTCGGCGCACTCGGCATCGACGCGATGCTGCGCGACGGCGCCGACAAAATGCTGTGGGCGATGATCGCGGTCGCAATTGTCCTTGTCGTCATCGTCGCCGCGCTCTGGCCAACGATGATCGCGTCGGGATTGTCGCCGTCGTATTTGCAGACGAATCTGTTTCACGAGCTGCTGCCGCTGCTGCTGGCGATCGCGCTGCTGCTTCCGCGTCCCTCGCCGCGCGCCGCCGCGCTCGGACTGGTTGCGCTCCTGCTTCTGCAGCGGACGATCGAAGAGCGCCGCGCCATTCCGACGTGGCCCGCCGAGGCGTTCTATCCGCACACGCCGCTCATCGATGCGCTGCCGAAAGCGGAGACGCCGTATCGCGTCGCCGGACGCGAAGCGACGTTTCTGCCGAACATCGCCACGCACTATCAGCTCGAAGATGCGCGCGGCGCGACCGGGATGACGTTCGCGCGGATGGCGGAAACGCTGCCGCTCTGGTCGCGGCTCGAGCCGGTGTCGTTCAATCACATCGACGATCTGACGCGGCCGTTCCTCTCCGCGCTGAACGTTCGCTACGCGTTCGAGGAGACGCGCGATCCGATCCCGGATGGCTGGCGCGTGCGCGCGGAGGATCGCGGCGCGCGGCTGCTCGAAAATCCGCGGGCGCTCGAGCGTGCGTTCATCCCGCGACAGGTCATGTTCACCGATGACGTCGCGACGCTCGCACTCATCACCGACTTTCGCGACATGGCGACCGTCAGCGCGCCGCCGTCGAACAGCGGAACGATCGTCAACGGTGGCGGAACGCTGCGAACGAAGTGGGACCGGCTCGATCTGCGGATCGATGCCCGGCTCGACTCGGCGAGCTGGATCGTCATCTCACAAACGGCGTGGCGCGGCTGGCAGGCGACGATCGACGGCCGCGACGCGCCGCTCTTCTTCGGCAATCACGCATTTCTCGCGGCGCACGTTCCGGCAGGGCATCATGAGCTCGTGCTTCGCTATCGTCCCCTCTCCTTCTTCATAGGTCTCGGACTCACGCTCGCGACGCTGGCCGCGCTGCTTGCGATTGCGGCGGTGCGTCGATGAAACGACTCGCCGCGCTCGTGTTGCTGCTCGTCGCGCCGGCGGCGAACGCGGCGTATTCGAGCCGCCGCGTGGTGCTGCCGATCGTCGGCCGCGTCACCGCGACGGGCGGACTCGAATACATGACAACGCTCTGGATCACGAACCGCGCGGACAAGCCGCTCCGCGCGCGCATTTCGTTTCTGCAGCGCGGCCAGGCGAATCCGGAGCCGGTGTTCCGCGACGTCGACGTCGCCGCCGAACAGACGCTGCAACTCGACAACGTCACCGAGACGCTGCTGCATGCACCGGGAAAACTCGGCGCGCTGCTGATCGAAGCGGATCGTCCGATTGCCTGCAGCGCGCGCGTCGCCGCGGCGGCACAGGGCGGCGGCTTCACGGCGATGCCGATCGAGCTGGCCATTCCGCGCGGCGGCTCGACGCTGCTGCCGGGCGCCGGCTCCGGGCAGAACGGCGAGTTCCGCTACAACATCCACCTCGTCGAAACGAATCGCTCGGCGATCGAAGCGGTCGTCTCGCTGCTCGACGCGAACGGACGCGAACTCGGCAGCAAGCCGGTCATTCTCCGAGAGCTGGAGGCGATGACGATTCCGGTCGCGCAGCTCGCGGCGTCGGTGCCGCCGGAAGCGACGGTGCGGATTCGCGTCACGAAAGGGAGCGGCAAGCTCGTCGCTGCCGGCTCGCGGATCGCGGTGACGAGTCTCGATCCGACCTCGTTCGAGATGCTGACCGGCGAGGTGCCGCGGCCGGCGATGCCGGCGAACGAGATCGCCGCGTATGTCGCAGCGGCGATCGCAATCGCCATCGCCGCCGTCGTGCGGCTAAAGTCAATTTCCGGGGTCTGACCCCGGAAATTGACTTTGGCGGCGCTCGAGTGAGAGCAGCTGGACGGCGAGGTTGCGCGTTTCGCCGGACGGGGTGAAGTGGCGGGCGGCGTGGAAGGTTAGTGTCGCGGCGGCGTTTGAGACGACGGGAATGTCGATCGTGGTCGTCTTTCCGTGCACGACTTCGATCGTCCGGCCGTTGATGGTCAACGTGTTGTCGTTCTCGGGAAGCGACAGTTCGAGGTGCGCGATCGATCCCGGCAGCGGAGGCAGCGTGATCGTTGCGTCCTGCGCGAGCCAGCGCCATTCACGGCCGTCGGCGGTGCGCTCGAGCTGAAAGACGCCGCTGCCGGCGATGTAGCGGGCGGGCGGCGGGAGGGGGATGACGGAGACGACGCGGTAGTGTTCCGTCGTCACCTTGCCGTAGACGTCGCTGTCGGGCCACGCGAAGGTCTTCGCATTCGGCGCGCGCGTTCCTCCGTCGGCGAGGAGCAGGACGGGAATGTCGGATCGCGTCGCCAGCGCGTTCAGCGCGGCGAGCGGCGCGGAAGTGAATGCGGCGTCGCGCGCGAACGCTTCGAGCGACGGCTCGTAGACGACGATTCCTCCCGGCGGCAGCATGCGTGCGGCGTACGCGGTGGCGGCGGCGGGCGGTGACAAGCCGGCGGTCCGCTGCGCGATGAGCGGCTCGCTGTAGACGATCGCGCCGGCGCCGTACGCGAGTGCGAGCGGAAGTGCGCAGCGCGCAATCGGACGGAGCGCAGCCGCGGCGAAGAGTGCAGTGGCGACGACCGCGGGAAGCATCGGCTGCACGCCATCCATCCGATCGGCGGTGGCGAAGCAAAACGCAAGGTGTGCAAACCCGAACAGCGCAACTCCGAAGACGCGGCGCTCACCAGGGCGAAGCAGCATCACGGCGCCGGCAGCGGCGACGACGAGGAGCGGCAGCGACAACAACTTCGGTCCCCATGGATGAGCGATGAATCGCATCGCCACCTCACGCCACGGCATCCGCGTCACGTTCCAGTTGGCGCGGACGTAATGCCCGATGCGATCGACGCCGACCGCTTCGACAAGCGGCTCGAACGTCACGACGAGCGTGGCGATGAATGCCGCGGCCGCGCGACGCTTCCGTGCGAAGAGCACGAGCGCGAGCATCGCCACGATCACCTGCGGCCGCGCGGCGATAGCGGCACCGGCGCAGACGCCGAAGAGCAGCTCGTCACCGCGCGCATACGTCAGGAGCGCCGCGGCGATGAGCGCCATCGCCACCGCTTCCGCGTTCGGCAGTGGCGTGAAAACGAGCATGGCCGGCGAGAGATAAACGAGCGCCGCGCCCGCTGCGCCGCACCATTCGTCGTCGAGGATTCGCGCAAAGGCGAAGGTCAGGAGCACTGCGCCGGCGATCGAGGCGACGACGCTCAGCGCGATCAGCGACGCGAACGGATCGTGCACGAATGCGTTGACGAGTTTTCCGAGCGCGACGACGAAGGGATAACCGGGCGCTTCCGGCTGTTGCTGAAACGGATCGAACGTCAGCAGCGCGCGCGCGAAACGAACCTCCTCCCCTTCCCAGAAGCCGCGCGGAATCGCACGCAATCGCGTCGCGGCAACGACGATCGCGACGAGCAGCGGCGGAAGTCTCTTCATCGCAGCACCACGTCGATCAAACGAACGGCGAGCCGCCGCGGATCGCGATTCGCGCTCCCTCTTCCTTCCGCCGGAATGAACGAGCGCGCCGATTCGAAACGGACGATCGCACCGGGACGCGCCAGCGGAATCGACAACACCACGCTCGTCCCTCGGCTGATGCGCACCCGCTGCGCGAGCCGGCCATCGATCGAAACGGCGACGTCGTTCGAATCAAACGGAACCGTCGGCGGAACGGCGAGCCGGAGCTCGACCTTCGTCGCCGGAAGCGCCGGCAGCTGCAGTTCGGCGATCGGCATCAGCCAGCGCCACCCCTCCCCTTCCGGTTCACGCTCCAGCGAATGAATTCCGCGCAGCGGCTTGAAGCGGCGCTCCGGCGGCAGCGGAATGATCGACACGACGCGATAGTGATTGCGTGTCAGCGTCGCGTACGCCTCGCTCGGCTGCCAGCGAAACGTGCGCGCACCCGGCGCTCGCGTCGCGCCGTCCGCGAAGATGTAAAGCGGCACGTCGCGGCGATCGAAGTACGCGGTCAGTCCGGGATCGATGCGCATCGGATGATGCGCGCTCAGAAAATACGTCGCGTGCGGCCAGAGCGGGAGCTCATACAGCGCGACGGCCTTCGCAGGAAACGCGGCGCGCGCGAACTCCGCCGCCTGCACCGGCGGCGACGCGCTCGTGGCGCGCTGCGAAAGGATCGAGCTGACGAACGTGAGCGACGCCAGCGAGAAGAGCGCGACGAGCGCGTAGCGATACGCAGGAAGACCGCGCGCCGCGAAGAAGGCGATGGCGAGCGTGACCGGCAGCGAATAGCGTGTGCCGTCCGCCGGATCCATCACCCGCAGCGCAACACTCAGATAGACGCAGAACGCGATCGCCAGCGGAATGGCGCGCCGGTCGCGAGCACGAACGGTCGCGACGATTCCCGCGATCGCGGCGGCCAGCAGCGGGATCGACATCACCGACGCGCCCCACGACTGCGCGATGAAGCGCGTCGCCACCGCAATCGCCGACCAGTTGCTGCGCGACAGATCGGCGTCGTACGTGGCGAGATAGCCGGCCTGCGACGCCTCGTACGCAAGCAGTTTCGCCGCGCCTCCGACCGCAAGCATCAGGGGGATCAGCCACGCCAGACAGCCGAGCGTGAAGACGATCACGATGATCGCGCGCTCGCGCCATCGCCGCAGCAGCACGACCGCGAAGAGCATCGGCACGATGGCGATCGCCAGTTGCGGACGCCACCCGACCGCCGCCGCGGCAGCGAGCGCGAAGAAGGCCGCGTGACGATTGCCGTCGCGCGTCGCACTCCAGAGCGCGATCGAAAGCAGCGCGATTCCGCCGGCATCGGAAAACGCCGCGGTGCTGTGAACGAGCATCACCGGCGACATCCAGAACAGCAGCGAGCCGGCGATGCCGATCTCCTCGCTGCCGCTGATGTTGCGGAACGCCAGCGCGAGGAAGACGAAGCCGATCAGCGTCGCCGCAAAGTTCAGCGCGACTAGCGCCGCGAAGTCGCTCGCGATGACCGTCCGCATCAGCTGCGCGACGAACATGAAGAGCGGATAACCGGGCGGCGGCGGATGATGCGCGACCGGATCGAAATGCCGCGCTCCCATCATGAACAGCAGCTCGTCGAACTCCCACGCGGTACGCGGGAGCGCGGCGATGCGCGTTACGACGATTGCGGCGAACGCGATCAGCATCGCGCGCGAAGTCCTGAGCACGGGACCGCGATTCTATAATCCGCGCCACATGCCGATCGGTTATCTCCGCGCGTTCCGGCTGCTCCGGCAGACGTTTCGCCGCCACTCGGCGCCGCAACAGCTGCACGTCTTCGGCCGGTTTCTGAGCGCGCCGTTTCTCCGGACGCTCGACGTCATTCCGCCCGGCTCGCGCGTGCTCGACGTCGGCGCCGGCCATGGCATTTACGCGCGGCTGCTCGTCGAGGAGCGGGCACGCGAAGTCGTCGCCGTCGAGCCCGATCTGCGCAAAACGCTGATCGCGTGGCGGCATCCGGCGGTTCGTTTCGTGGCCGGTTTCGACGACTGCGTCCGCGACACGTTCGACGTCGTCACGATTTACGACGTGCTCTATCGGCTCGACGCCGCGGCGCGTGACGCGCTGCTCCCCAGGCTCTTCGCGCGATTGCGGCCGGGAGGCCTGCTCGTGTTGAAGGAGATCGATCCGACCAGCCGCATCAAAGAACCGTGGAACCGCGCGCAGGAGTTTCTCTCCGACACGCTCTTCGGCCTCTCGCTCGGCAACGTTTTCTACAACGAGACCCCTGACGTGATCGCGGAACGACTAACGCGCGCAGGTTTCGTCGACTTCACCGCGAAGCGGATCGACTTCGGCTATCCGCACGCGCACATCCTCTACACGGCGCGGCGTCCCGACTGAACGCGGAGAAGTTGCACGGCGACTTCGCGTGGATCTCGGTTGCCGAGAATCGCGGCGGGATGAAACGAATGCTCGGCGCGAATGGTGATGCCGCACGGACCGGGTGGCAGCGCGACATTCACGCTGCCCGCCACCTTCGCGACGACGAGCGACGCGGCCTCGTTTCCGTTCACGAAGATACGAATCGGATTCGCGTCATACGGCGCGTCGGGCGAAAGCCGAAAATCGAATGTCGCATTGTCGCCATGCTGCGAAGGCAATCGCAGCGACGCTTCCTTCGCCAGCCAGCGCCACTCGTTCTCCCCTTCGATCGTCCGCTCCGGCGCGTGCACGCCTTCCAGCGGCAGAAAGCGCTCGTTCGGCGGCAGCGGAGCGAGCGCAACGCGGCGATAGTGATTGCGCGTCAGCTTCCCGTACGCATCGCTGGCGTGCCACGCGAACGTTGCCTCCGACGACGGCGCACCACCGTCGGCGAACACGACCAGCGGAACATCAGGGCGGTCGTAGTTCGCGCGCAATCCGTCATCGATCGACATCGAGCGAAACCGCATCAGATAGTCGGCGTGCGATTTCAGCGCAAGGTCGTACAGCACGACCGTATCGCGGCTGAAATGTTGATTCGCGAACGCAGCAGCCGCCGCCGGCGGCGAGGGACCATCCGTCCGATCGATGAGAATCGGGCTGACGTAAATGACCGAAGCGATGGCGATGATGGCGGTCACGACATGCGGCGCGATCCGCATTCGCAGCAAACCGAATCCCGCCGCCGCAAACGCGGCGACGATCGCAACAAACGGAATGCTGTAACGCGCCGCGTCCGCCGGATCCATCGTCGTCAGCTCGAACACAAGCTGCACCGCGCCGAAGAGCGCCAACGGCACGAACATGCGCGGCCGCCGGCGCAACGACGTCACCGCGCCGATCGCCGCAAATGCCAGCACCGGAATCGCGATCGCTTTCGGTCCCCACGGATGCGCGACGAACCGCGCCACGAGCATGCCGGCGGAACGCGCACCGCGCGACAGTCCGGCGTCGTGCGCGGCAACGTACGCGGCCTGGCGCGTTTCCCATTCGATGAACCGCGACCATCCGCCGGCCGCGTTCATCAGCGGCACGAACCAGAGCAGCGACATCGCCGTGAACGCCGCAAGCGCCGCCGCGAACTGCCGTCCGCTCTTCGCGACGATCACCGCGAACAACAGCAGCGGCACGAGCGGTACAAGCAGCTGCGGCCGCGCACCGATCGCCGACGACGACGCGACGCCGAGCACGATCGCGGAACGAATCGTCGCATCGTCGCCAATCGCCGCGACCGCCCGGAGTGTCAGCGCAACGAACAGCATCGCCGGCGAGTCGGAGAACGCCAGCGGGCCGTGCACGATCACCGTTGCCGAGAACGAGAAGAGCAGCGCGCCGCAGACGGCGAGATCGTCATCATCGAGATACAAACGAAACGCGCGCGACAGCGCCACGAACGCGAGCATCGAACAGACGACATTCAGCGCGACCAGACTCGCAAACGGATCGTGCAGAAAGAGATTGAAGAGCTTGCCCAGTCCAACGAACAGCGGATAACCGGGCGGATGCGGATGTGAGCTCCACGGATCGAACCTGAGGACGGCCGGCGCGAACAGCAACTCGTCCTGTTCCCACGGCGTTCGCGGCAGCGTTGCCACGCGCACGATGAGCACCAGGAGTGCGCCAGTTCCTTCTCTCCAAAGCCCGCGAAGCATCGCCCTCATCCTACTTCGCTCCGCAGATGAAAACGGCCGCCGCCATCGGATATCATTCGCGCCTCACCAACGCAACGTAAGGAGTTACCCGTGTCCAGTTTTCCCGGCGTCGACTACATGGAAATCGATTCGCTCTTCTCCGAAGAAGAGCTGATGGTGCGTCAAACCGTTCGCGACTTCGTCGATGAAGAAGTGCTGCCGATCATCGAGCACGCCCATCGCGAGGAGAAGTTCCCGAACCACCTCGTGCCGAAGATGGCGGAGATGGGGCTCTTCGGCGCCACGATCTCCGAATACGGCCTCCCCGGCCTCAATCAGGTCGCGTACGGCCTGATCATGCAGGAGCTCGAGCGCGGCGATTCCGGCCTCCGTTCGTTCGCATCGGTGCAGTCGGGTCTGGTCATGTATCCGATCTACACGTACGGCTCGAAAGAGCAGCGCGATTACTGGATTCCGAAGCTCGCCGCCGGCGACAAGATCGGCTGTTTCGGTCTGACCGAGCCCGACTTCGGTTCGAATCCCGGCGGCATGCGGACCTACGCGAAGAAGGACGGCGATTCGTGGGTGCTGAACGGCGCCAAAGCCTGGATCACGAACGGTTCCGTCGCTGACGTCGCCGTCGTCTGGGCGAAAGCGGAAGGAACGATCCGCGGCTTCATCGTCGAGAAAGGAACGCCCGGCTTCAACACCGCGAATCACATGGGCAAGTTCTCGCTGCGCGCATCCGTGACGTCGCAGCTGTTCTTCGAAGACTGCCGCATCCCGGCCGAGAACGTGCTGCCGGAAACGAATGGCCTCAAGTACCCGCTCGGCTGTCTGACGCAGGCGCGTTACGGCATCGCGTGGGGCGCGCTCGGCGCGGCGATGGCCGTGTACGAAACGGCGCGCAGTTACGCGGTCGGCCGCATTCAGTTCGGCGGTCAGCCGATCGCTTCACATCAGCTGGTGCAGAACAAGCTCGCCTGGATGATCACCGAGATCACGAAGGGTCAGTTGCTCGCGCTGCAGATGGGACGCGTGAAGGATCAGGGCAAGCTCAAGCCGCATCACGTGTCGATGGGCAAGATGAACAACGTCCACATCGCTCTCGAGTCGGCCCGCATCGCTCGCGACATCCTCGGCGCGAACGGCATCTCCGACGAGTACCCGGTCATCCGCCACATGCTGAACCTCGAGTCGGTGAAGACATACGAGGGGACGCACGACATCCACAACCTCGTCATCGGCGAAGCGGTCACCGGCATCGCGGCTTACAACCCGCCGATGTCGTCGAAGGATGAGAAGGAAGCGACCGCGCGGCTCGAAGCCGAGGCGATGAAGAAGTAGCGAGTTAGTCGACGCGGTAAAGCGTGACGTCGCGTATCCGACCGACCCGCAACCAGCGTCCCGGCAGCCGGCGGTGGAGCTCCGCCGCCGGCACTTCCACATCGGAGATCATCGCGAAGATCGGCGCATGCGCGGCCGCGCGCAGCGCTGCGAAGTGCTCCGCGTCGAGACGATCCCAGCGCGCCGTCCAGTGGCCGGCGTTGTAGAACGCGCCGCTGAGAACGCCGGTGACGAGGAGCGCATCTTTGGGAACGCGCTGCTCGACATAGCGAACCGATTCGGGAAAGACCGATTCGTAGTCGTCGATCCGAAAGACCTTCAACTTCGAGCCGGCGCGCGCTTCTCCGATGACGACGATGAGAATCGCCATGACTGCGAACGCACGACGCGATCGCGTAAGCCGTTCGAGCGCGATGAGCGATCCGACGATCAGCGCCGGAATCGCCGGCAGCAGAAAGCGCGACGAGATCCAGCCCTCGCAGTAGTGATACGCGGCGTAAAAGGCGAAGAAGACTCCGAACCAGCTGACGAGCATCGCGCGCGTGTGCCATGCAACGCCGCTCATCGCGATGACGAGCAACGCGCCGGCGATGACAAGCGGCGTGACCATCTGCAGCGTACCGCTCGCGTGAAATGCGAGACACGGCATGTTCGCCGAGACGATGTCGCCAACCGTTCCGTATGCGGTACGGAACCAGCCGCCGTACTGCACGCGTTGCAGCCACGCCAGCGCGATCGCGAACGGCAGGGCGCCGAGCGCGGCGAATGCGAGCTGTCGAACGCGCAGCGGTAGCGCGAAGAGCAGCGCGACGCCGAGGAGGATGTTGGTGGGGCGAACCCAGACGCCGATCGCGAGCGCGGCGCCGGCAGCGAGTGCCAGCGCCGGCATTTTTCGCGATCGCAGCGCGAAGAAAATCGCGGCGAGCGCCCACGTCGTCGCCGGAAGATCGCTCATCGGCTGCATCGCGAAGCTGATGAAGATCGGACTGGCGGCGAGCAGCGCAGCCGATGCGATCGCGAATGGCGCCGGCAGTTCGAGCTCGCGCGCGATGCCGTACATCAGCAACAGCGCGACGATCGCCGCGATGGTGATCACGAGATACGGCGCGTACTTCCAGCCGCCGAGGAGTCCCGCGGCGGCAAAGTGCAACGGCAGTCCCGGCGGATACGTCGGCACCATCTCCGTCGTGTTGCGATACGGATCGAAGCCGAGCGGCGTGAAGACGCCGGTGAACGACGGATCGAGATGCAGCGCGCGCAGCGGCGCGACGTCGACGCGCAGATGTCCGGAGGCGAACATTCGCGCCTCGCCGAGATAGCCGGAGCTGTCCGGACCGGAAGCGAAGAAGCAGGTATTGCGCAGCAGCAGCGCCACGTACGCGGCGAGGAGCGCGAGGACGACGCTGCGCAGCATCGGGCGATTATCGAGGACGGCCGGCGGCGCGGTGCGGAAA
This sequence comes from Acidobacteriota bacterium, assembly GCA_034667465.1. Taxonomy (GTDB): domain Bacteria; phylum Acidobacteriota; class Thermoanaerobaculia; order Gp7-AA8; family Gp7-AA8; genus JAOBAU01. The sequence continues at coordinate 30,478 of JAXDJV010000004.1, read as the reverse complement.
TTCTGCTAGAGTTCGCGCCGACCATTTCAGAGTAAAGGAACAACATGGAATCGAGCCTCGAGATCGGGTTTCTCCGCGTCACTGAAAAGGCGGCCATCGCCGCGGCGCGGACGATGGGTTACGGCAAGCGCAAGTACTCCGATCAGGTCGCCGTCGAGTCGATGCGCGAAGAGCTGAACAAGCTCAAGATGCGCGGATCGATCGTCATCGGTGAAGGCGAGCGTGACAAAGCGCCGATGCTTTACGTCGGCGAGCCGCTCGGCCGCGGCTGGACCGAGGGCGAGATTTATCCCGAAGTCGACATCGCCGTCGATCCGCTCGAAGGAACGAACCTCTGCGCGACCGGCGCTCCCGGCTCGATCGCCGTGCTCGCGGCGTCGGAAAAGGGCGGACTGCTCAACGCGCCCGACGTCTACATGGACAAGCTGGTGGTCGGACCGACTGCCGCCGACTACGTCGACCTCAACAACTCCGTCACCGAGAACCTCAATCAGATGGCGGAAGCATTCAAGCGCGACGTCGACGAGCTGACCGTGATCGTGCTCGAGCGCGATCGCCATCAGGATCTCATCGCGCAGATCCGCGAAGCGGGCGCGCGCATCAAACTGATCACCGACGGCGATCTTTCCGCCGGAATCTCCGCCGCCGTGCGCGGCACCGGCATCCACGGCTCGATGGGCATCGGCGGTGCACCGGAAGGCGTGCTCACCGCCGCCGCGATGCGCTGCCTCGGCGGCCGCATGCAGGGCCGCCTCAAGCCGCTGGAGAAGTGGCAGGAAGACCGGCTCCGCTCGATGGGCTACATCGACGGCGACAAGATTTACGACACCGCGGAGCTCGCGGCCGGCGACGACATCATCTTCTGCGCGACCGGCGTCACCGACGGCGATCTCCTGCGCGGCGTCCGCTTCTTCGGCGGCGGCATCCGCACGTCATCGCTGTTCATGTCGCTGAAGACGAACACGATCCGTTTCGTCGACACGATCTATCGCGAAGAGGGATCGAAGCTGGCGGTTAGTTTCACCTGAAGCAGGCATGAGTAACGAGGTATGAGGCATGAGTAAAGGCGGTTCTACTCATGCCTCATGCCTCATGCCCCATGCCTCATACCTTCGGAAACAACTCCCGAAACTGCTTCGGCAGCGCGGCAGTGAACGTCAGCCGTTTCCCGGTCGTCGGGTGATCGAAGCCGAGCAGCTTTGCGTGGAGGCCGAGCCGTCCCAGCGGATTGACCGTGCTTCCGTACAGCTGGTCCCCGACGATCGGATGACCGGCCTCGGACATATGCGCGCGAATCTGATTCTTGCGCCCGGTCTCCAGCGTCACCTCGAGCATCGACCACTTCCCGCTCTCGATCGTTCGATAGTGCGTGACCGCGTGCTTCGCCTCCGGATCATTCGTGACGCTCCGCATCCGCAGCGATCGGTCCTCGGCGAGAAATGAGCTGATCGTCCCTCGTGGCGGCGAGAGCGTTCCTTCGATGATCGCGACGTAAACGCGATCGACGTCGTGCGCGGCGAACTTCTCCTTCAGCTTCTCGCGCGCCTCGAAGTTCTTCGCGAACACCAGCACACCCGACGTCTCGCGATCGAGACGGTGAACGACGTGAATCCGCTCCTCCCCTTTCTCACGAAGGTAGACGTTGAGGAAGGCCTGCGCCGTCTGCTCGCGCTCCCGCTCCGTGGCAACGGTCAGGAGTCCGTTCGCCTTCAGCACGACGATGACGTCATCGTCTTCGTGCAGGATGGCGAGGCCTGGCGGTAAAACGGGCTGCACCGATTTCTGTGCAACCTCCACGAGCTCGTCATCATCGAGAACACGCTTCGCGCTCTTCTCCACCTCACCGTTGACGCGCACGCGTCCCGTCTGCAGCATCTGCCGCAGCGTCGTCCGCGAGGAGTCGGGGAAGAGCGTGGAGAGGTGATCGAGGAGAAGCATCTGCGAAAAGGATGAAGGCAGAAGGATGAAGGATGAAGGCGCCCCGAACAACGTCTTTCATCCTTCATCCCTCATCCTTCATACTTTCGACCATGGAATACAAGATCGTCGGCGACGTCATGCAGGCGCTGAAAATTCAGCTCGCTCAAAACGAAGAGATCTACGCGGAAGCGGGAGCGATGCTCTACATGGGCGACGGCATCGAGCTGAATGCGCGGATGCAGGGCGGCTTCGTGAAGGGACTGATGCGCAAGTTCCTCGCCGGCGAGTCGATGTTCATGAGCGTGTTCAAGAGCAACGTCGCCGCCGGACAGCTCGCACTCGCCAATCCGATCGCCGGCAAAATCTTTCCGATTCAGCTGAACGGCACCACCATCCTCGCCGAACGGAATGCGTTTCTTTGCGCGATCGGCAACGTCGACCTTTCGATCGCGTTCACGAAGAAGTTCGGCGCGGGACTCTTCGGCGGCGAAGGATTCATCCTGCAGAAGATCAGCGGACAGGGACTGGTCTTCCTGCACGCCGGCGGCAACATGCTGGAATTCGATCTGAAACCGGGCGAGCATCTGCGCGTCGACACCGGCTGCATCGTTTCGATGGCCGACTCGGTCGCGTACGACATCCAGTTCGTCGGCGGCTTCCGCAATGCCCTGTTCGGCGGTGAAGGACTCTTCTATGCAACGCTCACCGGGCCAGGTCACGTCGTGCTGCAGACGCTTCCCTTCAGCCGGCTCGCGAACCGGATCGGCGCGGCGATCGGAGGACGTCGCGATGAAGCGAAGGGACTCGGCGGAATCGCAGGCGGAGTGCTCGGCGATCTGATTTCAGGTGACTGACGTCTTACCGGCCTCAGCTATATAAACTTACTTACGGGGAGATTGCGCTCCATCTGGTCTTTGCATAGACTGCCAGGACTATGAGACGGCTTTCTTTCCGTTCGCGCGCAGGCAATCTGGCGCTGGCAGCCGCCGGGGCGATTTATCTGCTCGCCGCCATGGCGCTGCTCGTCTGGTATGTCGTCACGTCGTGGAGCGCCGCGCATCTGCTCGACCGCGTGCTGCAGTTCGGCCTCATCTGCTCCGCGGTGGTCGGATTTTTCTTTCTCGCGCTCGCGGCGCCGACCATCGGACACCGCACGCATCGCCGCTAACCGGCCTCGCTGCGCTCCAGTTCATCGAACAGCTGCTGGAGCTGCGTCGTGATCTCTCCGCGACGGCTGTTGCCGACCACGCGTTCGTCGATCTCACTGATCGGCATCACACCGTTCGTCGTGCTGGTAATGAACGCTTCATCGAGATCGAACAGCTCCTTCTCGCGCAGCGGCCGTTCGTCGACGCGGATGCGCGCTTCGAGTGCGAGCGAGATCACTCGATCGCGCACGACGCCGGGGAGAATGTGCTCGTCGAGCGGATGGGTGATGACCCGTCCGCCGCGCACCGCGAAGAAGCTGGAGCCGGCGCCCTCGCGTACGAAATTGTCGTCGATCATGATCGCTTCATCGGCGCCGGCGCGCTGCGCCCTCTTCTTCGCCAGCGCGTTGCCGAGAAGGTTGACGGACTTGATGTCGCAGTGACGCCAGCGGAGGTCGCGCGTCGTGATGACGCGGATGCCGCGCTCTTTTTTCGCTTCGTCCGGAAAGCGGAACGCGCGCGAATAGGCGACGATCGTCGGCGCGACGTCCTCCGGATAGAAATGCGCACGCGGCGCTTCGCCGCGAGTCACCTGGATGTAGACGATCCCGTCATCGAATGCGGTCTTCTCGAGCAGCTCGCTGATGACGCTGCGGAAGTAAACCTCTTCCCACGGCGAACGGATCTCGAGCGCGCGCAGTCCCTCTTCGAGGCGGCGATAGTGCTCGCCGATCAGGATCGGCTTGCGTCCGATGAACTTGAAGACTTCGTAGATGGCGTCGCCGAACTGGAAGCCGCGATCTTCGACGCCGATGACCCGTTCGTCGGTCGTGGTGAAGCGTCCGTTGATGAAGAGGACGTCAGCCATCGTCAGACGGGAATGGCTTTCACGATGACGACGGTGCGGTCATCCTGCGTACCGCTGCCCCATCGCGCGACTTTTGCGAGCACCGTTTCGCCGATCTCGCGCGCCGTCTTCTGGCGGTTGTTGCGCACGAGACGCTGCAGCCGCTCCAGTCCGTACTCTTCGCCGGCGTCGTTGTGCGCTTCGACGATTCCGTCGGTGTACATGCAGAGAAGATCGCCGGGATCGAGCTTCGCGAAGCCGCGCGTGTAAGTCGCGTCGGGCGTCGGACCGAGCACCGGACCGCCATTCATCAGCAGCTCGACTTTGTTCCCCTTCAGCTGGAACGGATAGTTGTGGCCGGCGTTGCAGTAGATGAGGATGCCGCCCGTTTCGAGCTCGCCGTAAAAGAGCGAGACGAACTTCGTCGTCATCCGGCTGCGATGGATGATGTGGTTCAGTTTCTCGAGCGTGCGGATGATCTTGAAATCGCGATCGGTCGCCATGCGCAAGCCCATGTAGATGTCGCGCACGACGAGCGCCGCCGGCAGGCCGTGACCGGAGCCGTCAGCGATGGCGAGCCCGAGGACGTTGTCGGAGACCGGAATGAAATCGTAGAAGTCGCCGGAGACGATCTCCGCCGGAACGGTGCGGCCCCAGATGTCGAAGCCGGCGTATTGCGGCACGCGCTGCGGAAGGATCGACGCCTGAATGCGCTGCGCCTCGACGATGAGCGATTCGTAGCGCATCGCGCGCAACCGCTGGTTGATCGCGTAGCGGATCAGGTTCAGCGAGAAGAGAATGTCTTCGCGCGAAAGGTCCTGATCGACGTCGAAGGCGACGACATAGTCTTCGTCGCCGGCCGCGATCGCCGCGAAGCGATGCGCGCCAAGCTTTCCTTCGAGGATCGGATCGACGCCCGGATCGGTCGGATCCATGACGACGATGCCGTTCTCGCGCACGAGCTCGATCGGCTTGTAATCGCGCGGGACCACAATGCCGAGCGGCGCGTTTTGCGAGAGTCCGAACTGTCCGGCCAGCTCGTAGCAGTTGTCGTCGTTCAGTTCATAGATGCGGCCGCCTGTGATCCCGAGCTGCTCGCGAAAGTTCGTGGCGATGGTTTCCGAGATCTGCTCGATCGTGGAACGGGTGGCGTCCGAGCTCTCGATCTGTTCGAGAGTGCGCTCGACCTGGGTGAGGAGGCGTTTGTAGTCCATGCTTTCGGCGAAAACGGGCCGAAGCTTATCAGACGACTACGCGTGAATGCGCTCGGCGCGAATGCGAGCGGTGCGCTCTTTTTCGTAGCGCTCTTTGAACGCATTCATCTCTTCGATAGAGCGGAACTTGTGGACGCCTTTCGGAAGGTTCAGTGGCGGGAAAAAGTCGCGGAATCGGTCCCAGCACTCCTGGATAAGCCGTGCGAGACGAGGATCGTTCGCTTCGAGCCATCGCGTGCGGTCGAACGCATTCATCTCTTCGATGGTTCGGAACTTCGTCACCGGCATCGAGCTACTCCTGCAAACCGAACTTCTCGCGCAGCTTCATTGCGTCGATCCTGTCCTGCGGACGAACCGTGTCGCGCTTCATACGATATAGCGTCTCAGGTCCGCCGAAAACGACGTACTCAACTCCTTCGCGGTTCAGAGCGCGAACGATCGAGTACTTTCGGCAGCTCCATCACTTCAACTCCACCCCGTCCAAAGCATACGGCGCTTTCACGCCCAACAATCCGAGCACCGTCGGGTACACATCCGCGATGTACGGCGGGCGGTCCGTGGCGAGCTTCCGGTTGTAGAAGAAAATCCCCTTCACGATCTCGGGGTCGACGCTGCAGTGGTCGCCGCTCCACACCTGTTTGTTCGGGTCGAGGAGGGTCTTCGGGATGCCGCCGAGCGAGGTCTGCCACGAGACGCGGTAGCCGTCGTTGTTCGTGATGAAGAGATCGGGAATCATGTTCGGGTCGAACTGGCGATAGACGTCTTCGCGCGCGAGCACGCGGCGAACGGGATGCTCACCATTCTCGATGTCGGTCATCGTGACGAGTCGCGCCTGCAGCTCTTTCTTCAGCGCGTCGTATTCGGCGCCGGGCTGCACGATGCCGTGCGCTTCCCGTCCCTGCAGATTGATGTACAGCTCGCCGAGTCCCATCGCGTAGGCGCGCGTTTTCGACCAGTCCACGTTCTCCCAGAACTGTCCCTGATCGAACAGCATTTCGACGTTGCGATCCTTCACCTGCACGCCGGTCTTCAGCGTCATGTAACCGTTCATGACCAGCCAGGTGTTGTAGTTCACCGACTTGCGAAAGCTCGCGAAGCCGTGATCGGAAAGGACGATGAGCGACGCGTGATTTTTCTCCGCCGACTTCATCGCGTCGCCGACGATCGCATCCATCAGCTGATACGAACGAAGCAGCGCATCGCCCCACTTCGCCGCGAGCACCGGATCGTACGCGGGATGCTGCGGATCCATGAAGCGCCAGAACACGTGGCCGACGCGATCGGGAAACTCGAAGCATTGCACGAGCAGATCGCTGTCGCCGGCGAGGAACGAGTTGAACATCTTCCGGCTTTGCGCGACCGTGAAATTCATGTCGTCCCAGAACATCTGCTCGTCCGCGAACCCCTCGGAGATCGCCCATGTGTCGATCTGCCATCCGAGCGTTTTGTACAGCCCCTGATTCCTCGCCAGCTCCGGCGCCCACTTCGCCGGCGTCGAGATGCGAAATCCCGGCGGGAGATTGCGCGGATCGAAGTTGATCGGCGAAAGGTAGAGCTTCACTTCCGGCTGCACGGAGATCAGGTGAAAGCGGCTGATCCCTTTCAGTTTGATGACCGGATTGAACGGGAAAACGAACTCGGTCCAGTCGCTCCACTCCCCCGCTTTCAGCGTCACCTTCTGACCGCTCTCCTCGATCGTGATCGAGTTGCGATCGCCGGCGACCTGAATCTTCATCGGGATCGAGATGTACGGCGGATCGTTGAACAGCTTGTTCGGCGGACCCTGGATCTTCGTCTCGATCACGCCCTTGTTGTCTTCGAGCTGCACGACTTCGATCGAGAATTCGTTCGCGCCGCTGCGATGGAAGTCGAGCTCTGACGTGAAGAAGAACGGCTTGCCGACGCGGCCCGACATGTCGGGGACGCCGAGGCCGGACAGCAGGTGGCCGTCGTGAAAATCGTTCGCCGGAAACGTGACCGGGACGTGCACGACGGTCGTCTTTTTTCCGGCGCTCGCGGCGGCTTCCCAGAACGGCGTTCCCTGGCGGCGATTGATCACGCCGGGACGCGTCGTCGGAATGTATTTCTTCGTCGCCGCGAATGCGCCGGCAGCGCCGCCGGCGGCGATCAGAATCACGACCGCGCCGATGACGCGTCGACGTCGCAGAATCAGTGCGCCGATGAGACCGAGCGGAATGAGGATGATCGCGGCGGCCGCGAGCGGATTGCGATCGCCGAGCAGGAACGGCTCCTTCGTTTCATCGAACGCGGCGAAGACCGGCAGATAGGTTTTCGGATCGCGGCGCAGAAAATCGAAGATGCCGGTGCGGCCGGGATCGATTCCGGTCGAAAACGTAGACCACGAGACCGGCGTCTGCGCGGGAACGGTCGGGCGGAGCGGACGGAACGTGCCGGCTTCGCGGAGGCGGGCCATGTTCGGCAGCTTTCCTTCGTTCATCCAGCGTTCGGTGTAGCGCGCGTCGACGCCGTCGAAGCCGAGAACGATGACCTTCTCTGCGAGAGCCGGAAGTGCAAGGATGAGGAGGAACGACGCGATGAAAAGCGGTTTGCGCATCGCGGCGCATGATAGCAGGCACCTCTCTTGTAACTGCCTGCGCAGTCGACGAATGGAGAGCTGTATGAACGTGATGAAACGGATCGTGGTCCTGACCTCAATCGTGCTGCTGGCGGCGTGCGGCGGCGGTGAAAAAAAGAAGAGCGGTGGCGGCAGCGGTGGCGCGAACGGACTGGTGATCGCGTTCGACGGCAGTCCGACGAATCTCGATCCGCGCGTCGGCACCGATTCCTACGCCGGACGCGTCTGGGATCTCGCGTCGAGCGGACTCGTTCGCATCACGCCGAGCGGCGAATTCGCCCCCGACGTCGCCGAAAAATGGGAGACGCCCGACGATCGGACGATCATCTTTCATCTGAAACCGAACGCGAAGTTTCAGGACGGACGTCCGATCACATCGAGGGACTTCAAGTTCACGTTCGATTCGATGATGGCGCCGAACTTCACGAGCGCGAAGAAATCGGGCTACGCGTCGGTGGCGTCGTTCGAAGCGCCGGACGACCACACGTTCGTCGTCCATCTCAAAGAGCCGAACGCCGGCATCTTCGACAACTTCCCGTACATGCTCGTGCCGCAGGGCGCCGACCCGGCCGTCTTCGCGAAGACTCCGATTCTCGCCGGCGCCTATCGCGTGACCGCGTTCAAGTCCGACGACCGCGTCGACTTCCAGGCGTTCGACGGCTGGGTGAACGGGCCGCCGAAAACGAAGGACGTTACGGTCCGCATCATCCCCGACGCCACCACGCGCATCCTCGAGCTGCGGCGCGGCACCGTCAACTTCACCATGAACAGCGTTCCGTACGATTCGGTCGAGCAGTTCAAAAAGGATCCGGACTTCAGCGTCGTCGCGTCGCACGGCGCCGCGTATCAGTACATCGCGTTCAATCTCAAAGATCCGATCCTGAAAAACAAACAGGTCCGGCAGGCGCTCGCGCATGCGATCGATCGCGATCGCATCGTGCGCGATCTGCTGCACGGCTACGGACTCGTCACCGATTCGATGTTCGCGCAGGGACACTGGGCGCGCGCCGAGAATCTGCCGAAGTACGATTTCAATCCGCAGAAAGCGATGCAGATGCTCGACGCGGCCGGCTACAAAGATCCCGACGGCGCCGGACCGAAGGCACGATTCAAGATCGTCTATCGCACGTCGACCGACGCCGAATCGAATCAGCAGGCGGAGATGATCCAGCAGATGCTCAAGCAGGTCGGCGTCGACCTGGAGATTCGGTCGAGCGAGTTCACGACGTTCATGGACGACCTGACGAATGGCCGCTTCCAGCTCTTCTCACTGCGGCGGAACGGCATCTCCGATCCCGATTTCTACTACAACATTTTTCATTCGAAATCGGTCGCGCCGAACGGACAGAACCGCGGCTTCTACATCAATCCACGCGTCGATCAGCTGATCGAAGAAGGACGCTCGACGTTCGACAAGACCAAACGGAAGGCCGCATACACCGAGATCCAGCAGATTCTCGCCGCCGACCTGCCGTACATCTCGCTTTATCACCGCGACAACATTGCGGTGATGCGGAAGAACGTCCACGGGCTGGTGATGTATCCGTCCGGCTTCCTGCTGTCCGTCCCGGAGATGACGGTGGACAAATAGACTTACTCGAACAACGTATTGACGTAATCGTTCGGCTCGAACGGAATGAGATCGTCGGCGCCTTCGCCGACGCCGACGAATTTCACCGGGATGTCGAACTGCCGCATGATCGAGAGAATCACACCGCCTTTCGCGGTGCCGTCGAGTTTCGTCACGATCATGCCGGTGACCTTCGCCGCTTCGAGGAACGCCGCGGCCTGACTGAGTCCGTTCTGTCCGGTGGTGCCGTCGATGACGAGCAGCGTCTCGTGCGGCGCGCCGGGGAGTTCCTTCTCGACGACGCGACGGATCTTCGACAGCTCCTGCATGAGGTGACTCTTGTTGTGCAGGCGTCCGGCGGTGTCGATGAGCACGACATCGGCGCCGCGCGACTTCGCGGCCGTCACCGTGTCGTGCGCGACCGCGCCCGGATCGGAGCCCGCTTTGTGCTTCACCATCTCGACGCCGATGCGATCGGCCCACAATTGAAGCTGTTCGATGGCCGCGGCGCGGAAGGTGTCGCCGGCGCCGAGGAGCACGTTCTTTCCTTCTGCTTTGAAGCGCGACGCGAGCTTGGCGATCGTCGTCGTCTTGCCGGTGCCGTTGACGCCGACGACGAGAATGACGAACGGTTTCGCTTTCGATGTGTCGATGATCTGCGAGGTGCGGCGCGGAATCAGCGCGCGCGTTTCTTCGCGCAGCACTTCAGTCAGGCGCGCGACGTCTTTGATTTTCTCGTCGCGCACGCGACGCTCCATCCGCTCGACGAGTGAAGTCGTCAGCTCCGCGCCGATGTCGGCGCCGAGGAGTCCTTCCTCGAGTCCGTCGATGGCAGCCTGATCGATCGGAAGATCGGGAGTCACAGCCTCCTTCATCTTCTCGATGATCTCGGTGTGGGTCATGAAGAGCCCACGTTTCAGTTTGTCGAAGAGATTCTTCTTTGGTTGGTCGGCCATCGCGGCGCGGGATTGTACGTCAGCGCTTGCCGGCGGTGCCCTGCTCGCGTCCGCTGATCGCTTTCTTCACCATCTCTTCATCCACGGTCACCACCGTCTGCCCCTCGGCGGGATCGAACTCGAGATTGCGAATCACGCGGCGATACGTGTCGCGCAACGCACGCGCGCCGAGGCGCTTCTGACGTGCGGCATCCCACGCGATCGCGACGAGTGCGCCGCGCGTGATCTGCAGGTCGATGCCGAAGCGCTGGAAGTATTCGCGCGACGCACGGAAGATTGATTTCTCCGGCTCGACGAAGATGCGCGCCAGCTCCCCTTCTCCGAGATCGTTGAGCACGACGATCGATTCGAAGCGCGACACGAACTGCGGCGTCATGCCGTACTTGAAGAGATCTTCGTAGCGAAGGTAATCGCGGAGATGAAACGGCAGCTCTTCGCGCACTTCGCCGGATGAGGAGACGACGACGATCGGCCGCATCGGCGCGACGTCCTGTCCGATCGTGGCGCGGCGCAGCACGCTCTCGTAAAGCTCTTCGAATGCGCCGCCGGCGACGAAGAGAACGTGCGATGAGTTGATCGAGTAGTTGCGGCCGTCGACGTCGAACTCGACGTTCTCGTTTTCCATCAGCGTCAGCAGCGCTTCCTGCGCGACGATGCCGCGGACGTTGGGCTCGCCGGAAACGTGCGCGCGAATTTTGTCAACTTCATCGATGAAGACGATGCCGTGCTCGACGGAGTGGATGAGTTGCTCGGCGCTCGCGGACGCGCCGAGGATTTGCCTTGCGTTTGCGAAGAGCCGGCCGAGGACGGCTTTGCCGTAACCCTGGCGTTCTTCGGCGAGCACGTTCGCGTTGATGCGGATGACGTTCGCATACGCGGTCGTGTCGTAGCGGCTGCTCAGGAATCCTTCAAGCGAGCGCATCAGCGTCGTCTTGCCGGAGCCGGAGTTGCCGATCATCAGAATGTTGCCGGCGGAGTGACCGACGAGATGCTTGACGACCGCGACTGACAGCTCGCGAATGGCGTCGTCCTGTCCGACGACGGTCTTCTTCAGCTCGTCATGAATATCGCGTGGCCGAAAGGGAAATGAATCCATCGCGGCGCATTGTACGGGCTCTGTTGGCAGGTTGGCTCTATTGACAGGATGGAACGGCGAGCGGCGGAGTCGGCACGCCGCCGACGAGCTCGTTGTTCGAGAGATCCGCGCAGGCGCGGGCGGCGTCGGTGAGCGTCACGGCGACGAGCGGGCGATTGCTGCCGGGCGCGATCACGCGCGTGTTGCGCATGAGCACACGCGCATTCGCGGTCTGGTGCGCCGAGACATTGAGGAATGAAGCGCCAAGACTTTGTGCGGAGGATTGATCGATGGCGATGCTGACGCTGCTCGTCTCTTTTGCTTCGACGTCGATCGCGGAGCCGACGTTCTCGCGAAAGTTCGTGCTGTCGATGCGAATGTTGACGGCGCCGGCACCGGCGACACGAATGCTGAAGAGCGCGGCCGATGCCATCGGACGTTGCGGCGCGCTGTCCGTGCAGCGATCGATCACGAAATTGACGGGGTTGAAGCGTTGCTCGATCGCGAGTTGCCCGCCGCTGCCGTCGGCGATATTGCATCGCGTGAGCGTGATCGTTCCGGACGATTCCTGCATCAGCACCGCGGCATCCGTGGCGGTTGCGCCGGTGTTGCGAATGTCGATGTTGTCGAATGAGACGTTGCGAATGTTGTTCGTGTTCAGACCGACGGCGCCGCCGGTGATTCGAAAGTTCGAGAACTTCGATTCGGCGACGTGACGAAGATTCATCCCCGCTGCGCAGCGGACGTTCGTTTGCGCGGCGATGTCGTCCGGGCATTTCGTCGCGGCATGGCCGCTGTCGATGATGTCCATGTTCGCGACGCGCATCCCTTCCGACTGCACGATGCGCAGGCCGTATGCCTGCGCGTTGCGAATCGTCCCGCCCGACGCCGGTTCGTTCGTCTCGTTGCCGGTGATCGTCAACTTCCCGCGCGATTTGTCGACGATGATTCCTTCGCGCAGCGTGCCGGGCGCAATGCCCGCGGCGGAGATGTGATCGAACGTTGCGTCGAGCGCCGCGTCGTGCAGTTCGAGCGCCGTTGCGTTGATCGCGTCGATGCGGGAGACGCCGGCGATCGTGACGCGCGACGATTTCGTCACCACGAGTCCGCGTCCGCCGCGCGTAGCGATCTGCATCGGACTGTCGAACGTGACGGCGACGTTGTTGTCCGCGATCGTGACCGCGTCACGGAAGGCGTCGTAGATCTTCAGCTGCGCGGCGCTGCCGAAGGCGACCCGCCCGGTAGAACGTCCGCGAACGATGAGCGCGCTCGCGAAATTACCGTTGATCGGAAAGTGATCGACCGTGATTTCGCCACGTCCGCCGTCGATGAAAAGTCCGTTGCCGCTTTCGGCAGCGATTCCGCCGCCGTCGATCGTGATCGGCACTTCGCAGAGCTGAATCGAGATGGCAGTCGCGCGCGCGCCGGGACGAATGAAGACCTTGCGAATGTCGATCTTTCCCTGCGGCGAAAAGATTCCGATACCGACGCCGACGTCGGGCGCGATCGTGCAGCCGGCGATCACGTTGTCGCCTGTCGCAAAGATGCCGCCGTGAATCAGCGGTCCCGGTCCCTGCGATGCCGGTTGCGACGGCTCAGAGAACGCAGCCTTGAATTCGATACGCGCGGCGTCGAGTCCGTACGCATCGCCGATCAGCATCTGACCGCGCTTGAGTGTCAGCGATTCTTCGTACGCGCCGAGCCCCTCGACGACATAGATGATGTCGGACGCGGCGCTGCCGCGCTGTGTATCAGCAAACGTCCTGAACGGACGTTCGTACGTACCATCGCCGCCGGCCGCACTTCTGTTGTCGACGAAGACCACACGCGCCGCGGCGTCTCGTACGACGCAGACGAGCAGCAACGCGGGCAACAGCAGACGGAGAACGGGCATCGATGGTTGGACGAACGCGGAGGCCCCGCGTTACACGCGCGGCCTCGCGCCGCTAACCTGCGAAGTCTACGTCGACGATGACGTAATCGAACGCGGGGGCCGTTTCACCGAGGAGGCTGCGAACTGAGAGCGGACCGGAAACGTTCGCGGGCGTGTAACGAACAGCGCTCCAGTCGGGCGTTGCAGCTCCCGCCGGCAGCATCGCCAGCACGTATTTGCCGGCGCGCAGCTTCGACGCGCCGCGATCGATTCCGAGCGAGAGCGACGCGACGTTCTTCAAATCTGCGAGCGCCTCGCGCGTACGCGGACGGCTGGCGTCATCACTCATTGCGAGGCTGGACACGCGGCCGCGAACCTTCTCGACGATCGCGGAGCGCGGAGCCGTCGTTTCGACTTCGAGGCGCAGGCCCGCGCTGTCGATCGGAATGCGGAAGCTCGCCGGACGCTGTGCATCGGTCGCGTTGCGGCTGAGGTGACTCCATACGTAGCAAGGCACGTCGCCGCCCGAGTAGAGCGTGGTCGGGTAATACGCCTTGAGCGCAACGCTGACGCTTCCCTGGCGATTCTGCGCGCGCCACATGCCGAGCACCGTGACCTTCGCGCTGCGGCTGATGAAGCTCGGATCACCGACCGTCAGACCGCTGGCAGCGAGGACGCCGGCGCCGCCGATGGCGGCCGCGCGACTTTCGAGTCGATCGACGAAAGCGACGGCGAGCGATGCCGGGAGCTCAGCCGACGCGGGAGTCGGAGCAACCGCTGCGCTAACGCCGCGCGCCGCAAATGCGACCGCCGCGGCAGAGCCGAGGACGAGAAAACGACGACGTTCGATGACAAAAGGCTCTACGGGTGAAGGGACAAGCTGCGTCGAATTCGGCACGGTAGAACTCTCCTGACTCAATTGCTGCGCGGGACCGGACGGCGCACATGTTACACCGGTCGACGGTTTCGCGGCGAAGAGTCAATCTTTTTTATCGGGCCTGGATCGTCGCCCGAAGCTTCCCGGCCCGAAACAGTTCCGCGGTCCGATCAACACCAAGAAGAGTCTCGATCGCGAGGTCTCGTCCGAAGAGCCGCCGTGCGTATTCGCGCAGCGCGACCGCCTCGCCCATCAGAGGATCGTACGCGCGATCTCCGGCGCAGGCGACGTAGTGCGTCGTCCATGTGCGCGCGTGCCGGCCGGAGAGCGTCGTCGGAATGAGCGGACCGTGAAACACTCCGGTTTCGACCTGTTGAATATCGCGCAGCCGGCCGATCCACGGCTCCGCGCACTCCACGAGCAGTAGTTCCACCAGGCGGCAGGCGTGGACGACGCAGTCATCCGGATAGCCGTCCGTGAGTGCCACGAAGAGCGTTCGCAGATAGTCCGACGAGGGGTTTGCCATCAATCCACCCGAGTTCGATCAGCGTTTGTAAGAAATGTCATGCCTTCAGGAGCAAAGGAGAGGTGGCGACTTTCCACAGACACTTGTATGATTCCCTCCGGTCTCGTTCCCACTTATTCCATTCATCACTGCCAGAGCTGTCCGGATCCGATGAGGATCTTACGGATCTGCAGTGTTCAGGAGAGGGTACACACATGAGGCATTCGGTCCAGTCGCGGCTCTTCCTTTTCGCCATTCTCGCCGTCGCGTTTTTTGCGTTTCCCGCCTTTGCAGACGATGTGACGATCAGCGGAAACGTCACCTTCGCTTCGCTGGACGGCTCGGTGCTCGATCACGACCACGTCGTGAACGGCGTCTTCACCGTGAATGACGGCAATCTGACCGTGCTCGGCACGATCAATTGCAACGACACGGGCGCCGGCGCGAACAGCGCATGCGCGATGAACTTCGCCGTCAGCGGAAACGTCCTGCTGGCGCGCGGAAGCGCGCTGTTTGCCGAGAATCGCACCAAGGAGGGCAACGGCGGCGACATTACGCTGACCGTCGGCGGCAACCTCACCTTTCAGGGGACGAACGGAGCGCTGCCGGGCGCGATCGTCTCGAGTGCGAAGACGAACAACGGTGGCACTTCCCACGGCGGCAACATCACCATGACTGTCGGTGGAACCGTCGGCAGTGAGCTGGGATCGATCATCAGCAGCGCGGGCGCCGATTCTGCGGCCGGCGCGATCTCGATCACCAGCAGCGGTGCAACGTCGATCGGCGGCCTGGTCCTGGCCGGTCCATCGAGAGAGCTGGATGATCCGTACAACGGGGCGGTCATGACCGGAGGCGGACACACGGTCGGCGGCAACATTCTCATCAAGGCGCAGACCTCGGTCGAGCCTGGCCTCGTCATCAATGCTCTCGGTGTCGTCGCCTCACAAACCGGTGACGCGCCCGCCGGCAGCGGCGGCAGCGTGACACTCGAAGGGTGCAACGTCCGGATCAACGGTCTGGTGGCATCGCTCGGCAAAAAGAATGGCTTTCAGCGTGTGACCGTTCGCAGCGGAACGAGCATCACCGTCGATGGCAGCCAGCTGAATGGCGGCGGATTCGCCCACCTCGGCCGTGTGCGCGCCGACTCGACACAGGAAGATGCCTCGACCAGCCGCGTCGAGCTCTTCGCGAAAGACTCAATCAATGTCATCGGACCTGCGTCCGGGATGTACGCGGTCACAGTCAATCCGGGCGACAAAGATGTCGCCGGCACGATCAACGTAATCTCGACCAACGGCAGCACGTCCGCCAGCGGCAACGCGTACGCAGCCACCGGCACGCATGGTGAGCAAGGCGGCGGGACGATCGGAATCTCAGCGAAGTTTGCCGTTACGCTGAACGGCGCATCGATCAATGCTGCCGGCGGCACCAGCGGCGGCCATCGCGCCGGCGGCCATATCAATGTGCGCTCTTACTCGGGAGCGGTGAGCTGGACCGGAGGCGTCGGTGACGTTCGCCCCGTCGGCAGCACCGCCGGCGTTCCCGCTGTGCAGCAGGGAACGATCGCGTTGACTTACTGCACCACCCTCACGACCTCCGGCACATCGTTCCCGACGAATGGCAGCCCGGTCGGCGTGTTCCCGACGACGACTCAAACCTGCTCGCCTGCAGCGCCTTCGCTGCCGGTGGGCAACACGCTCCCCACCTGCAACACCGCGCCGGTCGCGAACAACGACGCGTACACGGTCGCCGAGGGCGGCACGCTGAACGTCGCCGCTCCGGGCGTCCTCGGCAACGACACCGACGCCGAGAACAATCCGATCACGGCGATCCTGGTCAGCGGTCCTGCACACGCCACGTCGTTCGCGTTGAACGCCGACGGCTCGTTCATGTACGTCCACAACGGCGGCGAGTCGACCTCCGACAGCTTCACCTACAAGGCCAACGACGGCTCGCTCGACTCGAATGTCGCCACGGTCAACATCACCATCACGCCGGTCAACGACGCGCCGGTGGCCGTCAACGACAACGTCACGGTCGCCGAGGGCGGCACGATCAACATGGTGGCGCCGGGCGTGCTCGCCAACGACAACGATCCCGACTCGCCGTCGCTCACCGCGATTCTCGTGAGCGGACCGGCGCACGCGTCGTCGTTCGCGCTGAATCCGAACGGCTCGTATATCTACGTGCACGACGGCAGCGAGACGACCTCCGACAGCTTTACGTACAAGGCCAGCGACGGCTCGCTCTTCTCGAACGTCGCCACGGTGAACATCACCATCACGCCGGTCAACGATGCGCCGGTCGCGAACAACGACAACTACACGGTGGCCGAGGGCGGGACGCTGAGTCCTGCGGCGCCCGGAGTTCTCGGCAACGATACGGATGCCGACTCGCCGACGCTTACGGCAAACCTGGTCTCCGGACCTGCGCATGCGACGTCGTTCTCGCTGAACGCGGACGGCTCGTTCAACTACGTGCACGATGGCAGCGAGACGACCTCCGACTCGTTCACCTACCGCGCGAACGACGGCTCGCTCAACTCGAACGTCGCCACGGTGAACATCACCATCACGCCGGTCAACGACGCGCCGGTCGCGGTCAATGACGGTCCGTACACCGTGGCGGAAGGCGGAACGCTGAACATCGTCACGCCGGGCGTGCTCGGCAACGACGTCGATCCCGACTCCCCCACTCTGACGGCGGTGCTGGTCACCGGACCCGCGCATGCGTCGTCGTTCACGCTGAATCCGGACGGCTCGTTCAACTACGTGCACGACGGCAGCGAGACGCTGACCGACAGCTTCACGTATCGCGCGAACGATGGCTCGCTCAATTCCAACATCGCGACGGTGTCGATCACGATCACTCCGGTGAACGACGCGCCGGTCGCGGTGAATGACGGTCCGTACAACGTGGCGGAAGGCGGCACGCTGAACGTCGCGATGCCGGGCGTGCTCGGCAACGATACCGATTCGGACTCGCCCGTTCTGACCACGCTGCTGGTCAGCGGTCCGCTGCACGCGGCGTCGTTCACGCTGAATCCCGACGGCTCATTCAATTACGTCCACGACGGCGGCGAGTCGACGTCCGACTCGTTCACCTACCGCGCGAACGACGGCTCGCTCAACTCGAACGTCGCCAGCGTGAACATCACCATCACGCCGGTCAACGACGCGCCGGTCGCGGTCAACGACAGCTACTCCGTGAATGAGGGCGGCACGCTCGCCCCCGCGGCGCCGGGCGTACTCGGCAACGACACGGACGTCGACTCGCCGACGCTCACCGCGGTACTGGTCACCGGTCCGCTGCACGCGGTTTCATTCGCGCTCAACGCCGATGGTTCGTTCACGTACGTCCACGACGGCAGCGAGACGACCTCCGACAGCTTCACCTACAAGGCCAGCGACGGCTCGGCATTCTCGAACGTCGCCACGGTCAACATCAACATCACGCTCGTGAATGACGCGCCGGTGGTCACAGCCGGCGGCACGCTGACGTTCACCGAGGGCGATGCGGCCACGGTCATCGACAACACCATCACCATCAGCGATTCGGATTCCGCGAATCTGGTCGGCGCGACGGTGACGATCAGCGGCAACTACGCCAACGGTCAGGACGTGCTCTCGTTCGTGAACACCGCGAACATCACCGGCTCGTTCAACGTCATCACCGGAACGCTGACGCTCACCGGCTCGGACACGGTCGCCAACTACGAGGCCGCGCTCCGCACGGTGATGTACTTCAACGCTTCGGAGAATCCGTCGACGCTGCCGCGCACGATCACGTGGGTGGTCGATGACGGAAGCGGCATCAACAACCTCAGCGCACCGGTGACGTCGACGATCAACGTCGTCTCGACCAACAGCGCACCGCAGCTCGCGAACGGATCGACGATCACCTACACCGAGAACGATCCGGCCACGTTCATCAACTCGGTCATCACCGTCAGCGACACCGACTCGCCGAACCTGACCGGTGCGACCGTGCAGATCACCACCGGCTACAACAGCGCGCAGGACGTGCTCTCCTTCACGCCGTTCGGCGGCATCTCCGGCAGCTTCAACTCCGGCACGGGCACGCTGACTCTCAGCGGCACGTCCTCGGTCGCGAACTACCAGACCGCGCTACGCAACGTGAAGTACACGAACACTTCGGACGATCCGACTACGGCATCGCGTACGGTGGTCTTCCAGGTGACAGACGGCACGGACGCGAGCAGCACCGTCAGCAGCACCATCAACGTAACGGCAGTCAACGATCCGCCGACGGCGACCGCGTTCAGCGGACTGCCGGCCCAGGCAGGCATTCCGATCACCTACCCCGCCGGAAAACTGGGCGGCACGGACGTCGAAGCAGGAACGACCGTCACCGTCGACACGACGCCGATCAACCTCGTCAACGGCTCGGTCACCCTCAACGCCAACGGCAGCTTCACCTTCACGCCGACGCCGCAGTCGGCCGGCGGAACGGCGTCGTTCCAGTATCGCGTCACCGACAACGGCAATCCGGCTCCGGGCGTCAACAGCGGCTACGTGACGGTGTCGTTCAACGTGGCCGGTCCGGCCATCTACTTCGTCAAAGCATCGGGCACGGGCAACTGCACGCTCGGCAACGAGTGCACGCTGACGACGGCGCTGGCGTTCGGCGCAGCCAACGCAAACATCTTCATCAGCGACGCGGCCACGCACACGAGTGGACCGATCACTCTGAACACGGGCGCCTCGATCATCGGCCAGGGTATCGTCGCGCCGAGCTTCGATTCGATCTACGGCATCGTCGCTCCGGCTCAGGGCACGCTGGCGCCGCGTCCGGCGGTGAATCAGGCCCGTCCGACCATCAGCAACTCGCCGATCACCCTCGGCACCAACTCCACCGTGGCCGGCTTCAACATGAACAACAACTCCGGCGACACGCTGATCGCGTCGTCGAAGAGCGGCCTGCTGGTCAAGGACATGGACATCACCAGCACAGCCGGCAGCGGCACGTTCGCCGTCCACTTCACCAGTTCGAGCGGCATCTTCGCCTTCGGCGCGATTTCGGTAACGGGCGGCGCGGTCGGCGGCGGCGTGAATTTCACCGGCACCACGAGTGGATCGACCGCCACGTTCGCCACCGTTTCGACGACGGCCGGCGACGCGGTTACGGTCGCCGCCAGCGGCGCGACGAACTTCGCGTTCGGCACTGTCTCCTCGACTGCCGGCAAGGCAGTCGGACTCACAACCGCCACCGGTGCATTCAGCTTCACGAAGATCAGCGCGAATGGCGCGACGAAAGCCATCACGGTGAACGGCCTCACGGGAGCCGGCAGCTTCACGGTGAACGGCACCGGCGGATTGTGCGACTCTACCCATACCGGGGCTGGCGACTGCACCGGCGGCACGATTCAGAACATCACGCAGCGCGGCGCAGAATTCGTGAATGCCGCGAATGTCACGCTGAAGAGCATGAACTTCTCCAACGCCGCGACAGTCAACGGCGTCTCAGCCGCCACGTGCGGAGACACGCTAAACGGCACAAACACCAACTGCAACGCGGCTATCCACTTCGCCAACGCGACTGGCGCCTCGCTCGACCACGTGTTCGTAAACGGCAGCGCCCAGATCGGAATCAACGGGAACGCCGTTACCGGTCTCACCATGAGCACCGTGGAGGTGAAGAACGCCGGCAACGAGACCTCCGAGCATGGCGTGCAGTTCGTCAATCTGCTCGGTACCGTTACGGTCACCGGCTCGAACTTCCACAACAATTTCTCGCGTCAGTTCACGATTCAGAACTCCAGCGGCACGATGAACGCGTCGATCACGGGCAGCACGTTCAACGGCAACGGCTCCGGTGTCTCGACCGGTTCGCAGGGCGTACTCATCAGCGGTCACGGCACGGCCGACATGACCGTGAACGCGCAGACATCGACCTTCTCGAACAACTTCGGGAACGGCTACTTCTCGGATTCGAGCGATACCGCGGTGCTGAACATCACCCTCACCAACAACAGCGTCACTGCCAACGGCGCCGGAATCGCCCTCGGAGGCAGCGGTTCGTCCAACATGACCTACGACCTCAACGGCAACACCCTCACCACCAGTCTCAGTTCGGCGATTTCCGTAGGCAAGAGCGCTGCTGCAACGATGTCGGGCTTTGTGCGCAACAACATCATCGGTGCCGCCGCGACACCGCTCTCGGGCTGCTCGACCAGCGGTTGCAACGGCATCGAGTTGAACGCCAGCGGCACCTCCAGCATCGCGGCAACGATCACCGGCAACACGGTCACGCAGTTCGATAGCCAAGGCATCCGCGGAAATGCAAGCAGCGGCAGCGTTGCCATGCAACTGAAGATCAGCGGCAACACGATCAGCAACCCCAGTGTCATCGATGGCCTGAACGGCATCTTCGTCCAGTCCGGGGCCGTCTCGACTGACACCACATCGGTCTGCGCCGACATCGTCAGTAACAGCATCCTGGGCGTGTACGGCTCGACACAGATCCGCGTTCGCAACCGCTTCGCTGGAACAACCTTCCGGCTGCCGGGTTACGCCGGCGCAGGCAATGACACGACTGCAGTGGCGCTCTTCCTGACCGGCCAGAACGGCGGAGCAACAGCCAGCGCAACGATCAATGCAGACACGTTTGCCGGCGGAGCTGCCTGCACTACTCCGTAGTCCTCACCTCATGCAGTTAGCCGAAGGGCGCCCGGAGACGGGCGCCCTTCGTTTAGGATACGGAGATGCCTCACCGCATCTCGCTGCAGCGATCGGACATCACCACCCTGGCGGTCGACGCAATCGTCACTGCATCGAATCCGGCACTGGTCTCGGGCGGAACGGTCAGCGCGGCGGGACATCGCGCGGCTGGGCCGGATCTCGCCGAGGCCTGCCGGCAATATCCTGGAGCGAAGCCTGGTGATGCCGTCATCACTCCCGGCTTTCAGCTGCCGGCGAAGTACGTCATCCACGCAGTAGGCCCGAGTTGGTGGCCGGGAAAAGTGCCGGAGGCAGACACATTGGTGCGTGTGTACCGGCGATCGTTCGCGCTCGTCGCGAAGCACGGCATCCGCACGGTTGCGTTCTCGGCGATCAGTTGTGGTTTCTACGCATACCCGCTGCCCGAAGCCTCGGCCATTGCCATTCGCGAAACGGTGAGCGCTCTGAAAAACGGGCTGGACGTAGAGCAGGTGATCTTCGCGCTGTTTGCCGAGAACGTTCACGCCGCCTTTACGTCGGCTCTGGCGAAGACGAGAAACGAGTAGCGCCGGCGAGGCGATCGGGCGCGGTTCATATCCGAGCCGCCATGTGGTAAAAGCCACTTCAACGTTCCCTCGGCAAGGAATTCTCATGAACCTCAACGAACTCACGCTCGAGACGGCGAAGTCTCTCGAAGGAACGCACTTCGATCTCCTCACCGCGGACGGCCGCACCGTTCCGCTAACGCTGGAATCGGTCCTGCCCTATGTCGTGCAGGAGCGCCGCCGCACGCGCGGCGCACCAGTGGCCAAACGCGACCCGTTCGCCCTCTACTTCCTCGGCTCGCCGGACGAAGTCCTGCCTCAGGCGATGTACACGGTACAGAGTGCGAACCTCACGTTGGAGGGCGTCTTCATCGTCCCTGTCGGGCGCGACGACGCGGCCACCGAGTACGAGGCGGTCTTTACGTGAGCCGGCGATACGCCGGCCAGACCGAGTAGGCCGGATTCAGGCGCGCCACTCCATCAGGTGATAGACGCCATTCGTGTCGACGTGCTGGAACCCAAGCCGATCGTAGAGGTGCCGTGCCGGGTTGAAGTGCTCGACGTAGATGGTCACTTTCCGTGAGGAGGCTTTCCCTTCCGCCAGGATCTCCCCGAGGAGAGCCTGTCCGATGCCGCGGCCGCGGTATTGCGGAAGGAGAGCAATGTCGATGATCTCGATCGCGTCCGCCTGGCGGTCGATGTAGAGCCGGCCGATTGCCTGGCCCTGGAGCTCGATCACGAGGAAGGCGCAATCGGGGTAGTAGTCCTCGTAGTGCGACTTCTGTGCTTGGAACTGCATGTCGAGGAACTCCGCCTTCTGTTCCTCGGACCACGGGAGTTGCCGAAGCTCCTCCTCGCGGGTCGTGCCATAAAGGTAGCGGAGAAACGGCACGTCTCCCGAGGCAACGGGGCGGTAAACGATCGCGTCGCGCGGCGGGATCTCGGTCATGGGCGCTGTGTGTGGGACAAAACGCTCGGCGGCCATTGGCCGCCGCGCGCATCGGTGGAATGACGACTTAGCCGCGCGGGGGGAAGACGCCCTGCAGGGCGATGATGAAGAAGAGGCAGAGGTACGGCTGCAAATTGTTGTGGGGCAAGCTGCCGCCTGCGATGGCCGTCGCGTTGAAGTTCATCTGCGTGTTCGTCGACGGCTGGAACGGCGTCAGGCCGGCCGGCTTGCCGAAGATGATCGACGGTCCGGGCGCGGCGACGTCCGCCGGGTCGCCCTTGTAGGCGTTGAGCAGGTGATTGTGAATTGGGATCTCCGTCTGCAAGAGCGTCACAAACGGCTCACCCGATTGTTCACCGAGAAACCGATCGCTGAGGCCGGGACCTTGGCCTTGGCCCATCGGCGAGTTGCCCGCCAAATCGGGAAGTGCAAACGTCGACTTTCCATCGCCGCCGTAGAACGTCCCGAGCAGTGAGAAGAGAGCCGTGTTCTGGGATATGGGCAACAGCTGACCGTCGCAGCTCGCCCACCCGGTAGGCGCGAAATTGCCTGCAAACATGCGGATTTCCGCAACAAACGGACTGGACATGTTTTCTTTCTCCTCTACTTGTCAGTTCTGCGAAGGGAAGATGCCGAACAACGAAATGATGAAGGTGATCACCAGGTACGGGATCATGTTGTCGTGCGGCTGGCTGCCCCCGACCTGGCTGAGGGAGCCTGCATTGAGGTTGACGAAGGGAGGACCGTTCCCTACGTCGGTATACATCGTGCCGGTTACGCTCTGGGCCGGAAATGCGCCCTGAGGCTGCGCCTGCTGGCCGAAGTCGGTGGAGGCCAGGAAGGCATGGTTATGAACGGGGATCGTGTTCGTGGTCAGCGTGACGCTTTCGGTGCCCCCCGTCTCGCCGAGTTGGTACGTCTGCGAAATCCCCGGACCCTGTCCGGCATGGACGGGAACGCGGCTCGAAAGGTTGGGGAGGGCGAACGTCTCCTGACCGTCCCCACCGTACGTCGTTCCGATCAGATTAAAGAGTGTCTCGTTTTGCGAGATGGGCATCAACTGGCCCTGGCACATCGCCCAGCCTGCAGGAGCGAACGAGCCTGCGAACATTCGAACCTCACCAACAAATGGTGACGACATATAGCGCTCTCCTTTCTATTTTTCTAGTTCCGGGAGGGGAAAACGCCCGACAGGGCGATGATGCAGTTCAACACGATGAATGGCGACCGGTTCTCGTGCGGCTGCGACCCGCCGACATTGCTCACTTCCGCGGGGGCCAGAGTGGTGTTGGCCGCCGTACGGTACGGACTCTGGTTCGAATTGGCCAGGTAGTTGCCGGTCGGCTCGTTCGAGCTGTTGCCGTCACTGGTGTTGCTGGCATTGACCAGATGATTGTGCGCCGGCATCTCGCTGAGGGTAACCGTGTGAAACTCCTGGCCGCCAGCCTGGCCGATCGTGGCGCCGACGGAGCCGCCCTGATGAATCCCGACCCGTCCCCGAAGGTCGGGGAGCGCGAAAGTCGTCTGGCCATTACCGCCGTACATCGTACCGAGAATTGAAAAGAGCGCCTGATTCTGATTGATGGGTAAGAACTGCCCGTTGCAGAATGCCCAACCTTTGGGAGCGAAATTCCAGGAAATCCATTTGAGCTCGCCCATGAATGGTGTACCCATTTAGCCTGCCTCCTTCTTCGTTAACTTCTCTCTCCTGAGGAACACTTGGTCTACGGACATGATGGACCTGTGATGGTGCCGCCGGTCTGCGTAGCGGTGGCTACGGTGTATCCAACCGGCGCCGTGCTGGCCGGATTTGCCGAGGTGAGGAACGCTGACACTGAGGTATTCGTCCCGGCACCACCACCGTAGTTTGTGGCCGGGTTGTAGTTGGTCAGGCAGAACGTCGTCGTGGCGAAGCGCTGCCGGACGCGGATGGCGCTCAGGTTGAACGCCGTCGACCACTGGCCGCTGGCCGTGTTGGTGTCGATCTGCGCCTTGACCGTCGTCGTGTCGCCGGCGACCGTTCCGGCCTCCACGAAGATGGCATTGCCCTGCGTCTGTCCACCCGCGCCCTGACCGTTCGGCTCGGGGTCACCGAGGGTGTTGGTCTGGATGGTGGTGCGGATGACAGACGAGTCGCTGCCGCCGCCGCCATGGACGTTGATGCCGTCTCCGCTTGTGCGGAAGACGCTGTTGCCAGTGATCGTGGTCGTGTAGTTGCCCGAGGCGTTGCTGGTGTCGAAGTTGATGCCGATGCAGCCGGCGATGACGCAACCCGACTTCGCCACACCGTTCGTACCAACCGTGTTGTTCTGGATCGTTCCCGTCCAGCTGCCGTTCGCTGGGGACGACTTGCGGGCACTGATGACGCCGCCCGAATTCGTGTCCGGCTGCACGGCCGGGTTGTTGGTGAAGCCGTTGTTGCGGATGGTGAAGTTGACCGTACCCGTGTTGGTACCTGTGATGATGGCGCCGCCGCCGGCGTTGCTGACGGTATTGCCGTTACCCGCGCCCGAGGCTGGCCCGAAGAGGATGGTCATGCCGGTATTTCCTGCCATGTCGGCGCGGAAGGCCTGCGTGTAGATGCGGTCGAAGATGCAATTGGTCACGGTCGGATTGATGATCGAGCCCGACGCTCCGTGTGTGGCGAGGAAGAGGCCGCCGTTGGCCGTCGTGTTGCTTGGCGTGGTGACTCCGGTCGGATAGGCCGTGTTGCTGAACGTGGCGCTGTCGGCAGTGATGGTCAGCGTACCGGCCACGCCGTTCTGTACTTCGAACTCGTTCGCGGCGTTGTCCTTGTACGTGCCGCCGCTGATGGCCAGCGTGCCGAGGAGGTTCACGATCTGCACGCCGTCTTCTTCGACCTCGTTGCCGTTGCCGGTGGCCGTCACGTTGGTCAGGGTCAGATTGGTGCCGCCATTGACGTCGATGCCGATCTGCTTGCTGCCCGTGGCGGTGACGTTGTTCAGCGTGGCCGTGGTGATGGTCAGGAGGCTGATGTTGGCGTTGCAGTTCGTCGGACCGTTGGTGCCGTTGAGCGCATCACCGCACGTCGTAGCCACGCCGAGGTTGCCGGTGGCGTTGTTGGTGAAGTTCATGTTCTTCAGGGTGATGTTGCTGGACGTGCGGATGTCGGCGCCCTTGGCCGTGCAGTTCTGGAGCGTGCCGCCCGTGCCCGACGTCGTGCTGGTGCCGTTGACCGTGAAGGAGCCGGATGCGCCCGTGACGCTAATGCCCGTTGCGGCGCCGTTGGCGTTGATCGCGTGGAAGGTGAAGGCGCCTGTCGCGGTAGTGATGGCGACCGCCGTTCCCGTGGTTGACGTCACGTCGTTAAGGGTGAAGTTAGTCGCACCGCTGCTGGTGATGGTGACTGCGGCGCCCGTTGACGAGGTGACGTTGTTGAACGTCACCGTCGCAGCCGAGGTGTCCGTGGCCCAGTTGATGCCCTTGCCGGAGGTGGTGGTGATGTTGTTCGTACCGCTGACGTTGACGACCCCGCCGCCGGTGGCGGTGAAGGCATCGGAGGTGCCCGTGCTCAGGGTCATGCCGCCGCTGAAGACCGTGGTCGAACCGCCTGCGGCGTTGTTCATGAACACGCCGGCGCCGCCGGAGCTGGTGATGAGACCCGAGAAGGTGATGGTGCCGCCGGTCCTGGTCTGCAGGTCGACCGCGCGCTGTGCTGCTGTGTTCTGCGTGATCGTGCCGGCGTAGGAGATGGTGGGGGTTCCGCCGCTGACCAGGAATGCAGCAGCGCCGCCGCCGGTGATCGAGCCGCCGGAGATCGTGAGCGATCCCGAGACGGAGGTGAGCGAGACGCAGGTTCCGTTTGCCGCCGCCGCTGCGCCCGTGCACGTGAGCGTGCCGATGGTCGATGCGCCCATGGCCTGGCCATTCAGGCTCAATGCGGCACCACCGGTATCGAACGTGCTGGCACCGCCGGTGGCTGTCACCGTCACCGTTCCTCCTGTCCCGCTATCGACGAGACCGGCGCCGGTGTGACCGCTGCCGTTTGCGGACAGCACCAGATGGTTGAACGTGATCGTGCTGCCGGTGTTCGTGCCGCTGATGCCGAGCAGCGTTCCGCTGAAGGTATTGAAGCCCGACGTCAGACTCAGGTTGTTGATCGTGACGGAGCCGGTGATGTTGCTGAGGGTGGACGTGGAAGAACCGCTGCCATTGAAGAGGCCGACGATTGAGGTGCCGTTCATCAGCAGCGTACCGGAGTAGTTCGAGATGTTGAGAACGACTCCGGAAGTGCCCGATTTGCTGATCGTGCCGCTGTAGGTGACGTTTGCGGAAACCGTGGCCACCGGACCGTTGATGTTGAACACCGCACCGGCGGCGGTACTGGTGATGCTGGTGCCGGAGCCGAAGGTGATGGTGCCGGATTCGGTCGCGCCGTTGCCGATGGTGATGCCGCCGCCGCTGCCGGCGATCGTATTCGTCGCACCGGTGAAGTTGTACGTGCCTGAGCTGCCGCTGATGCTGACGCCGGTGCTCGTGCCGCTGGTCTGCACGTTGCCGCTGAAGTTGATCGTGCCGGTGTGGCTCCCGGAGATGGTGACCACGTTCGCGCCATTGGCCTGCGTGATCGCACCAGCCCACGAGACGGTGCCAGTGCTCGTGCCGGTGGCGTTGAAGGTCGCGCCGCTGGCGCCGGTGAGCGTTCCTGCCGTGGCGCCCCAGGCGCCGGTGACGGCACTGAGGGTCACGCCGTTCGTACCGCCGGTGGAACTGACGTTGGCGAATGTGCCGGTGACGGCGCCTGTGGCGAGATTGAGCGCCGTGACGCCGGAGACGTTGACGGTGCTGCCGGCCGCGACGGCCAGCGTGCCGAACGTTGTGCCGCTGATGGCCGTGGTCGACCCGGTGAAGGTCAGCGTCTGTGCGTTCGCGCCGAGGGTGACGGTCGAGGTGCCGAGCGTCGAGAGCGAGAGACCGGTCGTGCCGCCGCTGATCGTGCCGCCGTTGATGGTGACGTTGCCGTTGCCGAGCGACGTAAGGGAGACGCCCGTGGTGGCGCCGGTGGTGTTGACGGTGGTGAAGGTCACACCCGACGCGCCGGCCGTCACTCCGTTGATATTCACGCCGGTGGTGGCTGCTCCAGTGGTGACGTTCGCCGTGCCGGTGACATTCAGCGTGCCGCCGCCGGTTGCGCTGAAGCCGTTGCCGGTCGAGGTGGTGATGGCCAACGTGCCGCTGAACGTGATGACCGAAGTGGCGCCGTTCGGGCCGAGGGTGACGGCGGGGTTCGTCGTCGTACCGAGCGTCTGCGTGCCGGTGAAGCTGATCGCGGCGCCGTTGACGCTGTTGGTAACGGCCATGCCGACGCCGTTATCGGTAATGGCGGCGCCGATGGCCGTCACCGACGTCGCGCCGAGGTTCGCGAAGTTGATGCTTCGCTGGCCGGCGTTGGCCGTGATCGTGTTCGTGTTGTTCATCACGAAGTTCGCCGTGCCGCCGTTGATGGTCAGGCAGAGCGGCGAGTTGCTGAGCGTCGTGTTCGTGATCGTGACGTTGTTGCTCGGCGTCGTCAGCACGAGTGACGAGGCCCCGGCGCCGGCGGCCGTGGCGGTCACCGTGTCGACCGTCAGGCCGTTCGTGTTCGTGCCGTTGATGCCGTTGGAGCTCGTTCCCGTGACGGTGAAGCCCTTGAGCGTGTTGCCGTTCGCGAGCGTCACGCCGTCGCCCGCGGTATTCGTGATCTGCGGCTTGGTACCGGCAGCCTTGAGGGTGACGGTGTTCACCACCAGGGCCACACCTTCGCCAATGAGCTGCTGATTGTTCTTGAGCGTGATGCCGGCGGTCTGGCCGGTGGTCAAGCCGTCGCCGTTGTAGACGTAAATGATGTCGCCGGCGGCCGAGGCGGTCTGCGCGGCCGCGAGCGAGTTGAATGGCGACTGCGACTGGCCGTTGCCCGCCGCTCCGTTGTTCTTCACATACCAGACACGTCCCGCGAGGTTGAGCGTGACCGTGCCGGTGTTGGTGGCCGGCGTGCCCGTTCCGCCCGTGTCGCTGGCGACCGTGTAGTTGAACGTATCGCTCGCCAGCGCGGTCGCGGTGACCGGCGGCGTGTAGATGAAGGTTCCGTCCGCGGCGATCGTGACGCTGCCGCCCTGCGTGGTGGCAAACGTTCCGGCGACCGCGGCAACGCCACCAGCCGGCAGATCGTTGGCGATGATCGTGCCGCTCAGACCGACGAACGGAGTCGCCGGCGACGTCGTGGTTCCGCCGGTGACGACCGCCTGCGTGTTGTTCACGAGGTTGCTGTACGAGTCACCGCCTGCCGACGGGTTGACCGCGATCGAGAACGACTGCGTACCGGTGCAGAGGCTGGCGGTGTCGGTCGCCGTGACGGTGAAGTTGAACGTACCGGTGGCCGTCGGAGTACCTGTGATCCCGCCGCCCGATGCCAGCGACAAGCCGGTCGGGAACGTGCCCGCGGTGACGGCGAATGAGTACGAGCCACCGCCGCCGCTCGCCGTGACGCTCTGACCCGCGTACACGGTGTTGAAGGTCGCGGCCGGGAACGAGCCGCCGCCGGTGCGCGTGACGGTGATCGTCGGGCAGGTAACGGTCAGCGTGTACGACGAGGTGCCGAAGCAGAGGTTCGTATCCGTCGCCTTGACCGTGATCGGGTAACTGCCGATCGCGTTGGTCGTGCCGGAGAGAACGCCGCTCGAAGAATTCAGCGTGATGCCGCTCGGCAGCGCGCCGGTCTCGCTCCACGTCACCGTGCCGAGGATGCCGGTGACGGTGAAGGTCTGATTGAACGCCACGCCGGCCTGGACGGTGTTCACGCCAGGGTTGGTGACGGTGATGGTCTGGCAGTTGATCGTGAGGTTGTAGGTCGCGCCGGTGCCGACGCAGCCGTTGCCGTCGGTCGCGGTGACCGCGATCGGGAACGTGCCGGTCGCGCTGGTCACACCGGAGAGAACGCCGGTCGACGTGTTGAGCGTGATGCCGGCCGGCAGCGCGCCGGTCTCCGACCAGGTGATCGTGCCGTTGCCGCCGGTCTGCGTGAAGGTCTGGCTGAACGCGGAACCGGCCGTGCCGATGTTGGTCGCCGGGTTGGTGACTGAGATGACGTTGCAGGCGATCACCAGCGTGTACGTCGCGCCGGTGCCGATGCAGCTGCCGCCGTCCGTTACGGTGACGACGATCGGGAACGAGCCCGACTGCGTCGGCGTGCCGGAGAGAACGCCGGCGGCCGAAAGCGAAAGACCGGTCGGCAGCGTCGAGGCAGTGGTGAACGTCGCACCACCGATCGCGCCGGTCTGCGTGAACGTCTGGCTGAACGGCGAGGCGACCGTGCCGGTCGTCGTGGCCGGATTCGTCACGGTGATCGTCTGGCAGTTGATGGTGAGGTTGTACGTCGCGCCGGTGCCGGTGCAGCCGTTCGAGTCGGTGACGGTCACGACGATCGGGAAGGTGCCGGTCTGCAGCGTCGTGCCGGAGAGCACGCCGTTCGTGGCGAGCGTGATGCCGGTCGGCAGCGTCGAAGCGGTGGTGAAGGTCGCCGAGCCCTGAGCGCCCGTCTGCGTGAAGGTCGCACTGAACGGCGCGTTCCTCGTGCCGACATTCCCAACAGGATTCGTAACGGTGATCGTCTGGCAGTTGATGGTGAGGTTGTACGTCGCGCCGGTGCCGGTGCAGCCGTTCGAGTCGGTGACGGTGACGACGATCGGGAACGAGCCGTTCTGCGTCGGCGTACCGGAGAGAACGC
>JAXDJV010000003.1:0-227722 GCA_034667465.1 Acidobacteriota bacterium | reverse complement strand
GGTTGCCGTTGAGATACCACTGATTGCCGCTCGCGCTCGACGAGGTCAGCGTGACGCTGCCGCCGGTGCAGAAGGTCGTCGGACCGCCGGGCGTGATCGTCGGCGTGGCCGGAGTCGGGTTCACGGTAACTGCCGTCGCCGACGATGCGGCGCTGCTGCAACCGCTGGTCGTAACGACGACGGTGTAGTTGCCGGACGCTGTTGCGATGTACTGCTGGCCGGTCTCGCCGCCGATCGGGTTGCCGTTGAGGTACCACTGATTGCCGGACGCGCTGCTCGAGGTGAGCGTGACGTTGCCGCCTGCACAGAATGTGGTCGGTCCGCCCGGAGTAATTGTCGGAGTGGCCGGCGGTGCGGTGACCGTGACGCTCGTCGCGGACGATGCGGCGCTGCTGCAACCGCTCGTGGTGACGATGACGGTGTAGCTGCCGGCCGCCGTCGCGCTGTACGTGTTGTTCGTCGCGCCGCCGATCGGGTTGCCATCGAGATACCACTGGTTGCCGCTCGCGCTCGACGAGGTCAGCGTGACGCTGCCGCCGGTGCAGAACGTCGTCGGACCGCCCGGTGTGATCGTCGGCGTGGCCGGGATCGGATTGACGGTCACGCTCGTCGCCGACGACGGCGCGCTCGCGCAACCGCTGCTGGTGACGACGACCGTGTAGCTGCCGGTCGCAGTCGCGCTGTAGGTGTTGTTCGTCGCGCCGCCGATCGGATTGCCATTGAGATACCACTGATTGCCGGAGGCGCTGCTCGAAGTGAGCGTGACGCTGCCGCCTGCACAGAACGTGGTCGCGCCGCCGGGAGTAATCGTCGGCGTCGCCACGGAGTTGATCGGAACAGAGCTCGAGTTGGAGGCCGTGCAGCCTGCGCTGGTCACCACGGTGAGACCGAGAAGCACGCTGCCGGACGCGCCGGCCGTGTACGTCACGTTCTGCGTTGCGGCGCCCCCGGTGATCGTCCCGTTGGTGATCGTCCATGCGTACGACGTCATCGCGGCCGGACCCGACGCGGTGTTGCCGGTCGAATTGGCGCAGGCCTGCGCGGCTCCGGGAACGATCGTCGGAATGGAGCCGCTGCAATCGGTGAACGCATCGCAGACGGTGACGTCGCTGAGCGTCGGCGTGGCGGCGGTGTCGGTCGTGGAGAGGAATGCTTTGTACTTGAGGTAGCGCTTGCCGTTGAACTGCGACAGCGAGGCGCCGCTGGTCGTGTAGAACGTTGCCGCCGTGCCGTCAGGACCGATGAAGGTGAACGGACCGCCGGCGCTGCTGCTGCCTGCCGCCTGGAACTTCACCGTCGTGTTCGCGGGAGTGGTCGCCGTCCAGGAGATCGTCGTCCACTGCGTTGCTGCGCCGGCGGCCGGATTGCTGTCCTTCACCGTCGACACGAGCGAGCCCGACGTGTTGAACGTTGCGCTCTTCATGTACGCGGCGAAAATCAGATCGCTGTTGGAATTCGTACCGGTCGGGTTCGAGCACGACGCGGACGTACACGCCACGCGGCGTCCGCCGGCCATGACGTCGCCACTGGAAGAAATCCACGCCTGCGTGCCGGTGCGGGCGGCGGCGTTTTTCACCACGATTCCGTACTGGGTGCCCGAGGTGAGCGTGGGCGGTGTCGCGAAAACGAAAGTCTTTGTGCTCGACGAGCCGCTCGAGAAACCGGTGATGGTCGCGCTGGCGAGCAGGCCGCCGGCCGTCATGACCGGCAGTCCGGCGCTCGTGGTGCGGACTTCGAGAGTGATGTTCGGATTAGCGCCCGAGCAGCCTGAGCAGAACATCGACGCGTCGACTTTCGTCAGCGTCGCGGTCACGCTCGGCGTGAAGGTCTGGCCGATGAACGCCGTGTTCGAGAAGCCGTAGCCGGAGCCGAACCCGTTGTCATCCGCATGCTGATCGACCGCTTCCGGCACGGTCAGCGACAGCTTGAGATCGCCCGGCGTTCCCGACGAGTCGATGTTCGTCAGTGTGCCGGCTTCGAACTGCGCGCGCGTCGTGTCGACGAAGCAGCTGCCGCCGGACGACGCGATCATCGCGAAGTTCTGCGTCGTCGTCTGTCCATCGATCACGGCGACGTTGTTCGCCGTGTTGACGTCGTAGCCGGCGCGGGTCGCGGTCACGGTGTACGTGCCGGTCGGAATCGGCCCGATGAAGTAGTCGCCGTTCGCGTCGGTCGTCGCCGAATACGGCGAAGCACTGATCGCGACGCCGGCGAGCGGAGAACCGCTGGCGGTCACGTGGCCCTGCAGATTGCCGACGGTCGCGCCGCAGGCGGGGAAGGCGATCGCCGCGCTGACGGCCGACGTCACCGTCATCGGCGTAAGGAGTGTGCCGGGGCAATTGTTTACCGCGACGACGAAGTAGTAGTACGTCACCGTCGGCAGGCCGGACAGGTCGTCATACGTGGTCGTCGAAAGACCGGAGGTGAGCGGCGAGCCGCCCGGGAAGACCGGCGTCGTGGAGCGATAAACCGAGTAGGTACCGTTCGTCGCGTTCGTTCCCCAGCTTGCCGGCGCCGACCACGAGACGGTCACGCGCGGCGCGGCGCAGCTCGCGGCCACGCTCGGTGCGGCGATCGCGGACGGCGCGGCGCAGTTGATGATCGTCGACGAGGCCGCATCCTCGCGGCGCGTCGGTGAAACGGTATCGGCGGACGGGAAGAAGTTGCGCGTATCCATCCAGAACGGGTGGACCTGACGGTTGTAGGCGGCAATGCCGGCGTAGTCACCGTACTGGTTGCCGTTGCGCGACGCGTTGTCGGTCGTGTTCTCGTCGGAGTAGTTGACGGCGTTGCGCCAGACGACGCCGCCGTTGTCGGTCACGAGAATGTTCGGTTCGAACGAGACGCCGCCGTTCGACGAGCGCGCGTAGAAGACCTGCGTCTTGCGGTTGTTGGTCGCATCGACGCGCGAGTCGTACCACGACACGTTCACGGTGCCGTCGCTCTGATCGACCGCGACCCACGGGAAGATCTGCGTCGCGGTGCCGGCGTCGTCGTTGACCTTTACACGCGTCGACCACGACAGGCCGCCGTCCGACGACGAGACGAGGTAGGTGTTGATGTCGGTGCCGGTGCTCGTGCCGGTCGGGAAGTCGTTGTAGACGACATAGAGCCGTCCGAAGTACGCGGAGGCGGAGTTCGAGTCCATCGCGATGGAACCGAAGGCGTTGACGGCGCGGCTTTCCTGCGCCGGCGGTTTGTTGTTCGTGCCGAACGACAGGAGCACAGAGCTGGCTGCGGTGACCGGCGTCGTCCACGTGGCGCCGCCATCGACCGACTTCGAGAAGACGATCAGCTCCGGATCGTTGAGACGATTCCAGATCGCGTAGACAGTGCCGTCGCTTCCGACGACAACGTTGCCGCCGATGGCGTTGGTGCCGTTGGGCAGGAGGACCGTCGTCCACGAAGTACCGGTGTCGGAGTACGCGACGCGCTCGATGTTGAGGTCATCCCAGATGACATAGACGCGGCCGGGATGCGATTTCGCCGAGGCCGGGCCGGGAGAGTTGTCGACGGCGATCATCTCTTTGTCGTCGCCGTGCGTGTTGTCGGCGCTGTGGTTGACGACGGTGCCCCACGGAACCCACGTCTGACCGACGTCGCTCGTCTTCGCGACGACGATCGAGTAGCCGCATGAGGTCTGCGCGCTGTTGCAGTTGAGCAGCATGTACGCGGCGAAGGCGTGTCCGGTGCTGTCCCACGCAAGGGCGGGATCGCTGCCGAAGAAGAACGCCGCGCCGGAGACCGCGCCGTTGATGTCGCTCGGCCACGGCGCGCATTTGTAGTTCCACGTCGCGCCGCCGTCGGTCGAGCCGTAGAAGGCCTGCGTGCCGTTGGTCGCGCCGCCGCCCGGGCGAGGGCAGTTCGGATCGGCATAAAAATGGTTCGCGCCTGCGACGAGCTGCAGATGGTTGGTCGGGTTGACGGCGATCTGCATCTCGCCCTGGTAGTTCTCGACACCGCCGGCCATGAGAACGTTGCCGCCGACCGACGCCGCGTCAGGCCGCAGCGGCATCAGCGAACGGAGGAACGCTTCTTCCGGCGAAACGGAAGGACGGAGGTTGAAGGAGGCGGTTCCCGGCGGAACGCTGGCGACGTTGCCGAGACCCGAGCTGCGGCGGAGCTCCTGCCACAACTTGCTCTCGCATTCGATCGCCGGCGACTGTTCGACCATCGACCGATGTTCGATACGCCATTTCTCGAACGTCTCGGCCGGATCCTCGATTGCCGCGCTCGCGATATCGACGACCTCCTGTGTCAGGCCGACCTCGCGGCATTCCGAAATGTTCGGAACGCTCGCGAGCGTGACCGGAAGCCGCTGCAGCGTCGCGGCGGAGCCGCCGGAGCCGCGATCGGATTGCGCATGCGCGCCGGTCGTGAAAACGAAGAGCGTCAGCAGGAGGAAAAGCACGGCACGGAGACGGTTCATGGCAGGTCCTTTTTCAAGCGATTCGAGGAAGAACGCCGCCGACAGACACGGCTGTCGCGCGGCAAAAGTTGTAGTCAGGGATGCGCGGAGTATACGGGGAGGTCGTCATCGGACCTCCGCGGCTGCGCGGCCGATCGCTTCGCCAATGGCGACGACCGAGCGCGGCTTCTTGAGAAATTCAGAAACGTTGTCGCGCTGCGCGGCGTGCAGCAGGGCGGGCGAGTCGTAGCCGGTGAGCACGATCACCGCGGCTTTCGGCTGCAGGATGCGAATGCGATTCACGATCGCGCCGCTCGCGCCGCCGGCGTCGCGGACGCCGGTCGTGAGGTACGGATCGACGAGCACGACGTCGTACTCGCGCGTCGCCATCAACCCCTCGGCTGTCGCGATATCGTCCGCGACGGACACCGTGCAGCCCTGCGTAAGCAGGAACTGGCGCAGCGAGCCGCACACGAGCTCATCGTCGTCGATCAGCAGAATCTGCCGACCAGAAACCTGTTTTGTCATTGGGACCGCCGGCATCATGCGCGGCATCGACGGCTTCGCGCATCAGCGGAGTGCTGAACTTCGCCCAGGTGAATTACCTACATCACGCCTGACAGCAGATCGTTCGCAATCGCGTACTGCACGATCTCGGCGTTGTTCTTCAGTCCCATTTTTTCGAGCAGCCGCGCACGATGCGAGCCGACGGTTTTCACGCTCACGCTCAGCTCCGCTGCGATTTCGCGCGGCGGTTTTCCCGCGGCGATGAGACAGAGCACCTGGAACTCCCGGTCGCTCAGCGCCTCATGCCTGCTTCGCGTCTCGGGATCGAGTCCGCCGAACGCCAGGCTTTCGGCGAGATGCGGCATGAGGAAACGCTCGCCGCGCGCGAGCTTGCGAATCGCCGATACGAGATGTTCGCGCGCGCTGTCTTTGCTGACATATCCGAGCGCGCCGGCTTTCAGTGCCCGCGTGGCGTAGGAAACCTGCTGGTGCATGCTGAGAATGAGCACCGGCAGTTGCGGCGCCATCGTTTTGATTTGCGCGAGCACGTCGAGACCGGGACGATCGGGAAGGTTCAGATCGAGCACGACGACGTCCCACTTCCCCTGGCGAACCTGTTCCAGCGTTTCGCCGCCGGTGTGCGCTTCACCGCCGACGACGATGTCGTTCGTCTCCGAAACGATCTGCTTGATCCCTTCACGAACGATGTCGTGATCGTCGGCAATCAGCACGGTGATCATGATGGCTCCTGACGCAGCGGGACTGAGACGGAGATGATGGTGCCACGTCCGCTGATTCCCTGGAACTCTGCAGTGCCGCCGACGATCGCGGCGCGCTCGCGAATGCCGATCAATCCGAGCGACGCCGGATCGCGCAGCTCATCGTCGGTGACACCGCGGCCGTCGTCGCGAACATCGAGCAGCAGTGCCCCGGCGCGGCGTCGCACGCGCAGCTCGACACGGCTGGCGTTCGAGTGCCTCGACACGTTCGTGAGCGACTCCTGAACGATGCGATAGATCGCACTCGCACACGCGCTGTCGAGCGGCGGCTGCTCGTCGGGAAGCGACAGCTCGCATTCGATGCCGGTGCGCTCCTCGAACAAACGCGCTTCCGACTCGATGGCGGCAATCAGGCCGAGATCGTCGAGGATGCTGGGGCGTAATTCGGATGAGATGCGCTGCACCGCGCTGACGGTGGCGTCGAGCGTCCGGACGATTCGCTCGCGCGTGCGGCGATTCGCATCGGTCTCGGGGATCGCGTCGAGAACACCGAGGAAGTCCATTTTCAGTGCGGTGAGCGACTGGCCGAGATCGTCGTGCAACTCGCGCGCGATGCGCGTTCGCTCCTGCTCCTGCAGCACGAGCAGCCGATCGGAAAGAGCTTTGAGCTTCCCCTCGCTTTCGCTGCTTTGCCGTTCCGCATCGACGCGCCGATCGACCATTTCGTTGAACGACTCTGCAAGCGTTGCGATCTCCTGCGGTCCGCCGATTTCGACCGGCGTGCCGTACGATCCTTTCGATGCGTTCGCCGCCGTCTTCGCGATCGCGTTGATCGGTGCGGAG
Organism: Acidobacteriota bacterium; assembly: GCA_034667465.1. Classification (GTDB taxonomy): domain Bacteria; phylum Acidobacteriota; class Thermoanaerobaculia; order Gp7-AA8; family Gp7-AA8; genus JAOBAU01. The sequence goes on along the minus strand of JAXDJV010000003.1, from coordinate 221,245 downwards.
ATTCGCCGCGCCAGCAGAAAGGCGATGGTCAGGACGACCAGCACGATCGCGATTCCGCCGAGGACACCGCGAATCATCAGGTCACGCACCGGCTGCATCACGGCTGACGTCGGGACGCCGACGTAGACGAACCAGCCGACTTCCGGAATCTGCGCAAAACCGTATTGACGCTCGGTTCCGTCGATTCCTGATGCTTCCGCCGTCCCTTCTTTTCTGCGCAGCGCGTGCTCGACGATCTCGAGCCCGCGCGCGTTGCGCCCGATCCACTTTTCGGCATCTTTGGAGCGCGCCCGAACGACTCCGTCCGCGTCGAGAATGGTGATGACGCTGTTCGGCGGCATCGCTTCAGTGGCGGTGATGTTCGGCAACTGCACGAGCGCCAGCATGCCGCCGGATGTGCCGTCGGGACGGGTGATCGGAACCGTAAGCGCCGAGATCCATCGCCCGCCGGTGGCGTGCGTGATCGGATGTCCGGGCCGGATTCTCTTCGCCCGCAGTTCCGTCCCGATCCACTGTTCCGCGAAGCCCGGAATCGGTTCGCTGTCTTCGCGGTCGGTCGGACAGAGAACGCGACCGTCATCGTCGAAGAGGATGAGGTCCGCGTACTCGGGAAAGAAGTCGACGATGGCGAACAGCGAGTCGCATGAGCCGTCGTACGAGCGAATGGCCGGACGCTGCGCCATGCGGTCGAGCAGGGCGACGGAGCTGGTATGCAGCGCGCCCATTCGCGATGCGGTCGCTTTTGCGATGCGCAGTGCGATGGCGCGAGCCCGCGTTTCTTCATCCTGCACGTGCGAGAGAAAGAGCCAGCTCGACAGCAGGAGCACGGGAAGCACGGCTCCGCCGACCAGACTCGCCAGCCACCACCGAATCGGCCATGGTCCGCCCGACTTCATTCGTGTCGTCAATCTCTCGAAGAATCGTTCCGCGCGCAACCGCAGGGTAGGGAAAACTGTCGCTGCAGTCACTCCGGTGTTAGTGGCGAAGAGAGTTTCCGTGCGTCGCGTGGCGCTGCTGATCGATCGACAACAGCTTGTCGATGGCGACCCGCACCTGACCACTCGCGCCGCCTTCAAACACGCGCCGATGGAGTTTCACCTCGGCGCGTCGCTGCGTCGTTCCGGCTTCGACGTCACGCTGATTCCGTGTCTCTCCGGCGCGCAGCTCGTCCGCGATCTCGTCGCAGCCGCGCCCGACGTCGTCTTCAACGCGACGGAGCATATGTACGGCCGCCGCGCATCCGATCTGCACATCGCAGCGCTGCTCGAATTGCTGCGATTTCCCTACACCGGTGCCGATCCCGGCGCGCTGCTGATCTCGCGCGACAAGGCGATCAGCAAGAGTCTCGCGGAGAAGGCCGGCGTGCGCGTTCCGCAATACGCGCTCGCGCCGCGCGGCTTCGCGCCGCGCGACGTGCCGCCGTTCCCGGTGGTCGTGAAACCGGTCGGCGGCGATTCATCCGAGGGGATCGCGATGGCGTCGGTGGTCAACAGCGAAGCCGCATTGAAGCGGCAGCTGGCGGTCGTGCATCGCCGCGGAACAGCGATCGTCGAATCGTTCATCCCCGGCGAGGATGTCTACGTCTTCGCATGGCGCGACGCTCGAGCGCTGCACATCCTGCCGCCGTGGTGTCTGCGCATCGGACGCGATCCGTCGTCGCCGCGCTCGATGGCGACGTATCAGGTGAAGCACAACGACGCGTATCGCGCGCGGTGGCGCATCCGTTCGCGTCCGGCGAAGTTCGACGCGGCGCGCCTGCGCGAGCTGCGGACGATGTTCGTCCGGCTCTGGCCCGCACTGCAGCTTCGCGATTACGCACGCATCGACTGCCGGCTGACGCCGTCGGGCGAGCTGTATTTCATCGAAGCGAACGCCAATCCCGGTTTCTCGCCGGTGTCACGCTGCGACGACTGGGAGTTGCCGGAGTACGACGCGGCCATCCGCGCCATCGTCGCAAACGCGGCGCGGCGCGGCGCGAAGTAATCCAAATCCCTTACCTGCCGAGTGGTACCCAGCCTGCGATCGTCGAGATGTTCCAGCCGCGCTCGATGACCACTCCGTTCATCTGCCACTGCGCGATGCCGTTGGTCGCGGGGTTGTGCAGCAGCAGGTCGCCGCGGCCGTTCCCGTTGTAGTCGCCGGCGCCGACGACTTTCCAGTCGAACACCGGAGTGGCGACGACGGCGCTTTGCGTGATCGTCGTGCCGTTTGCTCCGATCAGCCAGACCGAGACGGTACGTGTGCTGGTCTGCTGAAGGGCGATGTCGGCGTTGGTGTCGCCGTCGAAATCTGCCGCCGCGACGACGTTCGTTCCCGCCGCCGGCGTACCGATCGCCAGATTCGACGCGACGGCGTTGCCGCTGATCGTCCAGCGCGAGATCGCGCCGGTGCTGCTGTCCTGGAAGAGGATGGCGTCGCCGCCGAACTTGCCGACGCCGACCGCTTTGACGCTGAGTCCGGGATTGCCGAGGGCGATGCCGGTCGTGAGCGTCGCGCCATTCATCAGCCAGAGCGAGACCGCGCCGGTCGAGGTGTTCTGCAGGACGATGTCGCTCTTTCCGTCGTGGTTGAAGTCGTACGTCGCGACGACACGCTGGGCGATGTTCGGCGTGGCGATGATCGTCTGTGAGACGAGTACGTTGCCGTTCATTTTCCACATCGAGATTGCGCCGGTGGTGTTGTTCTTCACGATGATGTCGGCCCTGATGTCGCCGTCGAGATCACCGGTCGCGACGATCTTCGTCTCCGCGGTCGGATTGAAGACGACCTTTCCGTCGACGAGCGAGTTGTCTTCCATCAGCCATGCGGCCACCGAGTTGGTGTTGCTGTTTTGCAGCACGATGTCCGACATGACGTTGCCGTTCAGATCGCTCGGCGCGAGGTAGCAGAGGTTGACGGTGATCGCGATCGCGTTCGACGGGGCGCTGCTGCAGGCGAACGGGTTGACGACGACGGTGTAGTTGCCGGATACCTTCGCGGCGTACTGCTGTGCGGTTGCGCCGGCGATCGGATTGCCGTTGAGGAGCCACTGATTGCCGGACGCGGCGCTCGACGTGAGTGTGACGCTGTTGAGATTGCAGAAGGTCGTCGGCCCGCCCGCCGTGATCGTCGGCGTCGCCGGGACTCCGCTGATGATGACCGTAGTGGCGGCCGATGCGCTGCTGCAGCCGTTCGCCGTGACGATCACCGAGTAGTTGCCGGACGCGCTCGCGACGTACTGCTGCGCGGTTGCGCCGCCGATCGGGTTGCCGCCGTCGTACCACTGATTGCCGCCTGCGCTGCTCGATGTGAGCGTGACGCTGCCGCCCGTGCAAGCTCCCGTTGGTCCGCCGGGCGTAATCACCGGCGTGGCCGGACTCGGGTTGACGGTGACGCCGGTCGCGGCTGACGCAGCACTCGAACAGCCGGAGGTCGTCACCACGACGGTGTAGTTGCCGGATACGTTTGCGACGTACTGCTGGCCGGTTGCGCCGCCGATCGGATTGCCGCTGCGGTACCACTGATTGCCGGTGGCGCTGCTCGACGTCAGCGTGACGCTGTTGCCTCCGCAGAAGGTGGTCGGTCCGCCGGGGGTGATCGTCGGCATCGGAGGAATCGCGCTCGCGGTGACAGTGATCGGCGCCGATGCCGCGCTGCTGCAGCCGCTGGTCGTGACGACGACCGTGTAGTTACCGCCGGCGTTCGCGACGTATTGCTGATTCGTGGCGCCGCCGATCGGGTTGCCGTTGAGATACCACTGATTGCCCGTTGTGCCGCTCGAAGTGAGCGTGACACTGGTGCCTCCGCAAAGGGTCGTCGTTCCGCCGGGCGTAATTGCAGGCGTCGGCGGAATCGTATTGACGACAACGGTCGTCGCGGACGACGGAGCGCTCGGGCATCCGCTCGCCGTGACGACGACGGTGTATGTGCCGCTCGTCGTGGCGACGTAATTCCGGCTGGTCTGACCCGCGAGGAGGATTGCTCCTCTGTACCACTGGTTTCCGGTCGCGCTGCTCGAAGTGAGCGTGACGCTGCCGCCCTGACAGAACGTCGTCGGTCCGCCCGCGCTGACCGTTGGAGTCGCAGGTGGAACGCAGGCCGGACAGGCGCCCGGACCTGCACTCGTGTCGACGAAGCCGGAGACCGTGCCGCTGAACACCGATGATGAGTACTGTTCGATGGTATTGACGACGATGACGAAGTCGGTGAGCGCCGGGACCGTGAACGAGTACGACGCGCTGCCGACGAACGTTCCGAGGTCGCCGATGGCGCTGTCGCCGAGAAAGTTCGTATTGAGTGCGGAGGGGTTGTACGTCGTTGCATATGCAACGCTCTCGATGGCCGTGTCGCCGCCGAGGGCCGCGCTGAGGTTCACGGTGTAGCAGGTGGCGGCACCGCTGTTGTTCGTAAAGGTGAATGTCTTGTAGTACTTCGGTCCCGGGAAGCCGCCGCCCGTACCCGCCTTGCCTGCGCAGGTGCTCGGCACGCCGTCGCGAAAGATTCGATCGTATTGAATCAGATCGGCCGACGTCAGCGAACTGCTCGGAATCGACTGGCTCGTGTTGCCGGTGCAGGTCGGAATGCTGAACGAGAGCGACCCGCTGCCGCTTGCGTAGTACGTCGTCAGCGTGAAGCTGATCATCGTTCCGCAGACGAAGGAGCTCGAGGTCTGGAACTTGAACGGCGTGGTGCTGGTACCGCTGGCTTCGACGGCGAGATCGGGATATGCGGCACTTGCCTGCGTGATCGTCACACCCGGCGTTGCGGTCGACAGCGTGGCGGAGATCGCCGATTCGTTCGAACAGCCGGTGTTCTTCAGCGCGACGCTCAACCGGATGCACTCGTTGCGGTTGACGATGCCGTTGCCGGTGGAGGCGTCGTCGATGGTGGTTACGGTGGTCTCCAGCCTCGAGGTGCCGGTCACGCAGAAGGTCTGCGTCGTCGTCGCGCCCGACGTCACGATGACGGAGACCGCAGCCGGTGAGGATGTCGTGCAGCTTCGGTCGAGACCGGCTGCACTGGCGGTGTAGGTACCGGCTGGAACGTGAATCGAGTAGTTTCCGGAAGCGTCGCTGATGCCGGCGAATCCGTTGCTCAGCGTTACGGTGATGCCGGAGAGTGGCGCGCCGGTCGCGCAGGAGGTGATAGTCCCCGACAGCGTTCCCCACGGGCTCGATGGTGTACACGACGGAAACTTGTATGTCGCGATCCGCGTCGACCAGTTGAAGCCGCCGTTCGTTTTCAGATACTCGTTCGTGTACCAGAAGGTGCACTGATCGATCGGGTCGAGCGTCATCGAGCTGTAGTCGCCCCAGCGGTTGTACGCGCCCGTCTGCGAGCCGCCGCCCGCCTGCATCGTCGTCTCCGCGCCCATGGCGTTGACAGGGTCGGTGCCGAGTCGTCCGGTTATGTAGATGCCCGGTTTGATCGTCGTGCTCGACTTGCTGTAACCGAGCGCGATGTTGTGATCCTTATCCATCGCGATCGACGGGAGCCAGCGGTACGAGGTATCCGGATCGAACGTGCCTGACTGAAAGACCGTCGGTGTCGCCGTGGAGCTGCCGGCGTTTCGGAGCTCGATCCATTGGATGGCGCCGTGACCCGGCGTGCTCGCACTTCCCGCCGTCGGCGCGCTGACGAGCAGTGATTCCTGCACCGGACTGCCGCCAAAGTTGCGATAGGCAAGGCGGTACATGTAGTGAAACGAAATGTTGTCGAGATAGTCGTAGACGCTCGAAGGCGGAGGCTGCGGTACGCAATCGCGACCGTAATAGTCGGTTACGCAGGCCGGTGTCGTGATCCCGGTTCCTGGAATCACCGTCTCGGTGAACGCGATCGTTGGTGTCGCTCCCCAGGTCACCGCCACTCGTGTGCTGTCTGTTTGATTCGTGAACTCACCATTCGGGCCGATGACGAATGACGCTTCTCCCGCAGGCGGCGGAATGGCGCTGTCGAGATCCGCGGGGAGAAATCCGTACTGGATGGTGCTGCCGTCTTTGCGGAGGTCCTTCTGCACCTGACGGGCCGGCAGGCCGGCAATCATTTTCTCGCGCTCGAAAACGTGCACGCGTCCGGCGACGAATGCGGTGCCCGACGCGTTGAAGACGTTCGTGGTCATGTAATAGCCGTCGGGCCAGACTCCGACGTGCGGGTAATCGACGAAGTTCACCGGGTCGGTGATGAAGTCGTACAGGTAGTACGAGCCGAGTGCATCGTCAGACATCGAGACCGCGAAGCATTGATGCGAAAAACCACCGGCCGGTCCCTCGACCACGAACTGGGAGAGCACCCAGCGATTGGCGAGGATGTCATAACTGACGACGGGATCGCCGTCGTTATGCGACGCGCAAACGCCGCCGAGCGACTGAAAGAGCGTGTTGCCCGCGGCCGGCCCGTAAAGCAGCGTGCCGGTTTTGCTGAAGACCGCGAAGCTGGTGTTGTTCCACTGCACGTATTGCGTCGCGCCGACGCGGCCGTTGACGTCGGGAGGAACGCTGTGCGGGCTGAAACCATTGAGTCCGACGCCGACGCCGTCAAAGCTCACACCTGCTTCAGCCGGAGCCGAGCTCTCTGCTCCCGGGAAAGCCTGCCGGAATCCCGCGGGCGCTCCGACCTTCGTTGGCGGGGTGGGGCGCACCGGCTCGTGATGCAGCTCTTTGTCCTCATCGCCGCGTTTCGGCGGCGGGATCGGATGGACTTTTCTCAGATCGGGACTGCGAACTGCCTGGATGGGACGTATGTCGACTGGTGCACCGGTGTAAACCGGAGCGTCGGTCGCCGCGTTCGTCTGTGGCGTCCAGCCGCTGCCGGCGCGCGACATCAGCGCACCGCGACCGGCTTTCGAAAGTCTCGCCGAGGCTTTGTTCCCGCTCGATTTTTTCTTCGCGGCAGGCGTTTTCGATTTTTTGGTTTTCGCAAGCGCCGGTTGCGAGGCGGGGGACGTTACGATTTCTCCGGCGACGGCAAAGCCAAACGTCGAAAACAACATTGCAGCGAGAAGGACGCGCAGGGTTCGTTTCATTACAAATCATCCTTTGTCTGAACGGACAGGTCCGCTTCACATTGGATGCGAGTGCGGGTCAATTGTTGGGACTGGAGCTGGACTCCGCACAATATAACTCGGGAACGGCGCGAACTGACGTCACTTTCAACTTCAGACGATTTCCACTTCCTCCTCGACGATGGTGCCTGGCAGCAGCTTTTCGATAATCAGCGCGGCCACGATGGCGACCGCAAATCCGACGACGTTCCACCAGAGCCACGCCATCTTCGTGAACAGCCAGCAATAGATCGTTGCCGCCTCTGCGATGATCGCGCCGGCGATGACCGGCTTCTCTCCAAGCTCTTTCGTAAACAGCGCGAGCACGAAGACGGCGAGGATCGTTCCGTAGAAGAGCGACCCGAGGCGGTTGACCGCTTCAATGAGCGAGCCGAGACGATTGACGTACTCGGCGAATCCGATGGCGAACAAACCCCAGCCGACCGTCAGCCAGCGCGAGACGCGCACGTATTCATGCTGCGTCGCATGCGGATTGACGTGGCGCTTGTAGATGTCGATGACGCTCGATGACGCGAGCGAATTGAGACCCGACGCGGTCGACGACATCGACGCGCAGAAGATCGCCGCCATCACCAGACCGACGACGCCCGCGGGAAGAAAGCGAAGCACGAACGTGAGGAAGATGTAGTTCGTGTCGGTGCCGTCGGCCTTCTTATCGTTTTGCTTCAACAGGTCGACCGCTTCGGCGTGGATCGCTTTCTCCTGCGCCTGCGCGACGCGCAATTCGTCGGTGGCGCGGCTGACCTGTTTCGAATCGCCGGAGCGCATGGCGTCGACGAGCGCATGCACGCGCGTCCGCTTATCGTTGAATTGTTCGTTGTGCTTCGCTTCGAGCTTGTCGAAATCGAGCGCGTATCGGCTCGCGCCGATCTTGGCCCGTTCGACGGTATTGAAAATCAGCGGCGGCGCGACGAACTGGTAGAAGACGAAAACCATCGCGCCTGTAAAGAGAATGAAGAACTGCATCGGCACTTTGACCATGCCGTTGAAGAGCAGTCCGAGCCGGCTTTCGGTGAGCGTTTCACCGGTGAGATAGCGCTGCACCTGCGATTGATCGGCGCCGAAATACGAAAGCGCGACGAGCAGGCCGCCGATCATGCCGCCCCAGAAGTTGTAGGGCGTGGTGAAGTCGAAGGTGAAGTCGATGGCGTTGAGCCGTCCCATCCGTCCGGCGACTTTCACCGCTTCGATGACGGTGATGTCAGCCGGGATGGAACGGATGGCGATGACGAGCGCCGTCGCCATGCCGCCGAGAATGATCAGCATCTGTTGCACGTGCGTCCAGCTGACCGCGCGCGTGCCGCCGGTAGTCGTGTACAAAATCACCAGCGTACCGATGACGATGTTGGTGATGTGAATGTTCCAGCCGAGGAGAACGGAGATGATCAGCGCCGGCGCGTAAATCGTGATGCCTGTCGAGAGTCCGCGCTGCAACAGGAAGAGGCTCGCGGTGATCGTCCGCGTTTTGATTCCGAAGCGGCGCTCGAGAAATTCATACGCGGTGAAGACCTTCAGGCGATGAAAGACCGGGACGAAGAACGCGCAGAGGATGATCATCGCGATCGGCAGCCCGAGGTAGAACTGCAGGAAGCGCATGCCGTCGGTGTACGCCTGGCCGGGCGTGGAGAGGAACGTGATCGCCGACGCCTGCGTGGCCATGATCGACAGCGCGATCGTCGGCCAGCGCATCTGCCTGTCGGCGAGGAGATAGCCCTCGAGATGCTGATGGCGCCGTCCGCGCCACATGCCGTAAATGACGATCGCGGCAAGCGTCGCCGCGAGGACGAGCCAGTCGAGCGCGCTCAACGAAACGCCCTCGTGAACGCGTAAAAGATCGCGATCAGAACGACAAGATTGATGAAGACGGCGAAATAGAGTGTCCGCCAGGTGCGGCCGATCGGTGGACGGTCATCAGACATGCGTGCGTTAGTACGCGCAGGATGGCATACGCGTTCTGCGCAGGTTGCAAACAACGCGTGACGTGTGAATCACCGCGCCGACACCAGATTCGCGAACAGTTTGTACGCTCCCGGCACACCGGCCGGCAACTGACGGAACCAGGCGTAGCTCGTGTAGATGAAGACTCCTTTGCCGTAGCGCGCGTAAAGCTCGCCGCCCGGTTTCGGTTCGTCGCCCGGATCGGCGGTGGCGAGGATCGTTTCGTATTTCGGATCGGCGTCCTTCGTGAAGTAGAGGCCGCGTTCCTGTACCCATCCTTCGAACGCCGCCGGCGTGATTTTGTTCGGCGACGTAAGCAGTGGATGGGTCGCCTTCAATACGGTGATCGGCGCGTCTTCGACCGTCACCCGTTCGTCGCTCACTTTGAACGGATACGGACCGGGCGACTGTACGAGCAGCGGCTGCGGATTCAGGCTGTTGTACTGGACGACGAGCGTGCCGCCGTTCTCGACGTACTGCATCAGTTTCGCGTGCGCGAGCTTCATCCGCGGGCGGGCGTTGTACGCGCGCACGCCGGCGACGACGGCGTCGTATTTCGCGAAGTCGCCACGCTCCAGATCGGCATCCGTCAACAGGTTGACTTCATAGCCGATCTGCCGCAGCGCCTCCGGGATGTTGTCGCCGGCGCCCATGATGTAGCCGATGCGCGAGCCGACTTTCTTCACGTCGGCGCGCACGAGTTTCGCCGACGCGTCACCGAAGATTCGCTGCGCCGGAATGTGCGGATAGTCGATGTTCGTCAGCGCGTACGAAAGTTTCTTTCCGCTCGGCAGCTCGACTTCAGCGATCGCGCTGCCGGTCGACTCTTTCGCGGTCGGCGTGATGTTGAACGTGACGCGCGCTTCGTCGCCCTTCGCCGCGAACTTCACCGGCGCCGATGCCGGCGTCGCTTTCCATCCGTCGGGGAGTTTGAGTCGGACCGTCGCGTCGGTTGCACCGGCGAACGACTGCAGCGTCAGCGTGAGCGGCTTCGGCGTCGCGTCAGGAAACAGATAGACGCGCGCGCCGGGATTGGCGACGATTTCCGGCACGACGTCGAGCGGGCGTGTCTGTTCGCCACGCACCGCATCGGTCCAGGTGTAGACCGCCGGCACGGTGAAGATCAGCGTCCGGAAGTTGTCCTGCAGCGAGACGACGATCGGAATCGACGGCGGGTTGTCGGCGAGTCCGATGAGTGTCTGATCGCTGACGTTGAACGCGCCTTTCGACGCCGGCGCCGCGAGCCAGTACGGCTGCGAGTACGCGAAGTCGTCGGGCAGTTTGATTTTGATCTCGGTTTTGATCGGCTGGTTGTTCGCGAGCGTTTTGCCGACGCCTTTGCTCGGATTGCCGTAGCGCGAGCCGACCGTGGAAAGGACAAACGGGTAGTCGCTGCGATTGACGACCGTGACGTTGACCGGGATCTCGCCGCCCGGCACGACCGACGATTCGGCCGCGCTGACGTCGATGGAGAGTCCGGCCGCGCCGCGGATGACGTTGAGCAGTTCGCGGCGCTTCACCTCGATCCAAGGATTGACGCGCGGCGACCACGCGTCGCTGGCGCCGAGGCGATCGAGCTCGTCCCACGCCTGGAGAAGAACCGGGAGTGATTTCGACGGCTGCTTCGGATCGAATTCGTCCGACGCCTGCTGCAGCAGTTTGCCGACTCGTTCGCCGCCTTTGTAGCGCGACCACGACGTGTCGATTCCTTCGAAGAGATCGCTCTTCGCCGGATCGCCGGCGAGCTGCGTGAAGTAGTTGATGATGCTGCCGCGGCGTTCGGCGGCGCCGAATCCCTGGCTCTTGTGCTGGCTGCGCGACTCCGCGGCGATCTCCGAGTAGGCGCGGCCGAGGAGAGGGTTGAAGGTGCCGAGATCGACCTTCACGTCGTTGGCGACGAGCGGATCGTCCGGCTTGATCTGCTGCCACGAGAAGCGGTTCCAGAAGAGCCGTTTCGGCTGCCAGAGGCTGACGTACTTCAACTGCTCGGGGAACATTGTCGGATCGGCCGCGGCCTTGAATGCTTCGACCGCGAGCATTGCCGACGCGGTGTGATGTCCGTGACCGCCTTCGCCGGTCGTCGGGAAGCGGGTGATCAGAACATCGGGCTGAAAGCGGCGGATGTTCCAGACGACGTCGGCGAGGATGGTGTCGTGTCCCCAGATCTCGAGCGATTCTTTTGGCGACTTCGAATAGCCGAAGTCGAGGGCGCGGGTGAAGTACTGTTCGCCGCCGTCGATGCGTCGCGCTGCGAGCAGTTCCTGGGTTCGGATCACGCCAAGGAGCTCGCCCTTCTCGTCGCCGAGAAGGTTCTGTCCGCCGTCGCCGCGCGTCATGGCGAGGTAGCCGGTGCGATAGAGCCGCTCGTTGCCGAGCCACGAGATCATGGCCGTGTTTTCGTCGTCGGGATGCGCGGCGATGTAGAGCGCCGTGCCGAGGACGTTGAGTTTTTTGAGCGCAAGCTGAAGCTGCGCGGCGTCCATCGGCGGCTGCGCCGCGGCGTACGCCAGGGTGGGGGCGAGAATGAGCAGAAGAGCGATCAGGCGTCGAAGCATGGCGCGCGAATGTTAAATGGTGCGCGGTGAATGTTCGATGAGCCGTTGTGACGTTGCTGTGATTGGTGCGGGGGCCGCGGGGCTGATGGCGGCGATTTTTGCGGCGCGCGCGGGGCGTCGCGTGGTGGCGATCGACGGTGCCGCGCGCATCGGCGCGAAGATCCTGATCTCGGGTGGCGGACGCTGCAACGTGACGCATCACGCCGTCTCTTCTGCTGACTTTAACGGGAACCGAAATCAGATCGCGAAGGTCTTGCGCGAGTTCGATGTCCAGGAGACCGTCGACTTTTTCCGCGACCTCGGCGTCGAACTGAAGCGCGAAGAAACGGGGAAGTTGTTTCCCGTCACCGATCGCGCAAAGACGATCGTCGACGCGCTGCTGACCGCCGCACGCGACGCCGGTGTTGAGTTGCTGACATCGACAAAAGTAACGACGCTCGAACGCGGCTTCGTCATCAACGGCACGCTCGAAGCGGAGCGGGTGATTCTCGCTGCCGGCGGGCGAAGCGTCCCGAAAACCGGCAGCGACGGCTCGGGTTACGCGCTCGTTCGCGCACTCGGCCACAGCGTGACGCCGCTCTTCCCCGCGCTTGTGCCGCTGATGATCGACGGCGAGCATCCGATCAAAACGCTCAGCGGTACGAGCGTCGATGCGGAGATTTCCGTCCGCAGCGCGAATGGGAAAGTCGTTCATCGCGCGCGAGGCTCGATGCTCTTCACGCACTTCGGCCTCAGCGGGCCGCTGATCCTCGACATCAGCCGCCACTGGCTCGCCGCCCGCCCCGCCACCCTCGCGGCGAACCTGCTGCCCGGCGAAACGTTCGAGTCGCTCGACGCCGCGCTGCTCGCGGAGTCGCGCCGCAACCCGCACGCAACGGTGACGCGCGTGGTGCGCCTGCCCGATCGCCTGGTCGACGCGCTCGCGCCGAATGCGCCGCCGCTCGGCAAACTGTCGAAGGAATCACGTCGCGCAATCGCACGAACGTTCACGGAGCTCGACCTGCCGGTCACCCGCGACCGCGGTTTCGACTACGCCGAAGTCACGGCGGGCGGCGTGCCGTTGGATGAAGTGGATCTGACGACGATGGAGTCCCGCCTAACGCCCGGCCTGCATTTATGCGGCGAGATCCTGGCCGTCGACGGCCGTATCGGAGGCTTCAACTTTCAGTGGGCATGGAGCAGCGGGGTGGTGGCGGGGCGGGGGGCGGGGCGTGACTTTGCGCCGTAAAGTCAAAACGAGGGGTCTGACCCCGGAAATTGACTTTTCCTCACTCCCTGTAAATCTCCACGTGCGGCACGCCGTCCGCGCCGATCCATCCGCGATACATCCCCTCGCTGTTGAACGGCGTCGCGAAGTTGCCGTTGCGGTCGAGGATGATTGCGCCACCTTCGCCGCCGAGCGCTGTCAGCTTCTTCATGATCACTTCGTCGCCGGCCTGTTTCACCGTCATCCCTTTGTACTCGACGAGAGCGGCGATGTCGCGGGCGACGCTGAGGCGGATGAAGTACTCGCCGTCGCCGGTGCATGAAACGGCGACCGACGCGTTGTCGGCATACGTTCCGGCGCCGATGATCGGGGAGTCGCCGATGCGGCCGTACTGCTTGTTGGTCGTGCCGCCGGTCGACGTTCCCGCGGCGAGGTTGCCTTCCTTGTCGAGCGCCACCGCGCCGACGGTGCCGAACTTCTTTGGTTCGGTCGGCTCCTCCTTCAGCAACTCCTGCTGCAGCGCTTTCCAGCGGCGCTCGGTCCAGAAGTACGACGGATCGACGATCTCCAGGCCCATCTTCGTCGCGAAGAGCTCCGCGCCGCGGCCGGCCATCATCACGTGCTTCGATCTGTCCATCACCGCGCGCGCCGCGGAGATCGGATTGCGGATGATCGTCACGCCGGCGACGGCGCCCGCTTTGCGCGTCTTCCCGTCCATGATCGACGCGTCGAGCTCGTTCTTTCCTTCGTGCGTGAAGACGGCGCCTTTACCGGCGTTGAAGAGCGGCGAATCTTCGAGGACGCGGATCGCTGCTTCGACGGCATCGAGCGACGTGCCGCCTTTTGCGAGGATCGCGTTGCCGGTTTTCAGCGCCGTTTCCATCGCCTCGCGATACTGCTTCTCCATCTCCGGCGTCATCGTTTTGCGCGTGATGGTTCCGGCCCCGCCGTGCATCACAAACATCGTCGACGGACGACTCGTCGCTGGTTGCGCGACGGCGACGATCGGAAGGAGGGCAAGAGTAAGGGCGATGATCGTTCGCATAAGCCGCACATCGTAACTCCGGACGAACGTCCGTTATCCTTCAACGCTAATGCTTCGTTCCTTTTCGCGCGTGGCGCTGACGCTCGTCCTCTTCGCCGCCGTTCCGTCCCACGCACAATCACCCGCCGCCGACTGGCTGACGATCGCGACGCCGCACTTTCGCATCCACTATCCGCGTCCCTACGAAGAGTGGGCGCGCACGGCCGCCTCGCGCATCGAATCGGTCCGCGACGCCGTCTCGAAAGAGGTCGGCTACACACCGCCGCAGATCACCGACATCATCGTCATGAATCCGTACGCGGAAGCGAACGGACTCACGTATCCGCTCCTCGATTCGCCCCGCATCGTTCTCTATGCGGAAGAGCCGGCGCCCGAAGAACAGATCGGCGAATACCGCGACTGGATCGATCTGCTCACCGTCCACGAAGTCGCGCATCTCGTCCATCTGCTCCGTCCGCCGCGCAACCCGAGCGAACAGCTGCTGAGCCGCGTCGTGCCGCTCAATCCGATCACGCTCCGCGCGCCGCGATGGGTGCTCGAAGGCTATGCAACCGTCGTCGAAGGCCGCATCACCGGCTCCGGACGTCCGAGCAGTTCCATCCGCGCGGCGGTCCTGCGCAAATGGGCCGGCAGCGGACGTCTTCCGACCTACGCGCAACTCAGCTCCGATCGCCAGTTCCTCGGCATGTCGATGGCCTATCTGGCCGGCTCCGCATATCTCGAATGGCTCGAAGCGCGCAGCGGTCCCGATTCCTTTCGTCATCTCTGGGCGCGGATGACCGCGCGTCGCCGACGTTCGTTCGATGAAGCGTTCGAAGGCGTCTTCGGCGATTCACCGCGGCGGCTCTACGCGAAGTTCACCGCGGAGCTGACGTCGCGCGCCATCGGCGTCGAGCACGACGAGGATCCGTCACTGCGCGAAGGGGAGCTGTGGCAGGAGACGCGGCGCAACAGTCGCGAGCCGGCGGTCTCGCCCGACGGCAAACAGCTGGCGATGGTGCTGCGCGATGAACAGGGGAGAGCGAAGCTCGTCATCTTCTCGACCGAAGCGCCGGCGGAAGAAGAAGCGAAACAGCAGAAAGCGATCGATGAGTTGCTGCGCCGCGATCCGGAGGATGTCGGACCGGTGCGATCGCGGCCGCTGCCGCGCAAACCGGTCGAAACGCTCGTGCCGTCGGACGGCGGCGACATCGAATCGCCGCGCTGGATGCCGAACGGACGCTCGCTCATCTACTCGCATCGCCAGCCCGATCGCGATGGCTTCCTGCATCACGATCTCTTTCGCTGGACGCCGCAGAGCGGCGAGATCGAACGGCTGACGACACTCGACGACGTGCGCGATGCCGATCCGTTTCCCGACGAACGGCGCGCCATCGCCGTGCGCAGCCGCTTCGGTTACTCGCAACTCGTGATCGTCAACCTGTTGACCGGTGCGATCGAGCCGTACACGAAGCCGACGCTCGATCGTGTTTACTCGCATCCGCGCGTTGCGCGCGACGGGCGGGTGGCGTGGGCGGAGCACGGCGAGGTTGGCTGGCGTGTGATGCTCGACGGGAAGCCGCTTGGGCCGGATGGCTCGTTCGCGCCGGAGTTTGGCGCGAAAGGCGAGCTGTTGGCGCTCGTCGCCGCGAAGGGGTTCATCGATGTGCATCGCATCGATGGCGGCGATGAAGCGGTCACCCGCGTGGCCGGCGCCGCCTTCGATCCTGCGCCGTCGCCTGACGGCTCGCTCTTCTTCATGTCGCTCGAGCCGGACGGTTTCGTCGTTCGCCGCCTCGCTTCGACTGACGGCGCGCCGCTGCCGCCTCCGCCATCCAATCGCGCATTCGTTCCCGCGTTACCGCCCGAAGCGAACGCGCACGCGGAGCTTCCGACGCGGACGCTGCGCGACGCCGTGCCGTACGGTTTCGGCCGTCAGGAACTGTCGGCGCTCATCGGCGGCACGAGCTCGGCCGGCTATCAGGCGACGGAGATCGGGCTGCGCGTCGGCGACGTCGTCGGCCGGCTCGACACGCTGCTCATCGCGTCGTTCGGCGAAACGCGCGGCGCCGCGATCATCTCCGCGTGGCGCGGCTGGCCGGTCACGGTCATCGGTCACGGCTTTCACGATCGCAAAAGCGACGGACTCGAGCTGCGCGGCTCGTGGACGAAACATGCGCCGCAGACGACGCTCGTCGTCGAAGGGGGCGCGCTGGCCGGCGACTCCAGCCGCGTCTTCGTCGACACGCGCGTCGGCATGCGCCAGGTGTTCGGCACGCTGCGGACCGATGCGCTGCTGCGCGCGGCCGCCGACTCGCGGCAGCACTATCGCGTTTCCGCGCGCGGCGTCGCATCGATCGGCGGCGTTCGCGCCGGCGCGACGTTCATCGCTGCGAAGAACGACATGACAGTCGGCGGCATGGCGTCATCGATCATTCCCGAATCGCTGAACGTCGATCGCGTTTTCGATCCCGCGCTCGCGCCCGGATCGCTGAGCGGACGGCGTTACACCGGCGCCCGTTTCGATCTGACGTTTCCCGCAATCGCACCGTTCACGGCGTTCTATCAGTACCACCGCATCGGACCGCGCGCGCGCGTGGCCGGACTCGAAGCGACGCTGCGCGGCGCGCCGGTACCGATCCTGAAATTCGCGGCGTTCGACGTGACCGCCGGCGTTGCGCGCGTCATCGACGATCGCAAGACGAAGTTGTGGCTCAGTCTCCGCTGGCGTCCATAACGTCGGCTATGATCGCCGCGAAATGTTGCACATCCACAACGGCGACGTCGTGGCCGTCCGCGCGCGGCGCGCGCAGATCCCCGGAACCCATCTGGCGTTCCGCGAGTCGCTGATCGGCGGTCCGATCCTCACACCCGCGACGCGCGATGAATGGATCGAAGCGCGCGCGCAGTGGCTCTCCGAAACGCACGGACAACATCTGCTGCGCGTTCGCAACGATCTCATCGCGCAGGACGATGCGCTCGCCGCGGCGATGAAGGAAGACGAAGTCGTGCTCTGGTTCGAGCACGATCTCTACTGCCTCATCCACCTGCTCTATCTCTTCGCCCACGTCGGCGCGCACAGGAACCTGACACTGATCTGGTCTGCGAAACCGTTGTCGGAGGCGACCGAGGAGGAGCTGGGCGAGTTGTGGGAAGCGCGCGAAGCGGTCACGCCGTCGATGCTCGCACTGGCCGCGGAAGCGTGGCGCGCATACGCCGGCGCCGATCCGCTCGCGCTCAATCGTTTCATCTCCACCGACTGGCCGGAGTTCCCGTTTCTCCGCGAAGGTCTCGCGCTGCACGCCTCTCGTTTTCCATCGACGTACAACGGCCTCGGCGAGATCGCCAATCGCGCGCTCGCGGAGATGGCGTTCGCGCCGATCGATTTCCTCACTGTCTTCGATCGCTTCAACGAAGCGGTGCCGCGCTTCGGTTTCGGCGACCCCGACGTGATGCGCGAGCTGCGGCAACTCGCGCGCGGCGACGTCGCGCTGATCACGATCGCCGAGCCCGAAGGGGAGCTGCCGAAAGCGCTCCTCACGCTGACGCCTGCCGGCGAAAACGTTATCGCCGGCGAAGTCGATTACACGAAACTCACCGATCTCGATTACCGCCTCGGCGGCGCGCATCTCACGCGCGAAAGGATGTGGCGATGGGACGCCGGAGTGCGGCAGCTGATCGAGCAGAGCCCGTCGCCCGCCTCGTAAGATTCGAGGCGACCGACGGCGTCGAGCTGGCCGGTCTGCTGTACGAACCGAAGCGCGCGTCGCAGCGCGCCGTGATCTGGCTGCACGGCACCGGCGGCTCGTCGATCTTCGACACGCGCCGGACGAATCTCCTCGCCGCCGAATTCGTCGCGCGCGGCATCGCCTTCTTTCCCTTCAACAATCGCGGCGCGCATCTCATCCGCCGCCTGCGCAAAGGTGAAAAGCGGATCGACGGCGGCAGCGCACACGAAGTGATCCGCGACTGCGTCGCCGACATCGACGGCGCCATTCGCGAGTTGCGCGCGCGCGGCTATCGCGACTTCACGCTCGTCGGCCATTCGACCGGCGCGAACAAGATCGCCGTCTACGATCACTACAAGCCGCGCAATCCGGTGAAGCGCTACGTGCTGCTGGCCGGCGGCGACGACACCGGCCTGATGTACGAGCAACTCGGCGCGCGCCGATTCCGCGCCGCGCTTGAGAAATCGCGTGCGATGATCAAAGAGCGTCGCGGACACGAGCTCGCGCCGGCGTCGATCTCGCCGATGCCGATGAGCTGGCGCTCGCTGCGCGACATGCTCGATCCCGACGGCGACTACAACGTCTTCCCGTTCATCGAAGTGCTGCGCGGCATCCGGCTCGGCAAACGCAAACCGTTTCGCTACGTGGCCGCCATTCGCAAACCGACGCTCGTCCTTTACGGCGAGCGCGATGAGTATTCGTATGACGATGTGCCGGGATGCGTTGCCGCGCTCGCGGAACGGATGGGCGAGAACGCGGAGCTCGCCATCGTCGGCGACGCCGATCACGGCTTCACGGGGAAAGAGACGGAGCTGGCGACGCTCATCGCCCTGTCATCCCGAGCGTAGCGAGGGATCCGGGCGTGCGGGGCACGCAGTCTGCGGCTCTCCGCCCCTCCCTCCCGGATCCCTCGCTACGCTCGGGATGACGCACCTGGAAGGCGCGCGCGGTTGCCGATGTTCATCGAACCTGCGTGATGATCCTCTCCACATTCCTGGCCGCTCTCTTCGCCGTGCAGCCGATTCCGCCGCCGCCGCTCGAGACCGCGGCGCGCACGATGCTCACGAATTTCAACGCGGAGCAGTTCGAAGCGGCGTCGAAAGATTTCACCGCCGAAATGCGCAGGACGGTCACGCCGCAGGTTCTCGCCGAACAGAAAAAGCAGATGGAAGCGCAGGTCGGGAAATTCGTCGAGGTCACGGAAGTGCGGCAGCGGCGCGCCGATGCCTTTCGGATGGTCGAGCTGATCGCGAAGTACGAAAAGGCGTCGGTCTCGGTACAGGTCGTCTTCGACATGTTCAATCGCATCGGCGCCGCGTATTTCGATCCGATCAAAGAGACGCCGATCGATCCGGCGCTGGAAGCGAAAGCGCGCGAGCTGATCGCGAACTTCGCCGCGGGACGTTACGACGCCGCGGCGAAAGATTTCGCGCCGGCGCTGCGTGCACAGCTGCCGGTCTGGCGGATGACGACGCTCGGCAAAGACGTGACGAAAAACTTCGGCCGGTATCGTTCGATCGCGAGCGTGCGGCAGCGGCCGGAAAACGGTTTGACCGTGGTCGAGCTCGTCGCGAATTACGATCAGCAGCCGGCGCGCATCTGGCTCGTCTTCGATCTTTCGAAACAGGTCGCCGGCATGCACGTCAGTCCGGTTCCTCCGGCCGAGTAGCGATACACTCGCGGCTTCGATGAACTATCGGATCGTCGCCACGCCGCAGCTCGGCCGTATCGTCATTCCTGCGCCGGTTCCGCACGGTTTCGCGCTCTGGTACACGACGCTCGATTTCTCCGGGAAGATCGATGCCGCGAACGCCGCCGCGATCGTCGACGTCGCGCGCGAGCTCTTCACCGTCGAGTCGACGCTGACGACCTGCTCGCAGGTTCACGGATTCGCAGCGCGACGCGGAACGCCCGGCGCCGCGTGGCGTGAATGCGATACCTGCGACGCGCTCTGGAGCACGGAACGAAAGACGGCGCTCGGAATCAAGATCGCCGACTGTCTGCCGGTCACGCTCATCGATCCATCGCATCGCGTCATCGCCAACATTCATTCCGGCTGGCGCGGCGCCGTGCAGAAGATCACCGCGCTGACCGTCGACTCGCTCTGGAACGAGACGCGCTTCGACGCCACGACCTCGTACGCATACCTCGGTCCTTCGATTCGCGTCTGCTGTTTCGAAGTGGGCGAAGAGGTCGTCGAGCAGTTCCAGCTGGCGTTCCCCGATGCCGATCGTTACGTCGATCGCACGCGCGGCGCGAAGCCGCATCTCGATCTTCCGGCGCTCACCGCGTCGCTGCTGGGCGCGCGCGGAATCGCCGACGATCGGCTCATCGATACGGGACTCTGCACGCGCTGCGACGGATCGATCTTCCACTCCTTCCGGCGCGATCCGAAGCGGGGTGGACGCAACCTTGCAATCGTGGCGCAGTAAACGCGCGGCCGAAACGATCGCGCCACTAAACAATGGCCGACCTTTCATCCAGACTTCCGAAGCGCCGTACCGTCTTCCGCATCCTTTCGATCGCCGTCGCCGCGATGTTCATCGGCGTCGCGCTGCTGGCGATCTGGGTCTACCGGCAGTCGGTCGGCAAGTTCGAGATTCGACGGCTGTCGCTGCCGACGCGAATCTTCGCCGACTACACGCCGCTTCGTCCCGGCACCGGACTCCTCGCCGACGATCTCGCTGACAAGCTCGAACGCCTCGGCTATCGCAACAGTTCGGCAGCCGGAGGCGCCGCGCAGCCCGGCGATTTCATCGCCACCAAAGGGCAGTTCGACATCTACACGCGCGCGTTCACGCATCCGTCGGGCAACTATCCGGCGCAGCCGGTGCGCGTCACGTACAACGGAGCGGCCATCGAATCGGTCGTATCGCTGAAGGAAGCGCGCCCGCTCGACAACGCCGCGCTCGAGCCGGAACTGCTGACGTCGATCCTTTCCGATCAGCTCGAAAATCGGCGGCCGGTCACGCTCGATCAGGTTCCGAAGACGCTGCAGGACGCCGTCATCGCAACCGAAGATGTGCGTTTCTGGCATCACCCGGGCGTCGATCCGTTCGGCATTTTGCGCGCCGGATTTCGCAACATCCGCCACGGCGGCGTGTCGGAAGGCGCATCGACGCTCACCCAGCAGCTGGTGAAGAACTACTACCTGACCAGCGAGCGAACGTTCAAACGAAAAATCATCGAAGCGTTCATGGCGGTCATCCTCGACTTCAAGTACACGAAGAAAGAGATTCTCGAGGCGTATCTCAACGACATCTACCTCGGGCGCAATCGCTCGATCTCGATCCTCGGCGTCGGCGAAGCGTCGCGCTATTTCTTCGGCAAACCGGTCGGCGAGATCGATGTCGCCGAAGCCGCGCTGCTGGCCGGGATTATCAGGAGTCCGAACAACTACTCTCCATTCGTGAGCCCGGCGAAAGCGCTCGAGCGCCGCGGCACCGTGCTGAAGCTGATGCTGGCGCAGAAGAAGATCGATCAGCCGACGTATGACAAAGCGATAGCTGAGCCTCTTCCGCAGAAACCGTTCCGCGATCGCAGCGGCCTCGGCTCGATTCCGTTCTACGTCGATCGCGTGCTGCAGGAGCTCGCGAAAAACTACGACATCAAAGACGTCAAAGGCCGCGGGCTGCAGATCTACACCGCGATCGACCTCGGCGCGCAGGACACGGCGACGAAGACGCTCGAAGCCGGTCTCGCGAACCTGGAAAAGAAAAGCCGTCGTCTGCGCCGTCCCGAATCTCCGCTGCAGGGCGTGATGATTCACGTCGACGTGCCGACCGGCGAGATCCGTGCGCTCGTCGGCGGACGCAATTACGATCAGAGCCAGTTCAATCGCGCCCTCAACTCGCGCCGTCTCGTCGGCTCGCTCATCAAGCCGATCGTCTATCTGACGGCGTTCGAGCCGAGTTTGTCGAACAAGAACATCACGCCGGCGACGCTCGTCAGTGATCAGCGTTTCGTCCTCAAGCGCCGCTTCTCCGAGGACTGGTCGCCGCGCAATTACGAAGATCGCTATCACGGCACCGTGACCGTGCGCGAAGCGCTCGAAGAGTCGATGAACTCGGCGTCGGTGCGCATCGGTCTCGCATGCGGACTCGCTCCGGTCATCAAAACCGCGCACACGCTCGGCATCGAAGCAGCGATCGACGAACAGCCGGCGATGCTGCTCGGCGCAGTCGGCGTGCCGCCGATCGAAATGGCGGATGCCTATGCGACGATCGCGCGCATCGGCTCGCGCGTTCCGTTGCGGACCGTTCGTTTCGTGACCGACGATCGTGGTCGCGTCGTCGCCGCCGGCGATGAAGTGAAACCGGTGCAGGTTTTTCCGGCGCGTGACGTGTACGTGCTGGCGAATGTGATGAAAGGCGTTGTCGATCGCGGGACCGCGGCGGCGGTACGCTCGATGGGCTTCAAGGCTCCCGCCGCGGGAAAGACGGGAACGACGAACGACAAGCGCGATGCGTGGTTCATCGGCTTCACGCCGCAGACGCTCGCGCTGACGTGGGTCGGTTTCGACGACAACAAAGAGACCGGACTGTCGGGCGGGGAAGCGGCCGTGCCGATCTGGACGCGTTACATGGCCGCGGTCACCGCCGGCCAGCCGAAGAGTGATTTCGCGGTGCCGGCCGGCATTACGTTCGCGCAGGTCGATGAGACGAGCGGCGGCCTTGCGACGCCGCAGTGTCCGCGGAACACGATCGTGAACGAAGCGTTCAAAGCGGGGATGGAGCCGGGCAATCCGTGTCCGTTGCACAGCACCGCCGCTCCGATGCTGCCGACCGGAGTCGACGAATTCGGCAATCCGATCGCGCTCGATACGACGGGAACGACCGGTGGCGAATTGCCGCCGATCGAGCAACCTCCGTTGTCGACCGAACCGGCGACGCTGACGGGTGGTTACGGCCACGAGACCGCGCCAGTGCCGCAGCCGCAACCACAGCCGCTGCCCGAACCGCAGCATCTTCCCCCGCCGGCGCCGCCGGAATCGACGAACACGAGCGCGCCGCCGGAGTCGACGAACACCACCGGGACGAACCCGCCGTAACGTCATCCCGAGCGTAGCGAGGGATCCGGGCGGGCGGGGCACAAAGCCGCCGTTGCGCCCCCCTCCCGCCCGTATCCCTCGCTACGCTCGGGATGACGGCAGTTCTCTTTCGGGCCGCCTCCGCGTCTAATGCGCTCGGAGGCTCTCCGTGCACTTTGTCTCGCTCGTTCTCACACTCATCACCTTCTGGTTCGATGTCGCGCCGCCGGCGAAGTACACGACGCTGCGCGCCGAGGCCGAGACGCGGTACGCGGAGAAATCGTTCGCGCGTGCGCATGAGCTTTACGAAACGGCAGCGAAGCTCGAGCTTCCGGCTGCCGAGCGGCGATGGGTCGAGCTGCGGCTCGCCGACACGACGTGGCGCGCCGACGCGGCCAATCCCGCGAACGACGGCACCGCGCGCGATGCGGCGCGCGACGCGCTCATCGAACTGATTCGCAAAAGCGGCGACGATCACGATCGCATATGGGCAGAAGCGGAAGAGTCGCTCGGCGATTATTTCGGCACGCATCCGCGCGCAATGCAGCGCGGGATGGAGCGGCAGTATTACGAAGCGGCGCTCGACTGGTGGGCCGGCAGCGACGATCTCACGCTGGCGCGTCGCCGCTACCTCGACATCGTCTGGCGCCTCGCGCGCAATCCGTGGAACGGCGAGGACAATCCGCAGCAGCTCGGACGCGACATCCTGAGCAACGCCGTCGCCATCGCGGAGACGCCGGACGATCGCGCACGATCGCGATATCTACTCGCGACGCTGCTCCTCAACTACGGCGCGGGACCGGCCGATCAGGGATTCAAGCTGCTCGATGAGGTGATCGCCGCCGGCCGTTCGACGGCGTGGTACGACGACGCCCTCTTCCTCGCGGCGCAGCAGCTCGAATCGCGCGGAGAGCCGGTCGTGCTCGAAGACGGACGTCCCGGTTTCCGCCCCAACTACAGGAAAGCCTTATCGCTCTATCGCCGCATCGTCGACGAGCTCAAGCCGGGGGAAACGAAGTACTTCTCGCAGGCCGAAATGGCGATCCGGAAGATCACCGGAATCGACATCGACGTCTTTACCGCCGGTACGTTTCTTCCGCGCTCCGAGCAGGAAGTGACGTTTGTGGCGCGCAACACGAAGAAGCTCGACGTGACGATCACCTCTGTCGATCTCGCGCGCGACCTTGACGCGACCTCGAACAGCTATCGCACTCTCGCCTCGTCCGTCCGAAGCGATCGTGGCCGGATCGTCCGTACGTTGACCATCGACATGCACGACGCCGGCGACTACGCGCCGCAGCGCGAAACGCAGCGCCTCTCGCCGCCGCTGGAACCAGGCGCGTACGTCATCAACGCGCGCACCGGCAGCAGCAGCAACTCGACCGTTCTGCTCGTCACCGACGCCGCGATCGTCGCGCATTCGACGCCGCGCCGTCTCGAGGTTTATTTCGCAGACGTCCTGAGCGGAGCCCCGATCGCCGGCGCGCAGGTTTTCCTGTGGGAGCACAGCAACGATCGCGAGGTCTCGCGCGTCGCGCAGACGGACGCAAACGGACTCGCGTCATTCGACACGCCGGGGAGCGCGAACGGACGGACGCTCATCACCGCTTCCGCCGGTGCGCGTCAGGCGTACCACGAGCTCAACGTTTACCGCGGTGACGATGACAGCAGGGAGGGCTACTGGAAGGTTTACACGTTCACCGACCGCCCGGCATTTCGTCCCGGCGAAACCGTGCAATGGAAGATCATTGCTCGCGAGCATCGCGACGAGCAGTGGCTGACGCCGGCGAAAAAGAAACTCGCGTACGAGATCACCGGCCCGCGCGGCGAGAAGGTCGCATCGGGCGAAGCGCAGCTGAACGAATACGGCACGTTCGCCGGCGAGCTGCCGCTGACGAGCGCGATGGCGCTCGGCGCGTACCAAATCACGTTTCGCACGATCGGCGAAAAGACGGAGCAGGGCGATTCCGCGCAGCTCTTCCGTCTCGAGGAGTACAAGCTGCCGGAGTTTCGCGTCGACGTGACGACGCCGTCGAAAAAGCTCTACCGGCTCGGCGACACGATCGAAGCGACCATCGACGCCTCGTACTACTTCGGCGGTGCGCTTGCGAACGCAACGGTGGAAGTCGTCGTGCACGAAGAGACGCTCTTCCGCGGCTGGTATCCGTATCGCGACTATCCCTGGTACTACGACAACGACGCCTCAGAGCGATACGGCTACGGCGGCGGCGCGATCGTGAAGCGCGAGACGCTGCGCACCGATGCGAACGGACGCGCAATCCTCCGGCTCGAAACGACCAGCGACGGACGCGAGCGGCGCTTCCGCATCGAAGCGCGCGTCACCGATGCATCGCGCCGCGAAGTCACCGGCAGCGGCAGCGTTGCGGTGGCGAAGCAGCGTTACAGCGTCTACGCATATCCGCGCCATTACATCCACCGCGCCGGCGAGCCGGTGTCGATCGAATTCAAGGCGCTCGACGCGAACGAGCAGCCGGTGCAGACGACCGGCACCGTCAAAGTCACGCGCCGCGCGTGGCTGCGCGACGAGAAGCGTTACGGCGATGAAGAGATCGCGACGTCGAAGGTGACGACCGATGCGAAGGGCGATGCCTCATTCACCTTCACCGCGACGCGCGACGGCTACTACGCCGTGCAATGGACGAGTGAAGACCGCCTCGCCGGCGAGCCGCTCCGCGCTGGCGACGTCGTCACCGCTGACACGACTGTCTTCGTGGCGCGCGAGAGCTCCACCGACCTCGGCTACTGGCTGGCCGGCGGAATCCAGCTCATCGTCGACAAGGAAACGGTCAAGCCGGGCGAGACGGCGCAGGTCCTGATCGTCACACCGTCGAGCGGTCGCTGGGTGCTGCTCTCGACCGCCGGCGACAGGTTGTTCGACACGCGCGTCATCCATCTCGACGGTACGGCCAAAGTCGTTCCGCTGACGATCGACGATCGCCACACACCGAATTTCTTCGTCACGGCGACGTCGCTTTACGAGCGGACGCTGTCGACCGACATGAAGTCGATCGTCGTGCCGCCGCTCGCGCATTTCATCGACGTCGACGTGAAGGCCGACCGCGCCGAATACGAGCCGCGTCAGCAGGGGAACGTGACGATCACGACGCGCGACGCGACCGGCAAGCCGGTGTCCGCCGAGGTGGCGGTGTCGGTCTCGGATGAATCGGTGACTGCCATCGCCAGCGATCCGGCAGGCGATCCGCGCGAGGCGTTTTTCGGCGCGATGCGCGATCCGATCGTGCAGGTGTCGAGCGGCGTGCAGTCGCAGCGTTACGTCCGCTACGTCAAAGGGAAGGACGATCAACTTGTTGACGATCGTCAGATTCGCGACGAGAAGAAGGAAGGCGACGAGGAAGACGAACGTGGAGTGGAAGGAGGAGTTGTTGGTGGAGTAGCAGGAGGAGTGGTTGGTGGGATGCTCGCGGCACCCGCTCCGCCGTTCGCAGACATGGCCGCGCAGAAATCGTCAGTCGCCGAAGCCATCACGGTGACGGCGCAAGCACCGATGCTGCGAAAAGACGGGGCAGCCGCAAACGCGGCCGCGCCTGCCGGCATGGAGGTCGTCGTTCGCTCCGACTTCCGTTCGACCGCGTTCTGGAAGCCCGATGTGATCACCAACAGCGACGGCGTCGCGCACGTCACGCTCGCGTATCCGGAAGCGCTGACGACATGGCGTACGACCGCGCGCGCCGCTACGACCGGCTCCGCGTTCGGAATGGGAACGGCGACGTCGCGGACGTCGATGCCGCTGCTCGTGCGGCTCGAAGCGCCGCGCTTTTTCGTCGAAGGCGATCGCGTGACCGTATCCGCCGTCATCAACAACAACACCGACGCGCCGATGCGCGTCACGCCGTCGATCGAAGCGGAAGGGCTGGCGCTGCAGGGAAGCGCGACGCACACGGTCGTCGACGTCCCGCCGCACGGCGACGCGCGCGCGGAATGGCAGGTCGTCGCCGAGCACGCCGGCAACGCGAAACTGCGCGTTCGTGCGGCAAATGGCGAGCGCGGCGATGCGATGGAGAAGCCGTTCACCGTTTACGCGCACGGCATCGACAAGCTGATCGCGCGCTCCGGCAAAGTGCGCGGCGACGAAGCGCTGATCAATCTCGAGCTGCCGCACGAGCGCCGCGACACGACGCTCAGCGTGCAACTCGCGCCGAGTCTCGCCGTCACGATGCTCGATGCGCTGCCGTATCTGCTCGAGTATCCGTACGGCTGCGTCGAGCAGACGATGAGCCGCTTCCTGCCGGCCGCCATCGTGGCGCGAACGCTTGCGAAGAACGGACTGGAACCGCGCGATATCGAAGGGAAGCTGTTCGGCGGCATCGAGCAGGATTCCGCGATGAAGACGCATACGAATGCAAAGCGGTCGCTGGTGCGCATCGACGCCGTAACGCTCGCATCGATGACGCGGCTCTACGACTTCCAGCACAACAACGGCGCGTGGGGCTGGTGGAAGACCAGCGACGACGACGCATGGATGACCGCATACGTGATCTGGGGCTTCTCGATCGCGCGCGACGGTGGTCTCGACGTGCGGCGCGACGCCGTCGATCGCGCCGCGGCGTGGCTCGATCGCGCGCTCGTCCAGCACGAAGATCAGTGGGAAAACGAAGCGTGGATGCTGCACGCGCTGGCGTCGTGGCGCCGCGCTGCGCCAAATGCGATGGAGCGTAAAGCGTTCGACGACGTCTGGTCGCATCGCGAACGGCTCGGCGCGTATTCGCGTGCGCTGCTCGCCATCGCCGCGCATCACTTCGGCGATGCGGAGCGCGCGAAGGTGCTCATCCGCAATCTCGAAGACGGCGTGAAGACCGACAAGTCGCCCGACGAATCGCGCGTCGCCGTCACCGGTAATCATTCGACCGCCGAGACGATCGGCACCGCGCACTGGGGCGCCGATCGTTTCTGGTGGCAGTGGTACGAAGGTCCGGTCGAGACGACGTCGTTCGCGCTGCAGGCGCTCGTGCTCATCGAGCCGAAGCATCGGCTGATCGAGCCGGCCATGAACTGGCTGGTGAAGAATCGCCGCGGCGCGCAGTGGAACAACACGCGCGACACGGCCATCGCGCTCATCGCCCTCAACGATTACCTCGGCGCCAGCGGGGAACTCGGCGGCGACGTGCAGTACGAACTGACCGTGAACGGTCGCGTCATCGCGACGAAGAAGATCGCCGCCGCCGACGTGCTGCGCGCGCCGTCACGCTTCGTCGTCGACGCCGACCTCGTGCGCGACGCAAACGAGATCCGCATTCATCGCAGCGGCAGCGGCGCGCTCTACTTCTCCGCCGAAGCGCGTTTCTTCTCGCTGGAAGAACCGGTGAAAGCGGCGGGCAACGAGCTGTTCGTTCGTCGCGAGTACGTGCGACTGGCGCCGAAGCCGACGCTTTTGAAGGGCGTCGTCTACGAGAAGATCCCGCTGCTCGACGGCGACACGATCGACAGCGGCGATCGCGTCGAAGTGATCGTCACGATCGAGACGAAGAACAACTACGAGTACCTGCTGTTCGAGGATTTGAAGCCGGCCGGTTTCGAAGCGGTGGCGCTGCAAAGCGGCGGGCCGCTGCAGGCGTTCGAGCTGCGCGATGCCGCGGTGACGAAATCGCCGGCGTCGAGTCCGACGCGCGTTCGTCGAACGGTCGCCGCCGATCGGACCGATCGAAGCGTCGGCGTCTATCAGGAACTGCGCGATCGCAACGTCGCGCTCTTCATCGATCGGCTGCCGCAGGGAACGTGGCAGATTCGCTATCCGCTGCGCGCCGAGACCCCCGGCACGTTCCACGCGCTGCCGCTTTTGGGACAGGCGATGTACGTGCCGGAGATCCGGGCGAACGGAGAGGAGCTCAGGGTGACGGTGAAGTAGTCATCCCGAGCGTAGCGAGGGATCCGGGCGGGAGGGGCGAACGGAAGCGCGCCCCGACCCGCCCGGATCCTTCGCTGACGCTCAGGATGACTTTATCGAACGACGCCTGCTGCGCCGCTTTGAATGCGATGCAGGCGCCGATCGTTTCCTGCGCGCGCGAGAGCGTCCGCTGATTCATCTTCGCGCCGTGTTCAGCGAAGAACGTCTCGACATCCTTCTTCGATTCGGAATCGCAGAAGGTGCCGAGGCTGAATCCGACGCGGCCGGCGATTCCGCGCTCTTCGAGTTTGCTCCAGCGGCTCTTCGTCGCGGCCCACGCGGCAGGACGCGTGGCGCGATCGGTGAACATCGCGCCGATCAGCGTGCCGACGTCCTGCCCGCGCACTTCATCGCTGAAGATGTAGTCGACGGCGCGCGCGAACTGCTGCGGATCGCGGAAGAGCGGCGTGAGATTGCGATAGCGCGCGGCGAGCTCCGGCGTCGGCGCGCGATGAAGCTGTTCCATCACGCGATCGAAGAACGCCGCGTCGCCGTTGATTGCTGATAGGCGCAGCGCGCGATCGGCGACGACGGCATCGACCGACGACGGATTCTGCATGTACTGCTCGGCCACTTTGCGCGCGCCGTCGAGCACTTTGCGATCGCCGGCGACGTAGCCGAGGATCCAGAGGACCGTGGCGCGTGCGATGCGCTGCTCGCCGGTCTCGTTCGGCTGCGTGTCCCACGTTGCGGGAGCGAGTCCGTGCACGGCGTTGCGAACCCACGCCTGCCACGCCGCGCGATTGCCATCGTCGACGAGTCGCTGATCGAGATATGCGATGTTGTCGGAGAGCGCAGTCACGAGCGGACGCTCGGCGGGACGCGGCAGCGCGCGGATGAGCCCGAGGTATTCGCCGGCTTCGCGATGCAGCGAGCGGACGAGAATCCATTCGTTGCCGTGATACGCGATCTCCTCGACCGCCGGCAGCTCGCCGAGGTGCGCGCGCAGCGCCTTGCGCATGTCGGGCGCGTAATTGACGACGAAGTAACCTGCGCCGTTGCGGCTGAGAAAGAGCGGGCGTTTGCACGACGGCGACGCGAACGTGAGCGTCTCCGATTCCTTCGCGATCAGCCGGCACGGCTGGCTCGTCTTCACACCGACTTCGTGCGCGCAGATCGGAATCGTCCACGTTTGCGGCGGCGGCGCGTCGCCGCGCGGCAGGAGTCGCTGCTGCGCGATCGTCACCGTCCGCGCATCGGTCGCGCACGATTCACTAACGCGCAGCAACGGCGGTCCGGTGAGGTCGATGAACGAGTGCAGCACTTCGTCGATCGGCTGCTTCGTCGCCGTCCGCATCGTTCCCCAGAAGTCCTCGGCGGCCGCATTCGAATACGAATACTTTTTCAGGTACGCGCGGATGGCGTCGCGGAACGCATCGCGTCCCAGCCACTCTTCCGTCATCCGCAGCACCGACGCGGTTTTGTCGTACGTGATGCCGGAGTCGAACAGCGCACCTTCGTTTGTCGACGTCACCGGGATCCGAATCGGCCGCGTGGTGCGCTGTGAGTCGGTGATCAGCGCGTTGTCTGTGCGCAGCGGACGATCGAGCGCGCCATGCCATTCCGGTTTCCACGCTTCGACCGGCTTCTCCGACATCAGCGTCGCGAAGCCTTCGTTGAGCCAGATGTCGTCCCACCACCTCATCGTGACGAGATCGCCGAACCATTGATGCGCGATCTCGTGCGCGACGACTTCCGCGACGCGCTTGCGAACGAGGGTCGACGCCGTCTTCTCATCGATGAGCAGATCGGTTTCGCGATAGGTGATCGCGGCCGCGTTCTCCATCGCGCCGGCGCCGAAGTCGGGAATGCCGATCATGTCGAGCTTCCCGAATGGATATTTGATCCCGTAGTACTCCTCGAAGTATTTGATCGAGGCCTCGGCGGCGCCGAGCGCGAACGTGCCGAGGTGCTGAAGACCGGGCGTCGAGCAGACGCGGATCGGAACCTCGTTCGCGGAGCCTTTGATGCATTCGAAGTCGCCGACGAGCAGCGCCACGAGATACGTCGGCAGCTTCTTCGTCTTCGCGAATTTGAGCGCGTGTTTGTTGCCGTCCGGCGTGTCGGAGACGATCGCGCCGTTCGAGATCGCGGTGTCGCCTTTGTCGACGACGAGCGTGATGTCGAACGTCGCTTTCAGCGCCGGCTCATCGAAGCAGGGGAACGCGCGGCGTGCGCTCGTCGCCTCGAACTGCGTCACCGCGTACTTCCGCTTCGCGGTGCGGCTGAGATAGAGACCGCGCAATCCCGGCGCGATCGTGCCGTCGAATTTGATGCTGATGTGCGCGGGTCCGATCGCGAGCGGCCGTGCGACCTTCAGCATCGCGATCTCGTTCGGCGCGTCGTACGTGACGGTGGCCGGCTGATCGTCGACGAGCACGTCGTGCAGCGCGAGCTCGACGCTGTGCAGCGTGATCGTGTCGGTCGGCGCGTTAATGTCGACGTCGATCAGGACGCTGCCGCTGAACTTCTCCGTGGCGAGGTCCGGAGTGATGACGAGGTCGTAGTGACTCGGTACGACGTTCGTCGGCAGTCGGGTCGCGGCGGTGAGCGGCAGCGCGAGGAGCGGAAGGAGGAGGAAGAGAAGGCGACGCATTGCGCCATTTTGTCATCCCGAGCGTAGCGAGGGATCTGCACGGGTGGGGCGGCAGGCAGTCGAGCCCCGCCCGCCCGGATCCCTCGCTACGCTCGGGATGACAGGGCGCGGGCGATGTCCTGCGGATACGTTTCAGGAATCGGCTGGCGGGTCACGAGCAGCCTCGTCCAGAGCGCGCCGGCGGTCATGTCGATCAGCAGCTCGCGATCGTCGCGGTCGCCGAGCGCTTCGCGGAAGCATTCGCGCGGCAGGACGAAGTCGACGTCACCTTCCGCTGCCAGCTCCGCGATGATCGGCGAGAGCTCGCCGCTCAACAGTTCGCGCAGCCGCGTCAGCAGCGATGCGAGATCGCGCGCACCGTCGTCGCCGACGAGCGGCTCGATCGCGGCGGTGACGAGTGCTGCTTTCGTCGGCCAGCGGCGATAGATCGTCGTCTTGGCGACGCCGCTCCGCTCGGCGACGGCGTCGACGGTCAGCTCGCGATAACCCTTGTCGCGAAGGAGCGAGAGCGCGACGCCGAGAATCTCGGCGTCGGCTCCCACACGGCGTGGCCGGCCGCGGCCGCGTTTCGGCGCGTCGTCCATCAGTCGAGACGGATCGATTTCTTGGTCTTCGCTTTGCGCGACTGTTCTTTCTGCGCGTACTCGGTCAGGCATTCGTCCTGATCGACCATCGCGCAGCCGAGGTAGTCGGAGATTTCCATGATCACGCCGCGGATCGCTTTGCCGGTCGGCGTGTTCTCGTAGTTCGACAGATTGCCGCCGAACCCGCCGCGATAGACGCCGACCGAAACGCCGCCGCCACTCGAACGCGCTTCGACGGTGCGGCTGTACGCGATCTCGCCGGTGGTCGTGTCGATGACGCGCAGGTCGACCGCGATGTACGCCTCGTCCGATTTGCCGCCGACGCTGATTCCGCGGAAGCTGAGGCCTCCGCCGGTCTCACGCGTCTTCGAATCGAACGCGCTGACGGTGGCGACGACGACGTACTGCGCGCCGGTCAGCTTCCCGAGCTGCGCGCCGGTCGATTTGCTGACGCGTCCCGACGAAGCGAGATCCTGCTCGTCGAGCACGGCGCCGAGTTTGTGCCGCTCGACGAGACGGAACTTGCCGGTCGACGACAGTTCGTTGGAGAGCATCCCGGCAAGATCGTGCGCGACCTCGGAAGACCACCAGTTGGCGGACGTATCGTTTCTGAACTCCGAGACCGCGATGACCGGCTTCCCGCCGGCGAACGCCGCGGACGCGGCAAACAGTAGTGAAAAGAAAAGGAGAGCTCGAATTCGCATGCCGGGATTCTAGGTCGGTGAAAGCGGCGCCGCCGTGATGCGCCGCACACGACGCCACCACAAATATGCCGGAAGCCCGGCGGCGAGGATTCCCCATCCGATGGCGGTGTTGACCGGCGATTGCATGGCGGTGCCGAGGACGACGAGCCAGCAGGCGGCGACGAAAAGGAGCGTCGTCACCGGATGCGCGGGCGCGCGAAAGCCTTCCGATGTTTTCTCGCGGCGGCGGAAAACGACGAGCGTCAGTCCGGTCAGTCCGGCGAAGAGAAAGTCGGTGGAGACGACGTAGCCGAGGATCTGCTCGTAGGTGCCGGATAACGCGATGACGATCGCGACCGCTCCCTGCAATGCGATGGCGACGGTCGGCACGTGCGTTTTCGGATGGACGTTCGCGACGCTGCGAAAGAAGAGGCCGTCTTTCGCCATCGCGTAGTAGACGCGCGGCGCGGTGAGCATGCTCTGGCTGAGAAAGCCGAGCGTGGAGATGGCGATACCGAGGGCGATGAGCGTCGCGCCGCGCTCGCCGAGGGCGAGGCGCATGAGCGCGGATGCGGGAGTGGTCGTGGCTGCGAGTCCGTCCGTGCCGAGCGCGCGCAGCATGATGACGTTGACGGTGACGTAGATGATGACGACGCCGATGACGCCGGCGAGCATGCCAATGCCGAGGTCGCGCGCGGGACGTTTCAATTCGCCGGAAATGAAGCTGGCGGTCTGCCAGCCGCCGTACGCGAACATGACGGGCGTCATCGCCGCGGCGAACGGTCCGAGGAGCGGACGCGTGGCGATGTGTGTCGTCGAATGCGAGCCGCCGGTCAGCGTGATCGCGGCGCCGACCAGCATCACGATCGCTAGGAGCTTCAACAGCATCAGCACGGTCTGCGTGTTGCTTCCCGCGCGGACGCCGAAGCAGTTGATGACGGTGAGCGCGACGAGTGTGAGCGTGGCCAGGAGGGCGTCGCCGATCGCGATGTGCGTCACTTCGATGAAGTAGCGCGCGAACGTGACCGCGACCGCCGCCATCCCGCCGCTCTGCACGACGAGCAGCAATCCCCAGCCGTACATGAATGCCGCCGCCGGATGATAAGCATCGCGCAGATACGCGTACTGGCCGCCCGCTTCCGGACGCCGCGCGCCGAGCTCCGCATAGATGAACGCGCCGAGCAGCGCGATAACGCCGCCGGTCAGCCACGCCGCGAGAATCATCGGGACCGAATGAAGCTGCCGCGCAACGACGTACGGATTGATGAAGATGCCTGAGCCGATGATGCCGCCCATCACGATCATGGTCGCGTCGAACGCGCCGAGGCGGCGCGCGAGGGAAGGCATCCGTAAACCTTACAACAAAGTGCTGAGTGCTGAGTGCTGAGTGCTGAGTGCTGAGTGCTGAGGGACGCTTCGCGTCCGCGCGACTCGTCGCGTCGTGGGTCGAGCACTCAGCACTCTGCACCTCTGCACTTAGCACCTTGCTTTGACTAGAATCAGGGGATGACGAATCGTTTCGACCTTCTCTCGCGCAGCGACAGCGGCCTGACCTTCGTCCGGGAGCGCAAGGGCGGCATCACCCGCGTGCTCACCGAAAGCGAGCTGGCGGACTTTGACGATCCGACGCCGTGTCCCGAATGCTCGGAGCAGTTCGGCTGCGAGCATTTCAATTGCGCCGGTGAAGCGCTGCTCGCCGACGGCGAGATCGACGCCGACGTTCCGCATGAATGGCAGCGCTTCGCGAAGGACTACGGCGTCAGCCGGCAGGACATCGAACGCCTCCGCGCCATCGAGCAGTTCGAAGGCGAGTACCGGCTGGCGGCCGATGCGCCGTCATCAGACATGCGCACGCGCGAGCTCGTTCTTCTCCTCAACGACGCGCGGTAATTCTATTTGCGCCGCGCGCGCATGATGTCGCTGAGCAGATCGGGCTTGCCGTCGATGCGTTCGAGATGCGCGTAGCGCTCGCCGCCGCTGTAGTCGACATGCAGCGTCACTGATGACGTTCCCTGCTCGACGATCAGCTCCATCGGTTTGCGTCCGCGCAGCTGTTCGAGCAGCACGTCGCTCGAGAACGTGCGGCCGTCGATCGAGTGAATCTTCATCGACGGCATCAGTCCCGCGGCGTACGCGGGCGAGTTGTGCACGACGTCGGTTACGGTGCCGTCGTTCTTCGACCAGAAGCCGAGCGAGAAACCGGCGTCGATCACTTTTCCGGTTCGCTCGCGCAGCGACGTGTAGACGTTCGGCTTGTCATTGAAGATGAGTCGCCATCCACTCGCTTCGAGCGCGGCGAGCGGCGGATGTTCGTTGACGCGATAGACGCGTGCGTTCAGGAATCCGCGCCAGTCGTTCCCGACGACTGTGTTCAGCGCCGCGACGATGTCGTCGAGCGTGTATGGCTTCACCATCGGAGTTGTCGACGGTGCGCCGAAGAAGAGCCTGCAGAAATCGTCGAGCGATTTTGTACCGCCGCTCTTCGCGCGGATGGTCGTGTCGGCGTCGAGCCAGACGAGCATCGACTCGTCGTAGTAATCGAGCGCTCGGCGATATGGAACGCCTTCGCTCGGCGCGGTGGCGATCGACTGCACGGCGACCGCGGTATCGACGAGCGGACGCCAGCTGCGGCCGGGACGATTGCGATCGAGGTTGCCGGCGACGTGCGCGATGTAATCGCGATCCTGTTCCGGCGTGCGCATTCCTGTCCGCGCGGTCAGCACGAGATCGCCGAGGTAGCGCGTCATTCCTTCGTAGACCCAGAGGAGCTCGCCGCGCATCGGCGCCTGATAGTCGGGCGTGGCGAGACCGGACGGGCGACGGAACTTGCCGTTCCACGAATGGACGAACTCGTGCGAGAGCGTGGTGATGTAACGCTCGACCGACGTCGTGTCGACGTACGCGCGTTCCGGCGCGCGGTTGTCGCTCGACTCGTGATGTTCGAGACCGTTCACGTCAAGCGCGTCGCTCAGCCCGACCAGCCAGCGATAGTTGCGGTAGTGCCGCGCGCCGAAGAGCGCGTCGGTCTCGCCGACGAGATTGCGTACCTGAGCGATGCGTTCGTCGGAAAGTGCGAGCGCCTGCGCGCTGTCGGCGGCGAGCGTGACGTGCAGCTTGCCGTCGTTATCGATCGGAATCGTCCGGACGAATTCGCCGGCGATGAGCGGTGAATCGATGAGCGTCGTCAGCGACACCGGCGCGAACGTCGTCGTGTCGCCGCTCTGCTGCGCGATCGGCAGCGCCGTATCGAACTTCCATCCGGCCGGAAGACGGACGGACGCCTCGAACGAGATCGCGTCGCTCGCGACGTTCGCCGGATAGACGACGAGCTG
Source organism: Acidobacteriota bacterium (assembly GCA_034667465.1). Classification (GTDB taxonomy): domain Bacteria; phylum Acidobacteriota; class Thermoanaerobaculia; order Gp7-AA8; family Gp7-AA8; genus JAOBAU01. Next base: position 185,607 of record JAXDJV010000003.1, on the reverse strand, counting down.
ATTCCACAGCAGTTCAGCGAGGTGCTGCGTCGCGTTCGGCGATTCGCCGTAGCCGGCGCCGAATACGGTTGATGGCGAAACGTAATCGAAATCGACGTCGATCGAAGTCGCGCCTGCCGGCACGTCGACGCGAAACGAAAACATCTCGATCGGATCGCGTGTCCATGCGAGCTCCTGCCCGTTCGCGTACACATGCAGTCCCGCCATCTGCATCAGCGGCCCGGTCGGCGTGTGCTCGCCCGGAATCCATTTCGGATAGACGAACGTCATCGCGCCGGCGCTCGCCGGCATACTGACGTGCGAGTGAAAGACGCCGCGACGAACGTCGGTGGCGTCGACCGAAACGGTCGCCGCGGAAAGGGTCGTTGCGGCGAGGAGAGCGATGAGCACTGCCGTCTTGCGCATCGCGGGATTGTAGTTCGATCATCACAACTGCATTTCGCGGAAGCTCTCCGGAATCGGCATCGTCACTTCGAGCCGTTTGCGTGTGCGCGGATGGATGAACGCCAGATGCCGCGCGTGCAGCGCGAGCCGGCCGAGCGGGTTTTCCCGATCCTTCCCGTACATGTTGTCGCCAACGACCGGATGACCGGCCTCGGCGAGATGAACGCGAATCTGATTGCGGCGTCCGGTCTCGAGCGTTACCTCGAGCATCGAAAATTTTCGACCCGACGCTGTGGTGCGGTAATGCGTGATCGCTTCCTTTCCCTGCACGACACCGGCGACACTTTTCACGCGCAGCTCTTTGTCTTCAGTGAGGAAGGAGTGAAACGTGCCGCTCGGCTCTTCGAGCTTTCCGTGCACGATGGCGACGTAAATCCGCTCGATGTCGTGCGCGGCGAACAGCGTCTGCAATCGATCGCGCATGTCGCCGTTTTTCGCGAAGACGAGCACGCCCGACGTGTCGCGATCGAGACGATGCACGACGTGCACGCGCGACTCGCCGTGACGCGCGCCGAGGTATGTGTTGAGGAACGCTTCGGCAGTTTCGTAGCGGACTTCCGGGCTGGCGACGGTGAGCAGTCCCGGCGCTTTGTCGACCGCGATCAGATCGCTGTCCTCATAAAGAATGGTGATGCGCGGATCGATCTCGCGCGACGCCTTCGAGCCCACCTCGACGCGCTCGCCGGTCTCGACGAGCCGCTTCGCATCGCGCTGCGGCACGCCGTTCACGCGCACGCGATCGTCCTGCAGCATTCGCCGCAGCGTCGTCTTCGACGAGTCGGGAAAGAGTGACTGGAGCGCTTCGAGCAACGTTTGCGACATCGAGCTCACCGTAGCACGTCGTATCCTCTTCGATCATGTTTCGTCTCGAGACCGACCGTCTGCTCATCCGCCCGTGGGAACCGCAGGATCGCGCGCCGCTCGCCGCGATCACGCTCGACCCGGAAGTCATGCGTTTCGTGCACGGCGGCCGGCCGTACACCGAGGAAGAGCTCGACGAGCTCTTCGCGCGCCAGGCGCGGCAGCTCGCCGAACATGGCGTGTGCATGGGCGCGCTCATCGAGAAATCGTCCGGACGTCTGGCCGGGATCACAGGCATTCAGCCGCTCGGCACGACCGGCGATCTCGAGATCGGCTGGTGGCTGGCGCGCGATTTGTGGGGCCGCGGATATGCAACTGAAGCCGGCGGCGCGGCGATGAATCACGTGCTGCACGTGTTGAAACGTCCGCGCGTCGTCGCCATCATCGACGCCGGCAACGAGGCGTCGAAGCGCGTCGTGGCGCGCCTCGGCATGACGTACGAAGCGCGCTACACCGGCGCGCAGCTCGGCCATCGCTCGCCCGGCATCGTCGTCGATCTTTTCGCGCGCGCACTATGATGTCGCGATGATGAATCGCCGAGCTGCCCTCGCTCTCGCCATCGCGCTTCTCGCCGTCAACGCCTTCGCCGGCAGCATGGAATCGAACAAGAGTCGAACGACGCCGAATGCGCCGTGCACGCTGGCGTCGTTGAAAGGCTCGTACATCTATTCGCAGGACGGGTTTCTCATCTCCGGTGCCGAAGCGAGCCAGCGGACGCCGTTCGCGCAGGTCGGCCGCGAGTACTTCGACGGCAACGGCGTCATGAGCGGCGTTTACACCGCGAGCCTGAACGGCAGAATCGTCCGCGGCCGCTACAACGGCACGTACACCGTCGGCGCCGACTGCGTCACGACGATCGTTTTCACCGACAACCTCGGCGTGACGTCGCACTACAACGGCTATCTCGCTGACGGCGGCGAAGAGTTCGCGTTCGTGCAGACCGATGCCAACGTGGTGACGTCGGCGTTCGAGCGGCGCCGCGCGGACGAGAAGAACTGATACGTCGTGGTGTGGAGGCGGCCGCTTCGGCCGCCTTGTGTCAGCGTCCGCGTCGCCTGCGATGCTGATTTGTCGCCCCCGGCGAAGAACTTCCGTCCCGCGGTCTCGATGGCGCCGGTCGCGCGGACGCTCCTTGTGCCGGACGCGCAGCGCTGCGAGCCGGCGCCGGTGCGCCACCCTGTGCCGCGGCGCGACGCGCAGCTTTCTCCGCCGCGCGCGCACGATCTTCCGCTTTGCGCGCACGGATCGCCGCGATCCGCTCCTGAATCGGGATCTCGAGCTTCTGCGCCGGCTTCTGCGCGTAATCAAAATCAGGAACGGTCACGCGCGGCAAGCGCTTGCCGATGGCGCGTTCGATCGCGCGCAGATCGGTCTCTTCTTCTGGTGACACGAACGTGATCGCGTCGCCGGTCATCTCCGCGCGCGCCGTCCGTCCGACGCGATGGATGTAGTCCTCCGGCAGATGCGGAACGTCGAAGTTGACGACGTGCGAGAGCGCTTCGACGTCGATGCCGCGCGCGGCGATGTCGGTCGCGACGAGGATCCGATATTTGCCGGACTTGAATCCCGCCAGCGCGTCGGTCCGCTGCACCTGACTGCGATTCCCGTGAATGCGCGCCACGCCGACGCGGCGACCTTCGAGCTGTTCGTAAACGCGATTGGCGCGATGCTTTGTGCGCGTGAAGACGATCGCGCTGCGGATCTCGCCGCGCGTCAGCAGCGTGTCGAGCAGCGCCAGTTTCAGGTCGTCGCCGACCGGAAAGACCGACTGCGCGATGCCGACCGCCGGCTCCGCCTTGCGCTCGATCGAGATCATCGCCGGCTTCTTCAGCATCTCCTGCGAAAGCTCGACGATCGGCGGCGGCAGCGTCGCGGAGAAAAACAGCGTCTGGCGTTTGGTCGGGATGTGTCGCAGCACGCGGCGAATGTCGGGGAGGAAGCCCATGTCGAGCATCCGATCCGCTTCGTCGAGCACGAGGATTTCGAGCCCGTCGAGTTTCGCGTAAGGCTGTTTGAAATGGTCGAGGAGACGTCCCGGCGTGGCCACGAGTACGTCGACGCCGCTGCGAAACGCATGCTCCTGCGGCCCCATCCCGACGCCGCCATAAATCGCCGCGCCTGAGATAGGAGTGTGGATCGCGAGGTCGCGAAGATGCTCGTCGATCTGCGCGGCAAGTTCGCGAGTCGGAGTGAGGATCAGCGCGCGAGTGGTCCCCCGCTTTTTCCCGATGAGCCGATGCATGATCGGCAACAGAAAGGCGGCAGTTTTCCCGCTCCCGGTCGCAGCCGCCGCAAGGACGTCGCGACCAGCGATCGCGGGAGGCATCGCGTCGTTCTGGATGGGAGTGGGCCGCGTGAACCCAAGCTCTTTGATTCCGCGCAGAAGATCAGGGTGAAGTCCGAATGTTGAAAAAGGCATAGGTTGGGGATGTTGTCACAGATTTGACGTGGTTGAGGCGATGACTTAGACTTAGTTCCACAAACTTAGTTTATCTGTGATGACGACCGTCAATATCCATGAAGCAAAGACTCAGCTCTCGCGGCTCATCAATCGAGCGGCACGCGGGGAGGGCTTTGTTATCGCGAAGGCGGGGAAGCCGCTGGTACGGGTGACGGCGATCGATGCGCCTCCGAAGCCGCAGCGGCTCGGTTTTCTGAAAGGTGAGATCGAAGTCCCCGATGACTTCGATCGGATGGGCGAGAACGAGATTGCCGCTCTGTTCGGAACCGTGGCGTGAAACTGCTGCTCGACACGCAGATTCTTCTCTGGGCCGCGGGTCAGCCCGAACATCTGTCGGCAGCGGCGCGCAGGCAATTGAACAATTCCGGCAATGAGCTGATCTTCAGCGCAGCGAGCATGTGGGAGATTGCGATCAAGAATGCTCTCGGCCGAATCGACTTCCGCGTTGAGCCGCGAGTCCTTCGGCGCGGTCTTCTCGATAACGGCTATAGCGAATTGCCGATTACGAGCGAGCACGCCGTCAACGCCGACGGGTTGCCGTCGCTGCACAAGGATCCATTCGATCGCCTGCTTCTTGCCCAGGCGCTCGTCGAAGGCATCACTCTTCTGACCGCCGACGCGCAACTCGCACGCTATCGCGGACCGGTTCGAAAGGTTTGACCGCGCCTACGGCTCGATCACCTTCCCCGTCTCCCCACCAGTCACGCTGCGCACGTACGCCTTCGCGACCTCGGCCGACGGCAGGCCGTGCGATGTGTCGGTCGCGCCCATCGCGATGAGCGTCTCCGTCACCCACGGCGGGCTGACGACGTTGACGCGAATTCCGCGCGGGGCTTCGAGCGCGGCGGCGCGGGTGAAACCTTCCAGTCCCGCGTTCACGAGACTGATCGCGGCGCCTTCGCGCACCGGTGTATGCGAGAGAACGCCGCTCGTCGTCGTGATCGAGCCGCCGTCGTTGACGTTCTCGAATCCGTAGCGAATGACGTTGACCTGTCCCATCAGTTTGTAGCGGAGCGAGATCACGAAGTCCTCGTCGGTCAGTTGCTCGAGCGCTTTCCATGCGCCGCTGCCTGCTGCGCTGATGACGGCGTCGACGCGGCCGACTTTCGCGTACATCGCTTTGATTGACTCGACATCTCTGATGTCGACGGTGACGTCCGAGCCGGTGCGGCTCGCGCCGATCACTTCGTGTTCGGTGGCGAGCGCGTTGACGATTTCACGTCCGATAGTTCCCTGGGCGCCGATGACAAGAATTCTCATTTGCATATCGTAACGACTTCGCCGAACGCGAAGGGGAAATCGCGTGTTCTCTTACCAAACGGACTGGAGGACTTGCTCATGACACAAGTTGAAACCTTAGCGAACATACTCAGCGCTCGAGTTGCGCCGATCCCGACCGAGTTTCTGAAACAACTTCGAGCGACAGGTCTTGACGCTCAGGGCCAGCCGGCGAAGCGCGTGCGGGCGGTCGGCGGCGAGCCGTGCCGCGACGTGCTGCGACGAGCCAGCGCGGGCGAAGAACTGCTCCTTGCCAGCTTCTCACCGTTCGAAAAATCAGGACCGTACAGGGAGTTCGGCCCGGTCTTCGTATTGGCGAACGATTCGGGTGAAACCGTGGACCGTCAGGCTCTGGAGATTGGCTCTGAACAGAATTACCTCCGCTCGCAGTTCGCGATTCGCGCGTATTCCGGTTCCGAAGAGATCGTCGATGCGGCGTTGGTTGACGCAACCAACGCGCAGGAAGTCGTGGAGAAGTTTTTCGCTCGCGCCGACACCGCGTTCCTGCACGTGCGGTTTCCGACGTACGGTTGTTTCGCATGTCGTCTCGACCGGAGCTAAGGAGTTGTAAGGTTGACAAGTATGAAAGACGACAAAGCTCTTCGCGATCTTCTTCGCTCCATTCTCGACTGGGACAACGCGCACATCCGCTTCGATGACGCGGTCAAAGACTTCCCGCGCGAGTTGCGCGGGATTCGTCCTGATGGCGGGCCGCATTCGCCATGGGAACTGCTCGAACATCTGCGCATCGCACTCGCCGACATTCTCGAATTCTCGCGCGATGCGTCACATGTGTCGCCGGAGTTCCCGTCCGGTTACTGGCCGGCGACGTCTGCGCCTCCGACGGAGACGGCGTGGGATGAAAGCGTCGACGCGTATCGCGCGTCGCTGCGCGCGTTCGGCGAGCTGGCAGCCGACGGCTCGATCGATCTCGATGCGCCGATTCCGCACGGAACGGGGCAGACGGTGCTGCGCGAGATTCTTCTCGCCGCCGATCACAACGCCTATCACCTCGGGCAGCTGATGATGGTGCGGCGGATTCTCGGCGCCTGAGTACAATTCTCGAATGAAAACGATTCTGATTCTCACGACGGCCGCATGCCTCGCCGCCTGCTCCAAACCCGCCACCGAGCAGGCGACGGCGACGACTCCCGCTGCAACGACAACGACGCAGCTCCGGCGCCTGCCGGCGGCGATACGTTCGCGATGCCGGCGAATCTGCAGACGACGCCCTCGGGCTTGAAGTATTCGATCGATCAGCCGGGCAGCGGCGCGCAGCCGAAGAGCGGCCAGACCGTGAGCGTTCATTACACCGGCTGGCTGACCGACGGCACGAAGTTCGACAGCTCGCGTGGCGGCGGCCCGCTCGAATTCGCCGTCGGTCAGGGACAGGTGATCAAAGGTTGGGACGAAGGCGTTGGCGCAATGAAAGTCGGCGAGAAGCGGACGCTCGTCATTCCTCCCGACCTCGGCTACGGCGCGGGCGGTTCCGGCCCGATTCCGCCGAATGCGACGCTGGTCTTCAAAGTCGAGTTGGTCGGAGTTCGCTGAAGCTCATCGCGATACGTGCCCGCCCGCGTACTGCGCCGTGCGCAGCCATTCGACCGTGCCGTTCGTTTCCTTCATCGTCCAGAAGTCGAAGTTACTGATTTTCCGATCGCCCGCGTCGTCGAGCGCGGTCGGGCCGGTGACGCCCCAGTAGCGCTGCACGTTGCGAACGAACGACGCGCGGCGCAACTGCGGCATGTTGCGCGACTCGACCGCCGAAAGCGCCGCGACCCACGCGGCGTCGTAGACGGAGAGTGCGTACGCATCGGGATCGAATCCGATGCTTGCTTTGATCTCCGCGCTGAGCGGCTCCCATCGATCGCGCGTCGTTTCGTCGAGGCCGACGTTCGGCGCGGTGAGCGCGATGGTGGCGCCGAAGTGCGCGATCGTCGCGTTCGCGAGGAGCGCCTGGCTTTGCGTGACGCCGTCGCCGCCGTACCAGCGAACCGCGCCGAGGTCGGTGGAAACGCGGGCGGGCTCGAGAACGGAGACCGCTTCGTCGAAGGCGGCGAGATAGACGGCGACGTGCGCGTTCGGATTCGCGTTGCGCGCGTTGCGGACGCTCGTGTTGAGCGAGTTGACGACGGACGTGTAGTCGGTCGTCGACGCGTCGTACGAAACGCCGGCGAGCACGGTTCCGCCGAGCGCGGCGAACGACTTCGCGGTCGAATTGCGGAGTCCGACGTTGCCGGCATCGGTCCGCCAGATCGGGACGAGCGTGTCGACCCCGTCGGCGTGCATCAGCGCCGCGATCGCTGCGCCTTCGAGCTTGTCGTTCGGCGCGAGCCGGAAGAGATTGTCGCCGGCGATTGCCAGCGATGACGCCGTGCTTCCCTGGCTGATGAGGATGATGTTGTGCGCGTTCACGTAGTCGACGAGGAAAGCCGCCTCCGCGCTCGACTGCGGCCCGATGACGTACGTCGCGCCGCGGTTGTCGAGTTGCACGAGGTCGTAGCCGGCCGTCTCCGGCGAGTGCACCGTGTCTTTGATCACCGTCTCGACGTGATACGGAAGCTGCAGCGCATCGAATTCGAGATTGATGTCGCGCGCGGCGAGGTCGAGCGCCGCGCGGCTGGCGATGCCGAGCGTCGAACCGTCACCGTTCAGCGTGAACAGCCCGCCGATGGTGATCGTCGTCGGCGCGACGACGAGACGCTGCCGCACATTCGCGGCGGCGAGCGGAGTGGCGAGGAGAAGAGCGGGGAGGAGGATCGCGAGACGCTTCATGGAGCGCGCATTGTCACATGCGTCGCATCACGGCAGGTGCAGCGCGTGCAACCCAAGGTCGTGCTCGGCGATCGTGTCATTCGAACGATCGAGGCGCGTGACGATCCAGTCGTTCCCGCGGCGCTCGACTTCGAGTGCGACTGACGTCCAGTACGTCGGCTCGGCGACGTTTTCCCTCCACGCGAAACGCGCACCGTTCCATTGCTCGGATGGAACGTTGCGTTCGCGCAGATAGCGCTCGGCGAGCTCGATGAGCTCCGCGGGGCCGGTGTGGTCGCAGGGCATGGGAGGAGTTTAGCGCGTTGTTTCGCCGACGACTTTACGGTCCGTCAGTGTCTTGAGACGGCGAGAGCAGCCCGCGTCGGGATCGACCGGAGCGGGCGCCTACGGTTTAAGGCGAAGCTCGAATGCAAGGAGATCCATTCCGGAACTGCAGGTGAAGCGTTCACCGATTCTTTGACATGAATTGACGGTTGCGGGGATCGGCGTTGTTTTCCACGTTCGTCCGCCGTCACGCGTCACGGCAACAAACGCACTACGGTCAACTTCGTAAAAAACGATCGCCGCGTGGCCGCCACCAGTCACGATCTCAGAGATTCGAAGTCTGCGGGAGTGAAAGGGCGGCGCCGAGATCCTCGACCACGTCGTGCCGGAGTCGGTGGATTCGACGAGCAGCGAGCCGTCGTTCGCTGGCTGCAGTACAGCGAGCGCGCTCGTGGTGTTGCGCCAACGTACCAAGCTGGCACGCGCACCGCTGAAGCCGGCCGGGAGGCGCGCGGCACTCCAGTGCGCGCCGGAGTCGCGTGTCGCGGCGATGATGGAGCCGCCTCCCGTTCCTGCAATGACGCCAACTTTGCGGTCGAAGAACGACATCGCATCGATGTAGGAGAACGGCAGAAGAGTCGCTCGCCACGTAGCGCCTGCGTCGTTCGTGCTCCGGAACCACGTCGCGCCCTGAACCTTAGCGACCGAATACCCGTCGGTTTTACTGAAGAACTGCAGATCGTAAACAACCGGAGATGCTGCATGCGTCCACGACTCGCCGCCGTCGGATGTGCGGCTCAGTAAACCCTGCGCGGTCCACGAATCATATGAAGAGATCCAGCCGTGTTCCGCGTCGATGAAGAACACCGCTGGTGTCTGCTCAGCCGAGCGTTGTTGAGTGAAGGGCAATGGCTTCCAGAGGCGACCACCATCGCTCGTTCGCACCACCGTAGAGAGCCCTGATCCGTTACCTCGTGGCAGGAAGGAGGCGGTCGCGAACCCGGACTGACTCGACTGAAAGTGAAGGGTCGCGAGGCTGTAGTTGACATCGCAGTCGACGCATTGACCGTGAATGGTGCCGACATGCGCCACGCGTGGTGAATGACGAGGCGCCGTCGTGTTGAAGCTGTGCGCGAACATTCCCGCCGCGACCGACACCAAAACTGCGATCGTTCTCATTTGCCACAGCATGCGCGCAACTCCGAATCACATTTCTTCATCATGCCCAGAATGTTTTTGATGTACGACGGCTGTGTGTATACCGAGAAAGTAAGCTTGTGTGTCACGTCCGTTACGAACTGGCTGTCGTCTTTGTAGGTTACATCGTAAACGGCACAGCGGTGGCAATATTGCTTATATGAATCTTCTGGCTTCTTGTTTATGGGCAGCTTCACCGGCTTCGTTTTAGGGTTCTTCGGTTTCGACATGCGGAAGCCGGCGTTGCCTTCGCCGTGCAGGCCAAAGTAGTTGTTGTCGGGCACTGTAGATCCAGTGCCCCAGCCGCTCTCAAATCCCGACTGGATGAGCATTGCACGGCAAGGGCAATTCTCGCCGGCGGCGGTTTTCGCTGCTTGACACATATTGTTAATGAACGCTATGACGTTTGGCGGACAACCGGCTAATCCGTACAAATCGATTTCGTCGATCGGGTCACCGTCAGAGTATTGGTAGGTGTTAATGCCGCCGAGGAGTCCAATCGGGTCCGCTTGGGTATACCGTCCCCACGCGCTCCTGTACCAACGATGAATGTTGTAACTTCGTTTCATGTCGTCATGAAGCACAGTAAGCCGAGGAGGATATATACAACAATTCTCGGAAGGAGGGCGCGAGGCGGCTCGCTGCGGAACAAACCGATCACTAGTAACAGAGCCGCCAATGGCAAGAGGAGGGTCGCCGCCAAGCTGCACGACGACCAGTAGATGACGCCCGCCAGAGGACTGCCGAAGACAAATATAGCCTGCGCGATTAGTAGCCAGGTGCATATCAGCACGAGGATCCATTTTGGCAGACGAGTCAGAAACGCTTCACTTGGCGCACTCGTACCGGGTGCTATCGTTAAAATACTAAGGCCAATAACCGCAAGCGTTGTCGGCAGTGAACCAATTTCAAACCATTGCGAACCTCTGGCCAGCACGCCTATCGAGAGTGCCTGGCAACTGTTGAATTGCATCATTGCCGCCTTCGCCTTGGTCAAGGCTTGGACTTCGGAACGGTGGGCGTCAATGGCCTGCTCACCAAGGGGCAAGCCTTTGAGTAATCACACTCGCATGCTTTTCGCGCATCGTTGATGTTCGCGAAGTCCCCAGGTATGCGGATGAAGCGGTGCTGGGCGCCGCAGTAGTAATTCGGCTTCTTCGGGTCGTCCTTCGTACCGAAGAGCTCCTTACGAAGACACTTCTTGAAGCAGTCCTTAACGTCATCATTGCACTTACGACAACCGGGCGCGGTGTCACAAGGAGTCTTCGGGGTGCTCTTCGGCCACGAACCAGCCGAACAATGATTCACGTCGTAGCACTGGTCGTGCTGGGCGCAGCATTCTGCGCGGCAGGGCGTTTCGTTAATCTGGTACTTACCCACTTCGACACAACCCGCAGTGTCGAGCCCAAAAGGATCATCGATGCCAATGGGATTCGAGTTGGCGTACCGGTATACATTGATATCCGGTCCCAGCCCCAGCGGATCACTTTGCGTATACCGTCCCCATCCCGCCCTGTACCAGCGATAGATGTTGTAGCTGCGATCAGTGCCAACGTCCTCTTCCTGCCCGGGGAAGGCGAGCGGCTGGTAGCGTGTCGCGCCAGCGCGCAGCGCGAAGCGCGCGCCATACGGCTCACGCTCAACGCGCCAATCTACGGCTCCTGATGAATTCGTGGTGAGGACCGGAGTGCCGAGATGGTCGTCGAAGTAATAGTGGATCGTGCCGGAGGCGTTTTCGATCTGTGCGACCGGTCGACCGTCGAACCAGACGTATTCGTATTGAACTGCCGGCGTCGCCGAAGCTGTCCGCTCGGTTTCCGCGAGGAGATTTAGTTCAGGCGTGTACAGCGAGCACCGGTGACTGACGCTGAGTGTCGTCTGTGCGACAACGGCGCTTCGTTCCGGCGTGACCGCGGAAACTCTTCGTCTATCGCCCCCATCGCCAGTCTCGGCGACAAGGTGTCCGGTTGCTGGTGGCAGTGTGGGGACTGGCGGCGCGCCGATCACGGGTGGAGGCAATGCGCCACTAAGCGGTGTCCACCATGGCGTCCCAAAAGGCGTGGTTGGGCCGATCCAGAAGGGCAGTTGCGGGAGCGCGGGAGGCCCGGCAATCCATGGCGGCTGCGGTTGCGCGGCTGCGGGCGGTCCCCAGAATGGCGGCAGCCCCTGAATCGGCGTCCACCAGCTCTTCGGCGATCCCGCGGACTCGATTGCCAACGCGTTGATCGTCGTGCCGCTGTCTCCATTGCGCTCGAGCGCTTCGAGCGTCCACGTCGTTCCCGCTGATGCGAAGGATGTCCCAACCCTGATTGCCGACGCTTTCATCTGCCACATCGCGAGTGTTCCGGTCACGGCGTGCCGCAACAGGATGTCCCACGTACGGTCGCTGCCGTAGTCACCGCTTGTCGCCTGGATTTTCCAGTTTGCATCGCCGAGCGTGCCGACCACGACGTCGCGCAAGACAGTCGTTCCATTCATTTCCCAAATTCGGATTTCGCCGGAGCCGTTGCGCCAGAGGATGTCCGCCCGGCCGTCGCCATTGTAGTCGCCGACTCCCTGAATTTTCGACGACACCTCTGCCGTCGCGAACGTCGCGCCGGTAACGACTCGTGAGTTGATCTGCCAGATCGCGACGTTTCCATTCGCCGTGTTTCGCCACAAAATACTGGACCGCCCTTCCCCGAAGAAGTCTCCGATCCCCTGCAACTGCCAGTTCGCATCGCCCAATGTAGCAATGATGTCCCCTCGCAGGAGCAGACCTCCGCGGATTTCCCAGAGTGCTACCGCGCCCGTACGTGTATTTCTCAGGATCAGGTCGTCTACCCCGTCGGCTGTAACGTCACCGGTTGCCTGTATTTGCCAATCGGGATCGCCAAGTAACGCCAGCGTGTGGCCATTGTTGAGCGCATGTCCCTTCATTTCCCATAGTGATAACCAGTTCGTGGAGCGGTTTCGCCAGAGCAGATCACTTGTGCCGTCGCCGTTGAAGTCGCCGGCTGTCTGTATGGCTTGATTAGGGTCAGTCAGCGTCGCGACAGAGTTGCCGTCCAGTACTGTGGTCCCGTTCATCTCCCACATCGCAATGTCGTTTGAATTTCGCCACATGAGGTCGGATGTGCCATCTGCGGCAAAATCAGCGCGCGCAGCCTGCTGCGCGGACGCCGCTGATGCCGGGGTGCTCAGATTCCACGCAGTATCAGGCTCCGTATAGACAGTGGCCGACCCTGTGACTTGCGTTCCATTGACGAGATCGACGCGTACCGCTCCGGACGAACGATTACGCCACAACAGATCTGCTTTGCCGTCGCCATCGGCATCTCCGGTGCCGGTGAGTTCCCACCGGGTGTCGGCGTCTACGCTTACGGCAACGCGCGCCTGCGCGGTAAGCCCGGTGTTCATTAGCTGGATGCCGGTGGCGCCGGTCGTCCGATTACGCCAAACGAGATCCGCCTTTCCGTCGCCGTCGCAATCGCCAAGTGCGGCGATGCGCCAATGTGTGTCGGGCTCCGTCGTGATCGTTCCTTCACTAAGGACTGTCAGGCCACTCATGAGACGGCCGTATACATCGCCCGTTCGCCGATCATAGGAGACGAGGTCAGCGCGACCGTCGCCGTCCAGGTCGCCGACTCCGGCGATCACTGATTCCAACGGCGTGCTCGCCACGATGGTTCCGCTCGTGATCGCGGTTGGCCCGTTCATCAGGCGAGCTGACACAGCACCGTTTGATTCATTCCGCCAGATGAGATCGGCTTTGCGATCACCATTGAGGTCTCCGACGCCGGCCAGATGCGAATACGTTGTCGCCTCGGCTGAGACGGACTGGTTCGTCACCGTACCGCCGACTCCGACCAAATCCATCGTCAGATCGCCCGAACGTCCGTGGCGCCAGAAAAGATCAGAATGACCGTCGCCATCAAAGTCGCCGATGCCCACGAGTTTAACGAGGAGGTCGGAATGAGCCGGCAGAGACATCGTTGTCGCGACGCCGAGGCCGTCGAGTCCGAAGACGCGCACGTCGCCGGTCTCATCGTTTCGCCACAGCAGGTCGGTCACGCCATCGCCTGTCATGTCGGTTGACGTATTAACCGCTGTGGTGCCGGGCTGCGTCACTACAATACTTACTTCGCTGGACAACGCGATCGTAGTGGTCCGTCCGGTTGTGCCGGTATTCGGTGCAACGGTGTACGTCATCGTTCCCGAACCCGTACCCGACGTCGTTCCACCGAGTGTCACCCACGCGGCGGCGGGGCTCGCTGCCCAGGTGCAATCGACCGCCGCCGAAATCACGATGCTTCCGGTCGCGCCTCCTGCTCCGGCGTGCAGCGGTGAAGGCGTTACGGTTGCGGGGCACGGCGCGTTCGTCGTCGTACGAATTCCGCGGCCATCGGACGTGTAGAAGAGAGACCCTGCTGTGATCAGCTTTCCGCTCGGCGAGTAGTCATAGGTCGTACCGCCAACGCGAATCTCGTTACCTGCGGCGTCGAATGCCACGCGGCGGGAGGCGCCGTTCTCCGTGACCGTGTTCAGCTTCGGCGTGAGGCCGTCATAGCTAAAGGTCGATGTGCGTGTTCCAAGTGCCAGCGAACGCATATTACCCATTGCGTCGTAGCTGTAAGTACCGCTTCCCCACAGAGACGCACCGGTGTTCGCCGTTACGAGACGATTCAGGTCGTCATAAACAAAATTGCGGTCGTACGCGTGGTTCACCTCGTCTCGAATCGCCGCGATGTTTCCGGAGGAATCGTGACTGTACGAATACTCGGCGATGTTGACAGATCCAGGGCCGACGAGCTTGTTCCGCTCGGGCAGATACCTCGTGTCCCAGGACATCGTCTGCGTCGTTCCGTTGCCGAAAACGGTTTCGGTGTGCGGCCCGAACGGATAGTACTTTGTTGAGGCGATGATCGTGCTCGAACCCGCCATTACCGAGTATGGCCGGCCGGCGAAGTCGAAGGTATAGCTGACGGTCCGGCCCGACGGATAGTGGATCGACTTGCGGTTGCCGTCGGCGTCATAAGTGAACGTTGTTATGTATGGGCTGCTGTTGATTGTCTTTTGCTCACGTGCGAGCAGGCCCCGTCGTTCATAGCGGTACGTGGTCGATCCCGAAGGCTCCGTAACGGACGTGAGCCGTCCTTTGCCGTACCAGCCTGCAGTGGAGTCATCGTAGCTCCATGCTGTCGATTCGGAGGGCGCCCCTGCGCGCACAGACGTCGAGGTGAGCACGCGGTTCGCTGCGTCGTAGGTGCGGGTCGTCGTTGCCCCGCTCGCGTCTGTGGTCGTTGTCAGATTACCTGCTGGATCATAGGTGTAGGCCGTGACACCGGTAACCGGGCTGGTTTGAGTGCGGAGACGGTCAAAGTCGTCGTAGGTATACGACGTCACGTTCCCGTTCGGATCGGTCACCGTGACGAGGTTGCCATGGCGGTCATAGGTGTAAGTCGTTTTGATTGTTCCGGAGCCGCTTCCGGCGAGCGTTTGTCTCACTTCGGTGACTCGGCCGGCGGGGTCGTATTGATAGAACGTATTCGGGGTCCAGTGGTTCTCGTCCTGCTCGGAGGCCACATTTCCCATCGCGTCGTACGTGGTGACGCGCTTTGTATTGTCGTTGTGCAACGTTTCCGTCAACCTCCCGAAGACGTCGTACGTAAAGGTTTCATATCGCTTCGAAACATAGCCGCCTTGAACCTCACCCGTTTCCTCGTCAGCCTTCATTCCGGTCGCGGGGTCAAACAGCCAGTTGATGTATTCGCGGAGATCTGCTTCGGAGGGGCCACGCTTGATCGCGTCGAGGCGGCCCCGCTCGTCGTCATAGTGATATTGAGTGACGCCGCCGGCGGCCGGGGCGACTGTCGATAACGGTCCTCCTCCTGGTGTGTAAGTCCGCGTAGTGGTTACGTCGGTCGCGCAAAGCGGGTCTGCGCTGGTATCACACGACGGCACCGCTTCGACAGTAGTGGTCAGAAGGCGCCCAAGGCTGTCATACGTCGTCCGGGTAACCACTCCATTCGCGTCGACTACGCGCGCCGGGTTCCCCCAGACGTCGTAATCCTCATAGCGCGTGATCGAACCGTTCGGCTGCTTCACTGCCGCCAACTGCCCTCGCCACGCCGCGGGAATCGCTGAATCAAACGGATAGTAAACGCTCGATGTCGTGTCGGTAACGTCCGTCCGGGGTCCGTCGACGGACTTTACGCGGCCTGAAGGCTGGGGCAGCGCCATGATCGTCGTCGAATATGCGCCGTTCGGATTGAACGCTGCGCTTTGTGAACCATCATAGAGAGTCGTAGTCGTGCGGTGAATCTCAGTCGTTCCGCCAGCATTCGAACGGCCCGTAACTGTCGATTCGGTGACCAGACCGGTGGAAGCGTCGTAAAGGAGATCGGTCCAGCTGCTATATGCGGGCGCTACCAGACTGGCGCGCGTGATTTTCGTCGGCTTGTCCGGCCAGGCGGGATCGCTATATTCGAACGACGCCTTGTTGGTGGCGCTCGTCTCCTGAAGCGATGCGGTTAGAATTGAATCCGGCGTGAGCCGGCAGCGGTCCGCAGCGGTCTCCGGGTCGCAACCAGCCTTCTTCATTGCATTCGTTACGGAAAGGACATGCGTACCGGTCGCATCGTACTCTGTGACTTTCACATATCCGCGGGCATCCTGTTCGCGGATCAGATGACCGTCCGCATCGAAGCCATAGACGGCATCTCCAGTGCGGCACGAACTGCATCCGCCGTCGACTTTAACCGTCCGCGGGCGTCCTGCGATATAGCGAACGTAATACTTTGAGATTTGCCCAGCGGCGGATGTCACGCGCGTGATTGTCTCGCCGTCGACGCTTCCGGGGAGATCGCGCTCAATATTCGTCAGGTCGCCGCCGGATTGCCCGTTCGACGTCGTCGCCGTTCCCACGGAATCATAAGCATGAGATTCGAGCTCGCGGTTCGAGCCGTCGAGGACCCTGGTCAGGTGCAGATTCGAGTACTGATAGGTGCGCCACGGATTGCCATCCGGAGCGACGATCGCTGTTAACGAATTCACGTTATATGAAAACGTCCAATGGAGATCGGAGCGACCAGCGACGGTGATGTCGGTGATGTGTCCCGTAGCAGAGGCGCCGGCGAGCAACCACTGCCATCGGCCGTCACGATCGCCGATTGTCGTGGGCACTCCGGTCGCGTCGTATGTAATGTCCATGGAGCTCTGGCTGGTCGTTCGCCGAATGCTGACGGGCGCGCCGTCGCTCTTTCGGTAAACGCGAACGAGATCGCTGACGCCGTCACGATATTCGAAGGCACTGCCGGTGTCTGTCAGGGTGCCCGGCGCGGTGGTTCCCATTGGCCATATCTGAACGAAGGTGCCATTGCTTTTTTCGAAGACCGCGCGCGCGTCGGTTTCCGTGCTCACCATAACGCCGTTGCCACCCTGATAGGTCCGCGCCCAGGCATCAAGTGGCGATGTCCAGCCCTGACCGAACCAGCCTGCGCTCGTGCTGCCGCTGTTATAGGTGAGCCCGGCTACGTCGTTAAATTCCCCGACCGGCAGCGGCAGCGGTTCGGCATAGTGCATGTTGCCGCCGGCAACATGCACCGGGTGACCTACGCAAGAGCCGGCGCAACCGCAGTCTTTTTCTGCGGTCGGTAGTACAACGATCTGTTTGATCGATTTCTCACAGGCGGTCATCTGAATCATGAGATGCGAGCGACCCGCCGGCGGGGTGATTGTATATGTTCGGCTGACGCCCGGCTCGTCAACGGCGGTCGGCCACACGTCCAGCGCCGCTGCTGTCCTCGTCGGCAACCACCAAAGGACAAAGCCAAAGCGCTCGGAGCCGTAATACGGTGGCAGCTGGTTTTCCGACGTGTACACGTCCCGATTGACCGAGTACGATATTTTGATCGTGTAGACACCGTCTACCGGCCCGGACACCTTCGCGTTCATTGTGGCCCTGGCTGGATCTACGGTAAGTGGCTGCGAACCGGTGGCGAGCCCTGCCGCGTTCCGTCATGACAGACTGCGGTTGGATTGTTCGGATTGTTGTTGCATCGGTAATCGTAGCCTGCTGACCATGAGGCAGACCACCTGCGGTCACCGGCTGGTATCAGGCACGGCGGACCCGTCATGCTGGAAACTGGTGGGTGCTCGACCGTCACGAGACCCTGGCAATGCAGCGTCGTGCCTCCGCCGGAATTGTCACAGCCAACGGTGGAAACAGGTACAGGTTCGGCGATCATGGCGCCGATGGAGATCTGGGCACTTGTGACCGCAACTACGTCACCAGAGCCTGCGCAATCGATCGCGTAATTCCAGCCGTGGTCGTAAGGATGTGCGGGGTCTACGGCCGTTACGTTCGCCGTACATGAGACCTGCGCAGACAGCGGCATCGACATGATCGCTGCAGCCAGGGCGAAAACGATTCCGAACGGCGCCGCCCAGCATCCTTTTGTGAACATGGCTCCCGGCGCGCAAGGATTATGCCCGCGCGCCGCCACGGCTCAGTCTGGCCTCAAATTCGCATCCTCCCGGCCCCAGCTTCGTTCGGCTGAACCAATTCGTACATATCGGAGAGCACGCGATGACCACGGGCATTGGCATTGACAAGGCTTCGGAACAGACGCCAAAGGATTTCGAGCGGCTGTTGCTACGCACGTTGACGGCTGTGAGGAAGGGGGACTTTTCCGTCCGGATGCCGGTCGAGTTCACCGGGCCGGCCGGGAAGATCGCCGACACGCTCAACGACATCATCGAGCAGAACGAGCGGATGGCGACGGAGATCGAACGGATCTCGAACGTCGTCGGCAAAGAAGGAAAGCTCAACCAGCGCGCCTCCGTGCCGAATGGCGGCGGGGCCTGGAGCGTCGTCGCCGAATCGGTCAACTCGCTGATCGGCGATCTTGTGCAGCCGACGAACGAAATCTCTCGCGTCATCGGGTCCGTGGCCCGCGGCGACCTGACGCGGACGATGGCGATCGAGTTCGACGGACGTCCACTCAAGGGAGAGTTCCTCCGCACCGCGAAGACCGTCAACACGATGGTCGCGCAGCTCGCGTCGTTCGCATCGGAAGTCACGCGTGTTGCGCGCGAAGTCGGCACGGAAGGAAAGCTTGGCGGTCAGGCGGACGTCAAAGGCGTCGCCGGTACCTGGAAAGACCTCACCGACTCCGTCAACTCGATGGCGTCGAATCTGACGGGACAGGTTCGCAACATCGCCGAGGTTACGACCGCCGTCGCGAACGGCGACCTCTCCAGAAAGATCACCGTTGAAGTCCGCGGCGAGATTCTCGAGCTGAAGAACACGATCAATACGATGGTCGATCAGCTCCGCTCCTTCGCCTCGGAAGTTACGCGTGTTGCTCGCGAAGTCGGTTCGGAAGGAAAGCTGGGCGGTCAGGCCGACGTCCAGGGCGTCAGCGGTACGTGGCGCGATCTCACCGACTCCGTGAATTACATGGCCGCGAACCTGACGAACCAGGTGCGCAACATCGCCCAGGTCACGACCGCCGTCGCGAACGGCGATCTCTCGAAGCAGATCACCGTCGAAGCGAAGGGCGAGATCCTCGAGCTGAAAGAAACGATCAACACGATGGTCGACCAGCTGCGGTCGTTCGCATCGGAAGTTACGCGCGTGGCGCGCGAGGTCGGCACGGAAGGCAAGCTCGGCGGACAGGCCGACGTCAAGGGCGTCTCCGGTACGTGGAAAGACTTGACGGACTCGGTCAATTACATGGCCGCGAACCTCACCAGTCAGGTGCGCAACATCGCCGAGGTCACGACCGCGGTCGCGAACGGCGATCTGTCGAAGAAGATCACTGCAGAAGCGCTCGGCGAAATCCTCGAACTGAAGAACACGATCAACACGATGGTCGATCAGCTGCGATCGTTCGCGTCGGAAGTTACGCGCGTCGCTCGCGAGGTCGGCACGGAAGGACGGCTCGGCGGTCAGGCGGAAGTGGCCGGCGTCGGCGGCACCTGGAAGGATCTGACCGACAGCGTGAACTCGATGGCGTCGAACCTCACGGCGCAGGTGCGAAACATCGCCGAGGTGACGACGGCGGTCGCGAACGGCGACCTGTCGAAGAAGATCACAGTCGACGTCCGCGGCGAGATTCTCGAGCTGAAGAACACGATCAACACGATGGTCGATCAGCTCAACTCGTTCGCGGCGGAAGTCACGCGCGTCGCACGGGAAGTCGGTACCGAAGGAATGCTCGGCGGCCAGGCGGAAGTGAAGGGCGTGGCCGGTACCTGGAAGGATTTGACCGACAGCGTTAACGCGATGGCGTCGAATCTCACCGGCCAGGTGCGCAACATCGCGGAGGTGACGACGGCCGTCGCGAAGGGCGATCTCTCGAAGAAGATCACCGTTGAAGTGCGCGGCGAGATTCTCGAGCTGAAGAACACGATCAACGTCATGGTCGATCAGCTCTCGGCGTTCGCGTCGGAAGTCACACGCGTCGCACGCGAGGTCGGTACCGAAGGACAGCTCGGCGGTCAGGCGGAAGTGCCGGGCGTCGCCGGTACGTGGAAAGACCTCACCGACAGCGTCAACTCGATGGCGTCGAACCTCACCGGACAGGTGCGCAACATCGCCGAGGTTACGACCGCGGTCGCAATGGGCGACCTGACAAAGAAAATCACGGTCGAAGTGCGCGGCGAGATTCTCGAGTTGAAGAACACGATCAACGTCATGGTCGATCAGCTCTCGGCCTTCGCCTCGGAAGTCACGCGCGTCGCACGCGAGGTCGGCACCGAAGGCCGTCTCGGCGGTCAGGCGGAAGTCAAAGGGGTCGCCGGAACGTGGCGCGATCTCACGGACTCGGTGAACTCGATGGCCGGCAACCTCACGGCGCAAGTCCGAAACATTGCCGAGGTGACGACGGCCGTCGCGATGGGCGATCTGTCGAAGAAGATCACCGTCGACGTCAAAGGCGAGATCCTCGATCTGAAGAACACGATCAACACGATGGTCGATCAGCTCTCGGCGTTCGCGTCGGAAGTTACGCGCGTGGCGCGCGAGGTCGGCACCGAAGGACAGCTTGGCGGCCAGGCGGAAGTGAAGGGCGTGGCCGGCACGTGGAAGGATCTGACCGACTCGGTCAACTACATGGCCGGCAACCTGACCGCGCAGGTGCGCAACATCGCCGAGGTCACGACCGCGGTCGCGAACGGCGATCTGTCGAAGAAGATCACGGTTGAAGTGCGCGGCGAGATCCTCGAGCTGAAAGACACCATCAATACGATGGTCGATCAGCTCCGCTCGTTCGCGGCAGAGGTTACGCGCGTGGCGCGCGAGGTCGGCACGGAAGGAAAGCTCGGCGGCCAGGCGGATGTCCGCGGCGTTGCCGGTACGTGGAAAGACCTCACCGACTCCGTGAACATGATGGCGTCCAATCTGACAGGACAAGTTCGCAACATCGCCGAGGTGACGACGGCGGTCGCGAACGGAGACCTGTCGAAGAAGATCACGGTCGACGTCAAAGGCGAGATCCTCGAGTTGAAGAACACGATCAACTCGATGGTCGATCAGCTGAACTCATTCGCCGCGGAGGTCACGCGTGTCGCGCGGGAAGTCGGCACGGAAGGAAAGCTCGGCGGCCAGGCGCAGGTGCGGGGTGTTGCCGGCACGTGGAAGGATCTGACGGACAGCGTCAACTCGATGGCGTCGAACCTCACGGCGCAGGTGCGCAACATCGCCGAGGTGACGACCGCGGTCGCGAACGGCGACCTGTCGAAGAAGATCACGGTCGACGTCAAAGGCGAGATCCTCGAGCTGAAGAACACGATCAACTCGATGGTCGATCAGCTCAACTCATTCGCGGCGGAGGTCACGCGCGTCGCGCGGGAAGTCGGCACGGAAGGAAAGCTCGGCGGCCAGGCGGAAGTGAAAGGGGTCGCCGGCACGTGGAAGGATTTGACCGACAGCGTCAACTCGATGGCGTCGAATCTGACCGCGCAGGTGCGCAACATCGCCGAGGTGACGACGGCCGTCGCGCTCGGCGATCTGTCGCGCAAGATCACGGTCGACGTGCGTGGCGAAATCCTCGAGCTGAAGAACACGATCAACACGATGGTCGATCAGCTCAACTCGTTCGCCGCGGAAGTCACGCGCGTGGCGCGCGAAGTCGGCACGGAAGGAAAACTCGGCGGCCAGGCGCAGGTGCGCGGCGTCGCCGGCACGTGGAAAGACCTCACCGACAACGTCAACTTCATGGCGTCGAATCTCACCAATCAGGTGCGCAACATCGCGCAGGTGACGACGGCGGTCGCGAACGGCGATCTGTCGAAGAAGATCACGGTCGAAGTGCGCGGCGAGATCCTCGAGCTGAAGAACACGATCAACACGATGGTCGATCAGCTCAACTCATTCGCCGCGGAAGTCACGCGCGTGGCGCGCGAAGTCGGTACGGAAGGAAAGCTCGGCGGCCAGGCGCAGGTGAAAGGCGTGGCCGGCACGTGGAAGGACCTCACCGACAACGTCAACATGATGGCGTCGAACCTGACCAATCAGGTGCGCGGCATCGCGAAGGTCGTGACCGCGGTCGCGAATGGCGTGCTGAAACAGAAGCTGACCGTCGAATCGCGAGGTGAGATCGCCGAGCTGGCGAACACCATCAACGACATGATCGACACGCTGGCGACGTTCGCCGATCAGGTCACGACGGTGGCGCGCGAAGTCGGTGTCGAAGGAAAACTCGGCGGTCGCGCGAACGTCCCCGGCGCCTCGGGCACGTGGCGCGATCTGACCGACAACGTCAATCAGCTGGCCGCGAATCTCACCACGCAGGTGCGCGCGATCGCGGAAGTCGCGACGGCCGTGACGAAGGGCGATCTGACGCGAACGATCACCGTGCAGGCGGAGGGTGAAGTCGCGGCGCTGAAAGACAACGTCAACGAGATGATTCGCTCGCTGCGCGAGACGACGTTGCGCAACAACGAGCAGGACTGGCTGAAGACGAATCTCGCCAAGTTCACTCGCATGATGCAGGGGCAGAAGAACCTCGCCAACGTCTCGCAGATGATTCTCAGCGAGCTGGCGCCGGTGGTCGGCGCCGCGCACGGCGTCTTCTACATCATGGACAACCCGGCGCAGGGCGAGCAGATGTTGAAGCTGGCGGCGACGTACGCGTATCGGGAGCGGAAGCACCTCGCGAAACAGTTCCGCGTCGGCGAGGGTCTCGTCGGACAGGCGGCGTTCGAGAAGGAACGGATCCTCATCACGAACGTTCCCGACGACTACGTGCAGATCAACTCGGGCCTCGGCGAATCGAAGCCGCTGAACATCATCGTGCTGCCGATCGTCTTCGAAGGCGAAGTGCGCGCGGTGATGGAGCTGGCGTCGTTCAACCGCTTCACGGAAACGTATCAGTCGCTGCTCGATCAGCTCACCGAATCGATCGGCGTCGTGCTCAACACCATCCAGGCGAACATGCGGACGGAAGAGCTGCTGGCGCAGTCGCAGTCGCTCGCCGAAGAGCTGCAGGCGCAGCAGGAAGAGCTGACCGAGACGAACAAGCGGCTCGAACAGCAGGCGAAGTCGCTGCAGGCGTCGGAAGAGTTGCTGAAGACGCAGCAGGAAGAGCTGCAGCAGTCGAACGAAGAGCTGGAGGAGAAAGCGCGGCTGTTGCAGGCGCAGAACGAAGAGGTCGAGCGGAAGAACTCGGAAGTCGAAGAAGCGAAGCAGGAGCTGGAAGAGAAGGCGCGGCAACTTTCGCTGACGTCGAAATACAAGAGCGAGTTCCTCGCGAACATGTCGCACGAGCTGCGGACGCCGCTCAACTCGCTGCTCATTCTCGCCAAGCTCCTCAGCGACAACCCCGAAGGAAATCTGCACGAGAAGCAGGTGGAGTTCGCGCGGACGATTCACGCATCGGGACAGGATCTGCTCACGCTCATCAACGACATCCTCGATCTCTCGAAGATCGAGTCGGGAATGATGACGCTGAGTCTTTCGGACCTCGGGTTCGACGAACTGCGCGAGTTCATGGAGCGCAACTTCAATCAGGTCGCGCAGGATCGGAAGCTGGAGTTCAACGTCGATATGTCGACGAATCTCCCGCCGGCGATTCACACCGATCCGACGCGGCTGCAGCAGGTGCTCAAAAATCTCCTCGGCAATGCATTCAAGTTCACGGAGAAAGGGGGCGTCACGCTGCACATCGAGCCGGTCACGAGCGGCTGGACGGCGGGACACGAGATCCTCGATCGCGCCGAAAGCGTCGTGGCCTTCTCGGTCACCGACACCGGCATCGGCATTCCGGACGACAAGCAGCGGATCATCTTCGAAGCATTCCAGCAGGCCGATGCATCGACGACGCGCCGCTTCGGCGGAACCGGTCTCGGACTTTCGATCAGCCGCGAGATCGCGCGTCTGCTCGGCGGCGAGATTCGCGTCACCAGTCAGCAGGGCGTCGGTTCGACGTTCACGCTGTTCGTGCCGCAGAGCTTCGTCGCGCCGCCCAAACGCCGCAACGAAGGCGAGCGCGAAGCGTTCATCGAGGAAGGGCACGGCGGAGAGTCGCCGTTCCGGCGCGAGCGGCGGACGAAGCCTGGCGACGGTTCCGGTCAGGCGCCGGGCGCCACGGACGATCAGCAGCAGGTGATCGTCGTCGAGGAGCAGATCCCCGATGACCGCGACAAGATTCAACAGGGTGACCGCGTGCTGCTGATCGTCGAAGACGACGTCAAGTTCGCGAGCATCCTGATCGACATCGCGCACGAGAAGGGATTCAAGGCGGTGGCGGCGACTCGCGGCGAGACGGGACTGAGTCTCGCACGGCGTTTCCATCCCGACGCGATCACGCTCGATATCGCGCTGCCGGACATGGAAGGGTGGACGGTGCTCGATCGCCTCAAGCACGACAAGGCGACGCGACACATCCCGGTGCACATCATCTCCGGCGACGAAGAGGGGAGCCGCAGTCTGAAGCTCGGCGCGTTCGCGCACCTCGAGAAGCCGGTGGCGAAGGAAGCGCTCGACGACGCGTTCGCGAAGATCATCGGCTTCGTCGAGCGGCCGAACAAGTCGCTGCTGATCATCGAAGACAACGAGACGCAGCGCGGCGCGATCACGGAGCTGATCGGTGAAGGGGACGTCGACATCACCGCGGTCGGGTCGGGCGAGGAAGCGCTGAACGCGCTTCGCGAGCGGCACTTCGACTGCATCGTGCTCGACCTCGGGCTCCCCGACATGTCGGGCTTCGACTTCATCAACACGATGAAGAACGAGCTGCAGATCAACGACATCCCGATCGTCGTCTACACCGGCCGCGAGCTGACGCGGAAGGAAGAGACGGAGCTGAAGCTGATCGCGGAGGCGATCATCGTGAAGGACGTGAGATCGCCGGAGCGGCTGCTCGACGAGACCGCGCTCTTCCTGCATCGCGTCGAAGCGAACCTGCCGGCGAACAAGCGGCAGATTCTCGAACAGCTGCATGAATCCGATCCGGTGCTTGCCGGCAAGACCGCGCTGATCGTCGACGACGACATGCGCAACATCTACGCGCTGACGAGCCTCCTCGAACGCCACAAGATGAAGGTGCTGTACGCCGAGTCGGGAGCGGAAGGAATCGACGCGCTGCAGGCCAACAAGGATCACATCGACGTCGTGCTGATGGACGTGATGATGCCGGAGATGGATGGCTACGAAGCCATGCGCCGCATCCGCGCCAACGAAGAGTTCCGCAATCTCCCGATGATCGCCCTGACCGCGAAGGCGATGAAAGGCGATCGCGAGAAGTGCATGGAGGCAGGAGCGAGCGACTACATCACGAAGCCGATCGATGCGCAGCAGCTGGTTTCGCTGTTGAGGGTTTGGTTGTATCGGTGAGACGAGGCATGGGGCATGAGGCATGAGGGATGAGTAAAGGCATGCAGCGCAGCTGACGCGCCAGCGTCACTCATGCCGCATGCCTCATCACTCATGCCTGCCCCAAACCTGTCACGCCCCTTGCTCTTAGCGACAGAGAACCATGGCAGCCGAAACCGCACCTTCAGTGCAGGAAAAAGCGGACCTCGAAGCGGTCGAGACGCAACTCCTCATGGAGGGGATCTTTCGTCACTACGGGTTCGATTTTCGGGATTACTCGCTGCCTTCGCTGAAGCGGCGGGTGTGGAAGCGCATCTATGAAGAGGGGCTGAGCACGATCTCGGGGCTGCAGGAAAAAGTGCTGCACGATCCGTCGTGTATGGAGCGGCTGCTGCTCGATCTCTCCATCAATACGACGGCGATGTTTCGCGATCCGTCGTTCTATCTGGCGTTCCGGCGGCAGGTCGTTCCGCTGCTCCGGACGTATCCCTTCGTTCGCATCTGGCACGCCGGCTGTTCGACCGGCGAAGAGGTTTATTCGATGGCCATCCTTCTTCAGGAGGAAGGGCTGTACGACCGCTGCCGGATTTACGCGACCGACATCAATGAATCGGTTCTGCAGAAAGCGAAGGATGGGATTTTTCCGATCGCCACGATGCAGGAGAACACGGCCAACTACATGGCCGCCGGCGGCACCGGCACGTTCTCCGAGTACTACACGGCGCGCTACGACTACGCGATCTTCCGGCCGTCGCTGCGCGAGAACGTCGTCTTCGCGCAGCACAACCTCGTCACCGACGCGTCGTTCAATCACTTCAACGTGATCTTCTGCCGCAACGTCCTCATCTACTTCAACAACACGCTGCAGGATCGCGTGCAGAAGCTCTTCCTCAACAGCATGGAGATGTTCGGCATCCTCGGTCTCGGCAAGAAGGAAACGATCCGCTACACGGCCGTCGCGGACCACTACGAAGACATCAATCGCGATGAGCGCCTTTATCGGAGAGCCCGATGAAGACGCCGGAACTGATCGTGATCGGCTGTTCGCTCGGCGGGATGCGTGCACTGCAAATGATCTTCTCCGAGCTCCCGGGCGACTTTCCGGTGCCGATCGCCGTGGCGCAACATCGCCACAAAGCGTCCAACGAAGGACTGCCGAGCTTCTTGCGCAGGACGTCGAAGCTGCCGGTCGTCGACGTCGATGACAAGGAGTGGATTCGTCCCGGCAGGATCTATCTCGCGCCGGCCGACTATCACCTGCTCGTCGAGCGCGGCGAGTTCAGTCTCTCCGTCGATGCCGCCGTCGCTTTTTCGCGGCCGTCGATAGACGTCCTCTTCGAATCGGCGGCCGACGCGTATGGCGATCACCTCGTCGGCATCATCCTCACCGGCGCCAACGCCGACGGCGCCGCCGGCGCGCAGAAAATTCGCGAGCGAAACGGCGTCCTCATTGTGCAGGATCCTGCCGATGCGGAGGCTCCGGCGATGCCGCTTGCGACGATTCAGCGGACACGAGTGGACCGGATCTTGCCTTTGGATCGAATCGCGCCGCTTCTCGTCGAGATCTGTCGGGTACCGGCGGGCGCCCGAAAATGAACCTCCACGATAACAACGCGAATGTGCTGCTCGTCGACGATCAGCCGAACAACCTGCTGGCCCTCGAGTCGATCCTCAGCGAGATGCCGGGACTGACGCTGACGCGCGCGACCTCCGGTGTTGCGGCGCTGCGCCAGCTGCTCGATCACGAATTCGCCGTCGTTCTGCTCGACGTGCAGATGCCCGAGCTCGACGGTTTCGAAACCGCGGCGCTCGTTCGCCAGCGCGAGCGCTCGCGCGAGACGCCGATCATCTTTCTGACGGCACTCAGCCGCAGCGAAACGAACGTCTATCGCGGCTACGAGCTCGGCGCCGTCGACTACATCTTCAAGCCGTTCAATCCCGACATTCTCCGCTCGAAGGTAACCGTCTTCGTGCAGCTTTTCCGGCAGCGCGAAGCGATCAAGCGGCAGGCGCAGGAGCTGGCGCGCCTCAGCCGTCAGAATGAGCTGATCCTCAACTCGGCCGCCGAGGGAGTGTTCGGCGTGAACCTGCAGGGGCTGGCGACGTTCGTCAATCCCGCGGCGGCGCGGATGATCGGGCGACGATCACCCGAGGTGACGGGACACGAGATTCATTCGCTGTTGCATCCGACGTTGCCCGGTGTGGCCACGTGCGAGATCGGCCACTGCCAGTTGAACGCGATGATGCACGGCGAAAACGTGCGCGATCAGGTGGAGGACACGTTCTTCCGCGATGATGGTTCCAGCTTTCCGGTCGAGTTCTGCGCGTCGCCGATGTACGACGACGACACGCGCGAGCCGCTCGGTTCCGTGATCACGTTCCGCGATGTGACCGAGCGCCGCGCCGCCGCGCGCGCTGCCGAAAACGAGCGCCGCTATCGCGAAGCGGAAGCGCAGAATCGCGCGAAAGACAACTTCCTCGCCACGCTGTCGCACGAGCTGCGGACGCCGATGACGTCCATCCTCGGCTGGGTGCAGTTTCTGCGCGCCGGTCCCGCGACTGCCGAGGAGCTCGAAGAAGCGCTGCGGATGATCGAGACCAGCGCGCGGCTGCAGAAGCATCTCATCGACGACATGCTCGACGTCTCGCGCATCGTTCTCGGCAAGTTTCAGGTCGATCTTCGTCCGACGCGGCTCTCCGAGGTCGTCGAGGCGGCGGTCACGACCGCGCGTCCGGAGGCGCAGCAGCGCGACGTCCATCTCGTCTCGCACATCGATCACACCGACGATCTCGTCGAAGCCGACGCCAATCGTCTGCAGCAGGTGATCGGCAACATCCTCGGCAACGCCATCAAGTTCACCGATGCCGGGAAGGAAGTCGATCTGCGACTCGAGCGGCTCGAAGACAGGATGCGCATCTCCGTCGCCGATCAGGGCGAAGGAATCGAGCCTTCGTTTCTGCCGCACGTTTTCGAACGACTGCAGCAGGCCGAAGGAGCTGCGAAGCGCAGCGGCCTCGGGCTCGGGCTCGCGATCGCCCGGCATATCGTCGAGCTGCATCACGGCGAGATCACGGCGGAGAGCGAAGGGCTCGGCAAGGGCGCGCGCTTCTCCGTCACGCTGCCGCTGATGGGACACGCCGTCGATGTCGCGCCGCAGAACGAACCGGCCGGCATTGCGCGCGCATAAGAGAATTTGGGGCGGGTCTCTCCCCGCCCCGTTCTCTCTCTGCCGGAACGCTGATTATGACTACGGTCTCGGGATGACGATGTCGTCCTGCGAGGCGATGCCGACGAAGCGTTTGAGCAGTTTGAGGACGCGCGTGATGGTGCTGCGGTCGCCGGAGCGGCGATCGGGATCGCTCTTCACGGCGGCGAATGCAGGCGTGGCCAGGACGATGACGAGCAGAGTCGTTGCGAAAGTCTTTCTCATGGCGTTCTCCTTACGGTCTCGGGATGACGATGTCGTCCTGCGAAGCGATGCCGACGAAGCGCTTCAGCAGCTTGAGGACGCGCGTGATGGTGCTGCGATCGCTGGTGCGGCGATCGGGATCACTCTTCACGGCGGCGAATGCGGGCGTGGCCAGGACGATGACGAGCAGAGTCGTTGCGAAAGTCTTTTTCATGGCGTTCTCCTTTTTCATGACGTCTCTCCTTACGGTCTCGGGATGATGATGTCGTCCTGCGAGCCAATGCCGATGAAGTGTTTGAGGAACTTGAGGACCCGCGTGATCGGGGAGCGGTCACCGGCGCGGCGATCGGGATCGCTCTTCACGGCTGCGAAGGTTGGCGTGGCGAGGGATGCGATGAGCAGAGCGATGACGACTTTATTGCGCATGGCGTTTCTCCTTTGTCAGTAGTGATGCTGTTTGTTTGAGGACCACGAAAGGGACGTTTCGTGGTGCGAATGCAAAGCGATCGCGGCGAGCTCTCCTTTCGGCGCGCTAAGAATCGGCGAACGGCGCGGGCGCCGGCCGTCATCAACTGTCACGAATGGATTCGGAGAACGGCGCCGCGGGACCGGGCGCGCGCGAAGAGCTTCAGTCCTCGAGCCGGTTGGCTTTCGAGCTGATGCGGCTCGACTCGGGAGGCAGCTTGCGCAGGAAGTCATGCACGTGCCGCACGAGCGACGGCTCTGCCTGCCCGAGTGCGATCGCTTCGCGCAGAAAGGCGAGGGCATTGATCGCACGCGAGGTCATGCCCGCGCGTGTGAATCGGTCGAGAACGCTGCGGCAGATGGCCGGAACTTCGTCCGCCTGGCCCGACAGGAGAAGCGCTTCCGCGAGCTCGAGTCCGACGAGCGCCGCATCAGCTTCCATTCCGAGATTCTCGAACTGCTTCCACGTCGTTCGAAGGATCGGAACGGCGTCGCCGGTGCGGCCGGCGGCGACGAGCGTCGCCGCGAGCGCCCATCGGGCTTTGGCGGCGTAGATCGTCTCTCCGAGAAGATCGTATTCGGCCGCTGCTGCGGTGATGTGCTCGGTGGCTTTGTCGACCTGACCGAGGCCGCGGTAGCAGGTGCCGAGGTCGAGTTTGACCGCTACCCGCGTTGCAGGATCGAGGCTCGGGAGAGCGGCCAGCTCGAGCCAGAGAGCCAGCGCTTCCTGAAGCCGTCCGGTGTGCTGCAGGATTGCGCTCTGCGTCATCCGCGCGATGGTGTAACGGCGCATGTCTCCGTATTCGCGGAAGCAAAGCGCGGCTTCGCGCGCGAGACTGGCCGCTTCATCCATCCGCTCGAGGTTTCGATAGATCAGCGCGCGCACGAGGCTGACGCGCGCGAGCTCGTACTCCGGAATCGGGAGCTGCGTGAATGCGCTCTCGGCTTCGTCGCACAGCAGCAGCGCTTCGCGGTAACGTCCGAGGCACATGACGTTGTACGAATGCTCGCGCAGCGCGTGGCCGCGCAACGTGATGACGAAGTCGGAGGGATAGTCGGAGAGGGGAATCTCTGCGGCGATGTCGATGGCGAGACGGGTCATATCCGACGCCTGCTGCGGCGCTGTCGCTTCGAGTCCTTCCGCGCGCGCGAGGAGCTGCCGTACGACGCCTGCCGTCAGCGGCTGGAGGCTCTGCACGAGGCGCGTCGTCCACCAGGCTGCCGGTCCGCGCAGCGCTTCATCGAGAAGCTGCGTCGCTTCGGCGTCTTCCGCGGCGAGGCGGCTCTGCAGATCGGAAAGATCGCGGATTCGCGCCGGCACGGAGGTCTTCGTTTCCGGCGCGCCTTCCCAGGCATCGGCTTCACGAAGCAAACTGATGAGCTCGAGCTGCTCTTTGATGGTGCCGCTGCACGAAGCACAGCCGACGAGATGCGATTCGATCTCGCTGCCGATCGGGGAGATCCCCTCGGCGTACTGCAGCAGGCTTTCTTCGTCGCAATGCGTCATGGTGGCTCTATGTCGAAGCGTAAAGACTTTCTGGAGTCAATATAGCACGAGCGAACAATACCGCAAGTGGTACGGGGAAAATTCTTCAGTCTCCTTTCCGGTACACTCTTCGTTCCCGGTCGGGAATGACTCCCGCCGCCGGGCGCTTTTTCCGTTTCCGCACGATGGGGAGTCGCCAAGTGGTAAGGCAGCGGCCTTTGGAGCCGCCATTCGAAGGTTCGAATCCTTCCTCCCCAGCGGCGGGCACGGCCCGCAGCGTGACGGGCATAGCCGGCACTACGTAAGGCTCCTCGTGGTTACTTCTCCGTGTTTGCATCCTTCCATCTGAAGGAGTGTCTTCAGGGAACGATTTCCTTACCCCTGGGGTGAAAGAATTCTCACTCCTTCGGCTTTGTGAGAGCGCCGAGCGTTCCTTGCGTTACCCGCAAATAGTCGGCAGGTGCCAAAATCAGCTGGGCGCCGCGGATTCCGGCCGAAATCGAGACGCTGTCGAAGAGCTCGATGGTCTCGTCGACATACACCGGATACGCTTTCTTTGCGGCCAGCGCCGTGACGCCTCCACGGATGTAACCGGTCAGCGGCTGGACATCTTTCAGCGGGACGGTATCGATCTTCCGATCGCCGCTGAGCCTGGCGAGCGCTTTGAGGTCGAGCTGGACGTCGCCCGGGATTACGGCGAAACAAACTCCGTTGCGATCGCCTTTCGCGACGAGCGTCTTGAAGACCTGCTCCGGCGGCAGCCCGACTTTGCGCGCGACGTTTTCCGCGCTCAGGTCGCTTTCGTCGACGACGTACTCGCGAATCTCGTACTCGATCCCAAGCGCGTCGAGCTGTCGGGCGGCGTTGGTCTTCGTCACGATCGGAACAGCTGCCGGCGCCGGTTCATCCGGTCCGTCGCTCCCCACGCGTACTTGTACTCTTCCGCGCCGCGGAGAAAATCGAAGGTCGTGGCGCCGTCGCGCACCGCCTCTTCCATCGCATGCGCGACGATCAGCGTTCCGATGCTCAGCTTCTCGAGCTCGGGATCGTAGCCGCTCAGGTAGTAATAGACGGTGCCGCCATGCGCGAAGCCGTAAAAGACGGCGACGATCCGCTCATCGCGCCGTGTCGCGTACATCCGCAATGCGCCGGCGCGAAGGAGTCGCCGCGCGGCGTCGCGATGAAAGTTCTGCGTCGTCTCGTCGGCGAGGACACCCGGCAATCCGCGGCGTTCCCATCGCGCGGCGTGCAGCGCGAAGAGCGCGTCGAGCAGCTCATCGAGATTCGCTTCCGTCGCGCTCTCGACTCTCACCGCCGCGTCGCGTGACATCGCGCGGCGGTAGTAACGAATGTTCTTTCGAAGGCGCGTCGAACCAATCTCTCCTTCGAGCGACAGCACCGGACACGGTTCCTGATCTTCGACGTTCTCCGCGAATCCGTCAGCGAGCGGCATCGCCAGCAGCGGCGACGCCGGACGAAGCTGCTGCAGATCCCACAGCTGACAGTTGAGCGAGGCGAGCGGCGTGAGGACGTCGTCGCCGCCGAGG
Source organism: Acidobacteriota bacterium (assembly GCA_034667465.1). GTDB lineage: Bacteria > Acidobacteriota > Thermoanaerobaculia > Gp7-AA8 > Gp7-AA8 > JAOBAU01. The sequence continues at coordinate 153,620 of JAXDJV010000003.1, read as the reverse complement.
ACGTCGAGGTAATCGCTGATGCCGGTGCCGAGAAACATGCCGAGCGATTCGTCCGACTCTTCGTCGCGCAGGATGTAGAGCGGGGCGAGCGTGGTCAGCACGCCGTCGGTGCGCGATGCGACGACGGCCAGCTCGCCGCCGGCGCCGAACGCATCGAGCCACGGCAGCACCCAGTGCGGCGATTGAAACGGTGTCGCGGACGGCGTGCGGCGCCAGAGCTCGTCCCACTCGGGAGCGATCGCGATCAATTCTTCAGAGGTGGCGATGACGTCGGTCGGCAAAGCGCGCGCATTGTACGTCTGCCGGAACCGTACAATCGGGCACGATGCGTTACGCCCTCGCTCTCCTCCTCCTTTTTGCCGGCCAGGCTGATCCGGAGTCGCGCTCCTGGAATCAGCCGGTCACGCCCTTCCGTATCGCGGAGAACGTCTATTACGTCGGCGCGTCCGACGTGACCTCGTACCTGATCACCACGCCGAAAGGACACATCGTCATCGACGGCGGCTTCGCCGAAACCGCGCCAATGATTCGCCGCAACATCGAGCAGCTCGGCTTCCGCATTTCCGACGTTCGCATTCTGCTCAGCAGTCACGCGCACTACGATCACGCCGGCGGACTGGCCGAGCTGAAGTCGGCCAGCGGCGCGACGTTCTACGCAAGCACCGGCGATGCGCCGCAGCTCGCACGCGGCGGTCTCGACGATCCGCAGTTCGGCAATCGTTTTCCTTTCCCGCCGATCACCGCCGATCGTCTGCTGCACGACGGCAGCCGCGTCACGCTCGGCGGCACGACGCTGATCGCGCACGTCACGCCCGGACACACGAAAGGCTGCACGACGTGGACGTTGAAGACGAAGGAAGGACTCGACGTCGTTTTCATCGGCAGCTCGACGGTACCGACCGGCTATCGGATCGCCGGCAATCCGCGCTATCCCGATGCGATTGACGACTATCGCAAACAGTTCGCGATCCTCCGCTCGCTGAAGTGCGATGTGTTCCTTGCATCGCACGGGAACTTCTACGACCTCGCCGGAAAGATGAAGCGTCTCGGCGACAAAACCAATCCGTTCATCGATCCGGACGGCTATCGCGCGTTCGTGAAGGCGACCTCCGAGCGGATGGAGAAGGTCGCGGCGGAGCAGCGGAAGTAGTGCGCGACTCCGACTACTGCACGATCGCCGCGCCGCACTTCACGATCGAAGGACGCTCGCGTGCAGGTCACGAAACGTGGTTTCGGATTCGCGAGCTCGGCATCGCGCTCGATATCGGCCGCTGTCCCGACGTGATCGTCGGCCTCGCGAACGTGTTCGTGTCGCACGCGCATCTCGATCACGCGGTCGGCATTCCGTTCTACGCGGGACAACGCAAGCTGCATCGGATGGATGGCGGAAGGGTTTTTGTACCCGCCGAGGCTGCGGAAGATTTTCGGGAGTTGATGGCGATTCATGAGCGGCTGGAAGGAACGCCGTACAACATCGAGATCGCCGGCATCGCCGCGGATGAAGTCGTGCGCATTTCGCGAGGACTGGAAGTGCGCGCGCATGCTGCGACGCATCGCGTTCCGGCGCGCGCGTACGAAGTCATCGAAGTGCGGCATCACCTGCGCGCGGAGTATTCAGGACTCGACTCCGCGGAGCTGGCGCGGCTGCGACGCGATGGTGTCGAAGTCGCGGAGGAGTATCGGCGGCCGCTCCTCTTCTACACCGGCGATACCGATCGCGGCATGCTCGAAACGAACGCGGCTCTCTTTCGCGCCGAGGTACTGATGATCGAATGCTCCTTCATCGAGGATGAGCATCTCGATCGCGCGGCGGCGTATCGCCACATCCACTTCGACGACCTCGCGGAGTTTGCCGAAACGTTTGAGAATGAGTTGATCGTGCTGACACACTTCTCGAGGCGCTACGGCCGCCGCGAGATTCGCGAAGGAATTCGCCGCCGCTGTCCCGCCGTGCTGCGCGATCGGATTCGGCTGGCGCTGCCGGAGGAGTGGCAGAAACTGTAACGAGGCATGAGGCATGAGGCATGAGGTATGAGTAAAGGCCGAGCGGTTTTACTCATGCCTCATTGCTCATCACTCATCCCTCTTCCCCGCGCATTCCTTTTGCAGTGGCTCGCCCGAGTTTGAAAGGTATCCTCTTCTCAATGACCCGTCGACGTATCCGACAAATCGCAACCGCGATCCTCGTACTCACAACATTCCTCGCAACCCCGCACGCCGAAGCCGCGAAAAAGAAATCGCATTCGACGCGGAAGAGCTCCGCACGAAAACGGGCGACCGCGAAGAAGAAAGTCGCTGCAGTTCCACTCGACGCCGCGACCGGCGGCACGCTGCAGGAGCGGCTCGCGTCGCTCGTCAACGGTTCGGTTGCGCGCAGCTCCGACGCCAGCATCCAGGTCATCGAGCTCGAAAGCGGCAGCGTCATCGCGGAGCGCAATCCGCGGATGCCGGTCGCGCCGGCGTCGAACATGAAGCTCTTCACGACCGCCGCGGCGATCGACATGCTCGGACCGAATTTCGAGCTGACCACCGGTGTCTTCGCGCGCGGGACTCCGGACGCGTCGGGCACGCTCGACGGCGACGTGAAGATCGTCGGCCGCGGCGACCCGACCATCGGCGGACGTTTTCACGACGGTCACGCCACCGCGGTCCTCGACGAATGGGCGACGGATCTCAAGCGCGCCGGCATCAAAACCATTCGCGGCAACCTCATCTTCGAATACGGCTATATGGACACGGAGTACATCCATCCGACGTGGCCGGTCAATCAGCTCGTGAACTGGTACGAAGCGCCGATCTCGGCCTTCTCGATGCAGGAAGGTTGCGTGCAGGTTCGCGTGCTGCCGTCGCGTTCCGGCCAGCAGTGCACGGTGCAGTTCGAGCCGCCGACGAGCTTTCTCGAACTGCAGAACTCCTGCGTGACCGGCCGCGGACTGCCGTTCATCACGCGCCATCGCGGCACGAACACGATCCTCGTGCGCGGCGGTGTGCCGTCGCGTTCCGGACCGACCGAAGTTTTCGTGACGGTCGAGAATCCGATTCACTACTTCGCGTCTGTGACGCATGAAGCGTTCGTGCGCGACGGCATCAACGTGCAGGGACAGGTGATCGTCACGCCGCGTGACGATCGGCCTGACTGGCGCCGCGTCGCGCAACATTCGACGCCGCTCAACATCGTCGTCTACGTCATCAACAAGAAGAGCCAGAACCACTACGCCGAACAGCTCGTGAAGATCATCGGCGCGGAGCAGCGGAAGGAAGGTTCGTGGGCGTCGGGCAGCGCCGCCGTCACCGAGTGGCTGACGAAGAAGATCGGCGTGCCGGCGAACGAGTACAGCCAGGCCGACGGCTCCGGGATGTCGCGCTACAACCGCGCGTCCGCGAACGCGTTCATCCAGCTGCTGTCGTACATGTGGAAGAGTCCGTACCGCGAAGATTTCCTCAGCTCGCTCCCGTACTCGGGCGATCCCGACGCGAAGTTCGGACATCGGCTCCGCGGCGCGCCGTACGCGCGGCAGGTCTACGCGAAGACCGGCTACATCGTCGGCGTCGTCGGACTTTCCGGCTACGTGCACGCGCAAAGCGGGAAGGTCTACGCGTTCTCGTTCCTGTTCAATCGCTATCACACCGGCGTTTACGCCGTGTATCACCTGCAGGACGAGATGCTGAAAGAGATCATTCGGGGCGGCTGACGACTAGAATGCGCGCGACATGACGCGCGACAACATTGTCTTCGCCACCTGCGGTCTCCTCCTCGGTCTGATCCTGGGCAGCCTCGTGATCGGACCGCGAATCGCGCAATCGAAACTCGCCACTCCGCACTCCGCCGACATCGGCGCGTCGTTGACCGAAACCGCGCCGCCCGCGACCGCGGCGCCGACCGCGACCGGCGGCAATCCGATGCCGATGGTCATGCAACAGCTCGAGAACCTGAAGCAGACGGTCGCGCGCGATCCGCGCAACTTCGAAGCGCTCGTGCAGCTCGGCAACATGTACATGGACGCGGCGAAGTTTTCGCAGGCGATCGACTTCTACGAGCGCGCACTCGCCGTTCGCGAAGAGCCGAACGTTCGCACCGACCTCGGCATCTGCTTCAAGCAGTCGAACCAGCTCGAGAAATCGCTGGCCGCGTTTCAGAAGGCGGGGAGCGAAGCGCCCGATCAGTGGCAGGCGCGCTACAACGAAGCGATCATCCTGTCGGAGCTCGGACGCAATGACGAGGCGCGCACGGTTGCCGCAAAACTCGCCGAGGCGAAACCGGGCGATGAGGATGTAAAGAAACTCGTGATTGCTCTGGCGGCGAAGAAATGACGATCCCCATCGACGCACCCGGTGAATACGCGCGTGGCCTTCTCGATCGTCTCGGCGATCGCGACATGTTGTCCGTGCTCGACAGTTCCGTCGCTGCCGTGCGCGCGACGTTCGACGGCCTGGACGACGCCGCGATCCGCCGGCCGGAAGCGGACGGCAAGTGGTCGATGATCGATGTCGCGCATCACCTCGCCGATGGCGAGCTGGTCGTCGGCGTGCGCGTTCGGATGATCGTCGCGCACGATCGTCCGCCGATCGTTGCGTACGATCAGGATCTCTGGTCGCAGAAGCTTCACTATCGCGATGCGAAACTCGCCGACGTGCTCGAACAGTTCGCAACCATGCGCGGTGCGAACGTGCGTCTGGCGCGACAGCTGTCGCCCGAAGACTTCACGCGAGTCGGGATTCACACCGAGCGCGGCGGCGAGTCAGTCGGCTACACGCTGCGGTTGCTCGCGGGTCACGACCTGGTGCACCTCGATCAGCTGGCGCGGATTCGGCGCGCGGTCGCGTAGCGCGGCGTTTGCGCGGAAGCTACTGGCGACGGCTGCGATTCGCGAGCAGGGTTTCATATTGTTCGTGGGGGCCGATCCAAAACCAGAGAATGGAACCCGCCTCGCGCTGGATGCCAACGGCGCGATAGTTTCTGCCGACTCGCACCGAGAATATTGGCTCGGCTGTTTGCGCGCGCTTGAAGTGGAGGCTCGAGTGCCACGGATCGTTTCGAAACAGGAGGTACGCGGCAGCTGCCTGTTCGCGTACGCCGCGCGGCAACGACGCCAGCAACTTGCGAAACGAAGCGCTGGCGCGCGACTTCAAAGATGTGCCGGGTCAAGCGGCAGGGTCAGGCCAGCCTCGTCTTCACGAACAGCTTCAGCAGCCAGTTCGGAGAGGAGATCTCCCGATCGCGCGAACAGGTCATCCCAGCGACGTTCGGATTCCAATTCGGCCAGCAACCACGCGCCCACAGCTTCCTGCTCAGTCTCAGGGAGCTTGGACACCTCGGCCATGGCACGCTCGAGAAGTTTGCTCATGTTCCTATGTTAACGCTGCAATGAGCTGCGGCAATTCTGATCGCGCTACGGCTGAACCGTCAGCATGTTCTGGCTGCTCGGCGAGACCTGCAGCGTGTAGACGCCGTTCGTCTTTCGCACGGTCGCCACCGCCTGGAAGCCGGGAAACTTCAGGATGTTGCCGATGAGCTCGGCGCCGTCGCGGGTCACGAAGAGATGCACCGCTTCGTCGGCGGTTTCCGCTTCGCAGTTGTGAAAGGAAACGGCATTCGCCTCATTCACGACCGGCTTGCCGGTCGGATCGGTGAGATGGCGTTGTTCGATGTTGAATCGGATCGTCACGATTGGCCGGAGGCGTGCAATTTCGATGCACTAAATCCCTGTTCTATACTCCTTCAAAGGGGCGGAAACCATGAGCGACGAACGAGTTTTGCGCGACGAGATTCCGGTGATCGGCCGGATCGACATTCACGAGGTCGAACGAGAGTCACCGCTCCCCTCCGAACGCTTCCTCGAAACCATGCCGCTTGGCCTTACGTTCGACGACGTGCTCCTCCGCCCTTCGAAGTCTGACATACATCCGAACTTCGTCGACGTCTCCACGCAACTCACGCGCACGATCCGACTGAACATCCCGATCCTTTCCGCCGCGATGGACACGGTCACCGAAGCGCGTCTCGCCATCGCCATGGCGCAGCAGGGCGGCCTCGGCATCATCCACAAGAACATGTCGATCGAGCAGCAGGCCGAGGAGGTGGACAAGGTCAAACGTTCCGAAGCCGGGATGATCGTCGATCCGGTCACGATGCGGCCGTGGCAGCGGATTTCTGAAGCGCTGCAGGTGATGGAGAAGTACAAGATCTCCGGCGTTCCGGTGACCGATGCGAACGGCAAACTCGTCGGCATTCTCACCAATCGCGATCTTCGCTTCGAGACGCGCTTCGATCTTCCGATCAGCGAGCGGATGACGAAAGAAGATCTCGTCACCGTTCCGGTCGGTACGACGCTCGAGCAGGCGCGCGAAGTCCTTCATCATCACCGCATCGAAAAGCTGCTCGTCGTCGACGCGAATGGCGATCTGAAGGGACTGATCACCGTCAAAGACATTCAGAAGGCGCGCCGCTATCCGCAGGCCGCCAAAGATCCGCTCGGCCGGCTGCGCTGCGGCGCCGCGATCGGCGTCGGCAAAGACGGACTCGATCGCGCCCGCGCGCTGATCGACGCGAAGGTCGACGTCGTCGCCATCGATTCATCGCATGCGCATTCTGAAGGCGTGATGGAGACGATCCGCCAGTTCAAGAAACTGTTTCCGGATACGCCGCTCATTGCCGGCAACGTCGCAACGTACGAAGGAACGCGCGATCTGATCGAGCTCGGCGTCGACGCCGTGAAGGTCGGCATCGGACCCGGCTCGATTTGTACGACGCGCGTTGTGGCAGGCGCGGGAGTTCCGCAGATCACCGCGATCATGGACTGCGTACGCGCGGCGGAGAAATACGACATTCCGATCATCAGCGATGGCGGCATCAAGTTCTCGGGCGACATCACGAAGGCGATCGCTGCCGGCGCGCACGTGATCATGATCGGTTCGCTCTTCGCCGGCACCGACGAAGCGCCGGGCGAGACGATTCTTTATCAGGGCCGCACGTTCAAGGCGTATCGCGGCATGGGCTCGATCGGCGCGATGCAGGCCGGTTCGAAGGATCGTTACTTCCAGGAAGACGCCGACTCATCGAAGCTCGTCCCGGAAGGAATCGAAGGAAAGGTTCCGTACAAAGGTTCGCTCTCCGCGATGGTGCCGCAGCTGATGGGCGGCGTTCGTTCGGGAATGGGACTGACTGGTTCGCGGACGATCGAAGATCTGCGCACCAAAGCACAGTTCGTGCGGATCACCGCGTCGGGATTGCGCGAGTCGCACGCGCACGATGTGATCATCACGAAGGAAGCGCCGAACTACCGCATCGAATCGGGCGACTAATCGCGACGTTGCATGCCGCGCGTGCGTATCAACGCGCGGTATGCGAACGATCCCACTGTTTCTCGTTTCTCTTTTCTTCTCGATCTCCGCTTTCGCGCAGTCGTCGATTACGTTCGATCCGCCCGATCCGACGTCGCGCACGCCGGTCTACGCGCACATTCGCACGATCACGTCGCAGTGCGCGGTGGCGTCGACGAATGTCGCGCGCAATGGCCGGCTCATCAGCGTCACGCTCATCACCGATCCGGTTTGCTATGAGATCCCGACGCTGCATCCGCTCGACACGACCGTCGATCTCGGCGCGACGCCGCCCGGAATCTACGACGTCGTCGTCAGCCGTGATGCGCTGCTGCTCGCGCTCGCCGAAGCGACACTGACGGTGAAGGAAAACGCGCCCGCCTTCGAGGTGCGCCCGAATACGATCACGACCAGCGAGACGATCCGTATCGCCGGCAATGCATTGACGATCTGCAATCCGACCTGCGATGCGGTCGTTGTGCGATTCGGCGATCAGGCCGCGAACGTCGTGAGCGTCTCCGCGAACGAAGTGAGCGTGATTCCGCCTGCACTCGGTCCCGGCACGTACGACGTCACCGTTTCGCACGGCGGGATTTCGCGCACGTCAACGGCCGCGTTCCGTGTCGAGCGCTTCGGCGAGACGAAACCCGATCGCGCGTTTTACGAGCGCATTCTCTTCCCTGTTTTTCTCGGCGGACCGGGATCGTTCGGCGCGCAGTGGCGGACGGACGCATCGCTGCACAACGGCGCCAGCTTTCCCTGGGCACCGTCGAACGGCTCGATTTTCCTCGTCGGCTGTTTTCCGATCTGCGATTTCCGTCCGCAGGCAAATGCCGACGTCACCATAACGAGCAGCGACGGCGGTACGCCGGCCGGCCTCGTCGAATGGGCGCCGCGGCAGGCGGCGGCGCTTGCAGACTTCGGACTCATCGTCCGCAATGTTTCGATCAGTACGACGGACCTCGGCACCGAGGTGCCTGTCGTGCGCGAGAAAGATCTGTTCGCGCGTCCCTTCAGTCTGCTCAACGTTCCAACCTCGCCGCAGTCGCGGATCACGCTGCGCATTTTCGATGTCGAAGGAACACGCCGGATCAACCTCCGCATTTATGCAGTGCACAGGAACCGCAACTCCGAATTGTTCGTCGATCAGTCCTTTGTGCTGCCCGCGCAATCGTCACTTCTCGGCGGAGCGATGTGGGTGGCGAACGATCTCCTGGCGGTCTTCCCGACTCTCGCGAATCAGGGACCGCTGCGCATCGAGATCGCGCCCGAGAGTCCGAGCGACATCCGTTCCCTGTGGGGCTTCGTTTCCGTGACGAACAACGAGACGCAGCACGTGACGGTGATCTCGCCGAACTGACGGCGTATCCTGCGGCGATGCGGCAAGCTCTCATTGCAGCGATGCTTCTTCTCGCGAGCTGCAATTATTCGCCGATGCATCCGCTCGCGCCGACGGATGTGCCGATCGCGAGCGAGCGCGATCTTTCGGGCTCGTGGTGCTTCACCTCCGGCACCTCGCGGCAGTACGGCACCGGCGCGAGCATTCCGTTCATTCCGCAATACGAGCTGCACGAAGAGTCGGTGATCACGCTGCGCTACGACGGCAACGCCATCGTCGCCGACTACACGTCGCGCGACGGCACGCGGAAGCAGTCGACGTACGACATCGCGAAGGAGGATGCGCGCTGGCTCGATGGAAAGCTCGTCGCGCATCCTGGGGCGCCCGGCAATCCGTTCGGCTGGTATCACCAGACGAGCGAAGCGAAGATCTATCGGCTCGCCGACGGCCGCCTGGTCATGACCGCATCGACGACCGACACCGGTCTGGCGTGCGCGCTCGTTCCGTATCGCGAGAAGAACGAATCGGTCATCGTGATGCGGCCGGCAACGAAGGGCTGCCCCGCGCCCGGCTAAGACGATATCCTCCCGCGAATGAACAACCGCTTCCGCAATCCGCGGCCGCTTCGTCTCGCCGGAGACGAGATGGCAGACGCGCTGGAGACCATCGAGCTCAACGGCATTCCGGTCGTCGACGACTTCACGGTGCAGCTCCGCGAGGTCGACGACGAGCATGGCTCGCACGTCGATTTCCTCAGCGCGTCGCACGGCCTGCTCGCAACCTTTCCGGCATGGGATCACGCCGAGCGCGATCTCCGTCATTTCAATCCGACCGACGTCCCGCTCGGGACGCTCGAGCAGCCGTACGAAGACGCCGACGACGAATGGCGCATCGTCATCTTCGCTAAGCACGCGTACGTCTACGTCTTCGAAGCCGACGCGCCGCGCGCGGAGCTCTTTCCGCGATTCTTCCGCGTCACGCGTGACCGTTACTTCGAGCAGTGGGCGCAGCTGATGTCGCTCTTCAATCCGGCCACGGAGCTCGACGCTTGACGCGCTTCGATGCGGTGTCGCGTCGCGCGGCGCACGCGGTCGTCGACGCGCTCTTCGATCACGTCGAGAACATTGACGAGCGAAAAGTCGTCGACTGGAAACCGGCCGCGGAGCTGCGCGAGCTCGTTCGCATCGGTGATGGCGGTGGCGAGCTGCTGTCGACGATCCGTCCGCTGCTCGACTACGCGATTCAGCTGCATCACCCGTCGTACATGGGACATCAGGTCTGTCCGCCGTTTCCGACCGCGGTGCTCGCCGATCTTTTGATCTCGACGCTCAATCAGTCAACGGCGGTTTGGGAGATGAGTCCGATCGGCACCGTCGTCGAGCAGGAAGTCGTGCGCTGGCTCGCCGATCGCGCCGGCTATCCCGCCGAGTCGCTCGGCACCGCGGTGTCGGGCGGTTCGGCCGCGAATCTCACCGGCCTGCTCGCCGCACGCGCGCGCTTCAACGCCGAGCATAGCGGCGCGAAACGGCCGCTCGTGATCTGCGGCGGCGATGCGCATTACTCGATCGCGCGTGCCGCGTCGATCATGGGCGTTCCGGTCAGCGACGTGCTGAAGATTGCGACTGATGAACAGCATCGAATGGATGTCGGCGCGCTCGCTGAAATGCTGCGGGCGATCGATGCGCGCGATGACGTCGCCGTCCTCGCGATCGTCGCGACCGCCGGCTCGACAGCGACCGGCGCGTTCGACAATCTGCGCGAGATTGCCGAGCTGCGCGATCGTCATCGGACGTGGCTGCACGTCGACGCCGCGCATGGCGCGTCGGTGCTGCTGAGCGAGCGCCTTCGGCATCTCGTCGATGGACTCGATCGCGCCGATTCGTTCGCGTGGGATCCGCACAAGATGATGTGGATGCCGCTCTCGCTCGGCATCATTCTCGTCCGCAACGGCATCTGGCTGCGGCGCGCGTTCGAAGCCGATGCGCCGTATCTCTTCAACGCCGATCACGCCAGCGACAACATCGGCGAGCTGACCATTCAGTGCTCGAAGCGCGCCGACGCCATCAAGCTCTGGCTGACGCTGCAGACCGACGGCGCGGTCGCGATCGCGGCGGCGCTCGAGAAAGTTACCGGCGTCACACGGCATCTGTACGAAGTGGTGAGCGCGTCCGATGACTTCGTCGCTATGCACAAGCCCGACTTCAACATCTTCTGTTTTCGCCATCGCAGCGACGACGCCACGAACGCGCGGCTGCGCGAAGCGCTGATTCGCGGCGGCGATGCGTGGATCACGTCGACGGTGCTGAAAGAGCAGCGCGTGCTGCGCGTCACGCTGATCAATCCGGCCACGGAGCACGAGCACGTCGCGCGGATGCTCGCGTCGCTGCGCGCACTCGTATGAAACTGCGCATCGTGCTGGTCGAGCCGCGCGAAGCCGGCAACGTCGGCGCCGCCGCGCGCGTCATGAAGAACTTCGGCTTCGATGAGCTCTGGATCGTCGGCGAGCATCCGGAACTTTTGCCGGTCGCAATCTGGTGGGGGAGCGGCGCCGATGACGTGCTCGCCGCCGCCCGCTTCGCGCCGACGTTGCAACAGGCGCTCGGCGACGCGCGGATCACCGTCGCCACGACGGCGATGCGCGGACGGACCTCGATCGCCGACCTCGATCCGTCATCGACCGCGCGACTCTTCGCCGAACTTGGCGACGACGACACGCTGGCGATCGTCTTCGGCCGCGAGGACAGCGGCCTGACGCGAGACGAGGTCGTGCTCTGCCAGCGCGCGGCCTCGATTCCGACGAACCCCGATTTTCCGACGATGAACCTCGCGCAGTCGGTCGGCGTCTTTTGCTACGAGCTGTCGACGGTGGAGCGACGCGCAAACGAACGCGTCCGGCCGCCGGCCGCGCTGACGGAGCGGCTGCATGAGCGCGCCGAGGCGCTGTTGATGGAGGTCGGGTTCCTGCAGGAAAGCAATCCGAGCCGGATTTACGAGGAGTTGCGCGCGATCGTCGGACGCGCCGATCTCGATGAGCGGGAGACGACGGTGCTGCTGGGGATTTTGCGGCAGGTGGAGTGGGCGATGAGGCATGAGGCGTGAGGCGTGAGGCGTGAGGTATGAGGCATGGGGTATGAGGCATGGGGTATGAGTAAAAGCAGGCGAGAGCATCTGCCTTTGCTCATACCTCGTTACCCATGCCTCATGCCTCGCTCAATGCGTCGCGTGCGACTTGTTCAAACACTCGCCGATCATCTCGATGAACCGCTCGAGGTCGAACGGTTTGAGGATGGCGTTGCAGACCGCTTCGGCCGGGATCTTGTCGACGCCGCGTTTGCCCGCGGCGGTGAAGACGATGATGTGCGGCCGTCCGCCGTCCGTGTATCGCTCGCCGATCTTCTCGATGAATTCGTAGCCGTTCAATTTCGGCATCATCAGATCGAGCAGGATCAGGTCGATCGAACCGTTCGCCGCCTGCAGGCGGTCGAGTCCCGCTGCGCCATCCTCGGCCAGTTCGACGTCGAATTTCATCCGTTTCAGCACTGCCTGAAGCAGTACTCGGATGGCGAGGTCGTCGTCAATGACCAGGATCTTTCGTCCAGTTCCGTCGATTTTCATCGTGACTTACAGAAGACGAAATGCGAAATACATACCGGGCTGAAGCTTGCGTGGCAAGAGTAAGGCATCGTCAGACAGCGTGCAATGGTGGAAACCTCTCATATCTTCCGATTCCGCCCGTGGGTCCGCCGGGCTGGCTTTTCCATTATCGCAGTAGCTGCCGTCATTACGGCGACAATTCTGCTTTCCCTCGCGATTTTTCCTTCAGCGCGGTACGGATGGCTCGGCGAACGCTTCGTCTGGGTTTACATCGGGACGCTCTGGATCGGTGGCCTGAAAGTCTGGTCCGGGGCACGACGGCCGGTCGCGGAGCTCGAGGAGCACGGCGTCGTCCTCCGCCCGCTCCATCAGTTTCGCGAGCGCCGGTTTGCGTGGGATGCAATCCGCGGAACGGAACAGATGCTCGGCGGCGACCGGCTCATCGTCTACTTTGATACGCCGCGCGGGATGCGTTTCGTCGCGCTGAACCTGAATCTGGTGAAGGGACGCCGCGACTTCCTGAAGCTGCTCGACGCCGAACTGCTCGGGCGCAGGTTCGTCGAGAAAATCGTCGAGCGATCAAGGTATCTTTCCAGACCGAGCGATGACCGCAAAATCTGAGATTGAAAAGCTCCGCAAAGAGCTCGTCCGACACGAGCGGCTCTACTACATCGAGCACCAGCCCGAGATCAGCGACTACGACTTCGATCAGCTGCTGAAACGGCTCGCGGAGCTGGAGGCGAAGCATCCCGAGCTGGCCGATCCGAATTCGCCGACGGTCCGCGTCGGCGGCGCGCCGATCGGCGACTTTCCGACCGTCACGCATCAGCCGCCGATGCTGTCGATCGACAACGTCTACTCGCTCGAAGAGCTCCGCGAGTGGGACGAGCGCGTGAAGCGCGGTCTCGGCATGGAGATGGTCGAGTACGAAGCGGAACTGAAAATCGACGGCGTTTCGATTTCGCTTTTGTATGAGAACGGTGCGCTCGTCCGCGGCGCGACGCGCGGCGACGGCGTGCACGGCGACGACGTCACGCCGAACGTGCGCACCGTCCGCGCGCTGCCGCTGAAGATTCCGGCAAAGTACAAACGGCTGGAAGTGCGCGGCGAAATCTACATCTCCAACGCCGACTTTGTGCGGCTCAACACGCAGATCGAAGAAGCGGGCGGCGAAGCGCTCGCGAATCCGCGCAACGCCGCGGCCGGATCGCTGCGGCAAAAAGATCCGCGCCTCGCCGCCGCGCGCCGTCTCAGCGCGTTCGTCTATCACCTCGTTTCCGCCGACGACGTGCGCGTCGCGTCGCAGTCGGCGGCGTACGACATCCTCCAGCAACTCGGACTGCCGCTCAATCCGCAGCGCAACGTCTTCGCCGACATCGGCGCCGTCGAAGCGTTCATCAGTGAATGGCACGAGCACCGCCACGACCTGGGCTTCGAGATCGACGGCATCGTCATCAAAGTCAATCGCCGCGACGAACAGCAGGAGCTCGGCGCCACGTCGAAAGCGCCGCGCTGGGCGGTCGCGTACAAGTACCCGCCCGAAGCGGCGCAGACGATCGTGCGCGGCATCAACCTCTACGTGGGCCGCACCGGCGCGGTCACGCCGGTGGCGATGTTCGATCCGGTGCGCATCGGCGGCACGAAAGTCGTCAACGCCTCGCTGCACAACTTCGACGAGCTGGCGCGTAAAGACGTCCGCATCGGCGACTCGATCGTCGTCGAAAAAGGCGGCGACATCATTCCGAAGGTCGTCAACGTGTTGACGGAGCTGCGGCCGCCCGACGCGGAAGCGTTCGTCGTGCCGGAGAACTGTCCGATCTGCAACGAGCCGCTGCATCGCTTCGAAGAAGAAGTGGCCATCCGCTGCATCAATCAGGGCTGTCCGGCCATCGTGCTGCAGTCGATCACGCACTTCGGTTCGCGCAAGGCGATGGACATCGAAGGACTCGGCGCGCAGCGCGTGCAGTCGATGCTCGACGCCCGGCTGATCACCGATTACGCGTCGATCTACGAGCTGAACGCCGAGGACGTCGCAAAGCTCGATCGGATGGGGGAGAAGTCGGCGGCGAAACTCCTCGAGGAGATTGAGAAGTCGAAGACGAAGGAGCTGGCGCGTTTCATTTTCGGCATCGGCATTCGGATGATCGGCGAGCGCGCCGCGAAACTGCTGGCGGACCGCTTTCAGTCGATCGATGCGCTGATGGATGCGACGACCGAGCAACTCGTCGACGTGCAGGAGGTCGGGCCGCGCGTCGCCGAATCGATCACCTTCTACTTCTCGGTCCCGGCGAATCGCGAGCGGATCGAGAAGATGAAACGGCTCGGCGTTTCACCGAGTCACGACGTCATCGAACGCGGCGATCGACTGGCCGGCAAGAGCGTGGTCGTGACCGGAACGCTCAATCGCTACACGCGCGACGAGATTCACGCGCTGATCGAGCGCGAGGGCGGAAAACCGTCGGGCTCGGTCTCGTCGAAGACCGCCTATCTCGTCGCTGGCGAAGCGGCCGGCTCGAAGCTGGAGAAGGCGCGCTCGCTGGAAGTGGACGTGCTCAGCGAAGACGAGTTTCTCGCGCTGATCGGGATCGAATGAGCCGGCGGTTCCTCGCGATCCTGACGATGGTGGTCGTCATCGCGCAGCTGTGGCTGGCGTGGCGCTACTTCGGATTTCTCACCGGCGATGACGTCGAAGTGCTCGCCCAGGCATTTCATCGCGCGCTCGGTTTCCCGTATGCGGCGTGGGACATTCGCTGTCTCTTCGTTCCTGATTTCTTCGTCGCGCCGGTGATTCGTATCGGATCGCTGCTCGGGCTTGAATCGACGCGCGCGCTGGCGTGGATTGCGACGCTGCCGTTCATCGCGCTGACGGCGGCGACCGTCGTGCTCGTTCATCGGCTAACGCTGCAGTGGACCGATGACGAGCTCGCCGCGCGCGTCGCTGCCACGATCTTCGCGCTGCACTGGATCCCGCTCGGATTCGGCTCGACCGTCTATCCGCGAACGCTGGCGATGTTCTGCATCGTCGCCGCCGCGCTCATCGCCGAGCGACGGCCGTTCCTCGCCGGCGTTCTTATCGGACTCGCGTTCGCCGATCGTTTCAGCGAGATCATTTTCACCGTTCCGATTCTCTGGTTGGCGCGAAACAATTGGCTGCGCATCATCGCCGGCGCGGCGATCTCCATCGTGCTCTTCGCCGGCGTTTATGACTGGCTGACGTGGGGCATGCCGTTCAGCAGCGCGATCAAATTCGCGCGGCTGACGCTCGTCGCTCCCGACTTTGCGTCGCGCGTGAAGTATCAGGCGCCGTGGTGGTATCTCGCGAACATCGTCCGCTGGTGTGCGCCGACGATGTTGCCGCTGCTCTGGATCGGACGGAAGCGCGTGCCGTGGGCGTTCATCGTCGTGCCGCTCGTCGCGCTCTCCGCGATTCGGCACAAGGAAGTTCGCTACCTCGAGGTGATGATCCCGTTCCTCGCTATCGGCGCAGGAATCGGCGCGGCGATGTTGTGGCAGACGCGGCGAAAGCTCGCTATCGCGCTCGTCGCCATTTCGATCGCGTGGCATCTCGCGGGGCTTCGTTATCACGCGCGAAAGACGATGCCGGCGGTGCGCGCGGCGGAAATGCTCGGCGACGATCCGTCGGTGTCGACCGTGACGCTGAATCAGATTTGGGCGTACGGCGATCGGCTCTACTTCGGCGAACGGATGGCGGTGCGCGACGTCGGGACGCCGATCGATCCGGCCCGCTTCGCACTCGGCTTGCAGAACACCGATGCTGTCGCGATGGCGGAGACCGATCTCGATCCGCCGCTTGTCGATGCGCTGCGAAAAGAGAACTTCGTGGCGGTGAAGACGTTCCGCGACGGACCGTCGAAAGCGGTCGTCGTGTTCCGGCGCGCGGTACCTTAATCCATCAGCTTGCGATACTTCGGATCCAGCGCGTCGATCAAACCGTCGCCGAGGAAGTTCAATCCCATTACTGCGAGCATGATCGCGGCGCCGGGGAAAATCGCGAGGTGATTGGCGAGGCCGAGATAGCGTCGGCCCGACGTCAGCATCGCGCCCCACGATGGCGTCGGCGGCTGCACGCCGAGGCCGAGAAACGACAGCGCGGCTTCGGAGAGAATCGCGCCGGCGAGGCCGAGCGTCGCCATGACGATCACCGGATTGATGACGTTCGGCAGGACGTGGAGCACGATCACGCGCGGCGATTTCGCGCCGAGCGCTTTCGCGGCGGTGACGTACTCCATCTCGCGCACTTTCAGTACCTGGCCGCGCACGAGTCGCGCGTAGCCGACCCAGCCGATCGTCGACAGCGCGAGGATGACGTTGTTCAAACTCGGACCGAGCACGGCGACGAGTGCGATGGCGAGGAGGATGCCGGGAAAGGCGAGGAGGATGTCGGTGAGCCGCATGATGAGCGTATCGGCGATGCCGCCGAAGTAGCCGGCGATCGCGCCGAGCGAGATGCCGATCAGCGAGGCGATGAAAACGACGGAGAAGCCGACGCGCAGCGAGACGCGCGCGCCGAAAACGATGCGCGAAAAAACGTCGCGGCCGAGATCATCGAGACCGAGGAGATGTTCGTGCGACGGCGCTTCGAGACGCCGCGACGTGTCCTGCACATCGGGATCGAACGGCGCGATCAGCGGCGCCGCGATGGCGATGACGATCAGTACGACCGTGAGCAACAGTCCCGCCGAGAAGGCGAAGTTCTTCAGGAGGCGTTTCGCGTTCTTGTTCATTCGAGTTTGATCCGCGGATCGACGACTCCGTACAGCAGATCACTCAGAAAATTCACCATGATGTACGTCAGCGCGATGACGAGAATCGACGCCTGCACCTGCGGATAATCGCGGGTCGAGATTCCCTGAATCAGCAGCCGCCCGAGGCCGGGCCACGAGAAGATCTGTTCGGTGATGATCGCGCCGGTGAGCAGCGATCCGAACTGCAGCGCGAGCACGGTGATCACCGGAATCAACGCGTTTTTCAACGCGTGGCGGAAGATCGCTTTCGTTCGCGTGGCGCCCTTCGCGATCGCCGTCGTCACGTACAACTGTCCGAGCTCTTCGGCGACGCTCACGCGAATCATGCGCGTCAGGATCGCGGCGAGCGCGAGTCCCATCGTCAGCGATGGAAGCACGAGCGACTTCAATCCTTCATCGCGGCCGGAGACGGGAAACCATTCGTGATTGATCGCGAAGGCGATGATGAGCAGCGGTCCGAACCAGAAGCTCGGCATCGAGACGCCGATCAACGCGAAGAATCGCGCGACGTTGTCGATCCAGGAGTTTCGATAGATCGCGGAGATCATCCCGAGCGGAAATGCGACGAGCAGCGCGACGAACATCGCCCCGAATGCGAGCTGAATTGTCGCCGGGTAGCGCTCTTTGATCTCCGCGGTGACGCTTTCATTGGTTCGGAACGAGCGGCCGAGGTCGCCGTGCGCGAGGCGGCCGAGGTAGTGAACGTATTGCTTCCACAGCGGCTCATCGAGTCCGAGCGCCTTACGCACCGCCACGATGTCCTCGGGGCGCGCATTCTCGCCCGCGATCTGCGCCGCCGGATCGCCCGGGATGAGATGGATGAGCGAGAAAACCAGCGTCAGGATGCCGAGCGTGATCGGCACCATCTGCAGCAGTCTTCGGATGATGTACTGCGTCATGCGCTATTCGCGGCTGTGCAAAGTCTGTGTCATGCGCCGGCCAGCTCCTGTTTTCCCGTGAAGTTCCAGCCGGCGATCTTCACCGTCGGAGCGAGCGTCCCGCCGAAGTGATTGAACCACGTCCCGACACGGCGCCGCTCGCTCGTCAGTCCTTCGATACGGCCGAATGCTTCGACCATCGACTCGGTCCAGCGCAGATTCGGGAGGCGCGCGACGACTTCACCGTCACGAATGAGGAACGTCCCGTCGCGCGTGGTGCCGGTCATCTGCGCGACGCGCGGCTCGAGCAGTCCGTTGACGTAGTTGAAGCGCGTGACCCAGATGCCGTGCTTCGTCGAACGGATGAGCTCTTCGCGTGTGGCGTCGCCGCCGTCCATCGCGAGATGAAAGGCGACGCCGTGATCGGAGGAGCCGAGGTGCCAGGTGTTGGCGGTCGGCGGGAGATTCAGTCGATCGGCGTACGCCTTGTCGACGACCGGAGTGCGGATGACGCCGCGCTCGATGAGTGCGACGCGTCGTTTCGGCAGTCCTTCGAGGTCGAACGGAAACGGCATGAACGAGTCGTCGATCGAATCGTCGACGAGCGTGAAGTTGTCGCCGAGCAGCTTTTCGCCGAGGTGACCGACGAAGAAGGAGGAACCGTCATCGAATGAGGTGCCGCTGAATGCGATCATGTTCAGCCACTCGAGCACTTCGGAAAGCGCGGGTGGTTCGAGGATGACGTCGAAGGCGCCGGGCTGCAGATCGTCGGCAACGCCTGCCTTCAGCGTCGCCTTGAACGTTGCTTCTTCGCCGAGGGCGAGCACGTCGACATCGTCGAAATGACGCGCGAGCGATGTTGCGTAACCGGAGTCGCCGCCGCGGATGGCGATGACGGTTGCGTCGGCAGAGCTCATCGTCGCGTAGCGGCGGACGCCGTGCGTGTTCGCGCAGGCGACGGATGAACCGCCGGTCGCGTACGACCCGGCGAAGTGGACGCCGGCGTCGCGGCCGCGATCGAACATCTCGCGCAACGCGCGCGCCTTCGCGATTGGCGACACCGCCGCGGTTTTCGGATCGAAGGTCGTCAGCAGCGGCGTCGGTTCGTTGCCGCGATAGAGGCCGGAGAAGTTCAGCAGCGGGCCGGCGTGCTTCGCCGCTTCATGCGCAAGCATCGATGCGTTCGCGATCCCTTCGTCATCGAACGACGACGTCGAAGCGACGCCCATGCAGCCGTTGACGATCACCCGCAGCGTCAGCGCCGCGCTGATCTCCGACATATTCTGGTGCACGCCGGAGTTCGCGAAGCGGCTGATGTTCTGATCGGTCGAGATGAACGTCGCGTCGGCATCCGGCGTGTTTGCGGCGGTCAGCGCGCGATCGAGGATGGCGTGGCTGTCGTGTTCGCTGCGCATGGCTACAAAGGATGAAGGATGAAGGATGAAGGATGAATGCAGAACGGGTTTCTTTCATCCTTCATCCTTCTGCCTTCATCCTTCCCTTCATCCCATCTCCACGTTGCGAAACCGCGCCGCCGGTGCGCCGTGGGCGACGCGCATCGTTTGCATTGGATCGCCCTTGCCGCAGTTCGGAAGTCCCCACACCTGCCAGCTGCTGCGATCGGCGACGGCGTCGCATGAGCGCCAGAAGTCGGGCGTCGTGCCGGTGTAGAGCGGATTGCGGAGCAGGCGGCCGAGCCGGCCGTTCTCGATCTCCCACGCGACCTCGCAGCCGAACTGGAAGTTGAGGCGGAGATCGTCGATCGACCACGACTTGTTCGTGTCGATGAAGATGCCGCGTTTCGTGTCGGCGATGATGTCGGCGAGCGGCGTCGTGCCCGGCTCGAGATTGATGTTCGTCATCCGGATGATCGGGATTCGCGCGGCGCTTTCGGCGCGCACCGTTCCATTCGATGTGCGGCCGATCGACGGCGCGGTGTCGCGGCCGGTGAGATAGCCGACGAACATCCCTTTGTCGATCAGATGAAAGCGCTGCGCGGGCACGCCGTCATCGTCGAAGCCGAACGAGCCGATGGCGCCGGGGAGCGTCGCGTCGGCGACGATGTTCACGAGCTCGGAGCCGTAACGAAAGTTGCCGAGCATCGACGGCTGCAGAAACGAGCCGCCGGCGAGCGAGATCTCGAGTCCCATGGCGCGATCGAGCTCGGTCGGATGGCCGCACGATTCGTGGACCTGCAGCGCGAGTTGCGATGAGCCGATGATCAGATCGAAGCGGCCGGCCGGCGCTTTCGGCGCGGTGAGCAGCGCGATCGCTTCGTCGCGAACCTGCAGCGCTTTCGATGGCAGGTCGAGCCGCTCGATGAACTCCCATCCGGCTGCCTGAAAATCGCCGCCGAACGGATTCGGATAGGTGCGCCGCTGGAACTCGCCGTCGTGAATGGCGTTCGCTTCGATGCCGCCGCCCATCTCCGTCGTCGTCTGTTCGAGCCAGCTGCCGAGCGTCGACGCGAAGAACTTCTCCTGTCGATACGACGAGAGATCGCCCGTCACCTGATGGATGCGCGCGTCGCCGCGGATCGGTTCCGTCGCCGCGAGGATGAGCTCGATTTTCTTCTCGAGCGGGATCGACCAGGGATCGATCTCGTACGTCGAGCTCCACGTTGCGACGTGCGGCTCGAGCTCGCTCAACGTGACCGTTTCGGTGGTCGCGATGTTGCTCGCTTCGGCGACTTCGAGCGCTCGCTGCGCGGTCAGCCGCAGCGATTCTTCGGAGACATCCGACGACGCCGCAAAGCCCCAGCCGTTGCCGACGAGCACGCGCACGCCGATGGCGCGATCGACGTCGGATGAGAGGTTGTCGACTTCACCGTTGCGGACGCGAACGTCCTGATGATGCGTGGCGGTGAAGCGAATGTCCGCGTAGCGGAGGGCGGGGTCCTTCAATGAGGCAAGGACGTCGCCGAGTTGCGCGCGCGACGGTTTCATGCGGCGCGGATTAGAACACGTAAGACCCGGCGGCCGAAGCGGCCGCCGCCACACTCACTGCAGCGCCGCGGGTCGTACCCGCTGGTATGCGGCGTGCCTAAACGCGGAACGGTGAATGCGAACGAACAGATGATCCGCGATCAGATCGTGGCGCGCGGTGTGCGCGATGCGCGCGTGCTCGACTCCATGCGCTCGGTGCCGCGCGAGCTGTTCGTGCCGCCGCAACATCGCGCATCGGCGTATGACGACACGCCGCTGCCGCTCGTGCACGGACAGACGATCTCGCAGCCGTTCATCGTCGCGGCGATGACGGAGCTGCTGAATCTTCGCGGAGACGAACGAGTGCTCGAGATCGGGACCGGCTCCGGCTATCAAACTGCAGTGCTGGCGCGGCTGGCGCGTGAAGTCTTCAGCGCGGAGCTGGAGCCGGCGCTGGCGCGAAGCGTCGCCGAAAGGCTGGCGCAGCTCGACATCACGAACGTTCGGCTCCGCGTCGGCGATGGCGTACAGATCTTCCGTGACGAAGCGCCGTTCGACGCGATTCTTTCCGCCGCGGCGCCGATCGAGATTCCGGAACCGCTCATCGAACAACTCGCCGAGGGTGGGCGGTGCGTGATTCCGGTCGGGACGATTGAGGAACAGTACCTCTGGCTCATCGAACGAAAAGGGGGCGCGGTCATCCGCCGGAAGCTCGACGCGGTGCGATTCGTGCCGTTGCGAACGTGATCAGCGCGGACCGAAGTAGTGACAGCGCGACGTGCACGTCTCTTCGACGGTGATCCGCGCGAGCAGCGGAACGTTCGGCGCGACGCGTGCCCAGATCCAGGCGGCGAGATTCTCGGACGTCGGATTGTCGAGGCCGGCGATCTCATTGAGGAAGTAGTGATCGAGCTCGGCGACGATCGGATCGACGGCGCGTTTGAGGTCGGCGAAATCGATCAGCCAGCCGGTGTGCGGATCGACTTCTCCGCGCACGGCCACTTCTCCGCGGAACGAATGCCCGTGGATGCGGCGGCACTTATGACCTTCCGGCACATTCGGAAGAAAGTGTGCAGCCTCGAAGCTGAAGTCTTTCACGAGCTCGACGAAGTGTGATTGCATGCGCGCTGAGCGCGGGATTCTAATCGAACAGGGCACCCGTTTTGCTCTGAGGTCGTCGTTATGGCACGCAACACAGCTGAATTCGAGACCGAGCGGACGCTCGGCACCATCATCAAAGAACTGACCGCCGATCTTTCGACGCTCTTCCGCAGCGAGATCGCGCTGCTGAAACTCGAGGTCAAAGACACCGTCGCAAAACTCGGCGGCGGCATTGCGATGTTTGCCGGCGCCGTCTTCCTCGGGCTCTTCGGCCTCGCTTTCCTCTTCGTCACGATCGTCCTCGGCCTCGTGGCGCTCGGCGTCCCGGCCTGGCTGTCGACGCTGATCGTGACGATCGTGCTCTTCGTCGTCGCCGGCGTGCTGGCGATGATGGGGAAGAAGAAGTTCGCCGCGGTGCAGTTCGTGCCGGCTGAATCGGTGAAGCACATTCAGAACGACATCGAGTCGATCAAAGCGGACTTCGCCCGCGCGAGGAGCAGGTAATGCCAGTGGAAGAAAAGCAGCAGCTCGAGCACGCGATCGTCAGCGCGCGCGACGGCGTCAGCGAGCGGATCGACGAGCTCGATCGCCGTCTGCGGACGACGCTCGATGTGAAGTCGGCCGCGTCCGCGCATGCGCCGCAGCTCATCGCCGGCGGCGCCGCCGTCGGATTCCTCGTCGGCTTCGGCTTCCCGAAAGCGTTCAGGCGCCTGATTCAGATCGGCGTGCCGCTCGCACTCGTTGCGTACAAGGTGAAGAAGTCGCGCGACGGCGCGAACGGGTCGACGTATTCGGAGACGTAAAGAGGGAGAACGTCTGATCAAACGTGCAGCGGTTGCGCTTCTGCTGTTTCTCGCCTCGAATGCTTTCGCTGCAACGTTCACGGTGACGAGTCCGCTGAACAGCGGACCCGGCTCACTGGCGCAGGCGATCCTCGACGCCAACGCGAATCCGGGAGCGGATCAGATCGTGTTCAGCGTGAGCCCGGTCGCGGTGACGTACCAGCTTCCTGCCATCACTGGCGTCACCGCAATCGATGGCACGCTTGCCGGCGGCGGGAAGGCGACAATTCAGGGCAATTTTCTGGACTGTAGCCGAGCGTTCCAATTTTCGAATGGTTCAACGGGAAGCAGTGTGACGGCGGTGATCGTCAACGACTTCTGTGAGTCTGTCCGGATCGACCCCGGAGTTTCGGCGGTGACGGTGACTGCATCCACGTTGAGCGGCACGGTCTTCCTGGCGGCGGCCAGTGACAACGTTTTCCGAGGCAACGCAATGGTCGCCGTCGAGATCATCGACGGAGCTCGCAATCAGCTGTTTCTGAACTCCATCTCCAACCTGCTGGAGTTGCTTTTTTCGAATGCGAATCGAATCGGAAGCGTCACCGAAGGGAACACGATCGACCGAATCCGTGTGCAGTCGTCCGCGGGAACAATCATCGAAGGCAACACGATGGCTCGCGTGAACCCGGCGGCATTTCCGGCGGTGAGCGTTTCCAACGCTAACCCTCCTGCGGCATCAGGTTCGACGATTCGTGGCAACACCATCAGCGGCTATACCTCCGGCGTCACAGTGTTCAGTGCGAATTCGACCGGGATCACGATTACCGGCAACAGCATCTCCAATGTCGGCATCCCGATCGACCTCGGCGCCAACGGGCCGACGCCGAACGATCCGGCGCCGGACCCCGACACCGGCGCGAACAATCTCCAGAACTTTCCGATACTCACGTCGGCCGTCCTCGGGCCGACGCAGTTCAACGTTAACGGAACGCTGGCGAGCATTCCGCTCACGACGTATCGCGTCGAACTGTTCAGCAGTCCCGCGAGCGACCCGGAAGCGCGAACGTTTCTCGGCGGACTCGACGTCCTCACCGACGCGACCGGCAATGCGACGTTCACGTTCAGCGGCACGACGCGGCCCGCTGCCGGCGAAGTGATCACGTCGACGGCGACGAATCTGACGACCGGCGACACGTCGGAAGTCGGCGCAGCGGTAGCAATCCAGGCAGTGGGACTGGTCCCGGCGCTGTCTTCGTGGGCACTGCTCGCGCTCGCGCTGAGCCTTTGTGTCGTCGCCGCTCACTTCATCGTTCGCATATAGCGCGCTCCCGGCAGTGCCTGCAGCCAGCCGCCCAGTTCGAGTTGCAGCACCGCTTCGCTGAGCGACGCGACGGGACGTCCGAGCCGCGCGGCTGCATCGTCGATGTGCAGCGCATCGTCGCGATGAAACGCGGCGAGCACTTCGCGCAGCGGCTCGTCGGGTGGCTTCGACTCTTCCGCTTTCGCGCGAAACGTTCCGGGCAGCTCGGCGAGGATGTCGTTCACGTCGTGTACGAGCTTCGCTCCATATTGGATGAGTCGATTCGGTCCTTCGGCGCCGGCGGAGAAAATCGGTCCCGGCACCGCGAACACTTCACGATTCTGTTCGGCGGCCATGCGCGCGGTGATCAGCGATCCGCTGCGGCTTGTCGCTTCGACGATCAGCGTGCCGAGCGTCAGTCCGGAGATGACGCGGTTGCGGATCGGGAAGTGTTCGCGCTTCGGTGGCGTCGACGGCGCGAACTCCGTGACGATCACGCCGTGCCTGGCGATCGCCGCGAAGAGCTTTCGATTCGCGCGCGGATAGATGACGTCGATGCCGGTACCGAGCACGGCGATCGTCGCGCCGCCGGCGTCGAGTGCCGCGGAGTGTGCGGCTGCGTCGACGCCGAGGGCGAGACCGGAGGTGATGGAGAGCCCGGCGGAGACGAGTTGGGTGGCGAGATGACGCGACGCGTTCAATGCGTACGGCGATGCGCGCCGCGAGCCGACGACGGCGATCGACGGATGCGTCAGCAGCGATGCGTCGCCGCGGAAGAAGAGCGCCAGCGGCGGATCGACGATCTCGCGCAGCAGCGGCGGGAAGGTGTCGTCGCAGAAGGCGATCGCGGAGTCGCGAACGCGCGCGAGCGACTCGCGCGCCTCGCGAGTTCGTAACGGATTCCTGACCGTTTGCGCCTGTTCTGCATCAATTGCGAGCAACTGGCGGAGTACTGTGGTCGACACATTGAGTGCATTGGTTAACGGGTCGAACCATTCGAGCAGCAGCCGCGTGCGCGCGGGGGTGAGAAACGGCAATAGTGCGTACGCGATACAAAGATCGCGAAGCGAAACGTCGTTCATGTTGATGGCTGGTGCGGAGAGGGAGGCCGGGCTGCGTGGGTGATCGGGATTATACTTTCGCCTCGTTGCAGCTCCAACCCGCGCCGGTCTGCCAGGGGGGAAAACGAGGATGAAACGGGCGTTCGTCACGTCATCGGTTCTCGCTGCGGCACTCGTCTTCAGCGCCTGCGGCTCACATCACGATCTCCAGCGTAGTCAGACCCAGGACAACTTCGGTGTGCAGATGGCGCGGACGAATCTCTGGCGCGAAGCGCAGTTCCGCTTTCAGCGCGCTGTCGAGATCAATCCGCAGAACGCCATGGCGCACAACAACCTCGCCGTGGCGCTCGAAGCGAACGGCGACTTCGAGAAAGCGCGCCGCGAATATCTCGAAGCGCTGAAGCTCGACAAAGGCAATCAGTACATTCAGAAGAACTACAGCCGCTTCACGGAGTTCCTGCAGCGGAACAAGAAGCGTCAGCAGAAAGGCTCGGATGCGAAGCCGGCCACCGCGAAAGCGACGGTACCGAATTCGCCGCCGCCGCTACCACCTGTAGCGATGCCTGGCGCCGATCAGCCGGGCTCTCCGATGGGCGGAGTGCAGCCGCCACAGGGTCCGCCGGCGACGCTGCCACAACCGCCGCCGCCGTTGCCGCAGCCACCGGGAGGTTTACGATGAAACGGATCACATTTGTGATTGCGCTGCTGCCGCTGGCGCTTTCCGCCGGCGTCATGGAAGTGAAGCTGAAGCTGCCGGTCAAACCGAAGCTGTCGATCAGCGGCGACGAGAAGGTTGCCATCGCGCCGTTCGTGATTGCGAACAACGGTGAAAAGAAAAACGATCGCGCGTCGAAGGTCGACGTGCAGTCGGAGTTTCAGCGCTACCTGAAAAAGCAGATGGCGAAGTCGACGAAGCTGACGCTCGTCGACACGCCGTCGACGCGGCTGCCGGGCGTCGACATGAAAGCGCTCGAGGCGAATCGCGACTACTGGAAAGACCTCGGGCGCCGGACCGGCGCCGACTACATCGTCTCCGGCATCCTCGACTTCGACATCAACGACAAGTCCGGTTATCGCACCGAGGAGTATGTGTCGCCCGCGGACGGGAAGACGTACTACCGGCAGGTGCTCGTGGAGACGACCGGCTTCGTATTCGACATCGACATCGCCGTGTTCAATGCCGATACCGGGGAGAAAGTGCTCGAAGAGAACTTCCGCGATTTCAAAGAATTCGATCAGCGGAACTACGACGAGATCCTCGGGCTCTTTGAAAACCTGCGCTCGATGGAGCAGCAACTCGTCGGCATCTTCGTGCCGTCCGAGACGTCGGCCAGCCGCTACGTGTTTACGGAATGAGGGGCGAGGGATGAGGCATGAGTAATGAGGTATGAGTAAAGAGTCGGAGTTTTCCACTCGTCACTCATGCCTCATCACTCATTCCTCATGCCTGCCTTCCTGGAGGAATCAGTGAAGCGTCCGATCGCAGCGCTGTTCGTAGTCTCCCTGCTCTTCGCGGCCCCGGCCGCTTTCCCCTTCGGGCAAAACAAGATCGTCTACGACAAGTTCCACTGGAAGATCTATCACTCGACGCACTTCGACGTGTACTTCTACGACGAAGAGCAGCCGTCGCTGCAGAAGGTCGTCGACAACGCCGAGAGCGCGTACGACGACCTCTCGCGCAAGTTCAATTTCCAGATCACCAAAAAGATCCCGCTGATCTACTACGCGACGCACTCGGCGTTCGAGCAGACGAACGTCGATCTGAACTTCATCCCGGAAGGGGTCGGCGCCTTCGCCGAACCGACGCGCAATCGGATGGTGCTCCCGATCGACACCACCGACGAAAAGCTGCTGCAGCTCATCCAGCACGAGCTGACGCACGTCTTCGAGTACGAGATTCTCTTCCAGGGAAAACTGGGCAAGACCATCACGGCGAATCCTCCGACGTGGCTCATGGAAGGACTCGCGTCGTTCATGGGACAGGACGAAGACACGAAGGACCGCATGGTCCTGCGCGACGCCGTCGTCAACGATCAGGTGCCGCCGATCACGCGCAATCCGCGCGGCTACTTCGCCTACCGCTTCGGTCACGCCGTCTTTGATTACATGCAGCAGAAGTATGGATGGGAAGGCATTCGCGACTTCGTCTACGAGTATCGCAACACCGTCAGCAACTCGGTCGACAAAGCGCTCAAGCGCGCATTCGATGTCACACCCGAGGAGTTCGATACGCACTTCCGGACGTGGCTGCGCAAAAAGTATCTGCCGGCGCTCGTCGCGAAAGGGGAGCCGATCGAGTACGGCGATCCGTTCCGCATCAATCCCGACATCCGCGACAGCGATGAGCTCTCGCCGATCCCGTCGCCGTCCGGCGATCTCGTGGCCGGATTCACGACGTACAAAGAAGACGTCGACCTCGTGCTCTTCAACGTGCCCGAGCGGAAGATGCTGCGCAATCTGACGAGCGGCTACACGAATCAGTACGAGTATCCGATCGCGCAGAGCTTCACGGTCGGGCCGACGATGGGGCGCGACGTCGCGTTCGCGCCGAACGGCGATCAGATCGCGCTGTTCGTGAAGCGCGAGCGCGGCCGCAATCTGCTGCTCATCAATGCGATCAGCGGTGCGATCGAGCGTTCGGTGCTGATGGACGTCGAGCAGCAGCTCAGCCCGACCTATTCAGCGGACGGAAAACAGATCGCCTTCACAGGGTTCCGCGGCAATCAACCCGACATCTTCCTCTTCGACATCGCCACCGGTCAGGTGCGCAACGTTACTGAAGATCGCTTCTTTGATGGAGCGCCGGTCTTCTCGCCGGATGGGAAGTGGCTCGTCTACTCGTCGGTCGTCGACGGCTACGCGAAGCTCTTCCGGCTCAACACCGCGAACTGGAAAGAGCGGTACCAAATTACGACGGGCAGGTGGAACGACATCGACGCCTACTTCTCGCCGGACGGCAAGCGGATCTTCTTCGCGTCCGACAAACAGACCGGACGGAACATCGAGGTGGCGTCCGACATCATCGAGAAAGCGGAGAACGCCGCCAAACCGCAGAGCGAAACGCCGCCGGTCGATCCGACGAACTTCGCGTCGTACAACATCTATTCGCTCAACCTCGAGAACGGCGATCTGCTCCAGTACACCGACGTCGTCGGCGGCGTTTTCACGCCGGTCGTCTTCACCGGGAAAGGCAACAAGGAGCGGATGGTTTTCGCGTCGTATTACAAGATGAAGTGGCAGCTGTTCTCCGCGCCGACGGACAAGCCGCTTCATCCCGCGGAGAAGACGACGCTGCCGTCCGCGCCGATCGAAGCGTCGTCGCGCACCGCGTTCCAGCCGCCGGTGGAAGTGGCGATCGATCCGGAAAAAATCGAAGAGTCGCGCGGCTTCAAGCTCTTCGTCGATGACGTCGAAGTGAACGCCGGCGTCAGCTCCGATCAGCTGCTGGTCTCGCGCTCGGTCATCTACATGAGCGACATGCTCGGCAATCGCCGCTTCATCGCCGCGCTCGATTCCGTGTCGTCGTTCTCCAATTTCGACTTCCTCTATTTCGATCTGCAGCATCGCCTGAACTGGGGCGTGCGGCTCTTCGACAATCGCTCGTTCTACATCGCGCCGACTTCCGGATTGACCAGCGGGCTCGATCGCCAGCAGCAGTATCGCGAGACGGGACTGATGGGAATCCTCAGCTATCCGTTCGATCGCTATCACCGCATCGACGGCGGCGTCGGATACGAAAGCCGCGATCTCTACTATCCGGTCTCGGTGACGCTCAACGGAATCACGACGTACGACTTCGTCAAACGCCGCGACAACTTCCCGATCTTCAGCACCTCGTTCAGCGGCGACTCGACGATCTTCCGCCAGTGGGGTCCGCTGTCGGGACGCCGCTACGAGATCGGAACGGCGTACGCGCCCGATCTGAAGGGCGGCGGGACGCTGACCAATGACTACACGATCGACGCGCGGCAGTACCTGCAGCTCAGCTCACGGACGCTCCTCGCGGCGCGCGTTTTCGCCGGCTATTCGACCGGCTCGTTCCCGAACTTCTATTACTTCGGGGGACTGAATACGCTGCGCGGCTACGACTTCCGCTCGATCATCGGCAATCAGGCGGCGTTCGCGAATTTCGAGTTCCGCTTCCCGCTCATCGACGTCCTCGCGACGCCGATCTTCGTGCTGACACAGGTACGCGGCACGCTCTTCATGGACGTCGGCGGCGCGCGCTTCACCGGTCAGCCGTACAAGTTCTTCGAGAACGGCCGATTGAAGGACGGCTTCGCCTCCGTTGGCTACGGTCTCTCGTTCAACTTCCTCGGCCTGGAACTGCACTGGGATTTCGCGAAGCGGACGGATTTGAAGAACGCGACCGGCAAATACCGGACGGAGTTCTGGATCGGCGAGACGTTCTGAGGAGTTCATCCTGAGGAGCGCAGCGACGAAGGATCAATGGTGCTTCAGCCGCGGCCGCGTTTCATGGCTTGCGCACGACTGATGGACCGTTGATCCTTCGCTTCGCTCAGGATTAAGCGTTCGCAGCGATCCGGATGTAATCCGCGACGTACTCGCCGTAGTACTTCCCGGTGTCGTCCTTGAATCCCTGCTTCAGCCCTTTCGCGGGATTGACGCTTCCGGTGTTGTAGCCGATGGCGATGAACGTCGCTTCGAGATCGGTCAGCGTCTGTTTGTTCGCGCCGTAGGTTTTCTTCGTCACGCGGGTCAGCTCTTTCACGCAGCGGCTCAGACATTCGCCGAGGTCTGCCCACTTGCGGGAAAGGAAGAAATCGGGATCGTCTTTGAAGAACTGAATGTCGTACTGAAAGACGCCGAACGCGTGGCAGAAACGCTCCGGGTTCGCGACGTACTTTTGATATTCGGGCGCGTGTTTGGCCATGTCGGCGAGCGCCTGACGGGCGACGTCATACATCGCCTGGCCGTTCGGCGATGCGATCAGCTCGTCCTTCGTTTTCGGATAGGCGGTCCGTCGCGGCGCGGAGATCACGTCGCCGACGCACGCGTCGAGGATCTCTTCCGGTGTCATGCCGCCGTCGAAGAGCCGACCCCAGATCTCGTACGTCTCCTGAATCGCGATCGCGGTGAGCATGTTGACGGAGAAGGGGGTGCCGGTCACCGCGTCCACCATCTGCGGGCCGTACGTCGTCTTGAACCAGTGCGCTGCGTTATCGATGCGTGCCATCAATCGGGCAGTGTAGCCGGTTTTCCTGCCCCTTAGGCTGCGCGCGGGCGGCGGCGCCGATCGGCGATCGTCTCGCGCAGGAACTTCAGCAGTGCGCGCTCCTCTTTCGACAGTCCGGTGCGCGCGACCGGTTTTCCCTTCGCGTGTTTCCGCAGCATCTCGAACGGTTTCCCGTTCATGTATTCGTCGAGCAGGCGAGGGCAGATGTACGACGAGCGGCAGACGGCGGGCGTGTTGCCGAGCTGCTCGGCGGTCGCGTCGATGGCCTTCTTCACTTTGTGTTTGCGTTCCGTCTTCGACGTGCCCTGTCCCTGCATCGCCAGGGCGATCGAGCAAAGCAGCGTCCCCGCCCACGTCCGAAAATCTTTCGCCGTGAACTTCTCGCCGATGATCGACTGGATGTAATCGTTGACGTGGCGATCCTTCACATCCTGCAGCCGGCCGTGCTGCTCGAATGCGAACAGCTCGTCGGCGTCGAGCGTTTTCAGTTTGCGGATGGTGCGCGCCGCGTCAGGATCGGCGATGGCGCGCTTCTGTTCCTTGCGCCATTTGCCGACGTAGTCGAAGAGCAGCCGGCCCTTCGATTCGGTGACGTGCTCGCTGCGGACGGTCGTCAATCCGTACGTCGCTTCATCTTTCGCGCTCTTGTCGTTGCCGACGCGGAAGAATCCCTGATCGATGAGCCGGACGATCGTGGCGAGGACGCGCTCGCGCGAGAGATCGTCGCGCTGCAGATCGCGGCGGATGCGGCGCCGCAAATCGGGAAGCGATTCGCCGA
Source organism: Acidobacteriota bacterium (assembly GCA_034667465.1). Taxonomy (GTDB): domain Bacteria; phylum Acidobacteriota; class Thermoanaerobaculia; order Gp7-AA8; family Gp7-AA8; genus JAOBAU01. Next base: position 122,580 of record JAXDJV010000003.1, on the reverse strand, counting down.
ACTCGACGACGCGCTGGAACTTTTCCTCTTCACGCGCGGCGCGAAACTTCGCGTGATAGAGATACTGCGTCCGACCCTTCCTGTCGACGCCGACCGCCTGCAGCGGCGCGGAGTCGCCGCGGGCGATGCGCACCTCCTGCCAGGCCGGCGGAATGCGCAGCCGCTGAATGCGTGCGATCGTTTTGTCGTCGCCGACGCTCGAGCCATCCGGCTTGCGAAACGTGAATCCCGATTCTTTGGTCCCTTCGCGCCGGATGCCATGAACGTCGAGGTGCCACCGGCGACGAACGCCCTTCCTCGGCATGATGCGGCGCAAATTTGCGAGAATGGTGCCGCATCCGCGGAATGACTCCTCCCGAACGACTCACCAGCCGTCAGCGAAATCTCTTCCTCGCGCTCGCCGTGGTGGTGGCGCTGACGCGCCTGCTCGCCGTCTCGCACTCGATCTGGGACTGGGACGAAGCGCTCTTCTCGATGGCGCTGCACGACTACGACGTCACGCAGCATCATCCGCATCCGCCCGGCTTCCCGACGTTCATCTTCCTCGCGAAGATCGTTCGCCTCTTCGTCCATCACGACTTCCATGCGCTGCGCGCCGTCTCGACGATCTTCGCGATGCTGCTGTTCCCCGCGCTCTACGCGCTGGCGCGGCAGCTCCGTTTTTCGTTTCGCACGTCGACCGTCGCGGCGCTCCTCTTCGCATTCTTTCCGAACGCCTGGTACTACGGCGGCACCGCGTTCAGCGACATCGCGGCGGTGGTCGTCTTCGTCATCGCAGCGGCGGCAACGCTGCGCGGACGCGACGATCGGCGCTGGTACTTCATCGGTTCCGCGCTGATCGGACTGGCGGTGACGTTCCGTCCGCAGAACGCGGTGATGGCGCTCTATCCGTGGCTGCTGGCATCGTGGCCGCGCTTTCGCGCGCGTCGATCCGATCCGCTTCTCGCCGCGGTGTTGTCGCTGGCGATCGCGGGAATCGGCTACGGCGGCGCCGCGGCGGCGACCGGATCGTGGAAGGACTACAAGGATGCGGTCGACGCGCACGGCCGCTACGTCATCGCCGTCGATGGCTGGCGCAATCCGCACCGCGCGCCGGCGATCACGCTCGTGCCGCTGCTGCTCATCGATCCGTATCACGGCAACATGATTTGCAAAGTGATCGCTGCGCTGGCCGGGCTGTCGCTCCTCGCCGGCGCCGTGCGGCGCGATCGGCGTCCGTTCGAAGTGGTGCTGATCTTCGCGCCGTTCTTCGTCATGGCGCTCTTCATGTTGAATCCGCAGGCGGCCGGCCGGCTGTCGCTCGGCTATCTGCCGATGCACGCCATCCTCGCGGCCGACGGCATCGGCGTCGTCGCGTCGCTGCTGTCGTTCCGCCGCGAGAAGATCGCGATCGCACTGCAATCGCTGATGGCGCTGACGATCGCCGGCGCCGCGATCGCGTGGGTCTGGCCGTGTCTGGACGAAGTGCGCCGACACGACTCGCCGCCGGTCGAAGTGATGCACTGGCTGCGGCGCAACGTGCCGAAGGACAGCGGCTACATCTACATTCACGGCAGCCTCGCGCCGTTCGCCGATTACTACCTGCCGGGCTGGAAGTACGAGCACACCGGCGACCGGCTCATCGACACGCTCGATCCGCACGGCGGCCGCGCGTTCTTCGCCTGCGATGCGTGGTCGAACGACGTCACCGCGATCAACTTCGCCCGCAAGCGGCGGCGGCTCTGGAGTCTCTTTCTCGAGCGCTACTTCAACACGTCGGTGCGAGGTGTCGTCGGCGGCGGACGTTTCGCCGGCTGGCACGATGAGGAGAATTCGGCTGACGCGACCTGGCGCTGGATGCCGGAGCAGGCGCATCTGATTCTTCCGCCGCTCGGCCGGCGCGGCGAGCTGGATCTGATGCTCTACGCGCCGCTCGATGCCGAGCCGCCGCCGCTCGTCACCGTTTCGGCGAACGGCGCGGTCATCGAGCAGTTCCGCCCAACTCAGTCCGATTTTCAGAAGTCGTTCGCGATCGACTCGCCGCCCGACAAGCTGGTCGACGTGATGCTGGCCGTCGATCACGCCATTCAACCGAAAGGCGATTCGCGCCGGCTCGGTCTGCGTCTGAACGGGTTCGCATGGAAGCCGGCCGAGCCGAAGCCGTAAGCGCCTGGTGGCGCTCGCTGGCGCGCGCGCCGGAGTCGCTGACGTTCGCGCAGCGCGGCATGCTGCTCGCGGCGACGCTGGTCGCGGCGCTCAGTCGCCTGCTTGCACTCGCGGGTTCGCCGTGGGACTGGGACGAGGTGCTGTTCGAGCTGGCGATGCAGCGCTACGACGTCGCGCAGCATCGTCCGCATCCGCCCGGCTTTCCGCTCTTCATCCTCGCCGCCGACGCGATTCGCGCGGTGACCGGCTGGAGCGGCTTTCACTCACTGCAAACGCTGAATTTCCTCGCCGCGATCGCCATCGTGCCGGCGATGTTCTTCTTCTGCCGCGAGCTGCGAATGCAGTTCACGACTGCGCTGTCGGCGTCGCTGCTGCTGGCGTTCATGCCGAACGTCTGGTTCTTCGGCGGCACGGCGTTCAGCGATGTCCCTTCGATGACGCTCGTGATCGCCGGCATCGCGCTGCTGTTGCGCGGTTGCCGTGACGACGACGTATCGCTCCTCGCCGGCGCGGTCGTCGTCGGAATCGCGGCCGGCTTTCGTCCACAGAATCTGATCGTTGCGTTCGCGCCGTTTCTCATTGCGGCGTCGCATCAGTGGCATCGCAGCAAACTGCGCGTCGTCATCGCGGCGGCAAGCATCGCACTCATCGTTGCGATCAGTTTCGGCGGCGCTGCGGCGATCACCGGATTCCCCGCGTATCGCGAAGCGCTCGCAAAACATCAGCGCTACATCACCGCCATCGATTCGTTCCGCAGCCCGACCCGGCCGCCGCTCTGGCGCGTCGCGGATGATTTCTTCGTGCGCCCGTATCGCGCGCTGCCGATCAACGTCATCGTGACGCTGCTCGCCGCGCTTGCGCTGATCCGCATTCGTCCGCCGGCCGCCGCGGCGCTGGCCGCGTTCGGCCCGTTCTCTCTTTTTGCGTGGCTGATTCTCGACTTCCACAGCACCAGCCGTTTCTCCATCGGTTACATACCGCTCGTCGCGATTCTCGCCGCCGAAGGAATCGCCATCGCGACCGCGCGGCTGCCGCGTGGTGAACCGATCGCCGCCGCCATCGTGCTGGTGTTGTTCGCCGGCTGGACGCTGCCATCACTGCAGCTCGTTCGCACCACCGACGCGCCGCCGGTCGCTGCGATCGAGTACGTACGAACGCACATCGATCCGCATCGTGCCATCGCGCTCATCGACGCGGAGCTCGTTCCGTACGCGGAACGCGCACTCGACGGTTTCGAGACGCGCTACGTTTCCGGCAGCGGCGCGGTGTGGGGCGCGCCGTATCGCCGCGGCGTGCTCGTGCGTGAAGGACGCAGCGCCGATCGCAACGCGATCGTCTTTCATCGCGAGCGGCGGCATCTCGCAGGCATCGCGCGCGATCGCTACTTCGACGTGTCGGTCATCCCGCTGCGCGAGAACGTCGAGTTCGGCGAAGGGTGGTCGGACGAAGAGGATTCCGTGCGTTCAATGGCAAACCGCAGCGTGACGATGCTCCCGCCGGTGCCGCACGCGACGCTGGAGCTGTCGTTCTCAGCGACCGAACCGGCAACGGTGACGATCGCGTTCAACGGCCGCGTCCTCGACAAGATTCGCGCGACCGGTCTCGTGACGCGCCGCTATCTGGACGTTGACGACAGCCGCGGCGTCCTGCTCATCACCACGGACCACGCCCTCCGCCTGCACTCCCTCGGCTGGCTGCCGGAAAGTCATCCCGAGCGTTAGCGAGGGATCCGGGCGGGCGGGGCGCCATAACGTTCCGCCCCGCCCGCCCGGATCCCTCGCTACGCTCGGGATGACGTTACGGGCGGAACTGAATCGTCTGCGGGTACCACGTCTTCACCCGCTTGCCGTCTTTGCGCGGCGATGAGAATCGCGTCACCTTGATCGCGCGGACCGCAGCGTCATCGAGTCCCATCTTGTTCACGGCGCGGAGCACCTTCACATCGAGCACCTGTCCGGTCTCGCTGATCAGCGCCGTCAGCATCACCGTTCCTTCGACGTGCTGCGCTTTCGCCAGCGGCGGATAGATCGGGCGGATCGGCGAGAGCGGCGCCGGGACGGAGTCGAGCGTGTTGACGTCGACGACGTCGCCTTCACGAATCGCCGACACCTGCGGCGCGGGCGCGGTCTGCTGCGGCTGCGGCGTCGGCAGCGCCGGAGCCTGCGATGCGGTTTGCGGAACCGGCTGCGGAGCGGACTGCCGGCTCCGCTCGTCGAGCGCCGCCGCGGACGGACCGCCGCTTTCGGCGACCTGCGGACGCGCGGCCTGCTGCGGCTGCGGCGTTACGGGCGCAGGCGCGGGGACCGGCGCGTTCTTCGACTGCTGCTGCTGGAGCTTCTTCGTGTACTCCGACTGCAGCTTCATCATCTCCTGCTGCATCTGCTGCGCGACCGCATCCTCGAACGCTTTCTTCTGCGCGTTCGGATCGACGGTCGCCGTCGACGCCGCCGGAGTGGCAACGATCGGCTGCGAAATGATGCGCGGCGGAGGCGGTGGCGTCGCCGCGGCAACGCTGCTGGCAAGCGCCGGCTGTGCGGCCGGCTTCGCATCCTTCTTCGACATCATGAAGAAGGCGGCGGTGCCGCCGCCGACGATCACGACCAGCGCCGCGGCGATGGCGAGCGGCAGCTTGCTCTTCGGCTGCGCTTCGTGTGCGCCGAACATAGGCGCGTCGTCCATCGGACGCGGCGCCGCGGCGATGGCCGGAGCGGCCGCCTGCGGCGGCGCATCGACGTACGCCGCCATGTTCACCTTCGATTCTTTGTCGCGATCGAGCGTTTCACTTTCCATCTCCTTCTTCAGCAGATTGCTGAGATAGAAGGCGAGGTTGAACGTCGTCGCCGAGTATTTGCCGCCGTGCGCAAGCGTCGAAAGCGCCTGCTTCATGTCGGTGACGGTGCCGTAGCGCGGACCGGCATCGATGACGAGCGACTTACTGAGGATGGCGCGGATGTCGTCGGGGATGAGCTGACCGGTCGTCGTCTTCGCGGCGAGCACCGCATTCGCGAACGCGCTGCTCGACGCCGCATCAGGCGGCTCGACGCCGGTGACGAGCGTGAAGAGAATCGCGCCGAGCGAGAAGACTTCCGACGACTTGGTCGGCTCGCCGGAGTTCTGCAACTCCGGCGCGGCGTAACGTCCGAACTCCGCGGCGAACTTCGGGTCTTTCAGCGACGCCGCGAACGCTTTGCCGAGCTGCTGTCCTGCGACGCGGATCTCGCCGTCTTCGCTGATCCAGACGAACTGCGGAATCAGCGCGCCGTGATTGAGGCGATTCCCCTGGAACTTCATGTCGGAAGTCGTCGCCAGCGACAGCGCGACTTTCTCGGCGATGATGATGGCCTGATCGAGCGGGATCGGATTCGGCGTCACGCCGTTGCCGCCGCGCGAGCGATCGATGAGGTATCGCAGCGAACGTCCGCCCGCGTACTCGTGCGCGATGTACGGGACGCCGTTCTCGATGTCGATCACCTGGTTCTTCGCGAACGAAGTGCCGCTGAGCAGTGGCGCGATGACCTTCGCGCTTTCCGCCGCCTGCACGAACGCTTCACGGTTTCCGCCGCTCAGCCGGCGCAGCGCCACGATCGGTCCGAGCGCGTTGCCTTCGATCCGTCCGGCGCGCCAGAGGTCGCCCAGCGCATCGCTTTCCAGCTTCCTGAAGAGGATGTACGGACCGAACTGTTCATAAGGCTTCTTCGTGGCAGCCATGCGAGCGACCCCTTCGAACGGACGTTAGTTATTTGTGGACCGAGCGGAAAGAATAAACCAAATGCCTTGCGCGATCACTTCTTTTGATTGCGGTACCACTGTCTCTGCCAGACGTCGACATTGTGGTTGTGCTCGGTCACGTTTGTCGAGAAGGCATGTGAGCCGTCGTGCTTCGCGACGAAGTAGAGGAACTGCGTCGCGGGCGGTGCGGCGGCGGCGCGCAGCGAGGCAACGCCGGGATTCGCGATCGGTCCGGGCGGGAGTCCGTGCATCCGATACGTGTTGTACGGCGACTCCATCGAGAGATCCGCTTTGCGGATGTTGCCGTCCCAGCGGCCGGCGAGCTTGAGCGCGTAGATGACAGTTGGATCGGCTCCGAGGAGCATGTTGCGGCGGAAACGATTCAGGTAAACCGAGGCGACGAGCGGGCGTTCGTTCTCGCGCTGCGCTTCTGTTTCGACCAGCGACGCGAGCGTCACCGTCTGATGCAGTGTGAGGCCGGTGACGATGTAGTTCATCTCGGCGCTGAAGTGCTTGCGGAAGTTCTGCACCATTGCCGTGACGATCGTCTTCACCGGCGTACCGGGATTGAACTTGTACGTATCGGGAAAGAGATAGCCTTCGAGTGACGTCGCTTCCGGCGCGATGTCGCGGATCAGCTCCGGATCGCCGGTGACCTTGTCCCATTCCTCCGGCCTGCCGAAACGCTCGGCGGCGAAGAGACGTCCGACCGCGAAGCGATCGAGCCCTTCGCGAACCGTCACGGTGCGCAGGATGACGTCGCCGCGCATGATCTTCTCGAGCACTTCGATCGGTGTGAGCGGCTTCGTGAATTCGTACACGCCCGCTTTCAGCGAATCGTTGTGGCGGGCGAGCTTCATGTACATCAGCGGGATGTACTCGTCGCGGATGATTCCTTCATTCTGCAGATGGCGAAGGATCGTCGCCATCCTCTGGCCTTTGCGGATCTCGACGCGCTTCGGCTGTTCGGTGTAGCCGCGATACGGCGACGTCATGGCGCGCCAGAAGAACCAGCCGGCGCCGATCGAGATCAGCACGGCGAAGAGAAGAATCGTAAGCAGCGAGCGGAGGTACTTCCCGCAGCCGCTGCGCTCTTTGCGGCGGGTGGCTATGACGTCCTCCGAGCCGCGCCATCATCGAGATACGACTGCAGGATGACGGCGGCGGCGTGCATGTCGATCAGGTCCTTCACGTCGCGCGCGCTGCGTCCCGATTCGCGCATGCGCTCCGCGGCTTCGACGGTCGAGAGGGTTTCGTCACGAAGCACGACCGGTCTGCACGTTCGCTGCCGCAGCCGTTCCGCGAAATCGTGAAACTTCTGCTCGCCGGCGTTCGTGCGGGTGCGCTTCGCAATCCCGACGACGATCGTCTCCGCTCCGACCTCTTCGGCGATTCGAGCCAGTTTGGCGATGACGTCTCCTTCGTTGCGAACGACCGAATGAGGGGTCGCGATCACGTCCGATTCACTCACAGCTACGCCGATGCGCCTGCCTCCGTAGTCGATGCCGAGTGTGGCCACTCCGCGAATCATAGTCAGGACTACAATGTTTTCCTCCATGAAGAACTTTAATTTGGACGCCATCCTCGAGGCGATGCTGAAGATGTCGGATCGGGTTTCCGATCTGAACTTCTCGGTCGGCCGCCAGCCGCAGGTGGAGATCGACGGCGCGCTGACGCCGGTCAACTTCCCCGGATTGCCGCGCCTGACGCCGTACCAGACCGAGATGATCGCCATGCACATGCTGCGCGGCGACCGCGAGCTGACGCGAACCCTCCTCGTCAACGGCTCCGTCGATCTCTCGTACTCGATCCCGCAAAAAACCCGTTTCCGCGTGAACATCTTTTCGCAGCGCGGCACGTACGCGATCGTCCTCCGCGTCATTCCGGAAGGGATTCCGACGCTCGAGTCGCTCAAGCTGCCGCGCGAGCTCTACAACGTGCCGACGCTGAAGAACGGCATCGTGCTGGTCACCGGTCCGACCGGGTCGGGCAAGTCGACCACGCTTGCGGCGATCATCAATCAGATCAACCACGATCACGCGTATCACATCCTGACGATCGAGGATCCGGTCGAGTACATGCACCGGCACGTGAAGTCGACGGTGAATCAGCGCGAGGTGGGAAGCGACACGAAGACGTTCGCCCTGGCGCTGCGCGCCGCGCTGCGTCAGGCGCCGAAAGTGATTCTCATCGGAGAGATGCGCGACGTCGAAACGATCGAGATCGCCATGGAAGCGGCGGAGACCGGCCACCTCGTGCTCTCGACGCTGCATACGATCGACGCCGCGAAAACCGTCGACCGTATCGTCGGCGTTTTCCCGAAAGATCAGGAGCCGCAGGTGCGGACTCGTTTCTCGCAGTCGTTCCGCTACGTCATCTCGCAGCGTCTTTTGCCGAAGGTCGGCGGCGGCCGCGTGGCCGTGCTGGAGATCCTGAAGTCGACGATGCGCACGCGCGATTACGTGCTGAAGGGCGAGACCGACGGCCGTTCACTCACCGACGCGATGCACGACGGCAGCGTCGACGGGATGCAGACGTTCGATGACGAGATGGAGAAGCTCTGGAACGAGCGGGTGATCTCGAAAGAGGTCGCGCTCGCGTACGCAACGAATCCGACCAACCTCGCGCTTCGCCTCACCGACGAACCGACGTCAGAGCCGACCGATCAGCAGCAGGATGAATCGATGCTGTCGATGCTGGAGTAGCCCGCAACCATGATGAAGATTGTCTGTACCTCGTGTCAGAAGCCGCTCTCGATCGACGAGACGAAGCTTCCGATGAAAGAAGTGAGCTTTCCGTGTCCCGTCTGCAAGACGAAGCTGACGGTCGATCGCCGCCATCTCGAAGGCGCGGCCGCCGCGGCCTCGCATGCGGAGACGTCGCCCGTTCCGGTGCAGCCGCCCGAGTCACAGGGCGAGCATCACGATGATGACGATCACGGCTTCGGCTCGAAGGCGATGATCGTCGGCAGCGATCATCCGGCGCTGCGTCACGCCGCGAAGCTGATCGGCTTCCTGCCGGTGCACTTCGCGACCGCCGCCGAAGCGCGCGAGTACTTCATGCAGGAGTTTCCGCCGGTGGTGATGATCAGTCCTCCGCAACTGACGCCGCCGCCGCTGGAGTCGATGACCGGGATCATTCAGCTGACGCCCGCCGATCGGCGCAAAGCGTTTTTCATTCTGCTCGCCGATGGCTTGCGCACGCTCGATGGCAACGCCGCGTTCCTCTACGGCGTGAACCTCGTGGTCTCCCCGAAGGACCTCGGCGCGTTCCAGCAGATCTACAAAGACGCGCACACGTACCACGAGCGGCTCTACGCCAGCATGACGTCGGTCAGCAAGTCGCTCGCGAGCTGACCGCGCAAGCGTTCGAGACAAAAGAAAAGGGCGCCCGAGGGCGCCCTTTAGCATTGGTGGATGTGTGCGAGCTTACTGCTGCTGCACGCCTTCCGGGTAGTTGATGAACGAGCCGTTCGAATAGATGATGTCGCAGTCGAAGTTGGTCGTCGACTTGACCTGCGCGGGGCCCGACGCGGTCACCGTGATCGTGCCGTCTTTGCCGCCCGAGAAGATGCCGTATGTCTGCGCCGCGGTCGAAGAGCCCCACGGGATGCTGACGCCGAACGACCAGTTGTTACCCCAGCCGTCCTTCTGCGGGAACGTCTTGACGTAGGTCGGGGCGAGGTAGGTCGTGAGTGTGTCGAGGCTGACGCTGCCCGGCGCCGGAAGGATGACTGACGTGCCGGCTGCGTTGTAACGGTTCACATCGGTCGCGCGCGCTTCCCACGCGGTCGCGATCGTGCGGAGGTCCGCCATGGTGCGTTTCTGCTTCGACCGCTGCATTGCGGTCAGCAGGTTCGGAATGGCGATTGCTGCGAGGATGCCGATGATCGCGACGACGATCAGCAACTCGATGAGGGTGAAACCTTTCTGCTTCCTGTTCATTCTTCCTCCTTGAAGTTGGGCTTCCCCGTCGCAACCGGCATACCATGCGTTCACAAAACACAACTCATTGACTCAGAACGACTTAGCGGTACCTGGAGAATCCCGGATTGCGATTCAGTGACAAGATTTTGACGAACTGCTGACGATTATTGTCAGAGAAATACAAAGGGCGCCCGAGGGCGCCCTTTGCAGGTTGCAGCCGTGTGCGAGCTTACTGCTGCTGCACGCCTTCCGGGTAGGTGATGAACGAACCGTTCGAATAGATGATGTCGCAGTCGAAGTTGGTCGTCGACTTGACCTGCGCCGGGCCCGACGCCGTGATCGTGATCGTGCCGTCTTTGCCGCCCGAGAAGATCCCGTACGTCTGCGCTGCAGTCGACGAGCCCCACGGCCGGTCTACGCCGAACGACCAGTTGTTACCCCAGCCGTCCTTCTGCGGGAACGTCTTGACGTAAGTCGGGGCGAGGTAGGTCGTGAGCGTGTCGAGGCTGACGCTGCCCGGTGCGGGAAGGATGACCGACGTACCGGCTGCGTTGTAGCGGTTCACGTCCGTCGCGCGCGCTTCCCACGCGGTCGCGATCGTGCGGAGATCCGCCATGGTGCGTTTCTGCTTGGCCCGCTGCATCGCGGTCAGCAGGTTAGGGATGGCGATAGCCGCCAGAATGCCGATGATCGCGACGACGATCAGCAGCTCGATAAGGGTAAAACCTTTCTGTTTCTTCATTCTGTCTCTCCTCCTAATTAGGATGAGCGTCTAATCGCAACCGGCATACCACTGCATCGATTTATTTAAGTTGTTGCACGGGAAAGGTTTATGGCGAGCGTGAATCGATCGAGGCAGGCCGGACTGACAACCTCAGGCAGGGTTGTTGACGAATATTGTCAGCCGCGCCCGAACGCGTATGCGGCGACCAGCGATCGCGTCATCCGAACGCCCTGGGCGAACCAGTCGGTACGCACGCGCTCATCGTTTGCGTGGATCCCCTGCGTCTGAAAGAAATCGACCGGGAACGGCCAGAAGCCGTAGCAGTCGATCCCTCGAGCGCGAAGAAAACGAGAGTCGTTGAAGGAGGCGGCAAGCAGTTCCGATCCGAGCGGCACATTGCCGTACTGGCTCTGAATCTGACGCGTGAGAAGCGCGTAGAACGGCGTGTTGCGCGACGTGATCGGCGCCGGTCCCATGCTGCGCTTCACTTTGTCGACCTTCACGCCATACGGAGCGATCGTCTTCCGCAGCCACTCGACCCGCGCCGCCGGCTGCTCATCGGGAAGGTTGAAGAGGTAGACGTTCATCGTCCAGCGGTCGCCGTTCGCGACGACTTTCTCCGGCCAGACGACGTTCTGCGTCAGCTCGCGATATCCCTGCGGCAGCAGCCAGAACTTCCCCTCGGCGACCGTACGATCGACGTCGGCGAGCACGTCGCGCTGCGTCACGCGCTGCGGCGCGATGTCGCGAAAGAACTCCTTCACCTGCGGAAGGATTCGCTCCGGCTCGCGCGGTGCGATGAACGGCTCGAGGGCGATGCGCGCCTGCTGAACCTGCGCGCGCGTTGCGCCACTCACTTCGACTTCCACCGCCATCTTCGAGCCGAGCTCGATGCCGAAGTAGGTGAGCTGTTCGCTCTGCATTTCGGTGATGCCGCCTTCGTTGATCGCGTAACGGACACCTTCGAAAACGTCGGGACGATGGGCGAGCAGCCACTCCGTTCCCAGCGCTCCGCCGCGCTCTTCATCGGCGACGCCGAGCAGCACGAGGTCGTGCTCCGGCGTGCGTCCGCTGCGCGCGACGTCGATGAATGCAGCAAGCTCGCAAATGCCGATGCCTTTCATGTCGAGCGTGCCGCGGCCGTACAGCTGGTTCGCGAGGATCTCCGCTGCGAACGGCGGCCGCGACCACCCTTTGGGCGGCGCCGGCATGACGTCGATGTGATGCATGAGCAGCAGTCCGCCTCCGGCTGTCTTTCCTTTGATGCGCGCGTAGAGATTTCCGCGGCCGGGCGCCGACTCGATGATCTCGAACGGGACGCCGTTCTTCGCCAGCAGCGCGCCGAGGAAACGAGCGCCGGCGGTCTCGTTGCCGGGCGGATTGGTTGTGTCAATGCGGACGTACTGCTGCAGAAGCTGCAGCTCAGGCGTGATCGTCGGCGCCTTCGGGATGTAGGTTTGCGACTCCGGCTCGCTGTCCACGAGGCGACGCTGCATCACATACGACGCGATCCCGGCCGTCATGACGACGAGCAGCAGAATGATCGTGATGCGGGAAACGCGCATCGTCGTCAGCGCGCCTCGTCCTCGGGCCCGGGCATTTCCGCCGGCTGCTCGATCACGTCAGGCGCATTCTCCGCCGGCTCCGGCGGCAGCAGCGGCTCGACCGGTTCGACATGCGTGCCCTGCGCATCGGCGACGACGTGCAGCGTCTCTTCGTACGCCGGCGCAACCGGCGGATAGCCGCGACGCGCGAAAACGATCGTGAGCACGAGCAGCGTCAGCATCGTCAGCGTGATGCCGAGGCCGATCAGCACGAGCTCGTTGCGGTATCGCATCGTCACCGTGTGATGGCCGGGCGTGATGATGATGCTCTGATAGCCGATGTTCGTCAGGATTGACTGCGACGGTTTTCCGTCGACGGAGATGTGCCAGTACTTGTGCGGCGTGATGCTCATGACGAGCAGCCCCTGGCCGTGGCTGACGACGTCGAGCGTTGCGGTGTTCGCCGTCTCCCGAACGCTGCGCACTTCTCCCCGCGCGGGAACGAAGCTCGGGTAGTGCATCACGAACGCGGTCTTCGCGCTCCAGGTGCTGTGCGACAGGTGCGAAACGAACTCGTGCCGATCGCGAATGGTCACGACCTGATCGGCGAAGTAGTAGCGCGCGTAATGCTCGCCTTCGATGAAGTCGATCGGACGCGATTCTTTGAAATTGCCGCCGTTCCGTTTCTTCTCCGTGGGGAAATCGCGAAAGACGCCGCGGTACCAGGCGTTCGACATCGCCATGAACGGCACGTACCAGTCAGCGCGTCCGGAGCGCTTCACGTCCCAGATCGAATCGGTCAGCACGATGGTCGGGATCAGCGCGGTCTTGTCGTAATCGCGCTCGAGAACCGTTCGCAGTTGCGAGCCGGCGGGCGTCATCGGGTAGAGGCCGTTGCGCACGACCCAGTAGACGGCGTCACCCGTCGAGAAGTATTTCCGCGCGATCTCCTCGGTGCCGTACCAGTCGGCCTCGTGAAAGATGCGGAACTGCGCGCGCTCTTTCGGGAACTGCGATGCGGCGGGCGGCGGATCGAAGAAGCGCCGCGGCATGCGCGGATTGAGCTCGTGGACGACGAGACCGAGGTCGAGCGCGATGAAGAGTGTCGCCGCGACGTACCACGCCTTGCGCGGCACGATGCGAATGCTCCAGAGCAGCGCCACGAGCAGCACGCCGCGGACGGCGGCGACGATCCAGTCGGTGCGCATGAGCGAGATGATCATCGTCGTCCCGACGCCTGCCGGCATGCCCCAGATCTTCATCATCACGCGCGTGTACATCGGCGTGAACGAGAGGATGGCGAACGTGATCGCGACGACGGAAACGGCGAAGACGAAGCCGAGCGCGCCGTCGCGCAGCTCATCGTCGCCGCCGAGGATGCGGTCGAGCATCTGCGACGAGAAGATGATCAGCGCGAAGATGCCGAAGAGGATGAACTTCTCCGGATAGCGGAGCGACGTCACGAGGTGCGCGTCGTAGAGGAGCTTGAGCAGCGGCGTGTGTCCGCCGAGCGCGAAGAGCGAGGAGAGGAAGATGACGATGAGGACGAAACGTCCGCCGCGCGGCCGGACGAAAATCGCTCCGGCGGCAAGGGTGATGACGAGCAGTCCCGCGTAGATGTTGAAGATGAACGGCGAGCCCATGCCGGTGTAGAGCCCGCCCGCCCAGTACCACATCACCTGCTTCACGGAGATGTGGCCGAGGATGTTTGGAAAGATCATCTCCGCGAACTTCGCCCACGGCATGCTCCAGGCGGAAACGAGATCGAAATCGAAGGGCCGCGAGCGCGCGGAATCGCGCACGTGATCGATGGCCGGAATGATCTGCGCTGCGCCGACGAGCAGTGCGACTGAAGAGATCGCGCCGATCCAGAAAACGCGCGTGAACATCTTCGAGAGGCGCGGCGTCGAGTACCAGCCGCGATACAGCGCGTAAAGACCGAGGAGGAAACCGGTCTGCGCGATCGTCGTCGGCTCGCCGACCAGAAACTGCAGCCCGAGAAAGAACGACGCCAGCGCGAAGTTGCGCAGCGTTCGATGTAAGAGAAATCTTCGCGCGTACAGACATGTCAGCGGCAGCCACGCGGCGCAGAAGAGAATCGGCAGCAGGTTGATGTACGAGAGATAGAGGCCGCCGAGGCCGAACGCGAGTGCGCCGGCGAATGCTGCGAAGGCGCGCAACTCCATCGAACGCAGCAGCGCGTACATCCCGAGCAGGCCGATGTAGACGTGAATGAGGATGTGCAGCCGATAGCCGAAGTCGTAGCTCGGCAGCAGGATCAGCCACGTCAGCGGATAGAAGACTTCGTGCTCGGGGTTCGCCGCGATCGGCTGGCCGGCGGAGTAGTAGCGGTTCCAGTACGGGAACTCGCCGTGCTGCACGATCTCGCGAAGGATCTGTTTGGTCGGGTAGTAGTAGCGCGTCAGGTCGCGCATGTAGAACTGATTGAACCCGAACAGCACGTCGGCGAAGAAGATCGTTCCGAGGAGCGCGAGGATGCCGAGCGCAAGCGCATCATGCCGGCGCCGCTCGGCAACGTCATTTCTTCCCGCTATCGTCGATTCCTCGCTCACGGCGCGCGATTCTACAGGCAACCGCGCTGACGCTTGCGATGACGTTCTGCTATCCTCCGGCCCCCATGCCGCTTCACGAGAAAAAAGTCGTGGCCGTTCTCCCCGCGTACAACGCGGAACGGACGCTCGTCGCGACGTACGATGACATCCCCAAAGACTGGGTCGACGAGATCCTGCTTGTCGATGACGTTTCCCGCGACAAGACCGTCGAGCTCGCGCGCACGCTGCCGATGCGCGTCGTCGTCCATCCGAAGAACCGCGGCTACGGCGGCAACCAGAAGACCTGCTATCGCACGGCCATGGATGAGATGGGCGGCGAGATCATGGTCATGGTCCATCCCGATCATCAGTACGATCCGAAGATCATTCCGCAGCTCGTCGAGCCGCTGCTGCGCGGCGACTCCGACGCCGTCTTCGGCTCGCGCATGCTCGGCGGACGTCCGATCGAAGGCGGCATGCCGAAGTGGAAGTACTTTGCGAATCTCTTCCTGACCGGAATCGAGAACGCCACCTTCTACATCTTCCTCTCCGAATATCACTCCGGCTTCCGCGCCTACTCGAAGCGCTATCTCGATTCCGTCAACTTCGAAGCGAACTCCGATGACTTCGTGTTCGACACCGAGATCATCGCGCAGGGCGTGGCGAAGGGAATGCGCATCCGCGAGGTGCCGATCTCCACGCGCTACTTCGACGAGGCATCGCAGATCGGCTTCTGGCGTTCCGTGCGATACGGCCTCGCGATTCTGAAGACGATGGTCTTCTACAAGATGCACAAGAAGCGCATCTGGTCGCACCCGATCTTCCGCGACCGGACGCTCGCGCCCGTCAAAACGGCCACGGCGTAGGCGGCAGTTTTCGCTGCGCATCGGCGCGCTGCAGCAGCGCCGGATGCACGGTTCCGTTGCGCGGCAGCGCTCCGACGCGATCGAAGCAGACTTCCTCGATATACGCGCGCTCGACCGGCGCGAACGGCGAGAGCTGCACGAGCAATCCGAAGACGATGGCAACGACGACGCCGATGCCGAGCGACAGCGCACGACGTCGCGCACCGGCGATGCATGCGGCGATGACGATCGCGAACGGCACTGCAATCGCGAGCGCTCGCGCGATGAAGTGAAACGCATTCGGTGCGACGAGTCCGTGACGCAGCAGCGGCCACGCGAACGTCATCCATGGCAGCGGAAAGTCGCCCGGCACGAATGGAAAGACGAGCGTCGTCAGCGTCACCGCCGCGATCGATGCGCCGAGGAGCACGAGCTCGCGCGGACGGACGTCGATGAAGACGAGCAGCATCGCGAGGAACGGCATCGCCGGGACTAAATAGCGCGCGCCGACCGTCCAGCCACCGTGCCAGTTCGGATAGCCCGAATAGAGAATGATCAGCGCGAGCGGCGTTCCGATGAGCGCGCCGAACGCCGGAGTCGAGAGCGCACGCCGCGCTCGCGGAATCGCGAAGAGTCCGACGAGCAGCACCGGCGAAAAGACGAAGAGTCCTTTCGACGGATCGGCGAGGAGATGCAGCAGCGCATCGAGTTTCGGCAGGCCGATCCCGAATACGCCGTGACCCGCGAGCTCGCGAAACTCCGGGTTCCGCTCGTTGCCCGACGAGAGCGCGAAGAAGGTGCCGAATGCGAGCTTGTTGTAGAGCGCGAGGATCAGCGCGAACGGGACGCCGCCGGCGATGATGCGCGGTGCGCGCCGCCACGCGAACGCAATCAGCACAACTGCCGCGACGGCGCACGGATATTCGGAGAGAACGGCGATGCCGATCAGCGCGCCGGCGGCGACATCATTTCGATTCGATGTGCTGACGAAAAGCAGCACCCACGCGCCGAACAGCGCGAACGCCGCCAGCGCATGCGAGAAGTTGAGCAGTCCGTACGCGAAGAGTGGTGTCCCGAACAGCAGCGCCAGCAACGCGACCGCCGTTCGTTCATCGCTCGCGCCGCAACGTCTCGCCGCGAACGCAAAGAAGAGCGCCAGCAGAATCGCCGGCAGCGTTGCGCTGAGCAGTCGCATCGCGGTGAGCGTCGGTCTGATCGATTGCGGCGATGGCGGTCCGGCGAAAACGCGCGCGATCGCGTACGCCGGCAGTCCGACCAGCGCACCGCCGGGAGCTTTGTTCGAGTAGACGCGTCCGTTCGACTCGGCGAGATCTTCGAACTGTCCACCCAGCAGCGGCAGCACTGCAGATACTTCCAGCGTGTGGCGCTCGACGATCGACGCCGCCACCGCCCAGCGACTCAATTCATTCGGCGAGGGAAAGTGCGGATAGACGGGGATGACGAGGAGGGCGAGTGTCGCGTACAAGGCAACGATCGAGCAGGTACGAGGCATGAGTAATGGGGCATGAGTGCGAAACGCTTCGCCGCGTTCACTCATGCCTCATACCTCATGCCTCATGCAGTTTTTCCCGCAACGCCTCGCTCACTTCCACCCCCGCGCTTTCACACGCTCGCGCGACCGCTTCGAACGCCTCGCGCCGTCGTCCGTCGCGAAGCATGTCGAGAATCCCGGCGGCGATGATGCCGTCGAAGAAACGTTTGCGGTCAACGTCCGTCGGCAGCACGCTCTTCGCTGACTTGCGCAGTGTGCCGAGGAGATCGTTCACTTCCGCGTATTCGGGACCGACGAAGCGCTGCAGATCTTCCTTCAGCGTCCGCGCAAGCGCCGGCGATTTGCCGCCGGTCGAGACCGCGATCTGCACCGAGCCCTGCTCGACGATCGCCGGCACGATGAACTCGCAGAGATGCGTCACGTCGACGACGTTCACCGGAATGCGCCGCCGTCTGCAGTCGCGCGCGATGCGTCCGTTCACGCACTTGTCATCCGTCGATGCGATGACGATTGATCGCCCTTCCAGCACAGCCTCGGAGTAAGGAGCGCGGGTGACCGACAGCATCCCCGCACGCTCCCACTCCTCGATTTCGTCCGTGATCTCAGGCGACACGATCGTGACGCGCGCGCCGTACTTCATCATCGTCTCGGCCTTGCGCGCGCAAACCGCGCCGCCGCCGACGATCAGCACGTCGCGATCTTCAATGTCGATGTAGATCGGGTAATACGGATACTTTTTGCGGGCCACGCGGGCCGCATTCTACTTTGCAGCGGC
Organism: Acidobacteriota bacterium; assembly: GCA_034667465.1. Taxonomy (GTDB): domain Bacteria; phylum Acidobacteriota; class Thermoanaerobaculia; order Gp7-AA8; family Gp7-AA8; genus JAOBAU01. Next base: position 104,827 of record JAXDJV010000003.1, on the reverse strand, counting down.
TTTCTTTTCGGCTTTCGCTTCCGGCTTCGCGCCGGCCGCGGCCGCGCGTGCTACGCGATCCTTTGCCCGCTGCGCGGTGCGGCGCTTCTTCGCGATACCCGCGCGCGCCTTCTCACCATTTCTGAGTGACATGCTTACCTCCTCGTAAATTAGTAGATGGGGAACCGGTCGCAGAGCTCTTTCACTCCACGTTTCACTTCTTCGATCACCGCGGGGTCGCCCTTCGCATCGAGGACGCGCGCGATCAGAGTTGCAATCGTCTTCATTTCCGGCTCGCGCAGACCGCGCGTCGTGACTGCCGGAGAGCCCATGCGAATGCCCGACGCCACCATCGGTTTCTGCGTGTCGAATGGGATCGTGTTCTTGTTGACCGTGATGTTCGCCGCTTCGAGGATGTTCTGGCCGTCCTTGCCGGTGATTCCTTTCGAAAAGACGTCGGTCATGAATAGATGGTTGTCGGTGCCGCCGCTGACGATGCGGAATCCGGTATCTGCAACCGCGGCGGCAAGCGCTCGCGCATTGCGAACGACCTGCGCCTGATACTCGCGGAACTCCGGCTGCAGCGCTTCGTTGAACGCCACCGCTTTGGCCGCGATGACATGCACGAGCGGTCCGCCCTGCAGTCCCGGGAAAACCGAGCGGTCGAGCTCTTTCGCGTACTTCTCTTTGCAGAGCACGAGTCCGGCGCGCGGTCCGCGCAGCGTCTTGTGCGTCGTGGTCGTGACGAAATCGGCGTACGGAACCGGCGACGGGTGATTCTCCGTGACGACGAGTCCGGCGATGTGAGCGATGTCGGCCATCATCAGCGCGCCGACGCTGTCGGCGATCTCGCGGATGCGCCTGAAGTCGATGATGCGTGAGTACGCCGACGCGCCGCAGACGATCATCTTCGGCTTCGACTGTTCGGCGAGCTGCTGCATCTCGTCGTAGTCGATCAGCTCGTCGTCTTTGCGGACGTGATACGCGACGACGTTGAAGTCGCGGCCGGAGTAGGAGAGCGGATGTCCGTGCGTGAGATGGCCGCCATGCGCGAGATCCATCCCCATGATCGTGTCGCCCGGCTGGAGCATCGCGAAGTAAACCGACATGTTCGCCTGCGAGCCGGAGTGCGGCTGGACGTTGGCGTGCTCGGCGCCGAAGAGTCTTTTCGCACGGTCGATGGCGATGCTCTCGACGATGTCGGTCGGTCCGCAGCCGCCGTAATACCTCTTCCCCGGATAGCCTTCGGCGTATTTGTTCGTGAACACCGAGCCGGTGGCGGTGAGCACCGCTTTCGACACGTGGTTCTCCGATGCGATCAGCTCGAGCGTGTCGTTCTGGCGCTTCGTCTCGAGCGCGATGGCGTCGGCGATCTCGGGGTCGACGTCGCGCAGCGGGCGATCGAGGAAATCGTGCCCCGTCGCTGCGCGCTGCTCTTCTTTGATAGCGGACATTGCTGGTTTCTCCTGAAACGGCGATCTTACAATGTCCGCGCCGGATGAAGAACGCGACGAAGGTGGCTGCCGCGGTTACGGTGCTCCTCGCCGCCATCGCGATCTCGACGTTCGGATTCTTCTTCTATCGCGACAACTTCGCGACGCACTACCCGATCAAGGTCATCTCGCAGCAACTCTGGCGCGCCGGCGAAGTGCCGTACTGGAACTTCTTCGACGGCGGCGGCCAGCCGCTGGCCGGCAATCCGAACACGCTGTCGTTCTATCCCGACAACGTGCTCTACCTGTTCCTGCCGGCGCACGTCGCGTTCAACCTTCACTTCCTGATTCATCTCGCCCTCGGCTGGCTGGCGATGCGCGCGCTGACGAAATCGAATGCGGCGGCGTGGGTCTATGCGCTAAGCGGTGTGGCGATCTCGGCGACCGCGTTTTACAACATGGTCACTGCTGTTGCGCTGATCCCTTTCGCGCTGCTGGCGGCGGAACGAAGATCGCCGGTGAAACTGGGGCTCGCATTCGGACTGCTCGCGCTGGCGGGCGAGCCGGTGACGGTGCTCGGAGCGGCGATCGCGGTGGCGATTCTGCTCCTGCCTCGCGTGCCGCCGCGGCTGCTGCTCGCAATTCCGATCGCAATCGTCATCGCGTTGCCGCAGCTCATCGCATACGCCGAAATCGCGAAAGAAGTGGAACGTGCGCACGGGTACTCCGCGCGGACGGTCCTCAATGCGTCGCTGCCGCCGCTGCGGCTTACCGAGTTGTTCATCGGGCCGCTGCTCTATCACCGCGACTTCGGCGAGCCGTTTCTCTTTCTCTCGATCTTCATCGGCGTGATTGCGATCGCCGCGTTGTTTCGCCGCTCGCGCTACACCGCGATCGCGTGGACGATGCTTTTCCTCGCGCTCGGCGAGTTCAATCCGATCGTGAAGTGGCTCGTGGAAGCGCTGCCTGCGATTCGGATTGTTCGCTTCCCGGAAAAGTTTGTGCTTCCGATGACGGTCGCGATCGTCGTGCTCGCCGCGCCGCTGCTGACGAATCGCGTCTGGCGATGGGTGACGCTCGTGCCGCTGACGATCGTCGCGTTGCTCACGATTCCGCTCGACTGGTTCGCGCCGTATCGCGTGCCACCGGCGCAGCCGGCACGCGTCTTTCAGCTTCCGATGGATGGCGTCCCGCCATCGCATCGCGTCGAATACCGAATGCGCGCGACGCGACGCGAGGCGCTCTTTGGCGCGACCGCCGGTCGTCATTTCGCGGTCGACCGTTCACCCGACGGGATGTTTTCGCTCATGTCGCGCATCGCATGGGAGCGATACATGACGACGAGCAACAAGCGGTGGCTGCGGATCGCGGGCGTCAACGGTCTGCCGCGCGCATTCATCGTGCCGCGGACGATCGCCGTGCGCAGCGTCCCCGAAGCGGTGAACACGATCGAAGCAACCTCGTTCGACGAACGGACGACCGCGGTCGCGCCGATGAGTTTCACGTCGCCGCCTGACGCGCGAGTGACGTCGTTCATCGAGAAGCCGCAGTCGCTGGAGATCGGTGTCACGTCATCGCAACCGGCGCTGCTCTTCGTGAACGAAGCATACTTTCGCGCGTGGGATGCCGGTGCGTTGCAAACCGTTCCGCTCGATCTCGATCGGCTCGGCGTCATCGTCCCGGCAGGGGAGACGCACGTCACGCTTCGCTTCGGACGTCACCGCACAGCCATCGCGATTGCGTGGCTTTTCTCGACGTTACTCGTGACCGCGGCGCTGTTAGAGCTGCTCGATCGCGGCTCCCGCGAGATAGAGCGAGCCGGCGATGACGACGCTCCGGCTGCTGCCGCGTAGAGCGCGATCGATCGCTGCTTTCGGCTCGCGTTCCGCAATCGCATGCGGCGCGAGCTCGCGCAGCTCTTCGACCGTCAGCGACCGCGGCGGATACGGCTCGGTGACGATGACCTCATCGAAGAGCGGAAAGAGAATGCCGACGACGTCGCGCACATCTTTGTCGCGCATGATTCCGAAGACGAGCGTGCGCGGCGCGGCGATGTCGGACGCGATGAACTCCGCGATGGCTAGTGCAGCGTGCGCGTTGTGGCCGCCGTCGATCCAGACTTCTTTGTCATCGATGAGCATTCGCTCGAGCCGTCCGCGCCATCGCGTCTCCGCGACGCCGCGTTCGATCGACTGCCGCGTGATCTTCGGCATCCGTTCCATCAACTCCTCCGCGGCGCGCACCGCGAGTGCGGCGTTGCGTCGCTGAAACGCACCGCGCAGCGGCGTGTCGTGCTCGCCGTCAACGACGATCAGCGGCGCGCCGAACTTCGCGGCGCGGCGGCGAATGACATCGATCACGACCGGATCGCGATCGGAAGTCAGCGCGATCGCGCCGCGATGAATGACGCCCGCTTTTTCGGCGGCGATCTTTCGAATCGTATTGCCGAGGTATTCGGTGTGATCGAAACCGATCGGCGTGATCAGCGCGGCGATCGGACGGACGACGTTCGTCGCGTCGAGCCGTCCGCCCATCCCGACTTCGAGCACCGCGATGTCGCACTTCGCGATCGCGAAGGCGATGAACGCCACGATCGTCAGCGCTTCGAAGTACGTCGGCTCGATGCCGCTCTTCTCCGCCGCCGCGCGCAGACGTTCGATTGACTCGATGAGCGTCGCGTCATCGATCGGCTCGCCGCCAATGACCCATCGCTCGCGAATGTCGACGAGATGCGGCGACGTGTAATGCGCGGTGCGATAGCCGGAAGCGTTGAGGATCGAAGCGAGCGTCGCCGAGGTCGAGCCTTTGCCGTTTGTGCCGGCGACGATGATCGACGGATACGCGCGTTCGGGACGACCGAGTGCGCGCAGCAGCGCCCGGATACGGCCGAGGCCGGGGCGGATTCCGGAGCCTTGTAATGATTCAAGATAGCCAAGTGCTGAGTGCTGAGTGCTGAGTGCTGAGTCGGAGGACGACGGGGGGCCGGGACTCAGCACTCTGCACTCTGCACTCAGCACCTCACGCGGGCGCGAAGATGCTGAGGAATCGCGCGATGGTTGGCTTCATCTCCGCCCGCGTGGTGATGAGATCAACCATCCCGTGCTCGACGAGGAACTCGGCGGTCTGGAAGCCTTCCGGGAGTGTCTGGCGGATCGTCTGTTCGATCACGCGCGGGCCGGCGAAGCCGATGAGCGCTTTCGGTTCCGCGATGTTGAGATCGCCGAGCATTGCGTAGGACGCGGTGACGCCGCCGGTGGTCGGATCGGTGAGCACTGAGATGTACGGCAGTCCCGCTTCTGCGAGTCGCGCCAGCGCGGCGGAGATCTTCGCCATCTGCATCAGCGAAAGGATTCCTTCCTGCATGCGCGCGCCGCCGGAACAGGAGACGACGATCAGCGGCTCTTTCTTGTCGAGTGCACGTTCGGCGGCGAGCGTGATCTTTTCGCCGACGACCGAGCCCATCGAGCCGCCCATGAACTTGTACTCCATCGCGCAGACGACGACCGGGTCGCCTTCCAGTTTTCCTTCCGCGCAGACCACGGCGTCGGTCCCGCCGACGCGCTGTTGATAAACCTTCAGCCGGTCGCGGTAACGCTTCGTGTCGCGGAACTCCAGCGGATCGCCGGAGCGGATGTTCGTCGCGAACTCTTTGTACGAGCCGTCATCGAACAGCATCTCGAGACGCTCGCGCGCGTCGATGCGAAAGTGGAAGTTGCACTTCGGGCAGCAATGGAAGTTCTGCTCGACTTCCTTCCGATAGACGATCTCTTTGCAGTCGTCGCACTTGACCCAGAGACCTTCCGGAATCGCGGTCTGCTTCTCGACCGCCTCCATCGGCTTCTTTTCTTTGCGGAACCAGGCCATAAAGGCGGGACTCTAGCACAGCGCGCGAGCGGGCCCGCGCGCCGCTCAAATCTCTCGGAACATGTACGGCCGGAGCACTTCCAGGTTGTCGTTCAGCTTCGTTTCGTCGAGGAAGCGGAGCGTCGCGGCGATCGACGACAGCAGCGAGTTTCCGTCCTGCGGCGTGTAGCAGAAGCCGACCACTTTTCGCGGCGTCGGAACCGCAATCGTCGAGGTCGGCACGACCGTCTGCGAGAGGATCCGGCCGAAGTAGCCGTGGTCGCGGCCGAACGAAAAGATCTGGTTCACGTGACGCTTGTTCGTCACGGCGACGCGCGCGTTGTTGCGGAGCGAAGCCTTCACCTCTTCAGCGCTGGTGTCGTGGCCGAGCTCGAGGTCGAACCAGAGCGTGTGCATGTACTGCGTGTTCAGTTTGATCGCCGAGGAGAAGAGGTTGAGCTTCTGTCCGGTGGTGGCGAAGAGGTGATAGGCGTCGCGCGCGTGATGCGTGCCGAACTCCGGATCGTCGTGCTTGCCGGCCTGCGGCGCGGCGATGAACGACTTCGTGTCTGAGACGTCGTTCGCGCGGCGCATGCAGACGAAGCGGCCGGCGACGAGATCGATCTTTCCATCTTTCTCGGCGATCGTTTTCAGGAGCACGGAGATGTTGTGCGTGTTGCAGGAAACGATCTGCACGAAGCGCTCGTCGGGCGACTGCACTTCATCATTGATCCCGCGCGCGTACGGCCGGCCGAAGCCGAACTCTGAGCCCTGCGCGAGGAAGCCTTTCGGCCCCTTCATCCGCTCGTAGTATTTCGCTTTGTTGTCGTTGCCGGCCGGCGTGCAATCGACGACGACCGTGGCGCGCTCGAGCGCTTCTTCAGTCGTGAACGACACGCGATGCCCGAGGAGCGCGAACTCGTCGCGAGCCTGCTCGTCGACGGAGAGCTTTGCGCCGCGATTGATGAGGTGCTCGACCGTGGAGCGGTCATCGACGTTCGGCGTTCGCTTGTGGAACGTGACCTCGTCGATCCCCCACTTCTCTTTGAAGTCGGTGAAAAGACCGATGAGCGGCTCGCCGATGGTGCCGGTGCCGACGACGTGCACGATGGTTTTGCTGGCCATTTTCGTGAAGCTCCTCTTAGAAGTGGGCGCGGATTGTAGCAAACTGATGCGATGCGATCCGGGGCCGCGGTGCTGCTTCTGCTTCTCTTCGCGAACGTCGCGCACGCGAACGTCATCGATGCCGCGCTCGATGTTCTTTATCCGTTGCAGCGTGTGCTCGTCGCCGGCGCGGTCGTGCCGGAGAAACATGAGGCGATGCGCATCACTCCCGCGGAGTTCGAGGGTCTGCTCCTTCATCCCAACAACCTCGGCTTCGCGAAGGCCGCGTTCCGGTTCGAGGCGCCGCGCCGCGAGGGAGGACAGACCGTCGTCCGCTATCGGGTGATGAAGCGGATCGTTGTTGGCGGCGTCGAATCGGGTGCCGGCGTCATGACGTTTCGGATGGAGAAGAAGCGCTGGCGGCTCGTGAAACAAACGTACGAGACGCTGATCCGGCCACGACAGGACGCGCCGTTTCGCGTTGGCGGTGACGTGAAAGCACCGGTGGTCGTCAATCGCGTCGAGCCGATTTACACGGCCGAAGCGCTCGCGAGTCGCATCAGCGGCATCGTCATCCTCGAAGCGATCATCGATCGGACGGGACACGTCAGCAACGTCGAGGTGTTGAAGCCGCTGCCGTTCGGCCTCGATCAGGCGGCCGTCGACGCGGTGCGACAGTGGACGTTCCGCCCGGCGACGCTGAATGGAGATCCGGTCGACGTCATCTTCAACCTGACGATCAACTTCAAGCTCAAAGAGCCGAAGAAAGACGGGGACGCCGGCACGGCGCCGGCGCCCCCTCGATGAAACTTACTTGCCGCCGCTCGGCGACTTCGGCGTGACGACTTTCACGACCGCGGTCGAACCGGGATTCCTCTCGCCGGCCAGCGGCTCGAAACGGCCGCCGAGGCAGTTCGCGAGGAACGCTTCCGCGCGCGCGTTGAAATCGATGTTGTTCTCGGGACGCGCGAAGCCGTGTCCTTCATCCGGATAGAGCACGTACGTCACGGAACCGTTGTTCTTCTCGATGGCGCTGACGATCTGCTCCGCCTCCGCCACGTTCACGCGCGGATCGTTCGCTCCCTGACCGATCAGCAGCGGACGCTTGATCTGGTTCGCGCGGAAAAGCGGCGAGGCGTTCTTCACCAGCTCCGCATCCTTCGGATCGTCGACGTTGCCCATGCGCACGTCGAACTGCGCGCGCTGCGGTTTCCAGTATGGCGGGATCGAGCCGATCAGCGTCTTCAGGTTCGACGGCCCGACGATATCGACGCCGCAGGCGAAGACGTCCGGCGTGAAGGTGAGGCCGGCCAGCGTTGCGTATCCGCCGTACGAGCCGCCCATGATGGAGACGCGCTTCGGATCGGCGTAGCCCTGCTTGACCGCCCAGTTCACGGCATCAATCAGGTCGTCGTGCATCTTCAGGCCCCACTGCCGGTCGCCGGCGTTGAGGAACTTCTTCCCGAAGCCGGTCGACGCGCGGAAGTTCACCTGCAGCACCGCGTAGCCGCGATTGGCGAGCCACTGCGAAGTGCCGCTGTAACCCCACGTATCGCGGCCCCACGGTCCGCCGTGAACGAAGAGCACCATCGGCAGGTTCTTCGGCGGAAGACCGGCCGGGAGCGTGAGATACGAATGGAGTTTCAGTCCGTCGCGACTCGGGATCGTCACCGACTGCATCGACGACAGCACCACGCCGTCGAGCTTCGGCCGCGCGCTGAAAAGGAACGTTCCCTTCTTCGTGGCGCGGTCGTACGAGTAGAACTTCGCCGGCGCGACGTCCGCCGAGTACGACACGAGCCACGTCTGATCGGCGCGATCGCGATTGACGATGTTGAAGTCGCCCGGTGCGACTTTCGCGAGCGCGTCCCAGTCTGCCTTGATCGACGGATCGAGAATCGTCCAGGTGCGGCGACCCGGATCGAACGACACCGCCTGGATGGCGTGCGTGACCGGGTTCTGTACGACGCCGCCGGCATCTGATTCATCAGACGAGGCGAGAACTTTTTCCGCGCCCGTCTCGATGTCGCGCGACACGAGCGCCGCGGTATCGCGGCCGATCGACGAGACGATCACTACCGACTTGCCGTCCGGCGAGAAGTCGGCGAGGTTGAGGATCTCGGTCTGCGGCGCTTTCAGCCAGCTCTTCCACTCGCCGTTCTGCAGCAGGCGGATCTCGGTGCCGCCGTCCGGCGTCACGACCTGCGCGCCGCGGATGACCATGTTCCTGTCGGCAGCGAAGCCGGCGACGTCGCCCGGGTTCTTCGTGTCGAGGACGAGTGCGCCGGTCGAGAGCGTCAGGCGATAGACGTCGAACAGCCGCTTGTCGCGCGCATTCATCTGCACGAGCAGCGTGTCCGGCATCTCCGGTTCCGACGAGATCACGCCTGCGCGCACGCCCTGGATCGGCGTGAAGTCGCGCACGGTGCCGTCGTCGAGGTTCGCGCCGTAGACGTGGAAGTTCTCGTCGCCGTCGTTGTCCTGGACGTACAGCAGCGTCTTGTTGTCTTCCGCCCAGAAGTACTGGCGGATGCCGCGTTTCTTGTCGGCGGTCACGACTTTGTCGTCGTTGGTGCCGATGGTTTTCACCCACACCTGCAGGACGTTTTTCTTGTCGGGGGAGATCCACGCGAGCCGCTTGCCGTCAGGCGAGAGTCGCGGGCTGGTGCGTTCCGGATTTCCGAACAGCGTTTCGCGCGGCAGGAGCGGCGGAAGATCGGCGAGTGCCGTTAAAGCGGTGGTGACGAAGAGAGCCGCGGCCACGAGGACGCGACGGATCGACTGGTGCTTCATGCAGGTTCTCCTTACGTTGTGCGCGGTTGTACGTCAGATGCCGGTCCGGGTTTTTCCGTTCGGATTAGAATCCACGCCCCATGGCCGTCAAAACGGAGTCAGGCGAGAAGCTGATCGCCTCGAACAAGAAGGCATATCACGAGTACTTCATCCTTTCGAAATTCGAGGCCGGTCTGGCACTCGAAGGTACCGAGGTGAAGTCGCTGCGAGATGGTGCGGCACAGCTGAAGGATGCCTACGTCATCTTCAAGAACGGCGAAGCGTTTCTGTTCGGCGCGCACATCTCTCCGTACTCGCACGGCAACCGCGAAAACCATCCGCCCGATCGGACGCGCAAGTTGCTCCTGCATCGCAACGAGCTCGAGAAGTTACATACGCAGATCACCGAGAAGGGGTTGACGGTCGTTCCGCTGCGGCTCTACTTCAAGGCAAGCCGCGTAAAGGTGGAGATCGCGGTCGTGCGCGGCAAGAAGCTGCACGACAAGCGCGAAACCGAGAAGACGCGTGAGGCGGATCGGGAAGCGGCTGTGGCGATGAAAGAGCGCCGCTGAGAGGTCGACTGTCCCGGATTAGCCACACTTGTGGTGTCGCACGACCACACAATTTCGGCGCGACCGTTGGTAGCGTAATTCTTTAAGTAACTGATAATAAAGTAGTTACTGACATTTTAGCGGACTCGGCTGCACGTGGCATTCTCCTCGCTCTCTGAGGCGGTGGCCATGTACGTCAAACGGAAAACAGTCAACGCAAACGTCAGCATCAGCGGCATCGGGCTTCACTCGGGGATTTACACGAAAGTCGAGCTGCATCCGGCGCACGCCGGCAGCGGCATCACCTTCGTCCGCGCCGACCTTCACGGTCTGCGCATCCCGGCGCTGCAGGCTTCGACGACTGCTCTCGAATACGCGACCACCGTCGGCAAAGACGACGTTTCGGTCGGCACGGTGGAGCACCTTCTTTCCGCCATCATGGCCTGCGGCATCACCGACGTCGACATCCACATCGACGGTCCGGAAGTGCCGATCGTCGACGGCAGCGCACTTCCTTTCATCCACCTGATCGACGCTGCCGGCGTCCGTGAGCTCGGCGCCGACATTCGCGTTCTCCGTTTCAAAGAGCCGATCGAGCTGACCGACGGCGACAAGAGCATCCGCATTGCGCCGTCGAATCGTCTCGTCCTCAACTACAAGATCGACTTCCCGCATCCGAAGATCGGGAAGCAGTCGTTCCACTTCGATTTCCATCACGACAGTTTCCTGAAGAAGATCGCCCCCGCGCGGACGTTCGGTTTCATGCGCGAGGTCGAGAAGCTTCGCGCAGCCGGTCTCGCGCGTGGCGGTTCCGTCGAGAACTGCATCGTGCTCGACGACACCGGCATCGTGAGCGGTCCGCTCCGTTTCCGCGACGAGTTCGTGCGCCACAAGATCCTCGACCTCCTCGGCGATCTCGCACTGATCGGACGTCCGATCGTCGGCGAGATCACCGCGAATCGCGCCGGTCACGCTCTCCACTCGCGCTTCGTCGAGAAGATCCTCGCCGTCGCCGCGCAGACGGATGACGAAGTCGGCGTTCGCGGCAACGCGCGGCCGCTCGAGTCGTTCGCGTAACGAGCAGCATCGCGATCATCCGCCGCGAAGCCGTTCACTGACGCTATGCGAAGCAACGCAGCCGGCCGTGCCGGCCCGGCTGTGGTAAAACGGCCACAGTGCGTCTGCTTGCTCTCTCGTTTTCCCTTCTGCTGATCGCGACCACGGCCGCGGCGCGTTCGCACGATCCGCGCATCGAACAGCTCACGGCCACCGCCGTGAACGGCAAAGTCAGCGTCCACTTCACGCTCTCGCGCGCGTTCGAATCCGAGCAGGTCATTCAGGGACTGCAGAGCGGCGTCCCGACCAGCTTCATGTACGTCGTCGAAATTTTTCGCGATCGGCCGAACTGGTTCGATGACGGCATCAGCCGCTCGCGCATCGAAGTCATCACGACCTACAACTCGCTGACGCGCGAGTACCTCCTCAACTATCGCCGCGATCGCAAGCTCGTTCGCTCTGAAACGTTCAGCGATCTCGCGACGCTGCAGCAGCGGATGACGTCGATCGATGAGCACGATCTCTTCGACGTCGGGAAGCGTCGTCCGTACAAGCTGAAAGTGCGCGTGAAGGCGGACCTCTCGCACTCGTGGCTGCTCTACTTCATCCCGTGGGAAACGTCGACGCGCTGGCAGGAGACACGCGTTACGACGCAGGAGTCGAAGCCGTGAACGCGCGCGATCTCGTCCTTCGCTATCGAAAGGATCCGCGCGTCATCATCACCGTTCCGCTGCTGATCCTCGCGGCGACGAGTCTTATCTACTACGCGGTGCAGCGCTCGAAGGACCTGAGTCCTGAAGCGCTGAACAGCCAGGTGCTGCTGTTCGTCCTTTCGAACATCAACGTCCTGCTGATCCTCGGCATCCTGTTCGTACTGCTGCGCGGCGTCGTCAAGCTGGTGCTCGAACGCCAGCGCGGCATCATCGGCTCGCGCTTTCGCAGCAAGCTCGTCATCGCCTGGATCGCGACGTCGCTGCTGCCGGTCATCATTCTCTTCATCTTCGCTACCGATCTGCTGCGCGTCTCCATCGATCGCTGGTTCAACACGCCGGTGCGGAAGATCCTGCAGAACGGCGAGGCGATCGCGCAGATGGCGCAGGACCAGTCGGCGAACGTCGCCGGCGCCGCGGCGCGCGAGCTGGCGGCGACGCCGGAGATCACCGATCCCGCGCACATGGACGCGATCCTCGCGCACGTGCAGCAGTTTCACGTCGTCGACATGGTCGGCGTCCATCGCGGCACCGCACTCGTGAAGGCGCTCGCCAATCCGCGCGCGCCGATTCAGGAAGTGCCGGAGCTCGGCGCCCGATTTTTCGACGAAGTGGCGACGAAAGGACGCGCGGTGAAGATCGACGTCGCGCCGAGCGGAAAGTGGATCCGCGTCGCGACACGCATCGGCTCCGGACCGTACGCGGCGATCGCCGGCGTCTTCGTCCCGATCACGATGAGCCGGATGATCGATGAGTCGATCATTGCCCATCAGGCATTTCAGCAACTCGACTCGCAACGACAAACGCTGAAGGCATCGCAGACGTCGCTCTTCCTCGCCGTCACGCTGGCGATTCTCTTCGGCACGCTCTGGACGTCGATCTACGCATCGCGGCGGATCACCGTGCCGATCAAAGCGCTGGCCCAGGCGACGTCGCGTCTCGCTGAAGGTGGCTACGGCCATCGCGTGAACGTCGTCGGAACGGATGAAGTCGGACGGCTGATCGATTCGTTCAACGAGATGTCGACGCAGCTCGATGAGCAGCGCCAGGCGCTCACGCACACCAATCGCTATCTCTCGACGGTGCTCGACAGCGTCAGCGCCGGCATCATCGCGTTCACCGGCAATTTCGAATTGCTGTCAATCAATCGCGCCGCCTGCACGATGCTGCAGATCGACGAACCACCATCGAACACAAACCTCGGCGAGATCCTCACCGGCGATCTCGCCACGCTCATCGACACGCTCCGCGAACTAACGACGCGCGCCGCATCGCGCACGCGCGAAGTGACGATCATCCGCGGCGGCGAGCTGCGTTACCTCGAGCTCGCGATCGCGCGACTTTCCGGCGCCGCGGAAGAAGGATGGGTTGTCGCAATCGAAGACTCAACGCAGCTCGTCCAGGCGCAGAAGCTCGCGGCGTGGAACGAAGCGGCGCGCCGCATCGCGCACGAGATCCGAAATCCGCTGACGCCGATTCAACTCGCCGCCGAGCGGATGGCGAAACGCTTCGGCGCGAACGAGCCGCAGATCGTCGAAGGCTGCAAAACGATCGTCGGCGAAGTGAGCCAGCTCAAGCGGATGGTCGATGAGTTCGCGCGCTTCGCGCGGATGCCGGCCGTTCATCTGCGCCACGCACAACTCGAAGGAATCCTGCAGCAGGCGGTCGGTCTCTATCGCGATGTGAAGAAGGGCGTGACGATTCGCGTCGACGTCGACCCGGAGATGGAGCTGCTGATCGATCCCGAGCAGATTCGCCGGGCGGTCGGCAATCTGCTGAAGAACGCGGTCGAGGCGACGGAGTCGGGCGAGATCGTCGTCTCCGCGCGACGCGCCACGCATCGCGTCGTCATCGAAGTCGCCGATCCGGGACGCGGCGTTCCCGATTCCGACAAAGAGAAATTGTTCCTGCCGTACTTTTCGACGAAGAGCCGTGGGACTGGATTGGGGCTTGCGATCGTGCATCGCATCGTGCGCGATCACGACGGCCAGATTTCGGTGCACGACAATCAACCGCGAGGGACGCGGTTTGAGATCGAGTTACCTGCGTGAGGAGAAAAGGATGAAGGATGAATGATGAAGGATGAATGAGAGGCGAAGGCGCATTTGCCTTTCTTCATCCTTCATCCTTCAGCCCTCATCCTTCCAGGACATGGCCAAAATCCTCATCATCGACGACGAGCCGGGCATCCGCACGACGCTCGCCGACATCCTGCACGACGAAGGTCACCGAACTACACTTTGCGAGTCGGGAGAAGAAGGACTCGCGCAGTACGCGCGCGAAGAGGTCGATCTCATCATTCTCGATCTCTGGCTGCCCGGCATCGACGGCATGGCCGTGCTCGAACGTCTCCGCGCCGCCGGCGCGCCGCCGGTGATCGTTGTCTCCGGCCACGGCAACGTCGACACCGCGGTTCGCGCGACGCGTCTCGGCGCCTACGACTTCCTGGAAAAGCCGCTCTCGCTCGAGCGCGTGCTGCTCACTGTGAATCACGCGCTCGCCGATCGTCGCCTGCGCGAACAGGTTCGCGATCTTCGTCGTCATCTCACGCTCGAAGAGCTGCTGATCGGCGAGAGCGACGTGATGAAGAAACTCGATCAGCAGGTGCGCAGCGCCGCGCCGTCGAACAGCCGCGTGCTGATCACCGGCGAGAACGGCAGCGGCAAGGAGATCGTCGCGCGCAATCTGCATCGGCTTTCGCATCGCGCCGAGCAGCCGTTCATCGACGTGAACTGCGCCGCGATTCCGGAGGAGCTGATCGAGTCGGAACTGTTCGGACATCGCAAAGGCGCATTCACCGGTGCGATCGATGAGCGGAAGGGAAAGTTCGAGCTCGCCGATGGCGGCACGCTCTTCCTCGACGAGATTGGCGACATGAGTCTGAAGACGCAGGCGAAAGTGTTGCGCGTGCTGCAGGAGCAGACGTTCCAGAAAGTCGGCGGACAGCAGACGATCACGGTCGATGTGCGAGTGATCGCCGCGACGAACAAAGATCTCGAAGCGGAGATTGGCGGCGGCAGTTTTCGCAGCGATCTCTATTACCGGCTGAACGTCATCCCGATCGAAGTGCCGCCGCTGCGAACGCGCGGCAATGACATCGTGCTGCTCGCCGAATACTTCCTCCGACGTTTCGCCGCCGAGAGCGGAGCGCCGCGTAAGAAACTGTCGGCCGGTGCAGCGACCAAACTGCGCACCTGGCACTGGCCAGGCAACGTGCGGGAACTGCGCAACGTCATCGAGCGGCTGGCCATCCTGCTGCCGGGAGAGACGATCGAGGCGGAAGACATCCAGCTCGGCACGCGAGCCGAGACCGTCGCACCGATCGCCGCGAACCTGACGCTGAAAGAAGCGAGAGACGAGTTCGAGAAGCAATACATTCTCGCGCGCCTCAAAGAGCTGGCCGGAAACGTCAGCCGTACAGCTGATGCGTTGGGCGTCGAGCGTTCGAATCTCTATCGGAAGCTGCACGCGTACGGCATCCGCGTCGAGCGGCCGTGAAGTGGAATAGGAGCCGCGCACACCCCGTTAGCTGCCGTTGCCGCGCGCTTGACAGTCGACAGGTCGGTGACTATTCTGCGCGGGCATTTGCGGGCATAACTCAGTTGGTAGAGTGCAACCTTGCCAAGGTTGATGTCGCCGGTTCGAGTCCGGTTGCCCGCTCCAAACGACAATAGCCGGAGGGCCGCCGAAACGCGGCCCTCTTCGTTTTTGACGTAACGCTTCCCAACTCCATCACTGGAGTACGCGGAGGTACACGTCGTAGTACGGTTGCTGCGAGCCATCTCGCTTGAACATGCCTTTGTAGCGAAGCATGTTGCCGTTTTGATCGCGACGGCCGGTCCAGTGGTAATCGAGGCCGAAACTCGTTACGCCAACGGCGGCCGGAGTCGTGATCTCGCTGGCTGATGCACGACCATCGTGGTTTTGGTCGATCCACAACCGGAGGCGCGGCCAAATCGGATCGCTTGCGTCTATCTCGCCGTCTCCGTTCTCATCGAAGTCCGCGAGGGCGTCGAAACCATTCGTGGCGATCGTTCCGTTCTGCTTCGGCGTGTGATTTCCGAAAAGTTCCGCTCCGCTGTCGAAGATACCGTTGCCGTTTCGATCGAGCGCAACGAATGCGACGTCCGAGAGCGGGGTCGTCCACGTGACGGAGTCAGGATGCCCGTCCGCGTCGAGGTCGAACGTTACGGCGTCATCGCCACCGGAGAAGCGATACGTGCCATACCCGAGATTCACGACGAGCGGGCTGTTGCACACCGAGCCGTAATAGACGTCGTAGTAGCACTCGTCAGTTCCCTTCGTCTGCCCTCCTCCGCCAGTGCTCGTACAAAGGGTTGGGTCGGTGGAGGTGCAGGGTGCGGGAGTTGGAGTGGGAGCGGGAGCAACGACGGGTGCGCATACTCTCCCACTGGTTTGGGAGCTAACCGAGTCGTCGGCGCGGGCCACGATAACGGCCTGATAGCACTGGCCAGGCACCGCGGTTTCCGTGCTCGTGAGAGAAGCCGTATACGGAGTCGTGCGGTTTCCGAGGATCGAGGCGCTCGTGTTCGTGATGTAGTGCTGGAGATTGAACGGTTCCTCAGACGACCCGAATACAACGGAGACGTAGGTCACGTCTGCGCGCGAGAACAGACGTTTAGTGCTCGGAAGAATTGAGAGGTTGCAGGTCGCCGTGATGGTTCCGGCGGCAACCGGAACGCAGCGGCGAGTAGAAAGGCGGCGATCAGGAGCCGCTTCATTTCACGCACCCTTCGGCGGCAGTACGCAGACGGTCGCCGTCGAGTGGATCGTCGGTCGCCATGCTCGAACCCGGCGCCACGTGCTCGTAGAGGAAGCGGTCGAAGCTCGCGCCGAACGCTTTGCGAGCGTTCCGGAGACCCGCGATCCGAGCCCTGCACATCGTTGGGATCATGCTGGCGATCTCTCGCTGAAGGCGTTCGCGCTCAGCGGGAGTTGCGCCCTTCATCTTGAGCAGCAGTTCGTTCTCGCGCTGAACGCCCGCGACGTAGTCCGGGGCAGCCACTTCGAGGCGGTCCCAGAAGTCCGCGGGAAGGTTCGATGCGACGAGCATGTCCGGCGCGTAGTAGTCGCGCCACGTCTCGCCGACGTAGCCATGCCGAATGAGAATCTCGAAAAGCTCGTGGGGCAGAAAAAGTTCGGGGTTCCGGTTCCCGTCAATCCCGTCCGTCATGCGCGCGCCACTGGCAGAGTTCGACGCGATACGAGAAGCCGGCGATGAGCCTTTCATTGCCCGGACTCGATCAGCCGCAAGGGCTGCGTTCGTGCGGCTGGCGATACGTTCTTCGGTCGTCCACTCCCACGCTTTCTTGGTATGGGTGGCCGGTGGATCCCCTGCGAAGACGGTCGTCACGACGAATAGCAGGGCCACCACGAGAGAGGTAGACCGCATCATGAAGCCTCCGCAGACAAGTTTTGAAGGTCTTACCCTTCCGCCGTTGGAGTGACAGAAAGATGCTTTTTCCACTTCACTCCGGCAAAAGAAATCTTACGCCCCCGCGGCCCTCTTCGTTTTTGACGTAACGCGGCGATATCCTGTTCGCACTCATGCCGAACGGTTCAGCGTCGCAGCTCGGGCCGGGCACCGTCCTCGACGGCAAGTACGAGATCCTCAATCTTCTCGGCGCCGGCGGGATGGGAGAGGTGTTCAAAGCCCGCCACGTCCATCTCAACGCGTTCCGCTGCATCAAAGTGATGAAGCAGGGACTGATGGCGGATGAGGGTTACCGCAATCGTTTTCTCCGCGAAGCGCGCCTCGCCACGCAGATCCATCATCCGAACATCGCCGTCGTCCACGACTTCTTCCTCGGCGAGGGCGGCAGCTACATGGTCACCGAGTACATCGACGGCACGACCGTTCGCCAGTGGAGCACGCTCTTCGGCGCGTTCCCGCTCGCACTCGCCGCCGACGTCGCCACGCAGGTTCTCTCCGGACTCGATCACATCCATCGCCGCGGCCTGCTCCACCGCGACATCTCCGCCGACAACGTCATGCTCTCCTATGATTCCGACGAGCGGCTGATCGCGAAGATCATCGACCTCGGCGTCGCCAAGGACGTCAACACCGGCGCCAGCGACGCAACGCAATCGGGTCTGCTGATCGGCAATCCGAAATACATGTCGCCCGAGCAACTCGGTGACATCCGCGACGGCGATCAGCTCGACGGCCGCACCGATCTCTACTCGCTCGGCATCGTTCTCTACGAGATGCTGATCGGCATCTCGCCGTTCGCCAGCGAAACGCCGCACGGCTACATCATCAAACACCTCACCGAGCGGCCGCCGCGTTTCGTCGAGCGGAAGCCCGATCACGATTTCCCCGCCGATCTCGAGCCGGTGATCTTTCGCGCGCTCGAGAAAAAGCGCGATCGCCGCTATCCCGATGCTCGCGCGCTCTCGGCCGCGCTGCAACCATTCCTTCTCGGTCCGGCCGGATTCCTGACGCGGAAAGACGTCGCCAGTCTGCGCCGCGGCGACAGCGTCACGATCTCCACGCCGCTGCCGGTCAGCGGCGATGCGCCGACGATCGCGGAGCGGACGCCGGGCGACACGGTGACCGGCCGCGACTGGAAGCGAACGCGCGCGCAGGACACGATCGAGGGCTATCGCGAATACCTCAATCGTCATCCTGAATCCGACGACAGCACTGCCGCGAAAGCGCGCCTCTTCGAGCTCGAGCTGCTCGACACCGTTCATGCGAAGGAAGCAGCCGGCGATCGCGACGCGCTGCAGCGATTGAGCGAAGCGCATCAGCGCGGCACCGCCATCGGCGACGCGGCGCGCGAAGCGCTCAACCGCGTGAAGAGCGCCGGCGATCGTGAGCGCGAAGAAGAGCAGTCGTTTCAGCGCGCGTGGGAAGACGGACGCGCCGCGTCGTGGCGCGCGTTCATCGACCAATATCCGAGCTCCTCGCGCATGAGTCGCGCGCGCAGGCTGCTCGACGAAGCGGTTGCATTCGAAGCGGCCGCGGGCGGCGAATCGGAAACGCAGCTGCGCGATTTCCTGAAAGCGTTTCCCGATGGCCGCCATCGTTACGAAGCGGAGATCCGCCTCGTGACGGTGAAGCAGCGCCTCGCCGACCACGCGTTCGCGCGCGCCGTCGAAGCCGACACGTACGCGGCAATGCGCGACTACCTCGCGAAGTTTGCCGCGTCGACGCACGCCAGCGAGGCGGCGAACGCCGCGAAAGAGCGTCTCGCCTGGGAAAGCGCCGCGGCGCGCGGTTCCGAAGACGCCTGGGACGATTACCTCGTGCGTTTTCCCGATGATCGTCACGCCGCCGACGCGCGCACGCGACGCGATCGGGCGCGGCATGGCGAAGAGGAAGCGTTCCGCATCGCTGCTGACGCGCGCACCGCATCGGCGTGGAAAGAGTTCCTCGCGCATTGTCCCGATGGCAAACGGAAGGGACGGGCGGAGCTGCATCTGCGCGAAGCGCTCGCATTCGAGAACGCCGTCGATCACGGCCACGATGCGCTCGACGAGTTCGTTCGTCAGTACTCCGGCTCAGCGCTTGCGAAAGATGCGCGACGCATTCTTCGCCAGCTTGCCGATGAAGAGGATTACGCGCAGGCACTCTCGATCGAAGCTCCCGCTGCGTGGCGGCTGTATCTCACGGCGCATCCCGGCGGAGCGCATGCGGAAAAAGCGCATGAGCGACTGACCGCGCTTGAAGATGAGGCGTACGCGGCGCTGACGACGGAGCTGCATCCCGACGCCGCGGCGGAGTTCCTCGCCGACTTCCCCGAGTCGCCGCGCGCCGATGAAGTTCGCCGGATGCTCGCGCGGCGCGGTGAAAGTCTGGCCATCACGCAGGCGCTCGATGCTGCAACGCGTGGCGACGTCGCACAGGCCGAAACGCTGCTGGCGAAAATCTCTGACGCCGACCGTCGCGCTGAAGTGGAGCTGGCGATCGACGCGGCGCGCGATAAGTCCGAATGGTCGGAAGCGCAGCGCGTCGCCACGGTCATGTCGTTCCGCGCGTATCTCGCCGGGCGACCGGAAGGGCGGTGGGCGGGGGACGCGCGTCGCCGCCTGGCGAAACTCGAAGAGCTCGCGCGCGAATCGGAACCGGGCGATTTCGATTCCGCGTGGGAGCGCGGTTCGTCAGGCGCGTGGGACGAATATCTCGCGCAGCATCCCGAGTCGCCGCGCGCCGCCGACGCCACCCGCTGCCGGCAGGAAGCGCGTGACTTCGAGCTCGCCATCTCGAAGAACAGTCGTGCGATGTGGCGCGCGTTTCTTGCTACGTGGCCGGACGGACGTCACGGACTCGAAGCGAAGATCCGCCTCCGCGAGTTCGGCTAGTCGCGCTCACTGCGGCGCGAGGCCGTTGACCATCGCCTCGAACGTCCGCCGCACCGTTTCATCATCGAAGACGTTCGGCTGCCTGACGCGCTCCGCGATCATCCGATCGCGAATCATCCCCTCGGCGCAGCCGAGCATCGCCGACGCCAGGACGACTTCGCTCACATCGCTGCGAAACGATCCGTCCAGCTGACCGCGTCCGACGAGGTGATGCAGCAGCTCGTAAAACTCGAGGAAGCCTTTCGACAGCGTCACTTCATCGCCGCGAATGCGCCGCCCTTCGAAGAGAAAAAGAAAGGCGATGTCGTGATCGCGGCCGAAGGCTTCGACGACGGTTTGCAGGATGCCGAGGACCGCGTCGCGGCCGTGTTGTGCCTCGGTGACGTGGCGGCGAATCTCGACATTCAGTCCGCTCCACGCCTCGTTGAAGATCGCGTCGAGCAGTCCGCTCTTGCCGCCGAAGTAGCGCATCAGCTGCGACTCCGACGTTCCCGCTTCGCGCGCGAGCGACACGGTCGACGTCTTCTCGTAGCCGTGTTTCGCGAACAGCCATTTCCCGGCGGCGAGGAGCCGCGCGCGGGAGGTTTGCGTGCTGTCGCCGTCGATGGGCACGAGCGGCAGCGTACGGAGCGCGACGGCGGTCGTCAACAACGAGGATTCGCGCGTATCCTCATCGCACACCAAATCGGAGGAACCAATGCTGCACGGAATGAACGTCTGGGCGATCCTGGTCAGCGCCGTCGCCATCTTCATGCTCGGCGGCCTCTGGTACTCACCGCTCCTTTTCGCGAAGCGCTGGATCGCGCTGATGGGGAAGTCGGAAGAGGAGTTGAAGCAGAACGCGCCCGGTCCGATGCCATTCCTCATCGTCTTCATCTGCGCGATCGTCACGTCGCTGGCGATGGCGATCATCCTCGCGCATCACTCCGGCCCGCTCGATGCCGCACACGCCGTTTGCGCGGCAGTCGTTTGCTGGGCCGGTTTCGCCGGCGCGACGAGTTTCGGGACCGCGCTGTTTTCCGGCGAGAAGAAAGCGCTGTGGCTGATCAACACCAGCTACAACCTCCTTTCGTTCATCATTGCGGCGCTGATCCTTTCGTCCTGGCGCTGAACGTTCCGTCGACGTGAAGACTCTTCGCGCTGTCGTTCGTATCGCCGCGGTTTGTGCGGCGACGACACTGCTCTATCCGCTGTTCATCGTTGTTCGCTCGCGGCGACCGTCGATTGTTCGTCGATGGCATGCGGCCGTCGCGCGCATCCTTGGCATTCACATCACCGTTGATGGAACGCCGCCGCGCGGCGCATTCCTGCTCGTCTCGAACCATCTCAGCTACGTGGACGTCGTCGTGCTCGGTGGTTTGATCGAGACACTGTTCGTTGCGAAAGCGGACGTGCGCGACTGGCCGGCGCTCGGTCCGCTGGCGTCGTCGACCGGAACTGTTTTCATCGATCGCGAGTCGCGCCGCGATGCGGTGCGTGTCACAACGCTGTTGCGCGAGCTCGTGCGCGGTGGACGCGCGATCGTCGTTTTTCCGGAAGGGACGAGCACCGACGGCAGCGACGTCCTGCCGTTCAACACGCCGCTGTTCGAAGCGGCCGCCGATGATGCGCTTCCGGTCTGGTACGCCGCGCTTCGTTACGCGCAGCCGGAAGTGCCGTGGTTCGGCGACGCGACATTCACGTCGCATCTGCGCACGTTGCTGCGGTTGCCGCGCATCGACGTACGCGTATCGTTCGGCGGTCCGCTGGCGCCAGGCGATCGCAAGTCGCTGGCGCGGGCGGCGAGAGAAGCAATCGTGGCGCTGTCATCCCGAGCGTAGCGGTCATCCCGAGCGTAGCGAGGGATCCGGGGGGGTGGCGCGCGCTGCCGTACCCCTCCCGCCCCGGATCCCTCGCTACGCTCGGGATGACAGGTCCTCGGCCATGGCGCGCAGAATCTCGCCGACGCTCCACGCCTGCGCGACGCAACCGCGCGGCTTGTACGGCGGCATCGCGTCGAAGATCTCCGAGATGCTGCCGACGCACGCTTCATCGAGATGCGTTTCGAATTTTTCGAGGATCGCGTGCCCCTCTTCGACGCCGCGCGCGCCGCGGACGCGAACGAGCGCCGTCAGATACGGACCGAGCAGCCATGACCAGACGGTTCCCTGGTGATAGACGCGATCGCGATCGGCCGGACCGCCGCTGTACGTCGCGGCGAAACGCGGATCGTCGGGCGAAAGGCTGCGCAATCCGAATGGCGTGAGGAGCTTCGCTTCGACGATTGCGAGAACGCTCGCGGCCAGCTCGCCGTCGATCAGCGGATGCGGAAGACTGATCGCGAAGATCTGATTCGGACGAACGGACGTGTCGCGAATCGCGCCGTCGACGACGTCGCAGAGATAGTCGCCGGCGCGGAACAGTTCGACGAAACGCGCGCGTACTTGTTCTGCGCGTTCTGTCAGCGCTGGACCGTCGTTTCGCCAGCGCTGCTCGAAGTTGCCGAGGATTTTGAGCGCGTTGAACCAGAGCGCGTTGATCTCCACCGGTTTGCCGTGACGCGGCGTGATCGGTACGTCGCCGATCCTCGCGTCCATCCACGTCAGCTGCACGTCCCCTTCGCCGGCGCGCAGCAGTCCGTCGGCATCCACGCGAATGCCGTGACGCGTTCCGCGGTCGTGCCACGCGAGGATGTCGCGCAGCACCGG
The DNA here is from genome assembly GCA_034667465.1 of Acidobacteriota bacterium. Taxonomy (GTDB): domain Bacteria; phylum Acidobacteriota; class Thermoanaerobaculia; order Gp7-AA8; family Gp7-AA8; genus JAOBAU01. The sequence goes on along the minus strand of JAXDJV010000003.1, from coordinate 82,364 downwards.
CAGGAGCGAGTCACGCACGAACGCTTCGTCGCGCGTGTAGTCGAAGTATTTCTGCGCGGCGACGAAAAACCAGAGCGTGGCATCGACGGTGTTGTACTCCGGCGACTCGCCGCTGTCGGGGAAACAGTTCGGCAGCATCCCTTCGCTGACGCTTTCCGCGAACGCGAGCAGGATTTTTCGCGCGTCATCGAATCGACCGGTCACAAGGCAGAGTCCGGGGAGCGAGATCATCGTGTCGCGTCCCCAGTCGGTGAACCAGTGATAGCCGGCGATGATCGTCTTTCGATCGACGCCGCGCCGGACGATGAACTGATCGGCGGCAAGTGCGAGTCGTCGTCCGAGTTTGCCGCGCAACGTCGTTGCGTCGATGACGTTCCTGCGTCGCGCGCGTTCCGCTTCGAGGAGCGCGATGCCGTCGCGTCCGCGCGGATCGTTCGTCGACGCGATGATCGCGATGCTCGTTCCGGCGGCGAGTGCCAGCGTCAGCGTTCCGGGCGTGAAGAGATCTTCGTGCGCGTCGAGACCGCGTTCCTGTTCGATCGGATATTCGAAGCGGCGATACCAGTCGGGCGCGCTGTTGAATGTCGCGCGCGGAGCTGAGATGAAAAGCGTCGGCACACTGTCGTAAGGCTGCAGCGAAAAGATTCCGGCGTCGAAACGCGCATCGCGGCGGATGAAATCGTTCGCTGATGCGAGCGAGTGGTAATCGCGCGCGGCGATGAACGGACGAAGCTCGAGCGTCACATCGTGCGACGACTCATAGACGATCACCGTCGTGTTCTCGCCGTGAATGGCCGCGATCGTCTTGCGGATTCGCGCGGCGCCGGCGACGTACTCGAAGACAGGAAAGACGTCGCGTTGAAACGACGCAAGCAGCTCGAAGCCGCGCGGATGAATCGCGCCGGGATATTGATTGCTCGACAGTTCGAACGACGCGCCGGCGATCGTCACCCGCTCATCGAGTTTCGACAGCAGCACGATCCGTCCGACCGGCGGCCGCATCGCGGCGACGAGCAGGCCGTGATAGCGGCGCGTGTTCGCGCCGGCGACCGTCGCACTCGCCCAGCCGCCGAGGCCGTTGGTCTCGAGCCATTCGAGGCGGGACGACTCTTCCCACGTCATTGCGCGTCGTTCCGAAAGGCGTCGCGAAAATGCGTCAGTCGCGATCGTCCTCCATCGTAAAGAATTGAGATGACATCGAATCGCACCTCGGTGTCATGCGGTATCGGATGCAGCAACAGGTATTGCTCCGCGAGGCGCATCAGGCGCGATTGTTTCACGCGATCGACCGCTTCGAATCCTTCACCGGCGACGACGCTTCGCCGCGTCTTCACTTCGACGAAGACGAGTGCACGTCCGCGCCGCACGACGAGATCGAGCTCGCCGCCGCGCAGCCGCACATTGCGTCCGGCGATTCGATATCCGCGCAGGCGATAGAACCAGAGCGCCCGCCGTTCGCCGACTGCACCGAGCTCGTTCACATCGCCGAGGCTACCTCGGTTGCGCGATATCTACTTCCGGTGGAAGTGGCGCTCGATATCGAGATGCCTGATGTCGACGATGATCGGGCGCCCGTGCGGACAGGCGTACGGATTCGACGAGTCGAGCAACTCCGCGACGAGGCGCGCCATCTCATCGCCGGAGAGCGGCCGATGCACCTTGATGGCCGCCTGACACGCCAGCGACGCGCAGACCTTCTCGCGCACGTGCGTCAGATGCGACGATCTCTCTTCGAGCGATGCGTCGATCAGCTTGCGGAGAAACGCGTCGACGTCGCCGCGCACGAGATCGCGCGGCACCGCCGCGATCGCGAACGCCTTCCCGGAAAAACGCTCGATGTCGAAACCGACCGCGCGCAACTCTTCGAGATGCGACTCCAGTACCGCGCTTTCGGCAGCGCCTGCGTCGTACAGGATCGGCGTCAGCAGTTGTTGCGCTGCGGTCACCTGTCCGACGCGCGCGAAATACCGATCGTAGAGAACGCGCTCGTGCGCGACATGCTGATCGACGAGACGAAGTCCACCCGGTGTATCGACGAGGATGTAACTCAGCCGATATTGACCGATGACGCGACCGCGCAGATCGCCGAGGTTCGGGGCGGGGGCGTCTTCGACCTCGACCGATGTTGCGGAAGGGACAGTGGCGCTCTGCGCAGAACGCGGTGGCTGCACGACGCTCGTTTCGCTACGAAACAGCGGCGTGAATTCCGCGCTCGCCGCGAACGGCGGCGGAACGTCGTAACGCTGCGGCGAAAAGAGCAGCGGCGGTGATGATGACGGCGGCGGCGTCGCGAGCGCGGCGTCGTGCGTCAGCAGTCCGCTTCCTTCCTCGGCGCCGCCGAGAGCGCGCTTGATTCCCTGCTCGACGGCGACGTGCACGCTGCTCGAATCGCGGAAACGCACTTCGGTTTTCGCGGGATGCACGTTGACGTCGACCGTCTCCGGCTCCATCTCGAGAAACAGCACGATGGCCGGATGCCCGTCGAAGTCGAACGCTTCGGCTGCGCGATTCGCCGCGTGGGTAAGTACGCGATCCTTCACCAGCCGTCCGTTGACGAAGAAGAACTGATTGCGGCGGCTGCCGAAGCGCAGTCCGCGCGTCACGAAACCGGAGGCGTGGATGCCGGCGATCTCCGTATCGATCTCTTCGAGATGCGGCGCGGCGTCGCGTCCGATGATCTGCAGCGCGCGCTCGCGAGCGTCGGCCGCCGGCGGGAGATCGAGTACCGTGCGGCCGTTGTGCTCGACGCGAAACGCGCGACCCGGCAGCGGCAGCGCGTACGACGAGACGACGCTGACGATCGAGCGAAACTCCGCGTCGGCGCTGCGAAGGAACTTGCGGCGCGCGGGAACGTTTTCGAACAGCTCGCGCACAACGATGGTCGTGCCGCGATCGCGCGCCGCCGGACGCAGCTCGCGCCGGCCGGTGTACGGATCGCAATCGACCTCGGTCGCGTCCGCGGCGGAGCCGTCCGAAGTAGTGAGGGTGAAATGCGAGACGCTGGCGATCGACGGCAGCGCTTCGCCGCGAAAGCCGAGCGTGCGGACGCGCGTCAGATCGTCGAACGCGCGGATCTTCGACGTCGCGTGGCGCTCGATCGCGAGCAGCGCGTCCTCGCGCGACATCCCGTGGCCGTCGTCGCGGATCTCGATCCGCTTGCGTCCGCCGTTCTCGAGAATGATGTCGATGGTGCGCGCGCCAGCGTCGATCGAATTCTCGACCAGCTCCTTGACCACAGAGGCCGGGCGCTCGACGACTTCGCCGGCGGCGATCTGATTGATCAGCTCGGAGGGGAGGAGATGGACGCGGGGCATCGACGAATTATGAATGATCGCGGGATGCGCGCATGATACTTGCCTGACGAGGCTGCATGGCGCGACGCATTACTGCACTTCTCGGGATGATCCTGCTGCTGGGGCTGGTACTGCTGCTGGCGTGGCGCGTCTATCTCCACCACGCATACGGCGGTGTCACCGACGAGCCGGCAGTTGTCTCCGTATCATTCCAGTCCGCGTAGAACTTTTTGCGTTTGCGCGTGCTAAAGTATTTGGAAATCGAGATCCGCGAACGTGGCACGCCGCCTGCTCAAGTTTCGGCCAGGAGTGCAAATAACATCATGACTCGCACGATCAGAACCAGCCTCGGCAGTGCACTTTGCATCGCGCTGCTCGTCGCCGTCGCCATTCCGGCCGTCGCCCTTGCGGGCGCGAAGCAGCAGCCGGCAACGAACGACCTCAGCGCTCAGTTCCGCGCTGCGAACCTCGGCGTCGACGATCTCCGGGTCGTAGAGGTTGGCGGAATCGTGGTGATTCGCGGCCGCGCCGCCGGCAAGGCGGGTGCGGAAGCGGCGAGCAAGATGGCGCGCGATCTCGGATACGAGCGCGTCGCGAACCTCGTGCAGATCATCGAGCCGCCTGACGACGAAGCGATCGAACGTCGCGCCGAGCGCGCACTGGCCAGCCAGCGCAGTCTCGACGGTTGCAACTTCCGCATCGACTCCGACAACGGCGCGCTGCTCGTCGCCGGCACGGTGAAATACGAACTGCAGAAAGACATGGCCGTTCACGTGCTGCGTGGCGTCGTTGGCGTTCGCACCGTGAAGATCGACCTGCACCAGTAACGATCACATCCTTCAAAAACAAAAGTGGCGACCCGTCCGGGTCGCCACTTTGCGTTTGCGGCGATCGAGCGATCAGCGAATGGTGCGAATCGAGAAGCGCACTTTGTTTCCCTTCATGTCGTCCGGCGACTTGAACGTGTGCGCGTAGATGACGCTGAACAACACGTCGAAGTCGCGGATGCGCAGCGACGCTTCCGTACCGATGCCGCCGTCGACGACGAAGTTCTCGGTCTTCGTGATGTCGGATGAGCGGAACGTCGCCGTGCCGGCGCCGACGTAACCGATTCCGTAGAGCGTGTTCCAGTGCAGCAGCCAGGTGCGGAAGTCCCTGTTGCGGAAGATCGGAACGAAGTACTCCGTCGTCATGTGCAGTTCATTCGTGCCGGATGCTTTGTCAACGCCGATCGACTTCAGCGCTTCGCGGCCGCCGAGCTGGAACAGCTCATAGCGAGGAATCGTGTAGCGCTCGGTGTCGGGCAGCGCGTCGGCATTCGGGTTCGTCCCTTTCGTGAGGAACGTACCGACGTGCAGACGGCTGAAGAGAAACGAAGTTCCGGTGATGTCGATTCGACGCAGCGCCTCTGCCTCGAGCTTCGTGTACTTGTAATCGCCGGTTGAGATGCGCGCCGATTCGGTGACGGCGGCGGCGAGTCCGAACTTCTGCGGACCGATCTCGCGGAATGCCGTCAGCACGGGAACGATGCGGCCCCGTGATTCGCCGACGATCGCGTTCATCCGCTCATCAAACTGCGTCCCGTACTGATAGCCGAGCTTCGTGTAGATGTTGTTCTTCCGGTTGTCGACGTCCTGGATGTTGCCGAACGTGAGGCGATCGTCCTGCACGAGCCAGAAGTAGCGATTGTTGTAGTCGCGCGGAAACTCCACGAGGAGCAGACCGCCGCGCACGCGCTCGAACTCGACGCCGCTCTGGCCGATGTTCGGGAAGCCGATCGTGTCGAAGACGCCGATCTTGTAGGTGAAGTTGCGCGCGTAGTACTTGTAGCGAAGGTACGTCGAGATGTCGCCTTCGACGAACTTGTAGTCGATCTGACTTTCGAACAGCACGTTCTTGATCAGTTTGCGCAGGCGGATGCTGGCCTGGCCTTCCGGCAGGTAGATGTTGACGGAAGGAAATGCATCACGCCGGTCGTAGGCGCTGCTCGCCGCGCGCGAGAGCACCGATGGTGATTCGTCCTGGGCCGGTGCGGCCGTCGCGGGAACGCCGTCGGTCGGCGGAGCGGGAGCTGGCGGCGGTGCCGGAGCGTCAGCCGGAGGCGGGGGAGGAGGAGGCGCCGGCTGCTGCGCAGAGAGGAAAGAGGGGCTGGCAAGAATTGCCAGAAGCAGCAATGCGGTCAGATTTTTCATTTGAATTCAGATCCTCGTCGTGGCCGTAGTCTGAGGGTGCGCGACTCACCTTATGGTAAGCTCAAACAGATGAAGATTTTACGGGGAGGAGCCTCAGCGGCTCTGGCACACGTTTTGTAATGCGGCGGATAAAGGCCGCGGACGGAGACCGTGCGAATCTTTTAGGAGGTGTGATCTTGTTGCATCACAAACATCGGTTGCTCATTTCTCTCTTGTGCTTTTTGGTGGTGACCCCGGGGCTTTTCGCACAGGGCATGACGTTGACCCGGGAAGATCAGATCGGGTTAGTCGCGCCAACAGCCAGCGGCGAGACCGGACTCTTCAATACGGTGACCGCGGACACCTTGAAGCGCGGCGATCTGTCGTTCGGCATTTACCTCAACGATTACGATCTGCTGGCCGGACCCGCTCGCCAGTTCGCGCCGCTCAGCAGGCGCGGTTACAAAGATATGGGCTATGACCTGTATCGCTTGAGCGCGTCGATCGGCTACGGCATCACCGATCGCTGGGAAGTTTCCGCATCGCTCCCGTGGGATCGTCTTCAGAACCACGGCAACGATCGCGTCGGCTTCATCAACGGATACTTCTACAACGGCAGCTTCACCGACAGCGGCATCGGCAATGCGCACCTCGCGACGAAGTTCGCGTTCACCGATCCTGCTGCTCCGTCGAAGATCGCCATGTCGTTCTTCGTCGACGCACCGACGGGCGACGACAACAGTGGCATCGCGACCGGCAACACGAACTACGGTCTCGGCGTTCACTGGACGCACGGCATCGCATCGCTGGCCGGTTCGTACGCGATCATCGGTAACCGCGCCGCAGACAAGAGCAACTTCCCGACCGGCGCACGCAAGGTCGAGCTTCCGAACGAGCTCCGCCTCGACGGCGGTCTCAATGTTCCGCTGAACTGGTGGAAGACGACCAACTGGATCACGGAAGTGAACAGCGTCTGGTACAACGGCGGAGACTTCAAGCCGGAAGCGCCGGTGTTCCTCGTGACCGGTATCCGTCACTGGTTCGGCGACAGCGGCTGGGCCATCAACGGCGGCGTTCGCTGGAACGTCACCAAGTTCGGCAAAGACAATGACGAGTGCCGCATCACCGAGCTCGATGACTGCTCGATCGGCGGACTCGTTGGACTGACGTACGCTCCGATGCATCTCGCGGCTGCCATTCCGCCGCCGCCACCTCCTCCGGTTCCGGTTCCGCCGCCGCCAGCTCCGATGCCGGCTCCGGTTCCGCCGCCTGAGGCGCCGCCGGTCACCGTTCCGGCGCACACGCCGACGGAGCTTCGTACCGACGAAATCCACTTCGAGCCGGGCTCGGCACGTCTGACCAACATCGCCAAGGCGATTCTCGACGACGTCGCGCTCCGCATGAAGCAGGAACCGACGGCGACCGCGCTCGTCATCGGCTACAACGACAATCGTGAAGCAACCGGACCGAACAACGATCTCGACCGCCGTCGCGCCGAGGCCGTTCGCGACTACCTCGTGACCCGCCACGGAATCGATCCGGCGCGCATCACGGTGGAAGGCCGCGACGGACAGGATCCGGCCGGCGACAACAACACCGCGGAAGGCCGCCTGCGCAACCGCCGTGTCGTGATTCGCCTGACGCTCCCGTAATCGACTCGCACATTCGCAACGAAGACGCCCCGCCGGTTCGCGCCGGCGGGGCGTTTTTTTTGTGAGAGGATGCAGCGATGCTGACGGCGAAACAGAGGCAGTACCTGAAAGGCCTCGCGCACGAGCTGTCACCGGTCGTGCGCGTTGGAAAAGGACGCGTGAGCGATTCGGTGATCGCCGAAACGAAGGTGTCACTCACCGCGCACGAGCTGATCAAGGTGAGGATCGACGCGGAGGAGTCGGACGCGCGGCGCATCCTCGCCGAGGAGCTGGCCGCGGCGACAGACGCCGATCTCGCCGCGATCATCGGCAAGACCGCGATTCTCTATCGAAAGCGGGACGAGAAGCCGGCGATCAAGTTGCCGTAGGGCGGCCAGTCACGCTGCTGTTCACGTCCATCAAGCCCCGGAGTTGCTGAATTGGGGTGGCAACGATCATGTCGGGATTTGCAAACGTGGTCCAAACGACGCCACAGACGCGCGCGTACTGCGGCGACCATTCTTTTCCGCTGCGCCAACACGCGACGCGCTTTGTGTCCCAAAGGAAGCTGCCGCTCATGCCGTGTGGGTTTGGAGCCTCGGCATCGGGTACACCCCTGCCGCGTTGGCCGTGTGCCCGGTAGTGAACGAGGATGTGAGAATCGGGCTTGTAGTCGTCCGGCAAACCGTCAGGCCAGTCGATTAACTGCTGTGAGACAACCGGCACGGCGAGAGTTTCCAAACTGCCGAACCATGAGTAGCGTTTATTTGCTTCGGTAATGGACTCGTGCCGCGTCGCGGTGCTACCGGGATATCCGAGCCAAAACAAGAGTTCGTGTTCCACTGGCTGATATTCGTTGTCGAGGTGCGACGTCGAGAGGATCTTCTCGTTGGCAGGGACGGTGGCCTCACTCAGCCGCGCAATCGCGAGGTCGTCCGGCCAGGGATGACAATGGAATGGAGATTCGACTCGCACGTAATCGTCATTGAGTTTCGGAAGGTGCGACAGGCTCTCGTGCCTGGCCGGCCTTGCGACATGCTCGTTCGTGACAAGCCACACGTTGTCATCGTCGCGCAGGTAGTTACCTGTGCCCCACGCGTACCCGCGTTCGGGTTCCACCGGACGGCTAATCGGGGTTGTGAATGGAAAGACGTACCTCGCCATCTCTTCCAGTGTGTCGAGGCGAAACTCCTCCCATCCGGCAGCATCCATGATTTGCATCAGGCGAGGACGAATTCTCTGCTCAGCTGACGACGGTCAGTGCGCGGGAAGTTTCCGCGGCGCAGCCAGCGCGGCGCCGCGAGTTGCACGCGCGGTCTCGCCTGCCGGTTCAACGCGTGGCACAGGCGGCGGCGCGGCGGCTTCCGACGGAACGATCGCCGCCGGAACCACTGCAGCCGGCACCGTCGTCGCGGGAGGGGCAACTCCCGTTGCCGGATCGACCGTCACCGGAAGCATTGGCGGAGTTGGTTCGGGCAGCCGGAAAATCAGCGACGCTTCGACGCGCTTTCCGCTCTTCCGTTCCGTTCCCCACACCAGCGCGCGAAGGTATTTCGTCTTCGCGGCGATTGCGTCCTTCACATCATTCACCGTCATGGTGATGGCGCCGCTCTGCGGGTCGTATGCGAACGGCATCGCGGCGCCGGCGACGCTCGACAGCAGCGTCATGCCGACCGACTTCGGGTCGAGGTCTTTGTGATCGGTGAGGCGCGCGGTGACGATGACCGACTGTCCGGGATCGAGCAACTGGTTCGGGACCGGCGTCACATCCTGAATGCGCATCGGCCGTGCGCCGAGGTAATGGCGGAAGGCGGCGAAGTCCATTCGTTTTTCGACGACGACGCGCTTCATCCGCAGCGGATCGCTGCCGCGCTTCACCGCGCCGAAATCGCACGTGAGCGCGGCGCTATACCCGGCGCGCGCGGCGGTCGAGGCCACGCGCTGATCGTAATCGCCATACGGATAGGCGAGGAAGTTGACGCTGCGGCCGGTCTGGAACTCGAGCACCCGCTTCGACTCCGCGAGCTCGTTCTGCAGCCAGCTGCTGTACTGCTTTTCATCGAGCGTCGCGTGGCGGCGCTTCGTCAGGAACGGATGCGAGAACGAATGGCTCTGGATGTCGACGCCGGCATCCGCCATCGTCTTCACCTGCTTCCACGTCAATGCATGCGTCGTCTGTCCGATGATCTTCGGATAAATGAATACCGTGAACGGAAATTTGTGCCGCTGCATCTCCGGGAAGACTTCCGTGAACGTGCTGCGCCAGCCGTCGTCGATCGTCACTACGACCGCATTGCGCGGGATCGACGCCTTTTTGCCGGCGACGTAATCATAGAGATCGCGCAGCGCGATGACGTTGTAGCCGGTTTTCTCGAGATAGCGCATCTGCTGGCGAAACTGATCGCGGCTGATCTCCATGCGTGGATCCTGCGGCGACTCCACGATGTGATAGCAGAGGACCGTGGCGGTCGGCAGGCCTTCGCCCGCCGTCGCAATCGAGATCGCGTTGCAAAGAAGAAGGGCGAGGATCGTGGTCAGCAGCGGCCGCGGCGCTGTCATGGTGCTCCCGTGGTTTCCTGAGTTCACAGAGTTCCGGATGGCGTTTGCAACGCAGATGCCTCCGGTGAATCGCTGATGGAGAAAATTCTAAGCGCAAATCGTGGCAAAAAGATGGCGAACTTAGACAAAATAAGTCCTGAATCGCGAGTGCTGAGTCGTGACTAACGCTTTGCGCCGGCAGAGCTCGCCGCGGATCACGGGGCATTCAGCGCCCGGTTTCGTTGTGTTATCGTGCGCCACTTTCAATTCGGAGTTATTCATGGATCGTCAGCATCGCAGAGATTTGAAGCACGACAAGTTCGTCGACGAGATCGGCTCGTTGTCGGTGCGCGCGCAGGAAAACCAGCGCCTGTTGTACGGCATCACGCTCGCCGTTGTCGTCATCGCCGTGCTTGGCTACGGCATCTATTTCTATCGCGCAAATCGCGAAGAGAAAGCGCAGGACTCGCTCGCACAGGCGATCGAAACTCTCGATTCGCCGCTCATGCCGCCTGCCGGGCAGCCGCCGATTCCGACCGCGAAGTTCAAGACGGAAGCCGAGCGCAACGCCAAAGCGGAGTCGATGTTCAAAGAGGTCGACACGAACTACTCCGGCAGTGATGCCGCTGACGTGGCCGGCCTCTATCTCTCGCGCATGCTCACCGCTCGCGCCGACTATCCGGGCGCGCGCAAGTATCTCGAGCGTTTCGTCAGCAATCAGCCGAAGCATCTCTTCGCCGGCTCGGCGCGCTACAGCCTCTATCAGCTGCGCATCGAGATGGGTGAAGCGCAGCAGGTTGCGAACGAGCTGCAGCAGGAAGTAGCGAAGCGCGACGACGCCATTCTCCCCGGCGATGCGCTGCTCGTGCTGCTCGCGCATGCGTACGACACGCAGGGAAACAGCGACAAATCGCGCGAGACGTATCGCCGGATCGTCACCGAGTTCCCCGACTCGCCGTACGCGCTGGAAGCACAACGCCGCGTCGGACCGGCATAATCGCGTGCGGCACGCAGCCGCATGCACCTCTTCGCACTCACCGTTCTGATCCTCTGGGTCGTCGTCCTGGCGGCGACCCTCCTCAACCTCGCGTTGATTCCGCGGCTGCGCGCCGCACATGACGAGGTCGCGCCGCCGCCCCTCGTCTCGGTCGTCATTCCTGCGCGCGATGAAGCGCGTGTGATCGAACGAACGGTGCGCGCGTTTCTCGCGCAGCGTTACGCCGCGCTCGAAGTGATCGTCGTCGATGATCGTTCGGTCGACGGCACCGGCGCGATCCTCGCCCGCATCGCCGCCGAAGATCCGCGGCTGATCGTCGTTGCCGGAGAAGAGCCGCCGCCCGGCTGGCTCGGCAAACCGGCGGCGCTGCATCGCGGCTCACAACGCGCGAGCGGTGAGATCCTCCTCTTCGTCGACGCCGACGTCATTTACGCGCCCGACGCGGTCGGCGCCGCCGTCGCGTACTTTCAGCGCAGCGGCGTGGCGATGCTTGCGCTCCTTCCGCACTTTGAAATGGAGACGCTCGCCGAGAAGATCCTGATGCCGCAGCTGGCGATGGCTGTCTATTCATTCATCCCGACCTTCCTTTCCAATCGCACGCTTCTTCCCCGCCTCGGCATCGGCGGCGGTCCCGGCAACATGGTCAGCCGCGACGTCTACGAATCATTCGGCGGCCACGAAGAGTTGCGCGACTCGGTGGTCGATGACGTCTCGCTGGCGCGTCTCGTCCGCCAGCACGGCGGCCGGACGCACGCGGTGCGCGCCGATGATCTGATCTCGATTCGGATGTACCACGGCTTTCGTGAGGTGATCGAAGGCTTCACGAAGAACAGCTTCGCGGTGTTCGGGCGAAGCGTCGTGGTGACGCTCATCGTCTCGGTCTGTGCGGTCGCGCTGCACTCGCTGCCGTACGCGCTGATTTTCTATCCGCCGCTGCGCGTTCTGTCGCTCGCGACGGTCGCAACGATCTCGCTGACACGCCTCATTCTCTTCCGGTCGCTGCGATACGGCACGCTGAATGCGTTGCTCTTTCATCCGCCCATGACTTTGATCTGGGGATATATTTTTATGCGCTCGATGTGGATCACCGGAATCCGCGGCGAGTTGCACTGGCGCGGACGGAAGTACGATGCGGCCAGCACGCAGTTCGGCGGCGAACGCCGATGAAGGAGAAGTCGATGACTGAGAAACCATTTCTGACCGACGTAAAAGAGCTGCGCCGCCGCGCGCGGCAGCACATTGAAGAGGGAGCGGTGACCGACGGCTATCGCGCCGATCGCGAGAAAGTGATCAAGCTGCTCAATGAAGCGCTGGCGACCGAGATCGTCTGCGTGCTCCGCTACAAGCGGCACTACTTCATGGCGCAGGGCATCCACGCCGATCCGATCGCCGCGGAGTTTCTGCAGCATGCGAATGAAGAGCAGGGTCATGCCGATCAGCTCGCCGGCCGGATCACGCAGCTCGGCGGCTCGCCGAACTTCAATCCGGAAGGGTTGTTGATGCGCTCGCATTCGGAGTACGTCGAAGGGACGACGCTCGTCGAGATGATTCGCGAGGATCTCGTCGCGGAGCGGGTGGCGATCGATTCGTACACGGAGATGATTCGTTTCATCGGCGACGATGACATCACCACGCGCCGCGTCCTCGAATCGATCCTCGCGGTCGAGGAAGAGCACGCCGAAGATCTGTCGAGTTTCCTCTCCGATATGGACAAGGACTGGAAGAAAGGCGATCGAACGGCCTGGTGAGCCACGAGTGGTTCGCCCCTTGCTCTGAAGACTCGGTATGAACGACGAGCCGAAGTCCACCGAAGAGCAAAACGTGAAGATCGACGTCATCGACGGCGCCGAAGTGCTCGGCTATCACGGCGTCGGCCGTGAAGAGCACAGCGGCGAGAACGCGCCGACGGAATCCGACAATCTGACGGACGACCTCGCCGACAATCGTCCGAAGGACATGTAGGACGGCGTTTTCGACTGCTCGCATCTTTGTGGGGCCGGCCGCTTCGGCCGGCCTGGCGGGCGAAGCGCCCGCCACCACAAGTTCCAATCTCCGTGCTATCGTCGCCGCCCTGTCTTCGTCCTCAGAAGCTCCCATCGTCTCGAGCCTTGGCAACGAACCGTGGCTGGCGCCGTGGTGGAAACCGGCCGCGGGCGATCGCGCGACGTTCTGCTACGTCGTGCTCATCCACGTCCTCGCGGCGATCGGCCTCGCGTTTTTTGCGACGCCCGGCTGGCGAGTCATCGTCGGCACCGTGACGCTGGCGTGGTTCGGCGCGCTCGGCGTGACCGTCTGCTATCACCGCGCGCTCTCACACACCGCGCTGCGACTGCATCCCGTCATCAAACATCTGCTGATCTTCTTCGCGATGTTCAACGGATCCGGCTCGCCCGATTCGTGGACCGCGAATCATCGCCAGCATCACTCGAAGGTCGAGACCGCGGAAGACATTTCGAGCCCCGCGATCGGCGGCTTCTGGTGGGCGCATTTGCGCTGGCTCTGGCAGGCGGGAAACGTTCCGCTCAGCCGCTGGTGTCCCGATCTCGACAAGCCGGAGTATCGCTTCTGGAGCCGGATGCAGATTCCGCTGCTCGCCGTCTCGCTCTTCGGCGGTCTCGCGTTCGGCTGGCCGGCGTTCTTCTGGCTCGGACCGATGCGACTGGTCGCGTCACTCCACGCGCAATGCTTCGTCAACAGCATCGCCCACATGCGCGAGGACCGGCGCCCGGGCGAGGATTCCTCGCAGAACATCGGCTGGCTCGCGCCGCTGCATTTCTTTCAGGGCGAGAACTGGCACCGCAACCATCATGCGGCGCCGTCGTCTGCACGATTCGGATGGAAGCGTTCGCAGCTCGACGTCGGCTGGTATGTGATCGTGATGCTCGAGCGCATTGGGCTCGCGAAGTCGGTGAAGCGCGCGCCGATGCGCGACGCGGCGTAAAGAGTTAGTTGCCGCGGACAACGCTGAGAAGGCGTTCGAAGTCTTTTCGACTTAGCCCAATCGTTCGCATGTTCGACCGTACGATATCTTCACCGAGGTCTCTGTCCATTTTGATGATGACGGGACGGGCGAGGCCGGCTCTTGTGCTGTCACGTCGCTTCCGCCTCGGTGCCTTCACATCTTCCACGCTGGCATCCGTGGCGCGGTCTGAGACAGCCGGCCGGAAGTTCGCTTCACGCAATGCCTGGTCGAGAACGCCGCGCTCAACGCAGCTCTCGAACCAAAGCTCTACCGCTTCCTGAAGACAGGCACGAGCTTCCTCGGCGGTCCTGCCTTGAGACGCGACACCGACCAAAGGGCAAATCGTTGCCCACCGCCGGGAGTTCTCTCGTCGAAGAAAGGCTTGCAGGCGAACCTGTAATGCAATCGATTCAGTCATCGTCTCGAGTGGGCATCGTACGCCACCTACCCCCCGATATGCATCGACAGCGTCACCGTCCGTCCGGGTTGCGGCAGCAGTGAATTGAAATACCCGGCCGACCCGTGCCACACGCCCGACGCGTCGAAAAATCCCGGCGTCGTGCCGGCGTTGGCGTCGCGGATTCCGGGTTGGAAATACGCGCGATTCGTCAGGTTGTCGATCGCGAGTGAGATGCCGAGCGGTGATTTGAAAATTCGATCGGCGCGGATGAACGCGTCGATCGTTCCGTAGCTGCCGACGCGTCCGACCGGATTCGTCTCCACCGTTCTTCGTGCGCCGACCCATCGTGCGCGAAGCGATCCTGTGATGTTCGGGCGGAACGTTGCGGAGATGCCGGCGTGCAGCTGATTTCTGGCGAGGTCGCCGATGTTTCCTTCGCCGATCTCGTTGCCGAGCGCGTCGACTTTCTTCTCATTCGTCCGCAGCAGGTGTGATGCGTAAAGCCACGCATTCGCGTCGCCGTGCGGTATCGGAATCAGCGCGTGGAAGTGATAGTCGAAGCCGATCACTTCGCGTGCGCCGAGGTTGAGGGCGGAGTGAACGGTGTTGATGAACGTGTCGCGGTTGCGAACGCGATAGACGCTGAACAGATTGCTGAACGCGCGCGACGTCCGCTCGCCGCTGATCTCGATCGTCGTCGAACGCTCCGGACGGAGACGCGGATCGCTTCCCGAGCCATCCCAGCCGCCGTACAGCAGGCGATTGTTCGGCTCCTGAAACGCCTGACCGAACAATGCTTTCAATCCCCAGCCGGCGACGCTGCCGACGTAACCCATTCGCAGTGTCGTCGCGCCGCCGTATTTCGAATTGTGATCGGAGCGGATGCCGAGATTCAGTCGATGACGTGGCGACAGCCGATACCAGCTCTGCACATACGCTCCGACATCCTCGGTATCAATCCGATTCTGCGCACCGGACGCGTCGGGTTCCGGCGGGAACGGATAGCTCGCGTCGATTGCGGCGACCGGCAGCTCCGGTCCGTACGTGATCTCGTACGCCTTCTGCAGATTCTTCCGCTCCCAGCGGAAGCCGGTGCGGAACGCCAGCGCATCGCTGACCTTCACATCGAAGTCGTGCGTCAGCGACCAGCTGGTGTTGTCGCTCCGCCAGAACGAGATCGCTGCGGTTTGTTGCGGACCGGGAAAGCTCTCCGTGAAATACGAATCCTCGCTCACGCCGCTGGAGCGATAGCGGATCATCGTCGTCGCGCGCATCTTCTCGCCGAGCGGCCGCGTCCAGCGGAGATACGCACTCGCATCGGGCCGCGACCAGATCGCGTGATTCTGCGCGCGGTCCGCCGCGTATTCGAGACCGTAGCCGGCTGATAGTCGGAAGTACTGCACCGCCGCTTCGAGCTCGCCCGTGTAAATGCGGAGATCGAATCCGCGATTCTGTCGCGGCGACGACGCGCTGCCGCCGAGCGATGGATTGTCGACGAAGCCGCCCCACAGCCGGCGATCGGCGTAATACCTGTTCTTCGTGTATTCGTAACGCTCGCTCGCGGCGCGATCGATATCTCCTTCATCGATGCGCGCCGTCAATCGCACGCGCGCTTCGCCGGTTTTGAACAGCAGCGTGCCGTCGAGCAGCCGCGCTTCGTTCGAGCCGCCGGCGACCGTCAGCGATTCGTGCGTGCCGCTCTGCAGCGCGTCGTTGCGGGTGATGACGTTGATGACGCCCATGAATGCGCTGGCACCGTAGACCGACGACGCCGGTCCGTAAACGACTTCGACCCGCTCGACGTTCGACAGCGGAAAGGTGACGAGGACGTCGGCGGTGTTGAAGTAGAGATGATTGAAGACGACGCCGTCGATCATCACGAGGAACGGATCGCCGACCGTGTTCCGATAACCGCGCCAGTAGTTCTTGAAGTATGTGTCGCCGAACGGGCGGATGACGTCCATGCCCGGCAGGTCATCAAGGATTTGCGACAGCTCGCGATAGCCGCGGCGTTTGATGTCATCCGCGCTGATGACGATCACGGTCGCCGGCGCTTCCGACAATTTCTCGCTGACGTTCGACGCCGTGACGACGTGGACGTTCATCAGCTCTTCGAGGCTGAGCCGCTCGAGGTCTTTGTCGACCTGCGCGCGCGCAGACGCGGCGATCAGGATGAGGGCGATTGCAACTCGTTTCATCGCATCACCTGCTGCTCGTTCACGAGTTCCTGAATGACGCTCACGAGGCGGCTGCCCGACAGCTCTCCGCGCTCGATCAGTGCGTTGATCTTTCCTTTGAGCCGTACGCGATCGCCGCCACTCAGCTCGTCCTTCGTGACGACGAGGATCGGCAGTCCCGACGTGCGCGGATCGCCTTTCAATCGCGCCGCGACGTCGAAACCGTTCATCTCCTGCATCATCAGATCGAGGATGACGAGCGACGGCAGTTCATTGCTCGCGCGCACGAAACCTTCCGTCGCGCCGTACGCATGCAGCAGCTCGTAGCCGTACGGCCGCAGTCGATCGGTGAGCATCGTGTGCATCTCGCGATCGTCATCGATGACGAGCAGCTTGCCGCGATCGCTGTCCGGCGGAGGCGCGAGGCGGCGCAACGCGTCGACGACCCGCTCGCCATCGACCGGCTTCACGAAATAGTCGTTCGCGCCGAACGCCATTCCGAGCTCGCGGTTGTCCATCACCGACACGATGATCACCGGAATCGCGCGCGTCTTCTCGTCGGCTTTCAGCGTCTTCAATACTTCGATGCCGTCGATGCCCGGCAGCACGAGATCGAGCGTGATCGCGACCGGCTGCAGCTCGCGCGCAAGTGCGATTCCTTCTTCGCCGCTGCGTGCATGCTGCGGCACGTAGTTCGATTCGCGCAGCCGCTGCTCGATGGCGCGATACGCCGCATCGTCGTCTTCGATGACGAGGACGATTCCGCGTGCGCCGATCGCGGCCGGTCCGGTCGCGGACGCGTCGCGCGCGAGGCCGATGCCGCGGAAACGAAGCGGCAGCGTGACCGTGAACGTCGCCCCTTCGCCGACTTCACTGTCGACCGCGACGTTCCCCGCATGCATCTCGACGAACTTGCGCACGAGCGTCAGTCCGAGTCCGGTTCCTTCGAACTGGCGCGACGTCGTCGTGTCGACCTGCTGGAACTCCTGGAAAATTCTTGCGTGATCGCGGGGATCGATGCCGATGCCGCGATCGATGACCGCGATGCGCACGAGATCGCCGTCGCGCGCGGCGCGGATCGTGACGACCGAACGATCGGGCGAGAACTTCACGGCGTTCGACAACAGGTTGTAGAGGACCTGTTTGATCTTGACCGGATCGGCTTCGAGCAGCGGCAGGTCATCTTCTACGTCGAGCTCGAACGCGATGTTGCGCCGGCTCGAAACGCCGCGCATCAAACTGCAGACGCCTTCGATGGCGTTGCGCAGCGGGAAGCGCTCCGGGTTGATCTCCATCCGGCCGGCTTCGATCTTCGAGAGATCGAGGATGTCGTTGACGATGCCGAGGAGGTGCTGGCCGGATGAGTTAATGTTGTCGAGGAAACGGACTTCGCGCTCGTCGATGCGGCTGCCGAGTCGTGTTCGCAGCACCTCGGAAAATCCGATGATCGCGTTGAGCGGCGTCCGCAGCTCGTGACTCATGTTCGCCAGGAACTGACTCTTCTCGCGCGTCCGCTGATCCGCTTCGTCGCGCTCGCGTTGCCGCCGCTCGATCTGCGTCAGCATCTCGTTGAATCCCTCGGCGAGCACGCCGGTCTCATCGTCGCTCTTCCGCTTCGCGCGGACTGAGTAGTCGTGCTGCTCGGAGACTTCGAGCGCCAGCGCGGCCAGCTCGAGGATCGGACCGGAGACGATTTTCTCCAGCCGCGTGGCGAGGAAGATCGCCGCGACGACGACGGCGATCAGCACCGCGACGAGCGTCATCAGATGCTCGCGCGACTTCGCTTCGAGCGCCGCGGTGCCGACGGCGAGCCAGACCGTCCCGTAACGTTCGCCCTGATAAGAGATCGGCTCCGAGATCCGCAGTTCGTCGCCGCTGAAAACACGAATCGGTGCGGTGGGAAGGGTCGTGTCGATGTTCGCGCCGTGCACCGCGAAACGGCTGAACTGATGACCGTGCACGTCGTACACGGTCGCCCAGCGCAGATTCGGAATCGACGCCAGTTTTTCGAGCGTGTGCAGCGACGCCTCGTGATCGTTGAAGGTGATGTCGCTGACGCTGTTCTCCGCCGTGACGCGCGCGATCAACACCGTGTTGTCGACCAGCTCACGGCGCAGCGCGTTCGCATCGTTGACGATGACGACGGTGAAGCCGGCGGCGAGCGGGATGAGCGTCGCGACGGCGATGATGCCGACCAGCTTGTTGCGAATGGAGAGACCGCGCAGACCTCTCATCGCACACCCGCCGGATCGACGATTCGTGCGAGCTTCAGCAATCGCGCGCTGACCTTCAGTCCGCTCCGCTCGATCGCACTCTCGTTCATCTCGAAGTGGACCGTCTCGCCACTCATGTAGAAGTTGATCAGCACGCCGGCGGCGGCGAAACCGGCGGTGTCGCCGATCGTCAGGATCGGTTTCGATTCGGTGCGGCTGAGGATGCGGCGCAGGTGATCGCGCTCGGACGCGCAGATGAAAACGACCTGACAGGCATCGATCTGCGTCGGATCGGTGAGGCGGCGAATCTCGACGAGACGTCCTTTGATGCGGCGCTCGCCGGCGATCTCATCCAGGAAGCCGCTGAAGGGATTCTCGCCGATGATCCCGATGAGAAACGGGCCATGACCTTCGCCGCCGGCCGGCCACTCGATGAAGCGGGTGAAGCGTTCCAGGAACTCCGCTTTGACGTGATATTCGGGTGCCTGATCGGCGCGGGCGACCGCCACGCCCACGATGAGGGCAAGGATGACAACGGCGCGGACGATGTGGCTGGACACCGTACTCCTGGCTGTCTGGGATGTAGGGGAAAAGAGACGAAAGCGAGTGTAGCACGCGCGGTTTTGGCGGCCCGCGGCGCCTCCCGGAAGGGTGCAGGAAATATGATAGATTCGAAGCGGTTATTGCTGTCCGCGAAAGCCTTATGTCAAGACCTGCCGAACGTTACGCCGAGCTTCTCGATCAAATCATCCTTCCTTTCGATCTCACTCACGACTTCGGGCGCAAGCGCGCTTACGAGGCGACGATCGAGTACGCGCGGAAGGAGTTGATCGACGATCCGCACTGCAACGAGTTCCTCGGTGCAGCCGCGAAACGCCTCGGCTTTGCCGCGGTGACGTTCGATACGCTCGAGAGCCGCGTCAAGCTGCCGAAAGACGCGTGGCTCGACGTCTGGATCTCCGATGAAGACGACGAAGTCGCGCTCACCGGCACCCCGCAGGGACTGCAGTACCTCATCGATCTGCTGACGCAGCTCCGCGATTCCGGCGATCCCGAGCAGCACATCCATCTCGATCGGGCCATTCTGCCGATGACCGAGAACTCCGCGAACCTCGTCCTCTTCAAGGAAGAGGAGACGTGGTTCACCGGCGCAGCAGGTGAGAACGCGCAGGAAGAGTTTCCCGAGCGCGACATCGATCCGAAGCAGATCTACGCGATCCAGTTCATCCACTATCCGCCGGACGACCTTCCGATCAGCGCGCACAAGCTCTATCGCGTGCTGAGCGTCGAAGTCGATGACGGCTACTCCTCGACGATCAAAGAGTTCGGCGAAGGGCGCGAGACGCGCTATCACCGGTTCGCGTTCGTCGCCGACAACGGGGAGAAGTTCAACTACAGCTTCCACCTCGACGATCCGGCGGTGAACTACTTCACGCACCGCGAGATCCTCTCGCTGGCGATGCGTCCGGTCTAACCGTCCGTCATCCTGAGCGTTAGCGAAGGATCCGCGCGGGCGGGGCGCGCTACCGCAGCGAGTCCCACCGCCCGGATCCTTCGCTTCGCTCAGGATGACGTGGCTGTGCAGAATTTGCAGCGTCTCGCGGCGAGCGGTACCGGCGACAAACACTCCGGACAATCTCTCATCGTCGGCGTTGCCGCTTCCGGCTGGCGACGCATCGCGTTGATCCTCTTCACGATGAGGAAGATCGCGAACGCGATGATGAGGAAGTCGATCAGCGCGTTGATGAACAGCCCGTAGTTGAGCGTGTTCGCTCCAGCCGCTTTCGCCTGCGCGAGCGTGTCGAAGTGGCCGGCGGAGAGCGTCACGAAGTAGCTGGAGAAATCGCGACCTCCGGCGATCAGTCCGAGCGGAGGCATCAGGATGTCGTCGACGAACGACGTCACCACCTTGCCGAATGCCGCGCCGATCACGACGCCGACGGCAAGGTCGAGCACGCTTCCTTTGAGCGCGAATTCCTTGAACTCTTTGACAAGTCCCATAGCGTCAGCCTCCTTCGCTTCGTTCGATCATAGCCGTTAGAATCCGCCGCCATGGCGAACATCCGCAACATCGCAGTGATCGGCAGCGGAACGATGGGCCGCGGCATCGCATACCTCGGCGCGGTGGCCGGCTACGAGACGGTCGTCTTCGACGTCGACGCCGGCGCGCTCGATGCCGCGAAAGGCTCGATCGAATCGACGCTTCGCAAAGGTGTCGAGAAGGCGAAGCTGAGCGACGACGCGGCGCGCGGCGCGCAGGAGCGGCTGCACTTCGTCAGCGATCTCGAGCCGGCCGTGCGCGAATCCGATCTCATCATCGAAGCGGTCCCGGAAAACTACGACCTCAAGCGCGATCTCTTCGCGCAGGCGGATTTGTTTTGCAGCGAAGCGGCGATCCTCGCGTCGAACACGTCATCGATCTCGATCACGAAGCTCGCGTCGAACGTCGAGCGGCGCGAGCAGTTCGTCGGACTGCACTTCTTCAATCCGCCACACGTGATGAAGCTGATCGAGATCGTGCGCGGCGAGCGGACGTCCGATGAAACCGTTTCGCAGGTCCGCGCCGTAGCCGAGCGGATGGGAAAGACGCCGATCGTCGTGCGCGACAGTCCCGGATTCGCGACGTCGCGTCTCGGCGTCGCCATCGGACTCGAAGCGATTCGCATGCTGGAGGAATCGGTCGCGTCGGCGGAAGACATCGATCGCGCGATGGAGCTCGGCTACAACCATCCGATGGGGCCGCTGCGTCTCACCGATCTGGTCGGACTCGACGTCCGTCTCGGCATCGCCGAATACCTCGCATCGACGCTCGGTCCGCGGTTCGAACCGCCACAGCTGCTGCGCGATCTCGTCGCCGCCGGGAAGCTCGGAAAGAAAACCGGTGAAGGGTTCTATCGCTGGTCGGATGAATAAACGATGCGCCGCCTGATCGTTTTCATGCTCGCGCTTGCGGTCGCGTCGTCGAGCGTCGCCGCCGAGCCGCGCGTCGAGCGCCTCGCGAAGCTCGCCGAGGTCTGGTCGGTGGTGCGGTTCGCCCACCCGTGGCTTGCGTATAAAGAGATCGACTGGGACACGCCGCTCGTGCATGCGATTCCGAGCGTGCGCGCTGCGACGACGGATGAAGAGTTCGCGAATGCGATCGGCGCGATGCTCGCGGAGTTGCACGATCCGGCGACGCGGGTTGCGCGCTCCGAAAAAAATCGCCCGGCGGAAAAGAGCGACCTGCCGTTCTCTCGCTGGGATGGTGATGATGTCCTGGTCGTCAGCCTTGGGCCGTACATCGATCGCGGTGAATCGGACGCCGTCTATCAGGGAGCCGGCACTCTCATGCGCGACGTCGCGAAGGCGAAAAGTCTCGTCGTCGATCTCCGCCTGAAGGTGCCGGACGAAGACGAAGAGATGCCGTATTTCCTCGACACCTGGCGCGGACTGACCGACAGGACGCTGCCCGCTCCGCCGTCGCGCACGACGTATTACTCCGGCTGGAAGCCGGTCGACGGCGGGTCGAGTGGCGGCTACAACGACGGGATGCTGCTGAAGAGCTATCGGAGCATCGAACCGTCGGGCGGGCCGGTGCCGCGTCGCATCGTTTTCATCGTCAACGAACGGACGCCGCTTTCGGCGTCGATGGTCGCGCTCTGGCTTGCAGGACGTGCCGCGATCGTGGCGACGAGCACGCTCGGTGGCGCATCAGACGCTCAGACGAACGAGGTGACATTGCCGGGAGGCTGGACCGCACGTGTGCGCGTCGGTGAGCTCGTCGCGCCGCCGGTGACGCCTGACGCGACCGCGTCCGATGAAAGCGCAATGTCGCGCGCGCTCGAGCTCGCGCGCAGCGAAGCGCCGCTGGCGGCGCGACCGTCACCTGATGCCGGCAGCGTCACGCCGCGGGCGCGCGCCGAGAATCGTTACGCGACGATGTCGTATCCGGAGCTGCCGTATCGGCTGCTCGCCGCCTTCCGCCTCTGGAGCATCATCGATCGCTTCTATCCCTACAAGGATCTGATCGGCGACTGGAACGGAGTGCTGCGCGAGTTCATCCCGCGCTTCGAAGATGCGAAGGACGCAACCGAGTATGCGACTGCCGTGATCGAGATGGCGGCGCACATCGAAGATGGACACACCACTCTTTCCGGAGGACCGGTCGCCGACATCCTCGGTGTTGCGACGGTGCCGGTCGAAGTGCGTTCGGTCGAAGGTCAATATGTTGTCACCGGCTACCTCGGCAAGGTGCCGGACGGCACGCCGATCAAAACGGGCGACGTCGTCGTGAGCGTTGACGGCGAGCCGCTCGAGGCGCGCGTCGCGCGTAAACGCCAGCTCATCACCGCATCGACCGACGCGGCGCGGCTGAACCGCGGCATCAGCTATTCGCTGCGCGGTGCGAAGGATTCGAGCGCCGTGCTCGAGTTGCGCGGCGCCGACGGCACCACGCACACCGCGACGATTCCTCGCATTCCGCTGACCGCCATCAATTATCCGGATGGTCCGTCGTATCGCATGCTCGACGGCAACATCGGTTATGCCGATCTTCGGCGACTCAAAGTGAGCGAAGTCGATGCGATGTTCGACGCCTTCGCGAAAACGAAAGCGATCGTCCTCGACATGCGCGGCTATCCGAAAGGAACCGCGTGGTCGATCGCGCCACGCATCAACACGCGCGGCGCGAAGTTCGGCGCGCGGTTTCAGCGGCCGGAGTTCACCGGCGACGCGATCATGTCGACGCTCGTCGGCGGCTACTGGTTCAAACAACCGCTGCCGGTAAACGACAAACCGAAGTACACCGGCAAGACGGTGATGCTGATCGACGATCGCGCCATCAGCCAGTCGGAGCACTCCGGCCTCTTCTTCGAAGCGGCGAACGGCACGACGTTCATCGGGACGAACAGCGCCGGCACGAATGGCGACGTCACGTCGATGGTTCTGCCGGGCGGCATTCGCATCAATTTCACCGGACATGACGTTCGCCACGCCGACGGCGCGCAACTGCAGCGCGTCGGACTCGTGCCGGCCGTGCGCGTCGAGCCGACCATCAAAGGCATTCGCGAAGGAAAAGATGAAGTCCTCGACCGCGCCATCCGCTACATCAACGAGCTCCCGCGATAACGAGTCCTACGGCGCGTTCGCGTACGCGTACGACAAAGCGCTCGGCGATCGATTCTTTCGCGCCGTCAGCCGCGTGCTGAGTGACGTCGTCGACAAATATCCGACGCCGATGCGGACGCATCTCGACGTCGCGTGCGGCACCGGACTCGTCATCGAGTTCTTCTCGCAGCGCGGCTTCAAATCAGTCGGCGTCGATGCGTCGCTGCCGATGTTGCGGATGGCCGCGGCGCGCACTCCGCGACTTGCGGCGGCCGACTTTCGCGCACTGCCGTTTCGATCGAAGTTCGCGCGAGTCACCTGTCTGTACGACAGCCTCAATCATCTGAAAGATCGCGCGGAGCTCACCGCCGCGTTTCGCGCGGTGCGTCGCGTGCTGACTGACGACGGGCTCTTTCTGTTCGATATGAATCATCCCGACATCTATCCGGAAATCTGGGGGATGAAGCAGCCGTACGTCGCGTCGGGCTCCGACTATCACCTCGAGATCGCGACGAAGTATCGCCGCCGCGAAAAGATCGGACAGGCGCTGGTTTCCGGCTGGGCACTGCTGCCGAATGGTGAGCGCGCGGAGATCCACGAAAAGCACGAGCAGCGCGCGTACACGGAGCGCGAGATCGTGCAATCGCTCGGCGATGCCGGCCTCAAGCCGCGCGACGTCATCGACTTCGATCCGTACGACGAAGCGGGCGCGATCGACGCCGAGGGTGTGAAGCTCTTTTTCGTCGCTGGGACGTGAGGGGAAGACTCTGCGGCGCCAGCGCGTTAGCTCCAAAACCCGGATGAACTGGCTCGACAAACATTTCGACATTGGAAACGTGCGGATCGATCCGCCGCTGGCGCTTGCGCCGATGGCTGAGGTGACCGACACGTACTACCGCTCGCTGATCAAAGAGCTCGGCGGCGCGGGACTGGTCGTGTCCGAATTCATTTCCGCCGAAGGGCTGACGCGGAACAATGTGCGCTCGACGCAGATGCTGGCGTTCAATGAGAATGAGCGTCCGGTGGCGATTCAGATTTACGGCGGCGATCCCGATCGCATGGATGACGCCGCCGCGATCGTCGAAGAGCAGGGCGTCGACATCGTCGACGTCAACATGGGTTGCCCGGTTCGCAAGATCGTCAACAACGGCGCCGGTTCCGCGCTGCTGAAGGATTTCGATCGCGCCGCGCGCGTCGTCGAGAAGATCAAAGCGCGCGTGAAGATCCCGGTCACCGTCAAAGTGCGCAAAGGTTGGGAGAGCGACGACGTCATTCCGCTCCTCAAGCGCTTCGAAGGGATCGGCGTCGCGGCGATCGCCATTCACGGCCGCACGCGCAACGAGGCGTACACCGGCGCGAGCGACTGGAACTACATCGCCGACGTGAAGAGCGAGCTGCGCATTCCGGTCTTCGGCAACGGTGACGTGAAGACGGCCGCCGACGCCATTCGGATGTTCGAGCAGACGCACGTCGACGGCGTGATGATCGGCCGCGCGGCGCTGCACAATCCGTTCATCTTCCGCGACATTCACGCGTACGTTTCCGGTGTGCCGGTGACGAACGAGGTGGAGCGCCGCATCGAAGCGATGCAGCGCTATCTGTCGAAGATCGACGGCGCGCCGCAGCCCGATAAGTGGAAGCTGCACAAAGCGCGCACCGTGATCGGCTGGTTCTCGAAAGGGATCGCGCACGGCAAAGACATTCGCACCGGCCTCGCCGACATTACGTCGATCGGCGAAGTGCAGCGGTTGCTGGATCAGGCGCGGCTCTCGCTCGCGGCCTAGATGCCGGCATGAGGCATGAGTAACGAGGCATGAGTAAAACCGCTTCTACTCATACCTCGTGCCTCATACCTCATGCCTTTTCCTGACCACATCAACCGCATCTTCGACGCGTACGGCGTTCCCGCCGACACGAAAGCGTCCGTCTACGACCTCTACGTCGCCATGGGCGACGCGGTGCTCGAAGCGTTCAGCGACATTGCAGACAACGTCGCGTCGCCGTCGCTGCTGCGGCCTGAAGACACGCTGTCGATTCGCGAGCGCGTCGTCGAAACGTTTCTCCGCCGCAATCACCCGCACTGGGAAGAGGGGAGGCCGACGCCGAGTCTCTGGCATCCGCGCGTGACGGAAGGACGCGCTTCGGGACTGGCGATGCCGCTCAGCGATCTCGACCTTCCCGATGCGCTGGCGGGCGACGATCAGTCGCTGCCGGACGGTTTGCTGATGCTCGGCCGCAACGCGCATTTCGGCGGCCGGCAGGAAACGATCTCGTTTGACGTCGTCGCGTCGCAGCTCGAAGATGCAATCGCGATCGGTCAGGCGGCAGGTCAGCAGCACACGCTGCCGGGTTCCGTCGGCGAAACGAGCGGAACCTTTGATTCGCGCCGCTCGCTCGCGCTGATCTGGGAAGTGCAGCCGAACGTCTACAAGCCGCACGGCGACCGCAACCGCGCCATCGCGAAGCTCTATCGCAAACATCGCAACTGGCACCTCGCCACGCTGGCCGCCGCGATTCAATGGCTGCGCGCGCAGAAGATCCGGACGTACGTGCTGCGCGGTTCCGCCCTCGCGCCGACGCACGAGGTGAATCAGGCGAAGCCGGTCTCGGAGATGATCGCGTCGCTGCACGACCGTACGCTCGCGACTGTCGTCGACGCTCTCGGCCTCCAGCTCATCGAAGCGAATCGCGATGACGACTTGCTCCTCGCGGAGAGCATCGTGATGAACACGGCGCTGACGAAGCACGTGGCGACGTTCGGGAGCGCGGGCGCAATGTGGCGGATCGGGTAAGAATACCTTCCGCCCACCCGCTGTTTCGGCCAACTCGATGTCAGTACTCGCTACAGAAAAGCCGCTCCGCCGCGTTGGAATGATCTCCCTCGGCTGCCCGAAGAATCTCGTCGACAGCGAGATCATGCTCGGACAGCTGCGTCAGGAGGCGGACGTCGTCATCACCAATGACCTCGCCGAGGCTGATGTGGTGATCGTCAATACGTGCGGGTTTATTGACGCGGCGAAGCAGGAATCGATCGATACCATTCTCGAGATTGCCGAGCGGAAGGGGAGCGGCGTCGAGCGGCTCATCGTCGCCGGCTGCATGGTCCAGAAGTATCGCGGCGATCTGCAGGAGTCGATTCCCGAGATCGATGCATTCGTCGGACTCGACCATCTCGAAGCGATCACGGCCGCGGTGACCGGCAATGTCGATGCGGCGCCGGTCAAGCGGAAGATGTCGGTCCGCCTTTACGAAGATCTGCCGCGCGTGCTCACGCATGGCAAATCGCACGCGTATCTGAAAGTGTCGGAAGGCTGCTCGAATCCGTGCACCTTCTGCGCGATTCCGCAGATGCGCGGCAAGTTCCGCAGCCGCGGCATCGAGTCGCTCGTTCGCGAAGCGCAACAGCTTCGCGCGCAGGGCGTGAAAGAGCTCTGTCTCGTCGCGCAGGACACCACGCGCTACGGCGAAGACCTCGGCATGAAGCAGGGACTGACCGAGCTCGTGAAGGCGCTGCTCGCCGATACCGACTTCGAATGGATCCGCTTCCTGTACGCCTATCCCGGCTCGCTCGACTGGTCGCTGTTCGAGCTGATGGGACGCGAGAAGCGTTTCGTTTCGTACTGCGACATTCCGCTGCAGCACGTCTCCGCGAACGTGTTGAAGACGATGCGCCGTCCCGGCTCGCCGCAGGAGTATCGCGAGATGGTGACGCGCATGCGCGACCTCGTGCCCGATCTTTCACTGCGCACGACGTTCATCACCGGCCATCCCGGCGAAGGTCCGAAAGACTTCGGCGAGCTGTACGAGTTCACGGAGTGGGCGCAGTTCGATCAGATGGGTGCATTCGTATACTCGCCGGAAGATCACACGATCGCCGCGCGGATGGGCGAGCTCCCGACGCGTAAGACGGCCGAGCGCCGCCGCGACAAGCTGATGGAACTGCAGCAGCAGATTTCGCTGGCGCGCAACGAGGCGAAGATCGGCGGCACGTTCGACGCGATCATCACCGGCGTGTGCGACGAGACCGAGCATCTCCTGGAAGGTCGTCTGGTCGGACAGGCGCCGGAGATCGATGGACGTCTGCTCATCAACGACGGCATCGATCGCATCGGTGAGCTGCCGGCGTTCGTGCGCGTGGAAATCAGCGACGCGCATCCGTACGACGTCGTCGGCGCCGTCGTCGCGTAACGCGCCGCGTCGCACCCGAGCGCTGTCATCCCGAGCGGAGCGAGGGATCCGGGCGGGAGGCGCTCGTTGCTCGTGACTGCTGCCCCGCCCTCCCGGATCCCTCGCTCCGCTCGGGATGACGCGGCGCATACAATCCGCGGCGATGCGTCGTCGCGCGTGGCTCCTGCTCATTCTCCTCATTGCGATTGCGCTTCGTCTCGGCACGTGGCGGCAGACCTTCGCGCACGGACGCGTTTACATCGACGGTCCCGACGGGTGGTATCACCTGCGCCGCGCCGCGATGACGATGGCGGAGTGGCCGCATGTGCCGCAGAGCGACGCGCTGCTCAACGCGCCGGTCGGAGGCCTGATCAGCTGGCCGCCGCTGTTCGACGGAATGCTGGCGACGCTTGCGCTGCCGTTCGGATCGGGGCTCGGACTCGATGTCGTCGGTGCGTTCCTTCCTCCGCTGCTCGGCGTGCTACAGCTCATCGCGCTTTACGCGCTGGTGAAACGATTGCGTTGTGCGCGCGCGGGAATCGTCGCGGCCGCGGTTGCGGCGGTGCTGCCCGGCGTAGTGCGTTACACGCTGCTCGGCGCGCTCGATCACGATCCGTTCTTCAGTCTCTGCAATCTCGTTGCGCTGATCGCGATTGCGGATGAAGAGTCGTCGCAACGAAAACGAATCGCCATCCTTGCGGCCGCGCTCAGCGCTGCGATCCTCGGCTGGACGGGCGCCGTCGTCGGCGTGGCGATCGTCACCTGCGCGGCGCTCGCAACCGGTTCGCGTGCGGCCGCTCGCGTCCTTGCGTACGGCTCCGCGATCGCCGCGATCGTCATCCTGCCATTCGTGCTGACGAGCGTTTGGCGCGGCGCGACGTTCGAAGGATTGTCGCTGCTGCATGTCGCTGCGCTCGTTGGTGCAAGTGTCTCCGGCGCTGCGTTCGCGCGCGAGTGGCGTCTCTTCGGCGTCGCATCGATTGCGGCGATCGCGTTGCTGCCGATTGCGATTGTGCCGTTCATTCGCGGCGTTCGTTACGCGGCCGGTGATGCGCCGATCCTTGCGATGGTCGAGGAAGCGCAGCCGCTGCTGCGACTCTTCGGCACGTTCGACGTTCGTCCCCTGCTGATCCGGCTCGGCTTCCTGCCGCTTGCCGCAATCTTTTTCCTGCGCAATCGATTCGTCGGTGTCTGGGTCGTCATCACGTTCACGCTGGCGATGCTCCACTCTCGTTTCACGTTCGACGCGGCGCTGGCGCTCTGCGCCTTCGCCGGACTCGCTATCGACGACGCATTGCGCGTTCATCGCCGTGCGCTCGTCGCCGCTGTCGCGCTGCTCGTCCTTTCGCCGGCGCTCGCCGCGTACGCGGGAGGTTCGCGCTACAACCTCTTCGCGCGCGAGAACGCGCTGCGCACTTACGAGATGGATGCGATTTGCGACGCGCTGCGCAATGCGCCAAATGGCGTCGTCCTTGCGCCGTGGCAGTTCGGACACTGGATCGTGCGCATCGCGAACAAACCGGTCGTCGTCAGTCCGATGCTTTCTGTCGGCCAGTCGGAGTTTGCGCCGGCGATGCGGTTCTCATTCGCCGAAGATGCGCGCAGCGCTCGCGCGTTTCTCGATGCACATCGCGTTCGCTACGTCATCGTCACGCCGGAAGCGGGCTCGATCGAAGCACGCGCGCGTGTCGCCGGTGTCGATCCGGCGCGCTACATCCGCGATGGACACATCGAGCCGCGCAGCTACATGCGGACTCTCGGCGCGCAGCTGACGTACGGCGCACGCGTCGACGGATACCGCGAAGTCTTGCGATCGCGCACGTTCGTGCCCGGGCCGTTCGGCGCAATTCCGCTCGTGCGCGTTTACGAAGTCGTCCGCTGAAAACAAATCGGGCCGCTCGAAAGAGCGGCCCGACAGGTAATACGTGAAGCGGAGAACTAGAAGATGAACTTCGCCGCGACCTGGAACTGACGCGGAGAGTTTTCACTCGAGTAGCCCTGCAGAACACCGAACGTGTTGAGAGCCTTGCCGCTCACCGTGTTCGTGAACGGAACGATCGTGTACTTGTCGGTCGATGCCGTGTAGGTGATGCGATAGAGATCCTGGTTCGCACCGGTGACGACTTTGGCGCTCTTGTTGAACACGTTGAAGACTTCGCCAAGCACTTCGACCTGCATGCCGTGCGTGATGTCGAAGAGCTTCGAGAGGCGAAGGTCGGCGTTCCAAACGCTCGGCTGACGGTAGGTGTTGCGGCTGATCAGACGCGCATTCTGCGACGAGAGGAAGCTCGCGAACTGCGCCTTGGTCATACCGTTGCCCTGCGTCAGGTCGATGATGTCGCCGCTGCCGTTGATGAAGACCGGCGTGAAGTTCGCCGCCACGCTGGTCTGGGCCTGACCGGTGAGACTGTTCGCCGTGCAGCCGCTGCAGGTGAAGCTGACCGCCGCCGTGTACGGGAAGCCGCTGTGCCAGAAAGCGACGGCGCCGAGCTGGAAGCCCCACGGCAGACGATAGGTGAGGTCACCGACGAAGCGATGCTTCACGTCGTTGTCGCTCGGACCTTCGGAGAGACGCGGGTTGTTCGGATCGATGAGGAACGTGGACGACGTCGAGCGCGTGTTCGTCTCTTCGTCGATCGAGCTGGCGTGCGTGTAGCTGAAGTCCCACGACAGGTTCGAGTTGTTGACGCCGAGCTTGTGGAACTCGATGGTCTGACCGCGGTACCACGCATCTTCGTTGCTCGTGATCTCGCGGATGATGCCGAGGTCAGCGTACGGGCGGGCCGGGTTGGCGGAGCTGTTGTAGTCGTACACCGGCATGTTGCCGAGGACGATGCCGGTCGGGACGACGTTGATGTTCTTCGTGCCCTGCACGTGCTTCAGACGCGAGTAAACCGCGCTGACGCCGACGCTGAACGCGTTGCCGATCATCTGTTCGAACTGCAGGCTGGTGCGCCACGCTTCCTGCGCCTGATAGTCCGAACCGATCGTCACGAGGTTCGCCGAGAGTCTCGACTTCGCGAGGAAGTCGGTCGGCGTGAAGATGTTCGGATAGGTCGGGCAGGGATTGGTTGCGGTGGTGTTGCAGGTGAAGGTGGTCGTCAGCAGCGCGCCGCTGATGCCCTGAATCGGGCTGGCGAGGAGGATGTCCGGCATGTAGCTGTAGAACTTGCCGGTGCCGCCGCGGAGGACCGAACGACCATTGCCCATCACGTCGTACGCGAATCCGAGACGCGGTGCGATGTTGTTCTTGTCGTCCTTGATCTGGTTGAGGAATTCCGGATGCTGCGGGAACGCGTTCGATTCCGGACGCGGGGTCTTCATGTAGTCATAACGAAGACCGGCGTCGAGCGTCAGCTTCTGTCCGATGTGGAAGCTGTCGTTGACGTAAAGACCCCAGAGGTTCGTCTTCCACTCCACGTCACCGTTCTGCGGACCGTAGGCCTGCTGGAACGTGTTCGGCGTGTTGTTGGCGAACGCGAGGAGGCTGTTGAAGGCGTACAGGCCGTTGACGAAGCGCGGGAACGCGTCGAACAGATCGCGGTGCAGGAGCTCGCCGCCAACCTTGATCGAATGTCCGTGCGTTTGGAAGTTGAGCGTGTCTTTCAGCTGGTACTTCTTCTCATCGGCGGTGTTCGGCGCGGTGTCGTTCGAACCGAAGAACTGCGTCGTGCCGAAGTTGATCGAGAACTCGGTTCCCGGATAGCGCGCCGTGACCGGGCGCTGGTCGCGACCGACCTGGCCGATGAACTGGTTGTAGAGGTTGCTCGTGAAGATGCTGTCGCCCTCGACGACGGCCTGGTAGAACTTGTCCGTCTCATTGGTCTGATTGAGACCGAAGGACGACGTCGCTCCGCTGTTCGTCGTGTCGTAGTTCGTGACGTTGTCGCGGATCGACCAGTGGTTGCTGGAGCCGATGTTGGCGTCGAATTTCAGGAGGTAGGTTTTCAGCTTGTTCGTCTGCGAGTAGCTGAGACCTTCTTCGTAAGGCGCGCCGGTCGACGACTGAATCTTCGAAAGAACCGTCGCCTGCTGCGCAGCCGTCAGGGCAAGGAACTGCGCGGAGGTGCGCATGTCATTGCCGATGAGCACCGGCTGGCTCTGGCGCTGGCCGTCGGCATTCACGAAGTAGAAGATCTTGTCGCGGACGATCGGGCCGCCGAGCGCAAAGCCCGGCTGCGTGGAGTCTTTCGCGAGGAAGCTGTCCGAGATGCTGAGGGGGTAGCTCGTGCCGCCGATGTCGGTGTTGAAGACAGTCGGACGTTTCGCAGCCCACGAGGCCTTGCGGAGGAAGTAGAAGATCTGTCCGTCAACGTCGTTCGTGCCGCTCTTGGTGATTGCGTTGACGGTCGCGCCGACGCCGCGGCCGTACTCCGCGTCGTACTGCGTGCGGATGACCTGGAACTCTTTGATCGCGGCCTGAGAGAAGGTGAACGGCGGACGCGTGCCGCCGGTCTGCTGACCGAAGAAGTCGTTGTTCGAGCTCGCACCGTCGATGTTGTAGTCGGTGGAGAGCGGACGTGCGCCATTCGCGGTGATGGAGTTCGTGTCGAAGGAACCGGTGCTCACGCCGGGCGTCAGCGATGCCAGCGAACGGAAGTCGCGGCCGAGGAGCGGGAGGTTTTCGATCTGCTGCTGCGTAACCGACGTCGCGAGGCCGGAGCGTTCGGTGTCGATGACCGGCGCCGCGGCGGTGACGGTGATCGTTTCACTGACCTGCGGAGCCAGCTTGACGTCCGTTCTCGTCGTGTTGCCGAGAAGGACCGTCACGACCGGCGACGACGACTTGCCGAGGCCGGCCAGCTCCGCGTCAACGCGGTAGCGTCCCGGAGGCAGCAGGTTGAAGCTGTATGCTCCATCGCTCTCCGTGACCTCGGTACGATTGAGTCCCGTTTCGACGTTGGTCGCCGTCACGGTCACACCAGGCAGAGCGCTTCCGGTGTTGTCGGTAACGCGTCCTGCGATCGAGCCGCTGGTCACGTTTCCCGATTGCGCGTACACGCCAAAAGCCGTGAAAACGCACAGCAGCGCGATGATGATTGTATTGCGATGCATCTGGACCCCCTCAGTTGTTTTTATAGTTTGCAGCCGAACCGTTTGTGCGCTTTTTTTCGTACGAGCCCTCGCCGAAAACGGTTCGGGTGTGCGGAAAGCTGACGCCAGAGCGGCCTACGTTACCGCACGCAGCGGTAACGGTAAAGAGGGATCAGGAGATTGACACACGATCCGGATTTTCGGGGCAGTCCGGAAAGAGGAGAACGGCGCGCGGCTGATGGAGCCGCGCGCCTGAGGAAGGGCTAGAAACTCTTCAGGAATGCTTCGTTCGTCGGAAACTTCTGGAGGCGTTCCAGCAGCATCTTCATCGCATTCATCGGATCGGTTCCGGCGAGCGCACGACGAAGCGTATGCGTCTTCGGCAGCACCGTCGGCGGGAGGAGCTTCTCCTCCTTGCGCGTTCCGGTCTGGGCGATGTTGATCGCCGGGAAGATGCGGCGCTCGAAGAGCGCGCGGTCGAGCACGATCTCGGTGTTGCCCGTGCCCTTGAACTCCTGGAAGATGACCTCGTCCATTCGCGATCCGGTATCGACGAGCGCAGTGGCGATGATCGTCAGCGAGCCCCAGTCTTCGGCGTTGCGTGCTGCACCGAAGAAGCGGCGCGGTTTCTCCATCGTGCGTGCGTCGATACCGCCGGAGAGGATCTTGCCGGAGCCGCGCTGCTCGTTGTTGTATGCGCGCGACATCCGTGTGATCGAGTCGCAAAGAATGACGACGTCTTTCTTCATCTCGACGAGGCGCCGTGCACGTTCGAGCACGACCTCGGCGATCTGAATGTGATTCTCCGCCGTCTCGTCCGAGCTCGACGCGATCACTTCGCCCTTCGCCACCGAGCGCCGGAAGTCGGTGACTTCTTCCGGCCGTTCGTCGACGAGCAGCACCATCAATGTGACGTCGCTGTGGTTCGTGTTGATGCCGTGGGCGATGTCTTTGAGGAGTGTCGTCTTGCCCGCTTTCGGCGGCGCGACGATCAGACAGCGCTGACCTTTGCCGAGCGGCGAGAGGAGATCGATGACGCGCGTGGTCAGACGTTCCGACTCGGTCTCGAGCTTGAACATCTCGTTCGGATCGATCGAGATCAGCTCCGAGAACGGATGCCGCGAATCGCGGTACTCCTCGAGCGTCATCCCTTCGACCGTTTCCAGGCCGACGAGCTCGAGACCGCCGTTGCCGCCGCGCCGCGCGCCGCCCGCCAGGAGAAGACCCGGCTGGAGGTGGAGACGCTCGATCATCGAGCGGGGAACGATGGCGTCCGTCGGCTGGGGAACGTAGTTGTTTCCCGGTTGCACGAGCAGACCCGATCCGTTGTTCTTGAGGAAGAGGACACCGCTGACGGTGACCTGCTCGCCTGGCGGAATGTCGATCGGCGTCTGTGTGCCGGCGTTGTCGCCCGGCATCGGACGGCCCGAGCCACCGGCTCCGCCTTTGCGATTACGCGAGCGGCGGCGACGCGGACGGTTGAGACCGCCGCCGTCGTGCGCTCGCGCCTCGTTGCCGGGGCTGGCGGTATTGCCGTTCGGAGCTCCGCCGTTTCCGGCAGGTGCTCCATCCTGCGGACGACGTCTGCGGCGCCGACGCTTACGCGGTGTGCGATTGTCTGGTGTCATTCGTACTCAGAACCATAGATTTCTCACCTTCGACTTATTTTGCCTGAGCGGGTGATTCGGGGCGGAGAGGATGACTCTCAGAACGCCCGGCAGGAAGCCTTATCCAGGATCACCGCACGGAGGTGCGCGGCGAAGTATGCGTGAGGTCCGCTGGAAAACGCAAGCGCCTTCACATGTCAAACCTCATCTCCTTCAATTTTGTCTGCCCGTGTGCCAGAATGACGCGGCTAATCCCCAGCTGAATTCGGACGCCCATGCCTGAAAACATTCTCGTTGTCGAGTACGAGCCTCGCTATACCGATCGGGTGCGTCAGGCTCTCGAAGGGCAGCCGTTCGTCCCGTCGTTCGCGAAGGACGGCGAAGAGGCGATGAAGGTGCTCGACTCCGAGGCGCCGCGTCTCATCGTGCTTTCTTCCGTCGTTCCGAAAGTGAGCACCTCGGAGCTCATTCGCGCCATCCGCGCCAGCACGAGGCTGGCTTCCACTCCTATCCTTCTTACTGTTTCCGGTTACAACGGCAAGAGCCCGAAAGCTGACGCGGTCCGCATGGGCGCGTCGGACATTCTTCCGAAGCCGTATTCGGAAAGCGAGTTTCTCGGCAAGATCCAGCAAATGCTCGGCATCCGCGGCGATGCGGCGAACGCGCGCCAGTGGACTCCCGAGCTCGATCCCGAATTTACGGTACGTCCCACTCCCGCCCCGAACGCTGGCGGGCAACTCACCTCGAATGAAATTTTCGGCGAGCTCCTGGAAGACGATCGGGCGCCGTCGAGCGGAGCCAGGAAAGCGATGAAGCCCACGGACGATCTCGACAAGATGCTGGCCGACACCCTCGCCGGAGTCCGGCCTTCGCAGAAGAAGAAGGATGCGGCTCCCGCTCCCGCTGCACCCAGACCGGCCGAACCTTCTGCTGCTGCCGCTCCGCCGCCGGCTTCCGTCCGGCCCATGGACAACAAGGCGGACAACAAGCCGAAAACGCAGGGCTCCGAGTTCGATCGGATGCTGAACGACACGCTCTCCGGCCTTGAAAAGAACGCGCGCCCGCGCACCGCGCCGGTTCCGGCTCCCGCGCCTCCGCCGGCGGCACCGCGTCCCGCTGCGGCGGCGCCGAATCCGTCACCGTCGAGATACAACACCGACAAGATGCCGGCCTACAACCCGGAGAAGGTTGCGCAGTCGCAGCCGGTTTTCCCGCAGGCCGCCGTGCAACCGCTCACCGCGCCGTTCGAAGATGAAGAATCGGCGGACGGCACGAAGTTCGGGCAGTACGTGATGCTCGACAGGATCGCTACCGGCGGAATGGCCGAGGTGTGGAAAGCGCGGATGCGCGGCGTCGAAGGATTTCAGAAGATCGTCGCGATCAAGAAAATCCTGCCGCATCTTTCCGACAACCAGGACTTCATCGAGATGTTCGTCGATGAAGCGAAGCTCGCCGCGCAGCTGAACCACAACAACATCATTCACATCTACGACCTCGGCAAGATCCAGAGCTCGTACTACATCGCGATGGAGTACATCGATGGTCACGATCTGAAGACCATCCTCCGCCGCGGCGAAGAACGCGATCAGCCGATGCAGGTCGAGCTCGCGCTCTTCATCGCATCGAAGATCGCGGCGGCGCTCGACTACGCGCATCGCAAGCACGACTTCGAAGGCAAAGACCTCGGCCTCGTGCATCGCGACGTTTCGCCGCAGAACGTTCTCATCTCGCAGGAAGGCGACATCAAGCTGTGCGACTTCGGCATCGCCAAGGCGGCATCGAAGGCTTCGCATACGCAGGCCGGCGCGCTCAAGGGCAAGCTGCAGTACATGTCGCCCGAGCAGGCGTGGGGCCGGCACATCGACAAACGCTCCGACATCTTCGCGCTGGCGACCGTGCTCTTCGAGATGCTCACCGGCCGCAAGCTCTTCACCGGCGACAACGAGCTGTCGATCCTCGAGCAGGTTCGCGAAGCGCGCATCAACTCGCCCTCAGAGATCAACGATGAAGTGACGCCCGAGATCGACAAGATCGTGCTCAAGGCGCTGCAGAAAGATCCGGAGAAGCGCTACCAGACGGCCGGCGAGATGGCGAAAGATCTCGACGCGGTTCTCTATTCGTTCCGTCCGACGCCGACCAGCGCCGACCTCGCGATCTACATGCATCGCATCTGGAACGAAGAACCGGCCTCGATCGAGATGCCGCAGCATCATCACGAGCCGGAACCGATTCACGATCCGAAGGAACTGCGTCCGGTCGTGAAGCCGGCCGCCGTTGCTCCCGCGCCCGTTCCGGTCGCCGCGCCGACGCCGGTGATGCCGCCGTTCGAGCCGGCTCAGTCGTACTCCTCTGTCATTGATGAAGCGCCGCCGCAGAAAAAAGCGCCGGTCGTTCCGATCGCAATCGCGGCAGTGGTCGTGATGGCCTTGATCGGCGCCTGGTTCATGATGCGCAAGCCGTCCGCGGCACCCGCACCGGTTGCGCCCGCGCAGACCGCGTCGTCGGCAACGCAGACGGTTGGAACGCAGGCGCCGACCACGAGCGCCGCGACGTCGACGCTCGTGCCGGCCGGCACCGCCACAACCGCAACGCTCGATCCCGCGCAGATCAACGCCGAAGTGCAGAAGCGAATCGCCGCGGAAAAAGCGCGACTCGAACAGCAGGCGCGCGCGCAGCAGACGACGACCGCCGCAATCGTCGCGCAACAGCAGCCGGCTCGTCCGACTCCTGCGCCGGTCGCCGCCGCGCCGGCTCCCGCTCCTGTTCAGCCGTCCGCGCCGGCACCGCAGCCGGTCGCGCCGCAGGTCGTTGAAACCCCGCGTCCCGCGCCGCAGCCGGTCGCGGAAGCTCCGGCAGCAGCAACCGTTCGTGCAGGCGACATCGTCGCGGCCGGAACCGAAGGGCTGACACCGCCGCGCCGGACGTCGAGTCCTGCGCTTCAGTATCCGCTGATGGCGAGACAGCAGCGCGTTGAAGGAAGCGTGCTGCTCAGCGTGCTCGTCTCCGAAACAGGAAAAGTTCTCGACGTTCGCGTGATCCGCGGCGTCAATCGCGCGGTCGGAATCAACGAAGCGGCGGAGCAACAGGTTCGCCGCTCCTCGTTCACGCCGGGCAACAAAGATGGTGTCCCGGTGAAGGTCTGGATCCCGGTCACGATCGACTTCAAGCTGTAAGCTATAATCCGCGCCGCCTCAACGGCGGACTTCATTGGAGGGTGTCAAATGGCGGTCATCACCGATCAGCAACGCAAGTTCTACGAGACCACACTGCAGGTCACGAAGCAGGAGATCAGCGATCTGAAAGATCAGATCGAAGAAGAGCTTGCCAAGGTGAAAGACCGGATCGCCGATCTGCAGAACGCGATCAACGCGTCGAAGCAGATGTACGCGGCCGCCTGCGCACGCCTCGGCTTGAACAACGACATGGATGACGAAGACGGCGGCGAGTCGTAAGACTTCGCGCCATCGTTTCGCTCGAGAGGCCGCGGCGACCCGCGGCCTTTTTGCTGCGCGATGATCTTCATCCTGCTCATCGCTCTCTACGCGTTCGCCACCGGACGCGTCGTCATCACCCATCACCTCACCGTGAGCGGACCGCGCGCACGCCTGTTCGGATTTCTGGTGCTGGTGTTGATCTTTCCCGCGCGCTGGCTGCTGAACGCGATCGTGATCACGCTGACGCCGCAGGGCTGGCTCGGTCAGGGAATTCACCTCGCGGCCGTGAACGGTGTGTTCCTGTTCGTCTACGTGCTCGGCCTCGCGCTGCTTTGTCGCGATCCGCACGAGCCGGCGCCGCTGGCGTAGACTCGCGACGTGTCGCGCCGCATCGTCATTCTTCTCATCGCAGTGCTCGCGTTCTGCGAGTGTGGCGGCGAGCGCTCCGCTCGCCGTGTGGCCACCGCCGCATCAACAAAGCGCGTCGTCTCGCTTGCGCCGAGCGTCACCGAGATCGTCTACGCACTCGGCGCCGGACGCTCGCTCGTCGCCACCGATGACTACTCCGATTTTCCTCTCGCCGCGAAGCAGCTTCCGAAAGTCGGCGGCGTGCAGCCGAACCTCGAAAAGATCGTCGCGCTGAAACCCGACCTCGTGATCTCGACGATCATCGGCAGCTCGCCGAATCTCGCCAAAGCGCTCTCCGCCGCGAGCATCCCGCTCGTCTCCGTGCGACACGATCGCGTCGCCGACATTCGCGTCGCCATCACTCGCATCGGCAGCGCGCTCGGCGTCGCTGACACGGCGCGCATTGCCGACGACGTCGAGCGCCGTCTCGCCGCGCAGCAGCGAACGCGCAAGCACATCCCGCGCGTGCTCATCGCCGTCTGGACCGATCCGATTTTCGTCGGCGGACGCGATACGTTCGCCGACGATCTTCTGCAACTCACCGGCGCGGAGAACGCCGTGCCGCCATCTGTGAGCGGCTGGCCGCAATACTCGCTCGAATCATTCGTCGCCAGCCCGCCCGACATC
Organism: Acidobacteriota bacterium; assembly: GCA_034667465.1. Classification (GTDB taxonomy): domain Bacteria; phylum Acidobacteriota; class Thermoanaerobaculia; order Gp7-AA8; family Gp7-AA8; genus JAOBAU01. The sequence goes on along the minus strand of JAXDJV010000003.1, from coordinate 43,620 downwards.
CTCATCTATCCCGATCACTCCGTGACGCGCGCGCAGATCGACGCGCTGCTCGAGCGAACCGGCGCGAAGTGCGAAGCGATCGCCATCGATGAGAATCGTTTCACGCGCCTCGGGCCGCGCACGCCGGAAGCAGCAGCGCTGCTCAACGAGATCTTCGACCGGTGGGAACGGAGTCATTGACGACGCCGCGCCCGCGCCGGCTCGCGCCGCCGCTCGCTGCGTTTGCGCTGGCGCTGCTCGTCGCGCTCGTGCTCGGCGTCACCTTCGGCGCGACGTCGATCGAGTGGCGCGCGCTGTTGTCGGGCGATGAGACCGCGCAGAAAATCTTCTTCCTGATTCGTCTGCCGCGCGTGCTGCTCGCCGCGCTCGTCGGCGCAACGCTCGCCATCGCAGGCGTCACGTTTCAAACGCTGCTCCGCAATCCTCTCGCCGATCCGTTCATCCTCGGCGTCTCCGGCGGCGCCGCCGCCGGCGCGGCGATCGCGACCGCGACGCGACTCTCGCTCATTCCCGGCGCCGTGCCGATTGTTTCGTTCGCCGGCGCGATCGCCGCGATCGGCGCGGTGCTCGTCCTCGCGCGACGCCGCGACTACACCGATCCGACGCGGCTGCTGTTGTCGGGACTCGTCCTCAACGCGTTCTTCTCCGCGATCATCCTCATCTCGTTTTCGCTTTCGCGGCAGAGCGATCTCACCGCCGCGCTGCGCTGGATGATGGGATCGCTGTTCGGCGCGACGTGGGTCGAAGTGTCGGCGATGACGCTGCTGCTGATCGTCTCGCTGATCGTGCTCGCCGCCATCGCGAACGACGTTCGGATGTTCGTCTTCGGCGAAGACGATGCACGCTCGCGCGGCGTCAACGTCGAGCGCGTCAAACTGGTCGGCTTCATCACCGCGTCAATCGTCACCGGCGCCGCCGTCGCGGTCAGTGGCATCATCGGATTCGTTGGTCTGCTCGTGCCGCACATCGTCCGGCTGATCGTTCGTCGCGACATTCGTGCGCTGCTGCCGCTTTGCGCGATCGGCGGCGCAACGCTGCTCGTCCTCGCCGACGTTCTTTCGCGCACGCTCACGCCTTCGGCCGAGCTCCCAGTCGGCGCATTCACCGCGCTGCTCGGCGTGCCGTTCTTCATCTCGCTGCTGAGGAAGTCGCGATGACGCTGACGATGCGCGGAGCCGCATACGACTACGGCGAAGGGCGCGGACTGCGCGCGACCGATCTCACGCTCGCCGAATCGCCGCAGCTCGTCGCGCTCACCGGTCCGAACGGCTCCGGAAAATCGACATTGCTCAAGTTGCTGGCGCGCGTCGCGACGCCATCGTCAGGCGAGGTCGCGTTCGAAGGAAAACGTCTGCGCGAATGGCCGGCGAAGGAGTACGCGAAACGGATTGCATACCTGCCGCAGGATCCCGATCCCTCATTTCCGATGCGCGCCATCGACGTCGTCGTTTCCGGCCGCGCGCCATTCCTCGGACGCTTCGAATGGGAGCGCGATTCCGACTACGACGAAGCGGCGCGCGCGCTGGCGACGTGCGATGCCGCGCATCTCGCGGAGCGCTATCTCGATGAGATGAGCGGTGGCGAGCGAAAGCGCGTCTTCCTCGCGCGCGTGCTGGCCGCGCGGCCGAAAGTGATCCTGCTCGATGAGCCGCTGGCCGCGCTCGACGTCTCGCACGTGCAGCAGTTCTCGTCGCTGCTGCGCGAGGTCGTCGACAGCACCGGAAGCAGCGTCGTCTTCGCGTCGCACGATCTCAACTGGGCCGCCGCATATTGCGATCGGATGCTGGTGATGCAGGAAGGAGCGGTCGCGCTCGACGCCTCGCCACGCGAAGTCATGCAGCCGGAGGTGATTCGCCGGCTGTTCGGTTTTGACGCCGAGGCGGTCGATGCGAATGGGCGGACGTGGCTGGTGCCGCGGGTTTGAGTGTTTCAAAAGCATGACCTTGCGTCGCTGGTGTGAGCGATGCATGTTCTTTCTTATGGCTCGCGGATGGGAAAGTAAATCAGTCGAATCGCAAATGGAGGACCGGCTCGCCGCACCAGGCGGGCGCGGGCGCAGCGGACACTCGGATGAGCTCGAGAAAGCTCGCAAACGCGAAAGCATCGAAGCGTCGCGGCGGCGGGTCGAGCGGGAGCTGGCTTCGAGTCACTCGGACGTGCATCGCGCGGCGCTGCGAAACGCACTCGAGCATCTCGATGCAGAGCTGCGCAAGCTGACGTAAGGCATACTGCGCGCCGCAATGCCCGGTGCCGTCCTCCTTTCCTGCGAAGGTCTCTCGAAGTCGTTCACGTCACGACCGCTCTTCGAGAACCTGTCGTTCACGCTCTTCGAGGGCGATCACGTCGGCCTCGTCGGACCGAACGGTTCCGGCAAATCGACGCTGATGAAGATCATCGCCGGCGAGCAGGAGCCCGACTCCGGCATCCGCGCGGTGCGCAAAGGGGTGCGCGTCGGTTATGTGCCGCAGGATCCGGTCTTCTCTCCCGGCAAATCGGTGCATGACGTCGTGCTCGGCGCGCTCGCCGACGATCACCGTCATGAGGATTACGAAAAGGACGCGCTCGTCGGCGTGACGCTGCGCAAAGCGGGATTCAACGATCCCGACGCGGCGACGGAAACGCTCTCCGGCGGCTGGCGCAAACGGCTGGCGATCGCGCACGAGATGGTTCGCGAGCCGGACATCCTGCTGCTCGACGAGCCGACCAACCATCTCGACGTCGAAGCGATCCTCTGGCTCGAATCGCTGTTGCGCAGCGAGCCGAAGGCGTTCGTCGTGGTCAGTCACGATCGTTACTTCCTCGAGAACATCACCAAGCGGATGATCGAGCTGAATCACGTCTATCCGGCCGGTCTCCTCGAAGCGGACGGAAGCTACAGCGACCTGCTGCAGAAGCGCGACGAAGTGCTGCGCAACGAAGCCGCGTACCAGGAAACGCTCGCGAATCTCGTTCGCCGCGAGATGGAGTGGCTGCGTCGCGGACCGAAAGCTCGCACGACGAAAGCGAAGGCGCGCATTCAGAACGCGGAGTCGCTGATCGATGAGCTCGCGGAAAGCCGCGCGCGCGAACGGACGTCCTCCGCGCAGATCGATTTCACCGCGTCCGATCGAAAAACGAAACGTCTCTGGCGCGCCAGCGGTCTTCGCAAGTCGATGGGGGAGAAGCGGATCGTCGACGATCTCGACGTTCTCCTCACGCCCCTGACCCGTCTCGGCATCCTCGGCCCCAACGGTTCCGGCAAGACGACGCTGCTGCGAATGATCACCGGCGAGATCGCGCCCGACGCCGGACACATTGAAGCGGCCGATCGGCTGCGCGTCGTCTACTTCGAACAGAACCGCGAGAGTCTCGATCCCTCGCTGTCGCTGCGGCGCGCGCTCGCGCCGGAAGGCGACACCGTCGTCTATCGCGATCGCGCCATTCACATTGCCGGCTGGGCCCGACGGTTTCTCTTCCGCAGCGAGCAACTCGACACCGCGGTGTCGCGACTGTCGGGCGGCGAGAAAGCGCGTATCGTCCTCGCGCGGCTGATGCTGCAGCCGGCCGATCTGCTCGTGCTCGATGAGCCGACGAACGATCTCGACATTCCGACGCTCGAGATTCTCGAAGAGTCGCTGCTCGAATTTCCCGGCGCGCTCGTCCTCGTCACGCACGATCGTTATCTGCTCGATCGCGTCTCGACGCAGATCCTCGCACTCGACGGCCGCGGCGGCGCGGAGTACTTCGCCGATTACCCGCAGTGGGAAGCGAATCGCCGGATGCCGGAACGCTCCGCACCGCGCTCGACCCAGTCGCCGGAAAAGCCGCGCGCGAAAAAGCTGTCGTACAAAGAACAGCGCGAATGGGATGCGATGGAAGCGACGCTGCTGACCGCCGAGAATCGTTTGCAGGCGGCGACGACGCGCGCGCACGATCCGGCGATTGCGGCCGATGCCGACGCGTTGCAGCGGCGCTTCGAGGAGCTGAAGGCCGCGCAGGCGGAAGTGGATCGGCTGTATGCGCGGTGGGCTGAGCTCGAAGCGAAGGCGAACCCGAAGTAGTGTGGTGGCCGGCGCTTCGCCGGCCGGGGCGGGCGAAGCGCCCGCCCCCACACCGTTACTTCACCGTCAGCGGCTCACTCAGCTCCGACGTCCCGAATATCTCCGTCGCCTCCGCACGAAAAAAGCCCTGCGGAATCAGTGCGCGGCTCGTCGTCGCGGTGATGAGCTGTCCGCGAAGATCGCCGCTCACCGAAAGTGTGAAGTTCTTCGTCGATGAGCTGTAGCCGCCGAGCTGCGCGGTGCCGAGATAGCGCTCGGCCTGCGGCGCGCCATTTGCCGCGCGCGTGCTGCTGGCGAAGATGTCGATGAAGAGATCGCACGCCGCGCACTCGCTCAGTTCCGTGCCGGTGATCGTCGTCTTGTCGGTCACAGGATCGTACGTTGCGCCGGTGAGCAGCGGCGCGTTCGGCAGGCGCCCGAGGTCGGCGTTGCTGTTCGGAGTGCGGAGATCGAGACCGATGTCGAGCGCGAAGTTGCCGTTGCCGCGCATCGTGCTGCGGCGGACGAACGCATCTTTCGCGTCCGGCGCGATCGCGACTCCGAACTCGCCGTTGAACGACAGATCGTTCTGATCGAGCTGCGTGTCGGTCGCTGCATTGCTGATGTAGACGCCGCTCGCGCCATTCGAGTTGATTTTGTTGTTCGCGATTCCGGTGCGAAGCGCGGAGCCGATGAAGATTCCGCTGCGCTGATTTCCGCTGATCACGTTGTTCGAGATCTGCACGCTGCCGCCGCCGGAGATGCCGATGCCACGGCCGTTTGGAACCGCGCGCGAACCGGTCGGATCGGTGCCGACGTAATTGCCGTCGACGACCACCGCCTGGTACGCGACGCCGCCCGCGCCGATGGCGATGCCGTAACCGACGAAGCCGTTGATCGCCAGTCCGCGCAGCTCGACGAGCTGTCCCGACTTCAACTCGATGCCGTTGCCGAAGTTGCCGCGGCTGCCGCTCAACTCGACTTCCGGGCCGGCGGGATTCGTATCGCCGCTGAACGTCGTCTGCGTCCGCGCATCGATGATCAGTCCGTCGGTTTGCACGGCGGGCAGCGGCGCTTCCGGCGCGATCGTGAACCAGCCGTTCGCCGGTAACGGCTCCGCGATCGCGAACGTGATCTTGCACGGATGCTCGTTGTAGCTGCAGCCGGTCGACGACTGAATGAGCGCTTCGCGAAGCGTGCCGAAACCGAAGTCGGCGGTGTTCGACACGGTGAAGGTTCGGAACGCGACGCCGAAGTAGAACGTCCGGTTGTTGTTGAAATTGAAGTCGGCTTCGCGCGAGATCAGCGCGGTCTGCAGCGTGAGGCGGCCGCCTTCGGTGGAAGGACCGACGCGAATGTCGGGCTCGAACGACAGCGATTCGCCGGCGCGCAGCAGCGGCGTCGTGCAGCGACCCTCGCCCGTCGATGCGGCGCAATTGAACGCGCCGTACGTTCCGTCTTTCATCACGAAGCCGAGGATCGGGGAAAAGATCAGCACGATGTCGTGCGCGTCGAAAGCGGAATCGTTCTTCACGGTGAAGATCGTTCCGAAGGGCGCGTTCGGATCGAAGCGCGACGGCGGGAAGCGGTTCATCGAGACGGTGAGATCGGGATCGTTCGAGACCTCGATCACGAACGGCGATTCGTGGAACGGCTGTGAATCAGGAGTCGTGCTGCGGATCGAGAGTTTCGTCGCATACGCGCCGAGCGCCGGCGGCAGAGTTTCGGTCAGATGCATCGACCTGCCGCGCTGCGCGATGATGGTGCCGATCGAGCAGACGATCGGAACCTTCGATTCGTCGCACGTCACGCCGCTGCCGGTCACGTGAACGGTCGCGCCGTCCGGCGGCGTGATCGTCACGACTGCGTTCTCCGCATCGGCCGGACCAAAATTCGTGGCGATGACATCGATCGCGGCCGGGTCGCCGGGGCGTACTTTGCCGGGAAAGTTCTGCGCGGCGACGTTGATCTGTGCGGTCTGTTGCGCGATCGCGGCGAATGGGAGAAGAAGAGAAAAGAGGGCGGCGACGAGAGTCTTCACGCCGTTGATACGGAGCATTACTCGTGCACGTTGATGACAATCCGTCCACGGACGCGTCCGGCAAGGATCTCGTCCGAGAGCTCCGCGATCTTCGAGAGCGGCTCGGTCCGGCTCAGCGACGCGAGTTTTTCGCGATCGAGATCGGATTCGAGTCGCGACCACGCTTCGAGCCGTTTCGCCATCGACGTCTCGATCGAGCTGACGCCGAGGAGTGAAACGTTGCGAAGGATCAGCGGGAAAACGGTCGTGTTCAGTTCCGCGCCGCCCGCCATTCCGCATGCGGCGATCGCTCCTTCGTACGCGGTTTGCGCGAGCAATGTCGCGAGCGTCTGACCCCCGACCGTGTCGATCGCGCCGGCCCACTTCTCCGATTGCAGCGCTCCCCCTTTTTTCGCGAGGTCGTCGCGCGGGATGATCGACGAAGCGCCGAGATCGCGAAGATACGGCTCCAGCCCCGCGCGTCCGGTGGAAGCGGCGACGCGGAAGCCGCGCTTCGCGAGCAGCATCACCGCGAGCGAGCCGACGCCGCCTGCAGCGCCGGTCACGACGACTTCCCGCTCCGACGGAACGACGCCGGCGTGCTCGAGCGCGAGGACGCAGAGCATCGCCGTGAATCCGGCGGTACCGATGCGCATCGACTCTTCGAGCGAGAGCGTGGGAGGAAGGGGCACGAGGACGTCGCCGCGAACGCGCTGACGTTCCGCGTAACCGCCCCAGTGCAGCTCGCCGAGTCCGTGCGCCAGTCCGATGACGCGATCGCCCGGCTTGTAGCGCGCGTCGCCCGACTCGATGACGGTGCCGGCGAGGTCGATGCCGGGAACCATCGGGAACTTCCGAATGATTTTTCCGCGTCCGGTGACGGCGAGCGCGTCTTTGTAGTTGAGCGACGAAAAGTCGATGTCGACGACGACGTCTCCGCCGGGCGGCAGCTCATCAGTCGACAACTCTTTCAGCGCAACGTCGTAATTACCCGTTGCGTTCTGCTCGGCGACCAGAGCACGAAACCGATTCATTACAAAACCTCCGCTCCGTTGTGTATCACGGCGACGATAGAATGTCGCCCGCCCGGCTGATGATCAAAGCACTCGTCGTCGACGACTCCGCCTACAACCGCGTCACGCTCTCCCGCATGCTGGAGACGAACGCGCAGATCAAAGTGATCGCGACCGCGGTCAATGGCGAAGACGCGATCAAACAGGTGATGAAACATCGTCCCGACGTAATCACGCTCGACCTCGAGATGCCGATCATGGACGGCTTCGCGTTCCTCCGCTGGCTGATGGCGAATCTGCCGACGGCGGTAATCGCGGTCTCGTCGCGGGCCAGTGATCGAAGCGTCTTCAAAGCGCTGGAGCTCGGCGCCATCGACTTCATCGCCAAGCCGGGCGGCCGCGTCTCGCCGCGCCTCGAAGAGATTCAGCGCGACCTGATCTCGAAAGTGATGCAGGTCGCCGATCTGCGGATGGACAACCTCCGCCGCCGAGTCCAGGAAGAAGAGAAGGCGGCGGCGCCGCCGGCGACCGACGCGGAGCGTTGCGCGCAGGGGATCGAGCTCGTCGCAGTCGGTTGTTCGACGGGAGGTCCGCCGGCGCTGCAGCATCTCTTTCAGGCGCTGCCGCTGTTGCCGGTGCCGTTCGTCGTCGCGCAGCACATGCCGCCGACGTTCACGCGGCTCTTCGCGGAAAGAGTCAACAGGTTGACGAGATACACGGTGAAGGAAGCGGACGACGGCGAGATGCTCGGCGCCGGCACGATCTACATCGCGCCGGGCGGAATGCAGACCGAAGTGCGCCGCAGCGGCGACGGATTGCAGGTGCGCGTCTTTGCGGCTGCGCTCAACGACATCTACGCGCCGTCGGTCGACCGGCTCTTCACGACCGCGAGCGCCGCGTGCTCCGATCGTCTGGTCGCCGTGATCATGACCGGCATGGGCGACGACGGCGCCGAGGCGATCCGCCTCGTGCGCGGACGCGGCGGCCGCACCATCGCCGAGTCGGCAGAGACTGCCATCATCTTCGGAATGCCGGGCGAGGCGATCAAGACCGGAGCGGTCGAGCAGGTCCTGCCGCTCGGCGACATCCCCAACGCCATCCACCGCTTGTGCGCGGGCTGAAAAGCGTTTCGAGTGTGTTAGATTCGTCCGCGAATCCCGGGTCCCCGAGAGAGAGATGAGCGAAGAACAAAAAGCTGAGAAGTTTCTCGAGCTGTTCAGTCGAGGCAAGGAGTTCACCGAAGAGCTCCTGCGTGAGAACCAGAAGCTGCGCTTCCGGCTCGCGTCGCTGGAGACCGAGCAGGCCTCCGCGGCAAGCAGCGAAGAAGTGATGCGGCTCCGCGCCGAGATCCAGCAGCTCACCGACGAAAACCGTCGCATGGGGATGCGCTTCAAGGAAGTCGAAGAAGAGAACAAAGACTTCGCGAATCGCTACATCGAGATCGAAGAGCAGAACAACAATCTGGCGAATCTCTACGTCGCCAGCTATCAGCTGCACTCGACGCTCGACTTCAAGGAAGTCATTCAGATCGTCCAGGAGATCGTCATCAATCTCGTCGGCGCGGAAGCGTTCTCGATCCTGCTGCTGGACGAGAAGACGAACGAGCTGAAGTCGATCGCATCGGAAGGTGAGGATGTGATGCCGGGCGTCGCGCAGCTTTCGACGCGACTCGGCGAAGGCATCCTCGGCACGGTCGCGAAGACCGGCGAGAGCTACTACATCAATCAGGACGTCGAAGGCGGCTCGCTCGCGCTCGACAAACCGCTGGCGGCCGTTCCGCTCAAGATCAAAGAGCACGTCATCGGTCTCATCGTCATCTACAAGCTGTTGCAGCAGAAGGATTCGTTCTCGGCCGTCGACTACGAGCTCTTCTCGCTGCTCGCCGCACACGCTGCTACTGCTATTTTCTCGTCGAAGCTGTATTCGCAGTCGGAACGGAAGCTCAACACGATTCAGAGCTTCCTCGATCTGCTCACCACATCATCGTAAAGAGGGCGGAACAGAGGGAATGGAGAACGCGAACTTTCTGGTCGTTGAAGATTCTCCGACCATGCGCCAATTGATCTCGTTCTCTTTGAAGCGTTTCAAGAACGCGAAGATCATCGAGGCGGTCGACGGCGTCGACGCGCTCAAAAAGCTCTCCGGTCCCGACAAGATCGATCTCATCCTCACCGACATCAACATGCCGGTCATGGACGGGCTGAAGCTCGTTTCGCTCGTGCGGCAGAACGCGCAGCTGAAGAACATCCCGATCATCATCATCACCACCGAAGGGGCGGAAGAGGATCGGGAGCGTGGCCTCGCGCTCGGTGCGAACGCATACATCTCGAAGCCGATTCAGTCGTCGCATCTGATCAAGACGATCTCGGAGCTCTTAGCCTTCTGAGCCGGCCGCAGCGCGATCTCCTCTCCACGCGACGCGGTGCCGGCGTCGTCATCGCCGGAATCGTTCTTCTCTTCCTCATCCCGCGCATCGCGCTGCTCATCGCGCGCGAGCCGTTTTTCGACGAGCTCTACACGCGCTGGATCTCGCGCAAATCGTTCGCCGGGATTCTCGAAGCGCTGCGCAGCGATTCCGGTCCGCCCCTCTACTACTTCGTCGTCCACTTTCTGCCGGCGTCGGTGCGCGCGATGCGCCTCGTGTCGCTGCTGTGCGCAACGGTTTCACTCGGCGCGATTCTTTCGGCGCGCTCGCTTGGCGTGACGCGGTTCCTCGCTGCGTCGCTGCTGGCCGTGTTTCCGCCGGCTGTGCTCTTCGCCGTCGATGCGCGCGCGTATGCGATGTGCGCGATGTTCGTGACGCTGGCGATTCTTGCGCTGTACGCCGAGCGTCCGTTCGTCGCGGCGCTTGCGCTCGTCGCCGCCGCGTACACGCATTACTACGGCGCGCTCTTCCTGCCGCTGCTGTTGTTGCGGCGCGACCGCCGATCGTTCGCGGCGTTCGCCGCCGCGTGCGTCGCGTTCGCGCCGGGAGTTTTGTTCGCGCTGCGGCAACCGGTCGAAGCGACCGGATGGGTGAAAGCGCAGGTTTCGACGGTGACATTCGAGCCGCTCGCGCAGCTGTCGTTTGCGGCGCTCTATCCCGATGCGCTCTTTCGTCCGGCGCCGGTCGCGCTGGTCATGCTCGCGCTCGTGCTGTTCGTCGTCGCGATCGTCCGCGGCTGGAATCGCTTCGCACCGATGACGCTCATCCCGCTCGCGCTCGTCCTCATCCTGGGTTTCCTCGGGCGCAGCGCGTATGTTCCGATGCGATTCGAATCGGTGCTCGCCGCGCCGCTGGTGCTCTGGATCGCGACGTCGCTTCATGCCTGGTCGCGTCCTGTGCGGCTGGCGGTCGCGCTCGGCCTGATGGTGATCGGACTGCTCGTCGTTCAGGCGGGAGTCGTCGATCACTTCCGTCGCCGTGTCGAGCCATATCGCTACGGCGCGATCGTCGCCGCGGCGACCGCCGATCGCGATCCGGTTGTCGCCAGCGGCTACCTTTTTCTGGAGACCGTGACCGTTCGTCCGTCGACGATTCCGTATCCGCCGGATCAGGCGCAGCATCCCGGCTGGCGTCGCGTAACGACGATCGACGAAGCACTCAAAGCAGAGCGAGTGCTGCCGTCCGGATCGTTCGTCTGGGTCGGCGAACGGAGAGCGCCTGAGCTCGTCGCATTGCGCCGGCTGCGGCCGGTCATGCCGATCTTCACCGACCCGTTTGTTGTCGTCGCGCGAATTGGTCCGCGCTCTTGACGGTTACGGTAGACTGCCAGCCCATGCCACATTTCATCACCGACAAATGCATCGGATGCGGGGTCTGCGAGATCAAGTGTCCGACCAACACGATCTGGGGAGCGCAAAAAGCGCAGTTTTACATCCACCCGGAACGCTGCATCGACTGCTCGGTGTGCGGCATCTACTGCCCGGTCGACGCCATCCAGAACCAGCACGGTGACTACATCCCGCGCGTGAAACCGAAGGACATTCCGAAAGCGGAAGTCATCAAAGAGCTCTGCACCGGTTGCGAGTTCTGCGTCGACATCTGCCCGTTCGAATGCATCGGGATGGTCGAGCCGAACGACGAGACGGTCGCCAATCATTACAAGGTGGCGTTCGTCGACAAGAACAAATGCGTTGCCTGCCGGCTGTGTGAATCGGTTTGCGACAAGGACGCGATCGTCGTCCCGAACGCGCCGACGCAGCTGAAGGCATATCTGCCTGACTTCGTGGTGATGACTGGCAGATGACGACTGAGCCCGAATCGTCAGCCGATCTCCCCAAAGAGTCCCCGAAAACCATCCTCATGCAGTTCGTCGTCTTCCCGCTCGGCGTGGTGCTGATCGGCGTGGTCGTCTTTCTGCTGTTCGGCAAACTCGCCAGCGAAGAGCACGCCGTTCCCGATTACGTTTCGCAGATCAGCGCCGGCAGCCGCACCGAACGGAAGCAGGCTGCGTTCGAACTTGCGAAAGCGTTGAAGAGGGGAGAAGCGAAGCGCTATCCGAATCTCTTTCAGCAGGTGACCGAGCTTTACGTTCGTTCGAAGAACGACGATCCGATGGTCCGCCGTTACCTGACCGTCGTCCTCGGCAACCTCGGCGACAAACGAGCGACGCCGCTCGTGCTCGACGCCGCGAACGACGTCGATGCCGAAACGCGCATCTACGCGCTCTGGGCGCTCGGCGAACTGCGCGATCCGCGCGCAACCGCGCAGCTGATCAAATCGGCAGCCGACGACGATTCCGGTATCCGCAAGATGGCTGTCTATTCGTTGGGCGAACAGGGCACGCCGGACGTCGTGCCCGCGCTCGTCGTCGCAGTGAATGATTCCGTTGCCGATGTCCGCTTCAACGCCGCGGTGTCGCTCGCCCGATTCAACGATGCGCGTGCGCTGCCGGTGTTGCGCGAGATGCTCGACCGGAGCCGGCTCGCAAAGATCGAAGGGATGCGCGACAACCAGAAGGAAGACGCGATGATCGTCGCGATGGCCGAGTACGCAAAGCTCGCCGGCGCCGAAGCACGTCCCGAGCTCCAGAAGATCGCAGCGAGCGATCCGAGCTTGCGCGTGCGCGGCGCGGCGAACGAAGCGCTCAGTCGACCCGGCGCGGCGCGCTGAGCTCCGTCGACAACAGGTGCTGCTTCGGCACGTCACAAAGGCAACTGCTCGGAATCTGCCCGACCGTGATTGCGGATGATGATGCGCTGATGTAGAGACCGCGCAGATCCCGAGGGACGGCGAGGGTGAAGGCCGGACCTGCCGAGAGCTGGCCGATGAACTGCTCCGCCTCGACGCTGCCATCGGCTTTCAGCTGACCGCTGGCGTAGAGAAATACGGTCGACGAGCGGCCGGCGGTTCCTTCGATCGTCGTCACGCCGTTCGCGTAAGTCGCGGCGCGGATTGCCGGCGCCGGCTCAATGGCGCCGCCGCGGCCATTCAGGCCGAAGTCGATCGCGGCGCCTGCATTGTTGAAGAACCTGTTCGCGCCGATCGCGAGCTCCGATCCGTTCGTCACCGAGAGTCCCGCCTGTGCGTTGTATGCGACGACGTTGTCGCGCACCGTGAGGTAGACCGGCACCGGCACCTGCGCATACGTTTCCGGCAGCGGCACATCGATGAACACTCCGCTCGCGCCGTTGCCAGGCGGCGTTTTTCCGTCGGCGCCGAGTCCGACGAAATTGTCGCGAATGGTCAGCTCGCTCGCGTGCGCGAAGAACGCGCCGGCGCGGCGGTTCGCGGCGATCACGTTGTCGGCGATCGTTCCGTAAGAGCGATACGTTTGCAGTCCGCGCCATCCGTTCGGCGCGGACTGCACTCCGGTCGGATCGACGCCGAGCCAGGCGCGTCTGACCGTGACGCCGGTGTAAATGGCGGACGGGCGAGGGATCGCGAAGATGCCGTTCTGCGGAAACGAGCCGATGGCGACATCGATGATGTCCGCTCGCGAGCAATGAAGCTCGAGGCCGTGCCCGCCCTGCACATCGCGACCATCGAGCATGATCTTCGGCGCGCCGAAATCGTTTGCCTGCGTGCTGCCGTCGATGGTGACGTCGTACGCCGTCAGCGCGGGCAGCGGCGTCTTCGGCGCGATCGTGTACCACCCGGAGGCGGGGAGAGGCGCGTCGATTGCGAACGAGATGCGACATGGGCCGTCGCGCGATACGTCGCTGTTCGTCGCGCACTGTTCATTGACCTGCTCGATCGCGGCGCGCAGCGAGCCGGCGCCGGAGTCGGCCACGTTCGTGACGACGAAGTCGCGCGCAAGGATCGCTTCATCGCGCCAGCTCTTCGAGCCGATGGTAGTGACTGCGGCGCCGAAGCGGCCGAACTTCAGCGACGTGCTCGTCCGGATCGTGAAGGTGAGCTCGGATGAAATCGACGACGCGCCGATGTCGACCACGCATCGCACTTCGTCGTGTCGCGTGGCGGACCGTTCGCAATTTGCAGGAATCGAAAGCAGCTCGTCGTTGCTGATCGAGAACGTCACCGGCACGCGCTGCTCGGCGACCGGCGCGTCGTTGACGAGGACGAAGCGCCACGTCTTGACGTTACCGGTTTCGATCGCTCGCGGAGGGATCGCACGAGGCCGCACGTCGGCACGAATCGAGGCAGCGAAGAGCAGAAGCGCGATGGCCAGACGTCGCATGCATCAAAATGTAGCGCCACATCGGCTGCGGAGCACGGGTTTAGCGTTGACACCTACCCCCGAATCCTGGATAGTGGCGCGACCAGTTTCCGAGCAATTTCAGATCGCGGATGGCCGAAGAAATCTCGCCATATCAGGTGGCTCCGAAGACACCGCTTGCAGGTAGTGCAGCGGCGGATATTCGTGACCAGGGAGAAATCACCAGGCGCAGCTTTCCCTGGGTTTTGACGATCGCCTGGAGCACGCTCGCGGCCGCTCTCGGCGGCCTCGGCGGGATTTTCGGCCGCTATCTCTTCCCCAACGTTCTCTTCGAGCCGGTCCAGAAATTCAAGGCCGGCGCTCCGGCCGACTACTCGGTCGGCGAAGTCGACGAACGCTGGAAGGACAAGTTCGGCATCTGGATCGTCCGGACGGAAGAGTCGATGTACGCGCTCATCACCGTCTGCACGCACCTCGGCTGCACGCCGAACTGGCTGCCGTCCCAGAACAAGTTCAAGTGCCCCTGCCACGGCAGCGGCTACTACCGCACCGGAATCAATTTCGAAGGACCTGCTCCGCGCCCACTCGAGCGGGCGAAGATTTACGTCGACGTCGCCGACGGACAGATCGTCGTCGACAAGTCGAAACAGTTTCACCAGGAGCGCGGCGAATGGACCGACCCTGAGTCGTTCCTGAAAGTGTGAGGAAGGGAGCTCGATGGCGAATCTGACTCAGCTGCGCGACGGCATCGTCAACTCGCAGATCTGGAAATCCGTTTTCCGCGTCGGCATCCCCAACACGAACCGCAAGCGGGTGCTCGCGGTCCTCGGTTCACTCATCCTTCACTTGCATCCGGTCAAGGTCCGCCGCTCCGGCGTGCGGATGAGCTACACGTGGTGCATGGGCGGAACGTCGTTCTTCCTTTTCCTCGTCGAGACCGTCACCGGTCTGCTGCTGATGTTCTATTACCGGCCAACGATCGAATACGCCTTCACCGACATCATGGATCTGCGCGAGCAGGCGCCGTTCGGACTGATGCGCGAGATGCACCGCTGGGGTGCACACGCGATGGTCATCGCCGTCTGGCTGCATATGTTCCGCGTCTTCATGACCGGTTCGTACAAGCCGCCGCGCGAATTCAACTGGAACGTCGGCGTCATTCTGCTCGTGCTGACGCTCCTCCTCTCGTTCACCGGATATCTCCTGCCGTGGGATCAGCTCGCAATCTGGGCAATCACCGTCGGCTCGAACATGGCGCGTGCAACACCGGGCGCCGGAAACGAGGGGCCGATGTCGGGGCTCGTAAAACTCGGGGACATACGACTAATTCACGCCGGCGATGACGCGCGATTCGCGCTCATCGGCGGCAGAAGCATCGGCGCTTCGACGCTGCTTCGCTTCTATGTCCTGCACTGTATGGTCATTCCGCTTGCCGCCGGATTCCTGATGGCCATTCACTTCTGGCGCGTCCGGAAAGACGGGGGCATTTCGGGTCCGCTGTAGGAGTCGACGATGGATTTCATCAAGGACTTCATCAACGTACTCTCCGGCGCGTCGATCTCTTTTCTGCTGCTGACGTCGCTGTTCGGCTTCATCGTCTTTTTCAATCTGATGGATGGCCGCCTTCGTTCGAAAGGCGGCTACGCATTTCTCGGCTTCGGCATCCTGCTGCTCGTCGCCGGTTTCGCGATTCAGCCGCTCCTTTATCTCGGCATCGCTTATCTCGCGATCATGTTCGTGCTCGCCAATCTCGGCGGACGGATCTGGGACGCGAAGGTCGGCAAGTGGATGCTGATCTTCGGCATCCTCGCCTTCGGGCTGTCGATGCTCGACGAAAACTTCTATCTGATCGCCGCCAAGCCGGACAACGTTCCGATCGTGGCGATGATCTTTCTCCTTGTCTTCTTCACGTGGGTCGCGCTGCGCAAGGCGTATCTCAACGACAAGCAGATCGCCGTCGGCGGCATCCCGTACGAAAAGACGGAGTCGGACGAGAAGCTCTTCACGTGGCCCGATCTCGTCTACACCGAGATGCTCTGCATGATCGTGCTGACGATCATCATGATCGTCTGGTCGATCGGCCTCCGCGCGCCGCTCGAAGAAGCCGCGAATCCGACGTCGTCACCGAATCCCGCGAAAGCGCCCTGGTACTTCCTCGGTCTCCAGGAAATGCTCGTCTACTTCGATCCCTGGCTGGCCGGCGTCGTCCTGCCGACGCTCATCATCGTCGGTCTGATGGCCGTGCCGTACATCGACACGAATCCGCGCGGCAACGGCTACTACTCGTTCCGCGAGCGCAAGTGGGAGCTCGGGATTTTCCTTTACGGCTTCCTCGTGCTCTGGTCGTTCCTCATCATTACAGGAACGTTCCTGCGCGGCCCGAACTGGAACTTCTTCGGCCCGTACGAATACTGGGATCCGAACAAGCTCGTGCCGCTCGTCAACGTCGATCTCTCGGAGCTGATCTGGGTGAAGGCGCTGCACATGCCGCTGCCGCACCTCTGGCTGATCCGCGAGCTGTTCGGACTGCTGATCGTGCTGGCATATCTCGGGCTGCCGCCGCTGCTGGCGATCGGTCCGTTCCGCCGCTTCTTCCTGAAGATGGGACCGCCGCGCTATTACGTTGGCGCGTACCTGTTCCTGATGATGGCTTCGCTGCCGATCAAGATGGTTCTTCGGTGGCTTTTCAACCTCAAGTACATCGTTCACATCCAGGAGATCTTCTTCAACATCTGACCGCTGGCCATCGATAGAGAGCGAACGAACGCGTGAAACCGCAAGAGCCGATTCCGCACAACTACAGCATGAAGAAGCTGAACTGGATCTTTGCGATCTCCAGTCTCGTGCTTCTCGTCGTCACCGGCTGGATCGTGATGTACGACTACGTGCGCGGATGGAAGTGGTTCCAGCTCGAGTTCATGCGCATTCAGCGCGAGCGGATCGAGTCCGATCTGAAGGTCGCTGACGATGCCGAGCTTCGCCGGCATCTCGCCGATTTCGATCGGCAGGTTCGCCAGCAGGAAAAAGAGATCGCACTTCACCGCCACGAGTTCGTCAGCGCTCAGAAGGATCTCGATCAGTGGGAAGGGCAGCACTACGCGGCCGATCAGGATTACCGCTTCGCGAAGGCGACTCTCGACGCCGACCGCTACGAGACCGAAGCCGCGACCGTGCAGCATCGTCCCGATGCCGCCGAGCGCCGCCGGCACTACGTCGAGCTCACGAATCACGTCAACGATCTGCAGCTTCGCCTGCAGCAGGTGACTCGCGACCGCGACGCCGCCAAAGCGCGCGTCGACGTCTGGCTGAAGAAGATCACCGACCTCGAAAACAAGAAGAAAGAGCTCACCGCCTCGATCGATCTGCTCAACAAACAGCTGCAGACGGTCAGGGTTGCATCGAAAGACTTCGCGATTCTCAACGCGCCGATGCTCGACTTCGTCGCGCCGACGTTCAAGGTCGACCAGGTCGTCCTCAACGATCTCTTCATCGAGATGAACTACATGCAGGTCCCGCGAGTCGATCGCTGCCAGACCTGTCATCGCGCCATCGATCGTCCCGGTTTCGAATCGAAGAAAGAGGCGGCGCGACTCGCTGCCGAGCTGCAGCTGAAGCTCGACAACTTCCAGATCGTCGGAGTGAAGCGCGCCGATGCCGAGCAGCGCATCGCGCAGTTGAAGCGCATTCAGGAAGCGCCGACGGAAATGCTCAATCCGTGGCGCACGCATCCGAAGCTCGACCTCTTCGTCGGCTCCGCATCGCCCCATCCTCTGCTCGACTACGGCTGCACCGCCTGCCATCGCGGGCAGGATCGCGCGACCGAATTCGGACGCGCCGGCCACACGCCGCCGAACAGGAAGATGGAGAAGCGCTGGACCGCTTCTTCGATGTGGACGCTCGGCTTCTTCCCGACGTGGGGCGACATGGAGAAGCGCCACTGGGGTTACGCGCCGAATCCATTCAATGAGACGCCGATGTACTCGCGTCAGAATTACGAAGCCGGCTGCCTGAAGTGCCACGCCGGTGAGATGCAGGTCAAAGGCGGCGCGGACATCACCAAAGCGACGCACATGGTCGAGCTCTACGGCTGCTACGCCTGCCACAAGATCAGCAACTGGCGTTTCAGCGATCTCCGCAAACCGGGTCCGGACCTCAACGGCATCGCTGAAAAGACGACGCCGGAATGGGCGTTCCGCTGGATCTCCGAACCGCACGATTTCCGTTCGACGACGCGCATGCCGTCGTTCTTCTATCAGCGCAACATGGTCGGTCCGAACGTGCCGCCGGCCGAGCGCGATCAGAACATTAAATACCAGGACGCAGAGATCCATTCGATCGTCGAGTTCCTCTTCTCGAAATCGACGCGTCGCAGCTGGCAGGGCGGCGCCGGCGGCGACGTGGCGCACGGCAAGCAGCTCGTCGACAACCTCGGCTGCCTGGGCTGTCACATCGACACCGAGCAGGTCAAAGACGCGAAGAGCGGCGCCGTGCGCGTGGCTCGCCGCGACGACTTCCCGCTCGAGCGCAACTTCGGCTTCAACCTCACCGGCGTCGGCACAAAGACGCATCCCGGCTGGATCTACAACTGGGTGAAGAACCCGAAGAACTACTACGCCGATGCGCCGATGCCGAGCCTCCGCCTCTCCGATCAGGAAGCGGCCGACGTCACCGCGTATCTCATGTCGCTGCAGAAGCCGCAGTTCATGCAGAAGCCGATTCGTCCGCCTGACGTGAACGCGGTGCGCGAGCTCGCCAAAGGTTACCTCGTCAACACATTGACCGATCGCGATGCCGACGCGAAGCTGCGCACGATGCCGCTCCACGATCAGCTCGTCTATCTCGGCCAGCGCTCGATCGAGAAGTACGGCTGCTACTCCTGTCACAACATCAAAGGCTTCGAAGGGCTGAAGCCGATCGGGACCGAGCTGACCATCGAAGGCTCGAAGGCGCTGCATCTCTTCGACTTCGGATTCGTGCACGAATATCAGCACGAAGACGGCAGCCACGAACACGTCCTGCACACCAACTCGTCGTGGATTTACAACAAGGTCCGCAGCCCGCGCGTCTACGACGACAAGCGCACCAAGGTCTACAACGACAAGCTGAAGATGCCGAACTTCCACCTCACGCCGGAGGAAGGAAGGCTGATCACGACCGTCGTCGTCGGTCTCACCAAAGAGAAAGTTGCCACCGAAAAGATGGCGTCGAACAGCCCGCAGTCGCGGCTGATCGAAGAAGGGCGCAAGCGCGTCTCGCAGCACAACTGCCGGGCCTGTCACGTCGTCGATGGCGAAGGCCGCGCGATCGCGCCGATGATCAGCGACGCCGCCTATCTGCCGCCGGATCTCTCGCCGGAAGGAGGGCGCGCGCAGTCGCCGTTCCTCTTCAACTTCCTGAAAGATCCTTCCGTGATGAAGATCCGTCCGTGGCTCAGCGTCCGGATGCCGACCTTCCACTTCACGGACGAAGAGACGAACACGCTCGTCACGTACTTCGCCGCCGAGGGGCACGAGCAGCAGTTCGACACGCTGCGTGGCGTGAATGCGCCGGCGGCGAACGTCGCCATCGGTAAGCAGGTCTTCGCGATGCTGCGCTGCGAGAAGTGTCACGGCACGACGCCGGTGAATCCGCAGAATCCGCCGGTTCCGCCGTCCGGCGACCTGACGTCGCTCGCGCCGAACCTCACGCTCGCTCGCGTGCGTCTGCGGCACGAATGGATCGCCGACTGGATTCGCCGTCCGAACGAGATGATCCCCGGCACGCGCATGCCGACGAACTTCCCGCGCGACGAGAACGGCACCGGCTTCGTCTCGCCGCTCGCGGGCGCGCTCGATACGCCGGGATTCGCGGCGCAGAAAGCGGCGCTGCTGCCGCTCTTCAACAACGACGAGAAAGAACTGAAACGGACGATGGGCGATGCGGTCGCGCTGACCAGCTATCTCCGCGATTACATCTGGAGCATCGGCATCACCGACATGCCATCCGCAGCGGCGTCGCAAGGGATTCCTTCGACGACCGTTCCACTCACGCCGACGACCGGAGCACCGGTCCCGGCACTCAAGTCGGGACGCGTGGAGCGTCCGGCCGGGAGCGGCAGCGGAAGGTGATAATCTCGACCACCCGCGCGCTCCGCGCGCATTGATTTTCGAAATCGGAGAACTGACCCATGACGATGAAACGTTTTCTCTCTGCTCTGTTCGCGCTCACGCTCGTGCTCGTCGTCGCCTGCGGCGGCGGCAAAGAAGCGTCGTCGAATGAAGATGAAGGCGAGGACGACCAGGAAGCGCAGACCGCGACCGTCGCCTCGACCGCCGGCGGAACCGCCGCCGCACCGGCAGCAGCCGCCGCCGCTCCCGTCTCGGCCGATGCCGCGACGATCACCGGCGCGGTGAAGCTCGCCGCGGCGGCTCCGAAGATGGGCGCCATTCCTATGGGCGCCGATCCGTACTGTCAGTCGCAGCACTCCGCGCCCGTCGCGGACGAAGAAGTCGTCGCCGGCCCGGCCGGTGAGCTCGCCAACGTCTTCGTCTACATCAAAGACATTAAAGGGAGCTTTCCTCCTCCTTCCGAGGCGGTCGTGCTCGATCAGAAAGGCTGCCAGTACTTCCCGCACGTTCACGGTGTGCAGGTTGGTCAGGCGCTGCAGATCAAAAACAGTGACGCGACGCTGCACAACGTGCACGCGATGCCGGAAGTGAACGCGCAGTTCAACGTCGGCCAGCCGGTCCAGGGCATGGTGTCATCCCAGAAGTTCGACAAGCCCGAGATGAAGCCGTTCAAGGTGAAGTGCGACGTGCACGGCTGGATGAAGTCGTACATGGCCGTCATGCCGCACCCGTTCTTCGCGGTCTCGAAGATGGACGGCACGTTCACGATTCCGAATCTTCCGCCGGGCACCTACACGCTGGTTGCGTGGCACGAGAAGTACGGCTCGAAGGAACAGCCGATCACGATCGGCGCCAAAGAGTCGAAGGCGGTTTCGTTTAGTTTCTAGAGTCATCCCGAGCGTCGCGAGGGATCCGGGCGGGCGGGGCACGAATGTCGTGTCGTGCGCCCCTCCCGCCCGGATTCCTCGCGACGCTCGGAATGACAGCGACGGAGGCGAGCATTGGGGCAGAAACGACAAATCAAGGTCGGATCGCAGTGGCTGTATGCCGATGATGCGGCGAAGCTGCTCGAAGAAGCGATGCAGGCGCAGCGTCGTGAAGAGAAGCTGAAGCACGACGATCATCACGAGACCTTCATCAGCAAGTACGTCTTCTCCGTCGATCACAAATGGATCGGCGTGCAGTACGGTGTCACCGCCCTCTGCTTCCTCCTTCTCGGTTTCACTCTGATGATTTTCATGCGCCTCCAGCTCGGCTGGCCGGGGCATGCGTTCAACGTGCTGAAAGTCCTGGGCGAGGGGAGAGCGCCGGGCGGCGTTCTGCTCCCCGAGGCGTACAACCAGCTCGGCGCGATGCACGGCACGATCATGGTCTTCCTCGCGATCGTGCCGCTGGCTGTCGGCGCATTCGGCAACTTCCTCGTGCCTCTCCAGATCGGCGCGCCTGACATGGCGTTCCCGCGCCTGAACATGGCCAGCTACTGGTGCTATCTGCCGGGCGGGCTGGTGATGCTCGCGAGCTTTGCCGCGCCTGGCGGCACCGCGAACTCCGGCTGGACATCGTATCCGCCGCTCTCCGTCATCGCGACGCAGGGACAGACGTGGTGGATTCTCGGCATGGTGCTGCTGATCACCTCGTCGCTTCTCGGTTCCGTCAACACGCTCGTCACGATCATCCAGCTTCGCGCGAAAGGGATGACGTGGATGCGCCTGCCGTTCTTCGTCTGGGCGCAGTTCGTCACCGGTTTTCTCCTTCTCCTCGCGTTCCCGCCGCTCGAAGCCGCTGCTGTCCTGCAGCTCTGCGATCGCGTGCTGCACACCAGCTTCTTCCTGCCGAGCGGACTCGTCGTCAGTGGCCAGATTCTCAACGTCGCCGGCGGCGGTAATCCGCTGCTCTGGCAACATCTCTTCTGGTTCCTCGCGCATCCGGAGGTTTACGTTCTGATTCTTCCCGCGATGGGCATCGTCGCGGAAGTCCTCGCGAACAACACGCGCAAGCCGCTGTGGGGTTATCGCTCGCTCGTCTTCGCGGCAATGTTCCTCGGCGTGATGTCATTCGTGGTCTGGGCGCATCACATGTTCCTCACCGGCATGGGGACGACGATCAGCGCCTTCTTCCAGACGACGACGATGATCATCTCCGTTCCATCGGTGATCATCCTCAGTGCGTTCTTCATTACGTTGTGGGGCGGCTCGATTCGCTTCACCACGCCGATGCTTTTCGCGCTCGCCTTCCTGCCGATGTTCGGCATCGGCGGCCTGACCGGACTGCCGCTCGGTCTCGCATCGGCAGACATTCATCTGCACGACACCTATTACGTCATCGGCCACTTCCACTACGTCGTGGCGCCGGGAACGATCTTCGCGATGTTCGCCGGCATCTACTACTGGTTCCCGAAAGTGACCGGCCGCAAGCTGAACGACACGCTCGGCAGGATTCACTTCTGGGGCTCGTTCGTCATGATCAACGGCATCTTCATGCCGATGTTTCTGCAAGGGCTCGCGGGTGTTTCGCGCCGTCTGTACGACGGCGGCATTCAGTACGCGCACGCGAAACCGATTGCGGAAGCGACGAATCCGTTCATGTCGATCTGTGCGATCGGTCTGCTGGCGTTCCAGCTGCCGTTCATCCTCAACTTCCTCTGGAACGTCTTCATGGCGGTCCTCGGCAAGATCAACTGCGGTCCGAATCCGTGGGACGCCACCACGCTCGAGTGGGGCGCCGCACCTTCGCCGCCGCTGCCGCATAAGAACTTCCCGATCATTCCGACTGTCTACCGCGGACCGTACGAGTACAGCGCACCCGATCAGGAAGGAGGCGACTTCCTGCCGCAGCATGTCGACCTGACGCCCGCTGAAGAAGCGGCGCTGGCGCTGCCGCTCGCGCAGGAGGCCTGAGATGGAGATTCCCTACAACGTTGCGCCGCGTCCCGATACGGGGCTCTACAACGCGAAGCTCGGCATCTGGCTGTTCCTCGCTTCCGAGGTGATGCTGTTCGGCGCGCTCTTCTCGTCGCTCATTCTGTTGCGCAGCGGCGCGCCGTCATGGCCGCGCGGCTGGGAAGAGCTGAATGTTCCACTCGCGACCGTTAACACGTTCGTTCTCATCTTCTCGTCGGTCGCCGTCGTCATGGCGTGGGCAAACTTCCGCCTCGGCGAGTTCAAAAAGGGACGGATCTGGCTCGGCGTGACGCTCCTTTGCGCGGCCGGCTTCATGGTCATCAAAGGTTTCGAATACGCGCACAAGTTTCATCTTCATCACTACCCGTCGACCAGCAACTTCTTCGCGATCTACTTCGTGATGACGGGACTGCACGGACTGCACGTCCTCGGTGGTGTGGTCGTCTTTGGATACTTCGCCGGCCCTGGCTCGAAGATGTACTTCAGCGAGCGCCAGCGCTTCATCAATCGCATCGAAGTCGCGGGGCTGTACTGGCATTTCGTCGATCTCGTCTGGATCTTCCTGTTCCCGACTCTCTATCTGCTTTGAGGAGGAGCGCGTGACCGATCACTCAGCACACGCAGCGCACGGCGATGAGCAGCTCGCCGCACATGACGATCATCACAACGATCCCGCGTCGATCGCGAAGGAACTGAAGGTCTACTGGCTCGTCTTCGGCGGACTGGCGGTTCTGACCGGAATCACGGTCGGCCTTTGCTACGGATTCGATCTGCCGGTGCACACGGCGATCTTCGTCGCGCTCGTCGTGGCGTTGATCAAAGGCTTTCTCGTGGCCGGCTTCTTCATGCATCTGCTGAACGAAAAGAAACTCATCTACAGCATCCTCGGCATCACGGTGTTCTTCTTCGCCGTGTTGCTGTGGGGACCGTGGCATCACGTTTACGACCTCATGAAGTAAGAATGAATGTCCCTTCGAATCTTTCACATCGTCTTCGTCTCCGCCTCCGTGCTTCTCTGCGCGTGGGTGACGGTGTGGGCGTTGCAGGAATACTCGCGCGGCCGGAACGTCGCGTGGATCGGGATGGCCGTGCTGTTTCTTCTCTGTGGAGCGGCGCTCGTCGTGTACGGGCGAAAGGTCTTCCACAAACTGAAGGAGCTCGGATGAGCAGACTCTCGCTCCGTATCATCGTCGCCGCGGTTCTGTTGTTCGTCATTCTTCCGGGCGTTTCATTCGCCTGCCCGGTTTGTTACGGCCCGTCGGATTCACCAATGGCGAAGGGAATGAACAACGCCATCGGATTCCTGCTGGCGATCGTTGCCGTCGTGCAGATCGGCTTCGCGGCGCTGTTCATCACGTTCTGGCGCCGCGCGCGCGAAAATCGCCGCCGTCTGCATCTCGTCGAGCCCACGCACTAACGGAGGGGAGCATCAATGAGAGAGTTCCTCATGCATTACATGCCGCCTGACTACTCGCTGCACGGGAAGCAGATCGACGATCTGATCTTCATGGTGCACGTACTGATGGCGATCCTGTTCGTTGGATGGGGACTCTACTTCCTCTACGTGCTCTACCGCTTCAGTGAGAAACGGTCGCCGCGCGCCGACTACATCGGCGTTCGCACGCACGCGTCGTCGTACATCGAAGCGGGTGTCGCCGCGGTCGAGATTGTCCTCCTCGTCGTCATCTCGATTCCGGCCTGGTATCGGTGGGCAACGCCGCCCGACAAGTCGAAGAATCCGCTGGAAATACGGGTCGTAGCCGAGCAGTTTGCGTGGAACGTTCACTACCCCGGTCCCGACGGGGTGTTCGGCCGCAGCGCGGTGACGCTCGTGAGCGCATCGAATCCGCTCGGTCTCGATCCTGCCGATCCGAAGGGCAAAGACGACATCGTGACGCTCAATCAGCTCCATCTCGAGAAGGATCGTCCCGTCCTGATTCACGTCAGCTCGAAGGACGTCATCCACAGCTTCAAGCTGCCGGTCATGCGCGCCGAACAGGACGCCATTCCGGGGATGAGCGTCTCGATTCACTTCACGCCGGTGAAAGCGTCGGGTCCCGACGATCACTGGGAGATCGCCTGCGCGCAGCTTTGCGGCCTCGGCCATTACCGGATGCGCGGACAGATGGCGGTTCACACGAAAGCTGACTTTGCGAAGTGGCTGGCGGAGAATGCTCCGGCAGCGCCGCCTGCAGAAGCGCCGGTTGCGCCGGCAAACCCGATTCCGGAGGCGACGCCGGCCCAGCCTGCGACCCACTCCGGCTAAAGACCCCGACCCAGATGACCGAATCGATCCCATCGACTCCGCGCCTTCTGCGCGGCTTCACGAAGTTCGTCGCGCTGTCGACGTTGTTCCTTATCTATGCCGGAGCGATGGTTACGTCGACCGGCTCCGGTCTCGCCGTTCCCGACTGGCCGCTGTCGTACGGGATGTTCATGCCGCCGATGGTGGCCGGCATTTTCTACGAGCACGGACATCGCCTCCTCGCGGCGTCGGTCGGACTGCTGACCGTCATTCAGGCGCTCTGGCTTTATCGAAGCGAGCCGAAGCAATTTGTCCGTCGTCTCGGATGGCTTTCCGTCGGCGCCGTCATCGCGCAGGGCCTTCTCGGCGGACTGACGGTTCGTCTGCTGCTGCCGCATTCGGTCTCGATCGGACACGCCGGACTTGCGGAGATTTTTCTCTGTCTCAATGTCTCCATCGCCTTCTTTGCGTCGGAGTCGTTCCGCCGCATGCGCGGCGCGCAGGTGAGTGATGCGCCGGTCGCGCTGACCTCCGCGCTCGTCGCCGTCGTCTACATCCAGATCCTGATCGGCGCGACGATGCGCCATCTCGGGGCCGGCATCGCCATCCCTGACTTCCCGACGTCGCTTGGCCACCTCATCCCGCCGATGATCTCGACAGCCGTCGCGGTGAACTTCGCGCATCGCACCGGCGCGGCGCTCGTGTCGCTGCTCGCCATCGCCGTGCTCATTCGCGTTTTCCGCTCCGGCTCCGCGCCGCTTCGCCGCGCAGGAGTCGCACTCGTTTGCGTGATCGCGCTGCAAATCTGGCTCGGCGCGAAAGTCGCCTGGGAAGGCACAGCAGCGAATTACCACTCACTCGTCGGCGCCGAAGCGCTGCATCATGCAAGCGTGACCAGCTTCCACGTCATGACCGGCGCGCTGACGTTGGCGACCTCGCTCGTGATCGCGCTGACCGCGCGTGCGCTTGCCGTACGCGCTGAAGAGACCGTGCCGTTCCCGCGATCGGAAGTCGCCGAGGTGCCGGCGTGAGCACTGAAGTCCTCACCACGCATACCTTCGCGAGCGTTTCGCGCGACTACCTCGAGCTTTCGAAATCGCGCATCGTCCTGATGGTGCTCATCACCACCGCCGCCGGATACTTCATCGGCGCGCCGCACTTCGATGCGCTGCAACTCCTGAATCTGCTGATCGGCACCGCGCTCGTCGCCGCCGGAACCAACGCGCTCAATCAATACATCGAGCGCGATCAGGACGCGAAGATGAAGCGGACTCGTTTGCGCCCGCTTCCCAACGGCCGCATCGCCCCGCGCGCGGCACTGATCTTCGCGGCCGGCATCGCCGTCGCCGGTACCGCCTACCTCGGACTGACCGTCAACCTGTTGACTGCCGCACTCGGCGCGCTGACGCTCACCAGTTACATCTTCATCTACACGCCACTCAAACGGATCTCGACGCTCTGCACGATCGTCGGCGCCGTTCCCGGCGCGATCCCGCCGCTGATGGGCTGGACGGCCGCGACCGGCGCGCTCGGCACCGGCGGCTGGATTCTCTTCGGCATCCTCTTCTTCTGGCAGCTGCCGCACTTCATGGCCATCAGCTGGATCTATCGCGAGGACTACGGCCGCGCCGGATTCGAGATGGTCTCGGTACGCGACACCGACGGCACCTCGACCGCGCGACAGGCGATTTTCTATAGCCTTGCGCTGCTCGCCGTGAGCGTCGCGCCGACGTTCACGAAGATGAATGGCTTCGTCTACCTCGCCGGCGCCGTCATCTGCGGACTGGCGCTGCTCGGCGCGTCGATCGCGTTCTTCTTCGACCGCTCCAATCGCACCGCCCGCCGACTCTTCATGACGTCGAACATCTACCTCGTCGTCGTCATGCTCCTCCTCGTCGTTGCATGAAGCGCGTCGCACTGCTGATCGCGCTGCTCTTCGTCGCCTGCCATCACGAATCGCAGCTGCCGAAACTCTTCACGCTGCCCGACGCGCAGCTGACCAGCGAAACGGGCAAAGCGGTGCGCGTCAATGACCTGAAGGGTTACGTCACCGTCTACGACTTCATCTTCACCAACTGCACCGGAACGTGTCCGATGATGACGCGCTCGATGCAGCTGACGACGAAGAAGGTCGACAAAGACGCGAAGGTCCGCTTCGTTTCGATCAGCGTCGATCCGCTGCGCGACACGCCCGCGGTGCTCGCCGATTACGCGAAGAAGGTGCGCAACGATCCACGCTGGATGTTCCTGACCGGCAATCGCGACGAGATCGTTCGGCTCTCCGTCGAAGGCTTCAAGCTCGCCGCGGGCGACAAGATCGCGAACGGCGGCGAGCCGCTGCTGCACAGCGCGAAGTTCGCCGTCGTCGATCGAAACGGCGTCGTCCGGCAATACATCTCGTCGCTCGACGATGACGCCCCCGATCAGGTTGCAAGAGCCGTCGACGACCTCCTCCGCGAGTAGTTACGGTCATCCTGAGCGTTTAGCGAAGGATCCGGGCGGGCGGGGCAGCAGGCAGCGACATCGTACCCCGCCCGCCCGGATCCCTCGCTACGCTCGGGATGACATCGGGCTCTGCTACAGTGCGCGCCGCGTATGGATCTTCTTCACGTCCTCCCGACCGTCAACGCGTCGCTGAATGCACTGAGCGGCGTCTGGTTGCTCATCGGCTACGTGCTCATCCGGCAGAAGCGCATTCAGGCGCACAAGCGTTTCATGCTGGCCGCGTGCGTCACCTCGACCATTTTCCTGATCTCCTATCTCACCTATCACTACCTCGGCGGCATGACGCGTTTCGCCGGCACCGGCTGGAGCCGTCCCGTCTACTTCACGCTGCTGACGTCGCACACGATTCTCGCGGTCGTGATCGTGCCGCTGGCGATTCTCTCGGTCTTCAACGGGCTTAAGATGCGTGTTCCGCAGCACCGCCGCGTGGCGCGCTGGACCTTTCCGCTCTGGATGTATGTTTCAGTCACCGGAGTCCTCGTCTACTTCTTCCTCTATCATTGGTTTCCTTCGCGATGACTGCTCAACTGCTCGACGACGCTCTCGATCGTGATCCGTTCGCGCAATTCGGCCACTGGTTCGGAGAGGCGCAGGCCGCGCAGCCGGTGATGCCGGAAGCGATGACGCTCGCGACGGCGAGCTCCGACGGCGCCGTGACCGCGCGCGTCGTGCTGCTGAAAGGCTTCGATCGCCGCGGCTTCGTCTTCTACACGAACTATCACAGCCGCAAGGCTTCGCAGCTTCACGACAATCCGCGCGCCTCGATCGTCTTCTGGTGGCCGGCGCTCGAGCGTCAGGTGCGCATCGAAGGCGCGGTCGTTCGCACCACGGAGCAGGAGTCGGACGAGTACTTCGCAACGCGGCCGCGCGGCAGTCAGCTTGGCGCGTGGGCGTCGGATCAGAGCCGCGTCATTCCCGATCGCGGCGATCTCGAAGGACGCGCCGCGGAAATGTCGGCGACGTACAAAGACGTCCCGATTCCGCGTCCGCCGCACTGGGGCGGCTATCGCCTGATTCCGTTTCAATTCGAGTTCTGGCAGGGACGCAGCGATCGTCTGCACGACCGTTTCGTCTATCGCCTTCGCGACGCGAAAGACTGGATCATCGAGCGGCTCGCGCCATGAAAAAACGCGTTCTCTTTCTCTGCACCGGCAACGCCGCGCGCAGCCAGATGGCGGAAGCGATCGCGCGCGGATTCCATGGCGATCAGCTCGAGGTCGTCTCCGCCGGCTCGCGTCCCGCCGGCTGGGTGCATCCGCTGGCGATCGAAGCGATGTCGCAGGTCGGCGTCGACATGAAAGATCAGTATTCGAAGTCGGCCGATCAATTCCTGTCGCAGACGTTCGACGTCGTCGTCACCGTTTGCGATTCGGCAGCGCAGGATTGTCCGACGTGGCCCGGCGCGAAACGGATCGAGCACTGGCCGATCGCCGATCCGTCGTACGGCATCGACGATCCGGCCACGCGTCTCGATCGCTTCATCGAAACGCGCGACGATCTGATGCGCCGCATCGACGGGCTCGCAGCGTCGCTCGGTTAGGTCTCCGCGCCGGTCGGCGTCGTTTCAGCGGCCGGCTCTCCCGGCACCGCGCGCTGCGCGAGAATCAATCGCCGCGCTTCGCCGCGCAGCAGCGGCAGGCGGATGCCGAAGATCAGCGACGCGATGATGCAGATCGCGCCGCCGCCGGCGATCGTCATCGGCGCGCCGATGTGATTCGAGATCACGCCGGCCAGCAGCGATCCGAACGGCGCGACGCCGAGGAACATCATCGAGTAGACGGCCATCACGCGGCCGCGCAACTCGTCCGGCACCATCGACTGAATGAGCGTGTTCGATGACGCCATCTGCATCATCATCGACGCGCCGACCGGTACGAGCATGATCGCCGACACGACGAACCAGCGGGACAGCGCGAATCCGATCAGCGAGATGCCGAAGAAGAGCGCCGCCAGCATCACCCAGCGTCCGAGTCCCTTCACGCTTTGACGCAGCGCCATCGCAACCGACGAAAGCAGCGCGCCGACGCCGGCCGCTCCCATCAGAATGCCCATGCCGCCAGGTCCGGCGTGCAGGATGCGATCGGCGAAGATCGGCATCAGCACCGCGTACGGCATGCCGGTGAAACTGACGACGCCGATCAGCAGCAACAGCGCGCGCACCGGCGCAGTCGTGCCGACGTAGCGGAAGCCTTCGATGATGTTCTGGATCGCCGACGCTTCGCTCGGCGGCGACGGCGGACGTTCGGCGTGCATGATGAGCAGACAGATGACGACGGCGATGTAGCTGACGCCGTTCGCGAAGAAGCACCATCCTTCGCCGACCGCTGCGACGACGAGGCCTGCGATCGCAGGTCCGACGATGCGCGCGCCGTTGAACATCGTCGAGTTGAGAGCGATGGCGTTCAGCAGATCTTCACGTTCGACGACCTGAACGATGAACGCCTGGCGCGCCGGCATATCGAACGCGTTCACGATGCCGAGGCAGGTGGCGAGCACGAAGAGATGCCACTCGTGGATGAGATGCGTGAGCGTCAGCGCGGAGAGGATGAAGGCCAGGACCATCGCCGCGGTCTGCGTGATGATCAGGATTCTGCGCCGATCGTATTTGTCGGCGACGTGGCCGGCGATCGGGCCGAGCACGAGGACGGGGAAAAGTCCGGCGAACCCGATCGCGCCGAGCAGCGTGGCGGAACCGGTCAGGCGATACATCAGCCACGACTCGCCGACCTGCTGCATCCACGTGCCGATCAGCGAGATCAGCTGTCCGATGACGAAAAGCTGAAAGTTGCGATGACGAAGCGCGCGAAGCGCCGACGGCCGACTGCTCACCGGCGACTCCCCGATGCGATCATCGCGCCAGGCTCGTCAGTAGTGCGTCGTGGCGTCGGGCAGCAAAATGCGCAGCGACCGCGGAACGACGCGGATGTCGAGCTCCGCCGGCAATGTGAAGGGCTCACCATCGAGATGTGCCGGACCGGCGGCCGTTCTCCTGACGCGAATGACTTTTCCCTGCAACGACACGACGCCGGGCGCCTGGTCGATCGTGCCGCGAAAGAGACGCAGCATCATTCCCATCGACGAGAACAACGACTGCGGCGGCACGACGACGACGTCGAGCAGGCCGTCCTGCACTGACGCGCGCGGTGCAACGCGTGCGTTGTTGCCGTAATGCGCGGAGTTCGCGATCGCGACGACGAGCGCCGTCTCGCGAAGCGCGCGGCCATCCACTTCGATCTCGTACGTTTCCGGCCGATAGCCGAAGAAACCACTGAATCCGACTTTCACGTAAGTCCACATGCCGCGCGTCCCGGCGTTTGCGAAGCGATCGGCGATGAAGGCGTCGAAGCCGACTCCCATCACGCCGAGGAACGGGATGCCGTTGACGGTCGCGGTGTCGATCGTGACGATGCGCCGCGTGCTGCACGAACGGAGCGACGCGCGCGGTTCCATCGGGAGTCCGATGTGTCGCGCGAAGCCGTTGCCCGATCCGGTCGGCAGAATGCCGAGTGCGAGTTGGCGCCCGATCAGGCGCTTCGCCGTTTCGTGTACGGTGCCGTCGCCGCCGACTGCGTAGACGATCGCGAAGCCGTTGCGCTCCGCATCGTCGATGATCGCGTCGAGATCTTCTTTCCGCTCCGACGCGACGATCTCGTATCCATCGCTCCAGCCGGCGCACGTTTCACGAATGAGCTCGCGAATGTCGTACTTCCGGCGCGTTCCCGATCGTGCGTTGACGACGAACAGCGACTTCAATCACGCGCCTCGCGATGCGCGTCGAACCACCACGCCCAGAGCGGCAGCAGCCACGCCGAAAGCGCCAGCCACGCGACGGCAGCCACGTTCGGCGGCGGCGGTCCGACGATGTTGCCGATGTAGATGAGCACGAGGAAGAGCACAAACGCGGCGAGGCCGAGCGAGCCGACGCGATCGCGTGGCCGGGTCGCGCGGACGTAGAGCGCGACTCCGCCGATGAACAGCAGCGACTCGACGACGATCGTCGCGGCGGGGAAGTTCCACAGTCCGAGTCCAACCTTCGGTCCGCCCGGCCACAGCGGCAGGTCGGGACGATGCGTGAAAAAGTCGAAGAGCCAGTGACTGACGACGCCGAGAAAGAGAATGAATCCCGCGCGCCGATCGCGCGTGCGAACAAAGTACGCGCCGCCGAAGAGCAGTCCCCACACGCACGCCATCAGCAAACTGTGCGACCACGGATAGTCGTAAAAATCGAGCGGCGTGAATCGCGTGTTCCCCGCATCGATGCGCATGTGCTCGACGCCGCCGAGGAGAAGAATCGGCCAGATCAGATCGAGCAGCATCGGCGCCGCCATCAGCAGGCCGAGCGATACACGCGGCGCCGCGCGCTTCGATGCGAATCCGACGGCGTTATGACCGATGAACATAAGAAGACCGTGCTGAGTGCTGAGTGCTGAGTTCTGAGTGCTCGACCCACAACGCATCGAGCAGTGTGAATGGTACCTGTGATGGAGCCTTCGTTTTTAAGCACTCAGCACTCAGCACTAAGAAGTTCTGAGGATTTCGATCGCGATCGGTTTGATGGCGTTGATGATCAGCTGAATGCCGATGGCGCCGAGGAGGAGCGCCATGATCTTCGTAAAGACTGCGCGGCCGCGGTTACCGATCAGGCGTGAGATCGGGAGCGCGGCGAGCAGCACCAGATATGACACGACGCCAACGGCGATGATCGCAATGATGACGGCGAGTTTCTGCGTCCAGCCGGGATAGAGATTGACGAGCACCATCACCGAGGTGATCGCGCCCGGTCCCGAAAGCATCGGAATGGCGAGCGGCACGACCGCGATCGAACTGGGATCGAGCTCCGCTTTCTCCACGTCATGCTCTTCGGCTCTCTGATGCGCGCCGAGGTTGTACGCGCGCCGTTCGTCGGTGATGAGCGAGCGAAGTGCGTTCGTCAGAAAGAGAATGCCGCCCATGATCTGAAACGCCGGCACCGTGATGCCGAAGAACTTGAAGAGGTAGTTTCCGGCGAGCAGGAAAACGGTGAGCACCGCCACGCACGCGACGCCGGCGACGAACGCCACCGAGGCGCGAGTCCGCTTCGAAACGCCATCGGTCAGCGCGATGAACGACGGGATCACTGCCAGCGGGTTCACCATCGTAATCAGCGCAACGAAGGCGAGGATGGCTACTTTCGGCAGCGGCACCGCGCCATCATAGAACCACGGCTTCGTCCGCTTCCACGTACCAAACGATTCCCCCGCACTCCCGCCCGTTCATTCGCGCGATTGCGCGGCAGTAGGCGGCGACCTGTTTCCTGTCCTCTTCAATCCGTTTCGGATTCGGGACGCCGCTCTTGTAGTCGATGACGGTGTCGCGATCGCCTTCGCGGATGAGGCGGTCGATGCGGCGCTCGACGACGTTGCCGGCGTCGTCGGTGAATGTGATCGAGAGCTCGCGGCCGATCGTTTCGGCGAGCGCGATGCGGCGGAAGGTTTCCGACTTCGTGATGCCGCCGAGGTGCTCGCGAACACGAGAGAGTGTTTCGGCATCGGAGCCTTGTTCGGTGGCGAGCATTTTCAGCAGCGGCTCCGCGGGCGAACTGCCGTCCCACCGTTCGAGCAGGCGATGGAGGAGGATTCCGGCGGCGCGGTTTCGCGCTCGTGCGCGTGCGATGGCGACGTCGCCGGCGGACGGCACCGGCAGCGCGTCGAGCGACGGAATCGATGGCGGGACGACATCCGCCGCCGCAAGTGACGATTCAACTGACGGATCTTTCAGGCGACGGCGACGACGTTCGCCGCTGCCGATCGGCGCGACCCGCTCGAAGGCGACCGGAATGCGATCGCCGCCAAGCTCGAGCTCGACGACGTTGCGTCCGGTCGTCATCGGCCACATCGACACTTCCGGCGCGACTCCCAGCGCTTCGATGAGACAGCGCGAAAAGCCCTCTGTGCGTTTCGGTCCGGTGTTGCAGACGAACGCCACTTCGACTTTCGCGCGCGTCACGCCGACGTAGAACAACCGCCGCGTCTCCGCTTCCTCGCGCAACTTGCCAACCTCTTTCAGCGGCAGATCGGTCGGCGTCCGACGAAACCGCGCGGAGAGCGTTTCCATCTGCCCGCGCATGACGAGAGCGCGCGGCTCTTCGACGGTGTACAGCTCGGCGCTCTTCAGCGGGAAGTCGAGGTCGGGAAGGATGACGCTCTCGAACTCCAGCCCCTTCGCCGCGTGCACGGTGAGAATGCGCACGGCGTTCTTCGATTCGTCGGCGAGGCTCGGCTCCATCTCGTCGGGATCGGCGCGGCGCCGATCGATCTCGTCAACAAATTGACGAACGGAACCGCCCATTTTCTGGTCGTACTCGAAGGCGATGGCGCGCAGATGTTCGATGTGCCGCTTTGACCGATCGCCGTCCGCCGACGCGTCGAAGAGCGCTTCGATGTTCGTCGACGCGATCACATGCTCGATCAGCTGCGAGACGGTGAGGTGACGCGACGATTCGCGCAGCGCGTTCAGCGCGGAGAGAAACGCGGTGTACGCGGTTGTCGTCCCGAGCGTTGGGGAGGGATCTGGTGGCGTGGGCGGCGCGCCCCGCCCGCCCGGATCCCTCGCTACGCTCGGGATGACACCGCGGACGATCTCTTCGTCGGTCAGCGCGAAGTATGGCGAACGCGCGGCAGAGACTTCGGCTCCGCGGTCGAACGGATATGCGACGGCGCGCAGAACAGCCAGCAGATCGACCGGCGCTCGCCGATCGAGAAAGAGTCGCGTCGGCGGGAGAACGTAATCAATCCCGTGACGATCGAGCGCGTCGAGGTAGTCATCGAGCTTCGTGAGGCGGCGGAAGAGAATCGCGAAGCGCTGCAGATCGAGCTCGCTGCCGTCGCGGCGCGCCATGATCCACGACGCGATCGCTTCTCCTTCGGCGTAGTGACGATCGGACTTTTCGTCGTGCTCGGCGGCGATCAGCGTCACGCGCGCGTCGAGCTCGCGCGCCGCGTTCGTCCGTGCCGCACGCAGCTCGTGATAGACGGGACGGAAGACGTTCGCGTCCGGCGTGCCGTCGGGGAAGAGCGCGCCGAAGAGCGCGTTGATGGCGCGCACGAGCGGTGCGTCGCTTCGATACTGTTCGGTGATCTTCTGATGCTCGGCACCTGCTGCGATGAGCTGCTTCGTCAGCTGATCGTAGGTCTCGGGATCGGCGCGGCGGAACGCATAGATCGACTGCTTCGGATCGCCGACGAGGACCGTGCGGCCATCGACCCAGGCGCCGCTGCGGTCGCGCCCGAGGCGGTCGATGATGCGTGCCTGCGTGCGGTCTGTGTCCTGGAACTCGTCGACGAAGAGATAGTCGAACTGGCGGCGAATGCGCTCGACGACGACTTCGTCTTCGAGCAGCGCGACGGTGCGCAGCAGCAGATCGTCGAAGTCGACGACGCCGCGCGCGCGCTTCTCGCCATCGAGGAACGCGACGAAGCGCCGCGCCAGCGCGTGGAGTGCGATCGCGGCGCGATGGCTGACGAGCCGGTCGTAAACCGAATCGCCTTTGTCGCCGGAGCGCAGCACTTTCAGCGGCGCTTTGATCGGACGCGCCGCTTTGGTCGTCAGATCAATCTCGCGCAGGTCGTCAGCGATCGGCGCAAAGTACGCGATCCATTCATCGACCGAGCTGCCTTCGCGTGGCACGCCGTGTCGCCGCACATGCTCGCTGATCGGATGATCGGCGCCGCGCACCTCATCCAGCGCCGGCAACACCTCGGCCTCAAAGTCTTCGATGCCGGCGAAGCCATACGAATCGTCGAGCAGCAGATCGCGCCGCTCGACGAGCTCGAGGACGAGATTGCGAATCTGAAAAAGATAGCCGGCATGTGCGAGCAGCAGTTCCCACTGCGCGAGGTTTTCCGGCTCCGGCGCCGTCCGCGTTTCGCGATCGATCCACGCGTCGTACGCGTCGCTGTAAAGCAGCGAGCGCTCGAACCCTTCGACAATGCGGAACTGCGGATCGAGTCCCGCTTCGATCGGAAACTGACGGAGCAGGCTCTGGCAGAACGAGTGAATCGTTTGCGATCGCAGCGAATCGATGCGTGCGAGTTGTCGGCGACATGCGATGCGATACGCCTCGCGTTCGGAGCTCGGTACTTCGAAGAGCGGATGCGGTGAACCGAGCGGCCAGACGACGCGCTCATCGTCAATATGTTGTTCAATCTGCGCGAGCGCTTCGCGAATGCGATCGGCGATCTCTCCCGCCGCTTTCTCCGTAAACGTGACGAGGACGATCCGTTCCGGCGCGAGGTCGGCGTCGCGCAGCATCAGCTTCAACACCTCGGCGACGATCGTCGTCGTCTTCCCGGTGCCGGCCCCCGCTTCGATGACGAGGTTGCGTCGCGACGGGCGCGGCGGCGGTGCGGCGAAGAGCGACTGCTGCGCGAGCGTCATCGCAGCTCCTCGAGCAACGTGCGCGGCTCTCTCGACTGCTGCAGCGTGTAGCGCTCGTCGACGTCGTGCTTCGTCCGGCACGAATGCGAGACCGGACAGTACTTGCACGAGTTCACGTCATCGGTCTCGTTCGGAAACGCCGGGAAGATGCCGCGCAGAATCGCGCCGGCGAATAGCTCGAGCGTTTCGCGCAGCCGCGCTTCTTTGTCGGCCAGCTCGAAGGTGAACTTCGCCGCTTTGATCTCGCCCTGGATGAGCGGCTTGATCGCGCCGCTGACCGACTTCGCATCGGCGCCGAAGAATTCGGCGATGGCCATCGCGTAGAGCGCCAGTTGCAACCGCACGCCGCGATCGATCTTCCGATCGAGATCTTTGTGGCGCAACGCCTGTCCCGATTTGTAATCGATGATGCGCAGCCGATCGTCCCTCGATGCATCAATGCGATCGATGCGGCCGTCGACGCGAATCGAGACGCCGGCGGCTTCGACCGCGAACGACTCGGCGCGATTCGCGGTCTCGCCGTACTTCGCGCCGAATGTGTATTCGAAATGTCGCGGCGTGAGACCGCGCGCGAGGAGATCGCGGAAGTCGACGGCGACGAAGTCGCGCAGATTGCGTTTGGTGGCGCGGCGTTCGATGTCGCGCAGCGGACGATTGAACGGCGGCGCCTCGGACTCGATGCGATCGAACTCTTCATCGACGATCGCATCGAGCGCCGACGCGAGATCGTCGGGAAGTTGCGGCAACGATGCCTCGGCGCGATCGAGGTCGCCATCGCGCAGGCCGCGATAGAAACGCTCCAGGATGCCGTGATCGAGGATTCCTTTTTCGCGATGGTGAATCTGCAGCTCGCGCTCGGGGTCGTCGAGATCGCGGACGCCGAGGATGTGTTTGAGGAGGAACTTTTGCGGACACTCGCCGAAGTCTTCGAGCCCTGTCGGCGAGATTCGTTCGAGCGCGGCGCGGAAGCGGGGAGCTAACTCCTCGGCGCTGATGTAGCCGTCGAAGACGGAGCGCGTGCCGGACTTTGCGAGCAGCTGCAGCTGGCGCTGCGACGGCGATTCCATGTGGGGTCTTCGGCCGTCCTGGGGTTGGCGAAGCACCCGCCCCCACAACAGTTGTGATGCGCGCAGCACTTTGCCGAAGCCGTCGGTGCCGGCGTAACTGAATCGCAGCGACGTCGCGGCGGCGTCGAACAGGAGCTGGAAGAGGAGCTGTTCTTCGTCGCGGCCGTTGCCGATCTCGCGGATGTTGAGCAGTCGGCGGTCGGCGTCGGGGAGGAGTGGATCTTCGATTCGGCGCTGCGGGAAGACGTCGTCCTGCATCCGCACCACGAAGAGATGTTCGAACGAGCGACCGCGGAACTTCAGGAGGTCGCCGGCCCAGACGCGCGGGAGATCGTTTGCAGGAGTCGCCAGCGAATGCTGTTCGATCAGATCGATTATCGCCGTCGCGTCGAAGCGAAGCGCGCCGGCGCGACGGAAGATCGCGGCGATCGCATCGATCTCGTTCGCCGCTTCGACATCCTGCTGCGTTTCGAGGCGAAAGCGGACGACGAGCGCGGCGAGCGCGTCGCTCCATTGCGTGCCGCGAAGTTGCGCGGCGAGCGGCGCGGTGACCTCTTCGAGCTCGGCGACGACGTCGAGATAGTCATCGATGAACGGCCGGCGCTGGACGGCGGCGAGCTCCTTCACCGTGCCGCCGGCGATGCGTGCGCGACGGGTGGCGACGTCGAGATCGTCGATCTTCACGCGCCTGCGCGGCTCGAAGCCGTCGCGCAGCAGTTCGAGGACTTCGCCGCGAATGAAACCGCGTTCGCGAAGACGAAGCAGCGAGACGAGACCGCGGCCGAGGCGGTGCGCGGTGAGCGGGATCTCCTCGCCGAGCGTGGCGGTGAAGCCGCGCTCGGCGGCGAAACGATTCAGCAGCCGCGCGTCGTATGCGTCGAACGAACGCGCCACGATGCCGATCGCGCGCGGCTCGACGCCGTTCGCGAGCAGTTCGGCGATGTCGGCGGTCACGCGCTCCAGCTCGGACTGTTTCGTTTCGTCGCGGGTTGCCGTTACTACCGCGTGTTTGATTCTTAAAACCGGAGTGCTGAGTGCTGAGTGCTGAGTGCTGAGTGCGGAAAGGAAGCGACTCGCGAACGCGTAGTTTTCGCCTTCGCCGATCGGGGCGTGGACGGCGGTCAACTTGTTGACCTTTGCGATGGCGTCGACGAAACGGAACTGCATGCCGGTCATGTCGTAGAAGCCGGCCACGATTTGCGGTGCGATGGGCGAGCCGGCCGCGATCGCTTTTGCGGCGCGCTCGAGGAGATCGGCCGGATCGATGGCGCCGAACTGAGCGATGACGCGTTCGTATTCGCGCCACGCCACGACGATCGTTTTCGACCGCGCGGCGTCGCGCAACCCGCGGGTCGCGCGGACGCGCGCTTCGAACTGCTGCAGCGCCATCCCGTTGTCGCGCATGTCGCGATACGAGCGCTCCAGCATCGCCGCGATGCCGCGGCTCTCCATCATCGGATCATCGACAGCGCGCACAGCCGTTCGCATCGCCAGCCGCCGTTCGTCGCCGCCGGCGACGCGCGGATATTCGCCGCGATCGTTGAGAATCTGCTGCGCGAGCGTCTCCACCGTACGAAGTCGCGGCGAGGCGACGCCGCTTGCGCTGCGCGCCACGATTTCCATCGCGATCGCCGCCGCGACGCCGCCGGACGCGACGAGAACTTCCTCGTCGGGATGGGCGCTCAGTCGTTCGGCAACGTCAGCGGCGAGCTCGCGATAGCGGGCGAGACGGAGGAGTGGAGAAGGCATCGGAAAAAGAATTGAGATTGTACCGTACGAGATCGACTTTGGTCGGTTATTTGCAGTTAGATGCGATCGTGGGAGCCCCGCACGAAGTCATTGTGATTGAAGATGATGCGAGCGTCGCCCGGCTCGTTTCCCTGACGCTTCGTCGCGATGGTCACGTAGTGCATGAAGCCGGTTCGATCGATGCCGGGAAAGCGCTGCTCGCCGAGCGCAGCTGGGACATCGTCGTGCTCGATCGCAATCTTCCCGACGGCGACGGCATCGAGCTCTGCCGCGAATTACGCATGGCGAACGAGCACGGCTACATCCTCATCCTGACCGGCGAGTCGAGCGCGGCGGCGAAGCTGGCCGGGTTTGGCTGCGGCGCCGACGACTACGTGACGAAGCCGTTCGCGATCGACGAGCTGCTCGCGCGCGTTCGCGCCGGCGCACGCATCGTCGATCTGCAGAAAGCGCTGATGGCGTCGAACCGCCGACTGGAAGAGTTGTCTAACACCGATCCGCTGACCGGCATCAGCAACCGCCGCTCATTCGATCGCGACCTGCTCGCGCGCTTCGAACATTCGCGCCGCTACAACCGTCCGCTGTCGACGGTGATGATCGACATCGATCTGTTCAAGACGATCAACGACACGTACGGACATCCGGTCGGCGACCGCGTGCTGCGCTCTCTCTCCAAAATCCTGGATCGCGCCACGCGCCAGTCCGACGTCGCAGCCCGCCTCGGCGGCGAGGAGTTCTGCGTGCTCCTTCCGGAGACGCCGCTCTTCGAAGGCCTTCAGTTCGCCGAAAAAATCCGCGCAACGTTCGCCTCAACCGAACATCCCGGCGGTCCCGACGGCCCGCAGCGAGTCACGCTCAGCGCCGGAGTCGCCGCCATCCCGAACGCGCGAATCAACGACGCCGCCGCGCTGATCGAAGCAGCCGATCAGGCCCTCTACCGCGCGAAGAACAATGGGAGGAATCGGGTGGAGTGTGAGAGGAGGATGGCGAGGATAGAAGTTTCCTCGGAGCAGAGGGTTGCGGGATAGGCATGAGGCATGAGGTATGAGGCATGAGTGAGGCGGACGCGAAGCGACTCATGCCTCATTACTCATCCCTCATGCCTCGTTACTCCCCTTCATTCGGATCCACGGTCGCCGCCGCCGTCAGCTCTTCTGACGCTGCTGCGTACTCCGGCAGTGCGGCGCTGGTCGCCGGCACGTACTTCTCCACGATCGATTTCGTGTTGAAGACGGCGAGCTTTTCCATCAGGAACTCGAACTTTGCTTCGAGGTCGCGGATGATCGGCTGCTTTGCTTCGTCGCCGAGCTCCCACATGCGACGCTTGAACGGGCCGATCGCTTTCTTGCGCGTCTTGTAGACGAACTGCTCGTCGGTCTCGCCGCTCTTTCGTTCGTCCGCGCAGTTGTCGAAGCAGAACCGGCGAATCTCTTCCTTCATCTCCGCCGGCAGCGATGGCGCGTCGAGGACCATGTTCTGAAATCCGGTGGCGAGATGAATCTCGACCGCGTTCGCTTCGGGGAAGCGATTGAAAACCGACTCCGGCAGCGTCGATGCACCGTGCTGCACCGAGCCGGCGATGCCGTACTCGCCGCGACAGATCTCCGTCACTTCGCGCAGCACGTCGAAGTCGATCTTCGCCTGTGCGATCGAGCCGTCGGCAAGCGGAACTCCGCCATGCGACGTGCCGGTCTGCACCGAGATCTTGGCGATGCCGACTTCGTCGCCGAGCAGCCGATTGACTCCATCGACGTATGCGCGCACTTCATCGGGATGCGTGTTGTACTTGCCGACTTCGCCGATCTCGCCGCCGACGGAGATCGTCATTCCTTTCGGCTCCCGCGCGCGAATGTACTTCGTCAGATGCGCGGTCCCTTCGTAGTTCGCGCGCTGCTGCTCGTCGCGCGTCGGGAAGTCGAGGTCGACGAGCGTCGACGTATCGATGTCGATGTTGTAGAACTCGGCGGCGATCGCTTCATCGATCAGCGATTCGAGCGCTTTCGTCTCGGCCGCTTTTCCTTCCTCGGTGGCCCACTTCTTCGCGCTCGCCTGAAAGTGATCGCCCTGAATGAAGACCGCGCCGCGCCAGCCTTCGCGCATCGCCGCGGCGAGCACGCACGCCGCATATTCGGCGGGTCGCTGTTCCGTGTAGCCGATCTCGGAACGGGCGATCTCGAAGATGAATGCGCCGACGTCGTGACGCATCGCTGCGCGGAACAGCGCGCGTGCCGTGTCGTACGTCAGCGCGCGAATGTTGAATGCGGGCGCGGTGAAAGAACGGACCTCGCCGCGGCCGATCGCGCGATACAACGGGTAGATCGACGAGGCGACCGCGCCGCTTTGCCGCGCGCGCGTATGAATCTGCCGGCGCGCTTCCGCTTTCGTGGCGGCGTCGCTGCTGAACACCGCGGTGTACGCGAGGTCGTCGATGGCCGCGGGTCCGCCGTTCGCGACGGCGTCGTTCAGGGACTGCACATTCTCGTGAATCATGATCGCGGACTTTAGCAGAAGCGCCCGCGCGCCTGAATCGCTACGCGTCGGCTGTGACGTAGCCGCGAATCTGCGCGATCAGCGTCGGGACGTCGAACGGCTTCTGCACAGCGCCGTCGACGCCGAGTTGCGCCAGCTCGCTGCGCGTGACCGGATCGCCGCTGAGGATGAGAATCGGAACGCCATCGAGTCCGACGTCTTCGCGCAGCGCGCGAACGACCTCGTCGCCGTGCATGCCCGGCATGTTGCGATCGAGCAGGACGAGCGCGGGACGGCGATCGCGCGCGGCCGCTACCGCTTCTTCGCCGGTCGCTGCCGTAACCGCTTCGAAGCCGAACTCGCGGAGGAGGCTGCGCATCAGCATGAGAATGGGAGCGTCGTCGTCGACGACCAGGATTGGAGGTCTGCTGTTCATCTGTTATTCGGACTGACCGGCTGCCCGCAGTGTAAGGGAAGTATCGTTCACTCACAATGTAGAATCGCCTCGTGCCGACGCGACCCGATCGTAAAGTCTCAATCCTCGATGTGATGGGTCCGGTGATGGTCGGACCGTCGAGCTCGCATACCGCGGGAACGGCTCGGCTCGGCCGCGTGGCGAGGGAAATCCTCGACGACGATCCGCTTTTCGTCCGCTTCGTCCTTCATCCTCCGCTCGCCGCGACGTATCGCGGCCACGGCTCCGACTTCGCGCTCGTCGGCGGCTCGATCGGATTGAACGTCGACGATCCGCGCATCCCGGAAGCGATCCGCATCGCGGAGCAGATGGGAGTCGAGATCGAGTTCGCCGAGGAGGATATGGGCGAGGTGCATCCGAACACGGTGCGTGTCGAGATTCGCGGCAAGTCGCGCTCGGTGCAGATCACCGGCTCGTCGATCGGCGGCGGCGTGATCGACGTCTTCAACATCAATGGATTTTCCGCGCACTTCAAAGGCGATTCGCCGACGCTGCTGCTTTTTTATCGCGATCGCCCGGGGATGATTTCCGAGATCACGGGGATCATCGCTGATGAAGGGATCAACATCGCGTCGCTGGCGTGCTCGCGAAAGCAGCGCGGCAAAGATGCGTTCATGCAGATCGACGTCGATTCGCCGATGTCGACCGAAGCGCTGGCGCGGATTTGCTCGACGCCCGACGTGGCCGAAGCGAAGTATCTCGATCGCATCCCCTGACGGGATTGATCGCGCCTCGGCGTGCGTTCTGAACGGCCGCATGATT
The DNA here is from genome assembly GCA_034667465.1 of Acidobacteriota bacterium. Taxonomy (GTDB): domain Bacteria; phylum Acidobacteriota; class Thermoanaerobaculia; order Gp7-AA8; family Gp7-AA8; genus JAOBAU01. The sequence continues at coordinate 1,272 of JAXDJV010000003.1, read as the reverse complement.
GATTCCTTCAAAACACTCGGTGAGCTCGCAGAGGGACGCGACCTCGCGGATGTCTTTCTCGAAAGCGACGTGCGCGAGCATGGCGTGCCGGCCGAACAGATCATCGAAGCGCTGACGAAGCGCCGTCAGGTGATGCGCGACTGTATCGAGCGCGGCAAGGGCGGCGGCACGTCGATGGGCAAGCTCGTCGGCAACGAAGCGAAGCTGCTCAACGAAGCGTTCCTCGCGGGGAAGACATTTCTCGATCCGCTCACGATCAAAGCTGAGCTGTACGCGCTGTCGGTGATGGGCGAGAACTCGCGCATGGGCGTGATCGTCGCGGCGCCGACGGCGGGGGCGGGCGGAGTCGTTCCCGGCATGCTGCTGGCGCTCGAGGAAGAGCGAAACGTCGATCCGGCGAAGACCGTTCGCGCGCTGGTCGTGGCGGGCGGAGTCGGCTCGATCGTGGCGCTGTCGGCGCACATTTCGGGCGCGGCCGGCGGCTGTCAGAACGAAGTCGGCGTGGCGACGGCGATGGGGGCGGCGGCGGTGGCGTACATGATGGACGGCACGCCGCAGCAGTCGATCAACGCCGCGGCGCTGGCGCTGAAGAACACGCTAGGCCTCGTCTGTGATCCGGTCGGCGGACTCGTCGAAGTGCCGTGTGTGAAACGCAACGCGCTGTTTGCCGTGCATGGACTCACCGCCGCGCAGCTCGCGCTGGTCGGAGTTGCATCGGTCATCCCGATGGATGAAGTCGTTGAAGCGATGGTGCGCATCGGACGCGCGCTGCCGCGCGGATTGAAAGAGACGGCGGAAGGCGGACTGGCGACGACCGCGACCGGTTGCGCGATCGGCGATCGGCTCAAAGACGAAGCGAATCAGCGTCGCACGCAGCGCGCCGAAGAACGCGAAAGGCTTGCGCACGAGCGCAAAGCGGGGGTGGCATCGTGACACGTGTGTTCTTCTCAGTATTCGTGACCGTCTTCCTCGCCGAGATCGGCGACAAAACGCAGCTCGCCACCATGCTCTTCGCGTCGGAAGCAAAGACGAGCAAGTGGGTGGTGTTCGCCGGCTCCGCGCTCGCGCTCGTACTCGCCGCCGGAATCGGTGTGCTGGTCGGCGCGCAGCTGGAACGCTTCATCGCCCCGCGAACGCTGAAGCTCGTCGCCGGCATCGGCTTCATCGCCATCGGCGCCTGGACGCTGGTCGCGCGGTAAAGTCAAAACCTGGGGTCAGATCTGGTAATTTGTCTTTAGGCGCCGTCAGTCCAATTTGCAGTTCTGTCCCCCG
>JAXDJV010000002.1:0-771291 GCA_034667465.1 Acidobacteriota bacterium | reverse complement strand
TCACGAAGATGATGCGCAACCCGAACTTCCGCGTCGACTACGGCACGATCGTCTCGTGTCACATGATGAATCCGGAGTGGGACATCCCGATCGTCGGCATCTCGTCGAACAACTCGCCGTACTACTTTTCGAACGAGATGGGACAGGCGCAGATGGTGGCGCTCGGCGAAGCGACGCGGCGCGCGATCGAGAAAAGCGGACGGCGCGCGGTGCTGCTCGCATCGAACACGCTCTCGCATCGTCACTTCACGACCGAGCCCGACATTCCGGAAGACATGTCGCGCGAACACGTCTACGAGCACAGCGGATATCTGTGGGACATGAAGGTGCTCGATCTGATGCGCAAAGGACGGACGCGCGAGCTGATCGCGATCCTGCCGGAGTTCATGGACATGGCGGTGAGCGAAGTGAAGGCGGGCTCGCTGGCGTGGATGCTTTCCGCGCTCGGCTTCCCGACATATCCCGGCGAGGTTTACGGCTACTGGACCGTCATCGGCACCGGCAACGCGGTGGTCGGCTGGGATCCGGAATTGAAAGCGGCGGCGACGACGCAGGGAGCGGCATGATCGCGGTCATCGCCTTCCTGCTCGCGACAGCATTTCCTTCACAGAGCCGCACGTCGTGGATGCGGCCGGAAGCATTTCATCTCGCCATCGGCATGTCGCGCGCCGACGCATTGAAGCGACTCGCAGACGACGGCTGGAAAACGAAGCCAGGCAAAGACGCGTCGCAGCTCGTCGTCGATTACACGGATGAGCGATCGATGACGCTCGGCTTCGATCGCGATCGACTCAGCTCCATTCGCTTCGAGCTTTTCCAGGTGCTGCCGAAAATTCACGGCGCGTTCGATGAAGAAAAGGTGTATCTGAAATCGAAGCTCGGCAGACCGAAGAGGATGAAATCGAAATCGGTCGTGCTTTACGAGAACGTACTGCCGAACGTGATGGTGGTCGTATCGGCCGATCCGAAATCGGTGCAGGGACAGCAGGGAGTAGGAATGCTCGTCGTTCGCTACTTCGATCCGGTCCAGGTAAAAAAATAGTCATCCTGAGCGTAAGCGAAGGATCCGGGTGGTGGGGACTCGCTGCTCTCCACCACCACCCGGATCCCTCGCTACGCTCGGGATGACGGCGTGAGCGAAGGATCGGGGCGGAAGGGACTCGCTGCTCTCCCCACCGCCCAGTTCCCTCGCTACGCTCGGGATGACGGAGACTTACTTGCCGTCGCGATCGGAGTCGCCCGGGATGGCGCGCTCGACGCGGTCCCACGAGTCGCGGGCCGCGAGTTTGGCGCGATCCCACTCCAGCTGCGACTTACCTTTGGCAGTCTGCCAGCCGGAGCTGAGCTCGTTCTCGACGTCGTCGAACTTGCGTCCGGCGTGCGTCTGGCGTGACTGAACACCGTAGCGATACGCCGGTTCATAGTCGTTCCACGACGAGCCTTTGTCGACATACGGGCGCGACGTGTGATTCGCCTTCCAGTACGCGGTCTCGGCGGTCGGATCGACCGCTTCACCCGCTGCGTGACCTGCTGCACCGCCTGCTACCGCACCGATCGCTCCGCCGACCACCGCACCGACCGGACCGGCCATCGCACCGATTGCCGCACCGGCTGCTGCGCCGCCTGCGGAACCAACGCCTGTACCAACCGGATGCGAACCGGGCTCGCCGGTGATGGGGTCGCGATTCATGTCTTTTTTGTCGTTCATTTGTGTCTCCTTCGGTCCTTTCGGACGAGGTTAGACACTGCAATTGAAATGCCGTAAATTGTTGATACGGCTGTGCTTGCGATGAACTGGCGACCTCAGCGCGTCGCGCCGCTCAGCATCGCCGACGCCGTCTCCGGCGGTATCGGAGGAGCGACGTACTTCTGCGTCTTCCCCTCCCAGACGAAGACCCCTTCACCGAGCGTTCCGACATAAAGCCGATCGGCGGAGAACGGATCGGGCGCGATCGCGGTCACTTCGGTGGTGCTCGACGGCAGCGAGAGCGACATCCAATCCTTATGTTTCGGCTCGCCGACGAGGATCTCGCGCTGACGGCGCGAAGTGAGGTAGAGCACGTGATCGTCGCTGCGCGTGCCGCCGAAGACCGCGGCGAGCTGCGCATCGGGAGCTTCCGCCGCATGCCAGACGCGATCGATGTCGACGCGTCCCGCCTTCACGCCATTCATGCCGGCAATGAAGACGTATTGCGAGCCATCGATCATGCGAATGGCAACGGTGCGGCCTTTCTGCGGCGCATCGGCGATGGCCGACCACTTCTCCCCATCGAACACGAGAATGCCGTTCGACGTCAGCGCGAAGAGCGCGCGCTTGTCGCCGAGCGTACCGACGGCGAGATCGACCGCACGATCTTCGGCACCCGCGAGGCGATACCAGGAACGGCCGCCGTCGCGCGAGGTGAAGACCCCTTCCGACGTCGCCGCGAACGAGCGCACTTTGCTGAAGCGAACGATCCTGTCGACGCGAATCGGACGATTGATCGGCGCCGCCTGCGTCCACTCCGCCCCGTCGGCGCTGAAGAAGAATCCCTTCTCGGTGCCGGCGACGAAACGCGCGTCCGGATCGTCGGTCACATTCAGCGACAACACTTCCGGCAGCGCCTTCGCGCTCAGCTTCTTCCATGTCACGCCGGCGTCGTTCGATTCATAGATGCCGCTCGCCGCGCCGCCGAAAACGACAGACGCGTAGACGCGATTCTTTTCCGCCGGATCGGCCGCGACGCTGGTGATGCTGAGATTGCGCAGACCTTCCGATGAACGCGTGTACGTTTTGCCGGCGTCGTCGGAGACGTAAACGCCATCGCCTTCGATGCCGAGGATCAGGCGGTCGGGACGTTGCGGATGGAGAGCGATCGTGTTGATCACCATCGACTCGTCGGAAATCCGATACCAGGATTTGCCGCGATCGTCGGTGCGATAAAGACCGGCGACCGAACCGGCATAGAGCGCATTCTTGTTGCACGGATCGACTTCGATGTCGTGAATGCGGCGATTGTCGAACCCGTCGCGGAACCGCGTCCAGTTGTCGCCGCGATTCGGCGAGTTGTAGACCCAGCCGCACGTCGAGACCCAGACGCTGTCGGGATCATCGGGCTCGATGGTGATCGAGAACATATCGGTGTCGAGCACCATCCCATTGTTGACGAGCGCCCAGTTCTTTCCGCCGTCATCGGTGCGGATTCCCTGGCGCCAGGTGCCGACGAAAATGCGATCGTGCGTGCGCGGATCGATGGCGATCGATTCCACCTGGACCTGATCGGAGATCTGCTCCCACGTCGCGCCGCCGTCGGTCGTCCGATAGACGCCGGTCAAACCGCCGACGAGGAGGAAGTTGGCGTCACGCCCATCGACAGCGATCGCGCGCACGGAAAACTCCTCGAGCCCCGCATCGCGACGCGTCCAGGTTTTTCCGCCATCGCTCGAAACCGCGATGACGCCGCCGCCCCAGAGTCCCCAGCACGCGGCCCACAAACGACCGGTGCGATCGACCACGAGGTTGTCGACGATGTAGCCCGGAAACGGGACGCTTCCGCGCGGATTCACCCACGTCTTCGCCGCATCGCGCGACACATAAACCTCGCCGCCGCTCGTGCCGAGATAAACCGTATCCGGCTGCGCCGGATCGATCACGAGCGCCCGAACGTCGGCACCATACAAAGCCCCGCGCCGCCACTGCGCGAACGCCGAGGTTGAAATCAGAAGAAGGATCAGAGAAATGAGGAGTTTACGCATACCCGCCCGGTCACCGTAGTTTTACCACAGCGCGTTCGAAGCAAGGGAGCGGCCAGTCAATACGCGGCATGAGGCATGGGGCATGAGGTATGAGTAAAGGCGCTTCGCCTCATGCGTCATACCTCATGCCTCATCACTCATACCTCATCACTCATCCCTCATAACTCGTCGTATGCTACCCCCGCCATGGCGAACACCCTCCGTACCTGCGTTTTTCCGTGTGCCGGATTCGGGACGCGGTTCTTTCCGGCGACCAAAGTCATCCCGAAGGAAATGCTGCCTCTTGTCGATAAACCGATCCTGCAGTATGGGATTGAGGAAGCGCGCGACTCCGGCCTCGACAAGCTCATCATCGTCACTTCCAAAGGCAAAGACACGATCCTCGATCACTTCGACCGCACTTCCGAACTGGAACGATCCCTTCGCGAACGGAAGAAGCTCGATCTCCTCGGCGAAGTGGAAGCGGTCAGCAACATGGTCGACCTCATCTCCGTCCGCCAGAAAGAAGCGCTCGGACTCGGACACGCCGTGCTCACCGCGAAAGACGCCGTCGGCAACGAACCGTTCGGCGTGATTCTGCCGGACGACGTCATCCTCGCCGAAGAGCCATGCATGCAGCAGATGCGCAAAGTCTTCGAAGAGACCGGACGGCCTGTCGTCGCGCTGATGGAAGTCGCGGCAGCGGAGACTTCGCGTTACGGCATCGTCGCCGGAAAAATGACGGGCGATCGCCGCTTCAAAGTCAGCGACATGATCGAGAAACCGAAATCAAATCCGCCGTCGCATTACGCGATCATCGGCCGCTACATCCTTCCGCCGGATATTTTTCCGCTGCTCGAACAGACGGAGAAAGGAGCCGGCGGCGAGATTCAGCTCACCGACGCGTTGCGCGGACTCGCGGCATCCGGCGATTTCTACGGTTACGTCTTCGAAGGGAAGCGTTACGACGCCGGCGAAAAACTCGGCTATCTGAAAGCGACCGTCGATTACGCGCTGAAGCATCCGACGCTCGGCGGCCCGTTTTACGCGTATCTGCAGGGGTTAATGGACAATGGAAAAGCGGCTGGAGCTCCTCGACCTGTCGACCGACGTTCGGGAGATCGTCGGCGAGTGTGAGCTGACCGGTCGCCGCACGACCTTCGTGCGCGACGGCCGCGCGGTCGCCATCCTCATTTCTCACGACGAATACATGGCGCTGCGCGAGACGCTCGATCTCGCAAACGATGAAGTGCTGCGTGCGCGCATCGCCCGTGCGGACGCGGAGCTCGTTCGCGGCGCGGCACTCGAGCTCGAAGATCTCGCGACGAGCGCGAAGCGGACTTCGAACGATCGCCTGCGATTCGCCGAATCGGTCGAGCCGGAATGGAACTCGCTCGCCCCGCACGAGCAGGAGACGATCATGAACGCGCTGCTCGCCATCGACGACGATCCGATCGCCGGCTCGCCGCTCTTCGATCCGCTGCGCGGACTCTGGAGCCTGCGCGTCGAACATCTGCGCATCGTCTATCGCATCGTCGCCGAAGCACGGTTCGTCGGCATTCTCGCCATCGCCAGGGTTGCGCCGGTATGACGCCGAAGCTGATCCTCGCCTCGGCATCGCCACGCCGCCGCGAGCTCCTCGCATCGATCGGCGTCGACTTCGTCGTCATCCCGAGCCACGTGCCCGAAGAACGGGGCGCCGACGAATCGCCGGAAGAATACGTGGCGCGGCTGTCACGCGAGAAAGCGGCGGAAGTGGCGAAGTCGCATCCCGCCGAATGGATCATCGCCGCCGACACCACGGTTCTCCTCGGTGAAGAATTACTTGAAAAACCGCGCGATGCTGCCGATGCGCGGCGCATGCTCGCGACCATCGCCGGACAGACGCACATCGTCTATACCGGCGTTACGCTCTCGCACACGGAACGCGGTCATCACGAGACGCGCGTCACAACTTCCGAAGTGCGAATGCTCGATCTTTCCGAGAGCGACATCGCCTGGTATGTCGAAACCGGTGAACCGATGGACAAGGCCGGCGCGTATGCAGTGCAGGGAATCGGCTCGATGTTCATCGACTCGATTCATGGAAGCTATACAAACGTCGTTGGATTGCCACTTGCTACGCTGTTCCGAATGCTCCGCAAGGCGGGAATCGATCCGCTCTACAATCCAGCAGCTCAAACGGAGTCGTAATGTCATCTGCTGCAAAAGTCGGCGCGTTCATGCTGTTGATCCTCGGGATCCTCGGATTCTTCGTCCTGAAGATCGAAGACCTGAGCTTTGGCCGTAAGAAAACGCGTCAGCTCACCGCCATCTTCGACAATGTCGCCGGACTCGATGAGAAATCGGGTGTCCGCGTTGCCGGCGTGCGCAAAGGCAAAGTCACGCGCATCAATACGACGCCGGACGGCCACGCACGCGTGACCCTCGAGCTCGACGACGACGTGCAGCTCCGCACCAACGCTTCCGCGAGCGTCGCGAACCTCGGGCTTCTCGGCGAGAAATACGTCGAGATCGATCCCGGCACACCGAACATGCCGCTTGCGCAGGGCGATTCGATTCAGCTGCGCGGTTCGGCGCCGGCGTCGATTGATGACGTAACCAGCCAGATCTCCGACATCGCCACCGATGTGAAAGCGATCACCGCGTCGCTGCGCAACGTCGTCGGCGGACCGAAAGGACAGCAGCGGCTCGAAGACATCGTCGACAACGTCCGCGGGATCACCGAACAGGTTCGCGCGCTCATCGCCGCGAATCGCGCGAACGTCGACGCCACCATGGTCAACGCGCGCATCGTTTCCGAACAGCTGCGCCGCGAGATTCCGCAGCTCGCCGCGTCAATCGATCGCGTCGCGCAGTCGATCGGCGGCACCGTCAGCGAGAACCGCAAAGACGTTCGCGACATCGTCGAGAACCTCAAGCATCTCTCCGCCGATCTCCGCACGACTTCCGACAACCTCGGCTCCATCACCGGCCAGGTGAAGAGCGGCGAAGGCACGATCGGAAAACTGATCTACAGCGACGAAGCGCACGACAAACTGACGCGCGCACTGACGTCGGTTGAAAGCGGCGTCAACGAACTCCGCAACACGCTCGGCCGCGCGTCGCGCATCGGCATGGACGTCGGCATCAAAGGCGATTACTTCGCCGGTCTCGATCGTCCGGCCGACGAGCAGTATGCGAACAACACCAGCAACGCCCGCGCGGCCGTGCAGCTCCGCATCATTCCGAATCCGGAGCGCAATCGCTTCTACAACATCGAGCTCGCCGACGATCCGCGCGGCTCGCGCCGCGAGAAAGCGACCGAGACGACGACCATCGATCCGGTCACCGGCCGCGCCACGACGACGATTACCAAAGAGACGAAGTTCGATCGCAACTTCCTCATCTCCGCGCAGGCCGGCTGGACGCTGCAGCCGCTGTCGGTGCGCATCGGCCTGATCGATTCGACCGGCGGCGTCGGCGCCGACTACGCGCTGAACGATCGCATCCGCATCACCGGCGAAGCGTTCGACTTCGGCAAGAAGCGCGACCCGAATCCGCACGTTCGTCTGTTCGGCGAATACGTGCTTCGCAAAGAGACCGCACGCACGCCGATGATCTTCGTGTCGAGCGGCATCGACAACGCCCTGAACAACACCGCGTTCACCTTCGGCGGCGGTATCCGCTGGCGCGACGACGATCTGAAATATTTGTTGTCGAGCGTTCCCCTCGGGAAGTAGTCGTGTCGGCGGCCCCAATTCAAACGGTGCTCCTCTTCGGCGGTCGCTCGGCCGAACACGAAGTCTCCATTCTCTCGGCGCGCTCCGTATTCAACGCGGCGCCTGCGCAGAGAATCAACATCACGCCGATCTGCATCGCGAAAGACGGACGCTTCATCGCCCCCGAGCGGAGTGCAGGCATTCTTCTTGGCGATGAGAAGAGTGACCGCGGCGACGACGATTTCTCGTTCGAGGCGTGGTCACGTGAAACGAATCCCGAGATCGTCTTTCCGCTGATTCACGGCACCGACGGCGAAGACGGCGCGCTGCAGGGCTACCTCGAGATTCTCGGATTGCCGTACGTCGGCAGCGGCGTCGCGGCGTCGGCTGTCGGCATGGACAAAGCGCACATGAAGTACGCGTTCGCCGCCGCGAAACTGCCGCTGGTCGAATACGTCGCGGTGCTCGAATACGAATGGAGCACCGATCGCGAACGGATCGTCCGCTCCGTCAACAACGCGCTGCGACTGCCGTACTTCGTGAAGCCGGCGAACGGCGGCTCCTCGGTCGGCGTCACGAAAGTAAAGAACGACGAAGACCTCGCCGTCGCCATCGACAAGGCGTTCCGCTTCGACGAGAAAGTGCTCGTCGAGCGCGGCATCGATGCGCGCGAGATCGAGGTGTCAGTCCTCGGCAACGACACGCCCGAAGCGTCAGTGCCCGGTGAAATCGTTTCCGGCCGCGAGTTCTACGATTACGAAGACAAGTACGTCGAGAACAAATCGAGCCTCGTCATCCCGGCGAAACTGCCGAAAGAAAAAGTGGACGAGTTCCGCCGCCACGCCGTAACCGCATTCAAAGCGATCGGCGCCTCCGGCTTCGCGCGCGTCGACTTCTTCCTCGAGCGCGGCACCAACCGGCTCTACGTGAACGAGATCAACACCATCCCCGGCTTCACCAACATCTCGATGTATCCGAAGTTGTGGGAAGCGACGGAGCTGAAGTACCCGCGCCTGATCGAGCGCCTCATCGAGCTCGGCCTGGAGCGCTCGAAACGCCGCACCGCGCGCGACGAAACGGCGATGAAGTGGTTCGAAGAGATGCCAACCCTGTCATCCTGAGCGTAGCGAAGGATCCGGGAGGGCGGGGCACGAGACGGCTGACGCAAGCCCCTCCCGCCCGGATCCTTCGCTGAACGCTCAGGATGACGACGCGCATGTGGCCATTTCGCATCGGCTTTTCCCGCCTCCGCCCTCACACCCTTTCCTCCACCATCCGTACGACGATCGTCGCGGTCGTCTTCTTCGCATTTCTCTACGGAGATTTCGTTCTCTTCCGCCGTCTCTTCCGTGCGACCGCGCAGATCGAAGAACTGACGCCGTTCTTTGCACTGGGATTGCTGCGCAACCTGCTCGCGATGGTCTTTCTCGTCGCGGTCGTCGTCCTCGTCTCCTCGGCGATGACCGCAGCGATCGGCGCGTTCTTTACCGACCTCGATCTCGACATCTATCACTCCGCGCCGATCACGAAATGGCGCATCGTGCTCGGTCGCTGGCTGAAGACGCTCGGGCAGAGCGCGACGATCGTCTTCCTCTTCCTCGTTCCGCTCTTCATCGCGTTCGCGAAGCAGTACGACGTCGCGCCGCGCGTCACCATCATCGCGCTGGTCAATCTCGCGCTGCTGCTGACGATCCCGGTATCGCTCGCATCGATCGCCATCGTCGTGCTCGTCCGCTGGTTTCCGGTGCGGCGCGTTCATCAGATCGTCGCGACGCTGGCGATCCTCGTGCTGACGCTTGCCGTCGTCGCGTTTCGGATGAGTCGTCCCGAGCGATTCTTCGCGCAGATCTCGACCGATGACGCCGCGCGCGTACTGCAACAGATCGAACTGCCGTCGATGGATCTCTATCCCGGCACCGCACTCGCCGATCTGATGGTCGCCGCTGCTGAAGGCCGCAGCGAATTTCCTTTTCCTCCGCGCATCGCCGTCACGGCACTCGTGCTCTTCGCGCTCTTCTTCATCGTCGCGACGCGCATCTACTTCATCGCGTTCGTCCGCGCGCGCGAAAGCATGGCGCCTACTGCACTCGGTGGCGCGGCGATGACGTCGATCGTCGACAAGCTGCTCGCACCGTTCGCCGCGCCGACACGCGCACTGATCGCGAAAGAAGTCCGCGTCCTGACGCGCGACGTCGCGCAGTGGTCGCAGCTCTTTCTCATGGCGGCGCTGCTCTTCATCTATCTCTACAACGTTCGCATGCTGCCGCTCGCCGGCGACGCCCGCGCGACGATCATCGCCTACGCGAACCTCGGCATGGCCGGCTTCGTCATCGCCGCGATCTGTCTTCGCTTCGCCTATCCATCCGTCTCCGCGGAAGGAAAAGCATTCTGGATGCTCGAAAGCTCGCCGATGTCGTACGGCCGTTTTCTGCGCGTGAAAGTGCTCGTCTACGCCGCGCCGCTGACCGTCCTCTCGCTGCTGCTGACGACGTTCGCGAATCTGCTGCTCGGCGCCGATCGAGTCGTCTGGACCTTCACGCTGATCGGCGCATCGCTGCTCGCCGTCACACTCGTCAGCCTCGGCGTGGCGATGGGCGCGTTCTCGCCGAACTTCGCGATCGAGAATCCGCTGCAGGTCGGACTCTCGCTCGGCGGCTTCGCGTACATGGGAGTCTCGCTCGCGTACGTCGCCGGCATGATGTTGCTGATGGCGCGGCCGATCATGAAGTACTTCATGTGGCGCATGCTCGGGCTCGCATCCGAACAAACGTTCGCCGCGGCGCTTCCGGTCGTGATCGCGGTCACGCTCTCGGTCGCGCTTTCAGTGTTTCCTCTCGTCATCGCTCGCGGACGTCTCAAGCGTCGCGACGAAAAGTAGCTACAATCGAGCGCAGTTCAATCACAAACCGCGCAAGGAGAGACTCATGAGCGAGATGCCGCCGTCTTCATATACTCCTCCGCCGCCCGGTGGTGGCTCTTACACACCGCCACCACCACCTCCGCCGCCAGTCGGTGGTCTTCCGCCAGGACCGGCGAGCTCCGATCGCACGCTGATGATCGTGCTGGCGTGGCTCTGGCTCCTCGGCCTCATTCCGCTGCTGACGAAGAAAGATGATCCGGAAGTTCAGTGGCACGCGAAGAACGGCCTGACTCTGCTCGGCGTCGAGATCGCCTGCTGGATCCTCTTCATGATCGTCGGCGGCACAGTCGGCCGGATGATCGGCATCGGCTGCGGCATCGCCACGATTCAGTGCGTGATCTGGCTCGTGTTCCTCGTCGTTCGCATCATGGCGCTGATCAAGGGCGTCAACGGACAGCGGATGCGCATTCCGGTCGTCAGCGACCTCGCCGGGAAGTGGTAGGGACGAACTGATGGACACCAACGACAGCAGCTACACGCCTCCTCCTCCGCCACCTCCGCTCGAGCCGGGCGGTCCCGCCGGCGGAGGCGGTGGTGATCTCGTCTATCCCGCGCAGCCGCCGAAAGATCCGATCCTCATCCTCGTGCTCAATCTGCTGCTCGCGGGATGCGTCGGTTACTTCATCCTCGGCCAGAAGATGAAGGGAATCGTCGCGTTGCTGATCTTCGTGATCGCCTTCCCGTTCACCTGCGGCACGGTCTCGTCGCTCGTCGCAATCGCCGCGGCGGTCGATGGATATCTTCAGGCGCAGCAACTCAAGGCGGGATATCCCGTCGCGCAGTGGACGTTCTTCAACAACCATTCGTAGTTGAGTACTCGCAGTTCACTCTGAGCGAAGCGAAGAGTCTCTGGTCCATCAGCTGCGCCCGCGTTTGAGCGACGCGATCGCGCGCACAGCTGAAGCACCGGAGACTCTTCGTCGCTTCGCTCCTCAGAGTGAACGTCGAGCTACCACATCATCCCGAGCTGCAGCTTCGCAGCCTCGGACATCATGCTGCGATCCCACACCGGATCGAACACCACCTCGACATCGGCGTTACCGACGCCGGGCAGTGACTCCACCTTCGACTTCACGTCGCCGGCGAGCACCGGTCCCATGCCGCAGCCGGGAGCGGTCAGCGTCATCTTGATCTTCACATCCATCCGCTCGTTTTCGGCGGGGAGAAAGTCGCAGGTGTAGACCAGGCCGAGGTCGACGATGTTGACCGGAATCTCAGGGTCGTAGCAGGTTTTGAGTTGCTCCCACACGAGCTCCTCGAGCTTCTCGGGAGTGAACGGCACGCCTGAGTTTTCGGCGATGTTCTCGGGAGTCTTGCCGATCGCTTCGACCTCTTTTCCCGACACGCGGACCATCAGTCCGCGATCGGTGATCAGCGTGTACGAACCGCCGAGCGACTGAGTGATGGTGGCGTGAGCGCCGCCCGGGACGAGCACTTTCTCGCCGCTCGGGATCATGACGGCTTCGCAGTTACGGCTGATGATGACTTCTTCGCGCATTGGTATTACTCCGTAGAGATGACTTCTTTTCCTTCCAGCGCGCCGCGCATGGTGTGCCACGCGAGCGTCGCGCACTTCACGCGCGCGGGAAACTCGGAGACGCCGGAGAACGCGGCGAGGCGTCCCAGTTCGACGGTCGACGTATCGCCCGGTTCACCGGTGACGAGCTTGTGGAAGACCTGAAAGAGACGCTCGGCCTCTTCCTTCGATTTGCCTTTGATGGTTTGCGTCATCACCGACGCGGACGATTTCGAGATCGCGCAGCCGCTGCCGGTGAAGCCGACGTCGCGGATCGTCTCGCCGTCGACGTCGAGATAGATCGTGTAGTGATCGCCGCAAAGCGGGTTGTACCCTTCGACCTTCTTCGTCGCTTCCGGCAGCTCGTGGAAGTTCCGCGGGTTCTTGTTGTGGTCAAGGATGACCTGCTGATAGAGCTCGCGAAGATCGCTCATCCGAACACCTCCAGCACCTTGCCGATGCCGGCGACGAGCGCGTCGACTTCCTCGCGCGTGTTGTACATCGCGAACGACGCGCGGCCGGTCGCCGGGATGTTGTAGCGCAGCATGAGCGGCTGCGCGCAGTGATGTCCGGTGCGAATGGCGATCCCCTCCTGGTCGAGGATCGTGCCGATGTCGTGCGGATGCACACCTTCGAGCACGAATGAGATCACCGCGGCTTTGTGCGCCGCGGTTCCGATGATGCGCAGCTGATCGATCTCCTGCAGCCGTTTGGTCGCGTACAGCAGCAGATCGTGTTCGTGCGCGGCGATGTTCTCGACGCCGATCGACGCGACGTATTCGAGCGCTGCGCCCATCGCGATCACGCCGGCGATGTCGGGCGTTCCCGCTTCGAACTTGTAAGGGAGAGCGTTGTACGTCGTCTTCTCGAACGAGACGGAAAGGATCATGTCGCCGCCGCCTTCGTACGGCGGCATCGCTTCGAGCAGCGCTTCTTTTCCGTACAGCACGCCGCTGCCGGTCGGTCCGTAAACCTTGTGCGCGGAGAACGTGTAGAAGTCGCAGCCGATGTCCTGCACGTCGATGCGCAGATGCGGGATTCCCTGCGCGCCGTCGATGACGACGATCGCGCCGTACGCGTGCGCCATCTCCGCGATTTTCTTCACCGGATTGATCGTGCCGAGCGCGTTCGACGCATGGCCGACAGCGACGAGTTTCGTGCGCGGCGACAGCAGCTTTGCGTAATCGTCGAGCAGCAGCTCCCCTTCATCGCTCACCGGAATGATGCGCAGCGTGGCGCCGGTAGCCTGACAGAGCATCTGCCACGGCACGATGTCGGAGTGATGCTCAATTGCGGAGATGATGATCTCGTCACCCGCGGCGACGTTCTTTCGTCCCCACGCATACGCGATCAGATTGATCCCCTCAGTTGTCCCGCCGTTGAAGACGATCTCTTTTTCGCTTCGCGCATTGATCGTCTTCTTTACGGTCGTGCGAACGTTCTCGTATGCGCTCGTGGCGATCTCGCTGAGGTAATGCACTCCGCGATGCACGTTCGCGTTTTCTTCGCGGTAGTAGCGCACGATGCGATCGATGACCGCGTTCGGCTTCTGCGTCGTCGCCGCGTTGTCGAGATAGACGAGCGGCTTGCCGTGCACTGATCGCGAAAGGATCGGGAAGTCGCGGCGAATGCGCTCGACATCGTAGGTTGCCGTCATCCCGAGCGTGAGCGAGGGATCCGGGTGGGCGGTGCGCGCAACGGTCGCCTCAGGCATCGTGCCCCTCCCGCCCGGATTCCTCGCTACGCTCGGAATGACGGCTGCGACGCTCGGGCAGTCGCTCCGGGATCTGGCGGAACAGCGCGCGTCCGACCTGCTCGCGCACCGGCTCGACTTTGATCCGATCGACGAGCTCACTGGCGAACGCGAGCACGAGCAGATTGCGCGCTTCCGCTTCGCCGATGCCGCGCGCGCGCAGATAGAAAAGCGCTTCTTCGTTCAGCTGGCCGATCGTCGAACCGTGATTGCACTTCACGTCGTCGTTGTGAATCTCGAGCGTCGGCTTCGAATCGACGATCGCCGTTTCGGACAGCAGCAGATTGTGATTCGACTGCCGCGACGACGTCTTCTGCGCGCCGGGGCGAACGATGATCCGTCCGTCGAAGATGCCGCGGCCGTTGCCGTCGAGCACGCCTTTGTACAACTCGACCGACGTGCAGTGCGGACGCGCGTGATCGATGACCGTGTGATTGTCGATGTGCTGCGAGCCGGCGGGCGTGAAGAGACCGTCGAGCACCAGGCTGGCCCCTTCGCCGTCGAGAATGACGTTCACGTCATTGCGCACGAGCGCACCGCCGATGGAAATGTTGCGCGCCGTGACACTGCTCGAACGTCCCTGACGAATCGTCAGCGAACCGGTGTGATACGCCTCGAGCGAATCGCAAACAACGATCGTGTGATCGATGACCGCGCCTTCGCCGGCGACGATCTCCGTGACCGGGTTCGTGTAGTAACGACCTTCGCCAACGTAGGTCTCGACGATCGTGACCTGCGCGTTCGCGCCGACGTCGATGACGTTACGCGGATGCGACCAGATGCCATCGCCGTCGCCGACGAAGAGCAGGTGGATGAAGCCGGGGACGATGGTGCCGCTCGGAATGTTGATGCGCGCGCCACCCGTGGTGTGCATCGCGTTCAGTTCCTCAAGCGCAGAACCTCCGCGAGGATTACCGACACGCGACGCACTGACGTACGGAAGCTCGCCCGAATGCTGCACGAAGAGCCCGTTCACGAACATCAGCTCGACAGTTGCACGACCAGCCAGTGTGGCGGCGGGCGCTTCGCCCGCCGAGGCGGCCGGAGCGGCAACATCCACACTCCGCCACTCCGTCGACGCAATCGCCGAGAGATTCGTGTACCGCCACTCCTCGAGCCGCGGCGTCGGCCATTCGAATTCTTTGACCGCGGTGCTCATCGCGCGACCGCGACCTCGTCTTCAATCCAGTCGTAGCCCTTCGCTTCGAGCTCGAGCGCCAGCTCTTTGCCGCCCGACTTCACGATCCGTCCGCCGGAAAGCACGTGGACGTAATCGGGAACGAGATACGTCAGCAGTCGCTGGTAATGCGTGATCACCAGGACCGCGTGCTTCTCGTTTTTCAGTGCGTTGACACCCTCGGCGACGATGCGCAGCGCATCGATGTCGAGTCCCGAATCGGTCTCGTCGAGGATCGCCAGCTTCGGATCGAGCACCGCCATCTGGAAGATCTCGTTCCGCTTCTTCTCGCCGCCGGAAAATCCTTCGTTCACGCTGCGATTCATGAACTTTTCGTCGAGCTCGACGAGCTTCATCTTTTCGCGCGCGAGCTGCAGAAACTCCATCGCGTCCAGCTCTTCCTCGCCGCGATGTTTCTTCATCGCGTTCAGCGCCGCCTTGAGGAAGTAGATGTTGTTAACGCCGGGGATCTCGACCGGATACTGCATCGCGAGAAACACTCCCTCGCGCGCTCGCTCTTCAGCCGGCAGTTCGAGGAGATTCTTTCCGTCGTACACGACGCTGCCGCGCGTCACTTCGTAGCGCGGACGTCCGGCGAGCACGTTCGCCAGCGTCGATTTTCCGGAGCCGTTCGGCCCCATGATCGCGTGCACCTCACCGGCGTCGACCGAAAGGTCGAGACCGCGAAGGATTTCTTTGCCGTCGATTCCGGCGTGCAGGTCTTTGATTTCAAGCAATGCCATTTCTTTGAGTTCATCCTGAGCGAAGCGAAGGATCTCCGGTCCTTCAGCCGCGCGGTCTTTCATCTGCGCCGCACGTGGGAGCTGCGTCGCTGCTGCACCGGAGATGCTTCGTCGCTTCGCTCCTCAGCATAAAGTTCTTCGTCTATCCGACTGATCCTTCCAAACTCACTCCGAGCAGCTTCTGCGCTTCGACGGCGAACTCCATCGGCAGCTCGCGGAACACCTCGCGGCAGAAGCCGTTGACGATCATCGACACCGCGTCTTCCGCGCTGATGCCGCGTTGCTGGCAGTAGAAGAGCTGGTCTTCGCCGATCTTCGACGTCGACGCTTCGTGCTCCATCACTGCAGTCGAATTGCGCACTTCGATGTACGGAAACGTATGCGCTCCGCACTTGTCACCGAGCAGCAGCGAATCGCACTGCGAGTAATTGCGCGCTCCCTCGGCGTTCTTCATGATCTTCACTTCGCCGCGATACGTCTGCTGGCCGCGGCCGGCGGAAATGCCTTTCGACACGATCGTCGAGCGCGTGTTGCGGCCGATGTGAATCATCTTCGTGCCGGTGTCGGCCTGCTGATAGTTGTTCGTCAGCGCCACCGAATAGAACTCGCCGATCGAGTTGTCGCCCTGCAGGATGCAGCTCGGATACTTCCACGTGATCGCCGAGCCGGTCTCGACCTGCGTCCACGAGATCTTCGCGTTCGCCATCGCTTTGCCGCGCTTCGTGACGAAGTTGTAGATGCCGCCCTTGCCGTTCTTGTCGCCCGGATACCAGTTCTGCACCGTCGAGTACTTGATCGTGCCGCCGTCGAGCGCGACGAGCTCGACGACCGCGGCGTGCAGCTGATTCTCATCGCGGCGCGGCGCGGTACAGCCTTCGAGGTAGCTCACCGATGCACCTTCATCGGCGATGATCAGCGTCCGCTCGAACTGGCCGGTGTTCGCCTGATTGATGCGGAAGTAGGTCGACAGCTCCATCGGACACTTCACGCCCTTCGGGATGTAGCAGAACGAACCGTCGGTGAAGACGGCGCTGTTCAGCGTCGCGAAGAAGTTGTCGGTGTACGGCACGACGGTGCCGAGGTATTTGCGAACGAGATCCGGGTGATCGCGAACCGCGTCGGAGAAGGAGCAGAAGATCACGCCGACTTTCGCGAGCTCCGAGCGGAACGTTGTCGCGACGGAAACCGAATCGAACACGGCGTCGACGGCGACGCCGCCGAGGCGCTTCTGCTCTTCGAGCGAGATGCCGAGCTTGTCGAATGCTTCGCGCAACTCGGGGTCGACTTCATCGAGCGAGTTGAGCTTCTTCTTCTGTTTCGGCGCCGAGTAGTAGCTGATGGACTGATAGTCGATCGGATCGTAGTGGACGTTCGCCCACGTCGGTTCCTTCATCGTCAGCCAGTGACGGAACGCTTTCAGGCGCCAGTCGAGCAGCCACTGCGGCTCTTCTTTCTTCGAAGAGATGAGCCGGATGATGTCTTCATTGAGGCCGGGAGGAGCGACGTCCGACTCGATGTCGGTGACGAAGCCGTACTTGTACTCCTGGCTTGCGATCTGTTCGATGGTGGAGCTCATTGCGTCCTCTGAGCGGCGCGCAGCACGCTCTTGTCGATGATGGGAGCCGGGATGACGCCGCGCGCGAGGTCGCCGAGGGTGACCTGCTCGAATGCACCTTTGATGGCGCGGTTGATGCCGAACATGAAGCGGCGCGACGGACAGGCGATCCGAATCGCACAGGTAGCGTGACCGTTGTCGTCGGTCGATTCGCACTCGACGAGATCCCACGGACCTTCGAGCGCGTCGATGAGATTTCCGAGCGTAACTTCTTCGGCGTCGGCGTCGAACGAATAGCCGCCGCCGACTCCGCGATGCGAATTGACAAGCCCGCCGGCGTGCAGCGTCTTCAGCACTTTGGTGATCATCGGCACCGGCAGGTGATAGAAGCCGGCAATCTCGCGCGCCGAGACGATCTCGCCATGTTTGCCGGCGAGATAGACGGTGGCGAGCAGGCCGTAATCAGTGAGTTTCGAGATCCTGAGCATTGGTGGTCCCCGTTCGAGGGAGCGAAATGGTACTAAATCGGTACGCTTTGTCAAACAGCGTGCCTGGGAGGTTTGTTTCGCCGCCGGTTTTCGTCGCAAAAAGCGAGCCCTCAGCCGTTCGTCAGTGGCATGTAATCTGCGACTGAATGCGACAGAAGGTCACGATGAAAAAGAGGATGGCGTACACGATTTTCGCTCTCGCGATCGCAGGCGGATGTCATCGCGGCACCGACACCGTGCAGCGGACTGAAGAGCAGTATCAGGTCGTGCAGGAAGGATCGACGAGCGGCGTGACGTCGACGATCGGTGGCCCGGGCGAGGTCGCGACGAATACCGCTGTCGATACGACAACGAACTTCACGCTGCCGACGGCGACGACCGACACGACGACGACAACTCCCGGCTCGATCGCGGGAACGCTTCCGAATACGCCGCCGCCTGTTTACACGCGACCCGCTGCGCGTCCGGTTGCACAGCCGCGTCCGCAGATGAATCCGCCGATGTCGTCATCAGCGCCGCGGCCGGAGCCGCCACCGCCTGCGCCGCCGACCGAGCAGACGACTACGCAGAGTGAGACAACGGATACGGCTGCGCCACCGACGACGACGGAGAAATCGAAACCTGCGCCGCAACCACAGCCGGCACCTGAAGAGAAGCCGGTTGATCCGCAGCCGGCGCCGCAGCCTCCGCCAACGCAAACGGACACGAGCGGACAGCACCGATAAGTGGCGCTCTTGTTATGATCCGCCGCCAATGTCTCGGCTGTCGTTTCAATCACTCATCCTGACGCTGCAGAAGTTCTGGGCGGATCGCGGCTGCATGCTCGAAACGCCGATGGATCTCGAAGTCGGCGCCGGCACGATGCATCCTTCGACCTTCCTTCGCGTGCTCGGTCCCGAACCCTGGAAAGCCGGCTACGTTCAGCCATCTCGCCGTCCCGCCGACGGTCGTTATGGCGACAACCCGTTCCGCCTCGGCAAGCACTATCAGTTTCAGGTGATTCTCAAACCGTCGCCGCTCGACGTGCAGGAGCTGTATCTCGATTCGCTCCGGGCCATCGGACTCGATCTCACCCGTCACGACATCCGCTTCGAAGAAGACAACTGGGAATCGCCAACGCTCGGCGCGTGGGGCGTCGGCTGGCAGATCCTTCTCGACGGAATGGAGATCACGCAGTTCACCTACTTCCAGCAGGCGGGCGGCATCGATCTCTCGCCGATCTCGGCCGAGATCACGTACGGCCTCGAACGTCTGACGATGTTTCTCTCGCGTCAGTCGTCGGTCTACGACATCGAATGGGGCGGCGGCTTCGGTTACGGTCCGGTTCGCCAGCAGGACGAGCGCGAGTTCTCGAAGTACTACTTCGAAGTCGCCGACATCGGTCTGCACTGGAAGCTGCTCGACGCATACGAAGGGGAAGCGCGGCGCTGTCTCGATGAGAAGCTCGTCCTTCCCGCGTACGAATGGACGCTGAAGTGCTCGCACATGTTCAACACGCTCGATGCGCGCGGCGCCGTATCGGTGACCGAGCGCGTCGCGGTGATCAAGCGGGTGCGCGACCTCGCCGTCCGCTGCGCCGCGCAATACCTCGAGTCGCGCGAAGCGCTCGGCTTCCCGCTGCTGCAGCAGGTGAGCAATGTCTGAGTACTTCTTCGAACTGCTCACCGAAGAGATTCCTGCGTCGATGCTCGACGCCGCGCTGGCGTCGATTCATACGTCGCTCGAAAAGACGATTCTCGAGATGGGCGCATCGACACCGGCGGCCGGCATCAAAGTCACGGCGACGCCGCGACGAATTCTCTTCTTCCTCAGCAATCTGCCGGAGAAGCAGGCCGATCACGTCGACACCGTAAAAGGTCCGCCGAAGAAAGCTGCGTACGACGCCGACGGGAAGCCGACGAAAGCGCTCGAAGGATTCCTGAAGAAGAACAACGCATCGATCGATGACGTGCTCACCGACGGCGATTACATTCAGGTGAAACGCAACGTCACCGGCCGCGCGGCAAAAGAGATCCTCGCCGAGCGTGTCCCGCAAATCATCGAAGGGCTGCGCTGGCCGAAGATGATGCGCTGGGGCGCGGGCGAGTATTCGTACATCCGTCCGATCCACTCGGTCATCTCCGTTTTCGACAGCGCGCATCTGCCGATCCGCATCTTCGGCGTCGAGTCAGGAACGAAAACGGTCGGCCATCGCACGCTTGCGCCGGACTGGATCAACGTCACGTCATACGGCGAATATCAGACGAAGCTCGAACTGGCGCGCGTCGTCATCGACGTCGTTCGCCGCCGTCACGTGATGGCGGAACGCGCACTCGTCCTCGCGAAACAGGTGCAGGGAACGCCGTCCGACGACGCCACGATCTGGGCGCAGTGGCAGTACCTCACCGAATATCCGGGACTCGTTCGCGCGGAGTTCCGCGACGACTATCTCGCGCTGCCGGAAGAGGTGCTCGTCACGGTGATGCGCGTCCATCAGAAGCAGCTTCCGATTCGCGATGCGAACGGACGGCTCAGCAACTCGTTCATCGCAGTGCTCGACAACGAAGCCGATCCCGACGGGAACGCGGCGTACGGCAACTCGTTCGTCACGAACGCGCGGTTCGCCGATGCGAAGTTTTTCTACGATGTCGATCGGAAGACGCCGCTCGCCGAGCGCATCGATCAGCTTTCGCATCTGCAGTTTCACGAGAAGCTCGGCAACTACGCGGACAAGACGCGTCGCATCGAAACGATCGCGCGCGCGATCTGCGCCGACCTCGGCACCTACGACGCCGACGCGGTCACGGCTGCGCACCTCTGCAAGTCGGACCTCGTCACCGAGATGGTGAAAGAGTTCACCGAGCTGCAGGGAAAAGTCGGCGGAATCTACGCGCGCGAAGAAAAGCTGTCGGACGGCGTCTGGCAGGCCATCTACGATCACTACCTGCCGGTCAATCTCGACGACGCGCTGCCGCGCGCGCTTTCCGGCGCCGTCGTCTCGCTCGCCGACAAGATCGACACGCTGGTCGGCTTCTTCCGCATCGGCGCGAAACCGACGGGCTCGAAAGATCCGTTCGCGCTGCGCCGCGCGGCACAGGGCGTCGTGCAGATTCTCCTCAACCGCGACAAGCGCGAAGTGAAGATCGGCATCGAGCGTCTCATCGACCTCGGCATGCTCGCGCACGACCAGCCGGCCAACGGCGCACTGAAAGCCGACCTCCTCGCATTCTTCGCCGAGCGCGTTCGTACGCTGCTCGAGACGAGTGCGTACAACTTCGCCTACGACGAAGTGGCGGCGACGATGGAAGGCGGCTGGGCGTCATCGCTCACCGATCTCGTCAATCGCACCGACGCCATCAAAGTGATGCGCGATCAACCAAACTTTCTCAAGATCCTCGACTCCGCGAAGCGGATCGCGAACATCACCGCCGGTCACGACTCGACGACGGTCGATCGCTCGAAGCTCGAGCACGATTCGGAGCGCAGACTCAACGAGCTCGCTGACACAGTCGGCGAACAGATCTCGGAACTGATCGCCGCTCGTCACTATCTCGACGCGCTCCGCTCCTTCGCCGCGCTCGCTCCCGAGCTCGAATCGTTCTTCGACGACGTCATGGTCAACGTCGAAGACGAAGCCGTCCGCCGCAACCGCATGTCGCTCCTGCGCAAAGTCGGGAACTCCGTATCGTCGATCGCCGACGTCACGAAGATCGTCGTTGACCGCCGCGAGTATCGCGAGTGAAGATCGCTCGCGGCTTCGCGTTCGTGCTCGTCGCAGCGCTTGCGTGCAACCGCGAAGCGCCGGCGCCGAAATCGACCGCGCCGCCGCCAGCAAAGAAACAGGCCACCGGCCCCGACGATCCGAACGAGCGCGCGAACCTGCTCAACTTCGCGCACGGCGCGACCGTGATCTCGCGCAGCGGCGAAGCGACGCTCGCGAACTCCGCGCTCGGCGCCATTGACGGCGATCTCACCTCCGCGTGGGTGATCAACGCCGGCGACTATCCGCAAACCGCGACCTTCGCGCTCGCCACGCGCAGTCGCATCGATCGCATCGGCATCGCCACCGGCGGCAAGCAACCGTTCACGATCGACAACGTCGAATTCGAATCGTCGCTCGACGGCGTCACCTTCAAACCGCTCGGGAAGCTCACGCCGAAACGCATCGAAGCTCCGCAGCTCATCAACATCACTCCGGTCGAAACGAAGTTCGTTCGCGCGACGCTGGTGGGCGGCGATCGCAATGGCCGCGCGGCCGCGCTCTTCGCTCTCGGCGCGGAGCTTGAACCAGCGCAGCCTGTATCGATCGATGGCTGCTGGACGATCAACGGAATGCCGGCCACGTTCGGTCAGCACGGCGCGCATGCATTCGGCGTGATCGAAACGACGCCGACGGCGACGCATCTCGATGGCGGATTCGACGGACGCTTCTTCCGCTTCACCTGGACGCGCGGCGCGTCGTACGGATTCGCGGCGATCAGCGTCTCGCCGGACGGCCGCCACCTCAGCGGTCATCACTGGCACGAAGAACCGATCCCGCTCTTCTTTGCGGAGAGCTGGTTCGGCGATCGCCGCGATTGCGCGACGTCCATCGCAGATCACGGCGAAGTAACACAGGCGCTGATGAAACGTCTGGGCCGCGCGCCGCTGTACGGCCTCGCGTTCGACGCAAACGGCAATCTGATCGAGAGCGCCAGCACCGACACGCTCGGCGCATTGCGCGCGTTCCTCCTCGGCAACCCCGGCGTTCAGGCGCGGCTCGTCGCGCACGAGTTTCACGCCGCGACGGCCGAGCAAAACCGCGCCATCGCCAACGCGCGGCTGACGACGATCGAGCAGTCGCTGCTGCGCAACGGCGTCCCGAAAGGACGGCTCTCATTCCTCGCCGCCGGCAGCGACGATCCGCGTGAGGTGCCGGTGACCGACGCCATGCGCTCGCTCTACTCCAGCGTCGACCTCGAGATTCGGCGATAATCGCGCCGCTACGTCGAGGCAGCGCTGCGCAACGTCGAGCCGGCGCTGCGCGCCTGGCGCGCGAGAGGAACGCATGCAGAAATACGTCTACTACTTCGGCGATGGTCACGCCGAGGGAAACGCGAAGATGAAAGAAATCCTCGGCGGCAAAGGCGCAGGCCTCGCCGAGATGACGAACATCGGCGTTCCCGTTCCTCCCGGCTTCACGATTTCCACCGAGGTCTGCACCTATTTCTACGCCCACGACAAGAGCTATCCGAACGAACTGAAGGATCAGGTCGCGGAGAATCTCGCCGCGGTCGAGAAATCGGTCGGCCGCACGTTCGGCGATCCTGCGAAACCGCTGCTCGTCTCCGTTCGCTCCGGCGCGCGCGCGTCGATGCCGGGAATGATGGACACGATCCTCAACCTCGGACTGAACGACGAAACGGTGCAGGGACTCGCGAAGTCGTCCGGCGATGAACGCTTCGCGCTCGATTCGTACCGGCGCTTCATCCAGATGTACTCCGACGTCGTGCTCGAAGTCGACAAAGAGCACTTCGAGCACGAGCTCTTCGCGCTGCGCGATCGCGCGGGCGTGAAGACCGACGCGGAGATTCCCGCCGACGGATTGCGCGAGCTCGTCGCGACCTACAAAAACATTGTGAAGGAACGCGGCGGACGTGACTTCCCGCAGGATGTGCAGGAGCAGTTGTGGGGCGCGATCGGCGCCGTCTTCAACTCCTGGAACAACGCGCGCGCCATCACCTATCGAAAGCTCAACGGCATCCCCGGCGAATGGGGAACCGCGGTGAACGTGCAGTCGATGGTCTTCGGCAACATGGGCTCCGACTGCGCGACCGGCGTCGCGTTCACGCGCGATCCGTCGACCGGCAACAAGCGCTTCTACGGCGAATACCTGCCGAACGCGCAGGGCGAAGACGTCGTCGCCGGCATTCGTACACCACTGCCGATCACGAAGGCGCAGGCGATCGAGGGCCAGGTCTCACTCGAAGAGTCGATGCCCGAGGTTTACGCGCAGCTCGAAGATGTCTATCGCAAGCTCGAAGGTCACTACCGCGACATGCAGGACATCGAGTTCACGATCCAGTCGCACAAGCTCTATCTCCTGCAGACGCGCACCGGCAAGCGGACCGGATTCGCGGCGGTGAAGATCGCCTGCGACATGGTCGATGAAGAATTGATCTCACACAAAGACGCCGTCTCGCGCGTCGAAGCGGGACAGATCGTTCAGCTGCTCGCGCCGGTTTTCGACATCGCGGAAAAACAGAAAGCGCTGCACAGCGGACGCCTCCTCGCCCGCGGACTTCCTGCCGGCCCCGGCGCCGCAGCGGGACGCATCGCGTTCAGCGCCGAGCGTGCCGTCGAAATGGTGAAGGGCGGTCCGGTCATCCTCGTGCGCATCGAGACGAGTCCGGAAGACATCGTCGGCATGCACGTCGCCGCCGGCATTCTGACGACGCGCGGCGGACTGACGTCGCACGCGGCGGTCGTGGCGCGCGGCATGGGACGTCCGTGCATCGTCGGCGCCGGATCGCTGACCGTGAACTATCAGCGCGGCGAACTGCGCGCGTCGAATCACGAGCCGCTCGAAGAGGGCGACTGGATTTCGATCGACGGCTCGACCGGCGAAATCCTCAGCGATCAGCTGCCGACGCGGCCGTCCGAAGTCGTGCAGGTCCTGCTCGAAGAGTCGATGAAGCCGGAGGATTCCGAGATCTATCGCAACTTCGATCGGCTGTTGAAATGGGCGGACGAGATTCGGACGATGGCCGTTCGAACGAACGCCGACACGCCGCAGGACGCGCGCGTGGCGCGGCTGTTCGGGGCAAAAGGAATCGGTCTCTGCCGCACCGAACATATGTTCTTCGCGGAGGAACGAATCCTGCGCGTGCGCGAGATGATTCTTGCGCGCAACGAACAGGGACGCCGTCGCGCGCTCGAACAGCTGCTGCCGTTTCAGAAGGCCGACTTCGAAGGGATCTTCCGCGAGCTCGCCGGAATGCCGGTCACCGTTCGTCTGCTCGATCCGCCGCTGCACGAGTTCCTGCCGCAGAGCGAGCAGCAGATCTCCTCCGTCGCGCGCGACATGGGCTGGGGCTTCGTCGAGATGCGCGCGAAGGTCAACCAGCTCCACGAAACGAATCCGATGCTCGGCCATCGCGGCTGCCGCCTCGGCATCACCTATCCCGAGATTTACGAGATGCAGGTCCGCGCGATTTTCCAGGCCGCATGCGACGTGCAGAAAGACGGGATCGCCGTCCATCCCGAAGTGATGATCCCGCTCGTCGGCACCGTGAAAGAGCTGCAGCTGACGAGTGAGATGGTGCGCCGCATCGCGGCCGAGACGTTCGCCGAGCGCGGCGTGACGATCGATTTCCTCGTCGGCACGATGATCGAGATTCCGCGCGCGGCACTCATCGCCGACAAGCTCGGCGAGATCTCGGAGTTCTTCTCGTTCGGCACGAACGACCTGACGCAGATGACGTTCGGTTACTCACGCGACGATGCCGGCTCGTTCCTGCCGGAGTACGTCGACAAGAAGATCCTGCCGAAGGATCCGTTCGAATCGATCGATCAGGAAGGCGTCGGGCAGCTGGTGAAGCTCGGAGCCGAGCGCGGCCGTGGCGCAAATCCGAAGCTGAAGGTCGGCGTCTGCGGCGAGCACGGCGGCGATCCCGATTCGATCCGCTTCTTCCGCTCGTGCGATTTGAACTACGTATCGTGCTCGCCGTACCGCGTGCCGGTCGCGCGGCTGGCAGCCGCGCAGGCAGAGCTGGAGTTCAAGCACTTCGAAGGCTAGGCGGCGACGCGCCGCTGCGTTGCCTGGCCAAGCCTCGGCGAACGGCTTCGCGGCGGATCATTGCCGGATGTACGGGTTCAGTCGGCGGGCGGGGCGGCTTCTTTCTTTTCTTTGTAGCGGTGCCACAGCCAGAAGCCGACTCCTGCTGCGAGCAGCAGCGCGAGGCCGTACTTCTCGATGTGCGCCGCTTTGCCGAGCACGCGCTCGACGGCGAAGCCGAAGTAGAAGCCGGCCGCGGCGATGACGATCGACCACATCAGGCAGCTCAACGCCTCGTAGACCAGGAACTTGATCGTCGAGATTTTTGAGATGCCGATCACGACAGCGCAGGTAATCCGCAGTCCGTACAGCCACTGTGTGATGAAAATCGCCGGCGCGCCGTAGCGCTCGAACATCCGAATCCCTTTCCCGAAATGGTTCTTCATCTTCGGGAAACGGTCGAGGATCTTGACTCCTTTCGCGCGGCCGAGCCAGAACCAGGCGACGTGGCCGGTGTACGAGCCGAAGAACGCCGTGATCACGACCAGCATGAAGTCGAGATGGCCGCGCTCGGAGAAGAAACCCGCCATGACGAGAATGGTCTCGCCCTCGAGGAAGGTCCCGAGGAAAACGGCGAGGTAGCCGAACTTCTGTAGAAGGATCTCGGGAGACATCGAGCTGAACAAAAATGCAAGATTCGGGGCGGCCTGAAATTTCAGGGCGGAAGCGTAACATTGGACCTGGCGGAGATCCGTGATGAAAGAGCTCTCGATCGCATGCTGTCTTCTTCTCGCCGCCGGCGTGCTCAGCGCTGCTGAAGCAAAGAAACCGGAGACGAAGAAAGCGGAACCCGCTCCCACTGCTGCAGCATCGGCGCCCGCTCCGGCCCCGATCGTCACCGCTCCGCCGAGTGCAACCGACTCGCCGCTCGTCGCGGCCGCGAAGAAATCGAAGCGCGGCAAGGCGAAGCCCGGAAACGTCATCACGAACGACACGCTGTCGAAATCGGGCGGCCACATCACTCAGGCCGAGAAACTCCCCGAGCTTCCCGCACCGCTTCCGCCGCCGAAACCGAAGCCGGTCGATCCAATGGCCGCCGAGTACGCGCGCCGCGCCGAAGCGGTGAAGAAACAGGAAGCGGAGAAGAAGGCGAAGGAAATCGCGGCGAAGAAGAAGTCCGACGCCGAGCGCGCGACAGCGGCAACGTACGACGACACGCTCGACGAGCGCTTCGACGATCCGGCCGCCGCCGAGCACGCCATGCAGCAGAATCCGGCGAACCAGCCGCCGGCGACGACGACGCAAAAGCCGCCGATGTAAGTCGGCGATGATGCGTTTTCATCACTTCGTACCGAGCCCGCCGCTCTCGCGATTCGCGGAGCTGTTCTGGCTGTACGAAGGCTACGCGCCGGCGCACGCGCGCGAACGTCTCCTGCCGATGGGGACGAGCGAGCTGGTCATCAACCTGCTCGACGACGCATTCGATGTCTACGCGCAGGATGGACGGCTCGTCGATCGTCAGCCGGGCGCGATCATCTCCGGTCCGTACTCCGAGTTCTGCGTGCTCGACACGTCGCAGCAGCAGTCGATCATCGGCGTTCATTTCCGGCCCGGCGGCGCTTTCCCATTCCTCGGCATGCCGGCAGCCGAGATTCAGGATCGCCAGCTTTCACTCGACGAGCTCTGGGGCCGCGCCGCATCCGAACTGCGCGAACGTCTCCTCGCCGCGCCGACTCCGGACGCGAAGTTCCGCCTGCTCGAACAGGCGCTGCTTGCTCGTGTCTCAGCGCCGCTCGAACGACATCCGGCGATCGCGTTCGCGCTGCGCGAGTTCACGGCCAGGCCGCATCGCGCCATCTCCGCGGTGACCGATCAGCTCGGGATGAGCGCGCGACACTTCAACACGCTCTTTCGCAACGAGGTCGGCCTCGCGCCGAAACTCTTCAGCCGCATCCGCCGCTTTCACGATGTCGTCCATCGCGTCGCGATGAAAGATGACGTCGACTGGGCGGACGTCGCGCACGACTGCGGATACTTCGATCAGGCGCACTTCATCAATGACTTCCGCGCCTTCTCGGGCCTGACGCCGACCGCGTATCTCACACAACGCAGCGAGCACCTCAGTCACGTGCCGATGCCCGACTAATCGCGGCGACTTCCGATTTTTCCAATACCCGCGCGACGCCGGAGCCGACGATGCCGGCAGGAGGATTTCACCCATGGCAGTCAAACCGATTCCGGAAGGCTTTCACACCGTGACGCCGTACATAGTCACGAACAACGCGGGCGGCGTGCTCGATTTTGTCGTGCGCGCGTTCGACGCGAAGGTGCACGAGAAGATGACGCGCGACGACGGCACCGTTCGTCATGCAACGATTCAGATCGGCGATTCGATGGTGATGATTGCCGACGGCTCCGAGAAGTTCCCATCGCAGCCGGTGAGCATTTATCTTTACGTCGAAGACACCGACGCTCTCTATCGTCGCGGACTCGAAGCGGGCGGCACGTCGCTGATGGAACCGGCCGATCAGTTCTACGGCGATCGCAACGCCGGCGTGCAGGACGTCGCCGGCAACAGCTGGTGGATCGCCACGCATGTCGAAGACGTTTCGGAAGACGAGATGCAGCGGCGCGCGGCGACGTGGATGCAGAAGTCAGCTACTTAAATGCTCGCGCGTCGCGCCGAGCGCGACGTACGCGTAGCCGCTGAGAAACAGCATCAGGAACGGCACCGACATCCACTGCCGCGCCGATGCGAAGAGCGCGACGGCGATCGCGAAAAACGCGGTCAGCAGCAACTCACTGATCGGCAACCGCGGCGGTCGTTCGAACGAGACCGTCGCGGCATCGCCGTGCTTCGGCGTGCGGCGAAAGTGTCCGCCGCCACCGACGAGTCCTTCGAGCACCGCCGCGGCGTTGCGGATCGAAATGCCGACGCCGATCGGCAGCACTGCCATCAGCTCGCGCAGCGATGGCGCGCCGCGTCCCGCGTAACGCTGGCCTTCGATGTAGAAGAGCCCCACCGAACCGGTGGAGATCGCGAAGACGATGGCGTCGCCGATGAGCAGCGGCGTCATGCCGAGGCGCTGGCGGATGACGATCGCCGGAACGATGAGGAGAGCGACGAGCGTCGTCAGCAGATACGCGACGTTGTTCAGCAGATGAAACGTTGCTTCGGTTTTCACGCCGCGTGAATGCGGGCTGCGCCATACGCGCGGCAGCAGTTTGCGCGCGGTCTGAATCGAGCCCTTCGCCCAGCGATGCTGCTGCTCCTGAAATCCGCTGAGCGTCGCCGGCAGCTCCGCCGGAACTTCGAGCGCCGGCAGAAACACGAACTCCCATCCTTCGAGCTGGGCTCGATACGACAAATCCAAATCCTCGGTGAGCGTCGAGGCCGACCAGCCGCCGGCCGCTTCGATCGCTTCGCGCCGCCAGATGCCGGCGGTGCCGTTGAAGTTGAAAAAGCGTCCGCTGAGATGGCGCGCCGCCGATTCGATCGCGAAGTGCGCATCGAGATAGATCGCCTGAACGCGCGTGAGGATCGAACGATTGCGATTGAGATGTCCCCAGCGCGCCTGCACCATGCCGACGCGCGCGCCGGCGAAGTACGGAACCATCTCGCGAAGGATGTGCGGCGGCGGGACGAAGTCGGCGTCGAAGACCGCGAAGAGCTCGCTCGTGCTGCGCGACATGCCGTGCGCGAGTGCGCCGGCTTTGTATCCGTCGCGTGATGCGCGCCGAATGTGCTCGATGTCGACGCCACGCGTTCGCCAGTGCGCAACGCGTGCAGCGACGAGCGCGCTCGTCTCGTCCGTCGAATCGTCGAGCAGCTGGATGAGCAGCGGACCTTCGTAGTCGATCGCGGCCGCGGCGTCGACCAGGCGCTCGGCGACACTCGCTTCGTTGAAGAGCGGAAGCTGCACGGTGACGGACGGCCACTCATCAGGAACGCGTGCGATTCCGCGCGTCGCCGCGACGCCGTAGCGGCGGCGCAATCTGACAAGATGAAAGCGATGGACGCTGCAGATCGCGAGGACGCCGAGAGCGAGGTAGTACGCGATGAGAATCGAGGCGTCGAGGGTCGTCATCGAACTGCGCTGATTCTACTCGCCGCTTCCGTCGCGGCCGCGCCGCTGGTCATGCGGCATTTCAGCTTCACCGGCTTCGTCGTCGACTACGCGATCGCCGCGCTTGCGTGGCTCGTCGTGCGGCGCGCCGAGACGTCGATGCGTAACGCGATCGTCATCGCCATCGTGCTGCGCGCGTTCTTCCTCTTCGCGGAGCCGCTGCTGTCAGGCGACGTCTGGCGATACATGTGGGACGGACGAACGCTGGCGTCGGGACGCAATCCGTACGCGTCGCTGCCGAACGATCCGCGCGTCAATCATCGCGACATCGCGACGATCTATCCGCCGCACGCGGAGCTCGTCTTCGCGATCGCGCACAACCTCATCGCCTGGCGATTGCTGCTGCTCGCCGCCGACCTCGCAGTCATCATGATGCTGCGCCGCGGCCGCCTCGCGTATGCGACGTTTCCGCCGCTGATCTTCGAAGGCGCGTGGAGCGCGCACATCGAAGTGCTCGCCGCGATGCTGCTGTTCATCGCGTGGAGGAAACGATCGGGCGCCGCGGCAGCGATGGCGGTCGGCATGAAGGTGATTCCGATCGCAGCGATCCCGGTGCTGTTCCTCGGCGCCACGCGACGAACGCGCTTCGCGCTCGCGTTCCTGTTCGTGCTGCTGATTCCGTTCGTACCGTTCGCGCTCATCGGTCCGGTGATGCCGGGCATGCGCGACTACGCCACGCGCTGGATCTTCAACTCGCCGCTCTACTCGCTGATCGCGCTCGTCTGCAGCAACTACACGACGCGCGCGGTGCTCGGCGTCTGCGCTGCGATCGGAATCGCCATCGCGACGAAGCGCCGCTCGATTCAGGGTGCAATCGGCGCGCTGCTGATTTGCTCGCCGGCGATTCACCCCTGGTACTGGCTGGCATTCGCGCCGTTCGCCGACGGCATCTGGCTCGCGTTCGCGCTTTGCGCGCCGTTCTCGTACCTGCTGTACGACGGCGTTTCGCCAATGCTCGTCTTGGCGCTCTGCTACGCGCTGCCGCTAAAGTCAAAGTTGGGGGTCAGATCTGGAAATTTGACTTTAGAACATAGTACCGACGGCGCGAACAGCACGCTAAAGTCAAATTTCCAGATCTGACCCCCAACTTTGACTTTACCTCGCGGATTCGGCTTTCAGGGAGCGCGACATGAGCCGCTGAATCGCGGCGCGGGGCGATTCCTTCTCGTACAACACGCGGTACATCTCGGTGGTGATCGGCATCTCGATGGCGTGTTTCTCGGCGAGCTCTTTCGCCGACTTCGAGGTCTTCACTCCCTCCGCGATCAACCGCGTTTCGGCGAGGATCTCATCGAGTCCTTTGCCGCGGCCGAGCTGGACGCCGACGCTGCGGTTGCGCGAGAGGGAGCCGGTGCAGGTCAGCACCAGGTCGCCCATGCCGGCGAGGCCGGCGAAGGTTTCGAGGCGGCCGCCGAGCGCGATGCCGAGCCGGGTCATCTCGTGGAGACCGCGCGTGACGAGGGCGGCGTTCGTGTTGGAGCCGAGGCCGAGACCTTCGAGGACGCCGGCGGCGATCGCGATCACGTTCTTCAGCGAGCCGGCGATCTCGACGCCGACGACGTCGGTCGTGCTGTAAAGACGAAACGACGCGCACGAGAACACCTGCTGGATCAGCTGCGCGAATGCCGCGTCGTGCGATGCAACCACGGCCACCGTTGGATCGCCGCGTGCCGTTTCGAGCGCGAACGTCGGACCCGAGAGCGTCGCGAACGTCGCCAGCGAATCGCCGAGCACGGCCGCGGTCACTTCCGACATCCGCTCCAGCGTCTGGTTCTCGATCCCCTTCGTGCCGGAGACGATGTTGACCGGACCGGTGATGTGCGCGCGAAGGTCGGTCAGCACGCGGCGGTAGTGATGGCTCGGCACGACCATCAGCATCGTGTCGCTCCACGCCGCCGCTTCCGCGAGCGAGTTCGTCGGACGGATGTTCGGCTCGAGCGCGATGCTCGGCAGATAGAACGCGTTCGCGCTTCCGCCGCGCATCCCTTCCGCGACTTTCGGATCGTGCGCCCAAAGCAGCACGTCGTTGCCCGAACGCGCCGCAACCGTCGCCATCGCCGTGCCGAACGAGCCGGCGCCGATCACCGAGATTTTCAAGACGGTTCCCGCCGCTCGCCCATTCGTCGTTCCGTCCCCTGTACAAGCCGCGCAATGTTCGAGTGATGCTTCGCGATGATGGCGATGGCGATGAAGATGCTGAGCACGACCGACCAGAACGGCGCGTGCACGAGGTAGTGGAGAAAGATCGGGATCGACGCGGAGCTGAGCATCGACGCCAGCGACACGAAGCGCGTTGCTATGAGGACGATCAGAAAGACGATCACGCCCGCGGCGATCGTCATCGGTTCCATCGCCAGGAACGCACCGGTCGCGGTCGCAACGCCTTTGCCGCCGTGAAAGCGGAGCCACGCCGGAAACATGTGCGCGAGCACGGCGATCAGCGCGGCGAGCGCGATCCAGAACGACTGCGAATGCCACGGCAGCGCGTCGGTCGCGACAGGCAACGGCCACTCAGGCCGCGACACCAGCCATTTCGCGAGCGCCACCGCCGCGTAGCCCTTCGCGATGTCGAGCATCAGCGCGACGATGCCGGGCATTTTGCCGAAGGTGCGCGCGACGTTCGTCGCCCCGACATTGCGCGAGCCATGCTTGCGAATGTCGGCGCCGGCGATGATCCGAACGACGAGGTAACTGAACGGGATCGACCCGATCAGATACGCCGAAAGGATGAGCGCCGCCGGAAGCATGAATCTCACATTGTAGCTGGCGGCTCAGATCCCTTCGAACGCGTTCTCCACATCAGCGATCAGATCTTCGATGTCTTCGATCCCCACCGAAATC
Source organism: Acidobacteriota bacterium (assembly GCA_034667465.1). Lineage (GTDB taxonomy): Bacteria > Acidobacteriota > Thermoanaerobaculia > Gp7-AA8 > Gp7-AA8 > JAOBAU01. The sequence goes on along the minus strand of JAXDJV010000002.1, from coordinate 739,021 downwards.
CGCACGAGCCCCGGCGTGATGCCGAGCCGTTTACGATCTTCGATCGGCACCGACGCGTGCGTCATCGTTTCCGGATGCGAGATCAGCGTCTCGACGCCGCCGAGCGATTCGGCGAGCGAGCAGAGACGCACGCGATCGAGAAACTTCTTCGCGTTTTCGTGCGAGCCGAGCTCGAACGAGATCATCGAGCCGAACCCGTTCATCTGCTTCTTCGCCAGCTCGTGCTGCGGATGGTCGGCGAGTCCCGGGTAATAGATCTTCTTCACCTTCGGATGGTTGCTGATGTAGTTCGCCATCGCCATGCCGTTCTCTTCATGGCGCTTCATCCGAACGGCGAGCGTTTTCGTGCCGCGCAGCACGAGCCATGAATCGAACGGCGAGAGGATCGCTCCGACCGCGTTCTGCAGGAAGCCGATCTTCTCCGCGATCTCATCCGAGTTCAGGATCACGACGCCGCCGACCGAATCGGAGTGACCGTTGAGAAACTTCGTCGTCGAATGGACGACGATGTCGGCACCGAGCTCCAGCGGCCGCTGCAGATACGGCGAGCAGAACGTGTTGTCGACGACGACCAGCGCGCCGGCGGCGTGCGCGATCTCCGCGCAGGCGGCGATGTCGGTCAGCGTCATCATCGGATTGGTCGGCGTCTCGAGGAACACGAGCTTCGTGTTCGGACGGATCGCTTTACGCACCGCATCGAGATTGGCGGTGTCGACGTAACTGAACTCGAGTCCGTAACGCGTCAGCACCTTGCTGAAGAGTCGATACGAACCGCCGTACATGTTCTCGCCGGCGATGACGTGATCGCCTGATGACAACAGCCGAAAGACCGTGTCTGTCGCCGACATCCCCGACGCGAAACAGAAGCCGTGCTTGCCGCGCTCGAGCGCCGCGAGGTTCGCTTCAACCGCGGAGCGCGTCGGATTTTTCGTCCGCGCATATTCGTAACCCTTGTGCCGTCCGAGCTCCGGCTGCACGTAGGTGGACGTCTGAAAAATCGGGACGGTTACGGCGCCGGTCTCCGGCTCCGGTTCCTGTCCGGCGTGGATGCAGTCAGTCGAGAATCCCATCGGTTTGTCCTCTGCTCAGTCGGCGTGATCCGGCGCGGCCGGCTTCGCCCACTTGGTGTAAATCCCCTTCGACATGTAGCGCTCCGCGGCGTCGGGGATGAGAGTGACGACGCGCTTGCCGCGTCCGAGTTTGCGCGCGACTTCCAGCGCCGCGGCGACGTTTGCGCCGGCCGATGACGCGCCGAGCACGCCTTCTTCCTGCGCGAGGCGGCGCACCATGGCGAACGCCGGCTCGTCTTCGATCATGATCACGTCATTGGCCAGCGACATGTCGAGCACCGGCGGGATGAACGAGCCGGCGCCGATCCCTTCCACCTCGTGCGGACCGGCTTCGCCGCCTTTGAGAATCGAGCCCTGCGGCTCGACGACGTAGCAGAGGACATCGGCATTGCGCTCGCGCAGATAGCGCGCGACGCCGGTGAACGTGCCGCCGGTCCCGGCGCCGGCGACGTACGCATCGACGCGGCCTTCCATCTGTTCCCAGATTTCGGGCGCGGTCGTTTCGTAATGCGCTTCGGTGTTGAACGGATTCGCGAACTGCTGCGGGATGTACGAGTTGGGGATTTCTTTCGCCAGCTCTTCGGCGCGCGCGATGGCGCCCTTCATGCCGAGGTCTTTCGGGGTGAGCTCGACGCGTCCGCCGAGGGCGCGCATCACTTCGCGCTTTTCCGTCGAGAAGTTTTCGGGGACGCAGAGGATGACGTTGTAGCCCATGCGCGGACCGGCCAGCGCCAGACCGATGCCGGTGTTGCCGGCGGTCGGCTCGATGATCGTGCCGCCCGGTTTGAGCAGGCCGGCCTTCGCAGCGCGCTCGATCATCCCGATGCCGATGCGGTCTTTGATCGAGCCGCCGGGATTGAGAAATTCAAGCTTGACGAAGATGTCGGCATCGTCGCCGCCGCCGATGTGGCGAAGGCGGAGCATCGGCGTGGAGCCGATCAGATCGAGGATGTTGTCGGTGACGGGCGGAAGCGGGCGGGACACGGCGGCGAATTCTAGAACAGAAATGAAAAACGGCGGGCACATGCAGCCCGCCGTCTCGAAGTTGATCGTTTGTATTGAGTGCTAGGCCCAGGAGTTGGACCGCGGCTGCGCGCGGCGCTGGTTGTAGCAATCGCGACAGTAGACCGGCTTGCCGCTGACCGGGGTGAACGGAACTTCCGTTCCGACACCGCACGAATCGCACGTGACGCTCACCATCTGGCGATCGCGTCCGCCGCCGCCGTTTCCGTCGCGGGCGGTCTTGCGCTTGTCGCGGCAGTTCTTGCAACGCTTCGGCTCATTCGTAAACCCACGCTCTGCGTAAAACGCCTGCTCGTTCTTGCTGAAGATGAATTCCTGGCCGCAGTCGGCACAGTTGAGGCTTTTGTCGTTGAAGGTATCCATGGACCACTGTCTCCTAAAGATTGTTACCGATTGAACGTTGCCGCGGCGCAGAGCACGTGCGGGGTGCCGCGACTTCATCCCCGCGAAACTACCTGGGTGTACGACGGACTCGAAAAGATCAACCCCCTTCCAACTGCGAATACAACACGGCCCCCGAACGCGGACCTGCTGTTCCTGGATGCCGTTTAGTTGTAATCGTTAGCCTGCTTTCTAGCATAGATTCGACAAGCGGAGCAACGAATCCACAGCTGCTCAAAATAAGATGTCAAGGTGTTGACCTTCGCATGAACGTACGCATCGGACCGGCCGGCTGGAGCTACAAAGACTGGGAAGGAACCGTCTATCCGCCGCACCGCGGAAAGTTCGATCACCTCGCGTACCTCTCATCGTTCTTCGACACCATCGAGATCAACTCGCCGTTCTATCGAATCCCGCCGCCGGCACACGCGAAGAGCTGGGTGCGGCGCGTCTCGACGAATCCCGATTTTCAGTTCACGACGAAAGTCTTTCGCGGCTTCACACACGAAAGCGCGGCGCTCGCGGAAGCGGACGTGAAAGCGTTTCGCCACTACCTCGATCCGCTCATGGACGCGAAGAAGCTCGGCGCCGTGCTGCTGCAGTTTCCCTGGAGCTTTCGCAACTCGCCGGAGTCGCGCGTGAAGCTCGTCGATCTCTTCGAAGCCTTCGATGCCTATCCGCGCGCGCTCGAAGTTCGCCACGCCTCATTTCAGGACGATGACTTTTTCGATTTCCTGCGCGAGCACGACGTCGCCTGGGTGAACGTCGATCAGCCGCTCTTCAGCGATTCGGTGAAGCCGTCCGACGTCGTGACCGGACCGGTCGCCTACGCGCGGCTGCACGGACGCAATTACGAGAAGTGGTTCGCGCACGCCGAATCGTGGGAGCGCTACAACTATCTCTACTCGCCCGAAGAGCTCGCGCCATGGACGAAGCGGATCGAAAAGATGGCGAAGGAGAAGGAGACGTTCGTGGTGACGAACAATCACTTTCGCGGCCAGGCCATCGTGAATGCCGCGGAGCTGAAGCGGTCGCTGGGACAGGATGGACGGGTGCCGCCTACGCTGAATGAGACATACCCCGAGCGCCTGTCATCCCGAGCGTAGCGAGGGATCCGGGTGGGTGGGGCGCGTGGTTGTTCGTTCGCCCCGCCCGCCCGGATCCCTCGCTACGCTCGGGATGACATGTACCATTCGCGCCGCATGAGAAAGCGCCGCGTCGTCGGCACCGCCGGCCACATCGATCATGGAAAAACATCGCTCGTTCGTGCGCTGACCGGCATCGATACCGATCGTCTCCCCGAAGAGAAGCGCCGCGGCATCACCATCGACCTCGGCTTCGCCAGCTGGTTCACCGACGACTATCAGATCGGCTTCATCGACGTTCCAGGCCACGAGCGTTTCGTGAAGAACATGCTGGCCGGCGTCGGCGGGATCGACTCCGCGCTGCTCGTGGTCGCCGCCGACGAATCGATCAAACCGCAAACTCGCGAACATTTCGCGATCTGCCGGCTCCTCGGCATCCGCACCGGCGTCATCGCCATCACCAAGAGCGATCTCGCCGATCCCGAGATCGTCGACCTCGTCCGCCTCGAGATCGAAGAGCTGGTCGCAGGCAGCTTTCTCGCCGGCAAGCCGATCGTGCCGGTCAGCTCCACGACCGGCGCCGGACTCGACGAGTTGCGCAGCGCGATCCTCGCGTCGGTCGCCGAAGTCGACGATCGCGATGCCACCACGCGCGTCTTCCGGCTGCCGATCGATCGCGTCTTCACGATGAAAGGCTTCGGCTCCGTGATCACCGGAACAACATTTTCCGGCCAATTGAACCTCGAGAGCGATGTTGAAGTGATGCCTGGAGCGATGCGCAGCCGCGCGCGCAACATTCAGGTCCACGGTGAAGCGCGCGAGCTTGCGTCAGCCGGCGAACGGACGTCGCTCAATCTCGCCGACATCGCGCTCGAAGATCTCCATCGCGGACAACAGGTCGTCACGCCGAACACGCTGCGCGCGTCGCAGGTCATCACCGCGCAGATCGAGCTGCTCACCGATTCGTTCGGCGGCGCGAAGCCGCTGAAGGAGCAGACGCGCATCCGTTTTCATCACCTCGCCTCCGAGCTGCTCGGCACCATTCGTTTCGTCGACGAAACGGAAGGTGAGCTGCGTCCCGGCGAGCGCGCCGTCGTGCAGATTCGGCTCGAGTCACCGGTCGTCGCGGTGGCCGGCGATCGCTTCGTCATCCGCCGCTACTCGCCGGCGTTCACGATCGGCGGCGGCGTGATCATCGACGCGCATCTGCCGAAGCTGAGTCGCGGCACTCGCGGCGAACTGCTGCAGATCCTCGCCGAAGGAACGCTCGCCGAACGCGTCGAGCTGATGGCGAAGCTGGAAGGGCTGCGCGGACTGACGCTCGCCGAAGTGCAGGCGCGCACCGGAATCCGCATCGACACGCTGCGCCAGCAGCTGAAGAAACTGCCGAACGTTGCCGACGCCGGCGACCGGCGCTGGATCCACAACGACGTCATCTCCGCGTTTCGCAAGCGGGCGATGGAGTTTCTGCAACGCTTCTTTCAGCAGAACCGGATGTCGCTGAACGTGCCGAAGGGCGAGTTCGTGCAGAAGCTCATTCCGCACGCCGATCCGGCGGTCGTCAACTTCCTGCTCCAGGATCTCGCGCGCGAAAAGATCATCACGATGGAAGGCGACGCGCTCGACGTTCCCGGCCGCTCGAAAAAACTCGGCGGCGCGGAAGGCGAGCTGGCGCGCAACATCGAATCGCGTTTCGCGGAAGCGGGGCTCGCGCCGCCGCCGGTCTCCGAGCTGATCAAAGCGATTCCGCAAAAGCCGAAGGTGATCGAAGGCGTCGTGAGCTTCCTCGTGAAGCAGGGATCGCTCGTGCGGCTCGGCGAAGGAATCTATCTTCATCGCGACGCGCTCGCGGCCGCGAAGGAACGGATGTCGGTGCGCAAAGGCGACACGATCGACGTCGGCGAGTTCAAGGAGTATTTCGGACTCTCACGGAAGATCGCCATCCCGCTGCTGGAGTGGTTCGATCGCGAAGCGGTGACCAAAAGAATCGGCGACACGCGCCTCGTGCTCTGATCCACCGCACTTTTTCTTCATCTTTTCCGTCGATACCGGGGTAGGGAAAGGTCTCTATCGCGTCACTCCTATCAGATGACGGGAGGTGCGACGACATGTCTTTCCTTGAGCAGTACGACGCCGCCGCTGAATCGGAAAAATGGCCGCTCACGCGCCAATGGCTCGATGACAAGCCGCTGGCGCTGTTTGCCGAGTTGCGCGAGAAGCGGCCCATTCTCGTAACGCCCGCAACGACCCTGTTCGCGCGTTACATCGATGTGATCGACATCCTGCACCAGCCCAAAACGTTCACCGTCGAGCTGTACGTCCCTTCCGTCGGGGAATACATGCTCGCGCAGGACGACACGCCGCTCCACACGCGCGAGAAGGGGGCGATGGATTCGCTCCTCAACAGGAACGACGTCCCGGGCGTGCGCCAGCAGGTGGCGGCTTACGCAGGCAAGTTGCTCGATGACGCCGGCGGGCACATCGACCTCGGGCAGGATTACAGCCGCCTCGTGCCGATCTCCGTCGTTCAGGGCTACTTCGGCCTCACCGGCGGAGATCCGCGGACGATGATCAGCTGGTCTTACAGCAAACAGCTCGACAGTTTCCGCAACCATCCCTTCCTCGAACTGGATGACCGTGAGGGAGTGCGAGCGCGGTCAGACGCGGCCGGACAGGCGATCGCCGCGTTTCTCGGACAACTCTTCACTCAGCGCGGCGGAGAGATCAAAGCCGGCACCGCGAAAGACGACATCGTCACGCGGCTGATGCTCGCGCAATATCCGCCGGCCGTCGAGTTCCCGCTGCCGCGCGCCGCACGCAACGCCGGCGGACTGCTTGTCGGCACCATCGAGACGTCGTCACAGGCGGTGCTGCAGACCCTCCGGCAGCTCTTCAAGCGCCCGGAGATTCTCGCTCGCGCAATCGAACTTGCGAACGGAGATGCGACCGATGAGCTCGACGCCATCGTCTGGGAAGCGCTGCGATGGGATCCGGTCGCGCCATTCGTCTTCAGGCTCGCCGCGGAAGACCGGACGATCGCGAGAGGAACCGACCGGGAGACGTTCGTACCGAAGGGAACGGTCGTGCTGGCGCTGCTGCAGTCGGCGATGTTCGATCCCGACCTCTTCCCCTGTCCCGACGAATTCGATTCCACGCGGCCGTACGAGAACTACATGCACTTCGGATACGGCGAGCATGAATGTCTCGGCCGCTACGTCGGCATGGTGCTGATCCCCGAAATGGTGCGCCAGGTTTTGCGGCGTCCCGGCATCAAGCCCGACGCCCCGCTCGACTTCGGCGGCACGCCCTATCCACAACACTACATGCTCTCCTGGAACGGTTGAAAGGAGCTCCAATGTCTGATCGCGCGCAATGGAAAATCAGCGTCACGGCGTGCCTTATCGCTCTCGCCGCGACCCTCGGATGTAAAAAACAGGCTGAGACAACAACGGCGACGGCCGCTTCGGACACGACGGCGACCACGCCGACGCCGGCTCATACCGGCGCGCCTGCCGTCCCGGTTCGTCTCGATCAGGGATGGAGCGCACAGGAGGCGGAAAAGTTCTATCACACGCCGCAGGGCTCGCAGCTCATTCCGTACACGTGGTTCCTGGCGCTCGAAGTCGAGAACGGCGAGACGCTGTTCCGCGACAACGGTCACATGGATCGTCTCGGCTACATCACCGAGGCGGCCGATCCGCAAAACAATCCTGACGGCCTTCCGGTCGGCTTCGCGCAGGACTCCGGCACGTCCGAGCCGATGCTCACCGCGGCCGATGACATCGGCTCGCCCACCACACCGCCGTCGACCGGACCTGCCGGCAACGCGAACGGATCGACGAAATGGCTCGGGATCACCTGCGCGGCGTGTCATACCGCCGAGCTGCGGCATGGCGGGAAATCGTATCGAATCGACGGCGGTGCGGCCATGTCCGATCACGAGTCGTTCGCCGCGGAGCTGTCGAAATCGCTCGAAGCGACGCATCGCGACGACGCGAAATTCACCCGCTTCGCGAAGCTGGTGCTCGGAGCGTCATACAGCGATGACACGGCGAAGACTCTGAGAAAAGACGTCGCGGCTTACTCGGCCTCGTTGAAAGAGGCGGTCGCGCGCAATAAGGCGCCGAATCCTTATGGACTGGCGCGACTCGATGCATTCGGCGCAATCTTCAATCAGGTCGTCGAAGTGGCGCTCGCAATTCCGGCAAACCACGGCACGTGCGACGCTCCGGTCAGCTATCCGTTCCTGTGGGACGCGCCGGCGCTCGACTGGGTGCAATGGAACGGCTCCGTCAACAATCCGCTCGGCCGCAACGTCGGCGAAGTGATGGGCGTCTACGGCAATTTCACGTTCGATCCCGGCCCGAAACAATTCAGCTCGAGCGTCCACCTGCGCAACCTCGACTGGATGGAACAGCAGCTCGCACACCTCAGCGCACCGAAGTGGCCGGAGCAGGATTTCGGCGCCATCGACGCTGCGAAGGCGGACGCGGGAAAGAAGTTGTACGCGCAAACCTGCGTGAAATGCCACTTCGTTCGCGACGACAAAGGCTCGTTCCCGATGACGCCCAAAGAAGAGAACCAGTTCGGGAAGCAGTTCATCCGGACGGTGATGATCCCGGTTCAGACGATCGGAACCGACCCGATGATGATCAAAAACTTTACGCGCGCAGCCGATCCGGGCGTGCTGCGGCCGTTCCTCAGCGGGAAAGACAAAGACGCGCCGAAAGTAGCAGCGGCAACGTTGCTCGGCGTTGGCGATGGCGGCGTGATCAAACGCGCGCTGGCGGAAATGAAGCCGCCGCCATCACAGGCAGAGATCGTCTCAATGAACGGATTCCGCATTCCGGCGACGGACCCGCCGAACCCGCTCGCTTACAAAGCGCGTCCGCTCGACGGCATCTGGGCGACGGCTCCGTACTTACACTCGGGCGCGGTTCCGAATCTCTACCAGCTGCTCCTGCCGGCGAAAGATCGCGTGAAGACCTTCCACGTCGGAAGCCGCGAGTTCGATCCGGTCGACGTCGGTCTCTCAACGCAGCCGGCGGACGGCAGCTTCGAGTTCAACACACAGCTTCCAGGCAATTCGAACGCCGGCCACGAAGGGCTGTATTACACGCAGATTCGCGAGGGCACTGCGAATCGCGACTTCACCGAGGCCGAACGAAGAGCGCTCATCGAATACGTGAAGACTCTGCGCTGAGCACGAACGAACGCCAGTGTGGTGGCGGGCGCTCCGCCCGCCACCTTCTTCGCCGGTGCCTGCTTCGGCACCGGCGTTTTCTTTTTCGGCGGTGCTTTTTTCGCGGGCGCCTTCTTCACAGCCGCCTTCTTCACCACCGTCTTCTTCTTCGGCGGCGCCTTCTTCACGACCGGCTGCTTCGCTTTGGCCGGTGCAACCTTCACCGGTGCAACCGGCGCAGTCGTCGTCGTTGTCTCGGTCGCGACCGGCTGCGTCGTCTCTTCCACGACCGGACGCGGTTTCGTACTGCGCGGTTTCGGCGCCGCAGCCGGCGGTGCAGCGAGGTGGCGGAAGGCGCGGTTCACATCGAACAAGGCCGCCGGCACATTCGCCTGCGTGATGCTGACGACCTTCCGATCGACGACCATCTTTCGATCGCCGTACGGCAGCTCGGCGTGATCCTCGAGTGGAAATCCGCGCACGGAAAGCAGCGCTTCTTCGGCGGCGCGCATGACCGGCGCGAGCGGCGTCGCCAGCGGTTCGCTCGCCTGCATCATCGCGAAGAGCTGCGGCGGAATGGCGTTGTGCTCTGCAATCCAGAGATGACGTTCATACGCGCCGAGCTTCACCACAAGCTCGCTCGCATTCACGCCGAGCACGGCACGCGGTGTCGTACCGCGCACGACCTCGGCGCGCGGAAAACCCACGGGTACCTCGTCGTCATCAGCGAGCGCCGACGTTCGATCGGCGGCGAGCTGCTTCGCATCGACGGTGCGATACGTCCGCTCGAGATCGTCGACGAACGTGACGCGGTTGTTCTTCAGATCGAACAGCCGCCAGCGATCGAGCTCGTCACTGCTGCGCGCCCGATCGTTCGCAATCGTGATGGTGTGACGCAGAGTGCGATCGGGCGCGACCAGCTTCGTCTCGATCGTCACGACGGTCGCGCGCAGCTGCGGTCCGGCCGGAGCGGTCGCGGTCGCAGCGGCCGGCTTCGACGGCGCCGCCGGCTTGCACGACAGACATATCAGGACGACCAGAACCAGACGGCGATCGATCACTCTTTGGCTTCGTACCAGCTCTTTCCGTAGTGTGCATCGACCGCCAGCGGGACCGCCAGCGGAAAGATGTTCGACATCGTCCCTTTCACGAACTCCGCCACCTCGGCTGCTTTCGCTTCCGGCACCTCGATCACGATTTCGTCGTGCACCGTCAAAAGCATCTGCGCATCACGATCGAGCGTCTTTTCGAGCGCGATCATCGCCAGCTTCAGAATATCGGCCGCCGTTCCCTGAATCGGCGCATTCGTCGCCATCCGCTCCGCGTTGCCGCGCACGGTGAACGAGCGATTGTGAATCTCCGGGATGTATCGCACGCGTCCGAACAGCGTCGTCACCTTGCCGCTGGCGCGCGCTTCTTCGAGAGTCCGATCGAGGTACTCCTGAATCTTCGGATAGCGCGCGAAATAGGCGTCGATGAAATCCTTCGCCTGGCCGGTCGGAATGTTCAGCTCGTTTGACAGACGGAACGCCGACATCCCGTACAGCACGCCGAAGTTGATCGTCTTCGCGGCGCGCCGCTGATCGTGCGTCAGCTCGTTCTCCGGAATGCTGAACATCTTCGACGCCGTGGCGCGATGAATGTCGGCGCCGCGCTGGAAGGTCTCGATCAGATCGGGATCGCCGGAGATGTGCGCGAGGATGCGCAACTCGACCTGCGAGTAATCGGCCGACAGCAGCACATTGCCCTTGTCGGCGATGAACGCCTTTCGAATCTCGCGTCCGAGCTCGGTGCGAATCGGGATGTTCTGCAGGTTCGGATCGGATGACGACAGCCGTCCCGTCGCCGCCACCGCCTGATTGAACGACGTGTGCACGCGGCCGTCGCGCGCAACGAGCTGCGGCAGCGCATCGATGTACGTCGATTTCAGCTTGTGCAGCTCGCGATGATTGAGAATCAGCTGCGGCACCGCGAAGCCGTGCGCGGCGAGCTCCTGCAGCACATCGACGGACGTCGAATACGCCTTCGTCCCCTTCGTCTTCTTCGACACCGGATACTGCAGCTTCTCGAACAGGATGTGCCCGAGCTGCTGCGGCGAGTTGATGTTGAACTCAGTTCCCGCCTCGGCGTAGATGCGCGTCTCCAGTTCCGCGAGCTGCCTGCCCATCGTCTGCGACATCGAATGCAGCAGCTCGACGTCGATACGAATCCCGCGCGCTTCCATTCGCGACAGCACAGGAATCAGCGGCAGCTCGATCGTCTCGTAAATCTTCTCGAGCTCCGTGTCGCGGCGCAGCTCCGGCTCGAGCATGTCGCGGAGTCCGATGGCGACGTCGGAGCGTTCGCCGAGGTATTGGATGTAAGGGCTGAGCGGCGAGGAACCGATCTCGTGATCGATTTCGAAGAGCGACGCTGTCTTCGCGACGTCTTTGCGCGATGAGAGATCGAGCTTCAGCCGGTCGCGCGCGATGTTGCCAAACGCATGACTCGGCAGGCCGGGATTGAGGACGTACGAGAGGATCATCGTGTCGGCGAAACGCGCCGGCACCGGCCAGCCGTTCGTGGCGAGCCGGCGCATCTGCAGCTTCACGTCGTGTGCGATGAACTGTCGATCGGATTCGAGCAGCGCGCGCAGCGCAGCAGTCAGCTCCGCATTGCCGCCGACGTTTTCCGCGACCGGCACGATCAGCGACTCCGCAGCTTTCGATGACAACGAGATCGCCATCGGACCGTCGAAACCTTCCGGCGTCGACGGCTCGACCCAGAGCGCGATCGGCTCGCTGTTCTCCGCGAGCTCGCTCAGATCGTCGGCACTTGCAGCGACGCGATAGTCGCGCTCGACCGGCGGTGCGTCCGGCATGAACTCCTGCATCAGCGACGCGAATTCGAGGCGCGAGAAAACGTCGTGCAGCTTCGCGCGGTCGGGCTCCTGGCGCGTGAGCGTGGTGAAGTCGATGTAGTCGACGCTGATGTCGCACTTGATCCGCGCGAGGTCGCGCGACATGAACGCCTTGTCGCGATGCTCCTCCAGCTTCTTGCGCTGCGCCGGTTTGAGCTCGTCGAGATGTTCGTAGACGCCTTCGAGCGAGCCGTATTGCTGAATGAGCGCCTTTGCGCCCTTCTCGCCGATGCCGGGAACGCCGGGAATGTTGTCGATGGCATCGCCCCAGATCGCCATCACATCAACGACTTTGTCGGGCGCGAGTCCGAACGCTTCCGCGGCGCCTTTCTCGTCGTACATCACCTCGCGGCCGGTGTGAAAAAAGCGAATGCCCGGACCGACGAGCTGGAAGAAATCTTTGTCCGAAGTGGCGAGGACGACGTCGTAACCGCGATCGCGCGCGGCGCAGGCGAGCGAGCCGATCAGATCGTCGGCTTCCCAGTCGGTGATCCCGATGACCGGGATGCGAAACCCGTCGAGCACTTCATTCACGAACGGCAGCTGAACCGAAAGATCGTCCGGCATCGGACGCCGATCCTTCTTGTAATCGGCATACGTGTCATGACGCGTCTTCGCGCCACCGAGGTCGAACGCGACCGCGATGCAGTCCGGCTCGAAATCCTTCAGCAGCTTCTTCAGCGTCTGCGTGAAGCCATAAACCGCGTTCGTGGCCAGCCCCGACGAGTTCGTCAGACCACGAATCGCAAAGTAGGAACGGTAGACGTTGTTGGAACCGTCGATGATGAATAACGTTGGGCGCTTCTCAGGCATCGCGGGCGGATTATAGGGTGCTGAGTGCTGAGTGCTGAGAGGAATCAGGGGATTTGACTCAGCACTCTGCACTCTGCACTCAGCACAGTGGGGTAGAAACACTAACGGAGCCTTTCGGCTCCGTCGTGTACTTCGGGCTGGACCGCTGCGGCCAGTTGGTGGGGTTCAAGGAAGCTTTAAGAAAAATCGTCCAAAATCGGTCCAATAGTTAGGAGGGAGCCCGCAGCGGCCACTGAGCGCGGATTAGTTGGGTTGGATCCGCGCAGCGGTTTCAAGCTCTTTAGCGAAACCTTCATCGTGCCGCTCCCTGTTGCATGGCTCCTGCCAACTTGTGAAGAAAGGTACTAACGGCCTTCGAGCAGCACTCCTGGCGAGCGCAGCTGTACGTCCGAACGCTGGAAATATCTGGATTTAGACGCACTTGGGACATTTCCTGTTTAGTTCCGTCCCGACTGCGCAGCCGTCCAGGACGTCGGTAACTTTTTCCCGCGCACGCGTCGAAGTTGTAATTCTTAACCAGGCCGGTTAGGAAAATCGTGCAATCCGGTATTGTTTCCGATGTGAAGACGCGCGCCGAAGCCCTCGCTCTCCTCCACAAATACACGCACACCGAATCGCTGCGGAAACACGCTCTCTCCGTCGAGCGCGCCATGCAGGCGTGCGCGCGGAAGTTCGCGCCCGGCGAAGATCCGGTGCGCTGGGGCATCGCCGGACTGCTTCACGATTTCGATTACGAGCAGTTCCCGAACGCCGATCAGCATCCGTACGTCGGCTCGAAGATCCTCGAGGAGGAAGGCTTCGACGAGGAGCTGCGCCGCGCCATCATGGGACACGCGCCGTACACCGGCGTCGCGCGCGACACGCTGATGGCGAAAGCGCTCTTCGCGTGCGACGAGCTCTGCGGATTCCTGACCGCCTGCGCGCTCGTGCAGCCGTCGAAGCAGCTCGCCGACGTGAAGCCGTCATCGGTGAAGAAGAAGCTGAAGGACAAAGCGTTCGCGCGCACCGTCAGCCGCGACGACATCTACAACAGCATCGCGGAACTCGGCGTCGACCTCGAAGAGCACATCACGTTCGTCCGCGATGCGCTGCTCGCCGCTTCAAATGACACCGAAGGTGTCATAGCAATCACGTAGGCCCGCAGAATCGGAAACGGCGCGAAGGCTCTGCCACATACGCCGCCGGCCGTGCCGGCTCACGACGACGAAGAGACGGCAGCGACCTGAAGCGCGTTCAGATCGGCGAGCAGCTTCTCGACGGAGATGCCGTACGCCACGCCGACTTCCTCGAGCGTTTCGTCGACGCGCGAGACGCAGTTCGTGCAGCCGTTGAGGTGATACGCGGCGAACACCCAGCGCGCGTGCGGGTGGGCGGCGAGCGCATCGCCGACCGTCATCTCTTTCGTGAAGGCGTTCGTCACCGGACGATTTTATAGAATGCGGCGCGTGAAGGTTCGACTCCTCTGCTTCGCGGTCCTCCGCGACATCACCGGCCGCGCGGAAACCGAGCTCGAGCTCGCCGACGGAACCCGCGCACGCGACGTCTGGCAATCGCTGCGCGCGCAACACACCGAGCTCGCCGCGTACGAGCTCCCGCCGATGACGGCGATCAATGAAAGCTACGCGTCGCCGGATCAGCTGCTGCGCGACGGCGACGAGCTGGCGTTCATTCCGCCGGTGGCGGGGGGATGACGTCGACTTCATGACGCACCTCACCGACGAACCCATCAACGCCACCGCGCTCGTCGCGCGCGTCATGCGTCCTTCCGACGGCGCGTACGTCCTCTTCGAAGGGGTCGTCCGCAATCATCACGACGGCCGCGCCGTCGAATCGATCTTCTACGACGCCTATCGCCCGATGGCGGAGAAAGAGATCGCCCGCATCATCGACGACGTTGCGCGCGAATTTCCCGACACGGCGATCGCGGTCGTGCATCGTCTCGGACTCCTGCACGTCGGCGATTCGTCGATCGCGATCGTCTGCTCGTCGCCACATCGCGGCGAATCGTTCGGCGCCTGCCGCGCGCTGATCGATCGCATCAAGCAAACGGTCCCGATCTGGAAAAAAGAAAAAGGGCCCGACGGCGAGGAGTGGGTCGGATGGCAGAAGTAGTCGCCGTTCCCGCAGCCAGCGTGCTCGTGTTGCGCAATGGTTCGGGAGACGGCCCGCTCGAAGTGCTGATGATGCGCCGCCGCGCCGACGCCAGCTTCGTCCCCGACGCGTGGGTGTTTCCCGGCGGCGCGGTCGACGATGAAGATCGCACGCTCGGCGATGGCTCGGAACTGTCGACGATGCGCATCGCCGCGACGCGCGAGCTGTTCGAAGAGACCGGCGTCTGGCTCGGCGCGCCGCTCACCGATTCACAGCGCGAGAAATCATTCGCCGAACTGCTCAGCGAATCGCCGATCGATTTCGAGCGGCTCGTTTGGACGTCGCACTGGATCACGCCATTCGGCGTTCCGAAGCGATTCGATACGTGGTTCTTCCTGACGCAGGTTTCGCGCGACGTGATCGCGACCGCCGCCGAAGCGGAAGCGGTGGAGCTGGCGTGGCTTACGCCGGCAGATGCGCTCGCGCAGAAAAAAGAACTGCGACTCGTTTTCCCGACGATCAAGAACCTCGAAGCGATCGTCGATTTCACGACCGCGGCGGAGTTGATCGACTCGCGGCGCGGCGCCGACATTCAGCCGATTCAGCCGCTCATCGCCGACGGCAGGATTCGGATGCCATGAACATCCGCAGCATCACCGCGCCGAATCCCGGTCCGTTCACGCTCACCGGCACGCACACGTGGCTCCTCGGCGACACCGCGGTGATCGATCCCGGTCCCGCCATCGACTCGCACATCGCCGCGATCATCGATGCGATGCCGCGCCTCGACACGATCTTCATCACGCATCGTCACGAAGATCACGCGCCCGCCGCGCTGCCGCTGAAACGGGCCACCGGCGCAAGAATCATCGCGCCGCTCGACATCGCCGACGTTCGCGTGAACGGCGGCGAAACGTTCAACGTCGACGACGAGTCGCTCGAAGCGATCGCAACGCCCGGCCACACGCGCGAGCACATCTGCTACCTCACCTCGACCGGCGCGCTCTTCACCGGCGACACGATTCTCGGCGAAGGAACGACGGTGATCTTTCCGCCCGACGGCGACATGGGCGCTTATCTCCGCTCACTCGCCATGCTGCGCGCGCGCAATCCGCGGCGCATTCATCCGGCGCACGGTCCAACGCGCGATGACGCCGTCGCGCTGATCGACGAGTACATCGCCCATCGACTCGAGCGCGAACGGCAGCTCATCGATGCACTCGCAAACGGCGCGAGGACCACCGCCGAGTTGCGCGCGCAGATTTATCCGCAGCTCGATGAACGGCTGCATCGCGCCGCCGAACTGCAACTCACCGCACACCTAGTGAAGCTGCAACGGGAAGGGAGAGTTCGTGAAGATTCGGGCCGTTATCTTCGCGCTGCTGATGAGTAGCGCTGTCGTTGCGTCTGACCTGCCCCGCACCGTCGCGGAGACGAGCAACTACACGTCGACTTCGCGCTACGACGACGTGCGCGCGTTCATCTCCGCGATCCAGGCGAACGATGCCGACGTGCGCGTTGAGACATTCGCCACGACGAACGAAGGACGCGCGCTGCCGCTCGTGATCGTCGGACCGCCGGCCGTCAGCGATCCGCGCAGCGCCGCCGCGAGCGGACTGCCGATCGTCTTCATCATGGCGAACATTCACGCCGGCGAAGTCGAAGGAAAAGAAGCGACGCTGATGTTGCTTCGCGATCTCATCTCGTCACCGCAGCGCGCGAAGATGATCGTGCTCATCGCGCCGATCTACAACGCCGACGGCAACGAACGAATCTCGACCGAACATCGCCGCACGCAGCACGGACCGCCGAACGGCGTCGGCATCCGCGAGAACGCGCAGGGACTCGATCTCAATCGCGATTACATGAAGCTTGCAAGTCCCGAAGCGCGCGGCCTCGTGCAGAACGTGCTCGTGCGCTGGGATCCGCTGCTCACCGTCGACTGCCACACGACCAACGGTTCGTATCACGGCTATCAGCTGACGTATTCGCCGATGCTGAATCCGAACGCCGACGCGCGGCTGATCGCGTTCTCGCGCGAACAACTGCTGCCGCAGATTCGCGAGCGGATGAAGAAGCGTTACGGGAAAGAGACGTACTACTACGGCAACTTCGTCGATCAGCTGACGCCGGAGAAAGGGTGGTATTCGTTCGATTCGCGGCCGCGCTTCGGCAACAACTATGTCGGATTGCGCAATCGCTTCGTGATTCTCTCCGAGGCGTACAGCTACATCGATTTCCGTGTGCGTGTTGAGGTGACGTACGAGTTTCTGCAGGCGATTCTGCGCGCGGTCCAACAGCACGGCGCGGCGATGCAGGATCTCGCCGCGCGCGCCGATGCGAAAACGCGCAGCGGCAAAGTGGCCGAGGGCGGCGTGCGGTTCGAGATCAAACCGTGGAAGCAGAAGGTGTCGATTCTGTGGGAGCGAAGCGTTGCCGCGCCGGAGGGAAAAGCCGAGCCCGACATCAGCAAATCGGCAGTCGTGCACACCGGCGAGATCGTGCCGATCGCGATGACCGACTACGGCGTCTTCGTCGCGAAAGAGACGAGTGCAATGCCGTTCGCGTACGCGCTCGATGCGAGCGAGAAGAACGCGGTCGCGAATCTGCGAATGCACGGCATCGTCGTCGAAACGCTCGATGTCGCGACGATGGTCGGCGTTGAGCAGTTCGCGGTTTCCAACGTCGCGCATTCGGAGCGCGAGTTTCAGCAGCAGCACGAAACGACGCTCACCGGCGAATGGCAGCACGCCGACGCGACCCTTCCCGCCGGTACGTACATCATTCGGATGCAGCAGCCGCTGGCGCGACTGGCGTTCTATCTGCTCGAGCCGCGCAGCGACGACGGACTGTTCGAGTGGAACGTGGTGGCAGCGTCGAACATGGCGCCTGTGCGAAAGATCGCGAAGCCGGTGCCGCTACGTGCGACCGTCATCGCGGGATCACCAGCCGAATGAAGTTCTTGTTCACGTAGTACGTATCCGATTCCTCATCGAACCGCAGAAACGCTTCGCGCACGTCATTGAGCACATCAGAAATTCGCGACTGTTCGCGCGGACGATCGATCGGCACGATTCCTTCGAGACGCGTGCCGTCGCTCAGCTCCAGGATCGTCAGCTTCTCGATGATCGTCGTTTCGGCGCCGCCGAGGTCCGCGAGCTTTTCGTAGCGAAGCCAGACGATGTGATCGCGATTGATCATCTTCGGGACGCCGGCCGCGAGCATCGGAAAGAAACGCCGGCCGCCATTGAGATAGTCGGCCATCGTTTCCGGCCCGTCGCGATGTTGCGAATAGCGCGACAGGTAGACGAAGTGGTCTTCAGGTTCCGCGCCTTCGAGCGCGACCATCACCGCGACCTCGTCCATTGGGACCTGATACGTCATAAATCAGTGCAGAGTGCTGAGTGCTGAGTGCTGAGTAAAACCAATCGACTCAGGACTCAGCACTCTGCACTCAGCACTGGGATGATACGCCTGAGATTAGAATGCGCCGCGTGACACATAAAGACTTCATCGAGATTCACGACTACACGGCGGGCGAAGTTCAGGAGATTTTCGAAATCGCGCGCGACATGAAAGCGACGCCGGAGAAGTTTTACGGCGCGCTGGAACGCCAGACGCTGGCGATGATTTTTGAAAAGTCATCGACGCGAACTCGCGTGTCGTTCGAGACCGGGATGTATCAGCTCGGCGGACAGGCGCTCTTCCTGTCGTCGCGCGACATTCAGATCGGACGCGGCGAGCCGATTTACGACACCGCCAAAGTCCTCGGGCGTTACGTCGACGGGATCATGGCGCGCACCTTCGCGCACAAGACCGTCACCGACCTCGCGCAGTACGCGCCGTGTCCGGTCATCAACGGACTGACCGATCTCTCGCATCCGTGTCAGGTCATGACCGACTACTTCACGGCGTGGGAAAAGTTCGGCGATCTGAAAGGCCGCAAGCTCGCGTACATCGGCGACGGCAACAACATGGCGCACTCGCTGATGTTCGGCGCGCCGAAAGTCGGGATGGACATCGCCGTCGCGACGCCGGGCGGTTATGCGCCCGATCCGTACATCGTCGCGCAGGCGCAGAACGATGCGTCGGTGGCCGGAACGAAAGTGATCGTGACGACGTCGATCGAAGAAGCGGTGCGCGACGCCGACGTGGTCGCGACCGACGTCTGGGCATCGATGGGCCAGGAAGACGAGGCCGAAAAGCGGCGGAAGGATTTCGCCGGCTGGATCGTCGACGACCGCGTCATGGCGATGGCGAAAGAGAAATCAATCTTCATGCACTGCCTTCCCGCGCATCGCGGCGAGGAGGTTGCATCGTCGGTCATTGATTCGGCGCGTTCGGTGATTTACGACGAGGCGGAGAATCGACTGCACGTGCAGAAGGCAATCCTTTACGTGCTGATGAAGGATCGGAAGAAGCGCTGAACGTGACTCAGACCACGTCCACGAAGGCCAATCGCGGCCTTTTCGTCGTCATCTTTCTCGGCGTGATCTTCTTCGCGTTGCTCACCCTCCTTCTCTTCACGACCGGCAAACGCAAACCGGCGCCGCCCGCGGTTTCCGAATCGTTGTCGGTGCTGCCGCTCCGTTTGCGATTGCGCACCGAGCCGAATGCGAAAGCGCCGGTCGTTGCGACGGCGACCGCCGCTGAAAAACTGATCGTGCTCGAAGATCGCGGCGCGTGGGTGCGCGTGCAGGACAGCGAAGGGCTGACCGGATGGGCGGAGCGCAACAGTCTCGAACGGACGTCGGAGCGCGAGCGCCGTCTGGCGCGCTACGAGCGCATTCGCAAGCTTCCGGCGCTGGCCGGCATCGTCTCGTCACGCGCGGTGCTTTACGCGGGACCGGGCATCTTCTATCCGATCATCGGCGAGCTGCCGGCGGACACGCAGGTGCGGCTCTACACGCGCGATCACGATTTCTTCGCGATCGATCACGACAATCAGATCGCCTATCTCGACGTCGATGCGGTCGACGTCAGTTCCGCCGGCACGAAGCAGCTCGAAGTGCGGACGGACAACGCAACGACAGCACCGACTGACACGACTGCGACCGTACTTCCGCAACCGACCGAGACCGCGGCCGCAACCGAACCGGCGCCACCGCCGACACCGGCGCCGGTCGCCGAAGCAACGGCCGATCGCGGCGGTGTGTATCCAGCGGTCCCGCCCGGCGGCACGCAGCCGGAAGAGGTCGACCGCGTCGTGCCGCAATATCCGTCGATGGCGCGGCGCGCCGGCGTCGCGGGATCGGTCGTCATCCGCGGAATCGTCCGCCGCGACGGCACGATCGATGACGTCGAAGTGATCAAGGATTTGCCTTACGGATTAGGTGACGCCGCGCGCGACGCCGTCCGGCGCTGGCGCTTCCGCCCCGCGACGTTCCGCGGCGAGCCGATCGACGTTTACTACACGGTGACGGTGAATTTCCGCCTGCAGTAGATCGTCATCCTGAGCGAAGCGAGGGATCCGGGCGGTGGCGCGGCGGCGGAGCGCCCCGCCCGCCCGGATCCTTCGCTTCGCTCAGGATGACGGGGGCAGGATTGAATTGCGCTTCCGTTTCGTTTGCGTCGTCTCATGTCCCGGTTCCAATTCCCCGATGCTCCCGGCGATCTCATCGGCGCACATATCTCGACGAAGGGCGGCCTGCACACCGTCTTCGATCGCGCCACGGAGATCAACGCATCCGCGCTCGCCCTCTTCGCGAAGAACTCAAATCAGTGGAAGGGAAAAGAGCTGACCGACGCCGATGTCGCGCTCTTTCATGAGCTGCGCACCGTTCGTCCGATCGTCACGCACGCTTCGTATCTGATCAATCTCGCGACGACGAACGCGGAGTTTCATCGCAAGTCGATCGCGGCGATGATTGACGAGCTCGATCGCGCGGAACGGCTCGGCGCGCATGGCGTCGTGCTTCATCCCGGCGCACACATGGGCGCGGGAGTCGACGCCGGACTCGAACAGATCGCGCGCTCGCTCGATCAGATTCACGCGGCGCTGCCGAATCACAAAGTCGTCACGCTGCTCGAGACGGCAGCGGGACAGGGATCGTGCCTTGGTTGTTCGTTCGAAGAGCTCGGCCGCATCATCCAACTCGTCGACGACAAGGCGCGCGTCGGTGTTTGCGTCGACACCTGCCACATCTTCGCGGCCGGTTACGAAATCCGGACGCGCGACGGTTACGAGCGGACGATCGACGAGCTCGAAAAACACGTCGGCATCGAGAACGTCGGCGTGTTTCACATCAACGATTCGAAGAAGCCGCTCGGCTCGCGCGTCGATCGCCACGAGCACATCGGCGACGGGATGATCGGCCGGGAAGCATTCGGATTTCTGCTCAACGATCCGCGCTTCACGCGCCTGCCGAAGCTGCTCGAAACGCCGAAGCCGATCGAGCACGAATCGGATCGGAAGAACCTGGCGGTTTTGCGGTCGCTGGTTCGATGACTTCATCCTGAGCGAAGCGAAGGATCTCCGGTGCGACAGCCGCGCACGAGCCAACGGTCCCGCTGTCGCACCGGAGATCCTTCGTCGCTCCGCTCCTCAGGATAAACTTGGGGAACATGAGCGACAGCACACCGACCTCCGGCACCCGCATCGGCTTCGAATCGAATCGCCTCATCGTTCCTGACGATCCAATCATTCCGTACATCGAAGGCGATGGCACCGGTCCCGACATCTGGCGCGCCACGAGCTACGTGCTCGACGGCGCCGTCGCAAAGATCTACGGCGGAAAGCGAAAGCTGCACTGGTTCGAAGTGTTCGCGGGCGACAAGGCAAACGAAAAGTTCGGCGAGTATCTGCCGCAGGCGACGCTCGACGCGCTGCAGTTCTATCGCGTCTCGATCAAAGGTCCGCTCGCGACGCCGGTCGGCGGCGGCATCCGCTCGCTGAACGTCACACTTCGACAAGTACTTGACCTTTACGCGTGCGTCCGTCCGGTGCGCTATTTCGACGGCGTTCCTTCGCCGGTGAAGGAGCCGCAGAAGGTCGACATGGTCATCTTCCGCGAGAACACCGAAGACGTATACGCCGGCATCGAATGGCCGGCCGGTTCGGAAGGGGCGACGAGCATCATCGGCTTCCTGAACAACATAGAGCGCCGCTCGGGCGCGAAGATTCGCGAAGGCTCCGCGATCGGCATCAAACCGATCTCGGAGTTCGGCTCGAAGCGGCTCGTGCGCAAAGCGATCGAGTACGCGGTCGCGACGAAGCGCGAATCGGTCACGCTCGTTCACAAAGGCAACATCATGAAGTTCACCGAGGGTGGGTTTAAGGACTGGGGATACGAACTGGCGAAGGAAGAATTCGGCGACATCACGATCACCGAAGCGGAGCTGAACGGACCGGCGCCCGAAGGAAAGATCGTCATCAAGGATCGCATCGCCGACTCGATGTTCCAACAGGTGCTGCTGCGGCCGTCGGAGTATTCGGTGATCGCCACGACGAACCTCAACGGCGACTATCTTTCCGACGCGCTCGCGGCGCAGGTCGGCGGCCTCGGTATCGCGCCCGGCTCGAACGAATCGGATGAAGTGGCGATTTTCGAAGCAACACACGGCACCGCGCCGAAGTACGCCGGCAAAGACATGATCAATCCCGGCTCGCTGATCCTTTCCGGCGTGATGATGCTTCGGCACATGAAGTGGTACGAAGCGGCTGACGCGATCGAAAGCGCCATCGCCAAAACCATTCTGCAGAAGAAGGTGACGTACGACCTCGAGCGGATGATGGAAGGGGCGACGAAGGTCTCCACCAGTGAGTTCGGCCGCGCGATCGTCGAGAACATCTGAAGCGGCGCGGCGGCTGCGCGACTTCGCGAGCGAAGAGCGCGCCGCCGTCAACCGCCGATTCTTCAAAACAGGCGCCGGCCAGTACGGCGAAGGCGACGAGTTCCTGGGCGTCAGCGTGCCGAACCTGCGCACGGTCGTTCGCGAATTTCGTTCGCTGACTCGCGACGAACTGCTGCCGCTGCTCCATTCCAAATGGCACGAAGAGCGGCTGCTCGCCGTCGTGATTCTCACCGAGCAGTACAAACGCGGCGATCGCGACGCGATCTACGCGCTCTATCTCGCGAACACGAAGTTCATCAACAACTGGGACCTCGTCGACACCTCCGCGCCGCAAATCGTCGGCGCGCATTTGTTCGAGCGTTCGCTCGCACCGCTGCGCAAGCTTGCGAAGTCGAAGAGCCTGTGGGAACGACGGATCGCGATCATCGCGACGCAGCACTTCATCCGGCAGGGCGACTTCGATGAGACGCTTTCACTCGCGGCTTTGCTGCTTCGCGATCGCGAGGATCTGATTCACAAAGCGGTTGGCTGGATGCTGCGCGAAGTCGGCAATCGCGATCGCGCGCGGCTGCTGGCGTTTCTTGATGAGCACGCGACGTCGATGCCGCGCACGATGTTGCGATACGCGATCGAGAAGTTTCCGGAGGAGCTGCGAAAGGCCTACCTGTCATCCCGAGCGTAGCGAGGGATCCGGGTGGGCGGCGCACGTTACAGCGGCGAGTCCCACCGCCCGGATCCTTCGCTACGCTCAGGATGACGTCACGCGTCCGCGGGACGCCACACCAGGAACCACGGCTCGCGTCTGCCGAACTTCGTCGCCAGCGCGACGCCGACGCCGAACACTGACGCGCCGCCCCACACAAGCGGACCGATGACCGGCAGCATCCGGATCGCGCCGAGGATCAGCAGCCCGACGACGACCATTGCGAGATCGCCGCGCAGCCACTTGCGACGCGCAAGCTGATCGCGCGTCTTCGAGCCGGCGACGAGCGTGCCGACCGCGTGGAAGACCGCGATCGTTCCGTACACCTTCGTCAGCATCGCGAAGACGCCGAGCGCGGCGAGCAGCGGAATGCCGATGAGATACGGAATCAGGTAACTGAAGACGATCGCGCTCAGCACGAAACTCGTCAGCGCGACGAGGCCGAGCGCGAAGCAGTGCAGCGCACTGGCGCGCAGTTCGACCGACGACAGCCGCAATTCGCGGCCGCTCATCAGCGCGAGAATCACCGCTGCGATCAGCCACACCACGAGCAGCGAAAGAATCACGGCACTGCGCGTCATCGCCGCGGCCGCGCTTTCGAACGACGTCGGCGAATAGAGCCGTCCGCCGATGCGACCTTCCCTGTTGGTCACCTGGCCGCCGAAGTAGATGACGTTGCCGGTCACGCGGCCGTTGCCTTCGAACGTCACGCCGTCACCGAAGACGAAGAGGTCGCCGTCGATGATGTCGCGCACCGTCGCCGCGCCGCCGTAAACCTGCACGTCGCCTTTCACCGGCTGATCGATCGTCACGCTGTGACCGAACGACTGCAGTCCGCTGCCGCTCGACGCCGCGGCGAGTGGCGCGATCAGCGTCGCGAGCAACGCGAGGAACATCACGCTACGCCGCATCGACACCTCGCGGCGCGCGGCGAAGCAGCACGTAAAGAATCGTATTGATGACGAGGAAGCCGATGCCGATGCCGACCTGCCAGCCCATCGGAGCGTTCTGCACGAATGCGCCGCCGCCGCGAATCAGACTGGCCATCACGTCGAGCGACGGCAGTTGCGCGAAGAGCACGCGCGGCGAGATGCCGGCGATCGCGAAGAGCACACCGGCGATTCCGGCGAGCAGCACCAGACCGGCAACGACGAGCGGCCACGCGCGATGCGATGCGCCTTCCCATCCTGCAAGCGGCAGCTCATCGACGGAAATCGGGCGAGGCGCCGGCGGCGGAGCTCCGAGCTCGCCGAACAGCGCGCGGCAGGCGTCGCACGTTTCGAGGTGCGACGCATTCGCTTCCGGATCTTCGATGTACCGCTGGCAGCCTTCGTTCATAGCGGTTCCACGTAATGGTCGAGCGCGTCCTTCAGCAGATTACGCGCCCGGAAAAGTTTATTCTTCACGGTGCCGAGTGGGAGCTTCTTCATCGAAGCGATTTCTTCGTAGGAGAGCTCGGCGAAATGCCGGAGTTGAATGAGCTCGCGATAATCAGCCGGCAGTCTTAATACGGCGTCGTCGATCGCGGCGCTCAGTTGTTTGTTCTTCAGCGCGCGATACGGCGAGACGCCGTGGTCGGCGAACTCGCGATCCTTCGCCCCTTCCTCGTCCGTCGCGGGACGTGCCAGCGGCACCTCGGCAACGCTCTTCTTCCTCAGTGCGTCGATGGCGCTGTTCTGCGCGATCCGAAACAGCCAGGTCGAAAACTGGTACTTCGGGTCGTATCGATCGAGGGCGAGGAAGACCTTCACGAAGATTTCCTGCGCGAGGTCATGAGCTTCTTCGTAACGATGCGTGATTCGATAGACGTAGTTGACGACGCGCTTTTCATAGCGCTTCACCAGCTCCGTGAATCGGTCGCGGTCGCCCTCGAGAATGCGGGAAACGAGTCCCCGATCGTCGAGTTGCTCTGCCTGCGCCATCTGCTCTTACGGCCTCGGAATCGGAAAGTTGCGGCTGCGCCCGCCGGGCACGCCGCCTCGCGCCGGATGATCGATCCGGCTTCCGCCGGATGATACCCTTTGCCCGCCCGAATGATCGAAATCCGCAATCTGACGAAGCGCTACGGCGACTTCACCGCGGTCGACGATCTCTCGCTCACGGTTGCGCGCGGCGAGATTTTCGGCTTCCTCGGGCCAAACGGCGCCGGCAAAACGACGACGATCCGCATCCTTGCCGGACTCTCGCTGCCGACCACCGGCGACGTGCTCGTCGATGGCATCGACGTCATCGCCGACGGCACGCGCGCGAAGTCGCTGATGGGCTACATCCCCGATCGTCCGTATCTCTACGAGAAGCTGACCGGCCGCGAGCTGCTGCAGTTCGTGACGAATCTCTATTCGAAAGAGTGGAGCGAATGCGAGCCGCGCGCGGTCGAGCTGCTTCGCTACTTCGGACTCGCCGACTGGACCGACGCACGAATCGAAAACCTTTCGCACGGAATGAAGCAGAAGCTCGTGATCGTGTCGGCGCTGGTGCACGATCCCGCGCTGCTGATCATCGACGAGCCGATGGTCGGCCTCGACGCGCTCGCGCAGAAACAGGTGAAACTGTTGTTTCGGCGGTTAGCGTCGGAAGGCAAGACCGTTTTCCTTACGACGCATACGCTGAGTGTTGCCGAGGCGGTGTGCGATCGGATCGCGATCATCAATCACGGAAAGATCGTCGCGCGCGGCACGACGTCGGAGTTGAAGAATGATCGGGCGCTCGAGGATGTGTTTCTCGAGCTGACGTACGACGAGTCATCCTGAGTAGCGAAGGATCCGGGTGGGCGGCGCGCGCTGCCGTGCCCCACCCGCCCGGATCCCTCGCTACGCTCGGGATGACAATGGGCGTGATGCACACCATCGATTCTCTCCGCACGCGCTATCGCGAGCATCGCAACGACGTCGATCTCCTCCTCTCCGACCTCCTCGGTCGTTCCACCGCGTGGCTCCTCGCACACGGTGATCAACTTGTTGACGAAGCGCCGATCGACGCCGCGATGCAGCGACGCATCGCCGGCGAGCCGATGCAGTACATCCGCGGGCGCTGCGAGTTTTACGGACGCGAGTTCCTCGTCGACGATCGCGTGCTGGTTCCGCGTCCGGAGACGGAGCTGCTCGTCGAAGCGGTGCTGCGTGTCGCGCCACGCAACGCGCGTATCGTCGACGTCGGCGCCGGCAGCGGCTGCATCGCCATCACGCTCAAACTCGAACGCTACGACCTCGACGTCGTCGCCGTCGATCGTTCGCTCGGCGCGCTTGCAGTGACGCGACGCAATCGCGATGTGCTCGGCGCGCGCGTGCGGCTTGCTGCGTCCGACGTCCTCACGTCGCTGCGCGGCAACTTCGACGTCGTGGTCTCGAATCCGCCATACATCCCGGCGCACGACATCGACGGACTCGAAGTGCAGGTTCGTGAACACGAGCCACGCATGGCGCTGACGCCTGGTGCGGAGGGAACGGAGATCATCGAGCAACTCTTCGCGCAGGCGGGACGAGCGACGCTGGCGATGGAGATCGGATTCGGCCAGGAAGCGGCCGTGCGCGCGATCGCGGAGTCGCATCGGTTCCGCGTCGATGAGGTCATTCCCGACCTCGCCGGAATCGCGCGCGTCGTCGTATCATCGCCCGCATGGTGAGCAACGATCGGTGTCTCTTCTGCCGCATTGCCAGCGGCGAGATCTCGGCGAAAAAAGTGCACGAAGATGCGGACGTCGTCGCGTTCGAGGACATCAATCCGCAGGCGCCGACACACGTGCTGGTCGTGCCGCGGAAACACATCCCGAGTCTCGACGATCTCACCGACGCCGACGCGCAGGTGGTCGGCACCGTGCTGACGCGCGCCGCGCAGATCGCGCGCAATCTGCACCTCGATTCCGACGGTTATCGTCTCGTCATCAACAACGGCGAAGCGGCGGGACAAACGGTCTTCCACATCCACTTCCACATCCTCGGCGGACGCAACTTCGGCTGGCCTCCGGGCTGACGCAGATGGCGGCGAAACGCAAGCAGGCGCCGCCGCGCAAAGTCGCCGATCCCCTTCCGCAACTGCGCGAGACCTGTCTCGCTCTTCCCGATGCGACCGAAAAACTCGCGTGGGGCGAGCCGACGTTTCGCGTGAAGGGACGCGTCTTCGCGATGTACTCGAATCATCATCATGGCGATCCGCATCTGTCCGTCTGGCTCAACGCCGAACCGGGCGTGCAGGCGACGCTCATCGCCAGCGACCCGAAGCACTTCTATCGCCCGCCGTATGTCGGCCCGGGCGGCTGGATCGGTGTGCGGCTCGATACGGGACTGGACTGGAAGACGGTCGCGCTGTTCGTGGAACGCGCGCATCAGCTGACCGCGGCGAAGAAGAAGAAACGGTGACTACGCCGGCGGCGGCACGCGGAATCGCGTCCCGCTGAACGTCATGCTGCGTCCCGCTTTCCGTCGCGCGCTGCGGCGGCGCGTCAGGAAATCTTCTTTTGCTTCGCCGAGCGTTGACGGCACATACGTCGCGCCGGCGGCCAGCGTCTTCTCGCGATCGCTCGCGAATGCGGAGCCGCCGGTCACGATCATCAGCTCGGGGAACGTCTGCGAGATCAGGCCGACGAGCGCCCAGCCGGCCTGGAGATGGGACGAGTTCGAGCACGACACGAACACCGCTTCCGGCCGCACTTCGGAGATGAACGCCAGCAGTTCCTGATCGGGCAGATCGGTGAAGTAATCGACGGAGTAGCCTTCGCTGCGCAACAGCTGCGTCAGCATCAGCGTGCCGAGCGACAGCCGTTCGCCGGCGACCGACACCGCGACGATGTGACGTTCCGGATCGGGCATGCCGGCGTTGCGATCGCCGAAGCGGATGATCAGCTCGCGGATGACGTCCTTGATGAAGTGATCGTTCGCGGTCGTGATCCGCTTCCGCTCCAGCTCTTCCTGCGCGAACGTCAGCGTCGGGATGAAGAGATCGGTGAACATCTCCTCCATCGTGTCGCTCTCGGCGTGACGATCGGCGATGGCGATCGCGCCGGTGCGATCGCGCAGCAGCAGACGGTTGTAGAAACTGAGATAGCCCTCGAGCGGATCCTCGGTGCCGAACATGATCGAGAAGATCCGCAGTGCCGGGATGAACTCGCCGCCAACCGTGAGACAGACCGAGATCGGCGTCGCCAGCAGCAGTCCGACCGGTCCCCAGAGCCAGCCCCAGAAGATTGCCGAGACGAGC
Organism: Acidobacteriota bacterium; assembly: GCA_034667465.1. GTDB lineage: Bacteria > Acidobacteriota > Thermoanaerobaculia > Gp7-AA8 > Gp7-AA8 > JAOBAU01. The sequence continues at coordinate 710,787 of JAXDJV010000002.1, read as the reverse complement.
AGCGCGATCGGCGAAACGCCGACGCGATGTCCGACGACGATCGGTTCGATGAAACCGCCGATCAGCTGATCGCTCAACACGAACAGCAGCAGCACGGCGAGCGATGTGTACCAGTTCGGAAAAACAGCGAGCGAGAGAAACGTCGGCAACGCCGCGCTCAGCACGGCGCCGACGTACGGAATGAACCGCAGCAGTCCGGCGAGCACGCCCCACAACGGAGCGTGAGGCACGCGCAGCAACGCGAGACCGACGCCGATGAGCACACCGAACCCGAGGTTGAGTAACGCGATGGTCAACAGGTAACGGCTGATTCGTTCGGACGTCTCGCCGATCGCCTGCGTCGTCACCGTCAGATGCGCGCGGCCGGCGAGACGCAGCATCTTGTCGCGCAACTGCTCGCGGTCCTGCATCAAAAAGAAGACGAGGACGATGACGAGGAAGCTCGACGCGACGAACTCCACGGTCGGAGCCACAGTTTTGTAGCGATCGGCGACGTTGCGCCGCTCGGGAATCACGCGAACTTTGAGATCGGGACGTTCCTGCTTCTCGGTCGAATCGGCGACGCGCTGCAGCGTCCGTTCGACGACCGCGAGCGTGCCGCCGGAGCTGCGGCGAAGGAACTTCAGCTTCTCTTCGATATGACCGCTCGATGCAGCGGCCGCGAACTCTTTCGCTACTTCGCTGAACTGCTGATAGATCCACCAGCCGCCGAGCGAAAGCGCGGCGACGGCAATGCTGAGCGACAACACGATCGCGCCACTGCGGCGCAGGAAGCTTCGCTCGAGCACGGAGACGATCGGCGTGAGGAGGAACGCGAAGAGGATCGCCAGCGCGATCGGCACCACGACCGGCTTCGCGAGATACAGCACCGCGATGACGACGATCGTGACCGAGAGAATGCGCGCGTTCGACTGCCGGCGCTCGGTCAGCCGCTTGTCGACGACCTGCACGGCGCCGGGCGCAGTGCGGCGCAGTGACGCCGTTCTGTCGAATTGATCGCTGTCATCGAAGTCGCGATCGCTCATTGATTTGAGTCTAATGCAAGGATCAGGACTGAGTGCTGAGTGCAGTCCTCAGTCCTGTTTTTTCCAGCGAAGCACCGGCTGCCTTGCCGCCCGTGCTTCGTCGAGCCTCCGCACCGGCGTCGTGTGCGGTGCGCTGCGCACGAGCTCCGGACGCTCTTCCGCTTCCTTCGCGATGGCGAGCATGGCGTCGCAGAAAGCGTCCAGCTCTTCCTTCGGCTCGGATTCGGTCGGCTCGATCATCAGCGCGCCGGCGACGATGAGCGGGAAGTAGATCGTCGGCGGATGGAATCCGTAATCCATCAGCCGCTTGGCGATGTCGAGTGTGTGGACGTCGTGCGGGAGCTGGTTCTTGTCGCTGAAGACGACTTCGTGCAGCGACGGCGCGTCGTACGGAAGGTGATACGCACCTTTCAGCCGCGCGCGAATGTAGTTCGCATTGAGCACCGCCAGCTGCGCGATCCGGCGCATACCGTCCGGACCCATCGAGCGCATGTACGTGAGCGCGCGAACGAGCACGCCGAAGTTGCCGTTGAACGCGCGCACGCGGCCGATCGAATCGGGATGCGAATCATCGAGATAGAACGTCCCGTCTTCGCGACGCTCGATCGTCGGCGTCGGCAGATACGGAATCAGCGACTCCGACACGCCGACCGGACCGGCGCCAGGACCACCGCCGCCATGCGGCGTCGAGAAGGTCTTGTGCAGGTTCGAGTGAATGACGTCGATGCCCATGTCGCCGGGCCGCGCCACGCCGACGAACGAGTTGAGGTTCGCACCGTCGCAGTAGAGATACGCACCCTTCGCGTGAAGGATGTCGGCCATCTTGCGAATGTCCGACTCGAACACGCCGAGCGTGTTCGGAACCGTGATCATCAGCGCGGCGACGTCTTCCGTCACCGCCTGCGCGAGCACGTCGATGTCGACGACACCACGCGCATTCGACTTCAGCTCTTTGATCTCGTAACCGGCAAAGTGCGCCGACGCCGGATTCGTTCCGTGCGCCGAATCGGGGATGAGGATGTACTTGCGCGCGTTGCCGGACTTCGACAGCGCCTTGTGCACCATCAGAATGCCGGTCAGCTCGCCGTGCGCTCCGGCGACCGGCTGCAGCGTCACGCGCGGCAGTCCGAAAATCTCTTTCAGCGTCTGCTCGAGATTCCACAGCAGCTCGAGATTTCCCTGCACCTGATGCTCGGCCTGCAGCGGATGCGAAAGCGCAAAGCCGGGCGTGCGCGCGATCTCTTCGTTGAGCCGCGGATTGTGTTTCATCGTGCACGAGCCGAGCGGATAGAGACCCGCGTCGATCGACACGTTCATCTTCGACAGCCGCGTGAAGTGCCGAATGACGTCGACCTCGGAGACTTCGACTTCATCCTCGATCACGCCGCGCGTGAGCGACTGCGGCAACGCATCGAGCTGCTCCGGAACGTCGAGCGCCGGCAATTGATAGCCGCGACGCCCTTTCTTCGAGCGTTCGAAAATGAGACCTTCGCGATTCATCATCGATGGATCGGCCATTAGCGACGCTCCCGCGAGATCGCCACGCTGATCGCGCTGACGAGTTGGTCGAGATGCTCTTTCGTATGCAGCTCGGTGACGGCGATGAGGATGTCGTTGTCATGACCTTCGACGAAATCGCCGAGCGCCAGACCGCCGAGAATTTTCGAGTGCTCTAGATCGCGAAGGATCTCGACGGCCGGGAACGGCGTCCGGATGACGAACTCGTTGTAGACCGGACCGCTGAACGGCAGCAGCACCGATGCAATCTCGCTGAGGCGATGGCGCAGATACGCCGCTTTGTGGAGGCACTGCTGCGCGACTTCACGCAGCCCTTCCTTGCCCATCAGCGACAGATACATATTCGCGGCAAGCGCGATCAGTGCTTCGTTCGTGCAAATGTTCGACGTCGCTTTGCCGCGGCGGATGTGCTGCTCGCGCGTGGCGAGCGTCAGCACGTACGCGCGCCTGCCGTCGACGTCGACCGTTTCGCCGACGAGGCGTCCCGGCATGTGACGTTTGAGCGCGTCGCGCACGACCATGAAGCCGACGTACGGTCCGCCATACTGCGTTGCGATGCCCCACGCCTGACCTTCACCGACGCAGATGTCGAATCCGTGCGCGCCGGGCGGCGTGAGAATGCCGAACGACGTTGCTTCCGCGACGACCGCGATTTTCGTCGCGCCGCAGCCATCCGCCACCTGCGCGATCGAGTCGTAGTCTTCGATGACGCCGAGGAAGTTCGGCGACTGCACGGCGACCGCGAACGTGTTTGCGTCGCACGCTTCGCGCAGCGCCTCGGTGTTGATGCGGCCGTCCGCGCCCCACGGAACTTCGACGACTTCGATGCCGAGGTTTTGAATGTAGGTGCGCAGCGTCGAGGTGTATTCGGGATGGACCGACTTCGCGATGACGACCTTCGTCCGGTTCTTCGTCATCCGCTCGGCGAGCAGCACCGCTTCGACGAGCGCCGTCGAACCGTCGTACATCGACGCGTTCGCGACATCGAGACCGGTGAGCATGCACTGGTGCGTCTGATACTCGAAGATCGACTGCAGCGTTCCCTGCGAAACCTCGGGCTGATACGGCGTGTACGAAGTGAGGAACTCCGCGCGCAGCAGCAGCTGATCGATGCACGCCGGCTGATAGTGCGCGTATGCGCCGCCGCCCAGGAATGAGAGGTGATCGACGGCCGTGACGTTGCGCGAGGCGACGCTGCGAAACCAGCGGCGCGATTCGATCTCCGACCACGGACCTTCGACGTTCAGCAGGCGATCGAGCTTGACGTCGGCGGGAATCGAATCGAAGAGACGATCGATGGAGTCGACGCCGACGACCGCGAGCATCTCGCGAACGTCTTCGCCGGCGTTGGGGATGTATCGATGTTGCGTCGCGAGAGGATCCGGAAGATTCGTCAAAGTCAGTGGCCCGATTCGGTTTCGATGTATTCCTCGTACTCCTCGGCGGTCATCAGCTCATCAACCTCAGTCGGGTCGCTGAGTTTGATGCGAATCATCCAGCCGTCGCCGTACGGATCGGTGTTCACGAGCTCCGGCTTGTCGCGCAGCAGCTCGTTGACTTCGACCACTTCACCCGACACGGGCGAGAAGAGCTCCGAGACGGCTTTCACCGATTCGATCGAGCCCAGTTCATCGGTCGCTTCGAGCTGCGCTCCGACAGTCGGCAGCTCGATGAATACGACGTCGCCGAGCTCCTTCTGCGCGTATTCGGTGATGCCGATCGTGCCGACGTTGCCGTCGACGTGCACGTACTCGTGGCTCTTTGCGTATCTGTTGTCTTCCGGCGCGGTCGTCGTCATTGCATGCTCCTCATTTCGGGCGCTTGTAGAACGGGGTCGGTACGACGCGAGCGCGGGTTTCTTTACCGCGGATCAACACCTGAAATTCAGTGCCGGGCGCCGACTTGTCGAGCGGAAGATACGCGAGGCCGATCGCTTTTTTCAATGTCGGTGAATGGGTGCCGCTGGTGACGACGCCGATCTCCTGACCGCCATCGACGATCGGGTAGCCGTGACGGCCGATTCCACGATCGATCATCTCGAATCCGACGAGCTTGCGGCTCGGCCCCTCCGCTTTTTCACGCTCGAGCACATCGCGGCCCATGAAGTCGCCCTTTTCGATCTTTACGATCCAGCCGAGATCCGCTTCGAGCGGCGTCGTCGAGTGATCGATGTCGTTGCCGTACAACGCCATCTTCGCTTCGAGACGCAGCGTGTCGCGCGCGCCGAGTCCGCACGGCGCAGCGCCGGCGTCGATCATCTTTTTCATGATGCGCGGCGCGTGCTCCGGTGCGACGTAAACCTCGAAACCGTCCTCGCCGGTGTAGCCGGTGCGCGAGACGATCGCCGGCGCGCCATCGACGGTGCCGGTCGCGAATCGGTAGTACTTGATGGGAGAGAGAGCAACGTCCGTCATCGGCTGCAAAAGACGTTCAGCGTTCGGACCCTGCAGCGCGAGCTGCGCGTAATCGGCGCTGACGTTCTTCACTTCGACGTCGGCACCCTTCGCGAGATCGGCAATCCACTCATAGTCCTTGTCGCTGTTCGAAGCGTTGACGACGACGAAGTAGTCGTCGATCGAATTGCGGTAGATGAGGATGTCGTCGACGAAGCCGCCGGTCGGATAAAGCAGACCGTTGTATTGCGCGCGTCCGTCCTCGAGTTTCGAGACGTCGTTGCAGGTCGCGCGCTGCAGCAGTTCGAGCGCGCCGGTGCCGCGGACGGTGAGCTCGCCCATGTGCGACACGTCGAAGATTCCGACGCGCTCGCGCACGGCCGCATGCTCTTCGAGGATGCCGCCGAACTGCACCGGCAGCTCCCAGCCGCCGAAGTCGACCATTTTGCCGCCGAGCTCTTTTTCAAGCGCGTTCAACGGGGTTTTCTTCAGGTTCTCGTCAGCCATCGGCGAAACGTAGCACAAGCGGTCCGCGAACGGAGCGGTACACTCAATCGGTGCGAAGTGAAATCGGCGATTTCCTCGACTACCTGACCTACGAACGGAACGTTTCCGTGAATACGATCAGCGCCTATCGCGACGATCTCGAGTCGTTCGTCGCCTTCCTCTGCAACGACTACTTCACGATGGCGCGCGACCAGCTCGATCTGCGCAAGGTCGATCACCTCACCGTCCGTTCGTACCTCGCGCACCTCGCGCGACGAAAGCTCGCCCGCGCATCGACGGCTCGTCATCTCTCCGCGCTGCGGTCGTTTTTCAAGTACCTGATGCGGGAGGGAGTCGTCGAAGCCAACCCGGCGCGCACCGTCGCGACGCCGAAGCGCGAGAAGCACCTGCCGGCGGTCATGCAGCCGGCCGACGTCGCGCTGCTGCTCGAACAGGCGGTGCTCGAAAAGCCGCTCGGCGTGCGCGACCGCGCGTGGCTGGAACTGCTCTACGCGTCGGGACTGCGCATCAGTGAGCTGGTCGGAATCGATCTCGACGACATCGAGCTTCGCGCAAAGCTCGTGAAAGTGCGCGGCAAAGGATCGAAGGAACGGATCGTTCCCTTCGGCTCAAAAGCGGAGAGCGCGATTCGCGACTACCTGAGCGTGCGCGCGGATCTCATCAAAGATCCGGAAGAACAGGCCCTCTTCGTCAACTATCGCGGCGAACGGATCACGACCCGCAGCGTGCGGCGGCTGTTCGATGGCTACGTGCACGACGCCGCGCTGCGAGCCGGCATCTCGCCCCACACGATGCGCCATTCGTTCGCTACGCACCTGTTGAATGCGGGAGCGGATCTGCGCGGGATTCAGGAACTGCTGGGACACGCGTCGCTGTCGACGACGCAGAAGTACACGCACTTGAACGACTGGCAGCTGATCGCGGTTTACAAGAAGTCGCACCCGCGGGCTTGAGGCTTTCAGAGGTTTACCCTGAGCGGAGCGAAGGGTCTCCGGTCCGTCAGCCGGGTGCGTGCCACGAGTCGCGCGCGAGGTGTACGCCGCAGCTGACGGACCGGAGACCCTTCGCTACGCTCAGGGTAAAGTGACACCGTGATCCGCGCGATCGTGCACCAGGGTTTCATCGGCAACGCGATCGAATACTTCGCGGCGATCGCCGGCCCTGACGTCGACAAACGTTTCTTCTTCGAGCAGATCAACACCGGCCGCGGCGATGTCGTCCGCTACTTCGGCGGCACGTCCGAAGTCGTCCTCAATCCGGAAGGCGTTCGCTTTCGCGGCAACGGCGGGATCTTCGGCGAGTACATGTTCGGCGGACACTTTCCCGTCGGCGATCTGCTCAACGACGAAGTGCTGAACCGGCTCGTCCTCTTCGGCGCCACCGCCGATCAAACCAGTCACGAGCTGCGCTTCACTCCGAACACGGAAGGCTTCGAGACGTTCGACAATCTCTTCCTCCAGGGAAACGCGGTCGCGAACTACTTCTTCTTCATCGACGATCGCAAACGCTATCGCGATGTCGAAGATCGCCAGGCGGCGACGCTCAAATCAGTCGGCAAGCTGCTGAAACGATCGATGAAAGTCGGTCGCGGCAATTTCCTCGCGCTTACGCACGAGGTGCTCGAAGCGCTGGCCGAACCGGAATCGACGATCGTCCTGATCCGCCTCGTGCATCGTGCGCATCAGCGGCTGTACGAACTTTGCCGCGACGCTTACGCCGACACGCGCGCCATCGGCAACATTCCGGAGAACGTCCCCGAAGCGGACGACGTCGGCCGCATCGAGCCGTATCAGCGCGAGCGCATCCAGATCGACGTCATCTATCACCACAAAGACAATCAGTCGCTCATCGATGAGTACAAGCGCGTGCTCGCCTCGTGCGCCGGCGCTTCGATCGGCGCCTCGGCGCGCGCGCGGCTGATGCGTTTGCGCACGCTCTCGCTGCGCAATGAAGTGCCCCTCTCGATCTTCGACACGCTCGAAGAGATCGTGCTCCAGGATCGCACGCGAGTCGTGACAGCCGAGGAGGAACCGGATTACATCCAGTCGACGCGAGAGATCCTCGTCGGCTTTCTGCTCGGCAAGAACATCACGCGCAAACTCTCGTCGCTCGATCTCGTGCAGCTGATGGAGAACAAGCAGAAGGCGGCGGCGAATCGCGATCAGACGTTCGAAGAGCTGCTGCTCGATACGGGACGGCTGATCGATGAGATCGGCCGCGACGAAGAAGATTTCGAACGGCTCGAATCATTCGGCGAACTGATCACGCTCTTCGATCGCATCGATCACACCACGACGCTCGTCAACAAACTCGCGTTCATGGACGACGTCGAGCTGTCGCAGGAACAGGTCCGCTCGCTGATCGGCAACATGCAGGTCTTCGAAGGGCTGCAGCGCGGACTCTTTCAGTCGCTCTTCATCGAGCCGATCATCGCCAACGACTACGCGCTCAGCTACGGCAAGAAGAAGCTGTACTCGCTGACGCTCGGCCTGATCTCGATTCAGAACAACGAAGCGTCGCTGGCCGACGTGACGCAGTCGATCTCCGAGCTCAATCGCAACGAGCGCGGCTACTTCGCCGTCTATCGCCTCGCGCGGCGGCGGATGGCGAACTTTTATCTCGAGCTCAACACGCCCGAAGGGCGCGAGACGTTCCGCCGCGAGATTCGTGGAGAGATCACGCACGATGAAGCGCTCAAGGAATTGCAGGACGTCATCGGCGAGCCGCTGCTCGAAGAGGTGATCACGAAGATCCGCCTCGAGGCGTTCTACATCAATCAGCTGCTGCCGCGAATCATCGACGAGCAGAACGCACAGCTGCGGACCGATTTCCTGTCGAACTCCGGCCTCGATCGTTTCCAGATCGAAGAGCTGGAGAGCGAATACTTCGAGCTGCGCGACTTCCCGCCGCAACTGCTCGAAGCGATTCAGAGACCGTCGTGAAACGTCATCCTGAGCGTAGCGAAGGATCCGGGCGGGCGGGGCTGAGCAACGGCGGCGCGCCCCGCCCTCCCGGATCCCTCGCTACGCTCGGGATGACACCTTTCTTTTTCGCCGCCATCGCGCTCGGCCTTGCGCTGCGGTTCTGGCTCACCGCCACGACGTTCGGCACGAGCGACGTCATTTACAAAACAACGTGGGCGCATCTCGCCGAACGTTTCGGCGTCGCGAACGCATACGCGCATTCGCCGTTCATGAACGATCCGCCGCTGGCCGTCGGAGCGAGCGTGCTGCTCGATCGTCGAGCGATCGCGTTCGGTGATCTCTTCCGCTTCGTGCAGACGCTCGCCGATCTCGTCTCGCTGGCCTGCCTCGCGCTGCTCGCGAAGCGTGAAACAGCGCTGGCGTACTTTCTGTCGCCGGCCGCGATCATGATCAGCGGCTTCCACTGCAACTCCGATCCGTCGATGATCGCGTTCGTGCTCCTCGCGGCGCTGCTTCTCGCGCGCGAACGATACGCGTCGAGCGGCGCTGTGCTCGCACTCGCGACCGGCGTGAAAGTCGTGCCGCTGCTGCTCCTGCCGATCTTTCTCATCGGCGCACGCAAGCATGCGGCGAGATTCGGCGCGGCGTGGACGGCGATGATGGCGCTGCTCTTCGGCGTCCCGGCCGCAATCGGCGGCATCGCCGTGTTGCGCAACACCTTCCTCTACAAAAGCGTCGGCAACTGGTGGGGCATCGTCTCGATGCTGCACTTCGCCGGCGCGACGAACGCGGAGCGTTTCTTCCGCGCGATGAATACCATCGTCGTGCTCGCCGCGGTCGCCGCGATCACGATGCTCTTCGCACGGAACCGCATCACGCTCCTCGCCGCCTGCGGACTGGTCTTCACCGCGCTGCTCGTCCTCGGCGCCGGCTTCGGCGTGCAGTATTTGCTCTGGCCGCTCGCGTTTCTCCCGTTCTTCGCGCCGCGGCTGATCCGCTTCGCGGTGCACGCAAGCACGGGGCTCTTTCTCTTCACCGTCTATACGCACTGGTCTGGCGGACTGCCGTGGTTCTTCGCGAACTCCGACACGCCCGACGCCACGACGACCGCGCTCGTCGTTTTCGGCTGGGTGGTCTGGCTCGCGCTCGCCGCCGCGGCGGCGGCCGGCTTCTCGCATCCACAGGAATCATCATGACGCACACAAATCGCCTCGCGAATGAACTCTCGCCGTATCTGCTGCAACACGCGCACAACCCGGTCGACTGGTTCCCGTGGTCGGACGAGGCGTTCGCGAAAGCGCGCACGGAAGACAAGCCGATCTTTCTTTCGATCGGTTACTCCGCGTGTCACTGGTGTCACGTGATGGAGCGCGAGTCGTTCGAAAGCGAGGAGATCGCCGCGATCCTCAACCGCGAGTTCGTTGCGATCAAAGTCGATCGCGAGGAACGGCCGGACGTCGATTCGATCTACATGCAGGCGGTGCAGATGATGACCGGCCATGGCGGCTGGCCGATGTCGGTCTTCCTCACGCCGGGCGGCGCGCCGTACTACGCCGGCACGTATTTCCCGCCGGACGATCGCCACGGCATGCCGGGCTTTCGCCGCGTGCTCGTCCACGTCGCCGACGCCTATCGCACGCGGCGCGAAGACGTCGACGCGGCATCGAAGGAAGTGACGACGGCAATCGCGAGCTCCGTCACGCTGCAGCCGAGCAGCAACGCGCTCGACCGGCATGCGCTCGACCGCGCCGCGGCCGGCATCGCAAAGAACTACGATCCGGAACACGGCGGATTCGGCAGCGCGCCGAAGTTCCCGCCGTCGATGTCGCTCGATTTCCTGATGCAGGTGGCGTGGCGTCGCGACGATCGCGAGCTGCGCGAGATCATCGTCAACACGTTGACGAAGATGGCGCGTGGCGGAATGTACGACCAGGTCGGTGGCGGCTTCCATCGCTACTCGGTCGACGCGCGCTGGCTGGTCCCGCACTTCGAGAAGATGCTGTACGACAACGCGCTCCTCGCGCGGCTCTACACGCGCGCATGGCAGTGGACGAAGGATCCTTTCTTCGCTTCGATCGCGAACGAGATCCTCGGCTTCGTGCAGCGCGAGCTGACGTCGCCGGACGGCGGATTCTGGTCGACGCTCGATGCCGACAGCGAAGGCCACGAAGGGCAGTTCTACGTCTGGTCGCGCGCCGAAGTAATGGAGATCCTCGGCGAGGAAGAAGGACGCATCTTCTGCGCGCTTTACGACGTCACCGAACGCGGCAACTGGGAAGGGACGAACATTCTTAATGTGCCGCGCGCGCCGGACAGCGTCGCCGGCGACCTCGGCATCACGCTCGATCGACTCGCCGACGTCGCCGCGCGCGGTAAGTGCAAGCTCTACGGAGTTCGCGCAAAACGCGTGTGGCCTGCGCGCGACGAGAAGATCCTCGCCGGCTGGAACGGCTGGATGCTCGCCGCGTTCGCCGACGCCTCGATCGCATTCGGCGGCCGCTACGACGAGACCGTTCGAAAGAATGCCGACTTCCTCCTGACGCGCATCGACAGCGAAGAACGTCTCACGCGTCACGCGAAGATCAACGGCCTGCTCGAAGATTACGCAGGCGTCGCGTGGGGACTGACGCTCGCATTCGAAGCGACGCACGAGCGCCGCTACCTCGATGCTGCCCGTCAACTTGTTGACCAGGTGCTCTCGCGCTTCGCCGACGAAACCGGCGGCGGTTTCTTCGACACGCCGATCGATCACGAGAAACTGATCACGCGACCGAAAGATCTTTTCGACAACGCCACGCCCGCCGGCGGGTCGGTCATGGCCGACGTCCTGCTGCGGCTCGCGCTCCTCTTCGGCCGCGACGACTACGCGCGCGCCGCGACACAAACGCTCGACTCCACCTGGCCGCTCGCCGAACGCTACCCGAACGGCTTCGGCTTCCTCCTCGGCGTCGCCGAGTGGCGCGCCGGCAGCCCGAAAGAGATCGCCATCACCGGCGATGCGAAGGAGTTGCTCAAGGTCATCGGCGAAACGTTCCTCCCGCATCGCGTGCTCGTCTCAGGCAACGAAGACCTGCCGCTGATGGAAGGACGCAGCGCCGATCAGATCATGGCCTATGTGTGCGAAGGCTACGCGTGTCAGGAACCAACGCGCGATCCGGAGAGGCTGCGGGCGTTGCTCGCCACGTAAGTGTGTGAAGTGTGGAGGCGGGCGGCCCCACACTAAGCGCGTCGCCGCCTACGGAGACTTGGGCGCGAGCGCCCAATCGCTCTTCGCCGGCTTGCTCTCGTTGCCGCTCTTGTCGACCGCGGTCACTTCATAAAAGTACGAGATGCCGATGTTCACGTTGACGTCGCGATAGTTCGTCGCGGTGATCGGCTGCGGCGTGAGCAGAATGCGCGCGACGACCTTCCGCTCCGGACCGGAACCCTCGCTGCGATAGACCTTGTATCCCGCGAGATCGGCACTGTCGACCGGATCCCAAACCAGACGCACCGCCTTCGTCTCGACGAGTGCGACGAGATCGGTCGGCGCGGTCGGCGGCAGCAAATCCTTGTACGACGCGAGCGCGGCCGGCGACGGATCGCTTTCGATGCGCGGCGTCACGCGACCGACTGCCGTGACGCGATACTCGTGATCGCCGTACGGCGGCACATCGAGATACGTCGTCGCGCTAACCGGCGTTGTGTTGATCGGCGTCGTCGCATCGCCGCGATAAACGTTGTAGCCGGCGATGACCGGCTTCGCGCCGGGAGTGACCGACGTCTCGGGCGCCGTCCAACTCAGCGTGACCCCTTCCGCTTTCGCGGTTGCGGTCAGCGCTGGCGGCGCGACGGCAACATCGATCGGCTCGATCGATGCGAGATTCGAAAGATCACTCTTCGCCGTCTCCCCTTCCGTCACGACCGAGTACGTGATCCGCATCGGACGCCCGTCAGCGGCGTGAAACGGTGGCGCATCGACGTACGTCAGATGAGAGCCGCTGGTCGCGGCCGGCAACCTGGCGCTGTCTATGCTGTCCAGTTGCTTCCTGAGCTTGTTGAACTGCGGCAAGGCGAGCACCGGAGCCGCCGGAGAAATCGGCGATTCATCAGCGTGGCGATAGACGACGATGCGGCGCACACCGGTCAGGCTTTTTCCGGCAGTCGTCAGCGACGGGTAGCTCCAGGAGAGAATCACATTGGAACCACGCTGTGTTACAACGAGATCGCTGGTCGCCTTCGGAATGACAGGCACCGGCGGCTTCGGATCGCCTCGCTTGCCACACGCGAGGAGAGTAGCCACCACGAAGATCGCCGCGAATCGTTTCACCGGCGCGAATTCTAATCGACGAAATGCATTGAGGGTCACCTATGTGCGGAATCATCGGATATGTCGGGACTCGTGACGTCGTCCCGGTCCTGATCGGCGGTCTCAAAAAACTGGAGTATCGCGGCTACGACAGCGCGGGGATCGCGGTCGTCAACGACAGCGGCGTCGAAGTCGTACGCGCCGAGGGGAAACTATCGAATCTCGAGGCGAAGCTCGGCGAGAAACCGGTCACCGGCAGCTTCGGAATGGGTCACACGCGCTGGGCCACGCACGGGAAACCGAACGAGAACAACGCCCATCCGCATCGCGACTGCAGCGGCAACATCGTCGTCATCCACAACGGCATCATCGAAAACTTCCTCCCGCTGAAACAGCGGCTGCAGAAAGCGGGACATGAGTTCCGGACCGAGACCGACACGGAAGTCGTCGCGCACCTCATCGAAGAAACGATGAAGGATGGGACGAAGTTCGTCGACGCGGTGAAGCGGACGCTCAAAGAGCTCGAAGGCCATTACGCACTGGTGATGATCGACGGCTCCGAGCCGGGAACGATCATCGCCGCGAAGCACGGTCCTCCGCTCGTTGTTGGTTTGGGCGAAAACGAGAACCTCCTCGCCTCCGACGTCGCGCCGCTCCTCGCCTACACGCGCGACATCATCTATCTCGAAGACGGCGAATACGTGATCGTCACCAATCAGAAGGTGGAGCTCTTCAATCGTCAGGATGAGCGAATCCTTCGGCCGCCGAAACGAATCACATGGGACGCGGTGGCGGCCGAGAAAGAAGGCTATCGCCACTACATGCTCAAGGAGATTCACGAGCAGCCGCGCGCGGTGCGCGACACGTTCACCGGCCGGATGTTCGAAGAGTCGGGCGAGATCTTCTTCAACGATCTGACGATCACGCCGGAAGAGTGGTCGAAGATTCAGCGCGTGCACGTCGTCGCCTGCGGCACGTCGTGGCACGCGGGACTGGTCGGCAAATTCCTGCTCGAAGACGCGGCGCGGATTCCGATCGAAGTCGATTACGGTTCCGAGTATCGCTATCGCAATCCGATCGTCGATGAAACGACGCTGGTGATCGGCGTGACGCAGTCGGGCGAGACCGCCGACACGATCGCCGGCATGCAGGAAGCGAAGGCGAAGGGCGCGAAGCTGATCTCGATCTGCAATGTGCTCGGCTCCGCGGCCACGCGAATGTCGGACGGCGTGATTTACACGAACGCCGGACCCGAAATCGGTGTTGCATCTACAAAGGCGTTCACCACGCAGCTGACGGCGTTCTATCTGCTCTCGCTTTACATCCGTTCGCTGCGTGGTGAGAAGGATCAGCGCACAGCGATGCATGAACTGAGCAGCATTCCGCACAAGATCGAGCGGCTCCTGAAACAGGAAAAGCACATCGAAGCGCTCGCACACAAATATTCAAAAGCGCAGGACTTCCTCTTCCTCGGGCGCGGGCTGCATTACCCGATCGCTCTCGAAGGTGCGCTGAAGCTGAAAGAGATTTCGTACATTCATGCCGAGGGTTATCCGGCGGGTGAAATGAAACACGGACCGATTGCGCTGATCGACGAAAATCTGCCGGTGGTCGCCATCGCCACGCGCACTGCCGTTTACGAGAAGGTCGTTTCCAACCTGCAGGAAGTGAAAGCGCGCGACGGCAAGCTGATCGCGATCTGCGACGAAGGCGACGACGCCATGAAGGAATTCGCGGACGATGTGATCGAAGTGCCGTCGACGATCGAAGCGCTGCAACCGATTCTGACCGTGATTCCGACGCAGCTCCTCGCGTATTACATCGCGCTGCGCCGCGGGTGCGACGTCGATCAGCCGCGAAATCTGGCGAAGAGCGTGACCGTGGAGTAGCGGGCCCGGCCCGCTGCGTTGATTCGCACAGCGTCCGCCACCGGCTTCGCGGCGGATGTAAGCGGCGCCTGCGAACGCGGCGGGGGCGAGGCGTGTTTATGATGAGAGGTCACATGCGCTTCTCCTTCATCCAGACGCCGATCGGACAGCTCCTCGCCGCGAAAGACGGCGACGGCGCACTAACGCAGCTTCACTTCGCCGGCGCCGAGGCGCCGGATGAATGGGTGCGCGACGACTCCGCGTTCGGCGACGTGATCGCACAACTCCGCGCCTACTTCGACGGCGACCTGCGCGAATTCGATCTGCCGCTCGCGCCAAGCGGAACGCCGTTCCAGCAGCGTGTGTGGCGCACGCTGCTCACGATCCCGTACGGCGAGACGCGTTCGTACGCGAACATCGCCGATGCGATCGGAAAGCCGTCTGCATGTCGAGCGGTCGGCGCGGCGAACGGCGCGAATCCGATCCCGATCGTGATTCCGTGTCATCGCGTCATCGGCAGCAGCGGCGCGCTGACCGGATTCGGTGGCGGGATCGACGTGAAGCGGAGACTGCTCGCGCTCGAAGGCGCGGACGCGATGCCGTTATTCTAAAATCTGCGCATGAGCGCACATTCGGTCGATCAGCACTTCGAAGGCCGCGCGCCGGTCGTGCGCGCGATTTACGACGCCGTCCTCCGCGTTGCGAAGAAACTCGGTCCGGTCGTTGAAGATCCGAAGAAGACTTCGATTCATCTCAACAACCGCACGGCGTTCGCCGGTGTCGCGACGCGCAGGGATTCGCTCGTGCTCACCATCAAGGCACCGGCGGACATTCGCAGTACGCGCGTACACAAACGCGAGCAGACGTCCGCGAATCGCTGGCACATCGATGTGAAGCTCGACGATCCGAAGCAGGTGGATGCCGAGCTGACTTCGTGGCTGAAGCAGGCGTTCGAGATGTCGCGGTAACGTCCGCACGGTTACACTGCGGCATCCCAAACAACGGAGCTGCCGATGTTCCTCGTACCGATCGGACGCGATAACGCCGTCATTCAACGCCATGCGTGGGTGACGTACAGCATCCTCGCCGTGTCAGTCGTCTTCTTCCTGGCGATCTCGATCGGCTATCGCGGCCACGATCGCGAAACGTACGAGAACGGACACGCGATGGAGCTGATCCTTTCGCGGTTCCCGTGGCTTCACGTGCCGGACGAGCTCGCGGACGTGATCGGTGCGAAAGCGCTCAAGGAGTTGCGCGATTCGCAACCGCCACCGCCGGAGCGCTGCGACGAGCGCGAAGCGGCCGCCGCGCAGAAACGGCTCAACAACATCGTGCACGACTATGTCGAGCATCAGCCGAAGCAGCCGATCAAATTTTTCGGCTACATCCCGGGCGAGTCGTCGCGCTGGATGCTGCTCGTGGCGATGTTCGCGAACGTCTCGCCCCTCGTCCTCATTTGCGACGGACTGTCGCTCTTCGCCACCGCACCGTACGTCGAAGACGTTTACGGCCGGCCGCTCTTCACGCTCCTCTACATCAGCGGAGGACTCGCCGGCGGCGTGACGTTCGCCGCGATCGCGGTTCCGAACGAAACGATCCCGTTCATCGGCGCGACCGCCGCGATCTCCGCGGTAGCCGGCGCGTTCTTTCTCCGCTTCTTCAACTCGCGCATCGAGATGTTCTTCGTGCCGATGATCTGGCGGCCGATGTATCGCTTCCGCTTCTTCGTGCCGACCTGGATCGTGATCCCGTTCTTTCTCCTGCTGCAGGCCGCGGCAATCTCGAAGGGCGATCGCAATTACTCGTACGCGGCGGTCAGCGGCTTCGGCTGGGGACTGGCGTTCGCGGCAGTGATGAAGCTTGCGAAGATCGAGGAGAAGTTCATCGCGCCGCGCATCAATGCGAAGACGTCATGGTCGCTCGATGAACATCTCCTCTTCGCGATCGATGCGCAGGCGGCCGGCGACGTCACCGGCATGCAGGCGGCGATGACCGCGTATGCGGCAAAGGAAGCGACCGACGCCGGCGAGCTCCGTCAGGCGATCGCGCTGTCGATCGAGCACGCGTTGCCCGAAACCGACATTCTGCTTGCGCGCCTGCTCGGCGTCGTGACCGCGTCGGAAGGCGACGCTGCGGCGGTTTCGCTGATTCGCCGGCAGCTCGCGCAGACCGAGCTCACGCTGCCGCGCTTCATGGCAAAAGCGGCGGCGTTCGCGGATCGCACCGAACGCCGCGATCTGGCGCTCCTGCTTTATCAGCGACTCTGTGAAGTCGATCCCGCCAGTCCGATCACCGTCCGTCATCTCCTGCGAATCGGTGCGCTGCACAAACTGCGCGGTGAAGTCGAGCCGGCGCGTGCGGCACTCGATCGCGCGCGAGCGCATCCGGCCTGTTCGGGTGAAGTGCGCGCGACGATCGAGGCGCGGCTCGGTCAGCTCAGCGTGTAATCCAGCCGCCGCCGAGGCAGAGATCGTTGTCGTAAAAAACAACGGCCTGACCGGGAGCGATCGCGCGAAGCGTCTGCGCAAATGAGACGCGCGCGCGACCGTCACCGATCGGCGTGACCGTCGCGGCGACGTCGGCGGAACGCGAGCGAACGCGCGCCTGCACCTCGACAGAACCTGCCGGCGGCTCGCCGCTGATCCAGTGCACGCGCTCGGCAACGAGCTCACTCCGCTCGAGCACGGATCCCGGTCCGATCGTCACCCGCTTCGTGAACGGATTCACATCGACAACATACGTACGATCGGGTGTGCCGCCGACCTGCAGTCCGCGGCGCTGGCCGATGGTGAAGTGGTAGTAACCGTCGTGATGTCCGACGACGTTGCCGTCGACGTCGACGATCTCTCCCGCTCCCTCGCCCGGCGTGATGCCGGCCTCACGTTCGACGACTGCACCGTAGCCATCTTTCTGCGGCACGAAGCAGATCTCATACGATTCCTTTTTCTTCGCCACCGACAATCCACCCTCGGCGGCAATCGCGCGGACTTCCGGCTTGGTCAGCTCGCCGAGCGGAAAGATCGCGTCGCCGAGCTGCTCCTGCGAGAGCTCGAAGAGAAAGTACGTCTGGTCCTTCGCCAGATCCTTCGCCTTGCGCAGCTCGATGCGGCCGTCGCTCGAATGCGTCAGCCGCGCGTAATGGCCGGTAGCGATCTTCCCGGCGCCGATCGCCTGCGCCTTCCGATGAAAGAGATCGAACTTCACGTGCGTGTTGCACAGCACACACGGACTCGGCGTCGTGCCGCTCAGATATCCCTGCACGAACGGCGTGATCACCTTCTCGTGGAAGTTCTCCTCGAGGTTGAGGATGAAGTGCGGGATATCGAGCTTCCACGCGACACGGCGCGCGTCGGCAAGATCGTCGATCGTGCAGCAGCCGCCGTACTCCGTCGCCGCGTTGCGCAGGTTGTCGTACATCTGCATCGACAGTCCGACCACGTCGTGTCCCGCCGACTTCAGCATGTACGCGGCAGTCGATGAATCGACCCCGCCCGACATCGCCACCGCGATCTTCATGAGCGGGGAAAGAAGCGCTCAGGACGCGGATGAAATTCCGAGAGGCACTCGTCGTGCATGCGTTTCAGGACGTGGTCCAAACTGATGTGAACGCTGAGGATGGGCGTGCGTACCGCGTTTTGGTGGTCGATGACGATCCATCCATCCGGAGGATGATCGTTGCGGCCCTCCGGCGAGACGGTTATGACTTCCTGGAGGCACCGAACGGACGCGAAGCACTCGACCTGATGCGCGCCGAGCAGCCGGACGTCGTTGTTCTCGATCTGATGATGCCGATCGTCTCCGGCTGGGAAGTGCTCGAAGAGCGGGCTGCCGAGCCGGAGCTGAGGAAGATTCCGGTAATCATCGTCAGCGCCAATCGCGACCCCGAAGTCGGGGCCGCGATGGGACAGGGCGTCTGCGCATTTCTGCCGAAGCCGTTCGACATCGGCGCGCTCAGTGCGCTCGTCCGCGCCTGTCTGATATCCGGAGCGTAGCGAGGGATCCGGGCGGTGGTGCACAGTGGCGCGCCCACCCGCACAGATCCCTCGCTGAACGCTCGGGATGACAATCAGGGCGTCGCTGCCCCCGCGGCTTCCTGCTGCTGCGCGTCGATCACAGCAATCGCCGCCATGTTGACGATGTCGGAGACGTCGACGCCGCGCTGCAGCACGTGAACCGGTTTCGCCAGTCCCTGCAGAATCGGACCGATCGTCTCCGCTCCCGCCAGTCGCCACAGCAGCTTGTATGCAGCGTTCGCCGCGTCGAGGTTCGCGAAGACCAGCACGTTCGCGTCGCCCTGAATCGTGCTCCACGGATAGTCGTGCTGCGCGACGTCGGGAACGACCGCGGTGTCGGCCTGCATCTCGCCGTCGACGATCAGATCGGGACGGCGTTCCTTCAGGATCGCCACCGCGCGGCGCATCTTTTCCGACTCCGGATGATCGGTCGATCCGAAGTTCGAGAACGACACCATGGCGATGCGCGGCTCCAGGTTGAAACGGCGCGCGGTTGCGGCAGTGAGCTCGGCGATCTCGGCGAGATCCTCCGCGGTCGGATTGATGTTCACGGTTGTGTCGGCGAGGATGATCATCCGCCCTTTGAACATCAGCAGGTATGCGCCGCTGACGTTGCGCACGTTCGGCCGCGTGCGAATGATCTGCAGCGCCGGACGAATCGTCGCGGGGTAATACGCGTGGAGGCCGGCGATGACGCCGTCGGCGTCGCCTGCATCCATCATCATCATCGCGAAGTAATTGCGGCTGTTCAGAATGCGCCGCGCGTCGGCGAGCGTGATTCCTTTGCGGCTGCGCAACTCGTGAAAGCGCGCGACGTAACGCTCGCGCTCCGGCGCCTGCTCGACGTCGATGATCGTGATCTTCGACGCATCGACGTGGTACTTCTCGAGCAGCGGCACCACGACTTCGCGCTTCACCAGCAGGATCGGATGCGCGAGCCCTTCGTCGATGAGGATCTTTGAAGCGCGAATGATCTTTTCCTGATCGCCTTCCGGGAAAACGATTCGCTTCGGCGACTGACGGGCGCGGTCGTAGACGAGATGCATCAGGCCGCGCGCGCGCCCGAGGAGCTTTTCGAGACGGCGGCGGTAGGCGTCGTAATCGGTGATCGGCTGCTGCGCGACGCCGCTCTCCGCCGCGGCGCGCGCGACGGCGACCGGCACGTTGAGCAGCACGCGGTAATCGAACGGCTTCGGGATCAGATACTCGCGTCCGAACGAAAAGCGCTCGGTCGAATACGCGCGCAGCACGGAGTCGGGAACGTCTTCCTTCGCGAGCTCCGCGAGTGCGTGCGCGGCCGCGAGCTTCATCTCTTCGTTGATCGTCGTCGCGCGGCAATCGAGCGCGCCGCGAAAGATGAAGGGAAAGCCGAGGACGTTGTTCACCTGGTTCGGGTAATCGGAACGGCCGGTGGCCATGATCACGTCGGGGCGCGCGGCGGTCGCTTCTTCGTAGCCGATCTCCGGATCGGGATTCGCCATCGCGAAGACGATCGGATCGGGCGCCATCGAGCGGATCATGTCCTGCGTCACGATGCCGCCGACGGAGAGACCGACGAAGACGTCCGCGTCTTTCAGTGCGTCGGCGAGCGTTCGTCTTTCAGTCTCGACCGCGAACTCCTCCTTGTACGGAGTCATGTCGGACGTGCGGCCTTTGAAAATCACGCCCTTCGAATCGGTGAGCATCACGTTCTCTTTGCGGAGACCCATCCGAATGTAGAGGCGGAGACACGCCATCGCCGCGGCGCCGGCGCCGGAGATGACGATGCGCACTTCGTCGATTTTCTTGCCGGCCACTTCGAGCGCGTTGTTCAGGGCGGCCGCGGAGATGATCGCGGTGCCGTGCTGATCGTCGTGAAAGACCGGGATGTTCATCTCGTTCTTCAGGCGCTCTTCGATCTCGAAGCATTCCGGCGCGGCGATGTCCTCGAGGTTGATGCCGCCGAAGGTCGGCTCGAGGAGCTTCACGGCGGAGATGAACTTCTCGGTGTCGCGCGTGTCGAGCTCGAGATCGAAGACGTCGATGTCGGCGAAGCGCTTGAAGAGGACGGCTTTCCCTTCCATCACCGGCTTGCCGGCGGCAGGACCGATGTTGCCGAGGCCGAGGACGGCCGTGCCGTTGGTAATGACGGCGACGAGATTGCCTTTGTTCGTGTAGCGATAGACGTCGGACGGAGTGCGCGCGATCTCGAGGCAGGGGACGGCGACGCCGGGCGTGTACGCGAGCGAGAGGTCGCGCTGGGTGGCGGTCGGTTTGGAGGGAACGACTTCGGTTTTTCCGGGACGGCCAGCCTCGTGGTATTCGAGGGCGTCCTCACGTTTCGTGTCTGCAGCCATAGGGCGCGAAGTCTACCGCAGCGGGTCCCATGAGTTCCCATCGTGTGCGGTATAGTGCCCGTGTGCCTGAAAGATTTTTGGCGACCGGTAGGGAAACAGGCTCGTTATGTCACTCCTACTTTAGCGCGCCCGTCCCTGCGCGACTTTGGTGTGGAGGTCTGCAGGATGAAGTTTCGAAGTGCGGTCGCCGCCACGTTTCTGCTCTGTATGCTGCTCGCGGGGAGCAGCAGTGCTCAGGAAGAACCGATCTACGAGGAGTCGATTACGCAGGGATGCGCCGGCTGGAAGGCGTGCTATCGCGCCTGCCGCGACAACCTCAGTCGCAACCGCGATATGTGCGACATCCTGAGCTGGGTCGGCTGGGGCAACTACTGTGAGATTCAGGCAGCGAATGAATACCGCCAGTGTACCGACACCTGCTACATCGACTGCCAGATCCACTGAGGACACTATGAAGACAATCAACAATCGATTCCTCGGGTTCTCTCTCTTTGCCGTCCTCTTCGCTTTGCCGATCGCCGCGCAGCCGATGCGTCTTATCGCGCGGCAGCATTACGACGTCACCGTCAACGGACGGACCACCGCGCAGATGACGGAACTGATGTACACGCGCGGCGACCATCAGGACGGCTTCATTACACTGCTGTCCGATGCGCAGGGTCGTCGTTACATCTTCACTTTCTCCGAGAACTACGCCGAAAAGCGGACTCTTATCGAAGTGAAGGATCTCGGTCGCAATCTTTTTCTGCGCGGCTCCTTCACTCTTCCCTATCGCTCCTCGACGATCGCCGCGGCGCGAAAAGAAATCACGACGCTTCCGCGCGAATCGTTTCGCGTGCCGATGACGATCGAGACGAATGCCTACAGCGACACAGAGCTTGTCGATTCGTGGCACCTGAATGACGCCGCGTCAAAGCGGATTTCACTGCGTACTCACGTCGACGGCAAACTGCTCGGCGCGATTCGATCGATGGGCGGCGGTGTGCTTTCCGCCGGGTCACCGGCAGTGATGTATGCCTGCGATTATCTGATCTCCGTCGTCGCCGAAGATCTGAGCTGCAATCGGCGGCTCGGTGTCGAGGCGGTTGAAAAGGACACCGACTGCGCGTTCGACGCGGCGTTCGGCTACCCTTGCTCTTCACATTGAGACCTCAACGGATGCTCGTGACCGCGACGCTTGCCGTCGCGGTCATCGCGCGCTGCGGCGGCTCATCCGCGCCACGCGCTGATGTCTCGCCGTCCGATCTGCTCAACCGCACATCGAAGACCTACGCGACGGCGGAGGTCTATCGCGATCGCGGCACCGTCACGCTGCAGGAACCGCTCGGCTGGAGTCTCGTGCAGTCGCTTTCCGGACGCCGCACGAACGAGTTCCGGACTACGTTCCGACGCCATCCTTCATCGGCAACATTCATGTTCCACGGACGCGCGGGAGCTCGCTTCGGCCTGGCGGCGTCTCCTTCGTCATCCGTGGCACTCATCGGATTCGATGCTCCGGAAGCGCGACCTGCAACGATCGCGGACGCAGCACGCGCGCTCCGTCCCGTAACGGCAGGAGCGTCGGACGCGGTCGTGCCGCTGCTCGTCGGCGGGAACGGCATCGCATCGATGCACGCGGAGTCGCTGCTCGAGGATGAAGACGTCCACGGCGAGCCGTGCTTTCGCGTGCGCGGAGTTACCGCCGGCGGCACCGCGCAGACACTGTCGATCGAGAAGCGTCGGTTCGTGATCCGGCGCATTCGCCAGGAGCTGAAGCTGCGCGGCGGCGACACGACGACGCGGACGATCGACTACGCGGAAGTCAGGCTCGTACCGAAAGCGTGATCGCTTACGACGCGCCCGCCCAGAACATCGGGTTGGAACTGTCGGGGACGCCGATCTCGTACTTCGTGCCGTCGATGACGACGTCGAACGCGGTGTAGTCGCCGCGTCCCGCATCGCTGCGACGTTGCGGCGGTCCGATCGCATACGAATCGAACGCGTGATAGAGATCGCGCTCGCGGCGCCAGCGGTCGAAGCCGTTCACGGCATCCTGAATGTCGTCCTTGTCGGTGATGAAGACGACGCCGCGCGCCCACATACACGCCGCGGCCTGTTCCGCGTCGTTGAGCGAGACGCCGCCCTTCTGCCAGTAGCCCATGAACGCTTCGACCCGTTCCTTCGCCTTCTGTTCCGGCGAAGCGTCGGTGACGCGCCCTTTCGTGAGCGAACCGAGCAGCGATGCGACCGCTGATTTCGTATCGCCGCCGGAGTCGATCTGCTTGCGTGCAACGCGACCGATCGCTTCCGCCGTCTGTTCTGCTTTCGTCGGCTCCGCCGGCTCCTGATGGCCGTAGTAATGCTTCCGGACGAACAGAATCGCGCCCACTGCGATGAGCACCGCCAACAGTTTTTTCATGGGAGCGTCGAGTATAACGCGGACGGGAACTACGGACGCGCGAACGAAATGTCGTCCATGGCGCGCTCTTCGAGAACGCCGCCGTGTCTCCTCACATACGAGCCGACCAGCATGACGCCGTTGCCGTTCGCATCCAGACTGTGATCGTGGACGCGATCGAGTTTCAGCGAGACGATCTGATGCGCTTCGAGCCGCGAAATCTCGTTTGGATGCGAGCGTCCGTCATGATTGCGATCGATCCACAGCCGCAATTGCGGCCAGACGGCGTCGGCAGCCGTGATTTCGCGATCGCCATTTCCGCCGAGATCCGGCGTGTCGTACTGTTCGAGCGCCTGAAAGCCATTGGCGAAGAAACCACCGCTCGTTTGAACATGGCGCTCCCGAAAAGCTCACCGGGACCAACCGCACGATCATCATCGCCATCGATCCAGAGAAATGCTTCCTCCGTGTCGGGATCGGTCCATCCGCTCGGATCAGCGATGCCGTCGAAATCGCGGTCCCAGAAAGAAACCGGCGAAATGGCGAGGCTCGTGGTGTGGATGCCATCGCCATTGAGATCGAGGACCAATGGACAGTACAAACTGATCTCGGCGGTCTTATCGACGCAGGTCAGGCCGCTTCCCCATCCCTGCGCGGAATGACAGCCGGCAACGTAGACCTCCGCGTCAATCCGAGCACGAAAGCATCCGGTATACGGGGTCATGGACACAGTTCCTGCGTATTGCGCTGGAGGCACCACGTTGACCTCCGTGGACGCGAGCGCGTTGTACATCGCACCGTCAGGATGAATGTAGTGATCGGCGTTCAGCGCCGCGGTCGTCGAGGGCTGGCCTGTTGAGACGTCGAGATATTTAACGGTTCCGTTCGAAAGCAGGTTCCCATTGATTGCGCGTCCGAGCGTTACGCGATTGTGGCCATCCCACACTCCCGGGCACGGTGGAAGGGTAATATCTGCGCGGCAGCAGAGGCGGCGACGGAAACGGCGAGCAGGGTTATGGCAAGCGCTTTCAACGGCAACCTCCTTCGAATGAAAGCATCTGAACCGGGTCATCGGCGCCGCCAGCCCTGATAAGCCGCACGTCGGGAGCGACAACCTGGTAGAGAAACTGCGCGATCCAATCGGCCCCGAAATGTTCACGTACGGCATTGAACGCATTGAACCGGATCGTGCAGGCCTCGTCAGCGGCCTTGTCAATTTCACGTCGCAGCTCGCGAGTCTCAATCGGATTCGCAACTCGCAGGCGCCGGCCTGCGCGCTCGACTCGATCGCCGAAATCAATCCACGGTTTCGCTGTGCGGCCGAGCTCCTCCCAGAAGCCACCGGGCAGCGAGAAGTTCGCCTCCTTCGCTCTTTGTTCAATCTGTGCGCGGATCTCCACGCGTTCCGCGGAATCATCGCCATAGGCATTCCGCACGACGTCGTCAAAGAGCTCCCACGGCATGAACAGCTCGGGATCACGCGCACCGATGATGATCGAGGGATAGCGCGTTGCAGTCGGAGACGGATTGGCGATGGTTCCCTGAGGAACCGACATGATGCCGAATGGCTCGGTCGCTTCGCGGGTCATGCGATCCCGGAGCGACGCAGGGTCGTAACGCTTCGCGACTCGCTCTTCAAGCGTCCACTCCCACGCCGGTTTCGGTCGCGCCGGTACGGCATCCGCGGCAATCAACGGCAGGGTCGAAATCATCAGTAACGTAAAAGCGACTGATTTATTCATCCGTTACGTTCCTCCGTACATAGGGAGTGACGCAGACGTAATTTTCCCTACCCTGAGCAATAAAAACGCCGCCGTTTCCGGCGGCGCTTTTCCCGTCAATTGACTCTTATGCGTCAGACGGCGCGACGCTTGCGCGTGGCCGGCGTTTCATCGCGCGGCGATTCGACGCGGCTGCGTGCGGCCGGGCCGGCGATGTCGTGCTTGCGGCCGGTGAGGTTGTTCCACGCGATTGCAACGGCGGGAACGATCGTCACCGTCGAATACGTACCGGCGATGACGCCGATGAGGAGCACCCACGCGAAGTCGTGAATGACTTTGCCGCCGAAGATGATGAGCGAGATGAGCACGAGGACGACCGAGCCCGAAGTCAGGATCGTCCGCGACAGCGTCTGGTTCATGGCAAGGTTCAGCTGATCCTCGAACGTCATCTTCGTCTTCATCTTTCGGCGGTTCTCGCGAACGCGGTCATAGGTGACGACCGTGTCGTTGATCGAATAACCGACGACGAGCAGCAACGCGGCGACGATGTTGAGCGAGAACTCCGCGCCGATCATCGGCAGGAACGCGAGCGCGACCAGGATGTCGTGCACGATGCAGACGATCGCGGCGAAGCCGAACATGATGTCGAAGCGGATCCAGAGATAGAGACCCATCGCCAGCGTCGAGAAGACGACGGCCCAGATTGCTTTCTGCTGGAGCTCTTTGCCGACCTGCGGGCCGACCGTTTCCTGATTGAGGACGTTGAATGCGCCGAGGAACGCTTTCTCGTTGAGCACGCGGGCGATGTTCGACGTCACGCCGGGCGAAGCGGCCACCTGGCTCATATTCTTAAAGAGACCGAGCTCGGAACGATGGCTGATGATGTTCTGCGCGACCGTCTCATAGAACGCCTTCGCGGTTTCGTTCGAGCCTTTGTTCTCGGGATCGGTCTGCAACAGCAACTCGGCGATCCGCTCGCGTCCCTGGAAGTTGAGATCGAGCTTCGTCGCTGCTTCCGGATTCAGCGCGGCGTTGAGCTTGGCGACCGCCTGTCCGGCGTAATCGCCCTCAGCCTGCAACTGCGGAAGGCGAATGAGAGTGCTGTTGTCTTCGGCCTTGCCGTACTGCTGAATCGACGCGTCGGCGAGCTGCGCGCGCAGGCGATCCATTGGAACGGCTTCCTTGAACTTCAGAACGATGCTGGCGCCACCGGCGAAGTCGATGCCCCAGTTGATCCCGTTCTTCGCATAAAGACCGAAGCCGACGAGGATCCAGAGAATCGAAAAGGCGACGGCGAAAAAGCGCGCCTTGACGAAGTTGTAATTGCTGTTAGCGAAAATCTGCATGGTCTCTCCTCGCGCCTCAGATGCTGATCGTCTGCGGGCGATCCTGCGGTTTGTAGACGATGTCGAAGATCACGCGCGATACGAAGAACGCGGTGAAGACCGACGCGAACAGGCCGATCAGCAGCGTGACGGCGAATCCTTTGATCGGGCCCGTTCCGAACTGGAAGAGGAAGAGGGCCGAGATGATCGTCGTCATGTGCGTGTCGATGATCGTGCCGAAAGCGCGCGCGAAGCCCTGTTCGATGGCGCCGCGAACGGTCTTCCCTTCGCGCAGTTCTTCGCGGATGCGCTCGAAGACGAGCACGTTCGAGTCGACGGCCATGCCGAGCGTCAGGATGATGCCGGCGATGCCGGGCAGCGTCAGCGTCGCTTTGAAGATCGCCATCATGCCGAGGAGGATGACGAGGTTGAGCAGCAGCGCGAGCACGGCGTTGATGCCGGCGCCGCGGTAATAGAGCAGCACGGCCGCGATGAGGAACACGAAGCCGATCAGCGAGGCGGTGACGCCCTGGCGGATCGAGTCGCGGCCGAGCGACGGGCCGACGGTGCGCTCTTCGAGCGTCGTCAGCGACGCCGGGAGCGAACCGCTGCGCAGCACGAGCGAGAGGTCGGCCGCTTCTTCATTCGAGAAGCGGCCTTCGATCACGCCCTGATCGTCGATGCGTGAGTTGATGCGCGGCGCCGAGACGACCTTGTTGTCGAGCACGATCGCCAGCGGCTTGTTGATGTTGTTGGCGGTGAGGTCGCCGAACTTGTGCGCGCCTTCGGGAGTCATCGAGAAACCGATGACCGGCTCGCCCATGCGGCCCTTCTGCACGCGCGCGTTCTTGAGGTCGCGGCCGGTGACCGGAACCGTCTTGTGAACCGCGTAGAACTGCGTGCCGGCGGTCTGACCGAACTCGTTCGAGCGCGTGCCGGGAAGAACGTCGATGTCGGACTGCATCGGAGCCGGGATCGACGCGCGAACGCTCGCTTCATCGGAGCCGGGATTGCCTTCGACGATGCGGAACTGCAGCAGCGCCGTCGTCTTGATGATGTCTTTGACGCGGGCCGGATCGTCGACGCCGGGAAGTTGGATGACGATGCGGTTGCCGCTTTCCGGCGCGATGAACGGCTCCGTGACGCCGAGCGCGTTGACGCGATTGTCGATCGTCTCGACGGCGTGCGTGACCGTATCGCGCTCGATGTTCGTGACGGCGAGCGGCTTCATTTTGAACTGCAGACCGTCGGCCGTCTTCGTCATGTCGAACTGGCCGAGATAGTCTTTGGCGATCTTTTCGTAATCGGCGGTGGAACCGGCGATGGCGGCGACGAACGTCGCGTCATCGATGCGGCGCGTGGCCGGCATCGCGAAGCCCTGCTTCTTCGCCTGATTCTTGAGCGTCTCCATCGACTGATCGGTCTCGAGACGGACCGCATCGCCGACGTTTACACGCATGACGAGGTGAGTGCCGCCCTTGAGGTCGAGGCCGCGCCGGATCGGCTCGGGGTTGCTTTTGGTCGGGATGATCGCGACGGTGAATGCGATCAGCACGCCGAGGATCAGCACGACTTTCCAAACGAGACTTCTGTTCACAAATCCTCCAGGAGCGGGCGAGGCCGAACTACTCCGCCGCCTCGCCGGTAATCACAGCGGTGACGGCAGAACGCGAGACCTTCACCTTTACATTCTCGGCAATCTTGAGATGGACGAGTTCCGGCTCAACACCCTGAATCGTCCCGTAAATCCCGCCGGAGGTGATGACTCGATCACCTTTCTTCAGCGAGTTCAGCATTTCCTGAGTCTTCTTCCGCTGCTTTCCGGCGGGCTGAATGACGAGGAAGTAAAAAACGAGGAACACGCCGCCGAAAGCGACGATGTTGAAGATGGCCGTCGAACCGGCACTTTGAAGCAGAGCAATCGCAGTCATTTGCCTCTCGCTGGTTCTTCGGGGCCGCGGACGCCGCTACTTGTCCGCTTCGCCGCCTCGCATCCGCGACAGGAAGGTTTCGCGGAAAGCCCCGAATGAATTGGACGCAATAGATTGCCGAATGGACCGCATCAAGTCAAGGTAGAACGCGACGTTGTGGATCGTGTTGTAAACGGACGCGGCGATTTCACCGGTCTGAAACAGGTGCCGCAGGTAGGCGCGGGAGACGGTTGCGCACGTCACGCACGAGCAGTTCGGATCGAGCGGACGTTCATCCGCGGCGTACTTCGCATTCTTGATCGCGACCTTGCCGATGCTGGTGAAGATCGAGCCGTTGCGCGCGTTCCGCGTCGGCATCACGCAGTCGAACATGTCGATGCCGGCCTCGACGCCGTCGAGCAGATCCTCCGGCGTTCCGACTCCCATCAGATAGCGCGGGCGATCGACGGGCAGCAGCGGCGCCGTGTGGCGCATGACCTTCAGCATCTCTTCTTTCGGCTCGCCGACCGAGACGCCTCCGATGGCGACGCCGTCGAAGTCGAGCGACGAGATCGCTTCGACGCTGCGCGTCCGAAGATCTTCGAACGTGCCGCCCTGAACGATGCCGAAGAGTGCGGAAGCGCCGGTGCGCGCATCGAGCGAGCGTTTCGCCCAGCGATGCGTCAGCTCCATCGACTTCTCAGTCTCCGCGTGCGAGAGACCGTAAGGCGGACATTCGTCGAAGGCCATGGCGATGTCGACGCCCATCCGCGTCTGAATGCCAACGGAGACTTCGGGCGAGAGGAAGTGCGCGGAGCCGTCGAGGTGGCTGCGGAACTCGACCCCTTCTTCGCGAATCTTGCGGATCGCGCCGAGGGAGAAAACCTGGAACCCGCCGGAGTCGGAGAGGACAGCGCGATCCCAGCCCATGAATTTGTGGACGCCGCCCAGACGCTCGAGAAGCTCGATGCCGGGACGGAGCATCAGGTGGTAGGTGTTGTTGAGGATGATCTCAGGATCAGTCCTGAGTGCTTCAGAAGCAGTGCTGAGTGCTGAGTGCTGAGTGCTGAGTCGGAGATTCTTTAGCTGGTGCGTTGTGAGGCTCTTCACGCTCGCGAGCGTGCCGACGGGCATGAAGACCGGCGTTTCGATCGTGCCGTGTCTCGTCGTCACACGTCCGCGACGCGCAGCACCATCTGTGCGGAGTACTTCGAAGGAGATGCGCGGCATCACCGACTCAGCACTCTGCACTCAGCACTCAGCACCTTCGATTTATTGAATCTTCATCTGCTCAACCCGCGTGTTCGCCGGGAGGTTGAGCGTGAAGCGGCTCTGGTCGATCGACTCGTTCACCCTGATACTCGTGAACTCGTACCGAGTGATGTCTCCATCTCCCTCGGTGTACTCGACTTTGTTCGTCAGGTACGTCTTCTTGTCGATCCAGATGCGAATGTGCTTTACCCGCTTCGCGATCGCAGCGCTCTTCGGCTGCAGGTCGAGAATGTATCCCGGCTCGATCGCGCGATCGGTGAAGGTGAAGTTAAAGTAGCGACCGAGTTCGTCGATCGCGCCGCTGGCGCCCATGTACTTGAAGATCTGATCCTCGAAACGCTTGACCTCGATCTTCTCCGCCTTGTTCAGATCGGGGTAGTACGTCGTCAGCACGCCGCCGGTGATCAGCATCTGCACCCGCTTCGGCGCGGCGTAGTTCCAGAGAACGTTGTTCGGCTTCGCGTAGATGAACGTGCCGGTCGAGACTTCCGGCTTCGAGAGGAGCGCGAGCTCCTTCTCCTGTTTGAAAGTCGCCTGCAGCGTGGTGGTCTTCTTCTGCTGCTGCTGGACCTTTTTGATGACCTGCTCGAGCGACTCGCCTTTCGGCGCGGCGTGAGCGGGAACGGTGACGATGGCCGCACAGGCCGCGGCGACGAAAAGGGTGCGTATCGACATGCGGTGCCCAACCGGCCGCCGCCTGCGCAAAATTTCAGGACTCTGCCGTGTATACTCTGGAAACCACGGAGGTTATTTATGAACAGGAATCTGCTGGCGCTGACTCTTGCGATCGTTGCAGTTCCGATGGCCGAACAGGCGGCGAACGCAGCCATTCGGTACGACTTCCGCCAGACGATGCACTCCCAGATCGAGTCGATGCCTTCCAGCGACTTCGGCGGTGAGGCGATCATCGACGGCGACCGTTCCCGCGTCGAATTCACGTCCGGCAGCGCGTATCCGGCCGGCTCGTACCTCATCACCACCAACGGCTCGCGCAACATGACCTTCGTCGATCCGATAAAGAAGTCGTACGTCGAAGTGAACGCCGGCAACGTCGCCACGGCCATCGGCGCGACGAACATCAAAGTCGAGAACTTCAAGTCCGACAGTCAGATGCTGGCCGATCACCCGGTGATTGCGGAACACGCTACCGATCACTATCGGATGCAGATCGCGTACGACATCACGCTGACGATCGGATCGATGCCCATTCGCCAGGCGGTCACGACCGTGATCGACAAGTGGGTGACGAAAGACTTCGACGACGTCACCGCCGACTATCTCGCCACCGGCGGGATTCGCACCGGTAATCCCGATCTCGATCAGCTCATCGATCTTGAGACGACGAAGGTGCCGGGCTTCGCGCTCCGGCAGAAAGTTCAGGTCACCACCACCGCCAGCGTCGATCCGAAAAAGGTCGATGCCGGCTCGAAGCTGAAGCTCGAGCGGACGCAGATCACGTCGAAAGAGATGACGATCTCGTCGATCCGCAAGACGATCGTCGGCCCCGGCACGTTCCGCGTTCCGCCCGGCTATCAGAAGGCGAATCCGTTGCGCGACGACTCACGCACTCCGGTTCACGAGCTCGATTTCAAACCTGCCGGAACCTCCGGCGAATAGTCCGCGCGCGTCGCGCGGATTCGGCGGTCTGCTACCATGCCGGCCGCACCGTCCCGGTCGCAAACGAAGTCGAAGCGATGAAGAAAATGCTCGCCAGAGGCGAAGGTAAGGGTGGGGGAGTACGCCGGCCGCAATGGCTCGGGCTGCGCTCGAAGTCGGAGCGTCCGCGAACGCCGCGCGCTTATCTCGCCGTCGTCACGACCATCGCCATCCCGTTCCTCCTCGCATCCGTGAATGCCACCGTCGGCCTGCCGCCGGCCGCGTCTCCCTCGACGCTTGCGTCGGTGGCCGCTCCGCCGCTTCGTTATGACGAGCTGTCGACCGTTTCTCCGGCGGCGCTTCCCGAACACTCCGTCATCCTGACCGTCGAGAACGGCGACACGCTCGACGCCGTCCTCACCGCCGGCGGACTCTCGCGCGGCGCGGCCGCAACGCTCAACACGCAGTTCGGCAAAGTGCTCGACCTCCGCCGCCTTCGTCCCGGCAACCTCCTCCGCTTCCACTACGACGCCGCTCACGAAGTCGACAGCGTCGAGATGAAGATCACCGGCTGGGGAGAGGTCGACGCCGTCCGCGGCGCGAACGGTTTCGAAGTCACGACGCGCGAAGCGATGCAGCGCGAGATCGAAACGACGGTCGCGGCGAACATCGACTCGTCGCTGTACGAGGCGCTCCGCAGCGCCGGCGAAAATCCGCAGCTCGTGCAGCAGCTCGTCGACGTCTTCCAGTGGGACATCGACTTCTTCGCGCTCCGCAAAGGCGATGCGTTTAGTCTCGTGGTGAAGAAGAAGTATTCAGGCGATGACGCGGTCGGCTACGGTCCGATCGTGGCGGCGACGTTCACGCACGACGGACAGACGTTCGAAGCGTTCCGCGATGAGTCGACTGCAGGACGCGGCGGCTATTACTCGCGAACGGGAACGCCGCTGCGCAAACAGTTTCTGCGCGCGCCGCTGCAGTTCTCGCGCATCACGTCGACGTTCTCCAATCACCGCTTCCATCCCCTGCTCCACTACTTCCGTCCGCATCACGGCGTCGATTACGGCGCGCCGGTCGGCACGCCGGTCATGACCACGGCCGACGGCGTCGTCGTCGACGCGCGTTACAACGCCGGCGAAGGGAACTTCGTCCGCATCCGCCACAGCTCGCGTATCGAGACGTCGTATCTGCATCTGTCGCGCTTCGCGAAGAACATTCGCCGCGGCACGAAAGTAACGCAGGGCGACGTCATCGGCTACGTCGGAATGACCGGTCTCGCGACCGGTCCGCATCTCGACTATCGCGTCTCCGATGGCGGCACGTGGCTCGATCCGCTGAAGCTCAAATCGATCACTCCCGATCCGCTGCGCGGAGACGCTCTCCACCAATTCCGCGCGCGCGTCGTACAACTGGTGCCGAAACTCGCCGCGCCCGCCCCGCAAATCGCTCGAGTGGCCGCGAAACGCCGGGCACTCTTCTAGCAGAGACGGGGTCCCCACATGAAGAAAGTTACTGTCCGCGCGCCGGTGCGCGCCGATCTGGCCGGGGGCACCCTCGACCTCTGGCCGCTCTACCTGTTCCATCCCGGCTCGCGCACGGTCAACGTCGCCGTCTCGTATCACGCTGAATCGGAAGTCGTGGAGACCGGCAACGGCGCGATCGAGATTCATCTCACCGATCAGCAATACAGAAAGCGCTACGAATCACTCGCACAGCTCGCCGCCGATCCGAAAGCAGCGCTCATTCATCGAGCACTCGAGCACTTCCACCTCACCGGCATCCAGATCACCACCCGTACCGACGCGCCACGTGGCTCCGGCCTGGGCGGCTCTTCCGCCCTGACGATCACGCTCGTCCGCGCGCTGTCGGAGATCGCGCGCTCACCCGTCGAAGGTGACTCGCTGATCACGCTGGTTCGCGATCTCGAAACGCGACTCCTCGGCGGTCCGGCAGGCATTCAGGATTACTACCCGCCCGTCTACGGCGGACTCGCAGCGCTGCATCTCAACCCCGGCATCGTGTCGCGACATCCGATCGCGCTGCCGATCGCGCAGCTCTCCGAACATTTCCTGCTCCACTACAGCGGCGTCGCGCATTTCTCCGGCACGAACAACTGGGAAATGTACAAGCGGCAGATCGATCGCGACGGCCGCGTGCACGAAGGGCTCGAGAAGATCGCGCAGACGGCGATCGCGATGGAGAAAGCGCTCGAGTCAGGCGACATGCAGAGCGCCGGCGAAGCGCTCGCCGCCGAGTGGGAAAACCGCAAAGCACTGATCGACGGCATCTCGACGCCGGAGATCGACGCGGCGATCAGCGCTGCGCACGGCGCAGGCGCGTGGGGCGGCAAGGTCTGCGGCGCGGGCGGCGGCGGTTGCATCGTCTTCCTGATGCCGGCCGATCGGAGAGAGGATGTGCGTCGCGCACTCGCGACGGTGCCGGGAAGAATCGTCGAAGCGCTGCCGGTCGCGCACGGCCTCACCATCGACATCACCGACGACACGCAATCGACATTCAGCTTCGCGCGCGGCCGCCTGATGGCGCGTCCGCATGAATCGCTCGAGCAGCTTTACGTCTACGGCGGTCAGGGCGATTACAAACCGTACCTGCTCGCCGAAGGCGTCATCACGCACAGCGAATCGCGAAGCGGGATTCATCAGACAACGGTTCGTTCGTACGTCGCGCCGATCAACGGAACCGACGGATCGGTCGACTGGTCGCAGGCGCGTCCGGTGACGCCGGAGTCGTTCGACATTCGCGCCGTTCCCGAATCGCGGCAGATGGAAACGGTCGCTACCGCCGAAGCGCTGATGCAGGGCGCGACGCAGTCGGAAGATGCGTTCCGCCAGTTCGTCGAGCAGACGGAGAAGCTGCACATCTTTCACAATCCCGCGTTCGGATTCTGGTCGCAGGCAAACGAGATGCGCGATGCATTTCTCGAGCGCTGTCTGGAAGAAGCGAATCGGATGCTGGAAGAGCAGTCCGAGCGGCTGGAGAGCACGTTCCGGCGTCGCATCGATCAGCTGCGCGAACGCTCCGAGCGCGAGCAGCGCGAGCTCGATGACAAGAACGAGAACGTCAATGAAGAAGGGATCATGGACGTGAACGTGGCGTGGGGACAGGCGCTCTACAACATCACGAGTGGCCGCCCGGCATCGGTCGCCGACGCGCCGCATTCCGTGCGCGAAGTCGACTACCTGGAGAACATCGCGCAGATCCAGCGCGCCTGGGATCGCGAGCTCGAAGCAAGACGAGAAGAACTGACGTCGAAAGCGAGATCGATCGAAGAGATGACGATCACCCCCGCTGCAAAGAACATCGAGATCACCAAGTACCTGATCCTCTGGTCCGCGCAGCCGCTCTGAACGTTCGTGGTAGCATTCGCAGCTTCGTCGGGCAGTAGCGCAGCCTGGTAGCGTACCTGAATGGGGTTCAGGTGGTCGGGGGTTCAAATCCCCCCTGCCCGACCAAACACAACCTCAATCCCTTTGACGATTTCGTTAGGGGTACGTCGAGAAGACAGTCGGTGTCGAGATCTGCATCGTCGCGTCGGAGTAGTAGGTCTGGCCCGTCATAATGACTTCGATCGTGTCGCCGGGGGAAGCGGTGAACGTGCTGCTGTCAAAACGCGTGCAGCTCAGCGAGCCTTGGTTTCCCTGATGGATGAAAATAGTCTCCATGTGCGTGACCGTCGTGTTGTGCATGGCTACGACGGTCGCGGCGATGGCGTCTCCGGAGTAGCTATGCGGATCGCTGAAGTCGACCCACACCGACACTGAGAAGTTGCTGTAGACGTTGATCGGGACGGTCATCTGGTAGTCGACCGACCCACTGAAGTAGTTCCACTGGTACCCTGGGTAGCTGTAGTACCCCGGCGGGTAGCTAAAGCACGAAAGGGTGGCGGTCGAGACGTTTCCCGTCGTGCTGGCACAACTCGTGTCGAAATCGAAGTCGAACCAGCTCCAAACCCCCGCATAGTACGGGCCTGTCTGCGTGGGGCAGCCGGCGAACGCGCTTGCGGGAAACACCGCCAAAATAATCACTAGCAACAATGATACATATTTCATTTCAACCTCCTTCTAGGCATGGCTTAGTATGTGTTATTCCGGAAAATTCTCAGGTTAATAAGCTTTCTAGGCGTCACTATGTCACAGTGATCGGTCTGTGAATCCGGCAGAGCCTGTTTGGCGGGTGCGCGGGCAACCTCCTTTCAAAATGTGGGCGAGCCGCTCATCGGGGGGCTCACCTGAGTGATACGTCGCGGCGATACGGGTGTCAGGGTGGCAAGCAATACAGCGGCCAATCCCTCACTTCATCGTCTGAGCGCCACGAACTTCTCACGACATTTTCGGAATCGCATCGATGCAGCTCGCGAGATCCGCGACGCCATCGACGGTGCGCGCGACAAGAGGCTACCGGCGGACACCCGTCCTCATGCAATTCGAAGGAGGCTCGAGATGTCTGGAGACAGGTGATCGCGGGTTCAAATCCCCTGCGCGACCAAACAACCTCAACTACAACAGCGCCCTGGCGCTCCCCGCCGTTTCCCACGAGACCGCCGAACGAGCTCTGCGCCTGATTGTCGCGTCGAGGCTCGTTTGTAGGGATCGATCCGGAGTCGATGAAACCCTGCGAACGGTGATCGACGCGGCGGCGGCGCCGAACTCGATCAGCGAGTGCCGGTTCACGGTTACGGGAATGCGACCGAGCGGCTGCCCATCGATGAACGTACCGTTCGTGCTCTCGAGATCTTTGATCGAGACCATCCCGTCGAAGACCATGATCACGGCGTGGCGACGGGACACGGTGTGATCCGTCAGGGTGACGCGGCCGTTGAGCGATCTGCCGACCACGTTCTCTCCCTCGTAGAGCGGATTCTCCCGGTCCTCGCAATGCAGCACAGCCGCCACGGACAGGGGCGCGTCGACCGTGCCACAGAAGGCATAGCCGAAGCCGTGGACTGTGCGGATGTAGCTCGATGCACGGGCCTCGTCTCCCAGCGCCCGGCGCAATTCATTGACGATTCCGGCCATGTTCGTTTCGCAGACGAATGTCGCCGGCCACAGCACGTCATAAATCTCTTTCCGCGACAGCGCACGAGGCCGCTCCTGAAGCAACAGGCCGAGCAGCAGCAGCGCCCTGGGCGAAAGGCGCCGTTCGATCCCGTTGCGCGTCAGCAGACGTGACCGGCTGTCGAACCTGAACTCACCGAACTGAACGACCACAGCCGGCTCACCGGCCGGTTCCGGATTGCTGTTCATGAACTCTCCGTAGCTGGATTTGGGTATCGTAATGGCACCCCGTCCCTGCCGACTTCCATCAATTCACATAAAAGACCAACATATGGAGCCCTCAATGGACCAACCTTGATACGGACAGGAGGGCGTATGTATCGCAAAATTGTTTCATTTGGTGTTTTCCTGGTCACGCTGCTGTGGGCGGCCACCGTCTCCGCGGGAAGTACCGACATCTACGCATTCAAAACGGTCTCGGGGCAGGAGACGAATCAGCCTGCCGCCTACTATTCAGTCAAGCTCTGCCGAACCGGCACGCAGACGTGCACGTACGGCGGAACGACCGACAGTTATGGCCACGGCAACGTCTACATCAGTCCGTCGTTCCCGGGGTATTACGACCTCTATCTCTACAAGGACTACGGCGCGAACTACGGCGGTGAATGGGGAAGCCAGACGCAGCCGATCGCCGGAGGCGCGTTCTACATTCCGACGGGATTCACAAGCATCACCGTCTGGGTGCCTCCGCGTCCCCTCGCGCCCGGACTCGTGTCGCCGTGCGCCTACTGCGGTGTTCCGTCGGGCAATTTCTATCTGTCGTGGACGAGCGGCCTTGATGCGTCGCGCACCGCGGCGAACTGGCCGGTGACCTACGAGATCTGGACGTCATCGACGCCGGTGGGCTGGCCGCAGGGGCAGGAGTGGCTGGCGGTTCCGGACGCGCCGTGTAATCCCGATGCGCAGGGCCGGTGCCGCTGGTACGTCGACTACATCGCCGACGAGCCGGGTGCTCAATACACCTGGCGGATCGTCGTCAAGCTGAACGTCGGCGGCGGAGTCGTTTATACGACGAGCGGTCAGACGTGGCACATTCATCAGAACTACTGATGACTACAAGGTCGCCGCGTTAGTTTGACAGGGCGGGGGCTTCCGAGCCCCCGCCTTCTGCGCTGCGAGCAGCGACTGGTTTTGAATACGCCCTGGCGGGGAAAGCGTGCGACACTCCTGCCTCAGGATGAATTCCCGGCTCCTCGTGTTAACCGCGTTTCTCTTCCTGCTGACGCACGAGGCGGCGGCAGTCGAGCGCGTGCTCGTCTTCGATGACGTCAGGAAGACCGACCTGCAGGCCAACTTTCAGTCCGACTGCGTGGCCACCCAGCCGCCGGCGAATTTTCAGAAGTTGCAGCGCGTGCCGACGAAGACGAACGCGTTCTTTCTTTACTTCGATCCGAGTCTGATCGAGCCGGCGCGGTTCGGGAAATTCTTCGATTACACCTTCTATGTCGCCGTGGCCGGCAGCAATCCGCCGGTTTGGTACAGCTGCGGCTCGCAGGTCTATACACAGGGCGCCTTTCTCGATCGCTCCGAGACGGTGCACTTCACCATTCGAGTCGGCAGTGCGGTTGACGACGGCGCATTGGACATCCCGCTGCACAGCATCGCCAGCCGTGATTTCATCGAGATCACATCGGTGACGAAACCGGCGAAAGTCGATTTGTCGCAGTCGACCGGCATCGAATTGTCGCTGCGCAATCTGCTGCCCGATCAGGATCTGCTGGTCGAGCCGGCCATTCAGGCAACCGCATCGCATCCCGGATACTGGGTGTCGACCGCGAATGTGAAGCTCGAGGATGCGGTGTCGAAAGAGATCATTCGCATTCATCCCGGCGACAGCTCACTGGTCCGGCTGCGCCTCGAGCCGAACAAAATCGCGACGCTCCTCGCGACGCTCGGCTCCGTGAAACCGGACGCCGCGCACGAGAACATCACTGCGGTCGTCAGTTACCGAAGCGACCTCGGCGGAGTGTCGCGGACGAAAGCGGTAAACATCGTCGTCCGTTTCGTGCCGTCGCTCATCAGCCTGATCGTTGCGCTGTTCACCGGCTCACTCCTCGGAACAATCGCGGCACAATTTCTTCCCGGCACCTGGAAGGGCTTTTACCCGATGGGACAAAGAGCGGCGCGCGGCATCGTCTTCTCGGTCGTCGCCGAGCTCTTCGCAATGCTCCTCGTCGCCCTTGGCAGCAAATTCGTCATTTTGCAATTCGACCTCGATCCCTGGCAGTTCCTGCCGGTGTTCTTTATCGGCTTCGCCATCAGCGGCGGCAAAGAGGTCCTGAGCTACATGGGTCTTGTGAAACAGCAGAACGCCTCCGCGGAGAATGCATGAAGCGATTCGTGCGCGGCATTGTGGTTGCGCTCGCAGGTTTGTCAATTGCGGCGGGGCCCGCCAATGGGCCGATCAGCCTGGACTGGCATCAGGGTGGTTATCTCTACGTGCTCCTCAAAAATGGGAGCGTGTCGATTATCGAGGAGACCGCAAAGCGACGGCTGGCGACGATTCCAACGACGTTCGGCCTGGAGCCGGCAGAGATCTTTTCCGCGCGGCTGAAAGAGCGTGACTACGTATTCGTGTCCGGCTTTGTGGGACGCGACGGTGCGGTCTATCAATACACGGCCGAAGGAAAGCCGTATGCGAAATTCGTAACGCCCGAGCAGGCGGCGAGCTTTGACGTCGATCCCGAACGGCGCCTCCTCTACGTTGCCAGCCCCGTCACAAACGTCGTCTATGCAATTAATCTCGATCAAAAGGGAGCCGCCGCGAAACGCGTCGCGTACATTCGCGAAGCAGAAGCTATAGGTCCGGTCGTTTTCGATCGTGTCCGCAATCGGGTGATGGTCGCGGACGTAGGACGCGGTGTCTTATACGAAGTCGAAGTTGCAACGGGGCTTTATCGGCAAATAGCAACCGATCTCGGACGTCCGATCTCGCTCGGGATCGGCCCCGCATTCAAGACACTGTATATCGCCGACCGCCTGAGCGGACGCATTCACGTTTTCCGGCTTGAAAATGGGGTGTTCAATCGGGTCGACACGATCGATACCGGACTGCGAACCCTCACCGCGGTGGCAACGGGACCGACCGAAACTGTTTTCGTCGCCGACGGCACCAACGCGTATCAATTGTCATTGAAGACGAAGAAGCTCACTCGTTTCGCGTATTAGCGCCAAATCCTCCGGCGTATCGACGTCGTCCGTCAGCACAAACGGGATCGTGACCACGTCGCGATCGAGGTGGCGAATGAGCTGCCGCGCTCCGATGTCGCCATTGAGCGACTTCAGCGCGGTGAAGAGCTCCGCGTGGAAGAGCGCCGGCACGCCGGGACCTTCGGGATACCGTGACGCGACGACCGGCGCGCGCGTGGCGCGGTAAGCGTCGAGAAGTCTGCGCAGTACATCCGCGGAAACTCCGGGCTGATCGCAGAGCATGAGGATGAGCGTTTCGACGGGACGCTCGCGGCGCTCGATTGCATCGATCGCCTCGCGAATCGAGGATGCGACTCCGTCTCGCCAGGCGTCGTTCACTACGAACTCGACCGGCAGTCCTTCGAGCGCGGTGCGAACGCGATCGGCTTCCGCTCCTACGACTACGTGAACGGATCCGGTTCCCGCTGCAAGTGCAGTCTCCGCGGCGCGACGCACGAGCGACCGTCCTTCGATCTCCACGAGCTGCTTCGGTCTTCCCAGCCGGCGCGAGCCGCCGGCCGCGAGAATCACGACCGCGCTTTCGTCGGAGCCGTTGTGGATCCGGCCTCTTCGAGTGCGCAGCGCGCTTGCCGTGCTTCGGCGCAGCACCGACTGAATCTCCGCGACGATGGAGAGCGCGATCTCCGATGGCTCATCGGCTCCGAGGTCGAGGCCGGCCGGTGCGTGGAGCGACGTATCGACGACGTCGGATTCGGCGAGCAGTCGCTGCGCTCGTTCTCGCGATCCGACCAGACCGAGATAGGCGAGTTGCAGCGGCGCGAGTTGCCGAATGAGCTCGAGGTCGCGCATGTAGTGATGCGTCATCACGACCGCCGCGGACGGCGACGGATACGCGAAGCGTGACGGAAGCTCTTCGACGGGAGCGATCTCGATCGCGTCAGCCGACGCGTAGCGCTCATCGGCGGCAACGACCGGACGATGATCGGCAATCCGAACGCACCAGCCGAGTTGTTTTGCGAAGCGCAGCAGAAACTCCGCCGCCGGTGAGGCGCCGAAGATGAAGAGCGTAAGCCGCGGAACGATCTCCTGAACGAACGCGCCGGCCGGCGCTTCGGCCGGGCGTCCGATCCAGGTCTGCAGGCGCTCACCGCGATAGCCGGTAATCAGCGCTTCGTCATTTGCAGCCGATGACAGCTGGCCGTGGATCAGATCGCGTCGCGATTCGGCGAAAGGCTCGATGACGACGGCGATTTCTCCCTGACAACCGCTGCCGAGGCCGACGATCAGATCGTCGTCTGCAGGACGGAAGCGAACGCATGTTGCTTCGTTGCGGCTGATGACGTTGAGCGCTCGCTCGACGATGTCCGATTCGACGCAACCGCCGCTGATCGCACCCCACGTCTTCCGGTCGCGACGAATGATCAGGCGCGCGCCGGCGCGGCGATACGCCGAGCCTTTCGTCTCCACCACCGTCGCAAGGGCGCAGTCGCCACCGCCCGCGGCTCGGCATTCCTCGAGGATGCGGAGAAGCTCCACGCCTCATGATGATAGATGTCCTGCCTGCTTTCAATCCGTCGCTCAACAATATTGGAGGCGCGGGTAGGGAAACAATTCCTCCCGGCACTCCTACATTAGCGACGTCCGTCCAAATTTAACGTCTGCGCGCCAGCGCGGAAAGGAGAACCAAATGCGCGGAGTCCGGCTCGGGGTTCTCGCCACCGTTCTATCGGCCCTCATCGTCATCTCCTGCAGGCCGCTCGCCGATCCGCAGACCGATCCCGGAGCTCCTCGCTACAAAGCGCAGCCGTCGAACTGGGAGGAGACGAAAGTCGACGTCTTCCCCGGCATGAACGGCATCACCCTCGATCCCGGCAAGCCTGACGAAAAGGAACTGCTTCGCGGACGGATCGTCTGGAACCTCTGGGTTGGCGACAGCGGTTTGATGTGGGACTGGCTCGCGCAGAACGGCTTCGGAACCGCCGATCTCCTCAAGACCATCGACTCCCGCAGACGTCCGACGCGCTTTCAGGAAGCCGGCATCATCAATCAGCCGGGCTTCATGCAGGCGACGAGGCCCGATCCATATGGTCTCTTCATCGACGTTCCAAAGCCGGGCGATTCGGACGGACAGATCGATCAGAAGATCAGTTACGCGACTTACGGCCGATCCTCCGGCGTCATCGGTCTCCGCCTGTCCGATAATCCCAATTTCGACGCCGCCGCAAAGGCGGAGTGGATGAAGCACATTGGCGCCGACGGCGTGAACCACGACTTCTACGAAGAGCCGTCGTACTTCAACAATCGGAAGCTCGTTCGCCCTTACGTCGTCGGGATGTCGTGCGCGCTCTGCCACGTCAGTTTCGATCCGACTCGCCCGCCGGCAGACATCAACGATCCAAAATGGGAAAACCTCAACGACTACGTCGGCGCGCAATACTTCAACGTCGCCGAATTCTTCGTCCCGCGTCGCGTCACCGGCGGCACGAACGGAGTCCCGGCGAAGATCGAGGCGCCTGATGAAGAGAGCTTCGTCTGGCAGCTCATCCGCTCCAGTCCGCCGGGATCGCTCGATACGTCGTTCATTGCCACCGACTACCTGAACAATCCCGGCACGATGAACGGCGTGTTCAACGTGAAGCAGCGCCTCTCCCG
The DNA here is from genome assembly GCA_034667465.1 of Acidobacteriota bacterium. Lineage (GTDB taxonomy): Bacteria > Acidobacteriota > Thermoanaerobaculia > Gp7-AA8 > Gp7-AA8 > JAOBAU01. The sequence goes on along the minus strand of JAXDJV010000002.1, from coordinate 668,840 downwards.
CGCGGCGAATGGCGTGACGAAAAATCCCGGCACATACGATCCGATGGTCGAGCAACTCACAGGCGGAGCGCTCGATCTGAAGTGGCTCGATCTCGATCGCTCGCAGCTCATCCCGCGGGTGCTCAAGCAGGGCGACGATTCCGTCGGATTCGAAGGAGCGCTCAGCCGCGTCTTCGTGAATATCGGACATGGCTGGCCGGAATGGCAAAAGCATTTCCGGCCGCTCATCGGCGGGCCGACTCCGAAAAATCGAAGGCTCGCCTCACAGTCTCCGGTGCCGGTGAAAGCGCTGCAGATGAACTCCGCTTCGTGGAACTGGAGCGAAGACCGCTCGCATGCCCTGGCGCTCTACTTCATCAATTATGCGAAGCCGCTGCTGCTGAAAGACGCGCCGGGCGGCGATCGGCACCTCAGGGCCGATCGCCGTCAGCTCGATCAGGGCAAGGTCGTCTTCGCGGAGAACTGCGCGGCGTGTCATTCGAGCCGGCAGCCTTCCTTCGATCCGTTCGGGCCGGACGGCGGAATCACCGAGCAGGCGAAAAACTGGTTCCGGATCGAGGTGATGAAGCCGGACTTCTTCGTCGACAATTTCCTGAGCGACGAGCGCCGGCATCCGGTCACGCAGATCGGTACGAACTCCACACGCGCCGCCGCGACGAACGCCACGCGCAATCACATCTGGGACAACTTTTCGTCGGAGACGTACAAGAACCTGCCGCCGATCGGCACGTTCGAGGTCGACAATCCCTATTCGCCGACCGGCAGGAGCCAGGTCAGCATTCCGCTGAAGGGTGAACCGAACGGTCCCGGCTACTATCGCCCGCCGTCGCTCATCAGCCTCTGGTCGAGCGCGCCGTATCTGCACAACAACACCGTCGGCGTCGATCCGATGCTGCTCACGCCCGGCGACGTGAGGGTCGATGCGCGAATGAAAGCGTTTCAGGACGGCATCGAAAAGATGCTCTGGATTCAGCCGCGCGGACAATTGATCTGGAAGACGACGAAAAAATCGTTCATCAACGTTCCGCTGCCGTATCTGCCGGATGTGCTGCAGGATGCGGTGAAACGCCATCCGCGCCTCATCGACGAGAAAACGCGGAGTCTCCGTCTCGGGCCGATTCCGGAAGGAACGCCGATTAATCTGATCGCAAATACGAATCTCGATCGCGGCGTCGTCGTCGGTGTAAACCGAGCCAAATTGCTCGCGGCGATTCTTGACACGCTCGCGAAAATCCGGCGCGACAATCTCAATGACGAGCAGGTGAAGGAACTGATGCGGACCGAGCTCGTGCCGCGCTTTCTCGCCGTGAATAAATGCCCTGACTTCTATGAAGACAAAGGCCACGAGTTCGGAAAGAACCTTCCGATTGCGGACAAGCGAGCGCTTATCGAACTGCTGAAGACGTTCTAAGGAGGCTTACAGCACCACGACCTTCCTGTAGAACGGAATCTCGCGAATGCGCGGCCCGCCCGCGGCGACAATCGCATTGGCCAGCGCCGGCGCGACTGCAGGAGTCGGCGGCTCGCCGACACCGGTGAGCGGAACCTCGCCGCCCATATCCCTCACGACCTCCGGACTCGGATCGACAAAATACGTCGAGATTTTTCGCGGCGTCTGATGAATCCGCAGGACAGGATAGTCGTCGAAGTTGTTTTCGACGACGGCCCCGTTCCTGACCGTAATCTCGCCGAGCAACGCGAGACTCAGACCATAAATAATGCCGCCCTCCATCTGCGCGAGAGCTCGATCCGGATTGACGACGAATCCACAATCGAGCGCCGCGTAAATCTCGTTGATCGTCAGCTCATTGGCGTCATTGAGCGACACGTCGATTACCAGCGCCACATAGCTGAGGAAACTGCGATGCGCGGCGATGCCTATGCCGCGACCTTTCGGCAGCTTTCCCTTCTTCTCGTCCCAGCCCGACTCCTTCGCCACCCGCTCAACCACAGCACGCAGGCGACGCGTGTCGGGCGGATAACCAGGAGAAAGATCGCGATCCTTTCCGCGGAACGGCACCGACTGCCGGTTTACGGGAAAGAGGTTGTTGTCGTAGCAATCGACCCCCTCGGCCTTGAAGGCCGCGTCATTGAAGAGGCGTCCCTTCCCGATCAGCTCCAGAAGATACGCTTTGGAATCACGGCCGGCCGCGACCGCCAGCTCGTCCGCGAATGAACAGAGTCCGAACGCGTGATAGATATTCGCCACCGAGCGCATCCACCCGCAGCGAATGTAATTCGGCGCGGGCGAATTCTCGATGCGCAGGTTGTCGATGTTGTACGGCATGTCTTCGAGTCCCTGTCCGCGCTCAATCGCCGAACCATAGGGATATTCACCGCCGTTATGAAATGCGGCGCGTGCTTTCGCACTAATGTCGCGATACGGGGCAGGGACAAATGGTCCGGGCGCGAAGATCGTCGCAAAGAACGACGTAAATGCGCTACGCTGCAGGAGCGCGGTCGGGTGGCCGTCTGCATCGAGACCGGCTTTGAAGTACTGGCGACTGACGGCATTGTAGAAGCTGAATTTGATGTCGTCCTCGCGCGTCCATTGCACGCGGATCGGCACGCCGGGATGCAGCTTCGCGAGAAATGCCGCCTCCATGACGTAATCCGGATTGGATTTTCGTCCGAAGCCGCCGCCGAGCAGCGTCGGATGGAGCCTGATCTTGTCGCGGACCTTTTTCTTGAGATCGTCGCGCATCTTGAACAACGTCGGCTCATCGACATTGAGCAGTTTTGCAAGGCTTTCATTGAAGGACTGTTGTGTGGCCCGCTCACCCTCACGCAACTCCATGACTTCCGCGACCTGCCAGATCAACCACCTGACGGGATCCGGCTCCAGCATCGCCAGTCCGACGTAATGCTGCGCCAGCTCCGGCCCCTGCGTCGGCGCCCAGATTTCCCACGCGCCATTTTCATAGAGGGCGACCGCCACAGGCGGTTCCATCGGCGTCTGTGCAAGGTGCGGAACGTAATAACCGGCTTCCACGGTTTTTACAGCGCCGCCGAGCGCCGAGTCGACGTCGCCCTTTTTCCGGACGGTTTTTCCCGGCTGAGAGGTTGTCGCTTCGAGCTCGGCGCGATAAGCAGCCGAGTCGTAATTGGCATTCATCGCGCCGGCCGATTCCGTAATGTCCCACTCGACCTTCAGCGCTCTCCGTCCCTGCCACGCGGCCCACGTATTTTCCGCGAGAACCGCGACGCCCGCGTGCGGGATGAACGCGGAACCGACGCCGCCGGTCATACCGCCGCCGAAATTGGGAGGAAGAACCGGCTCGACGAACTTCACGCCGGGGACGGCAAGCGCGGCCGTCGCATCGAACGACTTCAGCGTCCCGTTCGCCACCGGACAGCGGACGATCATCGCCGTCAGCATTCCGCGGCCGACATCGACGTCGGCTCCGTATTGCGTTTTGCCCATGACCATGTCTTTGGCATCGACGAACGGCATCGACGGCTTGCCGATAAAACGCCACTGGTCCGGCCGCTTGAGCACCGCCTTGATCTCGTCCGACTCCGGAATCGGCACACCGCGAGCCTCGAGCAGCAGATGGTGATATTCGATCGAGCGGCCGCTCTTCTGATGAATGACCTTCTGCTGCCGCGCTTCGAGCTCCGAAAGATCTTTGATTCCCCATTTGTCGGCGGTCGCGCGAATCATTACGAGCCGAATGCCGGCGCCGAACATTCGCATCGGCAGGAAATAGGCGGCCATGCTCCGCGAGCTGTCGGTGAATTGCGCGTCTTCCCCTTTCACGACCGGAAAGGCGCCGGGGATTGGATAAGGAAACGGCACGCCGAAATTGGCGGCGTCGGCGTCAGCCTGGCGGAGCGACACGCGTTCCCAGTCCGCTTCCATCTCATCGGCGAGGACCGCCGCAAGACTCGAACGAATGCCCTGCCCCATTTCCGCGCGATGGGTGAAGATCGTAATGTGGCCGGACAACGGCTTGATGTGAACGAACGCGCCGAGCGGAATGCCTGTCTCAAGAATGCCTTTCAGTTTCTCCGTCGCGAAGAGCGTGTCGGGCGTTAGGGCGCAGCCGAAGACCAGTGCGCCGGTGCCGACGCCGAGGTCACGAAGAAAGTCTCTGCGGGTGACCTTGAAGATTGCGCTCATAGCGTCGAGCCCTCGGCGACCTTATGGATCGCCTCCCGAATTCGCGGATAGGTGCCGCAGCGACAGATGTTGCCGCGCATCGCGTTGTCGATCTGTGTGTCGTCGGGTTTGGGATGCGCGGCGAGCAGCGCGGCCGCGCTCATAATCTGTCCCGGCTGACAGAAACCGCACTGCGGCACGCCGAGCATGATCCAGGCCTTTTGACACGGATGGCTGCCGTCGGTCGACAACCCTTCGATCGTCGTGATCTCCGACAATGCCGCCACGCCGACGTCGGTCGCGCACGAGCGCACCGCTTTGCCGTCGAGGTGAACCGTACAGGCGCCGCATTGCGCAACTCCGCAGCCGAACTTGGTTCCCTTCAGCCCAAGGACGTCGCGCAAAACCCAGAGCAGCGGCATGTTGCCGTCGACATTGATCGTGTGCCGCGAGCCATTGACGTTGAGCTGAAACACCGACATCGGGAGCCTCCTCTTTGATCAAAGCACCATCAGAACTTGCGGCGAATCTCCACACGTGCTCCGTACACGTCTTTCTGTCCCTGTCTCCAGCCGCGCATCGCGTCGAGCCGGATCAGCCACGCGTTGGTGATCGGGTGCTGATAGCGAGCGCCGAGTGCGTACTCGGATCCAAGCGGACTGCCGCCCATGCGCTCGACCACTGCGCCTTCGACGACGATCTGACGATCGAGATTGAACAGATATTCGAGTCCGACGGCGCCGCCGTATGAGTCATGCGCGCGAGCGTCGAGCGTCGGATAGCGCGTCAGTCCGTCCGACTCGAAATTGATGCCGGTATTTCTCAGCACGCCGCCTGAATCGGCGCCGCGCGCCAGTGACTGCGGCGAATTGAAGCCGGCAAAGAGATTGACATAAGGGACGAGCGTGACCGGGTTGCTCCTGAAGAACGAGTTCTCCAATAGCACCAGCAGGCCGTCCGCTGTTTTCGGATGTCCGGGCGAAGCCGTCTGACCGAAGTTGCCGATCAGTCGGACGCTGTTCGCTACGTGACCGAAATATCGCCTGGTAAATGCGGCGGTGACATTGTGGTAACTCAGATTGTTGTCATCCGCCCGAACGTAGCCATAGCCGTACTCCGCGTAACCCTTCAGCAAATCCGCGAAACCGGCGACGCCGAAAACCTTCGCTTTGTTGCCCGGCACGGCATCAGTCGTCACCCCATTGAAGCCGGCGAAGAAGGTGAAATCCATATTGCTGATGTCGAGCTTCGCGTTGCTCTTCGCCGTAATCGCGAACGCCACGCCGTCGAACGCATCCTCGAGCCAGATGCCGTTCTGCGTCAGCAGCGGAACGCGTCCGATCGTAATCGGCAGATCGACTCTGCTCGTTTTTCCGGTCAGCCCCTGACGCATCGCGCCGAGATCGCCTTCGAAAAACAGCGTGTCGAGATCGAAGTCGAACTCGTCGATGAACTTGTTCTGTACGCCGCCGCTGATCTGGTAGCGCGTAAACGAACCGCCCTTGTCGAGCGGACGAACGAACGCATGAAAGCGCTCGGTCGCGGTGAGCGCGAGATCGAGGTCGAGATTGAGTCGCGCGGCGATCGTCGTCTGTTCCGTCTTGCCATTAGGGGCCGCAATGCCATTGTCATAAGCGGCGGCGGCGATGCGAAGATCGCCATATCCGAGAAAGTGAAAGCCGATCGGATTCTTCGCGCCGAGCCAGGTTGGACGAGGCGCATAAGCGCCGCGGTCGTACAGGCGGATGCCAAGCTCGATCGGCGGATCGGCTTTGCGGTTCATGTGCTTGCTGCCGTAAATGCCGAGTTGTTCGTCGGCGTCGTACTGCTGTCCGTCGTAGCCGGGATCGGGGCCGAATGAACCGGCGGGCGGCGCGCCGATCATCCTCACTTCCGAAGAGCCCTGAGGCCGAATCTCGAATTCGACCGCGGAGGCATGAGTGTCTGTCGCCCATTCGTTCTCGGCGCGAATCATGTCCTTTGTGGCGCCGACGAAATCCATGAAGTAGATCGGTTCGGTGCGGCCGCGCAGACGGACAGCGAGCCGGTATGTGCCGGGTTTCGACAGCAACGCTCCGGGGACTTTGTATGTGGCGTCGCGGCTTCCGAGGGGCGGGATGCTGCGCTTCTCCATCCGCGCGTTCGGAGGATGATTGAGCAGTGAATTCGGAGTTCCGCCGGGACGAATGAACGGCAGCTGATCGAAGTCGAGATTGATCGGCAGGTACATCTCCCGATCGGTCCCTTTCAGGTTCGTCGTAATGAACTTCGCCTGCATGCTGACGAGCTGGTCGTCATGCGCGATCTTTCCGGCGCGAACATCGAAGGACTGGAAGTCGGCGACGTCTCCGTGGCTGTCGACATATCCCGATTCCCAGATTCGCTTTCCGTCGGGATCGATCAGCGCGATGTCCACCCACAATTCCGGCTGCGCGCCAAGCGATCCGGATGGGAGGTTGTGACCTTTATTGAGGTTGGTCAGCTTGTACGAGAACGAGAATGGCTTCCCGACCTCGGGAGCTTTCGCGAAAACCGGACCCTCGAGACGCGAGCCGTTCTCGAGCAGTTTGATGCGCTGTTCCCGACGCTCTCTCCATCGGACGAGATTGGCTTCAATCGCGACGCGGGCCGTCTTTCGATCGGCCGCGTTCTGCCATTCGGCCGGGAACGTGTAAGAGCTCGGCGAGGCGGCGACCTTGTTTTCGAAGTCGTCGCTTCCCCATTCCGCGCGATAGTCGAACTTCAGCCACTGCTGCGGAGTGAATGGCGACTCTTCCTTATTGAAGGGAAAGAGTCCGGGATGGCTGATCGGATAGCCGGGACCGACGAACGTGTGATCGGTCAGCTTCCGCTCGAGGTTCACATACTTGTTGTTGACGCGCGCAGCCCACCCGACCGCGTAACCGGTGTTCTGTCCCGGGCTCGTGCTCATGTGACAGTCCTGGCAGCTGATACCTTCGCGGGCCGCGGGAGATGCCCGGTACTCTTCCCAAACCGTTTCGAGCTTGATTCCGGGATGGACCTGCACCTGGTGACAGGAAACGCAGAACTCCGACTTCACCATCACCTGTGACTGGATGGCCGTCTGGTGCATCCGGATCCACTTCGTCTTGTCCGCTTCAATCGGTCTGTCCGGCTCATCGGGGCCGACGAGAACCTGATACCAGCGTGCGTTACTGATCGCCTTCAAGCCGCCCGTCGTGTCGAAAGGACCGAACACCGGCTCGTGAATGCTGCCCGGCGTGATGCGCCGCGCCGCGTTGGTCTTGCCGTAGACCTCGCCGGCGCGGTGACAGGTGACGCACGTGATGCCTTCCTGCGCGGCCGCGCTGCGATCCCACCACGCAATATCTCGCCGTTCGCCGAGCGCCGTGCCGACGCTCGCGTGACAACGGACGCAGAAATAATTGACGGTGCCCTGCGACAGATCGTTGATCCGCTGCTCGAACTTGTTGAACATCGGAGAGAGGCTGGCGTATGCGTGCGACGAATTACTCCACTGCTTGTACTGATTGGGATGACATTCGCCGCAGACCTTCGCGGAGGGATACGAGTGGTCGGCGTCCGCCTTCGCATTCGGATTGCGTTCGGGCGGCGGATTCGGAACCTCCTGCGCCGTCGCGGGACTCATTCCCGCCAGCAGTAAGACGGTGAAGACAAACCCCGCTTTACGCACAAGGCACCTCCCGCGTCTGCGGAAAACCGAATTAAGGAGTTGGCCGTTTGGTTTAATGAATTCTATCATGATGGGGGGCGAGTGGCGAGTGACGCCTCATCGTTCGCATCCCAACCGGCCGTTTTTGGCCACCTCTCCAGGACGGAGAAGGATTTGAATCTCTACGCTTTGCCCCGTCGTGCCCCGCGACTCTTTCCACCCTTGTTTTTGATCTCGCGCCGCCGTTTGCCGACCTGATCCGAGTCGATCGTTTCCTGCTGCTGCGTCTCCGGGTTGTAGTAACCAACGTAGCTCTTCGGCGCGATGCCGAACGCCCTGAGCTCGGTGCCGAGGAAGTTGGTACGCGCGCCAGGAATCGGCGGCTCGAAATATGCGGGCAGCAGAAAGTTCTGCAGCGCGACGCCGTTGATCTCGTACGTCTGCGATGAAACGGCGTCGCACATCTCGAACCAGAAGAAGACCTTCTTTCGCAGATCGTTCGGCTTCGGTCCCTGCACGTAGTTGTTCGCCTGCGGATCGGCGATCAGCTCGAGCACTTCGTGCGACAGCGTGACCGACCACGGATCGCCCATCTTCTCGCTGATCTCCGAGTAGACGACGCCGTACGGAATCCCGCGGTAGTTGCGATCGTGGAATCCTTCCGGATTGCTCTTCGTCCTCGACGACGAAAGATAGACGACCGCATCGCCGCGCATGACAGCGGACGCGGCGTTCGCGCGCGGCTCTTCGAGCCGCGTTCCTTCCAGCCGTACCGTTGCCGGCATCGACCAGTACGGCGTGAAGTCGAACTCGATCTGCTGATTGATGGCGCGAATCACCGTGAGCAGTTCCGCATCGGAGATCTCGCCTAGCGTCTGGTTGATGATGGAGATAAGCATTCGCGTACTTTAGCGCTAACCCGCACCGCGGAATACGCCGTCCGCCGCTGCTGTAAGGAGCCCCGATGAGCGACCAGACACCAGCGACGATCCGCATCACCCTCGACGACAATGTCGCGCAGGGTGAGTACATCAATTTCGCGAACATCATCCACTCCCCTTCCGAGTTCGTCATCGACCTCGGCCGCATGGTCCCCGGACGCACCGACGTGAAGGTCTACAGCCGCGTGATCATGTCGCCGCTGCATGCCAAGCAACTGCTCGAAGTGCTCGGACAGAACATCGGCATCTACGAGAGCAAGTTCGGCGAGATTCGCATCGACCCGACCGCTGCGTTCACCACCAACGAGCCTTCGAACTAACGGATGGCACGCGTCAAGGTGATCGGCGCCGGCCTCGCCGGCTCTGAATGCGCGTTTGGACTAGCGCGCCGCGGACACACCGTCGAGCTCTTCGAGATGCGGCCCGCGAAGTCGACCGCCGCGCATCAGACCTCGAACCTCGCGGAGCTCGTCTGCTCCAACTCCTTCCGCTCCTCCGCGCCGACGAACGCGGTCGGATTGCTGAAGCGCGAGCTCTCGCTGATGGATTCACTCGTCATGCGCTGCGGCGAAACCGCGCGTGTGCCGGCCGGCGACGCCTTCGCCGTCGATCGCGAGCGCTTCGCCGCGGAGGTGACGCGTGCGATCGGAAGCGAGTCGCGGATCACGCTTCATCGCGAAGAAGTGCTGACGCTCGATCGCGGCGACTTCGACTTTCTCGTCGTCGCCACCGGCCCGCTCACGTCGCATCCGTTGTTCGAAGCGATCGACGAATTCCTCGGCCGCGACGGGCTCTATTTCTACGACGCCATCGCGCCGATCCTCGCCGCGGATTCGCTCGATATGTCGAAGCTCTACTGGAAATCGCGCTACGGCAAAGGCTCCGGCACCGACTACCTCAACGCCGCGATGACGCGGGAGCAGTACGAGACGTGGATCGCCGCGCTGCTCGCGGCCGAGCTCTACCCGCTGCACGATTTCGAGAACGCCGTGCACTTCGAAGGCTGTCTGCCGATCGAAGAGATCGCCAGCCGCGGCATCGACACGCTGCGGTACGGCCCGATGAAACCGGTCGGCCTCGAGCATCCGGTCACCGGCGAAAGGCCGCACGCCGTCGTGCAGTTGCGCAAAGAAGATCTGTCGGACGACTACTTCAACCTCGTCGGCTTTCAGACGAAGATGAAAGCGGGCGAGCAGAAACGAATCCTGCAGATGATCCCCGGCCTCGAGAACTGCGTCATCGCGCGCCACGGCTCGATGCATCGCAACACCTTCATCAACGGACCGAAGCATCTGCGCGCGACCTTTCAGACGAAGAAAGATGAGCGCGTCTTTTTCGCCGGACAGATCACCGGCGTCGAAGGCTATGTCGAGTCGTCGGCGGTCGGCCTGCTGGCAGCGCGCTACATCGACGAGCTCGCGCGCGACGGCGCCGCATCGCCGCTGCCGTTTCACACCGCGCTCGGCGCGCTCGGACGTCACGTCAGCGAATCGCATCCCGATCGCTATCAGCCGTCGAACGTGACGTGGGCCGTGATCGAAGACACGATCGGTCGCTGCAAAAAGATCGAGAAGCGCGAGCGGCAGGTTGCAAAAGCGCTGGCGACGATCGAATCGCTGGCCGGCGCCGCCATCGCGTAACGCTCAGAAGTACTTCCTTCCCAATTAGTTAGACATCCAAACTCCGTCGTCGCACTGACGTCGTCGCCCGGTCCTGAAATAAAAGGGTTGCATCGTGGTTGGGTGTTGTAGTTAACTACATCACCAGATTCGAGGCGAACCCGGATTACCGAAATGGACCGTGAATGGAACGACAGTCAGCCGATCTACCGCCAGCTACGCGAACGCGTCGTTGCGCTGATCCTCGACGGTGTGCTCAACGAAGGCGATCCGCTGCCGTCCGTGCGCAACGTCGCGGCCGAGTACCGGCTCAACCCGATCACGGTGCTGAAGGCGTATCAGCAGCTGGTCACCGAGCAGCTCGTCGAGACGAGGCGAGGCCGCGGAATGTTCATCAATGCCGGTGCGCGCGAACTGCTGCTTCAGGCCGAACGCGAGAAGTTCCTGGCGGAACAGTGGCCGCGCGTGCACGCCACCATTCGACGCCTCGGCCTGACGCCGGAAGAACTGCTCGAGGCCGCCGGCCAGACGTCGCCAGCCACCACGGAAGAGGAGAGTTGAAGCCATGGCCTGTATAGAAGCGCGCGGTCTCCGCAAAGCGTTCGGTACAACGATCGCGCTCGACGGCGTCGACCTGCGCGTCGAAGAAGGTCGCATCGTCGGCCTCATCGGCCCGAACGGCGCCGGCAAAAGCACCGCGCTCAACGCCATCCTCGGGCTCACTCCGTATCAGGGAGAGCTGAAGGTGCTCGGACGCGATCCGTGGACGGAACGCGATCAACTCCTCCGCGACGTCTCGTTCATCGCCGACGTCGCCGTACTCCCGCGCTGGATCCGCGTTTCGCAGGTGCTCGATTACGTCGCCGGAGTTCATCCGCGATTCGATCGCGCAAAGGCTGAAGCGTTCCTCGCGAAGACCGCAATCAAACGCTCCAGCAAAGTCAGGGAGTTGTCGAAAGGAATGGTGACCCAGCTGCATCTCGCGCTGGTCATGGCCATCGACGCGAAACTGCTGGTGCTCGACGAGCCGACACTCGGTCTCGACATTCTTTATCGCAAACAGTTTTACGATTCGCTGCTCAACGACTACTTCGACCGCAATCGCACAATCATTGTGACGACGCATCAGGTCGAGGAGATTCAGGACGTCCTCACCGACTTCATGTTCATCAATCGCGGGCGCATCGTCCTCGATTGCAGCATGGAGGAATTCGAATCGCGCTATCTCGAAGTGATGGTGCATCCCGACCAGGTCGCGGCCGCGCGCGCGCTCAGACCGATTCACGAACGTCAGGTATTCGGCCGCAGCATCATGCTGTTCGACCGCGTCGATCGACAGCAGGTCGCCGCATTCGGCGACGCACGCACGCCCGGGATCGCCGATCTCTTCGTCGCCATCATGGGCAATGACGGTACGCGCGCAGAAGGAGCGGCGGCATGAGCGTGCAGAACGACATGACCGATTCGCCGCGCCGCGAGCCGCTCGAATCGGAGACGCGGCCAATGTACTGGTCGGTGCGGCGCGAATTGTGGGAGAACCGCTCGATTTATCTCGCGCCGCTGGCCGTCGCCGCCATTTTTTTCTTCGGCTTTTTAATCAGCGCGATTTCTCTGCCGCATCGGATGCGCACCATTTCGACGCTCGAGCCGGCGAAGCAGTGCGTGATGGTCGCGAAACCGTATGACGTCGCCGCGACGATGCTCATCCTGACTTCGATCCTCGTCGGCTTCTTCTATTGCCTCGACGCATTGCATGGCGAGCGGCGTGATCGAAGCATCCTCTTCTGGAAATCGCTGCCAGTGTCCGATCGCACGACGGTGCTTTCGAAAGCAGGCATTCCGCTGGTCGTCCTTCCGCTGATCAGTCTCGCAATCATTGTGCCGCTGCAAATCATCATGCTGATGGTCAGTACGGCCGCGCTAATGGGACAGAGCTCCGCCCTGACCATGCTCTGGACGAACGTGAATTTGTTCTCATCAACGCTGACGCTCGTTTATGGACTGATTGTCATCGCCCTATGGCACGCGCCGATTTATGGCTGGCTGCTATTGATCTCCGCGTGGGCGAAGCGATCCGCGATTCTCTGGGCTGTCCTGCCGATTTTCGGAATCGCGATGGTCGAGAAAATGGCGTTCGGCAGCGCACATTTCATCGGACTGGTGAAATATCGCCTCTTTGGCGGCTTCGGAGAGGCGTTCGTATTTCAGGCGAAAGGTCACATACCGAACGATCCGGAATTGACTCCGTGGCGATTCCTCTGTACGCCCGGACTCTGGCTCGGATTAATTTTCGCCGCCGCATTTATAGCGGCCGCAATACGGCTGCGTCGCAATCGTGAACCGATCTGATTCATTAAGGACATCGCCATGACCGCAATTACAGATACATCGCCGCGACTCACCGCCCGACTCGCCGGATTCTTCTGGCTGATGACGATCATTACGGGCATATTCGCCTTCGTCGCGGCCAGCGGCCTGGTGGTATTCGGCGACGTTGCGGCCACAGCAACAAATCTCCTGGCTCACGAGCCGCTCTTCCGCAGTGCGCTTTCCGCCGATCTCGTCGCGACCGTCTGCTATGTCGCGGCCACGATCTTCGTCTATGAATTGCTCAAGGCGGTAAACGGTACCGTCTCCCTGCTCGCAGCGTTCTTCAGTCTCATCGGATGCTCAATAGGCGCGTTCGGTGTCGTCCTCCGCATTGCGCCTCTTGTCGTACTGAGAAACTCGCAATACCTCGGTGTATTCGCCGCGGAACAGCAGCATGCAATGGCGTACCTGTTTCTTCGGATTTACGGCCAGTCGTCGAGCGTCAGTTTCGTCTTTTTCGGACTGCATTGTTTTCTGATCGGCTGCCTGATTCTCCGATCGACATTCCTGCCGCGATTTATCGGCGTGCTGATACTCATTGCCGGCGCGGGCTGGCTGACGCAGGGCTTTACGAATTTGTTGTCGCCCACGCTCGGTCGTTCGCTCTCTTCCTTGCTGATGCCTCTCGGAATTCTCGGTGAGGGATCTCTGACGTTGTGGCTCCTGATCGCGGGCGTAAATATTCAACGCTGGCGCGATCAAAACTCTGACCTGACGCACCTCTCGAGGGACTGACCATGTCTGCATTCCACGTACTACTGATTTTTCACATCTGCGGCGCAACGATCGGCGTGCTGTCAGGCGCATTTGCAATGGTGTTTCGCAAAGGTTCCGGCCGGCATGGCGCAGCCGGAACCGTATTTGTCGTGGCGATGGTTTGTATGACGGGCAGCGCCATTTACATCGCTTCCTTCATCCACCCGATCGCGATCAACGTCGTCGCCGGCACGCTGACGTTGTATCTCGTCGCGACCGGCTGGTGGGCGGCGAAACGTCCCGACGGCGGAACGAGCCTGTTCGATTTTGGCGCGCTGCTCGTAACACTGGGCAATGGGATGGGCGCGATCACGGTCGGCATCGGCGCCGCACAACACAAGTTCGGCACAAGCGGCGTTCCGATCCCGATGTTTTTCGTCTTCGGGACGGTCGCCCTGCTCTTCGCTTTCTCCGACTTCCGCATGCTCGTGCGCGGCGGCGTATTCGGCGCAAAGCGGATCGCGCGACATCTGTGGCGCATGAGTTTCGCGCTGTTAATTACAACAGCATCGTTTTATCCGGGACAGGCGAAACTCTTCCCGAAATGGCTCCGCGCCACGAGCCTGCTGTACATCCCGCACGTGCTCCTGATCGGAGCAATGATTTTCTGGCTGTATCGTGTGGGACGCCGCCAGCGCGTGCAGAACAACAAAGTGATCGCGGTGAGGCAGGCTGATCCGGTGGCGGGAAGAATGGTCGCGTGAGAAAGTGACGTTGGTGGAGACGGGAGTGAGCCTGTCCGGGACGGTGACTTTCAAATCGATTCCGGCGCTGCGGGAACGGAATGGGGACCATCCGCGCTCGCATCTTCAATCACGCCTTCGGCGAGCGTGGGGAACCGAAAGGCGGGCCGGCGCAGAAGTCGCGTGTTAAAGCGTTGATAGTCCGCTGCGAGCGCTCCCGGATCGTCGAGTTGCGCGCGAAGGATGTCGGTCAGTTTCGAGAGACAGACGCGCCAGGCGTCGAGCGTTGCGGGATCGGTCGTCGGTCCCGGGGGAAGTGCGATGCGGAACCGCGCATCCGTGATCAGCGTCCGCGTCCACCACTGCAGAAAGTCGAAGCCGGTCCGCGGATAGAGGCCGGTCGTCAGATGAAGGGAATGCCCGTTGACCGCGAGCGCATCGTGCCAGTAGCCGCGAGGGATGTAGAGGACGTCGCCGGGCTCGAGGACGCACTCGAGGAGCGGGTCGCGCGGCGGGACGCGCGGCTTCTCCGGACCGCCGGGATATTGGGAAAGCGGAAATGGAACGCGATCGGCGAAGACCCGCCAGCGTTTCGATCCCTCGACCTGCAGAACCAGCACGTCGTGCGTGTCGAAGTGCGTGGTGAATCCCTGCTGTTTCTCCTGCGAGTAGTACAAGTTGACCTTGACCTCTCCGCCTAATTGCAGGGCAAGGCCGGCGGCAAAACGGGCGAGTGCTTCGTCGCTGCGATGGATGTCGTACACGAGGATCGTCGCACCGCGCCGGCATGCGGCCAGCACCCAGGCGCGGTCACGCGGGCGATGGGCGCGGCCGTTCTCGATGAGACGGAGTCCCCTGTGCGGGAAGTCAGTCAGGTTCAGCACTCGATTGAGCGAGTCGAACGTGAACAGCGACTCGAACCGCCGCGGCGACGGGCCGCGGAGCAGCAACGGCGCGCGCTCGAAGTGATCGAGCCAGAAATCGTCGGCGTCCATCGGAAAGAGCAGAGTGTCGAAATCGATCACGATCTCACCTCCCTGTTTGCGCGCGCACGAACAGCACTGCCGGATAAGTCGATACAAACGACCAGACGAAACAGTTGAGGCCCATCACGAAGGCGCAGGCGACATGGAATGCGAACATCGCCGCGAACAACACTGTTGCGGTGGCCGGCGGCGCGACGAGCACGAGCGGAAAGAGACACTCGGTGGCAATCACGCCGCAGGTCGCCGCGGGAGACATCCAGTCGTGGCGCTGCAACAGGAGCGCGGTCGGCTCGTAGCCGTACATCGACGCGCTGACGATGCGTACCACCGCGCTGCCGCTCCGCCACGGCCTGGCCGCGATCTTGGAGATGCCGGCCGACAGATACGCGAGACACACCTGAGCGGCCACGAATGCAAGCGCGAGTTGAACCGCATGCGGGCTCGGGAACCATCGCCCCAGCGCGGCGGCGACGAGCACGACCGCGGACATCTGGTCGGAGCCTTCCGTGCCGAGTCCCGGGCGTGAGTGGAAGAGGAGCGTCGTCGCGAGGATGACGGCGAGTGTTCCCGAGGCGACGGCGTCGAGGGAGGCGACGAGGGCGAGGAGAAGCAGGATCGCCGCGGTGAGTCGCAGCGCCAGCAGGATGACGACCACCTGCTCCTCCATCAGGCGGCCGACAACGCGGTCAATGGCGCGGATGCCGAACGACGTTCGCCCGCGGTGCAGGCGCCAGGCGAACAAGCCGTCGCTGCGGAACTCGTGGCGTTGGTGGAGGTACTCGCCGGACGAGATGGCGACGCCGATCGCCGCGAGCGCCGTCATCGCGTTCAATGCCTGACTGCTGTTGCCGAAGTCGATCACAGCCGATGGAATGCGGATTCGAGAAGGACGCGCATCTGGCGCTCCGGGTAGAAGGCGTTGGTTTCCACGACGGCGAACTGCCGCAGCGTCCCGGGGTATCGCGGCTGTTCACGGGAGACGTGCTGGAGAAGGGTGATGTATCCGGGATTCAGCTGGATCGCTGGATCGGCGCGGCCGAGCTGCTTCGCCATCCGGCAGATGCCGCGGATCGAATCCACAAGGGCCTTGCGGATCCGGCGCTGCGGATTCCAGAACGCCGCGATCACAGTGCGCTCCCGGAGGGCGAGCTCTTTCCATTCGCCGGGTTGCTGACGTTTCTCGTCCCAGTCGCGATAGAGAATGTGGTAATCGCTCGTGAGCGGACGGGGCGTGAAGAACGTCCACCTGGGAAGAAGTCCGAAGACGTCGAAGCGCTTCAGACTCCACCAGTACGCGTGGTCCGGTCCGAACTGGTTCACTGCCGACAGTACGAGCCACATCGCCAGAACCGATGCGAGCAGCCAGTCGAGTGAAGACGTCAGCATTGCCGGCGTCACTCATTCTTTCTCTTTGTCTTTCTTTTTCTTTTTGCTCCTCTGCACGTCCCGCCGTACTTCGAGGAGCTCGTCGACGGAAGGATTGGGCGGCAGTTTGGAAGACGCGTCACGCATCGCTCCGACTGACTTCTTGTCCGCCTGCTCAGCTCCGCCGACGGCCTCGGCGATGTCTTCGAGAACTTCCGCGACCACTTCCAGCTCGTCGCTCGAGTCGTCCGACGAGTCGTCTTCCGTCGGCGAATCGTCGCCCTCCGCGTTGACGTGCCGGCCGATGTCGGGAACCTCGACGCCGGGCGAGTCGTCCCCTTCATCTCCGCCCGGTCCAACGTCGGGAACCTGCGGGCCCGGCGGTTCCGCCTCGACGGCGTTTTGTCCCGTCGCGGCGAACGCGCTCCACATCGGCTGACCGGCCGGATCGGCGGTCCCGGGCCGGGTCTCGTGGAGAGAATTAAGAAAGTTTTCTGCTCTCGATTTCGAATCGCTCATGCGGTGACCTCCCTGCCAGGTGAGATTTCGATCCGTTGCCGTGCGGCGAGCTGGCGATACAGTTCGTTCGATTCATGAAGCAGGGCGCGCAACTCCGGTGTCGCCTGCCGCTGCTTTCGTTCGGAATCGGGCTCGAACGATCGGGACGGATCCTTCGCGTCCATGCGCGAGACAGCTGCGATGCGAGCGCATTGCTCCGGCGTGAGTGGCCCGAGGACCGATTCAACGATCCGCGCGATCGTTTCCCCGCGCAATTCCGCGTAGTCGACCACGATCATGTCGTTGCGGGACGCTTCGCGGAGAAGCGTCAGCAGGTAGCGGTGGATCGCCATCGCGCAGTACTCGGCGCTGCTCATCCTGGCGATGCGAGACGCATCTCCGCCGAAGACGCGCGCGGCGTCGCGGACGTCGAGACGCATGAAACCGCCCGGGCGCAGGAGATTGGAGATTGCGACCTCGACCGGATCGCGAAACAGAAGAACCGCGGGCTGCCGTCCCGTCGCGCGGCGATAGCGCACGACGTGGCGCGAGCTCACGCTGGGTAGTTTGACCACGACCCTGGAACAGCCAAAGTGCTCTGCGTAAAGCGCGAGAACCCCGCGCAACGTCGGGGCATCGGCATCTCCACCGCGCAACAATGCCGAAACGATCGGCGGCTCGGACAGGATGAGCACACCGTCCACTTCTTTCATGCAGGCGCTCAGCAACGTCGAGCCGCAGCGCGACATGTGCGCGATGACGCCGGCGGCGACTCGCGATGCCGCGCGGTCCGCTGCCGCGGCGCGGAGGACGTCGATCTTCGTCCGCACCGGCACCTGCGTTTCCTGACAGTCGCGAATGGCCTGGGCGAAGAAGGGCCGCCGCGATGCCGATGGCGGAAGAGGCAACCAGTCGACGACGCGCACGTCACCGTTGACGCGAATCCGCACAGGCACCGTGCCCATAACATCCGCACGACCGGCAAACGCCGTCACGTCTTCCTCATTGATGAATTTGGCCCGACATCAATATGCACACCCTGACCGCGTTATGCAAGTGGTCAGCGTATGGATTGCCGGACCCGCGAACTCCGGGGTGGTGAAAGCGGCGGCCGGGTTCCCAGCCGCCGACTCCGAATTGAAGATGGCTATTTGTTGACGACGGTAATGCGACCCTCGCCGATTGGGTCGAGGTCGTATGTCGCGACAGGGAAATTGCGGCAGTTCACCTGGCGAGTGCGCGAGATCTGGTAGCCCACATCGTCCTTCCGCTCCGCGTCCGTGGCCCACCAGGAAAAGCCCCAACCAGCGTCGTCCTTCACCTCGGCGTCAGTCGGGAACCAGGTGATGTCCTTGTCCCAGTAGGAGCCGAAGGTGAAGCGATCCCTGGGGTCCTTCGGGTCGAGGTCGTTGTCCTCGACGGTGAGCATCCCGACGCGCCCGATCATTGACCGGACGTTCGAATCGCTGACGATGCCGCTGATCGTCACGCGATTGCCGAGGGTGCTCATGCAGTCGACCGTGACCTTCATTGTGAAGTCCTTGACCAGAACGGTTTTGGAGTCTTCCTGATCAAGCTCACCGTCCGAGACGAGCGTCGGACCAGCCAGTGTGAAGGAGCCCTGCGCGGAACGTCCGTCGTCCAGGGCGTCAAACTCGATCGTCTGCAGGCCTTCCGCTCCTTTGAAATTGAAGCTGCCTTGCGTCGAGGATTGAGCGATGAGGGGGAAAGTAACCAAAAGCACCAGTACAGCGAGAGAGGCCGCACGCTTCATTCGAGGCTCCTGTTGGAAGTTTCGGAGGAACATAAGTTCCGTCAGTCCCGACTTCCGTGAGCCAAATCACTTCTGTGAGCAAATCGCGCGGCCATCCTTCCCCCAACGGCGCGTGATGAGAAAGATGCCATTGCCGGGCTCTGGCATAACCAGATATCATTCCATCGCCATCTCCCCCTGAACAGAACACGCGGCTTCCGATCCAGGCTGGGTCGCTGCAGGCTCCTGTCTTTCGACAGGCGCAGAAGCGCCGAACATGTCGGCAGAGAGGAATGCTATGTCCAGCGTAGTGACGATCTCCACGATTCTCGACAACCTCATTGCCGGAGCGGTGAAATACGTCGGCGAGGACGCCGCGGGATGGGTACTCAACGGTGTTCTGGGAACCGGAGGTCCAACGGGCAGCGATCTGAGCGGAATTCTTGCCACTCTCGACAGCGTCGAGCAGGGGGTCGCGAACCTGCAGACGACCTTCGGAAATTTCGTCGAACTCTATGATGCGGATCAGAAGCTTGCGCCGGCGCAGAATGTTTGTATCGCCGCCGGCTACAGCAACACGCCGAGCATCTCGGGCGATTTCCATACGCTCAGTGAGCTGAGCGCGGACGACACGGCAACGGCCACTACGCTCAGCAACAATGCATCGGCACAGTCGGGTAATCTAAACGCCATCAACAACGTGATGTGCGGCCCGATCGAGGGCATGACCACGGACCTGATGACCGCCGCCGCCAACGTTCAGCTCGCACAATTGACCTCCAGCGGCATCAATACGTCCGACCCTGCTCCGTTAATGACCGCGTATGAAAATCTGGAAGGGCTTTTCGACGCGATGTTCCAGGTTCAGGTGCAGGGACTCACGCTGACGATGAATGGCTACAACGCTTTGGACGAGAATGACCTGGCCGTAAAGGAATCGGTCCAGTTCATGGCGAACCTCGCTACTGAATGCGGCCTGTTTCTTTCGGCGGTGCAGTCGCTGGCCGCCGGATATCATTCCGATGTCACGCTCATGGACATGCTGATCGGCGGGCCGACTGTCGATCCAATTCGCGCTGCGCAAATCTACCTCAATGGACTGACGATATCGCTCCCGCCGGTACCACGCGTCTGGATCTGGAGTGGCTCGGGGGATGGTTTTAATCTCAGCGCGCCGGTGCCGTTGCCGGCCTCACTTACGCTGGGCTCGGAGGGCGCAGGCGGAGACGTCACCGCTGATGCCGTCCCCGTCTCGGCGTTTGCCAACTCGCCGTGGACCGTCGCGCGGTATGAGTATCCCTCGCCTATGTCAGGGTTGTGGGGAACCGAAACACCCGCGGCGAATGTGCTTGTGGCGAGCGGCACGTCAACCGGAATGCCCTACGATTGCGGCGATGGAGACTTTGAAATTTCGTTTGACGTGACACCCGGCGGCAACGACGGATACATCGTACTGGCGAGCATCGCATCGCTGGAAACGGCGCAGGATGGCGGCTGTCTCCTTCTTCCTCAGAACGGTGTCAGCAGCACTACCGAGGTATGGTTCTTTCCCAACGCCGACGGCACGCTCTTTTCCTGCAGTTCGCTCGCCGGCGGAAGCGATCCGGCCGTTTGGTGGGCCGTCGGATACGAATCTCAGGGCAACATTCAGGTAGGCAGAATCACGTTGTATATCGCCTATGAGGGTTACACCGATTCGGCAAGGACAAACCTGGTCGATCATGACTGGAATCACGTCGCGGTGGCCATTGACCAGTACTCCATCAACATTTACGTCAATGGCCTTCTTGTCATGGGACCGGGCAGTCTGGGCTACTTCGACTACCCGAACATTGCCAACAACTATGCAGCAAACACATTCGGCGCTTCGTTCTTCAATCCCTCAGACTATGATCCGATCAACACCGGTATGGGCGGAGCCTTCAATGAGCTTCGGGTTTGGAATCGCGCTCTCACCGCGGAAGAGATTTACGACAACATGTATCAGGCGCTGACGTCCGGCGACGGTCTGGTCGCGGCCTATGGCTTCGATCGCGGCAACATCGTCGCGCGTGTTGGTCCGCCGGTGGGCCATGGTGGAAGTTTCACCTATCCGCCGCTTCCTGAGCCAGGCGGCTGGACGACGCCTCCTTACGTTCAGCACCCCACAGGCAACCCGCCTGCGTAATGGCATCGATCGACGAAGAGCTCAAGTTGGCGTTGGTGGAGGCGGCGGGAGTTGAACCCGCGTCCGAGAGCAGTGGCAGCCAGGCTACTACATGCTTATCTCCCCATTCGTTCTCGTCCGTCATCTGCCTGGAGAGCAGGGACCAATGACAGACCAGCCTCTGTGGTTTTCGAAGCCCGCGCCGAGACGGTGCGCGGGCCCTTAGCTCACATCGTGACGCTCAATCCGCCGGCGTGAGCAACCGACGGGTGAGCGTCGCAGTCAATTAAGCTGCGAGTGCGTAGTCGCTGTTCGCGATTACAGTTTTTGATCGTTTTTACGAGACAATCAGCTCGGCATGCAACCTTGACCCCGACGTGTCCCCGTCGAAGCCGGTGCGCCCCCAATTTGTCAACGAACTGTCTCCCGTAACGACTGGCACCGTCCTGTCATTCCGATCCTTTGCCATGAACAAGACCGTCATCGAAAGCATCCTCCGCCGCGCGTTCGAGGAAGATCTTCCCGACATCACCAGCGAGTCGATCTTCGATGCCGACGAGCGCGGCAGTGCGCACTTCCTCATCAAAGCGGAAGGCGTTCTTGCCGGGCTCGACTTCGCGGAAGCGACCTTCCGTCTGCTCGATCCGACCAGCCGTTTCCAACGGATGGCTGACGATGGCAGCGCGGTCAAACCGGGTGACATCGTGGCTGAGGTTGAAGCGACGGTCATCGCACTGCTTTCCGGCGAACGAACCGCGCTCAACCTGATGCAGCGCGCTTCGGGGATTGCCACTACAACGCGTCGTTACGTCGATGCCGTTCGCGGCACCCGCGCGAAGATTCACGACACCCGCAAGACGGCGCCGGGACTGCGCGCGCTCGACAAGTACGCGGTCAAAGCGGGCGGCGGTGAGAACCACCGCATCGGCCTCTTCGACATGTTCCTCGTGAAGAACAACCACATCGATCGCGCCGGCTCGATCACCGCCGCCGTCGAGCGGATTCGCAGGCGCGGCATGCCGGAACCGATCATGGTCGAAGTCCGCAACATGGCAGAGCTCGACGAAGCGCTGGCGCTCAAACCCGACTTCATCCTCCTCGACAACATGAACCCGACCCAGCTGCGCGAAGCCGTCGAACGAACGAACGGCGCCGTTCCGCTCGAAGCGTCCGGCGGCGTGACGCTGGAAACGGTGAAAGCGATTGCCGAGACCGGCGTCGATCGGATTTCGGTCGGCGCGCTCACTCATTCGGTGCGGGCGCTGGATATTTCGATGAGGACTGTGGAGAAGGGATGAGGCATGGGGCATGAGGTATGAGTAAAGGCAAACCGCTCATGCCCCATGCCCCATGCCTCATGCCTCTCCACTACCGGCACGCTCTTTGCCGGTCTCGTCCTTCAATGCCTGAACATTCAGCGTTCAAAGTTGCGATCGTCGATGACGACGCGGCGATCCGGCGCCTCGTGCGGCTCTTCCTGCAGCGCGCCGGCTACGAAATGCTCGAGTGCACGACCGGCGAGGAAGCGCGGCTGCGGCTTGCGGCCGAAACATGGGATCTCGCCATTCTCGACCGCCGTCTTCCCGATCTCGACGGCGTCCTGCTCTGTCACGAGCTGAAGTCGAATCCCGACTTTCGGGCGCGTTACATCATCATGCTCACCGGCGAGACCGAGCAGGAAGACAAGATCGAAGGACTCGAGCTCGGCGCCGACGACTACATCACCAAACCGTTCCAGTATCCCGAGCTGATGGCGCGCATCCGCGCCGGCAAACGGATCGTCGAC
Source organism: Acidobacteriota bacterium (assembly GCA_034667465.1). Classification (GTDB taxonomy): domain Bacteria; phylum Acidobacteriota; class Thermoanaerobaculia; order Gp7-AA8; family Gp7-AA8; genus JAOBAU01. The sequence goes on along the minus strand of JAXDJV010000002.1, from coordinate 646,180 downwards.
CTGCAGAAAGAGCTGATGGAAACGAATCGCCGGCTCGAGCTGCTGTCGATCACCGACGGCCTGACGAAGCTCAACAACCATCGCCATTTCCAGGACGAGCTGCTGCGCGCGTTCGAAGAGTCGGCCCGCTATCAGCGCCCGCTCTCGCTGGCGATGATCGACATCGACTTCTTCAAGAAAATCAACGACGCGCATGGCCACGCCGTCGGCGATGACGTGCTCAAAGCGGTCTCGAGCCTCTTCCGTGAATCGGTCCGCAGCACCGATCTCGTGGCGCGCTACGGCGGCGAAGAGTTCGCGGTGATGATGCCGGAGACGGAGCTCGACGACGCCATCACATTCGCCGAAAAAATCCGCTCGCTTGTCGAAGAGAAAGCGATCGAGACTCAGATCGGCCCGGTCCCGGCGACCGTCAGCATCGGCGTCGCCAGCGTTCCGTTCACGCGCGTTCGCGGACCGAAGGAGCTGATCGTCGCCGCCGACAAAGCGCTCTACCGCGCCAAGAAAGCGGGGCGCAATCAGGTTCACGCGGAGAAGCGACGCGACTCCGGCCGGGCGACGAAGAAGACCGCGCCGGCGGCGACGGCACGTTAAGCGCGCGACGCAGAAAGCTCGCGCGTCCGCTCTTCGATCTCGCCGCGCAACTGAGAAACATGGCCGCCGATCTTCGCTTCGAGTGAATCCGGCGGAGCTTCCTTCGCCGCGGTCTCGAGCGCCTGCTCGAGATCGGCCGCGTGCGTGGAGATCCGCTGAAAGCCGTAGCTCCCGCCGGATCCTTTGAGCTGATGCGCGAGATACGACATCCGCTCGATCGACTCGGGGTTGCGGGGAGCGCTGAACGCACGCTCGATTTCGCGCACCTTCTCCTCCGCCTCGACGAGAAACTCCCGTTTCAACTCATCCAGCTCAAAGTCCACGATTCGGTACCCTGCGCCGCAGCTTGCACGCGATGTGCCGAGCCCTTCGGCAATCCGATGCGCTGCGCGTGAGTAGAATCGTATCGCGATGGGCGAGCTTGTGGTGCGGCGGCGGGAGTTCATGATCGGAGATCCGTGGCGTGTTCCGGACGGCGTCACGACCGCGCGGCTGCTTCGCGCCACCGATGCCTCGACGCCGCGGCTCTCCACCGAGCTGGCGATTTATCGCGACGCCACGCATCTCCACATTCTCTTCCGCGGCGATGACGAGAACGTCGTCGCCACGCATCTCGAGCACGACGCGCCGCTGTACGAAGAGGACGTCGTCGAAGCGTTCCTCGCGCCCGGCGATCCGCGCGTCTACTTCGAGCTGGAAGTGAATCCGCTCGGCACCACGTTCGACGCGCGCATCGAATCGCCGGATGGAATCCGCTCCACGATGAACGCCGATCTCTCCTGGAACTGCGACGGTCTGTTCGCCGCGATCCTGCGCGACACGCGCGGCAGCTCGATGACCTTCGCGACGCTGCTGCGCATCCCGTTCGCGTCGCTCGGGTCGCCCGGCAGAGCGCCAGACGCCGGCGATCTCTGGCGCGCGAACTTCTTTCGCATCGATCGCAGCATCGATCACAACCCGTTCGCGGACGAGTTCAGCGCCTGGCAGCCGACGCTCAAAACGCCGGCCGACTTTCACGTCGCCGCCGCGTTTGGCACGCTCCGTTTCGAATGAGCATGTCGGTTGCAACCACGGCGAACGTGCACAGGATCCTCCGTCTCTCTCTCGTTCTCCTCGTTCTTCTCCCCGCCGCCGCGCAGTCGCAATCGGGCATCTGGGGCGCTCGCGGCATCAGCCGCCAGTTTCTCGTGCGCGGCAATCAGGTCATCGCCATCGACGGTCGCGGTGTCGCGTCGTATGACGTCAGCGACGTCCACAACATCCGCCGCCTTTCCGCGATTCAGCGCGATGACGAATCGCTCTCCGGCGCGCTCCTCGGCGCGAACGGACTGGCAGTCCTCACGCGCGGCGGCATCGATCGTTACGAGATCGCCGCCAACGGCGCGCTGACGCTTCGCTCCGAGCTTCCGCTCACCGGTTACAACGCCATCTTCGGCACCATGTTTGGGGACAGCCAGCTGCTCGCCGGCACCGGCGCCAGCGGACTCACGCTCTGGCGTCCGGTCGATGAAGGGCTCGAAGCGATCGGACAGTTCCCGACGAATGGAACCGTGAACGCCGTCGCCTTTCACGGCGACGCCGTCTACGTCGGCATCGAAGGGGTGGCGACGTATGTCTATCGAATCGGCGGCGGCGCGGAGCCGATCGCCGTCATCGCGACGAACGCACGCGGCCTCGCCGTCTCCGGCGACGTTCTCTACATCGCCGCCAGCGTCAACGGTCTCGTCACGTACGACATCTCCGATGACGCCGCGCCGCGCGAGCTTGCGCGACTCGATGCCGGTGCGGTGAACCTGCAGTCGATCGCTGTATCGGGCACGCGCGTCTTCGCCACCGAAGCAGGCAATATCATTCAGGTCTACGACGCTTCGTCCGGCGTGCCGGTCCGCGTCGCGACGATTGACGAACCGGTCACCGCGATCGCCGCGAGCGGTACGCGACTCCTGGTCTCGGGCTCGATCGTCGATCGCTATGGACTCGCGCTCGAGACCGGTGCGCCGCTCCGCGTCTTCGACACGTCAACGCTCACTGCGCCGAAACTCGCGGGCGACTATCGCGATCTCGCCGGCCCCGTCAGCGGTGTCGCCACCGACGGCTCGCTCGCATACGTCGTCGATCCGCCGTTCTTTCGCGTGCTCGACATCTCGAAGACCGCGGCGCCGTTGCTTCTCGCGTCGCTCCGGATCGACGGCATTCAGGATCACGTTCGCGTCCACGGAACGACGGCGCTCATCTACGGGCGCGGCGACGTCAACGTCGTCGACATCACCAATCCATATGTGCCGCGGCTGATCACGACGTACCAATCGAGCGGCATTCCGCCGAGCAGCGCAGCGATGGCCGGCGACGAGCTGGTCGAAGGAAATCCGGCCAGCGGATTTCACGTCGTCGACTTTCGCCACTACACACCGCCGGCGCAGATCGGCGGACTGAAAGGTCATTACTGGGAAGTCGTCGCGCGCGACAACGCCGCGTACCTCTTCGAGATCGGCGGCATTCGCGTGCTCGATCTGACGAATCGCAACGACGTCGCCATCGTCAAAAACCTGCAGCTCGCCGGCCGCGGCGCGGAAGTGATCGACGCCACCGAAACGCATCCGGAACTGCTGCTCGTCTATTCACCGACCGGCATGCAGCTCTTCACGCTCGCGAACCGGCTCGATCCGATCATGTCGGGCTCGCTGCATTACCCGCAGGGCGGCAGTTTCGCGGCGTCGGGCAACACCGCCTGGTTCGCCCAGCCGGGCACGATCGACGAGATCGACATCACCAATCCCGCCCATCCGGCCGCCGCACCGACGCTCATGCGCGCCACCGCACCGATGCAAATGGCCGCGGCAGGAAGGAAAATCGTCATCGCCGACCGCTATTCACTCCGCATTTACGGACCGGACACAGCCGCGCCCGCTCCCCCTCCGAACCCCAAAAGGAGAGCTGCAGGACGCTGATAACCCGCATTGATGCAGGGAATTCATCTGACGTTTTCGAATTTGTAAACAACACCCCGGTCGTTCCGCCGTACAGTGCCTGTGGCCAGGGGAACGACCATCTCAATGAATTTCCGTATCGCAAAACTCGTCTCGCTCTCTCTCCTCATCGCAGGCACCGTCATCGTTGCCGCCGATGAGAAGGATCGCAAATGCAGTACTTCGGCTCGCGTCTGCGAGCAGGAGATCCGCCGCATGCTCACGGGCCGCCGCTATCTCGGCGTGCAGCTGATGGAGCTGAACCCGGGACTGCTCGTCAAAGGTGTGGTGGCTGACAGCCCCGCCGAACGCGCTGACTTTCGCGCCGGCGATCGCCTGATGGCGGTTAACGGTCACTCGACCACGGAAGCGACGATCAAGGATTTCAAACAGCTGCTCAGCTTGTCGCGAGTCACCGGAACGTTGTTCGTGATCGTGCAGCGGCGCGGAGCGCTGAAGCAGATCACCGTGCGCCTCGAGCCGTATACCGAAAGCCAGATCGAGAAGATCATCTCGCAGCATCTCATTCAGAACCACGCGCAAACCGCCACGACGACCCCTTGATCACCGGCTCATGATCGAGCGACTACTCGTGAAGTTGAAAGCGATGCCGGAAAACGGGCGTCGCAAAGAGCACGCCTCGATCCTTCTTCCGTTCTTCATCATCGCCATCGGCCTCGGCGTTCTCGCTTACCGCTCGTACCACCTGTCGGTGCGGATGGAAAACTCCGTCGACAAGCTCGCGAAGCAGTACTCCGCGTACGCCGCCGACATCACCGCGCGCCACGTCGACGCTGCCGTTCGCGCCGAATTCATCCGCGCCTCCGAATCGTGGCAGCAGGTCGAACGCCGCGTCGCCGTTCCCGGTTTCAGCGCGCTCGAAGGATGGACGAACGCCAACGACTGGATCGTCTCCGCGATCTACATCCCCGACTACGATCCGTCGAGCTCCGTCTTCGTCAGCGAGAAAACCGAATCGACCGGCGGCAGGGCGCGGCTCACGCGCGAGTTCTACACGTCGAGCGGCACCGTTCGTTACACGTACGATCCCGACCGGCTGCTCTCGCGCGTCCGCAGCACCGTGCATCAGCAGCCGCTGGCGCTCGAAGGCGACCTGCGCGCCGCCGTCTCCCTCGTCAACAACGTTCGCACTCCCGGCCTCGTCCGCGCGAAAGATGGCTTTGCGTTCGTCGCGCAACTCGCCACGCCGCTCGAGTCGTACGGCGTTCGCGCATTCGTGCCGGTCTCGTACGGTGGCGGCTGGGAAAGCCATCGCGTCATCAGCGTCTCGCTCAGCTTCGTCGCGCTCGCGCTGACGACGCTCGGCGGCTATCTCGCGCTGCGCGGCATGCGCAAAGAAGCGGAGACGATGAAGCTGCGCGGCGCGCTGATCGCGAACGTCTCGCACGAACTGCGCACGCCGCTCTCGATGATTCGCCTCGGCGCCGAGACGCTGAAGCGCTCGAACAAACTGACCGAGAAGCAGCGGACCGAGATCGAGGAATCGATCCTCCGCGAAGTGCTGCATCTCTCGCACATGGTCGAGAACGTCCTCGACGTCGCGCGCATCCAGCATCGCAACGCCAAAGCGCTCGCCTTCACGCCGGTGCTGCCGCGCGAGCTCGTGGCGACGCTCATCTCGACGTACGAATCGTGGATCAAAAACAAAGGCTTCATCGTCACGCTGAACATCGAAGAGACGATCGAAGAGCAGCTATGGGATCGCGAAGCGGTTTCGCGCGCGCTCCTCAACCTCGTCGACAACGCCATCAAGTACTCGGCGGATGACAAAGCGATCACCGTCACGCTGCGCCAGAACGCGGAGCACGTCATCCTCGAAGTACGCGATCGCGGCATCGGTATCGCCGCCAGCGATCTCTCGAAAATCTTCGATCCGTATTACCGCGCGCAGTTCTCCGACACGCAAACCCGGCGCGGCGCCGGCCTCGGTCTCACGCTCGTGCAGCAGATCGTCTCATCGCACGGCGGACGGATCGAAGTCGAGTCCGAGCCGGGCTCCGGTTCCACGTTCAGACTGTTGTTTCCGCGTCATACCTCCGCCGAGTCGCGGCACGTCCCCGGTCTGGTTCACGCCCCCGAGCCGTTTTGATTTTCGAAACTCCTGGGCTACATCGTCCGTATCAGTCGCAATCGAAAACGAGGAATGACGTCATGACCAAGATACTGATCGTCGAAGACGAAGCCGGCCTGCGCCAGGGGCTCGAGATCAATCTCCGCCTTGAAAACTACGAGACCGCGCAGGCGGCCGACGGCGAAGAGGCGATCCGGCTGTTCCACTCCGAGCGCCCCGACCTGGTGCTGCTCGATCTGATGCTGCCGAAGAAGAGCGGCTTCGAAGTGCTCGATCACATTCGCAAGCTGTCGAAAGTGCCGGTGATTCTGCTGACCGCGCGCGGCCAGGAAACCGACAAAGTCCGCGGCCTGCGCGGCGGCGCCGACGACTACGTCACGAAGCCGTTCGGCCTGCAGGAGCTCTTCGCGCGTATCGACGCCGTCATGCGGCGCACCGACGTCGCGCAGTCCGCGAAGACCATCTGCGAAGACGCGCTGATCAAGCTCGATCCGTCGACGCGCGAAGCAAGCGCGCGAAATCAGAAGCTGAAGCTCTCGCCGAAAGAGTTCGACCTGCTCATGTATCTCTTCAAGAACCGCGAGCGCGTCGTCCCGCGTGACGAACTGCTCTCGCGCGTCTGGAACTATCGCGTCGATCTCAATCTCAACAGCCGCACGGTCGACACGCACGTGACGCGACTTCGCCGCAAGCTGCAGAAAGCGGTCGGCACCGATGCCGCCGTGATCGTTGCCGTGGCCAAGATCGGTTACCGCTACCTCGGCGAGGTGCCGGTGCCGGCGTGAGGTATTGTTCGCTCCTCGGAGGAACGATGAGCCACGGGAAGATCTACAACAGCATCACGGAAACGATCGGCAACACGCCGCTGATTCGTCTCAACCGCATCGTGCCCGACGGCGCGGCGGAAGTCGTCGTCAAGATGGAGTCATTCAACCCGCTCTCGTCGGTGAAAGACCGCATCGCCATCTCGATGGTCGAGGATGCGGAGCGCCGCGGCGAGCTGAAGCCGGGCGACACGATCGTCGAAGCGACGAGCGGCAACACCGGAATCGGACTCGCATTCGTCGCCGCGGCGAAAGGCTACAAGTGCACGATCGTGTTGCCCGACACGATGTCGGTCGAGCGCCGCAAGCTGCTCGAAGCGCTCGGCGCGAAACTGATTCTCACGCCGGGACCGAAAGGGATCAAAGAATCGCAGCGCGTCGCCGAGGAGTATGCGGCGAGCACACCCGGGGGATGGTTGTCGAAGCAGTTCGACAATCCGGCGAACGTCGAGATTCATCGCCGCACGACCGCGCAGGAAATCCTCGATGACACCGGCGGAAAAGTCGATGCGGTCGTCGCAGGTGTCGGCACCGGCGGCACGGTCACCGGCGTCGGACAGGTGTTGAAAGAGAAGAACCCGAACGTGATCATCGTCGCCGTCGAGCCGATCGAATCGCAGGTGCTCAAAGGCGGCGAGCACAAGCCGCACAAGCTGCAGGGAATCGGCGCCGGCATCATTCCGGCGATCTATGACGCGAAGGTCGTCGATCGGGTTTACGACGCGACGTTCGAGGAATCGGTTGGAACTTCGCGCCGTCTCGCGAAAGAGGAAGGAATCTTCGTCGGCATCTCGTCGGGGGCGATTGCGTCTGCGGCGATCAACCTCGCGAAGGAGCTCGGGCCGGGAAAACGGGTCATCGCGATCCTGCCGAGCACCGGCGAGCGCTATCTCTCGACGGCGCTCTTCGAATACACGGACGTCGTCAATCAGCCGGCCACGCTGCCGCCTCCGCCCGCGGTCCCTGCGCCGAACACGCCGTAAACATCTCGCAAACCACGGAAGCGCGCGGCCCCGCCGCGCGTTTTCCGTGGCACACTCAGTTGTCCACCATGAAGCGCTTCGCCCTGCTCGCCGTCGTCATTGCCGCGCTGCCGCTTGCGGCCGGCGAATACCGGCCCGGCCACATCGAGATCACGCCGGAGTCAGTGCTCGCCGAGATGAACGCGTATCGCGCGCAGTTCAACCTCGCGCCGCTGCAGTTCGATCCGCGTCTCGCCGCGGCGGCCGATGATCGGATGCGCGACATGGAGGAGCTGGCGTACTGGAGCCACGAATCGCCCGACGGCCGTTCGCCGTTCATGTGGCTGCGGATGCGCAACTATCCGTATCAGGCCGCCGGCGAAAATCTCGCAGCCGGCTTTGAAACGTGCGAAGTGCTCGTCTCCGCGTGGATGGAATCGAAGGGACACCGCGACAACATCCTCTCGCAGAACTACACGGAGTGCGGCATCGCAGTCATCGATGGCTCGACGACGCGACGCGCGGTCGGAAAATCGATCGTGGTGCTGTTCGGGAAGCAGCGGCCGTAGCGCGCTAAACGACCTTCATCGACGGATCGACGTCGCGCTGCCACGCCAGCATTCCGCCGGCGAGGTTTCTCACACTCGCGAATCCCTGCTGCTGCAGAAACTGCTGCACGCGCGCGCTGCGGCCGCCCATCCGGCAATAGACGATGATCTCCGCCTCGCGCGGCACTTCCGCGACGCGCGCCTGAATCTGCTGCATCGGAATGTGCAACGCGTTCTCGAGATGACCGGCGTTCCATTCATGCGGCTCGCGAACGTCGAGCAGCGTCAGCGCGTCGCCGCGGCCGATTCGTTCGGCGAGCTCAATCACGTTGATATCCATTGGATTGCAGAACCCCTCGTAGTCGATGAGATGTGTGACCCGCTCGTGCGGCTGCTTCGTCACGCGAACTTCGCGGAAGCGGAGCGCGAGCGCGTCGAAGAGTAGCAGACGTCCGATGAGCGGCTCGCCGATTCCGGCGATCAGCTTGATCGCTTCGTTCGCCTGCAGCGAGCCGATGATTCCCGGGAGCACGCCGAGCACTCCCGCCTCCGCGCAATTCGGCACCAGCGCGGGCGGCGGCGGAGTCGGATAGAGGCAGCGATAACAGGGACCGCGCGTGTCGTCGAAGACGGAGACCTGTCCTTCGAAGCGGAAGATCGAGCCGTAGACATTCGGCTTGCCGAGGAGCGTGCAGGCGTCGCTTACGAGATAGCGAGTGGGGAAGTTGTCGGTGCCGTCGATGATGACGTCGTACTTCGCGAACAGCTCCAGCGCGTTATCCGACATCAGCGCGAACGGATGCGTTTCGATCGCGATCTCGCCGTTGATGTCGTGCAGCCGTTCGCGCGCCGCTTCGAGCTTCGGACGGCCGACGTCGGACGAACCGTAAAGCAGCTGGCGATGCAGATTGCTGGCGTCGACGACGTCGAAGTCGACGAGACCGATCCGTCCGACGCCGGCCGCGGCGAGATACATCGCTGCCGGGCTTCCGAGCCCGCCCGCGCCGATGATGAGAACGGAGCCGCGCTTCAGCGCGAGCTGACCGCGTTCGCCAAGCTCGGGAAGGATGAGATGGCGCGCGTAGCGTGCGCGTTCGGAGTCGGAGAGCATCACGGCAGGAGACGCGAAACGATCTCCTGAATCTTCTTTCCGTCGGCGAGGCCTTTGTACTTTGCCGTCGCCTCTTTCATCACTTTGCCCATGTCTTTCTTCGACTGTGCGCCGGTCGACGTCACGATCTCGCGCAGTCCCGCTTCGAGCGCCGCGTCATCGAGCTCGGGCGGGAGATACGTTTTCAGGGTCTCGATTTCCGCCGCTTCTTTCGCGGCGAGCTCGGGACGATTCGCTTTCGTGTACTGCTCGATCGAATCGAGCCGCTGCTTCACCGACTTGCGAATGATCGACATCGCCTCTTCGTCGGAGAGCTCGTGCTTCAGATTGATCTGTTCGTTCTTCAGCGCCGACTGCAGCATGCGCAGCGTGGAGAGACGATCGGCGCTGCGCGCTTTCATCGCTTCGGTCATATCGGCGCGAACCTGTTCGGTGAGTTTGCCCATGGATGGAGTTTATCGCGCGAAGTCATTCCGAGCGTGAGCGAGGAATCCGGGCGGGCGGTGCCGGACTGCGCGCCCCTCCCGCCCGGATCCCTCGCTACGCTCGGGATGACGTCGCGATAAACTCAGCCCGTGCTCGACCTTCCTCGCCTGCTGACCGAAACCGGCGCTCTCCTGCAGGGCCACTTCCGCCTTTCCTCCGGATTGCACAGCCCGAACTACGTGCAATGCGCGCTGCTGCTCGAAGAGCCGCGCAACGCGAACGCGATCGGGGAAGCGCTCGCGGAAAAGGTCAGCCAGTTCGGCGTTGCGCGCGTCGTCGCGCCGGCGCTGGGCGGCGTCGTGATCGGCTACACGGTCGCGCAGGCGCTCGATCTGCCGTCGATCTTCACCGAACGGAAAGAAGGAGCGATGACGCTGCGCCGCGGTTTTCGCATTCGCGAAGGCGAAGCGGTCGTCATCGTCGAAGACGTCGTCACGACCGGCAAGTCGACGCGCGAAACCGCGGCGGTCATCGAACAACATGGAGGACGCGTTGCCGGTTTCGCGTCGATCCTCAACCGCAGCGGCAAAGAGAATCCGTTCGATGCGCCGTATGTGTCGCTGCTCGCGCTCGCACTCGACACGTACGATGAAGCGAGCTGTCCGCTTTGCCGCGACGGCGTTCCGCTCGATGCGCCGGGATCGCGGTTTTCCGGAGGCAAGGCATGAGGCATGAGATACGAGGCATGAGTAAAAGCAACAAACCACTCATGCCCCATCCCTCATACCTCATGCCTGACCTATGAAGATCGTCACCATCGCCGGCGAGTCGTACGAAGCCGACAGCGCCGCGGTCGAGATCGTCGCGCTGCGTGAGAACGAAGCGGAGCTTCGCATCGGCGACCGCACGTACTTCGTGCCGTTCGTGATCAAAGGAACAGAAGTCAGCTTCGCGTTCGATGGCGAGCTCTGGTCAGCTGACGTTGTCGACAAAGGTGCGCGCGCGCGGAAACGAAGCGGCGATCATTCGATGAGCGCGCCGATGCCGGGCTCGGTGCTGAAAATTTTGGTCGCGCCGGGCGATGTTGTACAGAAAGGCGCGCCGCTGCTGATCCTCGAAGCGATGAAGATGGAGCATCAGCTCACCGCGCCGCGCGATGGAACCGTCGCCGCCGTCAACTGCAAAGAGGGTGAGCTCGTGCAGCCCGGCGTCGACCTCGTCACACTGACATGAAGATCACCGTCGAATCCGTGAAGGTCGTCGAAGTCGGTCCGCGCGACGGCCTGCAGAACGAAAAAGTCACCATCCCGACGCAGACGAAGGTCGACTACATCACCGCGCTCGGCGACGCCGGCTTGCGTGTCATCGAAGCAGGCGCGTTCGTCAGTCCGAAGTGGGTGCCGCAGATGGCCGACAGCGCCGACGTTTACCGCGACATCCCGAAAGATCCCGGCGTCGAATATCCGGTGCTCGTCCCGAACATGAAGGGACTCGAGCGCGCCATCGAAGCCGGCGTGAAGTCGATCGCGATCTTCACCGCGGCGTCTGAGTCGTTCAACACGCGCAACATCAACATGTCGATCGACGAGTCGTTCGAGAACTTCGCGCAGGTCGTGCCGCGCGCACTCGGCGAAGGGATGCGCGTGCGAGGCTACGTCTCGACCGCGTTCGGCTGTCCGTACGAAGGCGAAGTCCCTCCCGAGAAAGTTCTCGAAGTCGTCGCGCGTCTTCTCGACCTCGGCTGCTATGAAGTCTCCGTCGGCGACACGATCGGCGTCGGAACGCCGATGCAGGTTCAGGGCGTGATCGGCATGCTGCTGCAGGTCATTCCGCCGAAGCGGCTGGCGATGCACTTCCACGACACGCGCGGCACCGCACTCGCGAATACGCTCGCCGCGCTGGAGATGGGAATCACGACGTTCGATTCGTCGGCCGGCGGACTCGGTGGCTGTCCGTACGCGCCCGGCGCATCGGGAAACATGGCGACCGAAGATCTCATCTATCTGCTCGACGGAATGGGAATCGAGAGCGGCGTCGATCTGAAACGGCTCGTCGACGCGTCATCGATCATCGCACCGTATCTCGATCATCCGCTGCCCGGCCGGTACCTGCAGGCGTGCACGCGCCGCGCGATGCCGGTGGCGACGCAGAGCGCTACCGTACAATGAAGTGACGTGAGCGAGCCGCGGCACGCAACGAGCGGGTGGAAGGACGGCTGGTACGTCGTCCCATACGACGTGCTCTTTCGCGACCTCGACGCGTTCGGCCACGTCAACAACGCCGTCTATCTCACCTTCTTCGAATGGGCGCGCACGCGTCTCTGGTTCGAGATCGCCGGCGGCGTCAGTGCGCACGACATCTCGTTCATCGTTGCGCGCGCGGAGTGCGACTTTCGCGCGCAGATCGCGATGGAGCCGATCGAGATCCTCGTCCGCATCTCCGAGCTGCGCACGACGTCCTTCGATTTCGTCTATGAGATTCGACGGACGAAGGACAGCGAGCTCGCCGCGACCGGCCGGGTCGTCGTCGTGCTCTACGACTGGAAAACAAAAGCAAAAGTCGCGATCAGCGAGGACTTGCGGAGACGTGTGAGGGAGTTTCAAAGGGAGTGATGACGATGCATTCCGCACGTGTACTGACGCATCCGGCGCTCGCACGCCGGCGTTTCCGGCAGCTCGTGCAGGTTCCCGATGCGCTGCTCGATCTCGTCGAAGCATCGCTCGTCATCGCACAGGAAGATTTTCCGAGCCTCGACATCACTCACTACCTCGACCAGGTCGACAGCTGGACCGGGGTCGTGCTCGATCGCGTGGAAGGTTCGCGCGACATCGACCGGATCGTGGCCGCTGTCAATCACCTGCTCTTCGAAGAGGAAGGTTTCCATGGCGAGGACGAGGATTACTACGATCCGCGCAGCGCGCTGCTCAACGAGACGCTCGATCGTCACGCCGGACTGCCGATCACGCTCTCGATTCTTTACATCGAGATCTCGCGACGCATCGGGATGGCTGTCTCCGGCGTCGCGCTTCCCGGACGCTTTCTCGTGAAGTTCACCGGCGACTTCGGAGAGGTCGTCGTCGATCCGTTCGACGGCGGACGCGTGCTGTCGAAAATCGAGCTTCAGACATTGCTCGACACGTTGTACGGCGGCGGCGTGCGGCTGCGCGAACATCACCTCCGCTCGTTCTCGCGACGCGAGATCCTCGCGCGCGAGCTCGCTCAATTGAAGGCCGCCTATCTCGCGCGACACGACATCGAGCGCGCCGCGGCGTCGATCGATCGGCTGCTGATTCTCGACGATCGTGACGCCGCCGAGCTGCGCGATCGCGCTGCGCTGGCGATGCAGCTTCATGCGTATCACGAGGCGATCGGCTGTCTCGAACGCTACCTCACGCTGGTGCCTGGCGCCGGCGATTCGCGTCGCGTCCGCGAGCAGATTCTCTATCTCCGCTCGTGGCTGAACTCAAACTAGCGGGCACGGCCCGCAGCGCTTGTTGGCACAGCCTCAGCGCACCTTTCGGTTCGTTGCAAGTTCTCTCGCGGTGCCAGGGTCAAAAACCCGCCGTGATATAAACTCTCCCTCTCAAGTCACTGCGAGACGGAGCTTTGTCCCGTGATCACCGGGTTCAACACCGACATAAAGCACAACGAGAAGGTGTACCACATACAGACCGAGGACAAGGGTCTGCAGAATCCGTACATCGAATCGCTTGTCTATGTCGGCGGCGAGATCCTGGCGTCCAAAAAAACGTCGTACGCGGAGCAGGCGAAGACCGGGATTGATGAGAAGTGGATCGGCGGGCTGATGGAACAGCAGCACCGCACGATGATCGCCGCGATCAAGCGCGGCCGCTTCGATGGTCCCGCCGATGCGACGAAGGTGGCGGCGCCGCGCCCGACGATCTCCGGTCAGATGATTCCGCCGACCACGGAGGCCGGTATCGCCACCGCGCTTCCCGGCGAAGAAAAGACGCTCGATCAGGTGATCATCGATTACCTCGCGTCGGAAGCGGAGAGCGAGCATCTCGAGCTCTCGCTGCTCAACGCCGTCGAGTTCTACAGCGGCTCGCCGGTCGAGCTACGCGTGGCGACGAAGAAGAGCCTTTCGCAGAATCCGATTGCCGCGGCGGCGATCGAAGTGAAGGTGATCTCGACAATCGAGCCGCCGCGCGTGATCTTCAAGGGGAAGACCGCCGCGGATGGAACGGCGACCGTTCGCTGCACGATCCCGGCGTTCCGTGAAGGGACGGCGGCCGTGATCATTTCCGCCCAGAGCGCGATCGGGAATGATGAAGTGAAGCAGCTGGTCAAGCGGAAGAAGTGAGCGGCGAGGCGCCGCTGCCTTTGATGGCATAGCCGACACGACGTGAGGCTCCTTTGTGGGTGCTGCACGTAACAACCGCCGAAAAGCAACCACGAAGGAGCCGCACGTCGTGCAGGCTATGCCAACCAGCGAAGCCGCACGTTGCGGCCTGGCGTCCTGTCTGCATTAGGCCGCAACCGTATGTTTCGTTCGCGCTTCTGGAATGCCGTGACGCTCTTCGCCGGCGCCGGGCTGTTGATGTATCTCATCGTCAGCCTCTTTCTCCCTTCCTCGCGGTGGCTGATCTTCGGCGTCGACAAATCGACCGGCCAGGTGCGGCTCGTCCAGCAGCGGATCACCTTCCTTCCGCCACACCAGTTCTATCGCCTCACCTTCGAAAAACGTGAAGGCTCCGCGCAACGCGACGGACTGATTCGCATCGAATCACAGGAGCATGTTCCGGTCACGATGACCTACCGGCTGCGCTTCGCCATCGCGCCCGGAAATCGGATCACTGACGCGCGGCGACTCGTCAACGACGGCTGGAGCGCGTGGATCCGGACGCGCGTCTCCGAAGCCGTTTCGGCCGTCACAACGAAAGTGCCGATCGAAGAGCTGCTGTCGCCGACCTCGCGCTTCAATCAGGAGCGTGATCCGTTGCGGCAAACGGTCGCCGCGCATCTCGCGCGCAGCGGCCTGAAAGTAACCGCGTTCGAGATCGCGCGACTCGACGCCGACAAGGAAGCGCTCCTTCGCGCGAAGCGCGCCGAGCTGCGTCGCGACGCGCGCAGCGTTCCAGGACGGATCGCCATCTTCGCGCTCGATGGCGCCGACTGGGAGCTGCTCTCCGAGCTCTCCGACGACGATCGACTCCCGAACATCAAAGCGCTCATTCACGGCGGCACGAGCGCTTCCGTGCAGACGATTCAGCCGACTGTCTCACCGCTGCTCTGGACGACGGCCGCGACCGGCGTCGCTCCCGATCGTCACGGCGTGATCGACTTCATCGATCGCAGCCGCAACTCGCCGGTCGACGCTTTCTCGCGCCGCACGCCGGCGGTGTGGGACATCGCCGAGGCGTTCAATCGCAATACGGAAATCGTCAACTGGTGGACTGCCTGGCCGCCGACGACGCGAGAGAGCGTCGTCTTCGATACGCCGGGCGATCTCCTCGCGAACGCCATCGCGCCGGCGCAGTACTCGGCGCGTGCGGCGCAGGTCACGGTACCGGTCAGCACGATCGGATTCGATCAGGCGCGGCGCTTTCTCAACATTACGCAGGCCGAGTTCGATCGCGCCGTGCAGAGCGGCGACGCCAGCGATCCGATCAACGTCATGCGCACGGTCCTCGCGAAAACGTGGACCGATCATCGCGTCGCCATCGACCTCTACAAACAGACGCAGCCGGCGATGCTGATGATGGAGTACGACGGCACCGACGCCGTCAATCATCTCTTCTCTCCATTCCATCCGCCGTATCGCGAAGGAATCAGCGAAGACGGCTATCGCAAATACTGGCCGGCGGTCTCGAACTACTACTCGGAGATCGATCGGCTCATCGGCGAATGGATGTCGGTGCTGCCGCCCGACACGACGGTGATGCTCGTTTCCGCGCACGGTTTCCGCTGGGGAAAGTATCGTCCGCGCTCGCTGCCCGCAGGCGGCGCGACGCTCTCCGATCATCGCAATCCCGGAGTGTTCATCGCGTACGGCGCGCACGTCGTTCCCTCCCGCGCCGCGCATGCGATGTCGGTCTACGACGTTACGCCGACGCTGCTCACGCTGCTCGGATTGCCGAAGTCGCCGGAGATGCCGGGCAACACGATCACATGGGCGTTCAAAGACGTTTCGCCGATCGAATCGGTGCGCGTCGTCAGCTACGGTGAGTTCGTCAACTCGCGTCCTGTAAACGGAAACGTCCGCATCGATCCGAAGCAGTATCAGCTCACGCAGCAGAGCGTCGGACACCTCAACGATCCGGCGCGCGTAATGACGCCGGTGCTCGAGGATGACGAGCCGCAGCGCGCCGCGAAACCGCTGGCGCCGGAACGCTGGGGCGCGTACGCGTACTACAACAATCTCGGCGTGGAGCTGCGCGGGAAAGCGAAGCTGAAGGAAGCGGCGGAAGCGTTTCAGCAGGCGATCGAACTGAATCCTGATCGCCCGACCGCGTATCTGAATCTCGCGATGACGCTGTTCGATCGCCAGCAGTACACCGCGGCGGATGAGACGTTCATGGCCGCCGTGCAAAAGGGATTGCCGAACGCGGAGCGGTACTTCGTCGACTTCGCGGCGCTCTATCGTTCGCGCGACATGCTCTCGCGCGCGATCGCGGTGCTGTACAGAGGGAAGGCGACGTTCCCGCAGTCATGGCAGATCGCCGCGAACCTCGGCTCCGCACTCGCCGAAGCGAATCGATTCACGGAAGGCGTTCCCGAGCTCGAGCGCGCACTCGGCATCCAGCCGTCGTCGACGCTCGTCCTCAACGACCTCGGCATCTTCTACGCGAAGAAGAACGACTACGCGCGTGCGCTCGATTACTGGAACCGGTCGCTGTCGATCGATCCACGTCAGCCGCCGATTCGCGAAGCGGTGACCGCGGCGCGTACGCGGCTGTAAGTGTGCTCTCGAGTCGGCCGAAGCGGCCGACTCCACACTGAACCCCTGCGCTCCCTTGACTTCCCTTCCGTTCATTCCATAAACTGACCAGGCAGTTGAGACTGAGTCTCAAGAGCAAATAGACAAAATGCCCGCCGTCGAACGTGAAATCGGTCGCTTCCAAACCTTCCTTCAGGGACAGGGATTGAAGCTCACCAGCGAACGCGCGTCGCTCGTTCGCGAGATCTTCGCGACGCACTATCACTTCGAAGCCGACGAGCTGCTCTTCAAGATGAAAGAGAAGAGCGTGAAGATCTCGCGCGCCACGATCTACCGCACGCTCGAGCTGCTGGTCAAGTCAGGCATGGTTCGCCGCGTTCATCTTGGCGAAGACCACTACCACTACGAGCACGTCACCGGAAACTCGCACCACGATCACCTCATCTGCACGACCTGCGGCGCGGTGATCGAGTTTCACGATCCGGCGCTCGAAGCGCGCCAGCGCGAGATCTGCGAACGCAAGCGTTTCACTCCGACGTTTCACAACCTGCAGATCCTCGGGATCTGCGAAGCGTGCTCGAAAAAAGGGGAGCTTCCCGATGCGCCCGACCGCGTGAAGATGATTCAGCTCGGCGCATTGCAGCTCCGCAAATAGGGACCCGAATGTTCACACCTCTCATGATTCTGTTTCGCGAAGGATTCGAATCGTTCCTCACCGTCGCGATCATCCTCACGTATCTGCGCAAGACCGGCCGCGACTCGCTGCGCCCCGCCGTTTACTGGGCCGTGGCCTGTTCGATCGCAGCCAGCGTCGGTCTCGGACTGCTGCTCGCCAGCGTCAACAAACCGCTGTGGGAAGGGGTCCTCGGTCTCGTCGCCGCGGTGCTCGTGGCGAGCTTCGTCGTGCAGGTCTGGCGCACCGCGCCGACGCTCAAGCGCGACATGGAAGTGCGCCTCAACTCTTACTCATCGAACACGTCGCGCTTCCTCGCCGTCGCCGGCACGTTCCTCTTCACACTCTTCATGGTCACGCGCGAAGGGATGGAAGCGGCGCTCATGCTCATCCAGGTTCGCAACAACGCGCGCTTCATGCTCGGCTCCGCGATCGGCCTCGGCGCCGCCGCGCTGATGTCGTGGGCGTGGGCGCATTTCGGCCATCGCATCAACGTCAAACGCTTCTTCCAGGTGACCGGCTTCTTCCTGCTGCTCTTCACGGTTCAGATCGCGTTCTACGCGGTTCATGAGCTCTCCGAAGGCGGCGTGCTCGGACCGATGAGCGAAGCGATTCACAACGCGACCGAACCGTACGGACCGGAAGGGTTGTACGGGAAATGGTTCTCGCTGCTGATGGTCGGCGTTTGCGGTGTGTGGCTGCTCGCCGCGTCGATGAAAGATCGGTTCGGACGCGAACACCTCGCAACTTAACGCTCGGCAGAGTCGAGCTTGTCGATCAGTCGCTGCAGACGTCGCAGCGACTTTTCTTTTCCGAGCACGACCGCGACGTCGAAGATCGGCGGCGACGAGCCGCGACCGGTGAGCGCGAGGCGCAGCGGATGGATGAGCTTTCCGGCGCCGAGTCCGCGTGACTCCGCGAGCTGGCGCAGCGCTTCTTCGGTCGTGTTCACATCGAACGGCTCGACTGCTGCGAGCGCCGCGTGGAGCTCGCGCATCCGCTGCGCGAGGTCGTCGCCTTTCAGATGTTTCTTCGACGCCTCGGCGTCGTACTCGAGCTCTTCATCGGCGATCGTGTAGCTCTGCAGCAAATCGGCGATGTCGCGCAGCGTCCGGCCGCGCGACTTGTTCAATTCGATCGCGTCGCGCAGCTCATCGAGCGAACGCGGAGCGTCGCCGAGGAACGGGACGAGGTGCGGATAGATATCGTCGGCCGACATTCGCATCAGGTACTGGCCGTTCATCCAGAGCAGCTTCTCCGGATCGAACACCGCCGGCGCTTTGTTCACATCCGACAGATCGAACATCTCGGATGCTTCGTCGGCAGTGAACAACTCGCGATCGCCGCCGGGCGACCAGCCGAGCAGCGTCAGGAAATTCACGAGCGCCTCGGGGACGATGCCGAGGTCGCGATACTCCTCGACTGATGTGGCGCCGGTGCGTTTGCTGAGACGCTTCTTGTCGCTGCCGAGGATCAGCGGCAGATGCGCGAACGTCGGCACGTCGGCGCCGAACGCGCGGAATAGCAGGATGTGCTTCGGCGTGTTCGACAGGTGATCGTCGCCGCGCGCGACGTGCGTCACTTCCAGGTCGATGTCATCGACGACGACGGAGAGGTGATACGTCGGATTGTCGTCGGAGCGAAGGAGCACGAAATCGTCGAGCAGCTCGCCTTCGAAGTGGACGTCGCCGCGAATCAGATCGCGGAAGTGAATCGGTCCCGGCGTCACTTTGAAACGAATCACGTGCGGTCCATCACGCTCGTCGCCGAGTTGCGAGGCGATGCGGCAACGACCGGAGTAGCGCCATTGCTTGCCGGCTTTTTCGGCGGCGGCGCGATCGGCTTCCAGCTCTTCGATCGTGCAGTAACAGCGATACGCCCTGTCCTGCTCGACGAGCTCGGCTGCGCGCTCGCGATATCGATCGAGTCGATCGCTTTGATAGACCGGACCTTCATCCCATTCGATGCCGAGCCACGTCAGCGAACTGACGATCTGCTCGGCGTGATGCTGGCGCGAACGTTCGACGTCGGTGTCTTCAATGCGCAGCAGATACGTGCCGCCGTAACGGCGCGCGTGCAGCAGATTGAAGATTGCGGTGCGAGCGCCGCCGACGTGCAGGAATCCGGTGGGCGACGGAGCGAAGCGGAGCTTCATGCGGCGGTGGAGTCTATGCGAGCAGCGTGGCGAGTACAATCGACCAATATGCGCGCCCAGCGCGGCTTTTCTCTGGTCGAGGTCCTCGCCGCCCTCTTCGTCCTCACCATCGTCGTCACCACGACGCTCGGTATGTTCGTGGAACGCCGCAAACATATGAAGAACGCGAACGAGACGATCCTCGCGTACCAGGGGCTGGCGAACGAAGTGGAGGTGTGGCGCCACTTCAACTTTGGTGAGCTCGATACGAAGGTCAACGAGGCCAATGGCTTTTACGCCGACATGTCGATTCTGCAGCCGCTGAAGCCGTACAAGACGACGGTCGAGCTGAAGAAGACGAATGCGAACACGGCGAACATTCACCTGACGATCATGTGGGGCGATGCGAAAGCGTCGCGCAGCGCGGCGATCGACGTCGTTCGCACGAATACCGGCGGGAGCAACCTGTGGTGAAGCGCGACACGCAGCGCGGCTACACGATGATGGAAGTCGTCGTGACGCTGGCCGTCTTCGGCGTCTTCCTTTTCATCATCGTGATTCTCACGGCGGAGATGAGGAGCCAGGAGAAACGGTTTCCGGTCAACTTCCTTTCGCATCCGGATACGAGTGCGGTGATCGCGCGGTTGCGCCGCGATGTGTACGACGCCAAGTCCGTTCCGGACGCATATCAGAAGTACGAGAGGTCGGCGAAGGTCGTGGTCCTCTATTGCATCCGCGAAAAAACCGCGGAGACGGTGGTCTACGACTTCCGTACGAAAGGCGAAGCGCGGCGGATGACGTTTTCAACCGAGACGCTGACGAGCGACTGGGTCGCGCACGCCGTGCCTGACTTCAGTGTTTCGTACGACGACGAGATCACCTCCACCGGGCAAATGCCAACCGTGCACGTCACCGCGAGCGACGACAAAGGACGAATTGCAATTGATCAGATTCTCTTCAAGCGCCCGACGGTCTGAACGTCAGCGCGGCTACGTATTGATCGCAGCGATTGCGCTGGCGATTCTCTACTTCGGCCTGATGGAGCTGATGCTGATCGATTCGCAGCGCGCGCTACGCGAAGCGCAGCGCTTCCGCTCGAAGATCATCGCGACGACGCTCGCGGAGAACGCGGCCGACCTCGCGGCGGAGCAACTCTGCGCGAATTACAAGGCGACGATCGATTACGCGAATGCCGAGGGAACGATGACCGGGACGATGGAGCGCACCACGATCGGCGATCCTGCCGATAAAAAATCGTCATTCATCATCGACGTGACCGGAGTCTCGAGCGGCGTCCCGCCGTCGACCGCGACCGTGAAGCTCGACGGTGAAATCAACGGAACGAAAGTCGACATCAAATACGCCTACCACTCGCAGTAAAAAGAAAAGCGGGCCGTTGCAGCCCGCTCTTCGAAAAATCAATTTACACGGTACGTCGCCCGCGCAAGAGTCCGGCGCCGATGACCGCGGCGGCGAGACCGCCGAGCACCAGACCAGGATTCGCGCGTGCGTAGCTGCGAGCCTTCTCGACCGAGCCTTTCATGTCGACGTTCTTCACCGAGTTGCTGACTGAGCTGAACGAGTCGCGGCTGAGACCGACTCGCTGCAGAATGCTGTCCAGCCCGGTCGGCGTCTTCTCGATTGCGGGCGTCGAAGTCTCGGGCTGGTACGGATGGAACTGACTGTTGGGATTCATGTTATCAACCATCAAGGCCTCCCTGGTAACGGTTATTTGTACTGCGAGCGAGATGCCATCATTCGGAGTAGAATCCGCCCCATGGCTGGCAATCCTCGCGAGAACGTAAACGGCAAAGGCTTCTGGGACGGCGGCGCGAGCGGCCACGGCACGAACAAAGAATCGAGCGGCCGTCCGAGCGGTTTTCCCGGCTCGCGCAAACAGAAAACAGCCGGCGTGAAAACCGATCTCGAGTTTCCGCCCGAACCGTCCAACCCCAAAAAGTCCGGCGAATAAATCCAGATTCGCGCTCACGGCGTACTTCCATCGGCTCGCTGCATGACGATGAACCAGACGGAGCAGAGCACCGGCTTACTGACCGCGGTGGCGCGAGGCGACGCGGACGCGTTCGAAGCGCTGTACGACCGCTACTCGTCGATGCTCTACGCGCTGCTGCTCCGCATCCTCGGCAGCGCCGAAGATGCGCAGGAAGTGCTGCAGGAAGCATTCGTCAAGGTGTGGACGAACGCACGGATGTTCGACGAAGCGCGCGGCAGCGAGATCGCCTGGCTGATCTCGATCGCGCGCAGCCGCGGCATCGACCGGCTTCGTTCGCGCAAAATCCGCAATGAGCGCGAGAATGACGCGGGACGCGAAGTCTCGATCCACGTCGGATTCACGGATAAATCGACAGGAGCGGATCATGCGATCCGTTCCGAAGAAGGAACGGCGGTTCGGGGAGCGCTGGCCGCGCTGCCGGAGGCGCAGCGAGTGGCCCTGGAGCTTGCATACTTTGAAGGTTTCTCGCAGTCGGAGATCGCCGAGCGTCTCGGCGAGCCGCTCGGGACCATTAAGACGCGCATGCAGCTGGGGATGAAAAAGCTGAGAGAGAGCCTGCGGGCATTTCAATGACGACGCACGAGGAATTCGAATCGCTCGCCGCGCTCGACGCAGTCGGCGCCGCAACCGCCGACGAAGCTGCCGCTCTGCGGAGTCACGTCGAAGAGTGTCCGGCGTGTGCGAATGCGCAGGCGGAGCTCGCGGAAGCGGCAACGCTGCTCGCACGCGGACTCGATCCGGTGCAGCCGCCGCCCGAGGTGCGCGAACGCGTCCTCGCGTCGATTGGTCAGCATGTTGACGAAGACGAAGACGACGACAACGTCGTTCGTCCGTTCTTCAATCGCTGGTGGTGGAGCGCCGCGGCGATGCTCTTCCTGGCGCTGTGGGGATGGCGCGAGCTCGCCGTCCGCGCGGAGCGCGAGAAGAGCGTGACCGCGGAAGCGGAAGCGAGACACTTCTCGGAGGAGAACGCGCTCCTCACCGAACGAAACGAGAAGCTCTCCGCGCAGATCGCCGCAATCGCAGCCGCGGGAACGAAGACGATCGCGCTGACGGGACAGGCGGTCGCACCGTCCGCATCGGCGCGCGTCTTCCTGGAGCCGGAGGCGCGCCGCGCGATTGTCTTCTTCGCGAACATGCCGGCCAACGCCAGCGATCGCAGCTACCAGCTCTGGATCATTCGCGCCGATCAGCCGAAACCGCAAAGCGCCGGGACGTTCGACGTCACGCAGACCGGCAAGGCCTCGATCACCGTCGAGAACCTGCCGGTCGCAACGGAGATCAAAGGCCTCGCGGTGACGCTCGAACCGAAAGGCGGCGTCGAGCAGCCGTCGAACACGAACTTCTACGTATCCGGCGGCGTGTAAAGTCATCCCGAGCGTAGCGAGGGATCCGGGCGGGTGGCGCGCGATGCCCTCGAACCGCCCCGCTCGGGATGACAGCTACAACCCCACCACGTTGTAGCCGCAGTCGACGTACATCACTTCGCCGGTCATCGCCGACGACATGTTCGACGCGAGGAACAGTCCCGCGTTTCCGATCTCATCCAGCTCGACGTTGCGGCGCAGCGGCGCTTTCTCAGCATGATGTTTGAGCATCCCGGTGAAGCCTTTGATCCCGCGCGCGGCGAGCGTGTTCACCGGTCCGGCGGAGATCGCATTCACGCGAATGTTCTGCGGCCCGAGGTTTGCGGCGAGGTAGCGGACGCACGCTTCGAGCGATGCTTTCGCGACGCCCATCAGGTTGTAGCCTTCGACCGCTTTTTCCGCGCCGTAGTAACTCATCGCTACGACCGAGCCGCCGCCGTTCTTCAGCATCAGCGGAGCCGCGGCGCGCGTCAGCACGACGAGTGAATACGCAGAGATGTCGTGCGCGAGCTTGAAGCCTTCACGCGACGTGTTCACGAAGTCGCCTTCGAGATCTTCGCGCGGCGCGAACGCGACGGAGTGGATGAGCGTGTCGAGCCGGCCGAATGATTCCTCGACGCTCCGAAAAACGGCGTCGACTTCCGCATCGGACGTGACATCGCATGGCAGGATCAGCGAGTCCGGCAGCGTCGTCGCAAGCGACTCGACCCCTTCCTTCAGCCGCTCGCCCTGATAGGTGAACGCGAGGCGCATTCCTTCGCGGGAGAGAGCCTGCGCGATCGCCCATGCGATCGAGCGTTTGTTGGCGACGCCGAAGATGATGCCGGTTTTTCCATCGAGTAATGCCATTGCCACTCCTTTGAAGCATGATATCGCGCATGAAACGACTGCTTCTTCTCGTCTTCTCCCTCTTCCTCGCCACCGCCGCGGTCGCGCAGAAGCGCGCGTTCACAATCGAAGACCTCTATCGCACCAAAGGAACCAGCGAGCTTTCGGTGTCGCCCGACGGCTCGATGGTCGCGTTCACGCTGACGACGTCCGACCTGCCGCGCGGCAAACGGACGAATCGCATCTGGATCATGGATGCCGACGGACGCAACGCCCGCGCGCTGACGCAGGGCGAGAAGGATTCGGCGCCGCACTTCGCGCCCGACGGAAAATCGATCTCCTTCGTGCGCGACGGCAATCTCTTCATCCTCCCGCTCTCCGGCGGCGGCGAAGCGAAGCAGCTCACCGACATCTCAACCGGCGTCTCCGATCCGGTCTGGTCGCAGGACGGAAAACTGATCGCGTTCGCGAGCGACGTTTATCCGGAGTGCGGCGCTGACGACGCCTGCAACAAGAAGATCAGCGATCGCTGGTCGAGCGGAAAACTGAAGGCGCACACCGCCGACAACACGCTGCTCTATCGTCACTGGACCGGTTGGAAAGACGGCACGGTCACGCACACGTTCGTCGCCAACGCATCCGACGGAAAAGCACGCGACGTCACTCCCGGCAAATTCGATGCGCCGCCGTTCTCGCTCGGCGGTCCGCCGGCGTACGACTTCTCTCCCGATGGCACGGAGCTCGTCATCACGTCGAATCACGATGCCGAACAGGCGTCGTCGACGAATGCCGATCTCTGGCTCGTCTCGCTGAAAGATGAGAAGCCGGTGGCGCGCAACATCACCGCCGCGAATCACAGCTTCGACGGCTCGCCGAAGTATTCGCCCGACGGACGTTTCATCGCCTACCGCACGCAGCTGACGCCGGCGTATGAATCGGCGCTCTTCATGCTCGCGATCTATGACCGGACGAGCGGCCAGTCGCGCATTCTCTCGAAGTCATTCAACAACTGGATCGACGATTACGCATGGAGCGCCGATTCGAGCGCGCTCTACTTCAGCGGCGAAGTCGAAGGACGCAATCCGCTCTTTCGCCTCGACACGACTTCGGGCGCGATCACGAAACTGTTCGAGCACGCCACGATCGATTCGTTCGACGTCGCGAAGAACGGCAGGGACGCGGTCTACATCCATCGCTCGGTCGGCGAGCCGTCGGAGATTTATCGCGTCGATCTCTCCGCGAAACCGACTCCGGTTCAACTGACGCACATGAACGACGATTTCCTGCGCGAGGTCGATGTTCGATCGGCGGAGACGATGTGGGTGAACGGCGCCGACAACGTCCGCGTTCAGGTGTTCATCGTCAAACCGCACAACTTCGATCCGGCGAAAAAGTATCCGCTGATCCTCAATGTGCACGGCGGACCGCAGTCGCAGTGGGCCGATTCGTTCCGCGGCGACTGGCAGGTTTATCCGGGCGCCGGCTACGTCGTCGCCTTTGCGAATCCGCACGGCTCGACCGGATTCGGTCAGGAGTACACGGCGTCGATCTCCGGTGACTGGGGCGGCAAGCCGTTCGACGATTTGATGAAGGTGACCGACGCGCTCGAGAAGCTGCCGTATGTCGATCGCACGCGCATGGGCGCGATGGGCTGGTCGTACGGCGGCTACATGATGAACTGGTTCGAAGGTCACACCGATCGCTTCAAGGCGATCGCGTCGATGATGGGTTTGTATGACCTGCGCTCGTTCTATGGCGCAACCGAGGAGCTCTGGTTTCCGGAATGGGACCTGAAGGGACAGCCGTGGAACTCGGAGCTGTTCGAGAAGTGGTCGCCGTCGAATTCGGTGAAGAACTTTAAGACTCCGTGCCTCGTGATCACCGGTGAGCGCGATTACCGCGTGCCGTACACGCAGGGGCTGCAGATGTACACCGCCCTGCAGAAGATGAAAGTGCCGTCGCGGCTGATCGTTTACTCGGACGCCGGTCACTGGCCGAGCTGGTACGAGATGGCGCTCTATTACACCGCGCACCTCGAGTGGTTCCAGAAATACCTCGGCGGCGGCGGCGCACCGTGGAGCACCGACTCGTTCCTCCGCAACGCCGTCTTCGACAAGACGACCGGCAAGCGAATCGAAGAGGAAAAAGCGCCGGAGAACACGCAGGGCAAACCGGACACGAAACCGCGGAGCTGACGATGGCGAAGAAGAAAGCGACCGCGGCCTCGATCGAAAGCGACCTTCGCGAATACGCGATGCGCTACCCGGGAACGCACGAAGACTTTCCGTG
Organism: Acidobacteriota bacterium; assembly: GCA_034667465.1. Classification (GTDB taxonomy): domain Bacteria; phylum Acidobacteriota; class Thermoanaerobaculia; order Gp7-AA8; family Gp7-AA8; genus JAOBAU01. The sequence goes on along the minus strand of JAXDJV010000002.1, from coordinate 620,451 downwards.
GGGCGAGCGCGCGATCAAGGTCAAAGGGAAAGCGTTCATCTTCATGCGTGCGACGGAGAGCGAGATCTCGCTCTCCGTCAAACTCCCGCAGTCGCGCGACATGGCCATCGATCTTCCGTGGGCCGAGCCAACGCACTACGGCCTCGGCAAACACGGCTGGGTGACGGCGAAGCTCGATCCGAAAGACGCGCCGGTCGACCTGATCAAAGCGTGGATCGATGAGAGCTTCCGCGCGGTCGCGCCGAAGACGCTGCTGAAGAAGATGTCATCCTGAGCGTAGCGAAGGATCCGGGCGGGTGGTGCGCGCCGAAGCTGATCGCGCCCCGCCCTCCCGGATCCCTCGCTACGCTCGGGATGACAGGCGCTCCACTTCTTCATCCATCCGGCCGGCCATCATCAGGAACAACATCCGGTAATCGGCGATCAGCGAGTAGAACGGATGGCCGAACGTCGCAGGCTTGTTGCCTTCGACGAAGAAGTGCGCGTACCAGGCGAAGGCGTAGCCGACGAGCGGGACGGCGATGAGGAACCAGAGGTTGACCGCGAACGAGACGCCGAGCATCACGATCGCCAGCACTGAGCCGATCGCGTGCAGAACACGCGTCCTCGCCTGTGCGTGCTGCCGGACGTAATACGGCCAGAAATCAGCGAAAGACTTGATTTCCATGGACGGGGTGCGGCGATTCTCCCACGGAAGCGCGTGGCACTTCAATTGCTGCCGACCGGAGCCATGGCACAAGACTTTGAAACGATGCTCCGCGAGCTCTTCGGCGACTCGCTCAACAAACTGAGCGGTTTCCAGAACGATCAGATGAAGAAGGTGATGTCGAAGGTGCAGGACATCGCCCGAGAATCGTTGAAGGACGACCTCGCCGCTCTCCACACCGAACTGAACGAACTTCGCGAGCGGGTGAAGGTGCTCGAGGAAGAGCGCGCGCGGGCCGCGTCGGATTCGCTCGAAGCGTCGTTCTGAGGAACGCGCTCGCCGAGCGCGCCACCATCCGCCGCGAAGCCGTTCGCTGACGCTTTGCGAACAAGGGCAGCGGCGCCTCGCCGCTAGAACGCGTAGCCGAGCGTGATGAAGTACTCGAGCGGCCGCTCGCGAATCGGATTCCCCATTTCATCGAGTCCGATGACGCGGCGATTCAGTTTGTAGCCGACGTCGAAGCGCAGCGGGCCGACCGGCGACAGGTATCGAATCCCGGTCCCCACTCCATAACGAATGTCGGTGAAGCGGATCGAATCGCGATAGACGTTTCCTGCATCGACGAAGAGCGCGCCGCCGACGCTGCTGAAGATCGGGAAGCGATACTCGACGTTCGCGATCATCAGCGCGTTGCCGCCGAGCGCGGCGATGCGGCCATCCGACAAACGAATCAGCGTCGCTTCGCAGTTCGGCTCATCGGGCAGACAGACGGTTCCGAGCTGATCGAGACGGAACGCGCGATGCGACGTGTCGCCGCCCGCGGTGAACCGTTCCGACAGCGGCACCGCCAGCAGCTTGCCGTCGTCGCCGCGCGCAAGCGGCTGAATCAAACCGAAGCGTCCCGACATGGCCAGCACGCTGCGACGCGTCAGCGGCAGATACCACGCGCCCTGCGCGAACTCCTTCATGAATCCGGCCTTCGCTGCGAAGAGGGGGAACGCGTATTCGACCGACGCACTCGTGAAGAAACCGTGGTGCGGATCGAATGGATCGTCGCGCTTGTCCCAGAAGAACGTCGGCGTGACGCTCGAGATCTGCACGTCGATGAATGAGCGATCGAAGCCGGGCAACAGCGCCGCGTTTGCAAGCGCGCAGAGATCGTTCGGATCGCTCGAATCGGGAACGCATTTCGAGAGCCGGTATTCGTAGCGCAGCGACCAGCGCGTCTGCAGTCCCGCCACGCGCGACGCTTCGATGAACGAGCCGCGCTGGCGAATGTGCACGCCGCGCCGCACGTCGTCGCTCTGGAACAATGTCAGCTGCACCGGGATGTCGTACTTCCCGATGAACGGCTCGCGCCACGTCAGAAATGCTTCCTCGCGGTCCCTGCTGCCGACCAGTTCGATTCCGGCGTAGCGGCCGGTGCCGAACAGATTGCGATGCGCGACCGACACCGAGCCGAGCGGCGACACGCCGTTTTCTTTGCCGCTGATCCCTGATGAGAAGCCGACCGAGCCGGCGATCGTCAGGTCCTTCCCTTCTTCGACCTGCACGACGAGATTGCGATCGCCGAGCGACGTGCCGGCCTGCTCCGGCTGAATATCGACGCGGCTGAAGATGCCGAGGCGATAGAGATTGCGCTGCGCTTCGAGGATCGCTTTGTAGCTGAATGGATCGCCCTTCTCGATCTCCGCTTTGCGCAGCACGACGCTCGACTTCGTGTACGTGTTGCCGCGCACGATCACTTCGTCGACTTTGATCTTCGGTCCTTCCGCGATGACGTACGAGAGCTTCGCCGACGTCTTATCCGTCGACGAATCCGCGCGCGGGACGATCTGCACCTCGGCGTTTCCGCGGTCGGCATAGAACGTCTGCAACGCGACGAGATCCTCGCGCAGCAGTTGCGGATTGAGCGGATCGCCCGGCTTCAGTTGCAGCTTCGGCAACTCGCTCGCCTTCACCTGCTCATTCCCTTCGACGTGCACTTCGGAGAGCAGCGTTTGCGGTCCTTCGACGATCGGGAACTCGACCGACAACGTTCCATCAGGATGCGGCAGCGCCACCGGCGTATCGACCGTCGCTTCCGAAAATCCCTGCAGCCGGTAATACGACTCGAGCGCGTCGCGATCTCCGCCCAGCTGCGCGCGCGTGATTCCGGTCGGACGACGCAGCAGTCCGGAGAGGAAGTTGCGGAAGCCGCCGGTCGGCGCGACCGAGACGACCTTCGCCAGCTTCTTGTCATCGACTTTCTGATTGCCGGTGAACGTCACGCTCGCCAGTCGATAGCGCTGACCTGGAACGACGTGGAACGTCGTCACCCAGACACCGTCGACGAGCTTCCCTTCCGTGTCGACGGCGGCGTTGAAGTAACCCTGCTGCTGATAGTGCGTGACGATGTCGCTCGCCGCGCGATCGATGACGTCTTCGCTGTAACCCTGATTGCGGCGGAACGGCAGCAGTCCGCGCAGGGAGCGTTTCGTCGCGCCGGTCACTGCGACGCGCACCTTCGGACCGACCGTCGCCTTGTAATGCAGCGCCACCGTTTTCGCGGCGGCGTCATACACGTAGTTCTGATAGCGAACGTCGGCCTTGCGGTAATCGTTGTGGAAGAGCGAGAGGCGCATCCGATCGGCGTCGGTGCGCGCCTGTGCAACGGAGAAATGTGCGCCGGGACGATTGCGCATCTCGGCGATCAGCATGGCCGGCGTGAGCGGCGCGATGTCGCCTTCGAAGACGACCGACGCGATCGTGGCGCGCACGCCGGTGGTGATGTGGAACGTGATGTCGGCGCGATTGAGCTCGCGATGGAAGGTCGTTTCCGGATCGACGACCGCTTCGAGATAGCCGACGCGATTGAGGAACTGCTGCACGGCGACGGCGCTGTGATCGACGGCGCTCAGCGAAACGACGTCGCCGGTGCGAATGGTCAGCTCGCGTTCCGCGCGCGTCCGATCGGCGCCGTGCAGTCCTTCGAGCTCGATTGCGGCGACGCGATAGTTGAGGAAGAGCGCGACCGTCAGCGCTGCGCCGTCGCCGTCATCGACCGCTTCGATGCGCACATCGCGGAAATCGCCGGTCGCGAAGATGCTCTTGATCGACGACTGCACCGCGCGAATCGTCAGCGCATCGCCCGGCTTGACGACGACGTACTGCGACAACTTGCTGGTGTCGAAGCGGCCGTCGCTGCGGAAGTTGATCGTCGTGATTCGCCGTCCGTCGTACGGAACTTCGCGGCTCGGCACATGCGGTCCCGGCGGCAATTGCGCGGCGGTCGTCTGCGGCTCGGGAGCAATGACGAGCGGCGTCATCGACGCCGACGCGTTCACTGCATTACGGCGAGAGCCGAGCGTCCAGTGACCGGCGTACCGGCGACGGAAACGACCTTCGAGCCGGTACTCGTTGTGCGGCTCGTCGCGCGTGAACTGCACCGTCCATTCGGGATTGGCCTGCCACTCGATCAGCTCTTTGTTGCGCGAGTCGCGTGTGTTGTAGACGACGACTACGCGCAGCGCGTCGGAGACCCGCTTCTCGAGCGTCACCTTCGGACCGGGATCGCCGGTCGTATCGAGATTGCCGGGATCGAATGAGAAGACGTCGGCGAACGTGAAGAGCCGCGAGCCGATCGCGTTGACGAGACTCTGATAGAGGATCGAGCGTCCGGCCATCGCCGCTTCCGCGTTGCCGCCGGTGCCGGCCTGCGGCGACGTGAGCGCGCCGAAGCCGAGGATCGTGAAGAGCGTGATGTCGCTGGCGGGCGGATCGGAGGTGATCGTCGGCGAGATGCGATCGAGCGTGCCGGTGATGTTGACGCTCACTTCGACCGGACCGCCTTCCACTTCGGAGAATCCGCCGCGCACGCGTCCTTCGAACGTGACGTCGAAGTAGGGATCGATGCGGAACGGATTCTGGAAATTGATCGAGCCGCGAACGATGTGATAGTCGATGTTGTTGAAGCGAACGCGCCCGCCTTCGTCGAGCGTCACGGAGCCGAGGACGATCGGGTTGGCGAGTGTGCCGCTCAGATCGATGTCGGCACTGCCGGTCACGTCGGCGATGTTGTCGCGGACGGCGAGCGTACCGGGCGCGCTGAGATGCAGCCGCAGTCCGACGCGGTCCTGCCACGACGCGGCGACGATCGGCGTGACGCCGCGACGCGACAGCACGACATTGAGCAGCGACGCCTGGAAATCGAAGTCCTTGAAATAGACGGCGCGATCGACATTCACATCGCCCGACAACACGAAGCGATCGCCGTCGCCGGCGAGCAGCAGACTGAAGTTGCCCGCGACCGTGACGCCTTCAAAGTAGCGGATGGCGACGTCGGTTCCCTGCAGCGTGATGCGCGCGCGCTGCGGCTTCATGCCGTCGAGCGTGACCGAGCCGCCGGCGATGATCGAGCCGCCGCCGACCTGCGCATGCAGCGCGTCGATGTCGATGCGATCGCCTTTGAAGACGAGCGTGCCGGTGAGGTGATCGATGATCTGCGGGAAGCCGGCGAAGCGAACCTGCGCGTCCTGAAACTCGGCGGTTCCGGCGAGCCGCGGCTCGGCGAGCGTGCCGTGGACGCCGAGCGCGACGACGACGTGACCGTCGGCGCGCAGATCGTGAATGAAGAGTTGTGCGAGCGCCGCTTCGAGCGTGCCGCGCACTTCGATCGCCAGCCGTTTCGCGCCGGCGACTTCCGCGTAGCCGCTGACGGCGAGCGTCGACGGCGTGTCGGCGAGCTTCAGCTCGAAGTCGTCGAAGATGAGGCGGCCATCGCGCAAGCCGAGTCGCAGCGGTCGCGCCGCCACGAACGAATGCTCGGAGACTTTGAGGTTGAGCACCGGGACGCTTGCGTCGATGCGCAAGGCTTCGATCGAGCTTAGTTTTCCGCCGAGTCGCGCTTCGATGGTAAGGCTGCCGGACGCCGGCAGCGTTGCGGTGTTCGGCGAGATCAACAGCAACTTCGCGAGGTCGCTGACGACGATGGTCACGAGTCCGTCGAGCGTGCCGTCGGGCGCGATCGTTCCGTCGCCGTCGATCGTGACGAGATTTGCAATCGAGCCTTTCACGACGAGCCGGCCGTTGCGAACGGCGAGATAGATCGTCGGCGGCGGAAGATCGGGCGGCAATGCCAGGCCGCGCAGCGTCGCCTGATTGAGCGTCGCTTCGATTACGAGTTCCGGCTGATCGAGCGTGCCGCCGCCGGTCGACGTCAGCGTGATGTTGCCGCCGAGCAGTCCGGCCAGCGACGAGAGCGCTTTCAGTTTCGACAGATCGATCGATGACGACTTGATCGTGTAGTTGAACTCATTCGTGCCGAGGTCGAGCTCCGCTTCGCCGGTGATCGTGCCGGCGGTCGCTTTCACCGTCACGTCGGTCGCGCGCATCTTTCCCTGCGTGAAGACGATCTTCGCGGCCGCGCTCTCCACCGGCTCGCCGTAGATCGAGCCGTTGGCGATGACGATGTCGCCGGCTCCTTCGAGCTTCGTCTTCGGTCCGGCGAGATGCAGCGTGCCGGTCAGCTCGCCGGTGATCGGCAGATTGCCGAGCTCGAAGAATGCGACGAGGTCGGCGATCGGATACGACTTCGCGACGATGTCGAGGTCGAGATTTCCTTTCCCCGGCTTCCACGCAATGTCGCCGTTCAGGCGAACCTGCGCTTTCCCCTGGTTGATCGTCAGTCCGGCGAAATGCACGCGGCCGTTGTCGCCCGAACCGGTGATGAGCAGCTTGCCGGTGCCGAGTCCTTTCGCGGCGAGCTTGAGATTCACCGTCGCCATCGCTTTGTCGATCGGATAGTTGACCGCGTCGACGGCGAGATCGAAGAGCGGCGACGGACCGCGATCGGGGAAGCCGACCGTACCGGTCAGCACGAGTGTTCCGTTCGCGTCTTTGAACGTGGCGCGCTCGAACGTCAGCACGCTTTTCGCGCCGTCGTATTTCAGGTCGATGTTCGAGTCGCCGAGAACGATGTTGTTGTACTTCGTGTTCGCGGCGGCGATGTGTGCGACGACCTGCGGCGTTTTCAATTTGCCGACGACGCTGCCGGTGATCGTGCCGCTGCCGCCGAGTCCGAGGAGGTCGTAGTTCTTCTTGCCGGCCGACTTCGCGAAGTTGTACGCGGCGCGATCAAGCTCGGAGAAGTCGCTGCTGTCGATGTTCAGCAGCAGGTCGGTGTTGACGTCTTCGATGCGCAGCTTGCCGCGAAAGCCGATCGTCGACGCGGCGGTCTTCAACTCGCCGCGACGGAAGATGACGACGCCGTTGTCGAGCGCGAAGTCGGTCGAACCGCCGAGTGCGATCGGATACTTAGCGTCGGAGAACGCGGTCGCGTTCTGCGCGAGCGTCGCCGTTCCTTCGCCGGTGCCGGCGAGCACGCGGTCTTTGTTCCAGTGATAGGTGAGACGACCGGTGGCGCCGCCGCGCAGTCCCGTTCCTTTCACTCCCCAGTCGCTGAAAAGTTTTTCGAGCGAGACGCGGTCGTACTTCAACTCGACGTCCTGCGGATACGGTTCCGAGAATCCGGGGAGCACATAATGCGCGGCGATCGAGCCGGCGCCGTACGACGCGCGTTCAACGTCGACGATGGCGCGCTCGCCGGTGACGTTCATCCGCCCTTTCAAATTCGCGAGGTCGTAAACGTCGGCGGCGATCTTCGATGACGTCCACGCGCCGGTCAGCGAGAAGTCGCCCTGCTTCCCTTTCAGATTTCCGGTGAGCGCGACGAGTCCGTCGAGCGTTTTGTTGATGCGGAAGATCTCGCGAACGCGCGCCAGCGTCATGCGCGAATCGAGCTTGAGGTTGTAGGCGCCATCGGCGAGCGGCGCGACGTTGCCGTTCACGAACACTTCCATGTCGCGGCCGCGCATGGCGATCGAATTCAGCGCGAGCTTGTTCGGCTCGTAGACGAACGAGCCGCGCAGATCGAGATCGAACGGAACGTAATCCTGAATGCGGACGCGAACCAGGTCGCCGGTCATCACGCCGGCGTAGCGGTTCTGCGCGGAGGTGACGGTCAGCTCGGAACGAATCCCGGTCGTAACCGCGGCGATCTTGTGCTTGCGATCGAGGAAGTCGAGCGCACCGCCGGTGACGTACATCTTGTCGAGCTCGAGGTGATAGATCTCGTAGCGGCTCGGCGGTCCCGATTGCCAGCGCGGGAAATTGTGTACAAGCGATGAGCCGGCGGGATAGACCTCGAAGAAGAGCCTCGGCTGATCGATGTCGATGCGGCCGACTTTGATGTTGCGCGTCCAGAACGATTCGACGCCGCCGGCGATGACGAGCCGTTTGACGGTGGCGAAATACGGATGCACGGCACCGGGCGAGTTGGCGATGCGTAGATCGGTGACGATGACCTGCTGCGGCCGCGTGCGCACGATCTCGACGCTGCCGATGGTGACGTCCCGGCCGAGCCGTGCTTCGAGCGTCTTCTCGATGCGTGCTTTCACGAGGCCGGCGAACGAGGTGGAACCGACGTACCACCAGCCGAGACCGACGATCAGCGTGATCGCGATCGCGCCGAAAATCATCAGCTTGAGGAGTGTGCCGAGGCAGCCCCACATCGGACCGCGCCGCTGGCGCTCGCGAGCGGAGCGGTGATGCCCTTCGACTGTCGGTTTTACTTCGTCCATCGAGCTGTACGCCCGCGCCTGCTAACGGCGAGCCAAAAGATAGAGATCACGGAGGTTATTGCCGGTCACCGGAATTCTAATCGCTTCCCCGGCCGCCTCCGCGACCACAAGCGAGTTCGACCGCGCAAGTTCACGATTTGCCCACGAGCGGTCGATGGGCGGGATTCCCCGCAGGAGAATGCCGGCCGCGCCGCTCGTGCCGTCGACGCCGTCGGAGCTGCCGAAGAGCGCATCGAAGTTCGTATCGCCGGCATCGAGTGCGAGAAGTGCGAAGCGCGCGGCGAGCTCGGTGCAGCGTCCTCCGCGACCATCGCCGCGGCGGATGACGGTCGGTTCGCCGCCGGCGGCGAGAAGCTGACCGGGTTGCCGGTTGCGCGCGGCGTCGAAGAGCTGTTGCGCTGCGGTCGCGACATCGCATTCGATCGTCATTCGCATATCAGTCGGGACCGTATTCAGCAGCGTGTCGTTGTCCGCGATCAGTTTTACGTCTGTGCGATCGAGCTGCTTAACGGTTTCGCCAAACGTGCGCGGATGGATCCCGATTTGCGCGGCGATTGCCGCGGCGTCTGCGATCGTCGAGCGATCCGGCAGCGTCGGTCCCGATGCGACGTCGGCGAGCGCGCCGCGCGCGACGTCGGAGTAGATGAGCGTCATCGATCGGCCGCGAACGCGTTGCGCGAGTTGTCCGCCTTTGATCGCGGAGAGGTGTTTGCGAACGATGTTGATCTCGCCGATCGGCAGACCGGAGGCGACGAGCGTCGCGTTGATCTCGGCGAGCTCGCGTTCACTGATTCCGTCGATCGGAACTTCGACGCATGCGGAGCCGCCGCCCGAGATGAGAAAGAGAATGTCGTCGCAGCTGTCGACAAACTCGAGGAGCTTTCGTCCCGCGTCGAAGCTCGCACTCGTCATGTCGGGATGACCGCCGATCGCAATCTCCGCATTCGCAGTCGGCAGTCCGTAACCTTCCGGCACCGCGACGAACGCGCGTGCAATCCCGAGCTCCTGCGCGACGCCGTCGAGCAGTCGCGCCCCGCACTTGCCGATGGCGACGACATTTCGCGGCGCGTCGTGCGGCAGCACGCGACGTACGAGCACGTCGGGCGCACAGGCGTCGAGCGTTCGAAGATAGATGTCGAGCAGGTCCATGAAGGAAGGATGAAGGATGAGGGATGAAGGATGAAAGACAGACACTCTTCATCATTCATCCTTCATCCTTCATCCTTTGCTACAGTCCTTCCACGATGCCGCGCGATCTGCCGATCTCCAATGGCAACCTCCTGATCAATTTCGATCACGACTACAACATCCGCGACGTCTACTACCCGCACGTCGGCCAGGACAATCAGACGGTCGGCGACATCTCGCACTTCGGTCTCTGGTGCGACGGTACGTTCGCGTGGATCTCCAGTCCGTTGTGGGAGAAGACGCGCGACTACGAAGAAGACACGCTGGTCACGCGCGTCTTCGCGCGCGCGCAGTCGATGCAACTGGAGATGACGCTGAGCGATGCGGTCGATTTCGATCGCGATCTCTTCGTCCGCCGCATCGAGCTGCGCAACCTCAGCGAAGCTCCGCGGTCCGTGCACATCTACACGCACTTCGATCCGCATCTCTCCGGCAACGCCATCGGCGACACGATCTTTTACGATCCGGAGTTCAACGGCCTGGTCGCGTACAAAGCGCGGCGCTACGTGCTGATGAATGGATCGATCGACGATCGATTCGGCTTCAGCGGTTTCGCGATCGGCACGAAGGAACGGGACGGTTACCAGGGAACGTGGCGCGATGCGGAAGACGGCAATCTGCAGCGCAACGCCATCGCGCAGGGATCGGTCGACGCGACCGGCATGCTCGAGCTGTCGCTGAAACCGGAGTCGACGGCGGTCGCGTGGATCTGGTGGGCGTTCGGCACGTCGTATCGCGACGTCTCGGCGCTCGATGCGATGGTGCGCGAGCGCGGCGCGGAATCGTTTCTTGAACGAACGCGCAATTACTGGAAGTTGTGGGTGAAGCGCGAGGCCGCGCCCGATTCGGGATCGCTGCCGGAAGCGGTGCAACGACTCTATCGACGTTCGCTGCTGATCATCCGAACGCAGATCGACAACAGCGGCGCCGTGATCGCCGCGACCGATTCGGACATCGTGCAGTTCGGCCGCGACACGTACACGTATATGTGGCCACGCGACGGCGCGATCGTTACCGTCGCGCTGATTCAGGCCGGCTATCCCGACATCACGAGGCGCTTCTTCACCTTCTGCCAGAACCTCATCACGGATGGCGGATTTCTGCTGCACAAGTACAACCCGGACGGTTCAGTCGGCTCGTCGTGGCATCCGTGGATGTCGGCGGATGGACGACGACAACTGCCGATTCAGGAAGACGAAACGGCGCTCGTCATCTGGGCGCTGTGGCGCCACTTCGAAACGTTCCACGACGTCGAGTTCGTCCGGCCGCTGTACAAGCCGATGGTAAAAACGATCGGCGATTTTCTGGCGCGTTATCGCGAGCCGCACACGCGGCTTCCTGCATCGTCGTACGACCTGTGGGAGGAGCGGCGGGGGATTCCGGCGTTCACGATCGGCGCGGTGTGGGGCGGGCTGATGGCGGCGTCGAAGTTTGCGCGCGCGTTCGGCGAGGAGTCGGTGGCGGAGCGTTACGCGACCGCGGCCGCGGAGATTCGCGAAGCGACCGACAAGCATCTCTACGATGACAAGCTGCGGCGCTTCGCGCGGATGGTCAACGTGTCGTCGTCGGGTGAGCTGACCGCCGATACAACGATCGATTCATCGATCGCCGGTCTCTGGCTCTTCGACATGTTCTCGCCCGACGATCCGAAGGTCGTCTCCACGATGGAACAGATCGTCGAGCGGCTGACGGTGAAGACGGACGTCGGCGGCATCGCGCGTTACGAAGACGATTACTATTTTCAGGTCTCGAAAGAGATCGCCGACGTGCCGGGCAATCCGTGGATTCTCTGCACGCTCGGCGTCGCGCAGTGGCACGCGCGCCGCGCGCAGTCGCTCGATCAGTTGCAGAAAGCGATCGCGCTGCTGGAGTGGACGGTCGCGCGCGCGCTGCCGAGCGGCGTACTTCCGGAACAGGTCGATCCGTACAGCGGCAAGCCGCTTTCCGTTTCACCGCTGACGTGGAGTCACGCCGCGTACGTGCTCGCCGTGCATCAGGTGCAGGAGCGTCTGACGATGCTGACGAAGAAAGCACGTTCGGGCGTCGATCGTCGCAAGCGCGAGGACGAAAAGTGATGCAACGTCCTCGGCTGCGCTCGCGTGTTTTGCTGCTGACGACGGCGTTCTCCATCGCGCTGTTCGCAGTGGCGTTCGGAATGAGCTGGCGCGAACGCGCGGCGCAGGAGCGGTGGTCGCGACTCGTCGGCGTGGAGATGGGAGCGATCGCCGATCTCGATGAGCTGGTGCGCGCACAGAACGCGTTTCATGCGCGGGTGAAAATCGGACAGGCGGCGCCGGGCGCGTATCGAATCGTGTCGCAGTGGCTGCAACGTCCTTCGCTCGCCACCGCCGATCTCGCGCCGCTTCGCTCGCGCGTGAAAGCGTATGCGGCGACGCTCACCGATTCAACCGCGACACCTGAAGAGCTCGAAGGCGCATCGCTGCTCGTCGTGCAGTCGGCGCAGCGGATATTGAATGAGCGGAAACGCGAAGTCGCCGCACAGTTGCCGGAGCTGCAGCGCGACGCGCGTGACACGATGTCGGCCGGTCTGGCGATCGTCTGGATCCTCGTCATCTCCAGCTTCGCGGCGGTACAGATCACGCTGCGCAGCGTCGTTCGTCCGATCGAAGAGCTGTCCGTCGCCGCGGAACGGATTGCATCCGGCGATCTCAATGCGCGCGCGCCGGTGGCGGGCGATCGCGAGATCGCAAAGCTCGGCGGCGCGTTCAATCGAATGGCCGACGAGCTGAAGGCGCGCGCGCGCACCGATGAGCTGACGAACCTGCCGAACTTCCGCGCGTTCCGCGAACGGATCGACGGCGAGATCGATCGCGCCGATCGCTACCCGGAAACGTTCGGCGTGCTCGTGCTCGATCTCGATCGCTTCAAGAAATACAACGACTCGTTCGGACATCTCGCCGGCAACGACGCGCTGCGCCGCGTCGCGCAGTCGATTCGCGACAGCGTTCGCGCGGTCGATTTTCCGGCGCGGTATGGCGGCGAGGAGTTCGCGGTGATCGTGCCGCAGGTCGACGTCGAGGCGCTGCTGACGATCGCGGAACGGGTGCGCGAAGGAATCGAAGCGATTCCGGCGCCGCCGGATGGTTCGAGCATCACGGTCAGCATCGGTGCGGCGCTTTTTCCGGCGGACGGCAAGAGCGTCGACGCGCTCTTTCAGGTTGCCGACGAGCGGTTGTACGCGGCGAAGAAAGGCGGGCGCAATCGCGTAGTCGGCGGCGTCAGTCCGGCTGTTCCAGCCGTCCGATCAGGCGGTCGATCGAGCGCGTGAGCGTGGCGATCTCGCGCTCCGATTCGCCGGTCACGCCTGCCAGCCACTCTTCGTAAGCGGGCCGCAGTTTCTCGACGAGCGTTCGTCCGCGGCGCGTCAGCACGACGCGTGAGGAACGAAGATCGTTCGGGTCGTCGCTCCGCTCGGCGAGTGCGAGCTGTTCGAGGCGCGCGATCATCCCGGTCATGTTTTGCTTCGACACGAGCATCCTGCGCGCGAGGCCGGCCAGCGTCATCGGCCCGTCGGAATCGCCGAGGACGGTGAGGACGCTCCACTGCTGCGGAGTGATCTTCGCCCGTTCGAAGACCGGCGCAAGCCTGCGCGTGAGAAGGTTTGCGAGCTGTACGACGCCGCTGACGAGATCACGATCCGGCATACCGTCAATGTATTGACGACGTGGGGGCGATGTCAAATCGTGCCGGCCTTTTCATTCTGAGCGAAGCGAAGAATCTCCGGTCCTTCAGCTGTGTACATGCCACGGGCGGCGTGATGAAGTTCATTCTGAGCGAAGCGAAGAATCTCTGGTCCTGCAGCTGGGTATATGCCACGAGCGGCGCACGATTCACGCACCCGGCTGAAGCACCGGAGATCCTTCGCTTCGCTCAGGATGAAAGTCACAGGCGCTTGTAGATCGCCTTCCCCGCGTACACCGCGGCATCCCCGAGCTCTTCCTCGATTCGCAGCAGCTGGTTGTACTTCGCCATCCGATCGCTTCTCGACGCCGAGCCGGTCTTGATCTGGCCGACGTTCGTCGCCACGGCGAGATCGGCGATCGTCGAATCTTCGGTTTCTCCCGAACGATGCGACATCACCGCGCGATAGCCGGCCCGTTTGCCGAGCTCGATCGCTTCGAGCGTTTCGGTGAGCGTCCCGATCTGATTCACCTTCACGAGAATCGCGTTCGCGATCCCCTTCTCGATTCCCTTCGCGAAGATCTGCGGATTGGTCACGAAAAGATCATCGCCGACGATCTGCATCTTCGATCCGAGCGCGTTCGTCAGCGTTCCCCAGCCATCCCAGTCGCCTTCCGACATGCCGTCTTCGATCGAGATGATCGGATAGCGCTTCGCGAGGTCTTCGTAATACGCGACCATCTCCGCGCTCGACTTCTTCCCGCCCTCGAACGTGTACGTGTCCTTGTCGTAGAACTCCGACGCGGCGACGTCGAGTCCGAGGTAAATGTCGGAGCCCGGTTTGTAGCCGGCCTTTTCGATCGCGGTGAGGATCAGGTCGAGCGCTTCCGCATTCGATTTCAGATCGGGAGCGAAGCCGCCTTCATCGCCGACGGCCGTCGTCAGCTTCTTGTCGTGCAGCGTCTTCTTCAGGGCGTGGAAGACTTCCACGCCGGCGCGCAGCGCGTCGGAGAACGTGCTGAAGCCGGCCGGGATGATCATGAACTCCTGGACGTCGAGGTTGTTGTCGGCGTGCATGCCACCGTTGATGACGTTCATCATCGGGACGGGCAGCGTGCGCGCGCCGGCGCCGCCGAGGTAGAGGAAGAGCGGAAGACCGGCCGCTTCAGCGGCGGCGCGTGCGACGGCGAGCGAAACGCCGAGGATCGCGTTCGCACCGAGCTTGCCTTTGTTCTCGGTACCGTCGAGCTGCTTCATGACGAGATCGATCATCGCCTGCTCGCGCGCGTCCATCCCTTCGACCTCGGCAGCGATGCGGGCGTTCACGTTGTCGACCGCTTTCAGCACGCCCTTGCCGCCGTAGCGCTTCTTGTCGCCATCGCGCAGCTCGAGCGCTTCGCGCGAACCGGTCGACGCACCGGAAGGAACGGCGTAACGGCCGACCGCGCCCGAATCGAGCAGGCAGTCGACTTCGATCGTGGGGTTACCGCGTGAATCGAGAATTTCGCGCGCGAAGATTTCGACGATCTTGAACATAGCGCGCGGATTATATGCGCCGCCTCCTGGCACCACGCTTTCATTGCACACGCATCGTGGCAGCCGCCAAACCGTCGATCACCATCCTTTACGACGCCGATGAAGAACGCGTTCGCACCGAAGCGCTCGCGAACGGCGAGAAGTTTCCCGCGCTCGTTTCGACGCAGCTCGATGAGGTGCTGACGAAGCGCGGTTACGCGGTGAAGAAGCTCGCTGCATCTGCGCCGGTCAGGAAACTGGTTCGCCAGCTGGAAGACGACGACTCGGAGCTGATCTTCAACGTCTGCGAATCGCTCGGCGGCGAAGGGAACGAAGAGCGTCGCATCGCAGCCGTGCTGGAGTTGCTCGACAAGCGTTTCACCGGCTCCGGCTCGCTCGCCCTGACTTTGGCCGGCGACAAGTCGCTGGCGAAAAAGCTGTTCGAGTTTCACAAAGTACGGTCGCCGGAGTTCGCGATCATCACCTCCGATCGCGTCGAAGGAAATCCGACCATCGATCGCTTCCCTCTGATCGTGAAACCGATCGCCACCGATGCGTCGATCGGCATCAATGCGAAGTCGGTCGTGAACAACGTCGGCGAATTGATGGAACGCGTGTTCTTCATTCACCAGGAGTTCCACACGCCCGCGCTCGTCGAGGAGTACATCGATGGCCGCGAGCTTTACGTCGGCATGCTCGGCAATCCGCCGGTCGTCCTTCCGCCGATCGAATGGGACCTCTCGAAACTTCCCGCCGATCTTCCGCGCATCGCCGGAACCGAGGCGAAGTGGGAGAACGATTTCAAAGCGGCGAAGGAGTTCGTGCCGGAGGACATCGTCGCGGATGAAGCGGTGATGTCGCGCATTCGTGAAGCGGCACTCGGCGCATGCGGCGCGCTGCTCATTCGCGATTACGCGCGCATCGACATGCGCCTCGCAGCCGACGGCATGCCGTACGTCATCGAAGTGAATCCGAATCCGTGGCTCGACAATCGCGCCGAGTTCGCGATGGCCGCGCGTCGCGCGAAGCCGGAGTTGTCGCACGGCGATCTGATCGAGCGGATCGTACAGCTGGCGATGGCGCGTACCATGCGGCCACGCGCCGATGGCAAGTGACCACTTCCAGACTCTCGCCGCGCCGGCCGAGCTCCGGCAGAAGATCGAGCGCTCCGATTTCCTCGCCATCGCCTTTCCGGTCACGCGCGAAGAGGACTTCTTCGCGGAGCTGACGCGCATCGAGAAGCGCTACTTCGACGCCACGCATCACTGCTGGGCGTTCCGGCTTTTCACCGATGGCCGCGAACGAAGCTCCGATGCCGGCGAGCCGTCCGGCAGCGCAGGCAAACCGATCCTCGCCGCGATCGACGGCGCGAAGGTGCACGACGCGGGAGTGGTCGTCGTTCGCTGGTACGGCGGCGTGAAGCTCGGCACCGGCGGACTGGCGCGCGCGTATCGCGACACCGCAACCGGCGCGCTGCGCGACGCGAAGAGACTCGATCGCTACGTCTACACGCGCTTCCGCGTGATCGTGCCGTTCGAGGCGCTGAACACGGTCTATCGATTGATCGAACCGCCGCGCGTCGTGCTGGTGAGCGAGGAGTTCGCGGAAGAGAACGTGTTTACGTTCGATGTGCGCGCGTCAGCGGCGGAGGAGTTTGCGGCGGTGCTGACGGAGAAGCGGCTGACATTTACTCTTCGCTGACGGTCGTCTTGGCGATCCGATCGCCGGTCCGTTTCTTTCCGGCGAAGACGAGCACGAGCTCCAGCAGGTTCCATCCGGGAATCACGATCGGGACGTTGCGGACGAACGAACGAAAGTACGAACAGCGCTCGCCGGCCGGCGTGACGAGCCGCAGGCCGAGCATTTGCTTGCCGATGGAACGGCCGCGGAAACCGTCGCGAAGCAGCAGCGCGATGGTCAGGATTCCGAGCGCGACGAACCAGACGATCGAGATCGCTTTCACCGAACCGCCGACCCACGCCATCGTGTAACTGATGATCGAAGACGGCAGAATCAGGAGAATGGAAATCGTCAGGGCGTCGACGAGGAACGCCGCAATGCGCAGCAGGGTGGTTTGTGAGCTGTCGGTCATCCGCTGAAACTCTTCCGTCCGGATCGCGTAAACACGATCCTGTGAGGGTGTCTATGAACAGCCGGAACCGTACGATCTATTCGCTCGCCGTCGCCATGATTCTCATCGGCGGCTGTGCAAAGCGCGAACGGTACGCGACGACGATCACCCGCACGTGGCCTGCCGCGGCGATTCATCGCCTCGAGATTCGCGAAGTCGACGGCACCGTGACCGTCGACGGCAGCCCGACCGATACCGTTTCGCTGACCGCGAACGTCCGCGCCCGCGGCATCGCGCCGAAGAAGAACGAAGAGAATGAAGGTTACTTCCGAACCGAGCTGAGTGGCGACACGCTTTCGATCGGCCGCCGCGACAAGGGTCACGTCGTCGTCATCGGCTTCCCGTTCATGAAGTCGCGCGACGTAACCGTCGACTACGTCGTGCACGTCCCGCAGTCGGTCGCGCTCGAAGTGCGTACCGTGAACGGCCGCATCGCCACGAAGGGTGTCGACGGCGAGACGCAGCTGACGACCGTGAACGGTCCGATCGACGTCGAGACGCAGGGATCGTCGGAACTGTCGGCGAAGACTGTGAACGGCCGCGTGATCGCGCGGTTCCTGCACGACTTCCAGGGAGCGCGTCTCAAGACCGTCAACGGCGAAGTGCGCGCGGTGCTGCCGGCCAGCGCATCGTTCAGCGGCGACTTCACCCAGGTGAACGGCGATTTCGAAGCGTCGTTCCCGATGAACATTCATTCGAATCCCGGCAGCCGCCGCGTTTCCGGACAGGTGAACGGCGGTCGTTATGAGCTGAAGATCTCGACCGTGAATGGCGACATTCAGGTGGAGAACGGACCGGTTCCGCCGGTTCCGCCCGCGGCTCCGGCAGCGCCCGTTGCGCCGACCGCTCCTGCTGCGCCCGCGGCTCCGGCGACTCCGGCTTCGCCTGTGACGTAGTCGCCTATACTCGCGCTCGAATGAATCGGCGCGTCATCGCGATCGCTCTCTTCGCACTTCTCACGATCGCGGCGCTCGCGCCGATCCGCGCCTACGACGCGTTCTGGCACCTCGCCACCGGCCGCTGGATCGTCGAGCATCACGCGCTCCCGGACGTCGATCCCTTCGCGATCGCAAGCGAGAAGAAGCCGTGGATCAACGGCGAGTGGCTTTACGAAGTCGTGATGTATGCGACGTCGTTCGGCAACACGGCGGCGATCTCGATCGTCAACGCGCTGGCTGTCGCGGCAATCTTCGCGATCGGATTTCTCGTCGCGTCGCAGAGCGCGGAATGGGGCGTCGCGCTTTTCGTAACATGCGTCGCGTTCGCGGGCGGTTTCGATCGGCTCGGCGTTCGACCATCGACGATTGCGGCGCTGCTTGCCGCCGGCGCGATCGCGCTGCTCTCATCGCACACGATCGGCCCGAAGAAACTCGCGATTCTCTACGCGCTGCTGACCGTCGTCTGGATCAACACGCATCCGTCGGCGCTGCTCGCGCCGCTGCTCGCCATCGTTGCGATGCAGGTCGATACGCGCCGCTGGATCGTCGCGCCGGCGAGCACGCTTGCGCTCCTCATCAATCCGTTCGGCATTCGCGCGATCACCGCACCGCTCGAGCTGACGTCGGCGATTCGCAGCGGCACGTTCGTGAACGCGGAATGGCTGCCGAGTCCGGTCTCCGTCTTTCCGCTGCTCTATCTGACGATCGCTGTCGGAATCATTCTCTTCGCGATCTCCGATGAGAAGCGCGCGAACGCCTGGCGCTTCGTGCTCTTCGTCCTTTTCGCCGTGCTCGCCGCGCGCTATGTCCGCAATCAGGGGCTCTATTTCGCGACGCTGCCGCTGCTCGTGCCGCTGCCGAAACGCGGCGGACGGACGTGGGCGATCGCGTCGCTGATTCCGATCGCGTGGGTACTCGCGAATGGCACTCATGGACTCGGCGTCGATAACGAACGTTTCCCGGTCCGCTCCGCCGCGCGACTGAAAGCGCTCAACCTGCCGGGCAACATCTACAACGCCGACCAGTTCGGCGGCTATCTCATCTGGACGTTCTATCCGGAGCGGCGCGTGGTGACCGATGGCCGCAACGAGCTCTATCGCGATTTCATCGACGAAGACGCGCGCGCGCGCCGCGACAGCCGCGCGTGGCACGGGCTGCTGCAGAAATACCTCGTCGATCTTTCGGTCGCGGAGTACGAAACGGAACGGGTCACGGTCGTCGACGTCGCGTCAGGCGAACAGCGCGCGCTGCCGGCGTCGCTCGTTCGCTATCGCCGCCGCGACTGGGCGCTGATCGCATTCGACGATGTGTCGATGGTCTTCGCGCGGCGCGCTGCGTTTCCGGCCGGCGTGCTCGAGAAGCTCGAGTACAAACATCTCGTTCCTGACGATCCGACCATCGAGTATCTGAACCCGACCGCGGCGAAGTACGAGCTTCAGCGCGCGAAGGCGGAACTGGGTGAGGGGAAAGTCGTGCGGGCGATGGAACGAGCGCTGAACACGCGCAGCGTCAACTAGTTGACGAGCTCGTTGGCGCGCGGCTCTTCGAACGGCCAGCGTTCGTGCAGCACGCGATCGAAGTGCGGGCCGACGATCCGTTCGTAGCGTTCCGTGAAGCCGGGATGCAGTTCGAGGATCGCTTTGCGCGCGCAATTGACGAGGCAGCGCGCTTCGCGATGCGAGACAGTCATGTCGCTGCTGATGAGATTCATCGTCAGCTCGACGATCATCCGAATGCGGCGCAGTCTGCGTCGTTCAAAAAACGCTGAGCGCACTTCCGTCGCTGGTTCGGTCTCGATTTTCGGCATCGTGTAGTCAGCGCCGGTAACGCGACTACCGTGAGGACAATTTCCGGGTTGCGTTAAACAATTCGCGGGCCGCGATCAGGCGTGCTCGCGGTCGCCTTCGTTCCAGATCTCGTCGGCCAGCACCGGATCGATGCGCGATTCGTAGTAGCGGATCGCGGCGCGCGCGACGGCGCGAACGGAAACGTAATTCAGCGCGCCACCGGAGATGGCGCCAACGATCGGCACGATCTTCATCAGCCGCTCGCGCATGAACTGCACACCGAGCTTCTCGGCGACCACGCCGCTTTCGAGCGTTGCCACTTCGACCATCGTCGCGATTCCCTGCTTGCCGATGCCGACACCCGACGCATACGCGAAGCACGAGAGCGCTTCGTGAAAACGCTCGCGGTTCGACGGCTCATGTCCGTAGATCGTGGCGATGCCGAGGATCAGGCGGAACTGCTGGAAGACCAGGTAGGCGAGATCGGCGCTGAGCGTGCCGAGCGCGAGCAGACCGCTCGGAAGTCCGGTCACCGCGCCGGCCGCGGCGCAGCGAAGAGCGGTGCGGCGCGCGAGCAGGTTCGCGTGATCGACGGAGCTGAAGTCCGGCGCGCTGCTCTTCATCGTCGCGACGTCGGCGCGAAGTTTTACCGTATCGATCTCTTCGAAAAGCGATCGAAACACCTCTTCGAGCACCGAATCTGCGCGCTGTTTGAGCTGCGTGACTTTGGCCATCGTCGGGTTGAGCGGAAGTGCCAGCTCCATCAAATCAGTCCGTTTTCGTCGCGGTCGCTGCAGTCGATGAAGAGGATGTTGAATCGCTCTTCGTCTCGCTCTTCGTTTCCGTTTTGCTCTCGCTCTTCGTCGTGCTGTTCGCCGGCGGCTTCGATGAAGCGCTGGCGTAATCCGTTTTGTAGAAACCCGATCCCTTGAACTGGATCGCCGGCGCCGAATGAAGTTTCTTCAGATCGCCGCCGCACTTCGGACAATGTGTAGCGGGCGCATCCGCAATCTTCTGCAGAATCTCGCTCCGCTCGCCGCACTGGGCGCAAAGATATTCGTAGAGTGGCATGTCAGAACCCTTCGCGATGTAAAGAACACCGCATGAATACGTGCGATTTCCGCGATCAGCGCGTTTCCGCGACAGCGATCAGCGGCGCGATTTTCGCGCTCGAATTCTCCTCGGCCGCGAAGAGCTTCCCGTCGCGGAAGTAGACACCTGCGACGGCGCCGTCGGTCTTCCGGTAATACCACGACTCGAGGACCGCATCGCGGCGCTGGCGTGTGACCGTCCAGCCGGGAATCGGCTTGCCGAGAACCTTCGAGACTTCGTGCGTCGTCATCCCTTTTTCAAGTGCCAGCAGCTTCTCGCGCGACACCGCGAGATGATCGAGCGAGATCTGCATCCCCTCGAGAGCGCGCTGATTGTCGGGATGTTGTGCGAGCACGGCTCGATAGAAACGGATCGCATCCTGATGGCGTCCAAGCGCGGCGAGCTCGCGCGCGAAATCGACCTGAATGTACTCGTAGACCTCGCGAGCGCGGCTGTGATGCGGATTGCGATGGACGAACGCGGCGAGCGAATCGGCGTACATCTGCTTCTGCGTCGTGCTCGCGTTGGGAGCGGCGGCGGCCTTTTTGTGATGCAGCACGGCCTGCCATTCCGACGAATCGTCCGCGGGACCGGCACCACATCCGAGCACGAGAAACACGAGGATCGAGGCGGCTCGACGCATTGCACGACAACTTAGCACATCGCGCTATAATCGCGACCGCCTTCGGCAAGGCAGGTCAAGCTATAGCAGCAGGAGGATTTATGGCCGTGAGGGGCGACGAAGTCGCGAGCTCGATTGAAGCGCACGTGCGCGAAGCGATCGAGAGGATGGTGGGGGAGATTCGCTCTTCGGTCGACGACGTCCGCGTCACGGTCGATTCTCAGCTGAAAGCAGCGCTGCAAAGTGTCCAGGCTGACGTCAACTCGATTACGTTTCTTCCGCACATCACAAAGTCGATCGCGGAGCTCGAACAGAACCTCATCGCCGACATGCCGGCGCCGGTCGCGGCCGCCGCTTCCGCACCCGCAGCTTCCGGTGGCGCAAACGCATCGCTCCTCAAACGCGCCGTTCAGGCGGTCGAGCGCGGCAAGACTCAGGTCGACATCCTCAACGCGCTGCTCGAACAGTGTCTCGAGTTCGGCTCCCGCGCGGCGCTGCTCATCCTGAAAGGCGAAACGTTCAGCGGCTGGAAAGGCGTCGGCTTCTCGGCGCACGGAGGCAACGACGAAATCGTGAAGCGCTTCAACGCCGCGCCGGGACTCATTCCCGAGCTCGATCGCGTGCTGCGCGAAGAAACGGTCGTGGTCTGGGACGGCAACAACCTCTCGACGCGTCTCGGCGTCGCCGGCGCAACGAACGCGGTGCTCGTCCCGATGGTGATCAAAGACAAAGTCGCGGCGGCGGTATTCGTCGACGTGACCGCGGACGATGCAGCGAAGCTCGACGCCGCGTCGATTCAGCTGCTGGTCTTCACGACCGGACTGCTCGTCGACACGCTGGCCATCCGAAAGAAAGTACCGTCGCCGAGTCTCTCCGGCGCTGACGAAGGCGCTGCTCCAGCGCGAGCCGCTGCACCGCCAGCTCCCGCGGTTGCGCCGGCTCCGGCCGCTCCTCCGCCACCGCCGGCCGAGCCCGACCTGCCTGAAGCGAACGCCACGGTTTCGATGACCTCGGAGCAGATGCGCGACGTGATGCAGTCGCAGCGTCCGACGTTCAACATGCCGTCCGCTGACGAGTTCAGCGGCGCGAGCAGCGTTCCGCAATCAGCAAAAGCAACGACGCCGTCAGCTCCTCCGGCCGCGCCGCCGCCTGCAACACCTTCTCTCGGTAGCGGCGAACGCGAAGATCGTCCGAGCACGCAATACGTTCCTCCCAGCGGCGTCGGCCGCGGCGGCGCACTCGGCGGCGGAGCACAGAACGAAGAAGCGAAACGTCATGATGAAGCGCGGCGCTTCGCGCGGCTGCTCGTCTCCGAGATCAAGCTGTACAACGAGCCGAAGGTCGACGCGGGCCGCAAGAATCGCGATCTGTACGAGCGCCTCAAGGAAGACATCGACCGCAGCCGTCAGATGTACGACGAGCGAATCCCGGAAGACGTGCGGAAAACGTCGAACTACTTTTACGACGAGCTGGTTCGGATTCTGGCGGACGGAGACGCACAAGCGCTGGGGCTCTGACGCTTCGGGGCGGGCGAGGCGCCCGCCTCCACACCTGGCGCGCGGCGTGACTTTCGCACAAGCTGCAGCCGATGCGCTTCCGCCGTAAAAGGATCGCCCTCGCCGTTCTGATCCCGGTCGCAATCGGCCTGGTCATCATCGGCGGCTACTTCTACACGCATCGCGAGCCGGCCGCGCCGCGCGAAACCACCGCACGTCCGAAGCCGGAAGCGCCTCCCGATCTCGAAAATCTGCGGGCGTCATTCATGGCCGGCGTCGACGCCGTCAATCGCCGCGACGGCTCCGAAGGCGTAAAGCAGCTCGCCGGATTCACGTTCAAACAGCGCGCGGTCGAAGAGTATCGGCTCTGGTATCTCGCACGCGCTCATGAGCTCGCCGGCAACGCCGACGCCGCGCGGACGACACTCGCGCTGTTGTGGCAACGCGCGCCGAAGATGGCGGCGCGCGATGAAGCGGGACAGAAGCTCGGCGTTCTTTACGCGAATCGCGCCGACTTCCGCCGCGCCGCGAATGTCTACAGCGACCTCGCAACATCGTCCGATCCGAAGAACAGCGCAACCGCGCGATGGTCGTACATCGAATCGCGTTTCGCGCAGGGCGACGTCGCGTCGATGCTCTTCGCCGCGCGGAACATCGCCATCAAATCGCCGAAAGCGACGGAGACCGGTGCCGCGGTTGCCGTCGTTCGCGCGCTGAGCGGACTGGCACCCAATCAGTCGCTGCGTCTGACGACTGACGAGCGGCTCGAGCGCGCCGTCGGACTGCTGCGCGATTACGACGCGCAGGACGCACTCGATGAGCTGACGGCGCTCGAAGCGAACGCTCTTCCCGCGCATCTCGTGCAACCGGTGCGACTCAATCGCGGACTCGCGCTCAGCAGTCTGCGACGCTACGAAGATTCGAATCGCGTGCTCGATCCGCTTGCGTCGGGCTCGTATCGAGTGGCCATTCCGGCGATCTACACCGCGTCGAAAAACTATCGCGCGCTCGCGGCGTCGATCAATCCGATCGTGATCAAGACCGTGACCGAGCGAAAGCAGATCGGCACCGTGAAAGTGCGGACGGGCAAAGGAAAGAAGTCGCGTCTCGTATCGAAGCCGAAGTTCGGCAACGTGAAACGCAACGTACAGCTCGTCGATCTCGCGAAGAAAGCGAAGAAGGATACGTACGAGCGACTGGCGGTCGAACGGCTGAAAGATCTGCTCGCACTTCCGCCGCTGGCCGAAGAAGTGCGCATCGAGGTACTCAATACGCTGGTCGGTATCGCCGAAGCGAAGAATCAGACCGGATACGAGCAGGAGCTCGTCGCGCAGCTGGTGAAGATCGATCCTTCATCCGAAGCATGGTTGCAGCGCTTCTGGGACAAAGCGTGGGCCGCCTACGCGCGCGGCGATCTCAATGGAGCGCGGCCGCTGTTCAAATTCATCGCCGACACGTATCGCAATCCGAACATCCGCCGCCAGTCGCAATACTGGTTCGCACGCAGCAGTGAGCGGCTCGGAAACAAAGAAGAAGCGGCGGCGATCTATCGCCAGCTGGCCTCCGCGCCATACGACGATCTCTATGCGATCTACTCCGAGCAGCACGGCGCACCGCGTCCTTCACGAAGCAGTAATCCGCTGAAGGAGCCGCGACCCGACTGGGGAGAGATCGCAGAGAAGTCGATGCCGCCCGAGCTCCGCCTCGGCTACGAGCTGACCGCGCTCTCCGACGCGCGCGACGCGCAGATCGAGATCCGGCAGAACGCCAATCGAAAGAACCAGCAGTTCTCTGACGCGCTCCTCGCGGAGCTCTACAGCTCCGCGAACAATCTGCAGATGATGTACACGTCGCTGCGCCGCGCGTGGCCGACGCTCGCAACCGTCGAGCAGGATTCCGTGCCGCCGCATTTCCTGAAGCTCTACTACCCGATGAAGTACGAGGAGTCGATCCGCAAAAACGCGGAGAAGAACGGACTCGATCCGTACCTGATCATGGCGCTCATCCTTCAGGAGAGTTACTTCAATCCGAACGCGAAGTCGGTCGTCGGCGCGACCGGCCTGATGCAGCTGATGCCGGCCACCGGCAAAGAGCTCGCGCAAAAACTCCACACCTCCGCGCATCTCGAAAATCCCGACACCAACATCCGACTCGGCACATACCACTTCCGCCATCTCGTCGATCTCTTCGACGGCAAGGTGCAGCTCGCGGTCGCGTCGTACAACGCGGGACAGGGAAATGTGCAGAAGTGGCGCCGCGCCGCACCGTCGAAACCGATGGACGACTTCCTCGAATCGATTCCGTTCCCGGAGACGAGGAATTACGTGAAGCGCGTGACACTGATCTCGAGCGCCTACCGGCGATTCAATAGCTAACGTCATCCCGAGCGTAGCGAGGGACCTGCGCGGGTGGTGCGCGCTGTCGATCGCTACTTCGTCGTGCCCCGCACGCCCGGATCCCTCGCTACGCTCGGGATGACCCAGTCCTGCGCGCCGGTGAATCGCTCCTTCACGTTTCCGCGCGCATCGTAGATAAGCGTCGTCGGCAGTTTGTCGGCGTGATTCGCGCGTCCGTACTTCCCATCGCGATCGAGCAACACATCCACCGACAACGACCGCTCGCGCAGAAAGCGATCAACGTCATCGAAGCTGCGATCGTTCGCGATCGTGATCAGCGGAATGCGATGCGTCCGCGCATACGCGACGAGCTGCGGCAACTCTTCACGACACGGCACGCACCACGTCGCCCAGAAATGAACGATCGTCGATGGACGTCCGCTCGTCTGCGGAGTCACGGCGCGTCCGCTGCGATCGACGGGACGCGGAGGCGCGCCGCAGCCGATCGCCAGCAGCGCGCTAAGGAATGAAGCCGCGAATCGTCCGGACCTTCGCATCGGGGCGGTCGACCTTCACTTCGACCGTGCGGTACTTCGTGTCTTTCTTCGAGCTCTCCGTGTTGTACGACACGAGATATTGCGAACGGAGATCGGCCTCGAGCTTTGCGTACGTCGCTTTCAAATCCTTCACGTTGCCGATGAAGTAGGCGACGCCGCCGGTCTCCGCGGCAAGCGCACGCATCTTCGAGGTTCCTGCCATGTCGCCGAAACCCATGCCGATGCCGATGAAGTAGAGCGGCAGATGCGACGCGCGAACATACGTCAGCATGTCGTCGAACGAGACGCGCGACGTCGTGTCTTCGCCGTCTGTCCAGACGATCAGTGCTTTCCGTCCCTGCAGATTGCGGAAGCGATAGAGCCCGGTGACGATCGCGTCATACAGCGACGTTCCGCCGCTGGCTTCCGGCAATCCCTCGACCTGTTCGCGCAGCGATGCAACGTCCGTGACGAACGGTGCGAGCTGCGTCGAATCGAATGAAAAGCCGCCGACGAATGCACGATCGCCCGGCTTCATGATGTCTTTGAAAAACTCGGCGGCCGCTTCTTTCGTCGCCGCCATCCGCTTCTCCATGCTGCCGGAGTGATCGACGAGCAGGCCGACGGACAGCGGCAGGTTCGAGGCGTAGTTGAAGCTGCGAATCGTCTGCTTCTTACCGTCCTCGAACACGCTGAAGTTCGGCTGCGTTAGTCCGGCGATCGGATTGCCGCTCGCATCGGAAACCGTCACCGGCAGCTCGACGAGATTGACCTCGATCTCTTCCATGTAGCGATCGCCGCTGAGGAAAAGCAGGTCGCTCGCTTCGTAGCCGGTCGCATCGACGACCGAGGCGCGAATGAACTCGACGCCGCCCAGCTTCGCGTTGGGGATGTTCACCGCGTATGGCGGCTCGGTCCATTCGTAAATCTTTTTCGGACCGGCGAAGAGCGCGATCGTTTTCAGCTCGGCGTTCTTCGGATTCTGAATGCTCAGTTTGAAATGCGAGATGCCGTCGGGCGTAACGGTGCGCGTCAGCTTCGCTTCGAGCGGCGTCTCGCGCTCGTTGACGATGAACGCGTCGGCGTCGACGTAGCGATTCTGCGCGTCGTAGCCGATGGCGCGAACTTCAACGCGCTTCGGCAACTTGCCGAGGTCGAGCTCGGCGCGGTAAGGCGGCGCGTTGCGCGCCATGATCTTTTTGCCTTCGACCCAGAACTCGACGCGCTTCACCGGCGGCTGCACGTCGACATCGACGACGAACAGATTCGGCGCAACGTCGCGTCGCGGCGCGCGGATTTTCACCGCGCCACTCGCTTCCGGCACGACTCCCTCGGCGATGATCTCTTCCGCCCCGCCGCTGTCGGTCGCGACGAACACCTTGTTCGTCTTCGCGATCGGAACCGTCTTCGTCACGCGGCCGAGAATGATCGGCGCGTCTTCTTTGAGCGGGATCATCAGACGAACGTCGACTTCGACGTCGCCCGGCTTCAGAACCGCAGTCGACGTGACAACGTTCGGCACCGGCACGATGAGCTGCTGGCGGAAACGCTTCACCACTTCGCCGTTCTGCGACCACGTGCCCTGCACGAGCAGCGGCGTTTCCGGCGGCACGTCAGACGGAATCGAGAAACGAAACGTGGCGCGCGCGACGACGCCGGCGTCGGTGTCGCCGAGCGATTCGACGGAGATCGTGAGATTCGCGCGGTTCTCGGTGCTCGGTTTCGCGAGCGACTCCGGAATCTGCGCAAGCGCGCCGGAAGCCGCATTTGAAGCAACGAGCAGTAGTGCGAGTGCGAGTCTTGTCATCGTGTCGGTAACACCGCTTTCATCGTAAGGTCTCCAGCATGCACGTCGCAGCGGTGGCCGGGTGGTCACGTTCCGGCAAAACAACGCTCATCGCGGAGCTGATTCGCCGTTTGATCGCTCGCGGCGAGCGCGTTGGCGCCATCAAGCACACGCATCATCCGCTTGTTGATGAGAATCGCGGCGACACCGCCACGTTCCTCGCCGCCGGCGCGATGCCGGCCATTCTCGCCGGCGATGGCGAAGCGATCGTCTTCACCGGTACGTCGTCGCATCGCGTTTCGTATCAGTCGCCGGACGAGTTGCCGGCGCTTTGCGGAGAGGTCGACGTCGTGCTCGTCGAAGGCTTCAAAGCATTCGATGGCTGGACACGCTTCGATGCGCTGCGAGACGTCGAAGAAGTGCTCGCGAATCTCGATAGAATCCGTCGCCCATGACTTCGTCCCTTCGTTACCGCGCCGTGCTTTTCGATCTCGACGGCACGCTCGTCGACTCGTATGCGGCGCTCGCGGAAGCGGTGAATTTCGCGCGGCGCGAGCACGGACTGCACGAATTGAGCGCCGCGCGCATTCGCGATTTCGTCGGCAACGGACTCGACACGCTGCTGCAGCGCGCGTTCGATTCCGACTCGGTGCCGAGCTCGGTGCGCATCGCGTTCGAACGGCGCTACGACGAGATCTGCTGCGAAGAATCGAAAGTGCTCGCCGACGTCGCAGTGACGCTGGCCGATCTCGAAAAGCTGGGCGTCACGATGGCGGTCTGCACGAACAAGCCCACGTCGTTCTCGATCAAGATTCTGGAGTTCCTCCAGCTCGCGCCGTTCTTTCGCGCCATCGTCGGTCCCGACGTTGCCGGCGCGCGCAAGCCGGATGCGCAGCACGTTCTTCGAACGCTCGAAGCGGCCGACGTCGGCGTCGATGAAACGCTGTTCGTCGGCGACATGCCGATCGACGTTCATGCCGCGCGCAACAGCGGTCTCGACGTCGCGGTCGTCGCCACCGGCTCGTCGACGGTCGAACAGCTTCGCGCATCACATCCCGATCACTATCTCGATCGCTTTTCCGATCTCGTGAAGCTCGTTCAGCACGAGGCGAACGCGTGACATCGTTCCGTTTCGTTTTCTTCGACGTCGATTCGACTCTCGCTTCCATCGAAGGGATCGACATCCTCGGCGACAACAATCCGGAGATCGCGCGGCTTACGGAAGCGGCGATGAACGGCGAGATCGCGCTCGACGAGGTTTACGGACGCCGCCTCGAGCTGATTCGTCCAACGCGCGCGGCTGTCGAATCGCTCGGCGAGCGTTACGTCGAATCGCTCGTGCCCGGCGCCGCGCGAACGGTCGCGGCATTGCAGGATGCGCGCGTGCAGGTGCACCTCGTCACCGCGGGCATCGAACAGGCAATCCTCCCTCTTGCTGCAGCGCTCAACATTCCGCAGCGCGCCGTTCACGCGGTTCGACTGCGATTCGACGAGCAGGGCAATTACGAAGACTTCGACCGGCGTTCATTTCTGACGAAGAGCGGCGGCAAAGAGCTCATCGTGCGCGACGTGCGCGCACGAACACATGGACGCGCCGCGCTGGTCGGCGACGGAGTCAGCGATCTCGAAGCGAAAGCGGCCGTCGATCTCTTCATCGGATTCGGTGGCGTCGCGGTTCGCGAGAAGGTGAAGCAAAATGCGGAGGTTTACGCGATGAGCTTCGATGAAGTACTGAGCGCACTGTCATGAGCAGCAAATTCTTCATTCCCGGTCCGACGTGGGTTCGTCCCGAGCTGCTGCAGGAAATGACGCGGCCGATGATCGGTCATCGCAGCGCGGAGTTCAAAGAGCTCTATCGCGGCATCGCCGCGAATCTGAAGCCGCTGTTCGCCACGCATCAGGACGCGTTCGTCGCGACCTGCAGCGGCACCGCGATTCTCGAAGCGGCGCTGGTGAATTGCGTGCCGCGGCGCGTGCTCGTCACGACCTGCGGCGCGTTCTCCGAGCGCTGGCTGAAGATCGCCGAATCGCTCGGCCTCGAAGTCGATCATCTCGATCATCCGTGGGGCGAAGCGGTCAATCCGTCACGGCTCGCCGATCACCTCGCAAGCCGCAAGAATTACGACGCGGTGACGATCACGCACAACGAGACGTCGACCGGCGTGACGAACGATCTCGAAGCGCTCGCGCGCGTCGTGCGCGACGAGTCGCCGGAATCGCTCATCCTCGTCGACGCTGTGTCGTCGCTCGCCGGCATTCCGGTGCGCTTCGACGACTGGGGACTCGACGTTTGTCTCGCCAGCGTGCAGAAAGGAATCGCGCTACCGCCGGGAATCACGGTCTTCGCCGTGTCGCAGCAGGCGCTCGCACGCGCCGCGAAGATGCCGTATCGCGGCACGTACTTCGATTTCCTCGATTACAAAAAGAACGCGGACGGCGACAGCGTTCCGACGACGCCCTCGATCCCGCATTTCTACGCGCTCGCCAAACAGCTCGACGAGATCATCAACCACGAAACGCTCGAAGCGCGTTTCCGTCGCCACGAAACGATGCGCGACCTCACGATCCGACGCACCGCAGGAATCGCAACACTCGCATCCGATCGCGCGCACGCATCGGCGACCGTAAGCGCGCTGACGCCGGTCGTCTCCGCCGAGGCGCTGAAAGGTGCGATGAAGAAACGGGGATTCACGATCGGCGGCGGGTACGGGAAGTGGAAGGATTCGACGTTCCGCATCGGACACATGGGCGACATCAGCGTCAACGACGTCGAGGTGATGCTCGACGCACTTGAAGAAGCGGCGCAGGAGCTGGCGAAAACAGCATGAGCAACTATCGGGTACTGGTCACCGACACGATCGCCGACTCCGGCCTCGCCATTCTGCGCGCGGCGGATGACGTCGACCTCGATTATCGCGCCGGCCTGAAAGGCGCGGACCTGCTGAAGGCGGTCGCGGAATCGGACGCGCTGATCACGCGGAGCGGCACCGCGGTCACCGACGAGCTGGTAAACGCCGGGACGCGGCTGCGCATCGTCGGAAGAGCCGGCGTCGGTCTCGACAACGTCGACGTCGACGCCTGCACGCGGCGCGGCATTCTCGTCATCAACGCGCCGACCGCGAACATCATGTCGGCGACCGAGCACACGATGGCGATGCTGCTGTCGCTCTGCCGCAACATCCCCGAAGCGCATGCAAGCGTGAAGCGCGGTGAATGGGTCCGCTCGAAGTTCATGGGCATCGAGCTGAGCGGAAAAACGCTCGGCATCATCGGCCTTGGGCGCATCGGCACACGTCTCACCACTCGGGCGCGCGCATTCGACATGCGCGTTATCGCGTACGACCCGTTCATCTCGAAGACGGTCGGCGAACGAGTCGGCGCGGAACTGATGTCGCTCGATGAACTGCTCGCGCAGGCGGACATCATTACCGTCCACACGCCGCTCACAGACAGCACGCGCGAAATGCTCGGCGCGGAACAGATCGCGAAGATGAAAGATGGCGTGATCGCGCTGAACATCGCGCGCGGCGGCATCTGGGATGAGCAGTCACTCGCCGATGCGCTCAACAGCGGCAAAGTCTCCGGCGCCGCGGTCGACGTGTACGTCGAAGAGCCACCGGGAAAAGATCACCCGCTGATGAACGCGAAGAACATCATCCTTTCGCCGCACATCGGCGCGAACACGATCGAAGCGCAGGACCGCGTCGCCGTGCAAACGTCGGAGATGGTGATCGAAGCGCTGCGCGGCTCGATCTTCGTGTCGGCAGTCAATCTGCCGTTCGAAGGAGTCACCGACTCCGACGCGAAGGGACTCGTCAACCTCGCCGAGAAGCTCGGACTTTTCAGCGCGCAACTTCTCGACGGTCCCTTCACGAGCGCGACGATCGAAGCGTGGGGCATCGAAGAACCGATGCTGAAGATCCTCACCGTCGCGGCGCTCAAAGGAATGCTGACGCCGCACCTCGCCGAATCGGTCAACTTCGTGAACGCGGCCCAGGTGGCGGAGCAGCGCGGAATCCGATTCGATGCGACCGCGCACGAACGGCCGCGCGATTACACGAACCTCGTCACCTTTCGCGCAAGCTCGAAAACCAGCGATGTCTGTGTCTCCGGAACGCTGTTCTCGGAACACCAGCAGCGCATCGTGTCGGTGAACAACTTCCGCGTTGAATTCAAACCGGAAGGCTACCTGCTCTACATCATCAACAAAGACGTCCCCGGCGTCGTCGGCAAGGTCGGCACGGTCCTCGGCGATCACGAAATCAACATCGCCGAGTACAACCTCGCCCGCACCACGAGCGGCGGAAAAGCGCTCGCGATCATCACTGTCGATTCCGCGCTAGGCGAGAAGGCGATGACCGCGCTTCGCTCGATCAATGCGGTTGAGGAAGTAACGCTCGTGCGACTCTGACGGCCACGGGCCGCTGCGCCGGCTGGCAAAGCCTCACCGAGCGGCTTCGCGGCATAGCGTTGGCGCTGCACGGATGCGCGGCTGATATTGTCCATCGCGCGCGGCGCGTCCGATCCGTACAATCAACCTGAATGCAGTATCGCGAGCTCGGCAAAACCGGAATCCGCGTCAGCGTCGTTGGCTTTGGTGCGTGGGCGATCGGCGGCGCGGTCGGCGCGTCGGGAGCGCCGCTCGGCTGGGGGAAGACGTCCGACGACGAGTCGCTGGCGGCGATTC
The DNA here is from genome assembly GCA_034667465.1 of Acidobacteriota bacterium. GTDB lineage: Bacteria > Acidobacteriota > Thermoanaerobaculia > Gp7-AA8 > Gp7-AA8 > JAOBAU01. Next base: position 588,430 of record JAXDJV010000002.1, on the reverse strand, counting down.
GGCGCGCGCGCGATCTCGGCGTCAATTTCTTCGACACGTCCGACAGCTACGGCTTCGGACGCAGCGAGTCACTGCTCGGAATCGTGTTGTCGCGCAAACGGCAGGACGTCGTCATCGCGACGAAGGTCGGAAACATCCGCTCTTCGACCGGCGAGCTGCGCAAGGACTTCTCGAAGCAGCACATCTTTCACGCCGTCGATGGTTCGCTCAAACGGCTGCGCACCGATTACATCGACGTCTATCAGATGCACAACCCGACCGTGCAGGATCTCGCGCGCGAAGAAATTCAGGAAGCGATGGAGATGCTGCAGGACGCCGGCAAGGTTCGCTTCTGGGGCGTTTCTGTCTCGACTCCCGAAGAAGGAATCGAGATCGTCAAGCGCGGCTGGGGACACACGCTGCAGGTTCTCTACAACATCCTCAATCAGGCGCCGGCGAAAGAGCTTTTTCCGCTCGCGCGTCAAAAAGGCTACGGCATCATCGCGCGTGTGCCGCTCGCTTCCGGATTGCTCACCGGCAAGTTCCGAACGGAAACGACGTTCTCATCAGACGACGTCCGGCAGAACTTCCTGACGCCGCGCCGCCTCGCCGAAGCGGTCGAACGACTCGACGAAGTGAAGTCGATCCTCGGCGGCAGCTCCCGCGTGCTCACCGACGCCGCGCTGAAGTTCGCCATCGCCGACGAAGCGGTGGCCACCACGATCCCCGGCGCGCGCAACGTGCATCAGGTCGAGATCAACGCCGGCGCGGGCGAAGGCGACCTTCCTGCCGAGATCGTCGAGAAGCTGAAGACGCGCCTCGGCGACTACAACTTCTATCAGCGGCACTCGATTCGGATCTGATTGACCGCCCGCGGGATGAGAACCGGCCTGCATTTGGTTTTCGGTTCGTAATGCCCACACGCACCATCACCATCCGCGGCGCGCGCACGCACAATCTGAAGAACGTTACGGTCGAGATTCCGCAGCGACAGCTGACGGTTTTGACCGGTCCGTCAGGCTCGGGTAAGTCGTCGCTGGCCTTCAACACGCTGTACGCCGAGGGGCAGCGGCGGTTCGTGGAATCGATGTCGACGTATGTGCGGCAGTTCCTGGAGCGGATCGATCGCCCGGACGTCGATGAGATCGAAGGAATCCTGCCCGCGATCGCCATCGAACAGAAGAACTCGGTGAAGAACGCGCGATCCACGGTCGCGACCGCTACCGAGCTCGCCGATCATCTGCGGCTCTTCATGACGTACTCAGGTGAGACGTGGTGCCCCGACTGTTCGGTGCGCGTTCGAAAAGAATCGCCGGAATCGATCACGGCACAGATCGCCGAAGAGCTCGGTGGAAAACGCGTCGTCATCCTCGCACCGATTTTCTTCGAAGCGGAAAACCGCATCGAAGTGCTCAAGCAGTTGATGCAGGCCGGCTACTTCCGCGCGTGGATCAACGGCGAAGTGCACGACCTCAAAGAGAAAGATACGACCGGCTTCACGTCGCTCGAGATCGTCATCACGCGCATCAAAGTCGATCCCGAGCGAACGACGCAGATCACGGAAGCGCTCGAACAGGCCTTCGAGATCTCGAAGGGAAACGTCAACGTTCTCGAAGACTCGCCCGAAGGCTGGCTGAGCCATCGCTTCACGTCGCGCTTCGCGTGCAACAAATGCGGAACCGAGTTCGTCGTGCCGACGCCGCATCTCTTTTCGTTCAACTCGCCGCTCGGCGCGTGCACGAGCTGCCAGGGTTACGGGCGCATCATCGGCATCGACACCGAGAAGGTCATTCCGAATCGGACGCTGCGGCTCGATGAGATGCCGATCGCGCCGTGGAACTCCGCCGGCTACGAAGACTGCTACGACGATCTCCGCAAAGCGGCCGAGAAGTACAAGATCCGGATGGATGTGCCGATCAACGAGCTGTCGACCGGCGAGTACGACCTGTTATGGAACGGCCGCTCGAAGTGGTACGGCATCAAAGGCTTCTTCGAGTGGCTCGAAACGAAAAAATACAAGATCCACGTTCGCGTGAAACTCGCGAAGTACCGCAGCTACGAACCGTGCCCGCAGTGCCACGGATCGCGACTGAAGACCGCCGCGAGCAACGTGAAGTTTCGCGATCTCGCCATCGGCGATCTCTTCGCGATGAACGTGAAGACCGCGCGCCGATTCTGGGAGTATCTCGCGCTGTCGAAACAGGAAGAGGCGACCGCCGGACATCTGCGGCGCGAGATCGTCAACAGGTTGACCTACCTCGATGAGGTCGGACTCTCGTACCTGACGCTCGATCGCCAGACGCGAACGCTGAGCGGCGGCGAATCGCAGCGCATCAATCTCGCCGCGGCACTCGGCTCGTCACTCACCGAGACGATGTACGTCATCGATGAGCCGACGGTCGGACTGCACGCGCGCGACAGCGAGCGATTGCTGGCCGTGCTTCGCCGGCTGAAGAACGCGGGCAACACCGTCATCGTCGTCGAGCACGATCCGACCATCATCGCCGGCGCCGATCAGACCATCGAGATCGGACCAGGCGCGGGGGAGTTCGGAGGGAACATTCTGTACGTCGGCCCGCCGCGTCCATCGCTCGTGCCGTCGCCGAGTGAAATGCCGGAGCCGCGGGAAGACAAACGCATCATCCGCATTCGCGGCGCGCGGGAGCACAATCTGAAAGGGGTCGACGTCGACATTCCGCTCGGCAAGCTTGTCGCCGTCACCGGAGTCTCCGGCTCCGGCAAGTCGACGCTGATCCGCAACTGTCTCTTCAATCGCTATCAGCGCGACGTGCGCGGCATCGCCGGACTCGAAACCGGCGAGGTCGATTCGCTCGAAGGGACCGAGCTCGTTTACGACATGGAGCTCGTCGATCAATCGCCAATCGGCCGTTCGTCACGCTCGAATCCCGCGACCTACACGAAAGCGTGGGACGAGATTCGCAAACTGATGTCGGAGACGACCGCGGCGAAGCTGAACAACGTCACCGCCGGCATGTTCTCGTTCAACACGAACGGCGGACGCTGCGAAGTGTGCGAAGGCGCCGGCACCGTGAAGATCGACATGCAGTTTCTCGCCGACGTCGAAGTGGTCTGCGAGAAGTGCAACGGCCGCCGCTTCAACGAACAGGTGATGAAGGTTCGCTACAAGGGCGCCGACGTGAACGACATCCTCAAACTGACCGTCGATGAAGCGATGAAGTTCTTCGCCGACAAACGGCCGATCATCAAAAAGCTCTACGCACTTCGTTCCGTCGGTCTCGGCTATCTGCGACTCGGACAGTCGACCGATTCGCTCTCCGGCGGCGAAGCGCAGCGGCTGAAGCTCGCATCGTTCCTCGCCGAGAACAGCGCGAAGGCGGAAGCGGGACGTCTCTTCCTCTTTGACGAGCCGACGACCGGTCTGCACTGGACCGATGTCGAGCAATTATTGAAGACGTTTCGCGAGCTGATCGATCGCGGCAACTCGGTCGTCGTGATCGAGCACAACATCCAGCTGATCGAATCGGCGGACTACGTGATCGATCTCGGACCTGAAGGCGGCGACGGTGGCGGCGAGTTGATCGCGACCGGAACGCCGGCAGAGATCGCCGCGAACCCGCGCTCGATCACGGGACGGTATTTGACGAGTGCGGTTGCGCGCGACGCGGTCGCTTAGCGTTCACCACGCACGCGCTCTCCTCCCTGTAGAATGACGCACCGCTGCGCATCTGCATTCACAGGAGAACTGCATGAGTGTCACCGAAATGGAGTATCCCGATCGGGTCGGGTCGGCGCCGGATGGCGCGACCGCCGTTCCGTTCGAGCCCTACATTCCCGCGGAGAAAAACATCCGTGAGCTGACGATCCTCCCGGTCATCGTCGGCACGGTGCTCGGGATGGTGTTCGGGGCGTCGTCGCTCTACCTCGTCCTCAAGGTCGGTCTCACGGTCAGCGCATCGATCCCGGTCGCAGTCATTTCGATCACGCTCTTTCGGCTCCTGTCGAAGCTCGGCCTGCGCGACGCCACAATTCTCGAGAACAACATCGTGCAGACGGCGGGCTCCGCCGGCGAATCGATCGCGTTCGGCGTCGGCGTAACGATGCCGGCCATCATGATTCTCGGCTTCGAGCTCGAGATCACGCGCGTGATGCTCGTCGCCATCCTCGGCGGACTGCTCGGCATCCTGATGATGATCCCGCTGCGCCGCGCGCTCATCGTGCAGCAGCACGGGCTGCTCAAGTATCCCGAAGGAACCGCCTGCGCCGAAGTGCTCAAAGCCGGCGCGTCGGAAGAGTCGATCGCGAACGCGTCGGAAAGCGCGAAGAAAGAGATGGCCGCACTCGGCGGCCAGACCACTTCCGCGAAAACGATCTTCACCGGCTTCGGCATCGGCCTCCTCTACAAAGCACTCAACGTCGCCTTCAAGGGATGGAAAGACACGCCGGAGAAAGTCTTCGGCGCGCCGTTCGCGGCAGGATCGATTGCGGCAGAGATCTCCCCGGAACTGCTCGGCGTCGGCTACATCATCGGACCGCGCATCGCCTCGATCATGTGCGCGGGCGGCGTGCTCGCGTACCTCGTGCTCATCCCGGCCATCAAGTTCTTCGGCTCGGGCATGACCGTTCCGCTGGCTCCGGGCACGATCCCGATCAGCGAGATGGGACCGAATCAGATCCGTAGCGCGTATGTGCTCTACATCGGCGCGGGCGCGGTGGCCGCGGGCGGAATCATCAGCCTCGGCCGCTCACTGCCGACGATCTGGCACGGACTCAAAGAAGGACTGAAAGACTTCCGCGGAGGCGCAGCGGCGCGTGAAGGAATGGTGCGCACCGATCGCGATCTCTCGATGAAGCTCGTGCTCATCGGCTGCATCGTCCTGCTCGCGATCATCGCGCTTGCGAATCCGCTGTACGTCGGTGGCACCGGCGCCGGCGCGCGAATCCTCGCTTCTGTGCTGATCGTCATCCTCGGCTTCCTGTTCGTAACGGTCTCTTCGCGCCTCACTGGCGAGATCGGCTCGTCATCGAATCCGATCTCCGGCATGACGGTGGCAACGCTGCTGATCACCTGCCTCGTCTTCCTCGTCATCGGCTGGACCGGCTCCGCGTATTACGTGACGGCGCTGTCGATCGGCGCCATCGTCTGTATCGCGTCATCGAATGGCGGCACGACGTCGCAGGATTTGAAGACCGGATTCCTCGTCGGCGCGACGCCGCGTAATCAGCAGATCGCGATTCTCGTCGGCGCTCTCGCATCCGCGCTGGTCCTCGGACCGATTCTCCTCAAGCTCAACTCCGCGGCAACGGTCTACGTCCCACGCGTCAGCAGCGAGCCATCAGAAACGTCCGGCGCTCGCACGATGAAGCAGGTCGAGAACTGGAAAGCGGAACTGAAAGCGCCGCCGCAGGAGCTCTCCGGCAAGCAGAGCTTCAACGGTACTGAATATTCGGTATGGCATCGCACGACCGCGGAAGGTGGACCGGCCGGGAAGTTCCTCGTCGACGCAACCGGAACGCCGGTGTACCTCGCAGATCCCGGCATCAACGGCGTCCATAAATACGATCCGATCAGTGGCCGCGACGTCACGAAGTTCGACGCGCCGAAAGCGACGCTGATGTCGTACATCATCAAAGGCATCCTCAATCGCCAGCTGCCGTGGGGACTGGTGCTCCTCGGCGTGATGATCTCGCTGGTGCTGGAGATGTCGGGCATTCCGTCGCTGGCATTCGCAGTCGGCGTTTATCTGCCGCTGTCATCATCGAGCCCGATCTTCATCGGCGGCATGATTCGCTGGCTGGCCGATCGCTTCGTCCGCCGGAAGTATCACGGCATGAATCTCACCGAAGAGCAGCTGACCGCGGAAGGCGACAAGAGCCCCGGCGTGCTGATGGCGTCGGGCTACATCGCCGGCGGCGCGATCGCCGGAATCCTGATCGCATTCATGGCGGCCGTTCCGATGGTGGCGAGCTTCAATGCGAAGCTCGAGAAACTTTCGGAAAGCAATCCGTTCGTGAGCGGACCGAACGCCGATCTGCTGTCGTGCATCCCGTTCGCGATTCTGATTCTCCTGCTCTATCTCGTCGGACGGGAGATCTGGCTCGCGCCGAAGCCGACGGAGAAACCGGCGTAACGCATCTCCGCATCGCAACTCGTCAGGGCCCGCTTCGGCGGGCCTTTTCGTTTATTGTGGAAGTACTCGTCCATGGCTTCCGGATGTTTCGAAGCGCTGTTGCTGGTCTTTGTCGTGATCGCGTTTGCGATCGCGATGAAGGCAAACAATCGCATTGCATCGCTCGTCGCTGAGCTCGAACGCCAGCAGAAGACGCTCGAGTATCTCGGTAAACGGCTGAGCGATTTGCGAACGGAGTTCGCGAAGTCGCGCGGCACGGCCGAGGAATCGCAACCGCAAGCACAGGCGGAGCCGGAACCGATTCCCGAGCCCGCATCGATCCCGATCGTCGAGCCCGAGCCAATTCCGATTGCTGCGGCGATCATCATCGAAGGGCCGGTAATCATCGAACCGGAACCGCAGCCGGTTGCGTACGAACCGCCGCCACCGCCACCGCCCATCCCGCCGCCCGTCGCAGCGCCTCCTCCTCCCGCGAAGTCGTTCGACTGGGAAGGGCTCATCGGCGTGAAGCTCTTCTCGTGGATCGCCGGCGTTGCGCTCGTGCTTGCGGCGCTCTTCTTCCTTCGTTACTCCGTCGAGCAGGGATGGCTGAAACCGATCATTCGCTGCTCGATCGGCATCATGACCGGCATCGTGCTGATCGTCATCTGCGAGCTGAAGATCGCGCGCGGTTACAAGACGACCGCGAACGCGATGCACGGCGCGGCCATCGCGATTCTCTTTGCGACATTCTTCGCCGCGCACGCGCTGTGGCATCTCGCATCGGCCGGCGTCGTCTTCGCGATGATGGTGCTCGTCACCGCGGTGGCGGTGCTCCTGTCGATTCGCCGCGAATCGCTTTTCATCGCGCTGCTCGGTCTCGTCGGCGGCTTCGCAACACCGGCGCTGCTGTCGACCGGCGAGAACAAACCGGTCGGACTCTTCTCGTACTTGTTGCTGCTCAACGCGGGACTGGCGTGGGTCGCGTACAAGAAACGGTGGCCGCATCTCACCGCGCTCAGCCTGCTCTTCACCGTACTCTACCAGTGGGGCTGGACGGCGAAGTTCCTCAGCGCCGGACAGCTGCCGCTCGCCGCCGCGGTGTTCGCGCTCTTCGCGGTCGTCGCGGCGTCGTCACTTTGTATGCGGCGCACGCTGAGCGATGAACGCCAGCAGATCTTCGATCGGATCGGACTCGCCGGCGCCGCGCTGCCGCTTGTCTTTGCGATCTTCACCGCAGCGGTGCCGGCGTACGGCGTGCGCTACAACGTCCTCTTCGGATTCCTCTTCTTCCTCACCGCGGGACTGGCCATCATCGCCGCGACGCGCGGTCCGCAATGGCTGCATCTCCTCGGCGGCATCGCCACGCTGCTGACGTTCGTGATCTGGTTCAGCCGCTCGTATCATCCGCGCGCGTATCCCGGCGTGCTCGCGTGGATCGCCGCATTCGTCATCCTCTTCCTCGCCGCCGATCTGCTCGCGACGCGCTTCGGCAACGAATACCTCGGCGCGAACGGACGCGCGCACACATTCGCCGCACTGCTGCTCTTCACGATTCCGACGCTCATCCTGATCGAGCCGCGCAACGCATCTCCGGCGATGACGTTCGGCGTGCTGTTCGTGCTGATGATTGCGATCTCCGCATTCGCGATCGTTCGCAACGCCGGCCCGACCTGGTTCATCGCCGCGTTCTTCGCGCTCGCCGCGGAAGCGGCATGGTCGGCGAAGTACCTGTCGCACGAACGGATTCTGACCGGACTGATTCTCTACTTCGTCTTCGCACTTTTCTTCATCGGCGTGCCGTTGCTTGCGCAGCGCCGCGGCACGACGTTCGAGCCGCGCTACGGCGTCTCATGCGTATTGCTTGCTTCGATCGCACTGCTCTTCTTCCTCGCCGCCGGGACAGTTGCAAACGCGTCACTTTGGGGAATCGCGCTGCTGCTGGCGATCCTCAACGCCGGCGCGATGCTCGAAGCGCGACATCGCGAAATTGCGAGAATCGCGGGATTCGCGGCGCTGCTTTCGTGGCTGGTGATTGCGGTTTGGTGGGGATCGGCATCCGTCGTCGATCAGCTGATTCCGGCGCTCGCCGTCATCACGATCTTCGCGCTGCTGATGGTCGGCGGTCATCTGCTGGCGGCGCGAAATCGCGACGATGCGGACGAGCTGCGCTCCGGCGTCTGGTTCGGCATGGTCGGCCACGCATTCCTCTTCTATGTCGCCACGCAGACGGAGCTCTCCGTTCCGCCGTGGCCGATGCTGGCCGTGTTGTTCGTGCTCAATCTCGCCATCGGCGCGGCCGCCCTTTATCTGCGCCGCGGAAAGCTATGGATCGCGGCGATGACCGCATCGCAGATCGTGCTTTCCGTATTTGCGATGGCCAGCGAGGCGTCATGGGCGACGTCGTCGATCGTCTCGACGATCGTCATCGCGGCGATGGCGCTCGTGTGGATCGTGCTTGCGAAGCGACGCGGCGCCGACGCCGGCGGATTCATCACCGCCGCTGCGGTTGCGTTGTATGGCGCGCAGGTCGTGGCCACGCTCGCATCAACTCACTCGCTGCCACTGCACGCTTTCGCTCATACGCTGATTCTGCTCGCGATCATGGCGCTGGCCGCCTGGTCCGAACGACATGCGCTGGTGCCGTTCGCAGTCATCATGACAACCATCGCGAGCGGCGCCGTCCACGTCGACGGTCCGCATCCCAACGTTCAACGGCTTTACCTCGCGTCGATCGTTTACGCGGCCTTCATTGCGTATCCGCTGATCCTCGGACGTCGTGCAAAGAAATCGTTCGCGCCATATCTCGGCGCAGTCCTCGCGAGCATCGCGTTCTTCCTCTTCGCCAGAGACGCGATCGTTGAGCTGCATCTCGGCTACGCGATCGGCATCCTGCCGATCTTCCAGTCGGCGCTGATGATCGTCCTGCTTCTCCGACTGCTGCGCATCGAGCCGCCAGGCGAACGGACGCTCAATCGTCTCGCGCTCATCGCCGCGGCGTCGCTCGCATTCGTAACGCTGGCGATTCCGCTGCAGCTCGAGAAGCAATGGATCACGATCGGCTGGGCGCTCGAAGGGGCCGCGCTGGTCTGGCTCTTCACGCGCATTCCGCATCGCGGTCTGCTCATCTGGTCGGGCGCGCTGCTCGGCGCCGTGCTCGTGCGTCTGACGGTCAATCCGGCGATCTGGCTCTATCACCCGCCGGGCGCAATGAAGGTCATCAACTGGTATCTCTACACGTACCTGGTCGCGGCAGCATCGTTTTTCGCGGCGGCGTGGTTCCTGCCGCGCGAGCAGCGAACGAAGATGCCTTTCGCGCTACCGACGCTCAACGGTTCCGGCGCGCTGCTGCTCTTCTTCCTGCTCAACATCGAGATCGCCGATTTTTACTCGACCGGTCCCACGGTGACGTTCAACTTCTTCTCCTCCTCGCTCGCGCAGGACCTGACGTACACGATGGGATGGGCGGCGTTCGCCGTCGCGATGCTGATCATCGGCATCGTCATGCGCTCGCGCGGCGCGCGTGTCACCGCGCTGATTCTTCTCGTCATCACGATCCTGAAATGTTTCCTCCACGATCTCGGACGCCTCGGCGGCCTCTATCGCGTCGTTTCACTGCTCGGGCTCGCGATGTCGCTCGTCCTGGTCGGAATCCTGCTGCAGAGATTTGTCATGCTCAGAACGCGCGAAGAGGAAGCGTCGTGAAGCGGCTCGTACTCGTTGCCGCGTTGCTCACGGCGACGAGTCTCGGCGCCGCGTTCAAGTCAGAGCGAACGATTCATCCCGCCGCTAAGGGACCGAATCGACTCGTTCCCGACGTCGCGCTGCTCGCGAACGCGCAGCCGCTTCGCTACGTGCCAAAGCTGCAGTTCGAAGGTGGTCTCGACGATCTGCGACTGTACGACGCATCCGGCGCTGAAGTGTCGTATCTGCTGCTCGCACCGACGGTCGCCGAGGAGACATGGCGCGGTGCGGTCATGCTGCCGGTTGCGTCGACGAAAACGACGTCGGGATTCGAAGCCGATCTCGGCGCTGCAACGTTGATCGATCGGCTGCGCGTCAACGGAATCGCGACTCCGTTTCTGAAGCGCGCGCGTCTGGAAGGAAGCGGAGATCGCGCGCACTGGACCATGCTCGCCGACGACACGACGATCTTCGATCTGCCGGAGGCAGAGCTGCGCAATGTCGAGATCGCGTTCGCGCCGGGAACCTATCGCTATCTCCGCGTGACGTGGGACGATCGCGCCAGCGCGCGCGTGCGTGCAATCGGGAGTGTCGAAGCGCGCGTTCGCAGCGACGCGGCGCCGACGGAACGGGTGCGCGTGCCGGTTGCGTATCGCGTTCGCGCGAGTGAGCCGGGAAAAAGCCGCTATCGGATTCTGCTGCCCGGTCCGCATCTTCCGGTCGCCGCGATCGAGTTGAATGTCACGAACGGAAACGTCTTTCGCGACGCGACGATCACCGAGGGACGATTGACGGACGGCGAGATCGTGCAGCTTCCGCTTGGGAACGCGAAGCTGAGGCGCGCGGAGCGTGATGGCGCGGTCGCCGCGCAGCTCGCGATTCCGATCACGTTTCCGCAGGGTGCGGAGCTGGAGCTGACGGTTGACGACGCCAACAATCCGCCGCTGCAGCTTGCGGGAATCGTCGCGCAACTCGCGCCGCTGCCGTCTATCTACTTCGAGAGCGCCGACGGTGCGCCGCTCACGGCACGCTTCGGCGATTCGAAGCGTGAAGCGCCGCACTACGATCTCGAAGCGTCGCGAAAGTTCGCGATGAAATCGGCCGCCGCAAACGCGACATGGGCGACGTCCGACGCAACGCCACTCGCAGGCGGCGACGACCACGAACAGATTCCGACCGCGGGCGCTCCGCTGACGCCGGACACGTTTCGTTATCGGCGATCGGTTGCGCCGGCCGCTCGTGCATTGACGTCGCTGCTGCTCGATGCGGATGTGCTGTCGCGCTCGAACGCGCTCGCGGATGTGAGGCTCGTCGACGCCGAGGATCGGCAGGTGCCGTATGTCGTCGAGACGAGACCCGATCCGTTGAAGCTCGCGCTGACGATTGCGGCGCCGCGACGGGAAGGATCGACGTCTACCTATCGCTTCACGCTGCCATACGCGACGCTGCCGGAAGGAACCGTGCTCGCGCTCACCACGAGCGCGCGCGTCTTCGAACGACACGTCACGCTGCGTGCGGATCGCGGCGACGATGCACGCGACAACCCGCAAACGCTCGACGACATGTGGTGGCGCAGCACAGACTCGTCATCGGCGGCACCGGCGCTGGTCTGCTCGTGCAGTCTGCGCGGTGTTCGCGCGATCGAGATCGTCGTCGATGAAGGGGACAACGCGCCGCTGCCGATTACCTCCGCGGAGCTGTTGATCTCTTCGCGCGCGCTGCGCTTCTTTCATCCCGGCGGTCCGCTTCGCCTGCTGTACGGCAATTCGGTCATGAGCGCTCCGCGCTATGACCTCTCGCTGCTGGCGCCGCGCCTGTTCGAACAGGCGGCGAACGAGATCGCGCTCGGACCGATGCAGAATCCGGCCGGCGGCGAGCAGAAGAGTCGCGAGCCGTGGGTCTTCGGCGTCGTCATCGCCGTCGCGGTGATCGCGCTGCTCGCCGTCATCGCGGCGCTCGTTCGTGAGCGTCCGGTCAGCGAAGGCGAGCCGCGCTGAACCAGCCGCGCTCGTCGGCGTTCCATGTCGACGCGACACGACGCGCACGCCAGCGCGGCAATGCGCGCGCGAACCAGACGTAGGCGAGCAGCGCTGCGTTCAGCACGAGCAGCAGGATGAGCGAGTTGTTCCTCGCCATCAGCGGCACATGCGTTTGCGGAAAGCGGACGAACAGAACGTCGACGGCGAGCAGCAAAAGCAGATCGAGGACGTCACGAAGAAGTGCGCGCCGGCGCGCCCGGACGACAACGGTGCGCGACTGAAACACAACGTGGGGAGGAGACTGGGCAGGCGAAACGCCGGGCAGCAACTCGCGACGCGCGGTCTTCTTCATGGCATCCGTTTCGACAGCGGGAGTGGCGGGTAAATTCCGAATAACTTTCATGTCAGTAACCGCCCTTTGCGATCTATCGGATGCGGATCACTTGTGCAATATAGTCACCATTCACATCCCGATATGCCTTTACCGTGACGTTGTCGCCTTCCTTCAGCGTCTCAGCCGCCACGTACGCGCCGGTACGCGAGCGAACTGCGAAGTCATCGAGCACCCAGATGTGAATGGCGCGTCCGCTCTGCGTTTCGCGGACCGTCAGCTGCGGCGCCACCTTCAGCGATTCGGCAACGCTTCCGTAGATCGTGACCGTCACCAGTTCCTGATCGCGATCTGCAGGCAGCGGCGCACCGGATGCGCCGTTTCCACCGGCGACGTTGTCGTCGTCAAACGTCACGGTGCTGGCGAGGAAGAGATCGCTGGTCGCTCCGTACGTCCCGCTGACCTCAAGCTGATCGCCAACCTTTACATCGCTCGCGCGCACGCGGCGGCTCGATGAATCGACGGCCGTCGCGAGATCGACTCGCACTTCGCCGCGGCCGGTGTCGATGCGCACGACGTTGTTGGTCCGATCGACGCGCGTCACGCGGCCGGTGATTTGCGCGACCGAGCGATTGGTCGTCGGCGTCGATGGCGCATCGCCGACGCTCTGCAACACGTCGATCGATCGCGCGCGCAGATCGTTCGTCGCGCTCGTCGACTCCGGTTCGACGCGGAGCCGATCGCCGACTTCGATGTTGCGGATTCGATAAGTGTTGCCGTTGAAGTAGACCGGCGTCGACGACGTACCGCGCACGGTGATCATCTCGCGACGATCCGTTTCGAGCACGAGGCGATAGTCATCGGGCGAGATCTGGCGGACCATTCCTTCGACGCGGCCGAGGCGATCGTTGGCCGAAGTTGGCGGCGCAGATGTCGGCGTTGAGACTGTTCCGTTCGGACGCGTCGTTCCGACGCCGACCTGTGATGCAGGGGTCGTGCGCCCGAGGAGTGTGACGACGTCGGCCCGCACCGCGGCGCGGCCGTTACCGACGCCGCGAACTTCGACGCGATCGCCGAGACGGATGTTCGGGAAGCCGGTTGAGCCGGTGAAGATCTCCGGCTTGCCGTTGATCACGCCGCCGAAACCGCTGTACTGCGTCGAGACGGCGTCCGCGCTCACGAGCAGCGAGCCCTGGTTGTCCTGATCGGGGATGATCGTGAACTGATCGCGGCCGGCGTTGATGTCGGTCACGGTGCCGACCATGGAGCCGCGCGAGCCCTGATCGACTTCGCTCGCTGTCCGCCAGAGGCTGCGATCCTGTCCGAAAGCGGTAACGGCCACGAGCGCCGACAGCACGGCCACACGGTAAATGCGGTGCATAAACTGCCTCCTGCGGCAGAGCTGCTGCCACAGTCGTGCCGCTTATGCGCTACACGGCGCGCTTCGACACTTCGCGTCCCGTGATCCAGCTCGATTTCACGACGCGGTCGTCGCCCATGAAGATCAAACCGGCGAGCAGATCCTCGAGCGATGACGCGCGATCGCTGCGCATCGAGATGAGCGGCGTCGCGTGCAGATCGAGCACGAGAAAGTCGGCCGACTTGCCCGTCTCGATGCTGCCGATCTCGGCATCGAGCGACAGCACCCTCGCTCCGCCGAGCGTGGCGAGATACCAGAGATGAAACGGACTGAGCGAGACGCCCTGAACCTGCTGCACTTTGTAGGCGTCGGCCATGGCGTTGAACATCGACGGCGTGGTGCCGGCTCCGATGTCGCTGCCGAGTCCGACGATGACGCCGGCGTCGAGCACGTGATGCAGTCGAAACAGTCCGCTGCCGAGAAAGAGATTCGAGTTCGGACAATGCGCGATGCGCGAGCCGCGGCGGCTCAGCAGATCGAGCTCTTCCTCGGTGAGATGAACGCCGTGCGCGAGCACGGTGCGATCGTCGAGCAGTCCGTAGTGATCGTAAACGTCGGCGTACTCCGGAAATGAAAAGAGCTGCTGCACCCAGAGCACTTCGTTCTTATTCTCGGAAATGTGCGTGTGTACGTACGCGTCGGGAAACTCGCGCTTCAGATCGCCGGCGCGTTCCAGCAGACGCGTCGTCGACGTCGGTGCGAAGCGCGGCGTGATCGCGTAACGGAGCAGTCCGCGCCGATGCCACTTCGTCAGCAGCGCGCGGCTCTGCGTGTACGAATCGTCGGCCGTCTCGGTGAGGAAGTCGGGCGCGTTGCGATCCATCATCGTCTTGCCGATGATTCCGCGGAAACCGCGACGCTCCGCTTCAGCGAAGAAGATGTCGGTGGCGTCGTAATGAATCGTCGAAAAGATCAGCGCGCACAACGTGCCGTTGCGCAGCAACTCGTCGTAGAAAATCTTCGCGACGGTCATCGCGTGTTCCGGATCGCTGAACTTCCCTTCGGTCGGAAACGTGTAGCGATTCAGCCACGCCAGGAGATCGCCGCCGTACGAGCCGATCATCTCGAGCTGCGGCGCGTGCAGATGCGTGTCGACGAATCCCGGCGCGATCAGCGCGTCGCGTCCGAGCTCGACGATCTCTCCTTCCGCCGGACGATCGTTCCAGTCGCCGACGCCTGCGATTCGGCCGTCCTCGTCGATGGCAAGGTAACCGTCGTCGAATGACGCGTAGGAAGCGTTGACGTCGCTCGCGAATGGATCGGCTGTCGGCGTGAAGATGCGCGACCGAAGAATGAGCACGCGCGAATTGTACGAGACCGACGACCGAGAGGTCGTATTACCGGCGCGAAAATGGCTTGCAGACTCGCCTGGTCGGCACGATGATCGCGGCCGAAGCGATGGCGAAACCGGGCAGCAGAGAACCGACGAACATCGATCCGCTCCTCGAGCCGCTGCTTGCGGCGCACGACGCGGTCACGCGCGATGAAGCGCTCGGAACGCTGCTCACGCAACACGCCGATCCGGTGATTCGTCGCGGCCTGCGGCACCGCTTCGGCGCGACGCAATCGGCGGAGATCGAGGACATTCGGAGCAGCGTCATCGTCCGTCTCCTCAATCGGCTCGAGCGCGTCGACGATCCGGAGGCCGATCCGATCGCGAGCTTCGCTGACTACGTGGCGATGGTCACGTACAACACGATCGACGACTACGCGCGGCGCCGGAATCCGCAGCGAACGCTGCTCGCGAATCGCGTTCGTTACGTGCTGACGCATGACGATCGCTTCGCGCTCTGGCGACGCGATCGCGATCTCATCTGCGGTTACGCCGCGTGGAACGGACAGCGCGCCGGGACGCACGCGTTCGAGACGCATGACGCGGATGAGCGCTCGCTTGGCGACTCACTCGATCGCGCATTTCGACGCGCCGCGGCGCCGGCCGATTTTCACGACGTCGTGCAGGCGTTCGCGACGGCGGCGGGATTGAACGAATCGACGATGCCGGTGACGGAGATCGATCTCGTCGACGCGACGCCGTCGGCATATGAGCAGCTCGCGTCGCGCGAAGCGGCCGAGGCGCTGTGGGGCGAGATCCGGCAGCTTCCGGTTCGCCAGCGGGTGGCGCTGCTCTTCGGCGCGCGCGATGCGGCCGGACAGAGCGCCGTCTCGATGTTTCCCGGCTCCGGCGTGGCGACGATTCAGGAGATCGCGGCCGTGGTCGAGGTTCCGCTCGATGAGCTCGTTTCCCTCTGGAATGATCTCCCTCTTGACGACAACACCATCGCGGCGCGCCTCGGCGCGTCCCGGCAACAGGTCATCAACCTGCGAAAATCAGCCCGCGACCGGCTCGCGCGGCGGCTCCGTCGAAGGTAATAACAACGCTATGCGCCTGTCTCCGCACATGAGAACCGAATGCTCCCGCACCTGACTGACGACGAAGTTGGGCGGATTCGCCAGCGAATCGCGCCGGCGGACGAGCTCGTCCGTGCGGGCGAGCACACCGCCGCGTGCGCCGAATGCCGCACCCGTTTGCACGCCGATTCGGATGTCGTCGAAGCGATTCTGGGCGACGCCGACGAGTGGCATCCGGACGCCGAACTGCTCATCGCCAAAGTCGACGGAACGCTCGATGCGATCGATCGCGACATCGTCGAACCGCATCTCGCCGATTGCATGCAGTGCCGCCGCGAAGTGCGCGATCTCGAGAACTTCCGCCGCACGCTGAAGCCGCGGCCGCGCTGGCAACTCTTCGCCGCGGCCGCCGCTATCATCATCATCGCCGTGTTGCTCTATCCGATCTACAACCGCAGCGTCGCGCCGACTGCCGCGATCACGCTCATCGACGGTGGACGTCAGGTGTCGGTGATGCACGATGGGCGCGTCGCCGGTCTCGCGCTCAACGCCGGGATGGAAGCGCGACTCGCAGCCGCGCTGCAACACGGCGCTCTCGGCGAACCGGCGCGCATCGCGGCGCTGCGTCACGAAACGGAATCGCTGCGCGGCGCGTCAGCGTCCGGCGCGTTCTCGCCGATCGTGCCGATCGGATGCGTCGTCGTCACGCAGCAGCCGACGTTCGAATGGACGGCGGTGCCGGGCGCGCGGTACAAGGTCGAACTGTTCGGCGATCAGTTCCGGCCGGTCGCGCAAAGCGAACTGCTGGAGACGAATCGCTGGACCGTGCCGCAACCGCTCGCGCACGGCGAGATCTACGCATGGCAGGTGACCGCGTACAAACCGAACGGCGAATCGACGATGTCGCCCGCACCGCCGGCGCCGGAAGCGCGCTTCGCGGTGATCGACGTGAACGACGCGACGCGCATCGATCAGCTGCAACAGATGCGTCCGCAGTCGCATCTGGCGCTCGGCGTCGCATACGCGGAAGCGGGAGCGGCGTTCGAAGCGGAGCGCGAGCTGGAAGCGCTGACCGCGGAGAACCGCGGCGCCGAGCCGGCCGCGCGTCTGCTGCGCGCCATTCGCACGCGCCACTGATGCGCGCGATCGCGCTCGCGATCTGCACGTTGCTCGCTGCGCCGTTCGTGTTCGCGCAAACCGTCGCCCCATCACGCGCGCGCGTCCTCGCGCAACGCGCCATCGATCTCTCCAATGAGCTGAAGCTCGACGACGCGACGCATGCCGCGGACGAAGCGCTGTGGCTCGCGCGCGAAGCAAACGATGAAGGAGCGATCGCGCGTGCGCTCGATGCGATCGGCGTCGTTGCGCGATTGCGCGGCGATCTCGATGCCGCGCGCGCGACGACGAACGAATCGATCGAACGAGCATCACGCGCAAACGACGTCGACACACTCGCGCGCGCACACAACGACCTCGGCCGCATCGCAGCCGATCTGCTGTTCGACGCCGCGCTCGCGCGCCAGTCGTACGATCGCGCGCTGGCGCTGGCGCCACACGTCGGCGATCGCACCATCGTCGCGCGCATCCTCAACAACCTCGGCAACCTCGCGCGCAGTGAGAACGACTTCGCCGCGGCAGTTTCGTTTTACGCGCGCGCGGCAGCGGAATCGAAGAAGGCGCACGATCGCTACGGCGCACTCACCGCGGAGCACAACATCGGTCTCGTTTACTCGCAGCAGAACGCGCCGGTGCTGGCGCTGACGCATCTTCGCCGCGCGCTTGCGCTGGAGCGAGCGCTCGGCAGCAACGCCGCCGCCGCGCGAACGCTGCTGTCGATTTCCGAAGCGAGACGAGCGATGGGAGATACCGCGGGAGCAGCAGTCGAGCTGCGACGCGCGCAAACGCTTGCGACGAACGCCGGCGATCAGCTGACGGTCGCAACCGCGCTGCTTCGCGAAGGTGAGTTGAAGCTGGGCGCGCGGCAGCTGACAGCGGCGAACGAGATCATCGGGCGCGCCATCGCGATGCTGCAGCGGATCGGCGCCGGATCGGCACTGCCGAATGCGTTCACGTTTCGCGCACGCGTTCGCGTCGCGCAGAAGAGACTCGACAACGCAATCGCCGACGCGAACGAAGCCGGCGTGCAGGCGGAATCGGCCGGTCAGCTCGATGTCGTTGCACAGGCGCGGACGATCGCGGGCGAGGCGTATCGCGCGAATGGCGATCTGATTCGCGCGCGCAGCGCATTCGTGTCGGCAGTCGAAGCGACGGAGCGCGAGCGAGCGCAGATCGCAGGCGGCGCGGAATCGCGTCAGCAGTACTTCGAGCGAGCCGTGACTCCGTATCTCGCGCTCGTCGATCTCGACTCACGCGCGGGACATGCAGAGTCGGCTCTCGATTTCGCGGAGAGGGCGAAAGCGCGCGTGCTCTTCGATGTGCTGCGCGGCGGTCAGCGCGATCTCGTTTCGGCGATGTCGCCCGCGGAACGAACGCGCGATACGGAGTTGCGGCGCGAGATCGCGGCGCTCGTCCGCGATCACGGCGACGCCGTGAAACTGCGCGACAAACGCGATGAGTACGCCGCCTTTCGCGCCGATCTCTTCGCCGCGCATCCGCAGCTGCGCGTCGCCGCAGGTCAGCCTCCGCGATTCACGATCGCTGATGCGAAGAGCGTGCTGCCGGCGTCGACCGATGCGATCGTCGAGCTCGCGGTGACGGATACGCGCGTGCTGCTGTTCGTCATCACGCGTGACTCGATTCGCGTCTTCGACGCCGCCGCACCGCGCGCTCGCGTGCTGACGATGGCGAGCAAGCTCGCCGGCGAAGTGGCGACGCGCAACCTCGCGTTTCGCGATACCGCCCGCGCGCTGTACGACGCGATCCTGAAACCGGCCGCGCCGATCCTCGCGTCGAAGAAACGCATCTGCATCATTCCCGATCAGGAGTTGTGGCGCGTGCCGTTCGCGGCGCTGGTCGCGGAGAACGATCACTATCTCGCCGAACGATTCTCGTTGTTCCACGCGCCGTCGCTTGGCGTGCTCGTCGATGCGATGCACGCGCCGCCGCCGCGCAGCTCGCCGCGACTCCTGGCCGTCGCCAACACGCAGGTGCGCGAGGCGTTCGCGGAAGTGCACGAGCTGCAGGCGCTCTATGGCGAATCGAAGTCGCTGCTGCTCGTCGGCGAAGCGGCGACCGAGCAACGCGTCGCAAGCGCCGCACCGAGTGCGAACGTCATCCATATCGCGACGCATGGTGTGTTCGATGACGCACGACCGCTCGAATCGCATCTCGTCTTCACGCCGAGCGGCGATGACGACGGCATTCTCGACGCGCGCGAAATGATGCAGCTTCGCATCGGCGCCGACCTCGTCGTGTTGTCGGCGTGCGAAACGGCGGCGGGACGTCCGGCAGCGGGCGAGGGGATGATCGGGATGTCGTGGGCGCTCTTCGTCGCCGGCTGCCCGACGATGCTGGCCAGCGAGTGGAAGGTGGAGTCGTCGAGCACGTCAGCGATGATGATCGCGTTTCATCGCGGCCTCGCCGCCGCGCACCTCGCGCCGTGCGACGCGCTGCGCGACGCGCAGCTGGCACTCATGCGAACAGCGCGGCGCGAGCATCCGTTTTACTGGGCGAGCTTTGTGGTGCTCGGGCGTGGCTGGTGATTAGTGCGTTGACGGCGGCGCGCTGACCGCGTTCGGCGCGATCGCGACGCCGAGAGCGGTCGTCATGCCGGTGCGCGATGTTCCGGGGAACACATCGGTGCCGCTGCGCGTGCTCGGCGCGCGCTGCGCTTCGAGATGATCGGCCACCTGGAACGACGCGACGAAGCTGCGAAACTCCGGCATCAGCTCGCGATCGTACGACGCGTACTGCAGCGTGTAGATGCGATTGGTCGCGCCGATGTAGCCCTCGACGAAACATTTCTTGCCGCTGGCGTCGACGCGCACGTACGAGTAGGTGAACGACGGGAAGATCGGCGAGCCGGCGCGCAGCTGGCTGAACTCCTCGATGCGATAACCGTTGCTCATCGCGTCGCGTCGCACGTCGCGCTGCAGTTCGACGATCCACTCTTCGCTCAGGCGATAACGTCCGACCTGCGAGACCGAGACCGAAAAGCGATCGCCGTGCGGACCGGTTACCGCGAAGACGCCATCAGCTGCTTCGTCAGGAATCGGCGTCCACTTCCAATCGTCTCCCGGCGTCGCGATCGAGAAGTTGAGCTTCTCGTTGATGTAGCGCTCACTCGCGAAGAGCGGCGTCGCCAGAAGAGTGAGAGCGAGGATCACCGTCGTCGTACGCATCAGAATCAGATCCCTGCCGGGATCTCCTCCTCCGCCTCGCTAATGTGCGCGAGCTTCTCGAGAATCATCGCCGGGTGTTTCGACGTCACGACCTGATCGTTTTCCGGACCGCCGAGCTCCAGCGCTTCGAGGGCGCTCGTGAGCGTGATCGACGTCTGCGTCACCGACTCCATGAACGAGCTTTCGGAAGACGGCACGATCGCCATCTCCAGCTGCTCCGCGTCCGGCACCGCGCGGCGCGCGCGCGCTTCCGCTTCGCGAAACTCTTTGTTGAAGATCAGCAGCGTCGACGCGATCTTGTCGTACAGCTCCGCCGTCGCGCGAACGTCTTCGAGACAGTAATCAGCGATCTCGCGATGGCGGCCGGCGCGATACCAGGTCTCGACGGAACGGCCGTCGATCCCTTCGCTCTTCGACGTCTCAACGCCGAACAACTTACAGGCGAGATCGAGATTGAATTTGAACTGGCGCTGGTTCGTGGTGCCGAAGAAATTCAGCGCCTCACGAACGTCGCAATTCGGATGGAAGCCGTAGCGATAGCCGACGAGGTCGCGCTTCGGAACGACGCCGTTCACCGCGGAGCGAATCATCAGAAACGGGCCGTCGAACTGGCGGCCGTTGAAGGTGATGAAGCGCGAGTCGCTGTCGAAGAACTCCCAGAACTTTTCGAGGATCTGTTTCTCGGTACCGGAGATGTAGGTGCGCGGTCCCGATTTCTCGGTGATCAGTTCCGTCTGTCCCGGCACTTCATACAGCGCGCACGAACGTCCGTCTTCGATGTTGATGACGCCGATCGTTACGACTTTCCCGCGGAACGGCGACAGCCCGCCGGCGCGGCGCGTCTCTTCCGCTTCGCCATCGCTGAGCCCTTTGATCAGGTACTCGCGGACGTACGGATCGTGCTCTTCCCAGGGAAGGCCGACGGTCTCGATGTCGATGACGAGCTTTTTCATGGGGGTCAGCTATTGTAACAAATAACACGGGCGGGAGCGCCCGCCCCCACACTTCTACAGCCTGTTGCGAGCTCAGGCGGCGGTCTTCAGTTTGTCGAAAAGCTCTTTGACCGAGTCGGCCGACTTCTTCAGCGCGACCGTCTCGTCGTCGGTCAGTTTGATCTCGACGATCTGCTCCATGCCGTTCTTCCCGAGCTTCACCGGAACGCCGACGTACAGATCGTTGAAGCCGTATTCGCCGGTGAGATACGCGGCGCACGGAAGGATCTTGCGCTTGTCTTTCAGGATCGCTTCGACCATCTCGACCGTCGACGCGCCAGGCGCGTACCAGGCGGACGTCTTCAGCAGATTGACGATCTCCGCGCCGCCGTTGCGCGTTCGATCGACGATCGCATTGATGCGCTCTTCGGAGATGAGCTCGGTGATCGGAATGCCGGCGACGGTCGAATAGCGCGGCAGCGGAACCATCGTGTCGCCGTGACCGCCGAGGACGAACGCGTGCGTGTTCTCGACAGAGACGTTCAGCTCCATGGCGATGAATGCGCGCATGCGGGCCGAGTCGAGGACGCCGGCCATGCCGAGGACGCGCTCGCGCGGGAAACCGGAAACGCGGCGGGCCACTTCGCACATCGCATCGAGCGGATTTGAGACGACGATGATGATGCAGTTCGGCGAGCGCTGCGCCACCTCGCGCGTGACGCCGGCAACGATCTCTTCGTTCTTCCAGAGCAGATCGTCGCGGCTCATGCCCGGCTTGCGCGGCAGACCGGCGGTGATGACGACGACGTCCGAGTTTTCGGTGCCGTCATAACCGTTCACGCCGGTGAGGATCGAATCGTATTTTTCGACCGGCGCCGTTTCCATCAGGTCGAGCGATTTTCCCTGCGGCACGCCTTCGACGATGTCGACGAGGACGACGTCGGCGAGCTCTTTGAGCGCGATTCCCTGTGCGACTGTTGCTCCGACGTTGCCACCGCCGACGACCGTAACTTTGGTTTTCATTGGACTAACCTCTCGCTGGTTCGTAAATTGCGCGCGGATTCTATCGCAATGCTTTCCGACTTCACGGCGACGGCAAATGCAATCGCCGCCACGACGAAAAAATCCGAAAAGGAACGGCTGCTGGCCGCGTATCTGGTCGCGCTCGATGACGCTTCGCTCGAGCGTGCGGTGATCTTCTTTTCCGGCGCTCCATTCGCGCGGCGCGAACAACGAGTAACCGGTGTCGGACACTCGACGATTGCCGATGCAGTCGTCGAAGCGACCGGCATCACCGCCGAAGCTCTCTGGGCGGCGTGGCCAAAGTACGCGGACCTCGGCGACACGATCGCGGAAGCGTTTCCATCCAACGCGGCGCGCGACGTTTCTCTCTCCGAAGCCGGCGAGCTCTTCGAGCGACTCGCAGCAACGGCCGGCGCGATCGAAAAGAAGAACGTGCTCGTCGAGCTCTTTCGCAAAGTCGACGCGCAGGGCGCGCGCTTCATCGTGAAAATTCTCCAGAGCGAATTTCGCATCGGTCTGCAGGAAGGGCTCGTCGAATCGGCGGTCGCGAAAGCATTCGGACGAACGCTCGCCGATGTGCGCCGCGCCAACATGTTCACCGGCGACATCGGCGCGACCGCGCTGCTGGCGAAGAGCGATGCGCTGTCATCCGCGAAGATGACGCTCTTCGCGCCGTTCGCGTTCATGCTCGCGCAACCGGAAGAAGATCCTGCCGAGATCGTCGCAGCGCTTGGCGAAGGAGCGATCGCCGACGACAAATACGACGGCATCCGCGCGCAGATCCACACTGACGGAGCAACGGTGCGGATCTATTCACGAACGCTCGACGACGTCACGCATCGCTTTCCGGAAATCGAAAGCGCAGCACGCGCGCTCGGCCGCGCGGCGATCATCGATGGAGAGATCGTCGCGTTCAGCGATCGCATCCTGCCATTCGCGATCATTCAGACGCGGCTCGGCCGGCGAAAGGTCAGTGAGAAATTGCTCGGCGATGCGCCGGTCGTTTTCTTTGCGTTCGATCTGCTGTTGCTCGACGAGTCGCCGCTGTTCGAAACGCCGCTTGATGAACGGTTGTCGCGACTTCGCGAAGTCGTAAGCGGAAAGACGATCCGCTTTTCCGATCAGTCGCGCGTTCGCGATGCTCAACATATTGACGAACTGTTCGACGCTGCACGCGCACGCGCGAACGAAGGGCTCGTCATCAAAGATCCGAAATCCGTCTACACGCCGGGCCGCCGCGGGAAGTCGTGGCTGAAGTACAAGAAGGCGCTGGCGACGCTCGACTGTGTCGTCACCTACGCGCAGTGGGGAAACGGCAAGCGGCGTTCGGTGCTGTCGGATCTCACGTTCGCCGTTCGACGCGACGGTGAACTGGTGACGATCGGGAAGGCATACAGCGGCCTGACGGACGTCGAGATCGCGAAAATGACCGAGCACTTTCTCGCGACGAAGATCGAGCAGCACGGACCGGTGTTTCGCGTCGCGCCGACGATCGTGCTCGAGATCGCGTTCGATCGCATCCAGGAATCGTCGCGCCACAAATCGGGCTACGCGCTCCGTTTCCCGCGCATTGCGCGCATCCGCGACGACAAGAGCGTCGAAGAAATCTCAACTATCGACGAGGTTCGCCGTATTTACGAAGGCCAGCTCGCGCGCGAGGGGCAGAAGAAGGAGGAGTGAAATGCCGCTGCTTCGCTCTCGCAAATACAGAATGATCGCCGGTGTCTGTGGCGGACTCGCCGAATGGCTGGGATGGGATCCGACCGTCGTGCGCCTGTTGTACGTGCTCGTCTCGATTCTGTCGATCGCGTTTCCCGGCACGCTCGCCTACATCATTCTGTGGGTGATCATGCCGTCGGCGCCGGAGTGATTTTGCTATCCTCCGCGCACCGATGCAGTCGACGCAGAACACCTTCATCGCCGCGCCGCCGAAGCAGCTCGTCCTCACGGACGGCTTTCGCTTCATGCACGGTCAAACGATCGCGCCGTTCTCGATCACATACGAGACGTTCGGAACGCTGAACGCCGATCGCTCGAACGCGATCCTCGTCTGCCACGCGTTGTCTGCCAGCGCACACGCGGCGGGCAAATACACTGACGCGGACGACGAGCGTCCGGGCTGGTGGGACGGACTGGTCGGCTACGGCAAAGGGATCGATCTCGATCGCTGGTTCGTCGTTTGCGCGAATATCGTCGGCTCCTGTTTCGGGACGACGGCACCGAGCTCGATCGATCCGGCGACCGGCAGTCCGTACGGTTCGCGCTATCCGTGGCCGACGATCGAGGACATGGTCCACGCGCAGAAATCCCTTCTCGATCACCTCGGCATCACGCGGCTGCGCGCCGTCGCCGGCGGTTCGCTCGGCGGCATGCAGGTGCTGATGTGGTGCGCTCTTTATCCCGAGATGATGGATTCGATCATCACGATGGCGACCGGCGCCGCAGTTCCGGTGCAGGGAATCGCGTGGCACATCATCGGACGCAAGATCATCGAGAGCGATACGCACTTCCGCGGCGGCGATTACTACGACAATCCGGAACCGCTGCGCGGACTGCAGGTCGCGCGCATGGTCGGTCACATGACGTATCTCTCCGCGCAGGCGCTGCAGACGAAGTTCGCGCGGCGCCGCCGCGGCAACACGCGCCAATTCGAGATCGACTCGTACTTCGAATATCAGGGAAAGAAATTCGCCGCGCTGTACGACGCGAATTCATACATCCGCGTGCAGGCGGCGATGGACGAGATGGATCTCGCCGAACAGTACGAGACGCTGGAAAACGCGTTCGCGAAGTGGCGCGGCGAATCGCTGCTCGTGTCGTTCGATACCGACTGGCTGTTTCCTGTTTCGGAAGTGGAGCTCGTCGAGAACGCGATGCGCGCGAACGGAACGCCGGTGACGCACGAGAGGATCTCGTCGCCGAACGGACACGACACGTTCCTGATTGATTACGATCTGATCACGCCGTCTGTACGTGCGTTGCTGAAGTAACCGTTACTTTCGGCACAGGCGGCGGCGCGAGCGAGTCGTTACGTTGTCGTCATGCTCGCATCGAAGCGTCACACCGTCATCGTTCTGCTCATCTTCGCCGTCATCGCCGTCGGTGGGTATCTCACGAACGCGCGAAGCAGCGCGGCTCCCGCAGCGACATCGCGCCTGCCGTTGTACGTCACCGTCATCGTCACGCAGCTGCTGCTCGTTCGCTACGTTGCGGTCGGCATTCACAAATACGGACTGACGATCGCCGATCTTGTCGGCAGGAAGTGTCCGCTCGACATCGTCATCGGCATCGCGTGGTTCTTCGTCATTCGCTGCGCGTCGCTCGTGATGTGGGCAGCGTTGCAACTTACCGACGATCACGCATCCGGTCTGCTTCCGCGCGGCAACGCGGAAATTGCGATGTGGATCGTTGTTTCAATCGTCGCAGGCCTTTGCGAAGAGCTGGTGTTCCGCGGCTATCTGCAGCGACAACTTGCGGTGCTCACGAGAAGTACGGTTGCCGGGCTCGTGCTGCAGGCGATGGTCTTCGGCGTCTCGCACGGCTACCAGGGCGTGAAGGCAGTCATCAACATCACGATCCTCGGCTTACTGTTCGGTCTGGTCGCGCAATGGCGGCGCAGCATCGTGCCGGGCGCGATCGCGCACGCGCTGACCGACATCGTGGGCGGTCTCCGTTAAGGCTGCTTCTCGAAATCTGCCAGTCTCTTCTCGAGTTTCAGCTGCACGCGTGCTTTCGCACTCTTTGCGACGAACGCATCGCATGAAGTTGCGCAGGCGCGCCTCGCGTAGTCGTGATTCACGAAGAGGCTGTCACCTTCGATGAATGAGTATTCGATGCTGTTGCGCACGAGCTTCTTCAGTTCCGCGTACGTAAGGCCGAACTCTTCGACGGCGCGCTGAAACTCGTTCGTCAGATCGATGCGTGAGACGCCGGGATCGTCACTGGCCAGTGCGACCGGCACGTGATTGCGGAGATACATCGGCAGCGGGTGATCTTTGCCGCGGATGCCGAGGATCACGTCGTTGCTGGTGAGACAGACTTCGACGGCGACCCCGCGCTTCGCCATTGTACGGAGCAACTCCGCGGAATTCGTTTCGCGGGCGATGTCGACACCGTGTCCGATTCGTTCGGCCTTCGCAATCATCACCGAGTCGCGAATGTGAAAGCGCAGTCCTTCCGGCGGCACGAGTCCCGGCGCAAGCTCGCCGGCGTGCGTCGAGATGCGGACGTTCGGATAGAGCGGCCGCAAATACGCGAACATCTGCATCAGCTCGTTGAACGTCGTCATCGAGACGTAGCCATCTTCCGGCATGACCGGATTGATGCCGACCACGCGCGAGTCGATCGACGCCAGCTCGAAACCGACGACGAGCTCGGCGAAGAGCGCTTCGCGCGGAATGCCGCGATGCACTTCATCGATGATGCGAACGTCGACGCGACAGCCGGCCATCGCTTCCGGCGTGCCGCATTTCAACTGCGTCTTCACCGCGGCTTCGGCGTCATCGAGCGTTTTGCGCGCGTCGGCGATGACCGCTTTCATCGACGTGCCGGCGAGGAGCTGATCGCGCATCGACTTGAAGTCGGCGCCTTTGGTCAGGTCGAATCCGAGTCGCGCTGCGCCGCCGCGGTCGGGCGCGTAGATCGTTTCGAGATAATCGACGTTCTCGCTGCCGAACCGCTGCACTGCTTCGACCATCATGTCGGCAGCGTGCGGTTTCGAGACCGCGCCGAACTTGCTGAAGGTCGCGAAGAAATGATCGTGACCCGACTCCAGCGTCCCTTTGAACTGGCGCATCGAAAGCGCGTCGAGCATCTGCTGATAGAGCGGCGACGTGAGCGACGTCGAGGCGGGAACGAGCGTTCCTTCACATTTCGCGACGATCGTCAGCTTGTCGTCGTCGATGCAGAAGCCGTCGTTCGCGGCCCACTGCATGAAGCTCTCCGCGTAGATGTCGCCGGAGAGGTGATTGTGCAGATCGCCGCCTTTCGGCATCGCCTCGAGAAACTGGCGAAGGCGAAGCGGATCTTTGCGAACCGCTTCAAGCCGCTCGGATGCGGTTTGTGCGAGAGCGAGTTGCGCGACAGAGACGACGAGCGCGAAGAGAAAAGCGACGCGGCGAAATTGCATCCGCCGAGTGTACGCGAGGCGCTACGCCGTTTTGTCGGCTGCTGCTTCTTCGACGAACGGCGCTTTGTAATCGCACTCCGGATTGTTGCAGTACTCGATGTGGCCGTCGCGCTTCGTTTCCTTTTCGAGGAGATATGGCGCGGCGCACTTCGGGCAGGGGCGCGCGATCGGGCGGTTGTTCAGCGAGAAGTCGCACTTCGGATAACGCGAGCAGGAGTAGAAGACGCCGCGCCGCGAACGACGCTCGACGAGATCACCCTCTTTGCAGTTCGGGCATTTCACGCCGGTCGGCTTCGCCGGCGCGCCGGATTTGCCGCCGCCGATCTTGCGAATCGTCTTGCATTCCGGATAGCCGGAGCACGAGTAGAACGGACCGTAACGGCCGCTCTTCAGCACCATCTCCTTGCCGCAGTTTTCACACGGCGGTTGCGGATCGGTGGGGATGTTCGCTTTGAGAAGGCGTGGATCTTTCGTGTTCTTGCAATCGGGATAACCGGTGCAGGCGTAGAACTGGCCGAAGCGCGAACGCTTGAGCTGCATCGGCTTCTGGCATTTGTCGCAGATGACGGTTTCGCCGTCGGTCTGCTCGACCTCGGCGCCGGCACGCAGCGTCTCTTTGGTGTTCTTGCATTCGGGATAGTTCGTGCAGGCGAGAAACTCACCGAAGCGGCCGAACTTGATCGCCATCGGCGAGCCGCACTTCTCGCACTTCTCGTCGGTCTCGACTCCGGTGCGCTTCACTTCGGTCATCTCTTTGCCGGCGCGGAGGAGGTCGGCGTTGAACTTGCCGGAGAACTCCTTCATCAGATCCTTCCACTCGCGCTTCCCCTCTTCGACTTCGTCGAGCTCTTCTTCGAGGCGCGCGGTGTAAGTCTCGTCGATGATGTCTTTGAACGATTCCTTCAGGAGCTTCGTGACGAGCGAGCCGAGCTGGGTCGGATAGAACTTTCCGTCCTGCTTGTAGGTGTAGTCGCGGGTCTGGATGGTCGTAAGAATCGAGCCGTAGGTCGATGGACGGCCGATGCCGTTCTCTTCGAGCGCCTTGACGAGCGTCGCTTCCGTGTAGCGCGGCGGCGGCTGGGTGAAGTTCTGTTTCGTGTCGAGCGAGACGAACGTGAGCGTGTCGCCTTCGTTCATCGCCGGCAGCGCTTTCTCGTTCTCCGGTTTCTCTTCGTCGTCTTCACTGATGACGGCGTCCTGGAAGATGGCGAGGAAGCCGGCGAACTTCTGCACTTCGCCCGATGCGCGCAGCGTGTACGCGCCGTTTTTGATATCGACGTCGGTGACGTCGAAGAGAGCGGGCTTCATCTGCGAGCCGACGAAGCGCTCGAAGATCAGCTTGTAGATGTTGAACTCTTCGCGCGTCAGAAACGCTTCAACTTTGTCGGGATCGAACTCGGTCGACGTCGGACGGATCGCTTCGTGCGCGTCCTGCGACTGCGCCGCTTTCTTCACTTTGTAGACGTTCGGCGTTTCGGGAAGGATGTTCTCGCCGTAACGGCCAGCGATGTAGTTGCGCACTTCGCCCATCGCGTCATCCGAGATGCGGACGGAGTCGGTACGCATGTAGGTGATGAGACCGACGTGACCGAACGGGCCGAGCT
The DNA here is from genome assembly GCA_034667465.1 of Acidobacteriota bacterium. GTDB lineage: Bacteria > Acidobacteriota > Thermoanaerobaculia > Gp7-AA8 > Gp7-AA8 > JAOBAU01. Next base: position 559,611 of record JAXDJV010000002.1, on the reverse strand, counting down.
CTTTACCTTCGTAAAGCTTCTGCGCGATCGACATCGTTTTCTTGACCGGATACTTGAAGCGGTTGTACGCGGCGCGCTGCAGCGTCGAGGTGATGAACGGTGGCGGCGCCGACTGCTTCTTTTCTTTGCGGGCGATCGTCTCGATGACGTAGCTGCCGCCCTTCAGCGCGGTCTCGATGACGCGCGCCTGCTCTTCGTTGGTGACGTCGGCTTTCTTTCCTTCGACCTTCGAGAGCTTTGCGATGAACGGCGGCGGGTTCTGATGCGAGAGCTTCGCGCCGAACGTCCAGTACTCGTCGGGGAGGAACGCTTTGATCTCGTCTTCGCGGTCGACGATCATCTTCATCGCCACCGACTGCACGCGGCCGGCGGAGAGTCCGCGGCGCACTTTGTCCCAGAGGAGCGGCGAGATCTTGTAGCCGACGAAACGATCGAGCACGCGACGCGCCTGCTGCGCGTTCACTTTGTTCATGTCGATCTCGCCGGGATTTTCCATCGCCTTGCGGACCGCGTTCTGCGTGATCTCGTGGAAGAGGATGCGGCGGACTTTCTTTCCTTCGCCGCCGAGAAGCTGCATGACGTGCCAGCCGATTGCTTCCCCTTCGCGATCAGGGTCAGAGGCGATGAAGATCGTCGTGGCGCCTTTCGCGGCAGCCTTCAGCTCGGCAACGACCTTCTCTTTTCCTTCGAGCACTTCGTACGTCGGCTCGAACGTTTCTTCGTCAACGCCCAGCTCGCTCTTCGGCAAATCACGTACGTGTCCGACCGACGCCTTGACGACGTAGTCCTTGCCGATGAACTTGTTGATGGTCTTCGCTTTCGCGGGAGATTCGACGATGACGAGATTTTTGGCCATTGCGGAACGCCCCAAACTTTCGAGCCAGCCGTCGAATTCCTCGCGCGCACGCGAGGCCGGCGGCTGTTCTTAGGAGGCGGTGGACGATACCACCGCAGTTTTGGAAGGCGAAATTGGCTACAGACGGTGAAGTGTGGCGGCGGGCGCTTCGCCCGCCGTGGAGGTTCCGACCGGCGGCCGAAGCGGCCGCCTCCACATCATTCTTCGTCTTCGTCGGCGGCGCCGGCGGCTTTGTACTTCCTGGTCTTGTTGTAGAGCGTCTTGTACGAGATGCCGAGGATCTCGGCGGTCTTGCGACGATCGCCGTCCGTCATCGTCAGCGTTTCCTCGATGACGATCCGCTCGACCTCTTCCATCGGCTGACCGAGAGGAATCAGTACCTGCGAATGCTGGCGGCGTTTGCGCGCGCCGAGGAACTTGTCGGGGAGACAGTCGACCGTCAGCGCGTTCGTGCGAGCCATGATGAACGCGCGGTTCATCACGTTGCGCAGCTCGCGCACGTTGCCCGGCCACTCGTACTGCTGCAGCGCTTCGATGAACTCCTGATCGATCTGCTCCACCTTCTTCTCTTCCGTCTCATTCAGCTTCTGGAGGAAGAAGTGGGCGAACAGCGGGATGTCTTCGAGACGCTCGCGCAACGGCGGGACGTCGATCGGGAAGACGTTCAGACGATAGTAGAGATCCTCGCGCAGCTTGCCGTCGGCGATCGCTTTCGCCGGATCGCGGTTGGACGCGGCGATGATGCGCGCATCGATCGAGATCTCTTCGTTGCCGCCGACGCGGCGGAACTTCGACTCTTCGAGCACGCGCAGCAGTTTCACCTGCAGCTCGATCGGCATCTCGGTGATCTCATCGAGGAACACCGTGCCGCCCTTGGCGAGCTCGAAGTAGCCTTCGCGGCGCTTGATGGCATTCGTGAACGCGCCCTTCTCGTGGCCGAAGATCTCCGACTCGATGAGCGTCGGGGAGATCGCACCGCAGTTGAATGCGACGAACGGCTTGTTGCGGCGGCGCGAGAGCGAATGGATCGTGTTGGCGACGACCTCTTTGCCGGAACCCGACTCGCCGACGATAAAGACGTTGGCGTCGGTGTTCGCGACCATCTCGATCTCTTCGAAGAGCTTCTGCATCCGCGGCGATTTGCCGACGAGATGGCCGAGCGCTCCCATCTTCTGCAGCTGACGACGAAGCTCGAGAATCTCCTGCTTCATCATCTGCTTGTCTTCGACGGTCTTGAGGATCACCTGCAGGCGCGGCAGGTCGACCGGCTTTGTCACGTAATCTTCCGCGCCGACTTTGAGCGCCTTCACCGCGGAATCAACCGTCGCGTGGCCCGTCAGAATGACGACCGAAACGTCGGGATAACTTTCTTTGATGCGATGCAGCAGGTCGAGGCCGGAGCCGTCGGGGAGCTTCAGGTCGACGATGGCGACATCGGGAACGAGCTTCGACACGGAGGCCCATCCGGCCTTCATCGTGTCGGCAACTTCCGCTTCGTAACCCCACTCTTCGATGACGTCGGCCATGCCGGCGCTCGTTGCGCGGTCATCATCAACGATTAGAACTTTTCTCATAGGCACCCGATGGAAACGACAGCTGGAGCGTGACCTTATCACGATCCTGTGAGGCGTTCAGCTCACCACCGTACGTTTCGGCGATGAGCCGCGCGGCAGCAAGCGACAGGTCAGGATTCCCCTCTGCGTCGGTGTAGTAGAACTTGAAAATCTTCGCGATCTCGAGCTCTTCCGGCGCCGGTTTTCCGACGACCGAAAGAACGAACCGGCCGTTGGTCGCGACCGTCGCAACGAGCTCTTCCGGCTGCAGCAACCCTGTTGCGCCTTCGAAGAACAGGATGAGCGCCTGGCGAATTCGGGACTCGTGTCCGCGTACTCCGACGTTGTTCGCGATCTCGATGGTGATGCCGCTGGAGCTCGCGATTTCCGAGCAGAGCGTGCCGATGTCGATCGCGACCGGCTCGCCTTCACCTTTCGGCGGCGTGGAGAGAATGAAGAAGGCGTCGAAGATTTGCGCCATCCGCCGCAGCTCGGATTCGATCGAGCGCGCGTACGCCATGACCTTCTCGTCTTCGCCGCCGGCGAGCTTGCGAATGCGCATCCGCAAAAGCTCGAGGTTCAGCACGGCGACGTTGAGCGGCGTCTTGAGATCGTGCGCGGTGTCGCTGCTCCGGCGAAAGCCGGTGCTCGCGAAGCTTTCCAGCCAGGAGTCCATGATTGCGATTATCGGCGAGGCGTCGCCGATGCAAACATGAGGCCGGTAAAACCCGGCCTCATTCGTCAGTGATCGCGATGGACGGTGATCATCGCTACGGCTTCCTCGAGCCGCGCTTCGACGAGCGCGAATTCGGGATCGTGCGATGAGAGATCGGCGAGCTCTTTCTCCGCAGCAATGCGCTCGGCATCGGCGCGCGCGGGATCGATCTCGTGCGGCAGCCTTGCCGTTTCGGCGAGGACGATGACGCGATCGGGAAGCACTTCCGCGAAGCCCCACGACAGCACGAGTCGATTGAGCGTCGTTCCCTGGCGATAACGCATCTGCCCGATCTTCAGCGTCGCCAGCAGCGGCGTGTGACCGGGGAGAATGCCGAGCTCACCGTCGGTGCCGGGCAGAACGACTTCATCGACTTCGACGTCGATGATCTTCCGCTCGCGCGTTACGACCGTGAGGTTGATCTTCGTCGGGAGCTCGGCCATCGTCGGTCCTTACGCCGCAGTCGTCTTGTACTGCTCGGCCTTCTCGAGCACCTGCTCGATCGTCCCCTGCAGCAGGAAGGCCTGCTCGGGAATGTCGTCATGCTTGCCTTCGACGATCTCGCGGAAGCCGCGGATCGTGTCGGCGATCTTGACGTACTGGCCTTTGATGCCGGTGAACTGCTCGGCCACGTGGAACGGCTGCGAGAGGAAGCGCTGAATCTTGCGAGCGCGGGCAACGATGACTTTGTCTTCTTCCGACAGTTCGTCGATGCCGAGAATGGCGATGATGTCCTGAAGATCTTTGTACTTCTGCAGAACGGCCTGGACGCCGCGCGCGGTGTTGTAATGCTCGTCGCCGAGGATGCGCGGATCGAGAATCTTCGAGGTCGAAGAGAGCGGATCGACGGCGGGATAGATGCCGAGCTCCGCGATCTGACGCGACAGAACCGTCGTCGCGTCGAGGTGAGCGAAGGCGGTTGCCGGCGCCGGATCGGTGAGATCGTCGGCAGGAACGTAGATCGCCTGCACCGACGTGATCGAGCCCTTCTTCGTCGATGTGATGCGCTCCTGCAGCTCGCCCATTTCGGTGGCGAGGTTCGGCTGGTAACCGACGGCGCTCGGCATGCGGCCGAGGAGTGCCGAGACTTCGGAACCGGCCTGCGTGAAACGGAAGATGTTGTCGATGAAGAGCAGCACGTCCTGCCCTTCCTGATCGCGGAAGTATTCAGCGACCGTGAGACCGGTCAGACCGACGCGAAGACGCGCACCCGGCGGCTCGGTCATCTGGCCGTAAATCAGCGCAGCTTTCGACTTCGACGGATCGCCGGGGACGATGACGCCGGTCTCTTCGAATTCGAGATAGAGATCGTTTCCTTCGCGGGTCCGCTCACCGACACCGGCGAAGACGGAGAAGCCGCCGTGCTGCTTGGCGACGTTGGTGATGAGCTCGAGGATGAGAACGGTCTTGCCGACGCCGGCACCGCCGAACAGGCCGGTCTTGCCGCCCTTCGTGTACGGCTCGAGAAGGTCGATGACTTTGATGCCGGTCTCGAACATCTCGACGCCGGTCGACTGCTCATCGAACGGCGGAGCTTCGCGATGGATCGACCAGTGCTCTTTCGAGTTGACCGGACCGCGGTTGTCGACCGGCTCGCCGAGGACGTTGAGGATTCGTCCGAGCGTTTCGCGTCCGACCGGAACGGTGATCGCGGCGCCGGTGTCGATCGCCTTCATGCCGCGAACCATTCCGTCGGTCGGCTTCATGGCGATGCAGCGCACCTGGTTCTCGCCGATGTGGTTCGCGACTTCGACGACGACGTCGATGGGAACCTTTCCGAGCTCGCCGTTGTCGACGATGCGGACGGCGTTGTAGATCGCCGGCAGATGCCCTTCGTCGAACTCGACGTCGACGGCGGGGCCGATGATCTGGATGACTTTTCCGGTCTTGTGGTCGTCTGCCATTTGTTCTCCGTTCGGAATTGCTATTTCGCCGCGGCCGCGCCCGACACGATCTCGATGATCTCTTTCGTGATCGACGCCTGACGGATGCGGTTGTAGGTGAGCGTCAGGTGATCGATCATCTCCGACGCGTTCTTCGTCGCCGCCTCCATCGCGGTCATGCGCGCTCCCTGTTCGGCAGCGGCGGACTCGAGGAGGATGCGGTACAGCTGAAACTCGATGTGCTTCGGCAGGAGCTCGGCGAGGATCGCTTCCGGGCCGGGCTCGTAAAGGTAATCGATGGTGCTCTGCGTCTCATCCCACGCGCGCTCGATCGGCAGCAGACGTTCGGTGCGCACGACCTGCGAGATGACGGAGCGGAACTCGTTGTAGACGACGTAGACCGCGTCGACTTTCCCTTCGACGAAATCGGTGGAGATCGCTTCCGCGATCTCGCGCGCCGTCTCCATCGACAGCGCCTGAATCGTGTGTGCCTGCTTGCGCAGCGGAATGGTGCGGCGGCGGAAGAAGTCATTCGCTTTGCGTCCGATCGGAATCAACTGCACCGATTCGAAGGCGTGATCGCGAATGAAGTTCTGCGCCGCTTTGATGGCGTTCGTGTTGAATGCGCCGCAGAGACCTTTGTCGGCAGTGACGACGAGCAGCAGAACGTTCTTCTCTTCGCGCTCGGCGAGGAGCGGATGCGTGGCGTTCTCGACGCGCGCCGCGACGGACGAGAGCACCTGGCGCAGACCGGCCGCGTACGGACGGGCCGCGAAGATGCGGTCCTGCGCGCGGCGCAGTTTCGCCGCGGCGACCATCTTCATGGCCTTGGTGATCTGCTGCGTGTTCTTGACGCTGCGTATGCGGCGCCGGATGTCGATCGTGCTTGGCATCGGTCGTTACGCTGCGAGCACGCCCGCGTTGTCTTTCACGTAGAGGTTCTTGAACTCGGTGATGGCGTCGTTCAACTCGCCGGAAAGCGCGTCATCGAACTTCGACGCTTTCTCGACGCGGTCGACGAGATCGGCCTTGTCGTCGATCAGCCACTGATGCAGCGCCGCTTCGAACGGACGAACCGCTTCGACGGCGAGGTTGTCGAGGAAGCCTTTGGTACCGGCGAAGATCGACGCCGTCTGCAGACCGATGCGCATCGGCGAGTACTGTCCCTGCTTGAGGATCTCGACGAGACGACGGCCGCGGTTGAGCTGCGCCTGCGTGACTTTGTCGAGGTCGGAGCCGAACTGCGCGAACGCGGCGAGCTCGCGATACTGCGCGAGGTCGAGGCGCAGCGTGCCGGAGACGGCGCGCATCGCGCGGATCTGTGCCGAGCCGCCGACGCGAGAGACCGAGATGCCGACGTTGATGGCGGGACGGACGCCGGAGTGAAAGAGGTCGGTCTCGAGGAAGATCTGGCCGTCGGTGATCGAGATGACGTTGGTCGGGATGTACGCGGAAACGTCGCCGGCCTGCGTCTCGATGATCGGCAGTGCGGTGAGCGAACCGCCACCCTGCGCATCGGACAACTTCGCGGCGCGCTCCAGCAGGCGCGAGTGGAGATAGAAGACGTCGCCGGGATACGCCTCACGACCAGGCGGGCGGCGAAGCAGCAGCGAGATCTCGCGATACGACTGCGCGTGCTTGGAGAGATCGTCGTAGATCACGAGCGCGTGCTTGCCGTTGTAGAGAAAGTACTCGCCCATCGCGCAACCGCCGTACGGCGCCAGGTACTGCAGCGGCGCGGCGTCGGAAGCAGAGGCGTTGACGACGATGGTGTAGTCCATCGCGCCGTACTCTTCGAGGGTCTTCACGATCTGCGCGACGGTCGACTTCTTCTGACCGATGGCGACGTAGACGCAAATGACGTCTTTGCCTTTCTGGTTGATGATCGCGTCGACGGCGACGGCGGTCTTGCCGGTCTGACGATCACCGATGATCAGCTCGCGCTGGCCGCGGCCGATCGGAATCATGGCGTCGATCGCTTTGAGTCCGGTCTGCAGCGGCATCTTGACCGGCATACGGTCGATGACGCCGGGGGCGAGGCGCTCGATCGGGTAGTACTCGGCGGCGGTGATCGGACCTTTGCCGTCGATCGGAACACCGAGCGGATTGACGACGCGGCCGATCATGCCGTCGCCGACCGGCACCGACATGATGCGTCCGGTGCGCTTGACCTGATCGCCTTCGCGGATCATCGATGCTTCACCGAGAAGCACGCAGCCGACGTTGTCTTCCTCGAGGTTGAGGGCAAGACCGGCGATGCCGTGAGGAAATTCGACGAGCTCGCCGGCCATGACGCGATCGAGTCCGTAGACGCGCGCGATGCCGTCGCCGACCGACGTGACGGTGCCGACTTCGGCAACGTCGACGCCGCGGCCGATGCCGCTTAACTGCTGTCGAATAATCTCTGTGATTTCTTCTGCTTTCAAATCAACAGCCATAAAGTCTCCCGATAAGCGGCGACGAATTCACTAAGCTAATGATTGACGAAATTTCTCGATCTTTCCGACGACCGACGCGTCGTAGATCCGGCTCTCGATCCGCGCCACGAAGCCGCCGAGCAGCGTCGGGTCGACGGTCAGGTGCATCTCGACGCGGCGTCCGGCCTGCTTCTCGAGCGTGGTGCGCAACTGCGCGATCTCAGGCTCGCTGAGCTTGTGCGCGGTGGCGACGTCGGCGACGGCGATGTCGAGCTCTTTGTTCACGTACGCCGCGAGGGCGTCGAGAATCCCGTCGATGTCGTTGATGCGATGGTTGCGGATCAGGACGTCGAGCACCTTCACGGCGAGATCGGACAGTCCGAGCTTCTTCGCGATCTCTTCGGTGATCTTCAGCTTGACCGGCAGATCGATGCCGGGGTTCGCGTAGAGAAGTCGGAGGTCGCTCGCGCCGCGAAGCGCGTCGGCGAAGCGCTGCAGTTCGGTGCGCAGCTCCGCCGCTTTCTGCGGCGTGCCGGTGATGTCCATGATGGCCCGCGCGTACGGGCGTGCGAAGCGGCGGATCACGCGTTCACCTCACCGACTTCGCGGACGCTCTCGCTGAACAGCTTCTGCTGATCGGCCGGCGTGATCTTCTCGCGCAGGATGTCTTCCGCCCGTTTGGCGGCGAGCTGTCCCGCGTACTCGGTCAGTTCATGACGTGCATGTTTGAGGCGGTTGTCGACTTCGTTGCGCGCGTTCGCGAGGATCTTCGCCGCTTCGGCTTCGGCGGCGGCGATCAGCTCGCGCTTCTGCCGCTCCCCTTCCGTCTGCGCGCGCTCGTGAATGGCGTGAACTTCCGTCTCGATCTGCGTGAGTCGCGCCTGAATGTCGGCCGCCAGCTGATCGGCTTTCGTTCGACGCTCGCGCGCTTCCTGCAGGTCGCGGCGAATCTGCTCGCCACGCGCGGCGAACGCTTTCTTCGCCGGGCCGGCGATGAGATACGCGAGCACCCCGATGAAGAGAATCATGTTCGCAAGCTTGAGAATCCAGCCCGGGATGCCGAAGTAGGTCTTTGGCGCTCCATGTTCGCCACCGTGGTTTTCGGTGGGATGCGCCTTTTCGTGCATATCTTTTTCGGCGCCGTGCGCAATGTCGTTCGGCGTGTCGCTGGCCGGATGTTCCTGCGCCATTGCGAACGACGGGAGCAGTACCAGCGCGATGATGAAGATCAGGCGGCGCATCAGACGGCCCTCCCGAGGATTCGCTCGGCCGCCAGGTGTGCGAGCGCTTCCGATTCGGTCACGATGCGCGTGCGCGCCGCGACGACGTCGCTCGACAACTTCGCATCCGCCTCGGCTACGATCGCTTTCGCTTCGGTCGACGTCTTCTCGACGACGCCCTGTCGAAACGAAGCCGCTTCGCCGCGGAAACGATCGCGTACGTGCGCCGCTTCGCGCTTGGCGACGTGGAGCTGCTCTTCCATCTTCGCGGCTTCTTCGTTGAAACGCGCCAGCGACTGCTCGTAGAGCTCTTCCGCGGTGCGCGTTTCATCGTCACGAGCGTCGAGCACTTCGGCGATCGGCTTGATGAAAAAACGGCGCACGACGAAGTAGTTGATGACGAAAATCGCCATCACGATGAGCAGAGAGATATCGGGCTGAAGTTTGATCTGCATACGTTTCAGTGGAAAGCGCTGCCACGGAACGCTACGAAAGAGGGCCGGGTGCAGCGTCCGAAAGCCGCCGCTGTATACCACAAGAGAAAGAAGGTTGTCACCCGTTCGGTTCTCTCGCGCAATGGCCGACGATCGCTACAAAAACGTCCTCGCCAGAGCCGATGCGTTCTTCGGTTCTGTCGCTGCCGTCCAGGGACGGAATCTCCAGTGCGGACGCGGCTGCTCGCTCTGCTGCCACGGCCTGTTCGAGATCGGTTCCGGCGACGTGCCGGTGATCGCCGAAGGGCTCGCGAAACTGCATCCGTCGCGGAGGAAGATGATCATCCGCCGCGCGGTCGACATCATCGCGTCGAGCCGCCATCCGAACCTGCGCGAATGCTCGCCGATCGAGAAGGACGCGTTCTTCGATCGGACCGCCGCCACGCCCTGCCCGAACCTCGACGATTCCGGCGCCTGCATGATGTACGAGAGCCGGCCTCTGGTCTGCCGCACGTTCGGGCTGCCGCTGCGCGATGCGGAGCGCTACATCGGCGACGTCTGCGATCTCAACTTCACCGCCGCGAGCGATGACGAGAAGGAGGCCGCCGCGTGGGACCTGCAATGGGAAGATGAGCTCGGGCCGGAAGACGTGTACACGATCCCGGAAGCGATCGTGCTCGCCGCGCGGATGAAGGGCTGGGCGTAGCGCTTACGCTTTCGCCGCGATGTTCGTCACGTTGGCTTTCTTGTCGCCCATGACGCAGTTGCCCTGGAAGATCGCCCCTTCTTCGATGATCAGCGCCGGCGTGTCGATGTCGCTGTAGACCTTGCCGTTGCGATGGATCTCGACGCGTTGCGCGGCGACGATGCGGCCAACGACGGTTCCACTGATGGCGATGCGGCCGACATGGACGTCGCCTTCGATGTGTGCGCTCTCGCCAACGATCAGCTCATTCTTCGAACTGATCTTTCCGTTGAACTTGCCGTCGATGCGCATCGTGTCTTCGAACTCGAGCTCACCCTTGAACGACGATCCTCGATCGAGAAACCCGTTCAGCTCTCCGCTTTTGCCTTTCATCGCCTTCTCCCCATCAGTTCATCCACGATGCGAATCATCTCTTCTTCGCTCGACACACGGATGTGAATCACGCCTCCTCGGCGTTTTCGATCGATCTCGACTTTTGCGCGCAAAGTTCTTGTCAGTTTATCTTCGGCGTCGCGCGTGAAGACGTCTTTGTCTTTCTCTTTGGCGTCGCCGGCTTTCGGCGAGCTCTCAGCCGCGAGCATCTCCGTCTGGCGAACGTTGAGGTTCTTCTTCACCACGCGCTCGGCGAGCTGTTCCTGTTTGCGCGGCGCCTCAACTGCGAGCAGCGCGCGCGCATGTCCCATCGACAACTGGCCGGCGGCGAGCAGTTTCTTCACTCCATCGGGGAGCTTCAGGAGCCGCAGGAAGTTCGCGACCGTCGAGCGTTCTTTGCCGACGCGCTTGGATATCTCTTCCTGCGTCAGGCCGAACTCTTCGTGCAGCTGGTGATACGCGAGCGCTTCTTCGATCGGGTTGAGATCTTCGCGCTGGATGTTCTCGATGAGCGCGATTTCGAGCGCGTGCCCCTCGCTCATGTCGTCTTTGACGACGACCGGAACGTGACTCAGTCCCGCTTTCATCGCCGCGCGGAAACGGCGTTCGCCGGCGATCAGTTTGTAGCGATCTTCGGTCAGCCGCGTGACGACGAGCGGCTGGACGATGCCGTGCTCTTTGACGCTGCACGCGAGCTCTTCGATCGACGCTTCGTTGAACGTCTTTCGCGGCTGATAGGGATTCGGCGAGATGTGGTTGATCGGGACGAGAAGCAGTCCCGTTTGCGGGGCGGCCGGTGCCGCTGCCGGCGCTTCAGCCGGTCGTTGCGGGATGAGGGCGCCGAGGCCACGGCCGAGGACCTTTTTCTGGCTCATCCGATGACATTCTCCGCGCGCTGAATGAATTCTTTCGCGAGGCTGACGTAGGCTTCGCTGCCGCGCGAGCGAATATCATAAAGAATGATGGGCTTCCCGAACGACGGCGCCTCGCCGAGACGGACGTTGCGCGGAATGACCGACTTGTAGACCTTGTCGCCGAAATGCTGGCGGACCTCTTCGGCGACCTGTTTTGCGAGGTTCATCCGCTCGTCGTACATCGTCAGGGCGATCCCTTCGATATCGAGGCCGGGATTGAGCAGATCGCGAACGCGCTCGATGGTGTTCATCAGCTGGGCGACGCCTTCGATTGCGAAGTACTCGCACTGCATCGGCACGAGGACGGAATGCGCGGCCGTCAGTCCGTTAATCGTCAGAAGACCAAGAGATGGCGGAGAATCAATAAGGATGTAATCATACTCGCCGACAACTTCCTGGAGCGAGCGGCGGAGGTGGAACTCACGGCCGATGGCGTCGGAAAGCTCGAGCTCGGCTGCGACGAGGTCAACGGACGAAGCTGCGATGTGAAAGGTCGGAAGTTCCGTTTCGCGGATGGCTTTGCGGATGCTAAGTCCTTCCACCAGAACGGGATACATCGAGTCAGGATCGTTTTTGGACAATCCGACGCCGGAGGTCGCATTTGCCTGCGGATCGAGGTCGATGAGCAGGACCTTGCGCTCGCACGCCGCCAGAGAGGCGCTGAGGTTGATGGCGGTTGTCGTTTTGCCGACTCCACCCTTCTGATTTGCGAGCGATATGATCCTGGCGGCCATTACTGTTTCACGTGGAACATCAGCATTACGAGATAGTTGGAGACACCACGAGGAAGGCGGAAGACCTCGGTCTTTTCGAATCCTGCGATCGGCGGAACATCGGGTGTACTCTGGAAAAGAGCCACCCTCCCGCCCGGCTCCATCCACGCTGCCAGCGACGGCACCCATTCTTCCGGACTTCCAACCGCACGTGAGGTGACGAGGGAAAACCGCAGCGAAGGGGGGAACCGCGCCAGAGCGCGCGACAATCTATCACCGTACACCACGGCGTTCAACCCGCACTCCCGCACCACGTGCTTTAGAAACGCCCACTTCTTCTGATCGGCCTCCACCAGGTGAAAGCGAGACGCAGGAGCCATGATCGCCATCGGAATCGCCGGCAATCCGCCGCCGCTCCCGAAGTCGAGACACTCCCCCTCCGGTTTGACCAGCTCGGCCGCCGCCACTGCCTCGGCGATATGCTCGTCGATGTTGGCCTTCGCCTCCGGCCCGATCAGGTTCACCTTCTCGGTCCACTGCAGAAGCAACCGCTTGTAGAGCTCGAGCTTCTCGGTCACGAAGCCGCCCGAACGCCGCGCCGAATGTGCATCCGGAGAACTGCGATCGCCGCCGGCGTCACGCCCGGGATGCGGCTCGCCTGTCCGAGCGAGACCGGGCGGACGAAGCTGAGCTTCTCGACCATCTCTCGCGACAGCCCCGGCAACGCATACGAGAGATCGGCCGGAATCGTCACCGCATCGTCCTGAGACAGCTTCGCCGCTTCCCGCTCCTGCCGCTCGATGTAGCCGGAGTAGCGAAGGCGGCTGACAACCGCCTCGGTCTCTTCTTCGTTCAACGCTTCGAAGGCCGCCGTCAGCTCGGGAAGCGAAACGGTTTCGAGGAAGCGAGTCAGGTCGAAATCGGGTCGCTGGAGCAGCTTCGCGACGCTCGATTTCTCTGAAATGGAGAGTTCCATCCGGTCGAGGAGCGCGACTGTTTCCCGGTCCGGCGTGAGGAAGGTGTTCGAAGAGAGCTCACGAGCGCGTGCGATTCGCTCCCCTCGCGCTTCGACGCGTCGCTTCCGCTCGTCATCGAGAATGCCGAGGCGCTCCGCAATCGGGGCAAGCCGCTCGTAGACGGAGTCGCAACCGAGCAGGAGACGGTGTTCCGCGCGGGAGGTGAACATCCGATACGGCTCGGTCGTGCCGTGCGTGACGAGATCGTCGATCATCACTCCCGCATAAGCTTCGTCGCGGCGAAGGATGACCGGTTCGCCATCACCAACCAGCTGGAGCGCGTTCAGCCCGGCGAGGAATCCCTGCGCGGCCGCTTCTTCGTATCCGGAAGTTCCGTTGATCTGCCCGGCGAGATAGAGACCCTCGACGTCGCGAACCGCGAGCGTCGGCTCCAGCTGCTCCGGATTTACGAAGTCGTACTCGACGGCATAACCGTAACGGGCGATCACCGCGTGCTCGAAACCGGCCAGCGAGCGGACGACTCCGTCCTGCACGTCGGGCGGCAGCGAGGTCGAAATCCCGTTCAGGTAGAGCCACGGATGGTGGAGACCTTCCGGTTCGACGAACACCTGGTGGCGTTCCTTCTCGGCAAAACGGACGACTTTGTCCTCAATCGACGGGCAGTAGCGCGGTCCCGCGGCGGCGATCTGACCGGAGTACATCGGAGCACGGTGGAGATTTGCGCGAATCAGTTCGTGCGCTTCCGCGCCGGTATAAGTCAGATGACAGAGCACCTGCGGGAGCGGAATGCGATCGGTGATGATCGAGAAAGGCCGCGGAACGGCGTCGCCCGGCGCTTCCTCCATCTTCGAGAAGTCGACGGAGTCGCGAAGGATTCGCGGCGGCGTGCCGGTCTTGAGACGGCCGAGTTGCAGCCCAAGCGCGCGAAGGGAGTCAGAAAGCGTCTCCGCGGACGGCTCGCCAAAGCGTCCGCCGGCGGTTTTCACCTCTCCGAAATGCATGAGCGCTCGGAGAAACGTGCCGGTAGTGACGACGACGGCGCGAGCGTTGAGCCGTGTTCCGTCCTTTAGCAGAGCGCCGCGAACGGCGTTTCCGTCATGGAGCAGCGACGTTACGGCGCCTTCCACGATGGTGAGATTCGGTTCCTGTTCGAGGAGCTCGAGGACGGTCGCGGCGTAGACATCGCGATCGCACTGCGCGCGAGGTCCCTGAACCGCGGGACCCTTCGAGCGGTTTAGCACCTTGAACTGGATGCCGGCGCGATCGGTCGCCTCCCCCATCAGTCCGCCGAGGGCGTCGATCTCTTTGACGAGGTTGCCCTTGGCGAGACCACCGACGGCGGGATTGCACGACATCCGGCCAATCGCTTCGCGGAGCATGGTGACGAGCGCGACCTTTGCACCTCCGCGGGCGCAGACTCGCGCAGCCTCCGCGCCGGCGTGGCCGCCACCGATCACTACTACGTCGAAGCGTTGTTCCATACGTTCCACGTGGAACATTGCCAGACGACGGCTATTTCCCGATGCAGAACTTCGAGAAAATCTCTGTCAGGATCTCGTCGTTGGTGATCGCGCCGGTCAGAACGCCGAGCGCATTCGACGCCCGGTAGAGATCGACGACGACGATCGGCTCTTCGTAGCCGGCGTCAAGCGACTGAAGAGCGACGCTGAGCGATTCCTCGCAGGCGGCGATCGCCTGACGCTGACGTTCGTTGACAATCGTTGCCGAGCTCTCCGGCACCGCAAAGCGCTCGCGAACCAGCGCATCGAGACGTGACAGCAGCTCGGTCACGCCGGCGTCCGTCTTCGCACTGATTGCCAAACCGGGCGCTGCAGCAAGGTCGCTCTTCGTCCAGACGATTAATGGACCGTCCAGCGTCGCCAGTTCCTGCTCATCTTCCGCCGTCCGTCCCGCGGTTGCGTCGATCAGATAAAGAACGATGTCCGCGCCGGCAGCCGCTTCACGCGCCCGCTCGATGCCGATCCCTTCCACGACGTCGCTGCTCTCCCGCAGTCCGGCCGTGTCGGCGATCGTCACTGGCAAGCCCCCGATCTCGATCGTCTCCCGAACAATGTCGCGCGTCGTTCCCGGGATCGGCGTCACGATCGCTCGTTCGCTTCCGACGAGCCGGTTGAGCAGCGTCGACTTGCCCGCGTTCGGCCGCCCGAGAATCACGAGACTCAGTCCGGCCGTTGTTGCGCGACCGCGCCGCCATGTTTCGGCGATCACACGGCACGCCACGATCGCTTCCTCAACTTTGGACCGAGCCTCGGCCCGGGAGATGAAGTCGTACCCCTCTTCCGAAAAGTCGAGCGCCGCCTCGAGCCGCGAGATCACGAAAAGCAGCGACTCGCGAATTCCGTGCGCCTTCGTGCTCAGCGCGCCGCGAAGGTTCGTCAGCGACAACTTCGCCTGGAGCGTTGTCCGCGCGGCGATCAGATCGGCGATCGACTCCGCCTGCACGAGGTCGAGCTTCCCGTTCAGCACCGCGCGCTCCGTGAACTCGCCCGGCTCCGCGATTCGCGCTCCGAGCGCCACCGCCGCCGCAATGACCCGCTCGACCAGCAGCGGGTTCCCGTGGAGCGTCAGCTCGGCGAGGTCGTTCCCGGTGAACGAGTGCGGCGCCACGTAGCGGACGACCACGCAGTCGTCGAGCAGTTCACCATTGTGACTTAGGTACCGATGTACAGCGATCCGTTGATCCGAAGATCCGTCGGTCAGCGTGTCGACGATCGTCGTTGTCAGCGGTCCATCGATGCGAACGACTGCCAGCGCGCTGCGGCCGACCGGTGTGGCCGGCGCGACGATGGTGTCGAACGCCGCGAAGCTCACGACTCCGTCGGAGCGCTTGCCGGTCGCGGAATCACCGCCACCCGCTTGAAGAATCCTTCGCCGCGCGACTCCGTCGCAACCTCGGCGTCATCCTGCAGAGCGAGATGAATGATGCGCCGCTCCACGGGACTCATCGCCGGCAGAAGCTGCTCGCGGCCGTCGCGACGTACACGATCGGCAAGCTCGCGCGCCTGCGTGGTGAGCGTCTCTGCGCGGCGCTCTTTGAACGCTTCGCAATCGAGCTCGATCTCTTTCTCGACCTTCCGTCCGGTGAGCGCTTTGTTCGCCAGGACCTGCACGGCGTCGAGCAGCTCACCGTGACGATCGATCATCCGTCCGGCGTCGCGGCCGTAAAGACGAACGTGGATCTGCGTATCGTTTTCTTCCGTGCGAACGGCGACGTCGATGCGCACGAGATCGAGCACCTCTTCCACCCAGTCGCGAACGACCTTCGCCATCTCCGACTGCGGACCCTGCTCCGGCGTCTCGGTCGGAGTGAAGCGCTCGAAGTCGCCGCTCTGAAATGCCGGACCTTCATCGCGCGAAGAGGAACGTCCCCGCCCTCTCCCCCGCCCGCCACCGCCGCCCTCACGCCGCGAACCTCCGCGTGCAGCGCCGCGACCACCGCCCGATCCGCCGCGTCCTTCCGGACGAGGCGACCGGGGAGCAGCCGCTGGAGCTGCCGGCTCGGATGAAACGGGAGTTGATTCAGCGACCGGCGACGGAGCGGAAACAGCCGGGGCAGCAGCGGGCACGCTGGCGTTGGTGTCGACTTCGGCCTCGATGACGACACGCTTCACGCCGCCGAGGAATCCGCGCTTTTCGAGAAGCGTGGAGTGACGGAGCTGATAGCGCTCCACGCCAAGCGTTTCGGCCGCCTGGCTGAGAGCTTCGTCGAGCGTCTTCCCTTCGAATCGCTGCGCCATTACTCGTTCCCCTGCTCGCGCAACTTCCGCGGTTTCTTTTCAACCGTGATGTCTTTGTTCTTCCTGTCGTCGTTGTCCGGATGGTTTTCCCACCACCTGTTCATGATGGTCTGCTGGATGATCGTCAGGATGTTCTGTACGAGCCAGTAGAGCACGAGACCGCTCGGGAACTCCTTGAAGAAGAAGCCGAAGATGATCGGCATCATCAGGAACATCCGGCGCTGCGCGGGATCGACGGTCGTCGGCGTGATGTACTGCTGAATGAACATCGTGACGACCATGATCAGCGGCAGGACGTAATACGGATCCTTCGCCGAGAGGTCATGAATCCATAGCATGAACGGCGCACCGCGAAGCTCGATGGCGCGAGATAGCAGACCGTAGAAACCCCAGAGGATCGGGAGCTGCAGCACGATCGGAACGCATCCGCCCATCGGGTTGATGCCTTCCTGCTGGTACAGCTTCATGACCTCCATGTTCATCTTCTGCCGCTGCTCGGGATCGGTACGCTGCTTCTTGTACCGAGCCTTGATCGCCTCGACTTTCGGCTGCAGTTTCTGCATCCGCTTCATCGAGATGTTGCTCTTGTGCTGCAGCGGGTAGAGGACGACCTTGATGATGATCGTCAGGACGATGATGGCCCAGCCGTAGTTGTGCGTTGCCTTGTTGATCCAGAGCAGCGCGACAAGGAAGAAGCGGGCGATGACGCCGAACATCCCGAACTGCAGCGTCTTCTCGAGGCCGTAGCGATCGAGCACCGACGCCTGCTTCGGTCCGAAGAACGACGAACCGCGGACGATGCCGTCCGGCGATGCATTGATCGCCGCGTAGAACTCGCGGCGCTTTTCCTTCGGTCCGCTCGGGATGTCGATCGATCGCAGAGCGCCGCCGGCCGGTTTCTCCGGACGGAGCGTGGCGAGGAAGTAGTTGTCTTCGATGCCGACGTAGTCGACGTTCTGGAAGAGATTGACGCGATCGCTCTTCTCGCGCGCGATCACCTTCAGCGAGTCGTCGCGCTGCACGACGCCGTTGCCGGTGATGACGATCTGCGTATCTTTCTCGGTCGGGTCGAGCGTCCGGATTCCGTAGCCGATGGCGACGCGATACGGAACGGCCGGCGACACTGCAACTTCGAAGGGGAAGAGGAAGTCGTTTCCGATCCGGAACGTCTTGCGCGCCGAGACGCCGTCGGCGCCGGCGTAGCGATAGTCAAGAACGTGAACCGAGCCTTCCATCCGTTCAGTGACCTGATAGAGCGCGGAGTTGAGACGATTCGCGAGATTTCCGTCGGTCGCTTCGATCGCGAACGGGAAATCGGTCCG
The DNA here is from genome assembly GCA_034667465.1 of Acidobacteriota bacterium. Classification (GTDB taxonomy): domain Bacteria; phylum Acidobacteriota; class Thermoanaerobaculia; order Gp7-AA8; family Gp7-AA8; genus JAOBAU01. Next base: position 541,771 of record JAXDJV010000002.1, on the reverse strand, counting down.
CTGCGGATCGCGCGCCTTCACGAGCTCGACGAGACCGTCGCTGCTCTTCGTCTTGTAGTTCTTCAGACGGAACGAGATCAGTTCCGCGCCGCGATTCGAGAAGCGGGCGATGAACTCCGGCGTGTCGACCGTCGAGATGGTCAGCGTCTCTGCAGCGACCGGCGTCGTGTGCGCGGCGACGACCGCCTGCGCGAGCGTTCCAACGTTGCGCGGTGTCGCGGGAACGGAAGCAGCGGGTGAGGAGGAAGTCGTCGCGGCAGCGGTGGTTCCGGTGGTCGACGTCGTCGACGTGACCGGCTTCTGCGGGCGAGCGAGCTCGGGGAAAAGTTTCGGTGCGAGCGCCGCCCACGACCAGAGCAGGGCAAGCGAGATCACAACCGCGAAGAAAATACGTCGTTCCATCGTCTATGGGACCGGGTCCCAACCTCCTGGATTGAACACGTGGCAACGCGAAAGGCGGCGCAGGCCAAGCCAGACGCCGCGCAGAGTGCCGTATTTGCCGACCGCTTCCATCATGTACATCGAGCACGTCGGCTCGAAACGGCACATGGGCGGCAGCAGCGGCGAGAGAAAGCGCTTGTAGGAACGAAGCAGGAAGAGGACGACCGCGCGCATGGTGGGATCACTCGGCGCGGTCCGTCTTGCGTGGAGCTCCGCCTTCAGTCGCAGCGCGCTGGAGTACACGCTCGAGATCCTTGCGGAACTCGAGGTAGTCGGCGTCGGCTGCGTTCGGCTTCACATTGACCACGAAGTCCAACGGATGGCGATCCAGCCCGAAGGGTTCCCGCTGTCGGCGGTAAACCTCGCGGGTCCAGCGTTTCAGGCGATTGCGAACGTTCGCTTTGCCGAGCTTCTTCGTCGCGGTGATTCCGATCCGCGAATGCGGAAAATCGTTCGCGACGAAGAAAAGGACGCAATAGCGGGAAAAAAGCTTGCGGCCCGTTTCGTAGACGCGAAGAAACTCGCGTCGTTTCGCCAGTCGTTTCTCTTTCGGCAGAGCCTCGGACCGCGCCCCGGCTGCTACCTGATGTTCCACCGGTAATCCGCGGGTCAGACGGAAAGACGCTTGCGACCCTTGCGGCGACGGCGCGAGAGCACCGCCTGTCCGTCCTTCGTCCGCATCCGGACGAGGAAACCATGCGTGCGCTTGCGGCGGCGATTGTTGGGCTGAAAAGTACGCTTCATGAATTTTTCCTAACCTTCTGAAAAGAAAGCGGTGAGTATAGCGATGCCCCTGAACGCGGTCAACGCATGTGCAGCGACGGGGCCAAACGTACACGTCTCTGAGCCTTATTCCAGCGTTGCGGGTGGGGGGTCACCATGCTAGACTCGCATCCCCTTTTTCAGATCCTTTGTTTTCCACAAACTGCGGAAAACCTGTGGATTCTCAAACAGATACGCGGTCTTCTCCCCCGATGAATCTTTGGAAGCAAGTCTTAGCACGCCTCGAGCAAACCATTGAAGGATCGCAGTATGAGACCTGGTTTGCCCCGACCCGCTTCCTCGCTCAGAAGGGAGACACGATTGATATCGCCGTCCCTTCTCAGAAATTCGTCGAAGAGATCCGCGAGCGTTACGGGCAGCTGATCCGCGCCACTCTCGACGAGATCTCGCTCGATCGAATCAACATCCATCTCGTCCCTGACGCCGAGTCGCCCAGCGACGGTATTACCTCCGCCGCCCCTCCGCCCACGACCGTTGAACCGCCGACCTCGGTCTTCAATCCGCGCTATCGATTCGAAACCTTCGTCGTCGGCAAGTCGAACGAGCTCGCATTCGCCGCCTCGAAGTCGATCTCCGAGAATCCGAGCGGTTCATTCAACCCGCTCTTCATATACGGTGGCGCCGGGCTCGGCAAAACGCATCTCATTCAGGGACTCGGTCAGCAGATTCGTGATTCGAATCCGCGGATGAAAGTCGTTTACATGTCGGCCGACACGTTCGTCACCGAGCTGATCACGTCGATCCGTTACGACCGGATGCAGCAGTTCCGCGATCGCTACCGTTCCGTCGACGCGCTCCTGCTCGACGACATTCAGTTCCTCGCCGGCAAGGAACGGACGCAGGAAGAGTTCTTTCACACGTTCAACGCTCTTTACGAAGCGCAGAAGCAAATTGTCTTCACGTCAGATGCGCCGCCGAAAGACATCCCAACACTCGAAGAACGACTCCGGTCGCGCTTCGAATGGGGACTCATCGCCGACATTCAGCCGCCGGATCTCGAGACGAAGGTCGCCATCCTCCGAAAGAAAGCCGACGAGCGGAAGATGGATCTGCCGCACGAGGTCGCGCTCTTCATCGCTGAACGAGTTCGCTCGAACATTCGCGAGCTCGAAGGCCATCTGAACAAGACGGCGATGTACGCCTCGCTCGCAGGAAAACTAATCACCATCGATCTCGCGAAAGAGGCGCTGAAGGATCTCCTCTCGAAGGAGAACAAGCCGATCACCGCCGTCGAGATCATGAAAGTCGTCGCCGCGCATTACGGCATCAAGGTCTCGGACTTGAAGTCGAAATCGAACGCGCGTCCAATCGCCTACCCGCGTCAGGTGGCGATGTTCATTTGCAAGGAACTTACGGATCTTTCGTACCCGGAGATCGGGAAGCTGTTCAACAACAAGCACCACTCCACGGTGATGTACTCCGTCGAGAAAATCGACCAGCTGATTCAGGACGATCAGCAGGTCGCGCGCACCGTCGAGATGCTGACGAAGCAGTTCCGGTAAAAGCCTGCGGAAAGGTCCACCGAAAAGCTGCGGAAGAAAAACGGCGAGGTTCGGACTGACTCGCAAACTGCGGAAAACGCAAGACTTCTCCTGAGGTTTTCCGAAGCGAAACTCACAGGGTCGAGGCGGGAAGAACTGCTATACTTTCGAAACCTTTGCAGAGCGATCGGCGATTCATCCGCACGCATCAACTGCTATCACCTCAAGAATTAAAGAGTTGGTTTTAAGGAAGAGACATGGAGCTGACTGTCGCGAAAGCGGATCTTCAAAAAGAGCTGCAGCTGTGCCAGGGAGTCGTCGAAAAACGCTCGACGATTCCGATCCTTTCGAACGTGCTGCTCCGCGCGACGGACGGACGTCTGCAGATCGCCGCGACCGATCTCGACGTGACGATCCTCTCGTCCTGCGCCGCTTCGATCACGACGCCCGGCGGTGTCACGATCGAAGCGAAACGGCTCTTCGACGTCATCCGCTCCCTCCCCGATAACGACGTTCACATTGCGATGCAGGAGAACAACTCGATCCTCGTCGAGTCAGGCACCGCGAAGTTCCGCCTCCTCGGGCTTCCCGCCGAGGATTACCCGACGCTGCCGACCGTCACGGCGCAGGAGACCTACACGATTCCGCTCGACGAGCTGAAGACGATGGTCTCGAAAGTCATCTTCGCGATCACGCATGAAGAGACACGCTTCCAGCTCAACGGCGCTCTGCTGAAAGTGCAGCCGACGAAGATGGAGATGGTCGCCACCGACGGACATCGCATGGCGCTGATCAACTTCCCGCAGGGCAGCACCAGCGGAAAGAAAAAAGGCAGCGACCTGACGATCCTGATTCCGCGAAAAGCGCTGTACGAAATCCAGCGCCTCGAAGCCTCCGAAGACGGCAACGTCCGTTTCGGCACGTCGGAGAATCATCTCTTCTTCGAAGCCGGCGAGCGTCGCCTGCTGGCTCGCATGATCGACGTCAACTTCCCCAACTACATGGAAGTCATCTCGCGCGACAACGATCGCCGCGTGATGGTCGACCGCGAACGTCTGCTCTCGACGATCAAGCGCATCTCGCTCGTCGCGAATGAACGGACGCGCGCCGTCCGATTCGATTTCGCGCCGGGCAAACTGACGGTTTCGTCGACGAACCCCGAGCTCGGCGATGCGCGTGAGACCGTTCCCATCGACTACGCCGGCAACCCGTTCTTCGTCGGACTGAACGCCGCGTACGTCACCGACTTCCTGAGCGCGATCGACACGCCGACCGTTTCGCTCGAGCTGAAGGACGAGAACAGCCAGTGCATCGGCCGGCCGTCGGCAGCGAACGAAGATTTGCCGTACGAATATCTGTACGTCGTCATGCCGATGCGGCTGGCGTGATTCTGTCGCGGCTCACGCCGCAAAACTTCCGCAATCTCGCCGCGGACGAGATTGCATTTCATCCCACCGCAAACATCGTTGTCGGCCGTAACGGACAGGGAAAAACGAACCTGCTCGAGGCGATTTACTTCCTCGCCACGACGAAGTCGTTCCGCACGCCGCGCACGGCGAGCATCTTCCGCTTCGATTCGCCGAGCGTGTTCGTCGCCGGCGCGCTGCAGCGATACGGCGTCGAGAAAACGATCTCCGCCGCGCTCGAGACCGGCGAGACGAAACGCCGCGTGCTGATGATCAACGGCGAGAAAGTCACGCTCGCGGCGTATCTCAACGCGATGAGCGTCTTCGCCTACTCGGCAGCGCGACTGGAGATCCTGCGCGGCGCGCCGGAGGAAAAGCGGCGATTTCTCGATCGCGGCGTGGCGAGCGTAGATCCCGCATATCTCGAGCAGCTGACGCGCTACACACGCGTTCTGAAGCAGCGGAACGCCCTTTTGCATGCGATCAGCGCGGGCCGCGAAGCTCCGTCGCAGCTCGACGCGTGGGACGATGAGCTGACGCGCACCGCGGCCGTTTTGCATCGCGCCCGCGCCGCATACGCGGCGGAAGTCGCAAAAACATACGCCGACATCGTCGCCGAGCACGGCTATCACATCCGCGACCTGGCAATTCATTACCGGCCGAGTCTGGTCGCCGACCTCGGCCACACGCGTCGCCAGGAAATTCGCGCTCGCGTGTCGCTTTCGGGACCGCAGCGCGACACGATCGAGTTCACGACCGCCGGCCGCCCCGCCCAGGATGTCCTTTCCGGCGGCGAGCAGAAGATGGTCGTGCTCTTCCTGAAATTCGCAAAGCTCGAGCTTTTCCGACGCCGTTTTGACGAACCGGCAGTCTTTCTCCTCGACGACGTCGACGCCGAGCTCGACCTCGAAATACTCCAGGAACTGCTGGTCCGGCTCCCCCCGCGGACGCAGGTTTTTGCAACATCCGCGAAGGAGCGTTTCGTCCGCGCGCTGGCGGCCGGTCCTCACCGCCGCTTAATTGTTGAAAACGGTAGAGTTACTGCCGCCGAAGATTTGGCCTGAGCGCGGATTTTTATAGTACAATTCAGCGTTCTTTTTCGCGGCGGTAAGACCTCGCGAATCGGCTCGTTGTGAAACGCGCCCGAGCCTGCCGAGCAACCAGCCAAATCCGGAAGGAAAACGCATCGAATGGCAGACGACTACACCAACGAAGAAGCGAGAGTACTCGGCCAGCAGGAGGCCGATCAGCTCTCAGGCCGCGAATACACATCCGAGGACATCAAAGTCCTCAGAGGGCTCGACGCCGTACGCAAGCGTCCGGGCATGTACATCGGCGACACCGACGACATCACCGGCCTGCATCACATGGTCTATGAAGTCGTCGACAACGCGATCGACGAAGCGCTGGCCGGTTACGCCGACCGCGTCACGGTGATGATTCATCCCGACAACTCAGTCACCGTCGAGGACAACGGCCGCGGCATTCCGGTCGACACGCACAAGGAAGAGGGACGCTCGGCGGCCGAGGTCATCATGACCGAGCTGCATGCCGGCGGTAAGTTCGACAACAACTCGTACAAAGTCTCCGGCGGTCTGCACGGCGTCGGCGTCTCGGTCGTCAACTTCCTCTCCGAATGGCTCGAGCTCGAGATTCATCGCGACGGATTCATCTGGCGCCAGCGCTACGAGCGCGGCGTTCCGATGGCGGCGATCGTCAAAGGTGAAAAAACGGCACGCCGCGGCACGCGTGTGACGTTCAAAGCGGACTCGCAGATCTTCTCCGTGACCGAGATGAACTTCGACACGCTGGCGCAGCGACTGCGCGAACTGTCGTTCCTCAACAGCGGCGTCAACATCGAGATCCGCGACGAGCGGAGCGAGAAACATCACGAGTTCTGCTACGAGGGCGGCATCGTCTCGTTCGTGAAAGACCTCAATCGCGCCAAGACGCCGCTGCACGAGGATCCGATCTTCATCCGCGACGAGATCGACGGCGAACAGATCGAGATCGCGCTGCAGTGGAACGAGGGCTACAGCGAAAACATCTACTGCTTCACGAACACGATCAAGAATCTCGACGGCGGCACGCACCTCGTCGGTTTCAAATCGGCGTTGACGCGCACCGTCAACAAGTACATCGAAGAGTCGGGGATCCTGCAGAAGCTGAAGTTGTCGCTGGAAGGCGACGACGTTCGCGAAGGACTCTCGTCCGTCATCTCCGTCAAAATCCGCGACCCGAAATTCTCGTCGCAGACGAAAGACAAGCTCGTCTCATCGCACGTGAAGACGTGGGTCGAGAAAGTCGTCACCGAGCGCCTCGGCGAGTTCCTCGAAGAGAACCCGCGCGAAGTGCGGCGCATCGTCGACAAGATCATCGACGCGGCCCGCGCGCGTGAAGCCGCGCGCAAAGCTCGCGATCTGACGCGCCGCAAAGGCGCGCTCGACTCCGCATCGCTCCCCGGCAAACTCGCCGACTGTCAGGAACGCGATCCGCGGTTCTGCGAGATCTACTTCGTCGAGGGCGACTCGGCAGGCGGCTCCGCGAAGCAGGGACGCGATCGCCGTTTCCAGGCTGTGCTGCCGCTCAAGGGCAAGATCCTCAACACCGAGCGCGCGCGTCTCGACAAGATGCTGTCATCAGAGGAAATCCGCCTGATGATCACGGCGCTCGGAACCGGCATCGGCGCCGGCGACTTCGACGTCGCCAAACTTCGCTATCACAAGATCATCATCATGACGGACGCAGACGTCGACGGATCGCACATCCGCACGCTGATCCTGACGTTCTTCTTCCGCTACATGCGCGAAGTGATCGACCGCGGTCACCTCTTCATCGCGCAGCCGCCGCTCTTCAAAGTGAGCCAGGGGAAGAAGGACACGTACCTCAAAGACGAGCTCGAAAAATCGCGCTTCCTGCTCAATCGCGTCGCAGAGGCGGTTGAAGTCACGCCGCAGGCCGGGATGTCGATCCGCGGTGAAGCGCTGATCAACATGCTGCAGCGGATGGAAGAGTATCGGAGCGTCGGACGTCGTCTGCAGCAGCGCGGCATTCCGCGGGAAGCGATCGACATCCTGTTCATCGAAGGCTTCACCGATCGCGCCGCGATGAGCGACGCGTCGAGGGTAGCGACGCTTGCGAAGGCCTTCGCGTCCGCCGGCTTCGAGCAGGTCACGACGACTGTCGATGAAGAGACGGAAGCTTCGACGGTCACGTTCTATGCGGGCGGCAACGGCGGCTCGCGAAAGATCGTGATCAATCCCGAGCTGCTCGCGAACTACGAGCTGCGCCAGATGGCGAAGTCGTTCGAACAACTCTCCGCTTTCGGCCTGCCGCCGTACAGCGTGAAACACAACGAAGACACGATGACCTTCGCGCGGATCGACGATCTGCTCGACCAGATTTACAAACTCGCCGAAAAGGGACTCTCGATCCAGCGCTACAAAGGCCTCGGCGAAATGAACCCCGAGCAGCTCTGGGACACGACGATGAATCCCGAAACGCGCCGCCTGCTTCAGGTGACGATCGAGGATGCCGTCGGCGCCGAAGAGCTCTTCACGATCCTCATGGGCGATCAGGTCGAGCCTCGACGCATGTTCATTCAGGAGAACGCGCTCGAAGTGAAGAACCTGGACATTTAAGGCTGCATGGCTGACAACGAAAACGATTACACGAATTACAACGACGCCCGTCTGCCGGTAAACATCGAAGATGAGATGCGCAAGTCGTATCTCGACTATGCGATGTCCGTCATCATCGGCCGCGCACTGCCAGACGTCCGCGACGGTCTCAAGCCGGTGCATCGCCGAATCCTCTACGGCATGTACGAGCAGGGGAACACGGCCAACAAGGCGTACAAGAAATCGGCGCGTATCGTCGGCGACGTGATGGGTAAATATCACCCGCACGGCGACAGCGCGATTTACGACTCGGTCGTCCGCATGGCGCAGTACTTTTCGATGCGTTACATGCTCGTCGACGGCCAGGGAAACTTCGGCTCGCTCGATGGCGACAATCCCGCGGCAATGCGTTACACCGAGGTCCGTCTCACGAAGCTCGCTGAAGAGCTGATGCGCGACGACATCGACAAAGAGACGATCGACTGGGTGCCGAACTACGACGGCAACGAGCGCGAGCCGTCCGTGCTCCCGGCGAAATATCCGAACCTGCTCGTCAACGGCTCATCCGGTATCGCCGTCGGCATGGCGACGAACATTCCGCCGCACAACCTCGGCGAAGTGATCGACGCTGTGTTGATGATGATCGGCAATCCGGCGGTCACGATCGACGAGCTGATGACCGCGATGCCCGGCCCCGATTTCCCTACCGCCGGTTTCATTCACGGCCTCCAGGGGATTCGCCAGGCGTACGAGACCGGCCGCGGAATCATTCAGGTTCGCGCGCGCGCCGGCTTCGAATCGTCGAAGAAAAACGACAAGCAGATGATCGTCGTGACGGAAGTCGCGTACATGACGAACAAAGCGCGGCTCCTCGAAAAAATCGCCGAGCTGGTGAAAGACAAACGCATCGAAGGGATCAGCGATCTGCGCGACGAATCCGATCGCGACGGCATCCGCATCGTCATCGAGTTGAAGCGCGATGCGATCCCCGAAGTCGTGCTGAACAATCTGTATCGAAACACGCAGATGCAGACGACGTTCGGCATCATCTTTCTCGCCATCGTCAACAGCCAGCCGCAGGTCATGGACCTGCCGACGATCCTTCGTCACTTCATCGAGCATCGCAAAGAGATCGTCGTCCGCCGCACGCGCTTCGAGCTGCGCAAAGCGGAAGAACGTGCACACATCCTCGAAGGTCTCGTCAAAGCGCTCGACGTGCTCGACGAACTGATCGCGCTCATTCGCGCGGCCGCAACGCCGCCGGAAGCGAAGAGCGGTCTGATCGCGCGCTGGCAGTTCAGCGAAGTGCAGGCGCAGGCGATTCTCGACATGCGTCTCCAGCGCCTGACGGGACTCGAGCGCGACAAGATCATCGCTGAATACAACGAGATCCTCCGGCTCATCGGCCGCCTTCGCGAGATCCTCGCGTCGGAGCGGCTCGTGCTCGAGATCATCTCGACCGAGCTCCGCGAGATCAAAGAGAACTACGGCGACGCGCGCCGCACCGAGATCGTGGCGGAGTCGAGCGACATCTCGATCGAAGACATGATCGCGGATGAAGACATGGTCATCACCGTGTCGCGCGGCGGCTACATCAAGCGCTCACCGCTGTCGCTTTATCGCTCGCAACGCCGCGGCGGCAAAGGCCGCATCGGCATGCAGACGAAGGAAGAGGACATCGTCGAGCATCTCTTCGTTGCGTCGGCGCATTCGTATGTCCTCGTCTTCACCGACAAGGGTCGCCTTTACTGGATCAAGGTGCATCAGATTCCGGAAGTCGGCGCGAACGCGCGCGGCAAGGCGATCGTCAACCTGTTGACGGTCGAGCCGGGCGAGAACGTTCGCGCGCTGCTGACGACGAAAGACTTCCCTGCCGGCAAGTTCGTCGTGATGGTCACGCGCGCGGGCCGCATCAAGAAGACGGAGCTCACGGCGTTCTCGAACGTCCGCACCACCGGCATCATCGCCATCGACATCAACGAAGGCGACGATCTCTACGCCGTTCGTTTGTCGGAAGGGAACAACGAGATCTTCATCGGCACGCACGACGGCATGGCCATTCGCTTCCACGAAGCGGACGTCCGTCCCATGGGTCGCGGCGCCGCCGGCGTGAAAGCGATCTCGCTGCGACGCGACGATCACGTGATCGAAATGGACATCCTGCCGGAGTCGCCGGAAGGGCGCGCGCGCGCCGAGAAGAAGGCTGCAGCCGCGGCGCTCGGCGTCGAAGGCGAAACGGACGACGCGGTCGATACGATCGAGCCGCTCGTCGAGGCCGCCGAAGCGGAGACGGAAGAAGCTGAAGTCGCCGAGGGCTCGGAAGACGAGACGATCGGCCAGATCCTGACGATCACCGAGAAAGGCTTCGGCAAGCGGACGCCGATCTCTTCGTATCGTCTGACGAATCGCGGCGCGCAGGGCGTCACGAACATCAAGACCACCGACAAGAACGGCAAAGTCGCCGGCATCGCGTATGTCTTCTCCGACGATCAGATTCTGCTGATCACCGAGCAGGGGATGATCATCCGCGTCGCCTGCTCCGACATCCGTTCGGTCGGCCGTTCCACGCAGGGCGTCCGCATCATCAACATCGATGAAGATGATGTCGTCGTTGGCGCGGTGAAGGTGTTCGACAAGGAACAGCCGGAAGACGAAGGCGACGAAGGGGTCGAAGGCGACGAGTCATCGGAGCCGACCGACGCGACGCCGTCCGACGACGAGCCGATCCACTAGAGCTATTCTTGTGGCCATCGTCCGATGGCCACATCCCTCTTCCCGACGACGCGCCGCAGCGTCATCGTCGCTCTAGGCAGCGATGATGCCGCGGAGCGGACGCGCGCGTTCGACACGCTGGTCGCGCTGTACTGGAAGCCGCTCTACAAATACGCGCGCGTCGCGCATCATCGCGAAACTGCAGACGCCGAAGATGCGACGCAGAGTTTTCTGGCGCGGATGTTCGAGCGCAACGCGCTCGCCGCGTACGACGGCGCGAAGGCGAGCTTCCGGACGTTCCTGCGGACGCTGTTCGATCGGCACATCGCAAATGACGTGAAAGCGTCGCAGCGACTGAAGCGCGGAGGCGGACTCGATTTTCGCGCCGCCGAAGACGAGATCGAACGCGAGCACGATCGCGGCGGCTCGCCCGACGATTACTTTCAGCGCGAATGGGTGCGCAGCGTTTTCGCGCTTGCGGTCGAACGTCTGCGCGGCGACGTGAGCACGAACGACTTCGCGATCTTCGAAGCGTACGACCTCGACGACTCGCAGAAGCTGTCGTATCGCGAGCTCGGCGAACGGTTCGAGATCACCGAAGCGACAGTGACGAATCGTCTCGCCGCTGCGCGGCGCAAGTTCCGCGCGGCGATGCTCGACGTGCTTCGCGAAGCGACGGCGACCGATCGTGAGTTCCGCGCCGAAGTGCGCGCACTGCTCGGAGTCGACGCATGACGTGGATTTCCGACAACGCGGTCTCTCGTTTGCGTGCGATTGCCGAGGAACCGGACTTTCGCGGGACGCGCTACACGATCGTGCGCGAGCTCGCGCGCGGAGGAATGGGCGTCGTCTACGAAGCGGAAGATGCCGAGCTGCAGCGTCGCGTCGCGATCAAAGTCGTGGCGACGGAGCTCGCGTCGGAAGATGCGGCGGAGCGGATGCGCCGCGAGGCGCGCGTGATCGCAAAGCTCGAACATCCCGGCATCGTTCCGCTGCACGACGTCGGATCGCTTCCCGACGGACGAATTTTCTACGCGATGAAACTCGTGCGCGGTCATCGACTCGATGAGCGTCCGCTCGCGCGTACGGAAGCGCTACGACTCTTTCTCCGGCTGTGTGAAGCGGTCGCATTCGCGCATGCGAACGGCGTCGTGCACTGCGACCTCAAACCGTCGAACGTCATGATCGGCGCATTCGGCGAAGTGCTCGTGATGGATTGGGGCGTTGCGCGCGTGGTTGGAGAAGCGTCGCCGTCGTTCGTCGCCGGCACGCACGGATTCATGGCGCCGGAGCAGGAACGCGGCGATGCGGTTGACGTGCGTGCGGACGTTTTCGCGCTTGGCGGGATTCTTCGCGAGCTTGTCTCCGACGCACCGAAACGGCTCCGTGCCGTGATCGCGAAATGCACCTCATCAAACGCAGACGACCGATTCACTGACGCCGCCCAACTCGCCGCGGAGATCGCGCGCTATCTCGATGGCGAGCCGCTCATCACCTATCGCGAATCGATCATCGAGCGCGTCGTTCGAGGGCTCTCGCGGAACCGCGCGCTCGTCGCGGTCGTCGTCGCGTACGTCGTCATGCGGCTGATCGTCCTTTTCTTCATCCACCGTTAAAGGATTTCGAGCGAACGTTGAATCAGTCAGCAGGAGGCAGCAGATGAACAAGATACTGATCGGAATTCTGGTTGGCGCGGTACTCGGCGCATTCGACGGTGCGACCGCGTGGTTCACGCCCGAAGTGCGCAACGCGATCGTCGGGATCATGATCGGCTCGACGATCAAAGGAATCATCGCCGGCGCGGCCGCGGGCTGGTTCGCGAAGAAAGTGAATTCGATTCCGGCCGGCATCGCGTTCGGCCTCGCTGTCGGCGCGATCCTCGCGTTCATCGTCTGCCAGCTGCAGGGCGGAAAGTACTACCTCGAGATCATGCTGCCCGGAAGTCTCGTCGGCGCGATCGCCGGCTGGGCGACGCAGCGTTACGGACGGCCGTCGATGCGAAGCGCAACGGCGATGCTCGGCGCAATGCTGCTGCTCGTCACGTTCAACGCGCACGCCGGCGAACAGATCACCGCCGCGGAAGCGTTCGCGAAATTGAAAGCGCTCGACGGAAGCTGGAGCGGTCACGTGATGAAGGAAGACGGACCGCCGACGACCGTTCAGTATCGCGTCCGCTCCGGTGGCTCGGTCGTCGAAGAGACACTGTTCGGCGGCACGCCGCACGAGATGTTCACGATCTACAGCGTCGACGGCGACAAGCTGCTGGCGACGCACTATTGCTCGGGCGGCAATCAGCCGGTGATGAAACTCAATCTCGCGAAGTCGACGCCGACGCAGCTCGTGTTCGAGTTCGACGCGCTGCACGGAACCGGCGATCACATTCACAACGGAACGATTCGCTTCGACAGCGCCGACAAGGTCGTCGCCGACTGGCGATGGGTCGATTCGTCAGATAAAGAGACCGGTCCGCCGAAGCTCTTCTATCTGTCACGCACGAAGTAACGGCAGCGTACAATTCGGCGCATGCACAAATTGTCGCGCGAGCGCGTGAATCAGCTTGCGCGTGATCTCCTCGAAGCAATGACGCGTTCGAAGGCGGTCGTACTGCTGAAAGACCGTGAGGTCGTTCGGCAGTCGATCGCCCACGCACTCGGCGATGAGCTGAAGCGTGAAGAAGAACGCGAGGAGAACGTGCGTCGAAAACTCGCCACGATGAAGAAGCCGCCCGTTCCCGGGTCGCGCGAGTGGGAGTTTCTCTTCCGAAAGCTGATGGAAGAGGAGTACGTGCGCGAAGGGCTCGACTCGTAGCTACGCGTCTTCGGATGGAGCGTCGGTCGGCGCCTGGTCGTACGTTTCCGTCGATGGCAATTCGCCTCGAAGCGACGCCGTGTCATCGTCGTCGTGCATCATTCGCTTGAAGCGCTGCGCCTTCATCTGCTCGAAGATGCCGCCGGCGTGACCGGCCGGAATCCAGCTGTTGCCGCCGCATTTCGGGCAGCGTCCGCGAAAGGCGATGTTCTTGCCGCAGTCGGGACAAATGATGACGAGCGAGTGCGAAAGCTCGAACTTCTGCTCACCCTCGGCATCGAGGCTGTTCAGAAACGACGACAGATTTGTGAAGGTTTCTTCAAAAGACATAACTGCTCAAGAGCCGAAAAGTGCACACGACATGCCCGGACAAGACGGAAAGGCTCGCGGAGGCTGTGCCAACCAGCGAAGCGGCACGTTGCCGCTCAGATCTTCATTACGTCGAACTGTTCGTGGTGCAGAGAGTCATCCGGTTTGAAGACCAGATGGATGCCGAGGTTTCGCTCGATCTCTTCGAAGATCGGATCGCCGGCCGTGTGCAGAGAGCCGTAGATCACGGGATTGACTCGCACGATGACGTCCTGTCCTTCGTGGAGGTCGCGCAGCTTCATCAGCTCGCGCCAGATTTCGAGCGCTACCGTCGTGTTCGATTTGATCCGTCCGCTGCCACCGCAATAGGGACAGGCCTGCGTCAGTGAGCGCTCGAGACTCTGCCGAACGCGCTTGCGCGTCATCTCGATCAGTCCGAACTCGGAGATCTGCAGGATCTTCGTTTTCGAGCGGTCTTTGCGGATCTCGTTCTCGAGCGTCTCGAACAGCTTCGCGCGATTCGACGCATCTTCCATGTCGATGAAGTCGAGCACGATGATGCCGCCGAGATCGCGGAGTCGCACCTGGCGAACGATCTCTTTCGCCGCTTCGAGGTTCGTCCGGAAGACCGTCTCTTCGAGGTTCTTCTTTCCGACGTATTTGCCGGTGTTCACGTCGATGGCGACGAGCGCCTCGGTCTGGTTGATGACGATGTAGCCGCCCGACTTCAGCCAGACTTTCGACTTCAGCGCTTTGCCGATCTCCGGTTCGATGCCGAACTCATCGAAGATCGGCTCTTCGCGACGGAACAGTCGAACGCGCGAGACGAGGTTCGGCTGGATGTGATCGAGGAACTCGACGATCCGCTGGTACTGCTCGACGGAGTCGACCCAGACGCTCTTGAACTCGGGGCCGAGCACGTCGCGGATCGTGCGCAGAACGAGATCGAGGTCGTGATGAATGACCGTTGGCGCAGACGCTTTTTCAGCGCGGCGACGGATCTGTTCCCACAGATCGGTCAGGTACTTGAGATCGGCGATGAACTCTTCTTCGTTGCGATCTTCGCCGGCGGTGCGGACGATGAAACCACCCGAATGCTGCGGGCGAATTTTCTCAAGGAGCTCTTTCAGCCGCGTCCGCTCGCCTTCGTTCTCGATTCGCCGCGAAACGCCGATGTGATTGACCGTCGGCATGAAGACGAGAAAACGGCCGGGAAGCGTTATGTGGCTGGTGATGCGCGCGCCTTTGCCGGCGATCGTGTCCTTCGACACCTGGACGACGATCTCCTGCCCTTCGCGCAGCAGATCGGAGATCGACGCCTCGGGGCGCTGCATCGCGTCCTCGAAGTGGATGTCTTCCGTGCTGTCGTTGTCGTACTCCTCGAGGTCTTCGATGACGTCGGAGACGTAGAGGAACGCGTCGCGCTCGAGACCGAGGTCGACGAAGGCGGACTGCATGCCGGGCAGAACCTTGGTGACGCGGCCTTTATAGATATTGCCGACGATGGTGCGGTGGCGCGTCCGCTCGACCCACAGCTCGACGACCTGACCCTCGTCGAGAACGGCGATCCGCGACTCGTGCCGGGTCGCGTTGATCACGATCTCCCGAGACATGCGGCGGTGATTGTAGGCGAGAAATACGATGCCGATACCGCTGGTTACGCGCCGTTGCCATCCTTGACGCAGGAAAAGCCCCGATGGTATTTTCCGGCGCCTTTGACCGTACTCCGGCATAGCTCAGTTGGTAGAGCAACGGACTGTTAATCCGTGGGTCGCAGGTTCGAGTCCTGCTGCCGGAGCCACTTTCTTCCGTGTCAAAGAATCCCTACTGCAAGACGTGCTTTCGCGATCTGTCGGCGGACGAGGCGGTTTGCGATCGCTGCGTTGCGCCGCCCGGGAGTGCGAAGCCAGGTATCGGCTCGATTCTCGTCGGCGTCATCGGCATCGCGTTCGTCGTCTCCGGGATGCTGACGCTGAACATCCGCCAGTGCGTTCTCGGCGCGGCGATGCTCGTCGGCGCGATTCTCTTCAACGTCGTCAGGGCGATGCGGTAGCCCGCGCTACTCGATCCAGACGGTCTTGATGTTCACGAATTCGCGGATGCCGTGAACGCCGAGCTCGCGGCCGTAGCCGGAATGCTTCACGCCGCCGAACGGCATGCGCGGATCCGACGCCACCATCGCGTTGACGAACACCTGGCCGGACTCGATCTCATCGACGAACCGATCGATCTCAGCGCGATCGTTCGTCCAGACGCTGGCGCCGAGTCCGAACGTCGTTGCGTTGGCACGCTCGATCGCTTCTTCGATCGACGCGACGCGGAACAGTGACGCGACCGGACCGAACGTCTCCTCGCGAGCGGCCGGCGCGTCGTCAGGGATGTTCGCGAGCACGGTCGGCGCGTAGAAGTTGCCGCGATCGCCGATCCGCTTCCCGCCCGCGAGCAGCGTCGCGCCGGCGGCGATCGACTTCTGCACCTGCGCTTCGAGGTCGTCAACGAGCTGCGGCCTCGCGAGCGGTCCGACGTCGACCGATTCGTCGAGCGGATCGCCGAGCTTCAGCGCGTTCATTGCATCGACGAACTTCCGCTCGAACTCTTCCGCGATCGTTTCGTGCGCGATGAAACGTTTCGCTGAAATGCACGACTGCCCGTTGTTGAGCACGCGCGCTTTCACGCCGATCTCCACCGCTTTGTCGAGGTTCGCGCTCGGCATGACGATGAATGGATCGCTGCCGCCGAGCTCCAGCACGCTCTTCTTGATGTGCTTCGCCGCGTCCGACGCCACGCTGGCGCCGGCCGGTTCGCTGCCGGTCAGCGTCGCCGCTTTCACGCGAGCATCGGCGAGCAACGCAGGCACTTTGTCGGAGCCGATCAACAGCGATTGAAACTCTCCCGCATCGAAACCGGCGTCGTGCAGCACTTCCTCGATTGCGAGTGCGCATTGCGGAACATTCGACGCGTGTTTCAGCAGTCCGACATTTCCCGCCATCAGTGCGGGAGCGGCGAAACGGAAGACCTGCCAGAACGGAAAGTTCCACGGCATGACCGCGAGCACGATGCCGAGCGGCTCGTAGCGGATGAACGACTCCTTCGCATTCGTCGCGACGCGTTCGTCGGCGAGAAATGACTCCGCGTGCTCCGCGTAGTAACGGCAGACGAGCGCGCACTTTTCGACTTCCGCAACCGCGGCTGCGAGCGGCTTCCCCATCTCGATCGTCGCGATGCGACCGAGATCTTTACTTCGCGCGAGAAGAATTTCACTCGCCTTCGATATGCGGGCGGCGCGGTCGTGAAAGGATCGCGCTCGATTGACACGGAAAGCTGAATCCGCACGGGCAACACGAGCGTAGATCTCGTCATCCCGGAGCTCGTCTAATGTCAATAAAACTTCTCCCGTCGCCGGGTTAATTGTCCGTATCGCCACCCTCAAACCCCTATGCTATTCTCAGACGTCCACCCAATTCGGCTGCAGTTCACTTACCAACTCTCGCAAGGAGTCTCAATGAATCACGCGAAGCATATCCGCTTGTTTTCTCTTTTCGCGCTGCTCCTGCTGATGCCGCTCGGCGTCTTTGCACAGAGCAGCAACGGCTCGATCTCCGGTACCGTCACCGACGACACCGGCGCCGCGCTTCCTGGCGTCACGGTTTCCGCCGCGAATATCGCAACCGGTTTCAACCGGATGGCGGTCAGCAACGGCACCGGCCACTACGAGATCGCGCTGCTTCCTCCCGGCACGTATCGCGTGAGCAGCGAGCTCTCCGGTTTTCAGCCGGTGAAGTACGAAAAGGTCGTCGTCAACGTCGGCTCCGACATGACACTGAACCTGAAGCTGCGCGCAGGCATCTCGGAATCGATGACGGTCACGGCGGCGACGCCGGTCATCGAAACGACGAAATCCGAGGTGAGCTCGGTCGTCAATGAGAAATCGATTCAGAACCTGCCGGCGAACGGTCGGAACTTCATCGACTTCGTGCTGACGACGCCCGGCGTCGTGCGCGATCCGCGCAGCGGCGACATCAGCTTCGCCGGTCAGCGCGGCACGCTGAACAGCGTCGTCGTCGACGGCGCCGACAACAACAACACGTTCTTCGGACAGTCGCTCGGCCGCACCGGCTCTGGCCGCGCGCCGTATCAGTTCTCGCAGGACGCGGTCAAAGAATTCGAAGTGAACGCGAACGCTTACTCGGCCGAATACGGCCGCGCCGGCGGCGCAGTCATCAACGTCATCACGAAGTCGGGCACGAACGATTTCGACGGCACCGTTTTCGACTTCTATCGCGATCGCAAATATCGCTCGCAGGACTATCTCAACCAGCTGCGTCAGGACGTCACCGGCATCCCGGTCGCGAAGCCGCCGTATCACTTCAATCAGTACGGCTTCAGCCTCGGCGGTCCGATCGTTCACGACAAGCACTTCTTCTTCGCGAACTACGACGCGCAGCGGAACTCGATCCCGAACGTCACCACGCTCGGCATCTCCGACGCCGGCATCGCGGCGCTCGATCCGGCCGGACAGGCCGCCGCTGCTTTCCTGAAAGGGAAAGCGGTTACGTACGATCAGAAGCAAAACCAGGACGTCTATCTCGTCAAGACCGATCACGAGCTGCTCGTGAACGATCACCTCTCGCTTCGCCTCAACCGGCAGAAATTCACCGGTGCGAACTTCGAGAACGGCGGACCGCAGAGCGCGCCGGAGCACACCGGCGATTCGCTCGTGAACACGACGACGCTTTCGCTCGTGAACTCCAACGTGCTTTCGAGCTCGCTCTTCAACGAAGTGCGCGCGCAGTACGCGAAAGATCAGGAGCCGGGCGCTGCAAACAGCACCGATCCGGAAGCGACCATCCGTCAGGGCGCGTCGACCGTTCTCGTCATCGGCCGCAACAGCTTCAGCCCGCGCGAGACGACTCTCAAGCGGACGCAGATCGCCGACACGGTCACGTACGTGCGGTCGAACCACACCATCAAGGGCGGCTTCGACTACAACCACGACAAGATCTTCAACTTCTTCCCGGGCAACTTCAGCGGCGTCTACGTCTTCAACAGTCTCTCCGACTTCCAGAACAAGAAGCCTGCAAGCTATCTCCAGAACTTCGCGGGCGCGGGAACGAGCGGTGGCACGACGCACCCGAACCTCACCGACAAGTCGATCTTCCTCGAAGACGAATGGCACTTCTCGCCGTCGCTGACGTTCAACGGCGGACTTCGTTACGACCGCCAGGATTTCGAGCAGCCGTCGATTCGAAATCCGGACGCGGCGCTGCTTGCCGCCGGACTCGACACCAGCCGCATCCCGGAAGACGGCAACAACATCGCGCCGCGACTCGGCTTCGCATGGACGCCGGGCAATGACGGACGGACGGTCGTGCGCGGCGGGTACGGCGTGTTCTACGGCCGCACGCCGGCGATCATGATCGGCACCGCGCATTCGCAGAACGGCATTCAGGTGCTGTCGATCAGCTTCCCGGCGACGCTCTTCCCGACCTATCCGAACAAGTACGACACGCTGCCGGCCGCACTGGCCAGCCTGCCGCAGAACATTTTCGTCTTCGATCCCGACTTCCAGAATCCGAAAGTGCAGCAGACCAGCCTCGGCATCGAGCGCGGCCTGACCACCGATCTCTCGTTCGGCGTCACGCTGCAGCACGTGCAGGGCGACGATCTGCCGCGCACGGCCGACATCAACATCGCCAATCCGACGACGGTGACGTCGACGATCAACGGTCAGCAGGTTTCGTTCACTCGCTACACCGGCAAGCGATTCGCGAATTTCAATCGCGTGCTCGAGTTCCAGAGCAGCGGCCACTCGAAGTACAACGGACTGACGCTCGATCTGCAGAAGCGCTTCTCGCACAACTGGCAGGCGCGCCTCGCGTACACCTACTCGAAGGCGAAGGATGATCGTCCGGATGCGACGTCGGTCGTCCCCGGAACCGATGACGCGAAGAACGCGATGGACGCGCTCAACCTCGGCGACGAGTGGGCATACGCGGATACCGACGTCCGTCACCGCATCGTCCTCAGCGGCGTTTGGAACCTCGCGTACGCCGAGAACATGAGCGGCGCGGCGCGCGCGTTCCTCGGCGGCTGGTCGCTGAGCGGCATCGTCAGCTATCAGAGCGGCCAGCCGTTCTCGGCGCTGGTCAGCACCGACATCAACAACGACCAGAACCGTGCCAGCGATCGCGTGCCGGGCACGAAGCGCAACAGCCTGCGCTACCCGTCGCAGTTCTCGATCGATCCGCGCGTGACGAAGGACATTCACGTCTTCGGTGATTCGCACGTGCAGCTGATCGCGGAAGCGTTCAACCTGACGAACCGCTCGAACGTGACGCGTCTGCGCAACTCGCAATACAGCTATACGCTGGCGACGAACACGTTCGTTGCCGGCAGCACCGATCCGGTCACCGGCTATCTTTCGCCGTCGGCGACTTCGGGACCGCGCACTTATCAGTTCGCGATCAAGCTGCTCTTTTAGGATTCGATCAACAGCAGTTCCCGAGTGACGGGAGGGCGGAAACGCCCTCCCGTTTCTGTTTTCAGCCTCTTGACGAATCTCGTTAGTAAATATACGTTCATTTACTAACGATGGGACGTCCTCCACGCATCACCCGCGAACAGCTGCTCGAAACCGCTCGGCGCGTTTTCGTGGCGAAGGGATACGAGACGGCGACGCTCGCAGGCATCGCCGCCGAGCTCGGCGTGACCGCCGCGGCCGTGTTGCGGCACTTCGGTTCGAAGCACGAGCTCTTCGTCGCAGCCATTCACAGCGGCGCCGTCGAAGTGCCGGAGTTCATCTCCGCGCTGCAGGCCATCGATCCTGCCACCGATCCGCGCATTGTCCTGCGCGCAATCGCCGAGCGCTTCATCCCGTTCGCGCAGACCACGATCGCCACGAATCTCGCCGTCTACATGCACAACCGCGCGTCGACTTCATTCGTGCTGCCGTTCGACACGTCGAGCGATTCCTCCCCGCCCAAACGCGGCCTGCGCATGGTCACCGAATACTTCCGCCGCGCGGCCGCAGCGGGCGTCGTTCGCATCCGCGATCCGCGCGCCGCGGCGCTCCTCTTCATGGGATCGCTGCAGTCGTACGTGTTCCTTCATCAGATTCTCAACGTGTCCGCGAAACCGTATCCGCTCGACGACTACATCGATCAACTGATCGACGTCTGGACGAGTGGCGCAATCGTTACCGGAGGTCGTCGTGCCCGCAAAGCCAAACCGTCTGAAGCTGCTCCTGCCGATCGTGATTCTTCTCGTCGCGGCGGGCGCAACATTCGTCTGGATGCAGCAAAAAAGAAAGCCGCAGGAAGTCGTTCTGAGCGGCTCGCTGGAAGCGCGGACGGTGAACGTCGGGTCGCTGTACGGCGGCCGCGTCGTCCGCGTGTTCGTCGATGAAGGGACGCATGTCGCGCCCGGCCAGCCGATCGTAACGCTCGAAACGGAGACGATCGATCGACAGCTGGCCGAACAGCGCGCGGCGATCGAAGCGGCGAATGCAAACCTGAAGAAGGGACTCGCCGGCGCGCGCCCGGAAGAGATCGCGAAAGCGGCAACGATCGCCGCGAACAAAGAGAAAGACCGGCAGCGGATGGCGGCGCTTTATCGCGAAGGAATCGTTTCACATCAACTGCTCGACGACGCCATGACGCAGGCAAAAACCGCCGCAGATGACCTGCGGTTGTTGCAGAAAGGAACGCGTCCGGAAGAGATCGCGCAGCTGCGCGCGCAGGTCGAACAGCAGCAGCGCCGCTTCGAGACGTTGATGAAACAGCGCGCGGAGACCGACGTGAAATCGAGCGTCGCCGGCGTCGTGCAATCGTTCGGGCTGCGTCCCGGTGATCTCGTCGCACCGAATCAGAGCGTCGCCGAAATTCTCGAAGCGAACCAATTGTGGGTGCGCGTCTACGTTCCCGAAACGATGCTCGGCCTCGTGCACGTCGGGCAATCGGTGAAAGCGCGCATCGATACTTTTCCCAATGAAACGTTCGCCGGCCACGTCGCCACGGTCAGCAGCGAAGGCGAGTACACGCCGAAGAACGTGCAGACGCGCGCGCAACGCGCCGAACAGGTTTTCGGCGTGAAGGTCATCGTCGATCCGAATCCGAAGCTCAAGCCGGGCATGGCCGCCGAAGTCGACCTCGGCGTGAAGGGACATCCGTGAGCGCCGACATTGGCATCGACGTCCAGGGCGTGACGAAAGACTTCGGCACGTTCCGCGCGCTCGACGACGTCACGCTGCAGGTTCCGCGCGGCGAGATCTTCGGCCTCCTCGGCCCGAACGGTTCCGGTAAGTCGACGCTCATCCGCATTCTCTGCGGGCTGCTCGTCCCGACCGCCGGCCACGCCACGGTCGACGGTTACGACGTCGAGAAAGATGGAGAGCTCGTGCGCCAGCACATCGGCTACGTCTCGCAGGCTTTCTCGCTCTATCGCGATCTGACCGTTGACGAGAACCTCGATTTCTTCAGCTCGATCTATCGACTGAAAGGCGCCGAACGAAAAGAGCGGATGGAATGGGCGATCGAGCTGACGCATATCGCGCCGTATCGCGATCGTCTCGCCGGCGCGCTTTCCGGCGGCTGGAAGCAGCGGCTCGCACTCGCCGCCGCGCTCATGCATCGTCCGCGCGTCATCTTTCTCGACGAACCGACAGCCGGTATCGATCCGGTCGCGCGCCGAGAGTTGTGGGATTTGCTTTTCGAGCTCGCCGGCAGCGGTGTCACGATGTTCGTCACGACGCACTACATGGACGAAGCGGAGCGCTGCGCGTCGGTCGCGTATCTCTACCTCTCGCGTCTCATCGTCAGCGGCCGGCCCGATCAACTGAAAGAGCTGCCCGAAGTGACGCCGGAAGGAACGCGCCGTGTTGAAGCGCAGTGCAGTGAAGGGGTCGCGAAAGCGATGACGTCCGCGCGAACGCTGCCGTACGTGCGCGCCGCAACGATCTTCGGCACGTCGCTGCATCTCCTCATCGATACAGAGATCACGAACGACAAGGTCGAGAAGGATCTCGAATCGTTTGGCGCCGGCGACGTGAAGGTGCTCGAGATCGCGCCGTCGCTCGAAGACGTCTTCGTTCGTCTCACCGAAACGCGCGGCAAAGAAGTGGAAGCGAATCGCATCGAGGTCATCCGATGAACGGCTTCGCGGCAGTGTTCCGCAAAGAGCTGACGCAGATGATGCGCGATCGGATGACGCTCTTCTTCTCGATCATGGTTCCGGTGTTCGAGCTGATTCTCTTCGGCGTGATCGACATGAACGCGAAGCACATCCCGACGGTCATCTTCGATCAGAGTCACTCGCAGGAAAGCCGTCAACTCGTTGACCAGTTCGAAGCGACGTCGCTGCTCGACGCGAAGCTGTACGTCCGTTCGCGCGCAGAACTGCAGCAGGCCGTCGTCAGCGGCCGCGCCCAGGTTGCGATCGAGATCCCGCCGGATTACGCGCGAAACATCGTCGCGCATCGGCAGGCCGACGTGCTCGTGATGATCGACGGCTCCGACTCCAGCGTCGCCACGCAGGCGCTCTCCGCCGCCAGCGGCGTCATCCTCCACAACAACATCGTGCGCATGCTTTCCGACGTGCGCGAGCCGATCGTCGAAGCGCATCCGATGATGATGTTCAATCCCGACATGCGCAGCGCGAACCTGCTCATCCCCGGACTCATCGCCATCCTGCTGACGTTCTCCGGCACGATCCTGTCGGCGTTCGCGATCGTGAAGGAACGCGAGCGCGGCACGCTCGAACAGCTGATGGTCACTCCGGTCTCGCCGCTCGCTGTCGTCCTCGGGAAAATCCTGCCGTATCTCGGACTTGCCTACATCGAGCTGCTCATCGTCATCGTGCTGATGCGCTGGCTTTTCCAGGTGCCGATCTACGGCAGCCTGACGCTGTTGCTTCTGCTGTCGTCGGTCTACATCCTCGCGCTGTTGTCGTTCGGATTGCTGATCTCGTCCCGCGCGAAATCGCAGATGGAAGCGATGCAGCAGGCGATGGGAATCATGCTGCCGTCGGTGCTGCTGTCCGGCTACGTCTTCCCGCTGTCGTCGTTACCGCTGCCGCTGCGGATCGTTTCGCATCTGCTGCCGGCGACGCATTTCATTCAGATCGCGCGCGGCATCGTCATCCGCGGCGCGACCTTTTCCGATCTGCTCACGCCGGTGTTGTCGCTGCTCGCGATCTCCGCGGTGCTGATCGCCGCGAGTGCGCGCGCGTTCCAGAAGACCGTGTCGTGATCAATGCAGCGTGACGGTCTGCACGGATGATTCTTCGAAGTTCTGGCCGAGTCCCGACCCGCTGCCGTTCGTCTCGACGCGCGCGACGAAGAAACGGTCGGCTGTGTGCGCAAACGTGTAATTCGTCCGAGCTTCGTGCGTCGCTTTGATCATCATGAAGCCTGCGGTCGTTTTCTCCGTCCGCTCCGCGGCGATGGGAAGATTGTCATCGCCGATCCAGAGATTCAGCCGCTGATCCGATTTCGAATCGCCGATCTCGACGCTGTTCTTGTGCTTCCGTTTCACAGTGCTCAGTTTCAGCACGAGCAGTCGAGCCGGCTTTCCGCGGAAGACGACGCGCTTCTCCTCGGTGACCGTGCTTCCTTCCACCATGCTGATGAAGCGATCGCGAAAATCGATCGCTTCGACGATTGCGCCCGGCGAGATCGAATCGATCGCGCTCTGCGCCGCGTTGTCCTCGGCGTGCGTGTGCGACTCCTGTGAAGCCTTGTCGAGCAGCGGCTGCGGAATCACGAACGTCATTCCGCTCGCGTCGTGTGTCACTTCCACCGACAGGTTGCGCGCCGTGTTGTCATTCGCGAAACGCCCGGCCGTCTTCACGTTCCGCTGCAATGCGAACGTCGCGTGGATCGGCGTTTTCGCCGCCAGCCGATTGACGGTCGCTTTGACGTCGAAAAGCGTGTCCGCTCCCGCGCGCATCGCAACGAGTGCGCAGACCACTCCCAGCAGTTGTTTCATGGAATCAGTACGGTTGACGTGTCGTGAAGGTTCCTACAGCACGTAACGCGAAAGGTCTTCGTCCTTGATGACGCCTTCGAGACAACGCTGCACGTACTCAGCGTCGATGGTGACCTTTTGGCCCGTCATCCCGTCGGCTTCGAACGACAACTCGTCGAGCACGCGCTCGAGAATCGTATGCAGTCGCCGGGCGCCGATGTTCTCCGTCTTCTCATTCACGAGCGCCGCGTAACGCGCGAGCTCGCGAACGGCGTCATCGCGGAACACCAGGTCGACAGACTCGGTGCCGAGGAGCGCGCGGTATTGAGTGGTGAGCGCGTTTTTGGGTTCGTGGAGGATGCGGACGAAATCGTCTTCCGTCAGCGAATCGAGCTCGACGCGAATCGGGAAACGACCCTGCAGTTCCGGGATCAGATCGGACGGCTTCGACACGTGAAACGCACCGGCGGCGATGAAGAGGATGTGATCGGTCTTCACCATTCCGTACTTCGTGTTGACTGTCGTGCCTTCGACGATCGGCAGCAGATCGCGCTGCACCCCTTCGCGCGAGATGTCGGGACCGTGCGACGCGTTCTGCCGTCCCGCGACCTTGTCGATCTCATCGAGGAAAACGATTCCGCTCTGCTCGACGCGGTCGATTGCTTCGCGCGCGACGTTCTGCTGATCGACGAGCTTCTCCGCCTCTTCCGCGATGAGCAGCTCGCGCGCGTCGCCGAGCCGCATCTTCTTCCGCTTCGTTTTGTTGCCGAAGATGTTGGGGAGCATGTCCTTCATGTTGATCCCCATCTCTTCGACGCCCTGCGGCGTGAAGATCTCGAGCGACGGAAACCCGCCCTGATCCTTCACATCGATCTCGACTTCGCGCTCTTCGAGCCGGCCTTCATCGAGCCAGCGCGCCATCTTCTCGCGTGACTCTTCCGGTTCGGGAACCGTGGAGCCGACGAATGCCGGTCGCGGCGCGGCGTTGCGCGACGAACCGGGGAGCAGCAGATCGAGGATCCGTTCGCGTGCGTTGCGCTCCGCGACTTCCCGAACGCTGCGGCTCTTCTCTTCCTTCACGAGCTTCACGCCGAGCTCCGTCAGATCGCGCACGATCGATTCGACGTCGCGACCGACGTAACCGACCTCCGTGAACTTCGACGCTTCGACTTTGAGGAACGGTGAACGCGTCAGCTTCGCGAGCCGGCGCGCGATCTCCGTCTTTCCGACGCCGGTCGGGCCGATCATGATGATGTTCTTCGGCGCGATCTCGTCGCGCATGTCGGCGGGCAGCTGTTGCCGGCGCCAGCGATTGCGCAGCGCGATCGCCACCGCGCGTTTCGCCGCGCGTTGCCCGACGATGTACTTGTCGAGCTCCTGAACGATCTCTTTCGGGGTGAGCGATTCGGGATTCTTCTGCTGCTCGGCAGGATCGACCTGCCCGGGAAGGTGGATGACCATCGTTTAGAGGCTTTCGACCGTGATGCGGTCGTTCGTGTAGATGCAGATTTCGGAAGCGATGCGCAGCGATTCATGCGCGATCGCGGGAGCGTCCAGGCTGGTGTGCTTGATGAGCGCGCGCGCGGCGGCAAGCGCGAATGCGCCGCCGGAGCCGATCGCGAGAATGCCGTCGTCGGGCTGAATGAGGTCGCCGTTGCCGGAGACGAGATACGCGCGCTCGTTGTTTGCGACGATCAGCATCGCCTGCAGCTGGCGGAGGTACTTGTCCATCCGCCAGTCCTTCGCCAGCTCGACGACCGAGCGTTCCATGTTGCCGCGGAACTCTTCAAGCTTCGCTTCGAAGCGGGAGAAGAGCGCGAAGGCGTCGGCGGCGGAGCCGGCGAATCCGGCGAGGATCTTGTCGTGATAGAGACGGCGAACCTTCGCGGCGCCGTGCTTCATGATCGTGTTGCCGACCGTCACCTGGCCATCGCCGGCCATCGCGACCTTGTCATCGCGTCGCACGCAGATGACCGTTGTTGCATGGATCAGCGGTTCGTCCATAGCGGCGGGCATCGTATCAAATCGTCCGGAGCGGGAGCCTCGAGCACGCCGAACGACTCGTGCTCGATCCGCCACGCGTGCAACATCAGCCGCGGCGCGTTGAGCGTCGAGCCGTAACGGCGATCGCCCGCGACCGGATGCGCGATCGATTGCAGATGGATGCGGATCTGATGCGTCCGGCCGGTCCGAATCTCCGCTTCGATGCAGGTGAGGCCATCAGCGCTTGCACGCGGACGGATGATCGTCACCGCTTCTCTCTCGGCGATCGGCGTGTCGATCGTCAGCTCCTCGGCGATCTCCCCTTCGACGACCGCGAGATACGTTTTCTGCACGAGGCGTTTCGCGAAGAGCTCGGACAGACGCGCCGCCGCGTCGCGCGTGCGGGCGAAGAGGACGACGCCGCTCGTGCCGGTGTCGATGCGATGGACGAGATAGAGCTCGCCGCGAAGCCGGAGGCGCAGCAGCTCTTCGAGCGAACGGCGGGCGCGATCGCGAACCGGTTGCACCGCCATGCCGGACGGCTTGTCGACCGCGATCCAGTCTTTCCCTTCGCGAAGGATCGTGACCGCAGGCAACTCGTCGACGATCACGATTCGATCGGCCGCTGCAATCTCGCGCGAGGCGATGCCGACCGGACGATCGTTCACCAGCACGCGACGTGCGGAGATCAGCTCGCGTGCTTTGCGGCGGGAGATCTCAGGATTTCGCTCGGCAATCGCCTGATCGAGTCGCATCGATTGCCAGCGTACCGCAAGGGAGTGTGGAGGCGGGCGCTTCGCCCGCCTCCGGCGAAATCAGCGCGATGCTTTGGTCGGCTTTACCTGCGCGACCATCGGCGAATCGTTCTCGACGAGATGGATGTCGGGGTTGCCGCCGATGCCAAGCGCGCGGCGAACCTTCCCTTCGATCTCGGCGGAGAGATCGGGATTGTCGCGGATGAACATCTTCGCGTTCTCGCGACCCTGGCCGAGGCGAACGTCACCGTAGGAAAACCAGGAACCTGACTTCTCGACGAGCTTGTTCTCGATGCCGAGGTCGATGAGCTCGCCGGTCTTCGAGATGCCCTCGCCGTAACCTACGTCGAACTCCGCGTGGCGGAACGGCGCGGCGCACTTGTTCTTGACGATCTTCACCTTCACGCGGGAGCCGACCACTTCGTCGCCTTCCTTGATCTGGTTCGTGCGGCGGATGTCGACGCGCACCGACGAGTAGAACTTGAGCGCGCGGCCGCCGGTGGTCGTCTCCGGATTGCCGAACATCACGCCGATTTTTTCGCGGATCTGGTTGATGAAAATGAGACACGTTTTAGATTTCGAAACGATGCCTGTTAATTTTCTCAGAGCCTGCGACATCAAACGTGCCTGTAAACCGACATGGGAATCGCCCATCTCGCCTTCGAGCTCCGCTCGCGGCACGAGTGCGGCGACCGAGTCGATGACGATCACGTCGATGGCGCCGGAGCGAACCAGCACCTCCGCGATCTCCAGCGCCTGCTCGCCGCTGTCCGGCTGCGAGACGAGGAGATTGTCGACGTCGACGCCGAGCTTCTTCGCGTATTCGGCGTCGAGCGCATGCTCGGCGTCGATGAACGCCGCAAGGCCGCCGGTGCGCTGTGCTTCGGCGATCACATGCAGCGAGAGGGTTGTTTTGCCCGATGATTCCGGACCGAAGATCTCGATGATCCGGCCGCGCGGCATGCCGCCGACGCCGAGCGCTGAATCGACGCCGATCGAGCCGGTCGAGATCGAGCTGATCGGCAGGAACTCTTTCGCGCCGAGGCGCATGATCGAGCCCTTGCCGAACTGGCGCTCGATCTGCGTCAGGGCGGTTTCGGCCGCTTTCAATTTGTCATTTGGTATGGCCATGAGGCTGCTCCTTCATCCAGGAAGAGATAAGAACGTGGTCGCCGGAGGAGTGGCGAAACGGAGTGGGATCGTCAGGCATTCGTGTGCTGAAGAGAGTTTACCGCCCGCTCTTTTCGATGGCCATGAAAACAGCAGAAAGGGCGGAAAAATGCGCATGTTCGGCCTTCAATTCCACAGCCAGTAGTATCCTGCGCGCCGATTTGCCATGACGCGCGATACGTGGAAAGTCGGAACGCTGCTCTTCGGGTCGGGCTTTTGCGCACTCGTCTATCAGACGGTCTGGCTCCGGCAGTTTCGATTGATCTTCGGCGCGTCGACGTCGGCGACCGCCGCGGTGCTTGCGATTTTCATGGCCGGGCTCGGTCTCGGCAGCGCGCTCCTCGGCCGTCGCGCCGATGCGCAGCAAAATCCCCTCGCCTTCTACGCGAAGCTCGAGTTCTTCATCGCGCTCTCCGCCGCGATCTCTCCACTGTTGCTCTTCGGCGTCGCGAAAATCTACCTGGTGCTCGGCGGGTCGATTCAGCTCGGCCTCGGACTCGCGACGATCGTTCGCCTGCTTCTCTCGACGCTGATCCTCGGCATTCCGACGCTGTTGATGGGCGGCACGCTGCCGGCCGCCGCGCGCGCCGTCGAAACGAGTGACGACGACGGCCGCCGCAAGCTCGCGCTGCTTTACGCGACGAACACTCTCGGTGCCGTCACCGGCACGATCCTCTCGACCTTCTTTCTCCTCGAGACGTTCGGCAATCGCAAGACGCTGCTGATCGCTGTGCTGCTCAACCTGCTCGTCGCCGTCGCGGCGCGCAGCATTGCAGGTCGTGGAACAGTTCACGACGAAGAAACGAACGAGCTGCTCGTCGCGCCCGCGATGCCGCCGCGCGTCGTGCTCGGCGCGTCGCTCACGGTCGGCTTCGCGTTTCTGCTGATGGAGCTCGTCTGGTATCGGATGCTCGCGCCGATCCTCGGCGGCTCGACGTTCACCTTTGGATTGATTCTCGCCATCGCGCTCCTCGGCATCGGTACCGGCGGCGCGGCGTATTCGTTCTGGAGCGGCCGGCGCGGCAACGCGACGGCCGGCGCGTTCGCGCTCACCTGCTCGCTCGAAGCGGCCGCGATCGCGATGCCGTTCGCACTCGGCGATCGTCTCGCGCTCACTTCCAACTATCTCCGCTCACTCGCGCCGCTCGGCTTTCCGGGACACGTCATCGCGTGGACGCTGATCACGATGGTCGCCGTGTTCCCGGCCGCGTTCATCTCCGGCATTCAGTTCCCGCTGCTCATCGCGCTGCTCGGCAGCGGACGGCGCGACGTCGGCCGTCAGGTCGGCTCCGCGTATGCGTGGAACACGATCGGTGCAATCGCCGGCTCACTCGCCGGCGGCTTCGGACTGCTGCCGCTGCTTTCCGCGCCCGGTTGCTGGCGACTCGTGATCGTGCTGCTTGCCGCGCTCGGCGTGCTGTCGATCGTTTATGCGATTCGCGAGCGCTCGATCGCGATGTCGTCGTTTGCCGCGCTCGCCGCCGCGCTCGCGATCGCAGGACTCTCGACCGTCGGACCGACCGCCGTCTGGCGTCACGGCGGCATCGGCGCGGGACGCGCGCCGCAACTCTCCGCGAGCAACGAAACGCGCGACTGGATGAGCCGCATGCGCCGGACGGTCGTATGGGACGCCGACGGCCGCGAAAGCAGCGTCGCGCTCGTCGACGCCGACGATTACGGTTTCATCATCAACGGCAAAGCAGACGGCAGCGCGCGCTCCGACGACGGAACGCAGGTCATGACCGGACTCATTGGCGCGGTCCTGCATCCGAAGCCGCAGGCGGCGCTCGTGATCGGCCTCGGCACCGGCAGCACCGCCGGCTGGCTCGGCGCGGTTCCGACGATGCAGAGCGTCGACGTCGTCGAGCTCGAGCCGGCAGTGATCGACGTCGCCAAAGCGTGCGCGCCGGTGAATCATCAGGTGCTCGAAAACCCGAAGGTGCACATCTCGATCGGCGATGCGCGCGAGGTGCTGGTCACCAGCAATCGCCAATACGACATCATCTTTTCCGAGCCGTCGAATCCGTATCGCGCCGGCATCGCCAGTCTCTTCACGCGCGAGTTCTACGAAGCGGCGTCGTGTCGCCTGAATCGCGGCGGTATTTTTCTGCAGTGGGTGCAGGCGTACGAAGTCGACGCGCAGACGGTGCGCACGATTTACGCGACGATGAAGCGCGTCTACGCGAACGTGCAGACGTGGCAGACGGCGAACGGCGATCTGCTGCTCGTCGCATCGCACGACGCGATCGTGTACGACGCCGACGTTCTGCGGCAGCGCCTCGCGCAGGAGCCGTATCGCAGCGCGATGTCGTACACGTGGCGCGTCGAGAGCGTCGAGGGATTCCTCTCGCACTTCGTGGCCGATGACGCGCTCGCGACCGCGTTCGCGAAAGCGGAAGAAGAGATCAACACCGACGACCGTACGCCGATCGAATTCGGTTTCGCGCGCGCGGTCGGCTCAACGTCGAAGTTCAGCATCGCCAGGCTCGTCATGCTCGCGCAGCAGCGCAACGCATATCGCCCTGCGTTGTTACGCGGCGCGATCGACTGGAATCTCGTGATGCAGCAGCGCGCCTCGATTCCGTACATCAACGTGCTTTCGCCCGCGCCGACGCAGGAAGAGCGTTCGCGGAAGCAGATGGCGATCCTGTACGAGAAGGGCGACCTGACCGCCGCCGGTCACGAGTGGAAGACATATCGCTGGAAGCCGGCGAACACCGCGGAGCTTGCGGCGGTCGCGGAGACGCTCGCGGCATCGACCGACGAGCTGGCGATTCCGTACATCAAGGTGCTGCGGCAGTTTCAGCCGATCGAAGCCGACGCTCTGATGGCGCGTCTGCGCGAGCATCAATCGAAGCCGGTCGAAGCTGCTGCGTACCTGCGAAGCGCGCTCGTCGCCTATCGAACGAATCCATGGCCCTCGCAGAATCTGATGGGGCGGACGCTCGATGCCGTTCCGTACGTCGTGCGCGCCGATCGCAGCACAGGTCCGGCGTTGTTCGACGCGCTCGCGCAGCCGTATGCCGCCGGTCAGTGGTGGGACGCGCGTGGCGTTTATCTCGTCGCTACCGCGCGCGAAGCGGAAGGTTGCGGACCGCATACGGTCGCGGCGTTGAAAGCGCTCGAGCCTGACGTGCCGTGGCGCGACTGGCTGCTGAAATTGCGTCGCGACTGTTACTCGAAGTCGAACCTTCGCGATTACGACCGCGCCGTCGACGACTACGAAGAGTGGCTGGCCGGCGAACCGATGGCGATCGACCGCGGACTCCGCTAGTCATCCCGAGCGTAGCGAGGGATCCGGGCGGTGGCGCGCGCCGGCGTGCCCCGCCCGCCCGGATCCCTCGCTACGCTCGGGATGACAACGCTTTCGCGATCTTCCGCAGATCATCGATGAACTCCTGCGTCTCCATCCGCCGCGCTTCATCGCTCGTCGCGCGAAGAATCGACGACGGATGCACGGTCGCGGTCACGAACTCCGCGAGCGGCGACTCGACGAACTTTCCGCGCTGCAGCGACACCTTGAACTTCGGTCCGATCAGCGCCTGCGCGGCGGTGGCGCCGAGACAGATGATGGCGCGCGGTTTCACGACGCGAATCTCGGCATCGAGCCACGGACGGCATGCGGTGATCTCGGCGCCGTTCGGTTTCTTGTGGATGCGGCGTTTGCCGCGCGGCTCCCACTTGAAATGCTTCACGACGTTCGTCACGTAAACGCGCGAGCGATCGATGCCTGCTTCTTCGAGTGCGCGATCGAGCAGACCGCCGGCCGGACCGACGAACGGACGACCTTCGAGATCTTCGGAATTGCCCGGCTGTTCGCCGACGAACATGATCATCGACGTCTGCCGTCCTTCGCCGAACACCGTCTGCGTGCCGAGCTTCCAGAGATGACACGCTTTGCATTCCGCGGCGACAGCGCGGAGTTTGTTGATCGTCGGACGCGGCGGAATCAGCGGCGCGGCTGTCTCGATCTCAGCTCTCACGAATGCGGCGAGAGTGCAATTGACGAACCGACCCAGGTGAAGTCTTTGTTGAAGTCGACGCCGAGCATTTTGCCGCGCGAAAGACGCACGAGGTTCTGCGCGAGGATCGGCCGCGGCTCGTTGTCGGGACGAAGGAACATCATCCGGATCTCGATCTTCACGCCGCCGCCGTCGACCGCACGTAGCGCCGGCTCGTACTCGATCTTTTCCTGCACGCACCATTTGTCGCGCTCGTCGCCAGGAATCGCAGCGAGATCGGCCGCGGTCGGCTCGACGTTCACGCCGCCGCCGGCGAACGAGAAGAGCGGCTTCAGCACGTAGCGCTTCGCGAAGTCGTCCGGCACATCGGTGAATTCGGAAACGAACGTTGCGCGCGGCACGGACGGATGATCGAGAAACGGCAGTGAGTACTTCGACCAGACCCAGTACCAGTTCGGATGCGGCGCCCATTCGACGTCGAGGTCGTCGCGAAAATCGAACGGCAGCTCCGTCCCTTTCTTCAGCAGCTCATCGAAAACGACGCGGTTGTAAATGCGTTTGATCTGCGTCTCGCCGCGGTAGAGCTTGTTGCCGCGTTTCGACAGCGCCGTCGGATCGACAGGGTCGACGTCGAATAGCAATTTCGTCGCGGCGAAATCGGGATACGTTTTCTGCGTCGGTGGATCGAGATCCATCAGGATCACTTCGTGCGGATCGTGACGACCGACGATCGTCCGTCGCGCGAGATCGAGGAACGCGTCGCGCGAGAGGCCGGAGTACCAGCATGACCAGTCGCGATCGAGACCGTTCATCTGCTGCAGCGTGTCGTTCCATGCATCGCGCTGCACGACCTGCAGCGACGTCAGCGACGGAAATCCCTGCAGCTCGATCAGCTTCGGAACGAGCTCGCCGTTTTCACGGACGACCGCGAAATCGACCTGCGTGAAGCTGGGAAGCGAATCCATCCCGGGCGTGTCCCAGCGTTCCGGAATCGCGCGGCGCATCCTGTCGAGACGCGACGGTTCGGAGAGTTGCGCGACGACCGCGTTCGCGGCGTCGATGATCTTCGCGCGGAATGACTCCGGCAGGAACACCGGCGACTCCGCGAGTCGGAACTCGAAGCGACAGTCGAGCCGCGTTTCGAGTTGACGAATGTACCAGGCGTAGCGCTCGTTCGTGATCTGCGAATTGAAAGCGTCGCGGTAGCGCGGTTCCATGAGAAGCCGAAGTGTACCGCCCACACGTGCGGAAGCGCGATCAGCCAGCGATCTCGCCGCGCGCGCTTCACGACGTAACGGAACAACGCTCCATGACCAGCCGGCCGATGTGACGGCGGATCGGTTCGAGCAGCGTGAACTGCGACGTCACTCTGCTCTGTCGTTCGCGCTCGCCGTGGAAGAGCTCCGACATCGTTTCGGCGCGTTCGCGGTACCACTTCTCGGAAACGTCGCCGTGCGCGCGCTTTTCGGCGAGGACGGCGAGGATGTGCTCGCGGTCGACGATCTCCGGATGATGATTGACGCCGAGCATGCGCGGAGTTCCGTCGGCGTGTCGCGCCAGCTCGACCATCGTCAGCGCGCTGCTGTTTTCGTGTTCGGTGGCGATCGGCGTGGAGCTGCCGAGGTTTTCGAGGCAGAGATCGAAGAGCCGGTTGTCGACGACGCGGAAGTGCCGGTGATCGCCGAGCTCTTTCACGAACTCGCGGAAGAACGGATGCGCAACGCCTTCATCCGTCAGCCGGTTGAGCGGCATCCCGGAGCTCTTCTCCGCGCGCAGTTCCGGACGCGCGACGCCGCTCCAGCGGCAGACCAGGCCGAACGAATGGCAGATCGCGAGGAGCGATGCTTCTTTGTGTTTCTGAATGGCGTCGAAGAGCCGGAACAGCGGCGCTTCCCACGTCGCTTCTTCGCTGATTCCCTGGCTGAACTCCGACACGCCGTCGTTGAGACGCGGATCGAGATGGCCGGGACCGCCGGTTCCGACGTACAGCCGGAAGCGTCCGTTCGGCGACTCAGGCACGAGCAGACGGCGGCGCACGTCGTACGAAAGCACGCGTACCTTCACGCCTGCGCCGGCGAGCTCTTCGCGATACGACTCGGCGCCTTCCGCGATCGCATGGATCAGCGAATCGTGACCGACGTTCGGCCACGAATGATTCATGTCGAGCAGCGCGACGTCGATGCGATCGTCGCGGCGTTCCGGTACCGAATTCTCGAGCCTCACGTACTCGAAGAAATCGGACGGCTGGTGGATGTCGAGACTGTTCATTTCGAGCGAATTACGCAAGCGGGATGCCGTGCTCCGTTTCGTTGATGATGTAGTCGACGACGGCACGCAGGTCCTTCGTCTCCTCGAAAACGCGCAGCTGGCGGTCCGCGCCGGTGTTCTTTGGAACGAGTTGCCGCGCGTACTCGACTTCTTTGCGCGAGCCAAGATCGTCGACGACGTCATCGATGAACTCGAGCAGTTCTTCGAGCAGCACCGCGAACGGCACTTCCTCGCTCTTGCCGAAATCGATCAGCTTTCCTTCGGTGCCGAACCGAGCCGCGCGCGCTTTGTTCTCGTGCAGCAGAGAACGGCGATAGAGGCGCCAGCTGAGGTTCTGTTTGTAGAGCTTGTAGAGCTTGACCGTGATCGCCTGGAAAAGCGCGGCGAAGCAAACGGTTTCATCGACGCGCAGCGGCACGTCGCAGATGCGGTACTCGAGCGTCGGGAAGAACGGATGCGGCCGCACGTCCCACCAGATCTTCTTGGCGTTGTCGATCGAGTTCGTGGCGATGAGCGTGTTGACGTACTGCTCGAACTCGGACTTGGTGCGGAAGTAGTCGGGCAGGCCGGTGCGCGGGAAACGTTCGAACACTTTCGCGCGATAGCTTTTCCAGCCGGTGTTCGAGCCGCACCAGAACGGTGAGTTCACGGAGAGCGCGAAGATGTGCGGCAGGAAGTAGCGCGCCGCATTCATGATCTGCACGCGCGTCTCGAGGTCTTCGATGGCGACGTGAACGTGCAGACCGAAGATCAGGTTCGCGCGAGCGACCATCTGCAGGTCGTAAACGATCTGGTCGTAACGCGGAGCGTCGGTGATCGACACTTCTTTCCAATGCGAGATCGGATGCGTTCCGGCCGCGGCGATGCGCAAACCGTTTTCGCGCGCGAGGCGGATGATCTCGCCGCGCAGCCGCGTCACTTCGCGGCGTGCGTGCGCGATGTCGCGGCAAATCGGCGTGCCGACTTCGATAACGGGATCGTGCATCTCCCGTTTGATCTCGTCCTTCAGCCTTTTCTCACCCTCGGCGAACATCTCCTGGATGTGAGATTTGAGCTCTCTGGTTTGTGGATCGACGACCTGAAACTCTTCTTCGATCCCGAGAGTGAAGGTTGGGTCGGCCATGTCCGTCATTATGCCGTGATTGGCTCGTCGATCGGCTTCTCCGTCTTCATTACAGTCGGCCAGTTGCCAGTCAGTTCGAGCTTGCGTCCCGACTTCACGATCTCGATCAGCACCTCGGCCATGTTCGAGACCATCCACTCGAAGTTCTCGTCACCGACCGACGCGCGATCGGCGTCCGGCGCGCAGTTCATGAAGTCGATCGCGTACGGGATGCCGTCGCGCAGCGCGAACTCGACCGTGTTCATGTCGTAGCCGAGTCCCTCGCAAAGCGCGATGGCGTCGCGCTTGATGCGCGCTTCGAGCTCCGGCGGCGTGTGGTAGTTCGCGACGTAGCGGAGGTGATGCGGCTGCTTCGGGTCGTACATCATGATGCGGACGCGATTGCGGCCGAGCACGTAGCAGCGGTAGTACGCCGTGAAGTCGATCGCTTCCTGCGCCATCATCGTCAGGTCGCGCGTCTGGTCGTACGCGGCAAAAAACTCCGCGGTGTTGTCGCACTTGTAAACGTCTTTCCAGCCGCCGCCATATGCCGGCTTCATGAAGATCGGGAAGCCGAGGTATGTGAAGACCTCGTCCCAGTTCACGAAGCGCATGTTGCGGAACGATTTCGCGTCGGTGTTCGGCGGATATTCTTTGTGCGGCAGCAGCACCGTGCGCGGCACGGCGACGTTGGCCGCTTTGGCGACGAGGTTGTCGAAGAACTTGTCGTCGGCCGACCACCAGATCGGGTTGTTGACGATCTTTACGCCGGACGCCGCCGCGCACTTCAGATACGTGCGATAGAACAGCACTTCGTGCGAGATCCGATCGAGGATCAGCGAGTAGGGAAAGACGCCGTCGTCTTTCAGATATGAGATCTCGACCGGGCCGGCGTCGATCTCATCGCCGCCGCGCTCATTGATCGCGTCGATCAGCGCCCATGGGAACGTGTCTTCCTGGCCGAAGAGGATTCCGATGCGTTTTTTGCTCATAAGTTGGCGATCCTAATACAATCGCGGCCCTCGATATGTATCGCGAATACGTGAAGTGGTGGAGTCCCTCGCTCGGCCGTGAGATGGAGTTCCTCTGGTTCGGCAAGTTCGGCCGGCCTGTACTGCTGTTTCCGACTTCGAGCGGCAGCTACAAAGAGAACGAAGATTTCCATCTCACCGGCTCCCTCGAAGACAAGGTAAACAACGGCGAGATTCAGCTGATCTCGGTCGACGCGGTGAACGACGAGAGCTGGTCGAACAAGAACGTGCATCCGGCGATCCGCGTCGCGCGTCACGTGCAGTACGACCAGTATCTGCGCCACGAGCTCGTGCCCTACATCTTCAATCGGGCACAGCGTGGAGATCTGACGGTGTACGGGGCGAGCTTCGGTGCGTATCACGCGTCGAACTTCGCAACGCGATATCCCGACGTGGTCAGTCGCGCCATCTGCTTCTCGGGCGTCTACGACATCCACTCATTTCTCGACGGATACTGGGACGACAACTGCTACTTCAACTGTCCCGTGTCGAACATTCCGAACATGGATTCGGAATGGGTGAACAAGCTCTCGCGCGTGAACTGGGTGATCGCCACCGGCGAGAACGATTCACTCGTGCAGCAGAACCGCGATTTCTCGAGCCTGTTGTGGGCGAAGGGAATCCCGAACCATCTGGAGATCTGGCCGGGACAGTTCGGCCATGACTGGCCGTGGTGGCGCGAGCATTTGCGCCGGTTCGTGTAGAGGGCGGCTGTCATCCCGAGCGTAGCGAGGGATCCGGGCGTGTGGTGCGCTCCCGCCGCACCGCCCGCGCAGATCCCTCGCTACGCTCGGGATGACACAGGCAGCTACCTACTTCATCTGTTTCGCGGCGAACGTCTTCAGCGAATCGGCGGGAACCGTTCCGCTGACCGTCACCGACTCTTCGTTGCGCGACACGTTGAAACGGCGCAGCAGCGAGACCATCTCGGGCGACTTCTCCTGAGCGGCGAGACGCAGCATCGAAAGCGCGCCGCGAACGGTGTCTTCGACCAGCTGCAGCGTTTCGGCATCGTGCGAAAGACCGAACGCACCGATCTTCAGTGAGTCGCCGGTGTCGGTTGCCCACACCGCGATCGTCGAAACGTTCTTCAGCGCGGCGTTGAAGTTGTCGTGATTGCTGTGCGTTGCGGCGGAGCCGAGACGCTTCGCGCGAACGACGTCGACGAGCGCCCATGCGGTTGCTTTGGTGTCGATGCGCACCATTTCGCGGCCGAGTCCCGACGCGGTACCGAAAGTCGTTCCGCCGGCTGCGCGATCGGCGAGCGCTTCCACGACCGCTGACTCGCTGCCGAGCAGCGCGAGATGCGAATCGGGGAACGCGACCGCTCCGTCGCCATGTCCGCGATCGTGCTCCTTCGACTCCGGCAGGACGAAGTACGCGCCATGCGCCGTCGTCTTCTTCACGGCGCCGCGCGCCACGAGTGCGTTCGTCAGCCGCTCGATGTTGAAACGTCCGTCAGCGGCGACGAGAACCTTCGCTTCGCTGCCGAGCGTCGTGACCGGCGCGGTGCTGACGACGAGCACATCGACGTCCTTCTTCACATCGAGGCCGGCGTCGGTGAGGAAACGATCTCCCTCGCCGTTGCTGCTCATCTTGTCGGTGTGCTGGAAGAGAATCAGCGACAGCGGGCTCGTACGAAGCTCGCCCACGCGGACGACGCCGACGGTGACCGCGTCATTCGGAATCAGTGAGAGCGCATCGTTTTTCGCGAACGCCGAGACTGCGCCAAGTGCGACCAGTGCTGCGGTGGTGAGAATCCTTTTCATGACTAGAACTCCTTTCGTTGGAACAACCATGAAGCGAGAACGAGGCATCCGATGCCGAATGCGGCGGTGGAAAGAAACGGAGCCGGCGCGAGTGCCGACTGGATCTGATCGGGAGCGGACGCGCCGGAGACGAACGCCACGACGGCCTTCGCCATCTCCAGCGTTTTCGGCACGACCCAGTACATCGCCTGGATCACATTCGCCTGCCACTCCTTCGAAACGGCGGCGGCGAAGCGATCATGCCCGGCCAGCATGATCCCGAAGAAAAAGAGGCCGTAGCTGCCCATGATGGAAACAGCGGTTGACGACGTGACGACGCCAATCAGGAACGCGAATGCGAGCAGCACCGCGATCACGAACATGATCAGCAAACCGCCGAGGAAAAAGCGCGGGTGAAAAACGTGCGTCTTCCACATCACGATCAGCCAGATCGAGGTGATGAGATAGAAGACGTTGGTTCCCGCCAGGATCAGTCCGGCGACGTAGCGCGACAGCAGCAGCTTCACGCGTGAGACCGGACGAGAGAGGTAGAGATCGACGGTTCCCTTTTCCTGCATGCGCGGCACGAGATGCGCGGTCGCGAAGATCGCCAGGAACGTGCAGATGACATAGAGGAAACCGGAGAAGCCCGACTCGAATCCGAGCACGAGCTTGTCGATCGGCATCTCGTTGCCGTGCATCGACATGTCTTTGCCGAAGAGCTGTGCGCCGGCGAGCGAGCCGTTGACGATGTCGAGATTGATCGCGGCCGCGAAGATGATCAGAAAGACGGTCGAGAGCGTGAAGTAGGCGAGCAGCGTCCAGCGTGCGGCCGCTTCGCGCATCACGTCTTCGATGTTTGCGTAGAGCGTTTTCATTTCGCCTCCATCGTCGCGCCGACGGTGACGTCGGCCGCTTTGACCAGATCGACGAAGACGTCTTCGAGAGTCGACCGCATCGGGGAAAGCTCGGAGATGACGGCGCCGCGTGCGCGCACTTTGTCGACGATCACGTTGAGATGCTCGAGGTCGTTGACGCCGAGCTCGACGTGTCCGTTGACGCGATCGGCGGTTGCGCCGGTGTCGCGAAAAATCGTCAGCAGCGCTTCGTCGACCGGTGACGCAATCAGTTTGTACTTCGGCGAACGGCGCGTCAGTTCGTCGATCGTTCCTTCGGCTGCGACGCGACCGCTGCGAAGCACGGCGACGCGATCGCACGTCAGCTCGATCTCGGACAGCAGGTGCGAGTTGAGCAGCACGGCCGTTCCGTGATCCTTCGCAAAGTCGCGGAGGATGTCGCGGATCTCGCGGCGTCCGACCGGATCGACGCCATCAGTCGGCTCGTCGAGCAGCAGCACGTCCGGCGAGTGCAGCATCGCCAGGGCGAGACCGATCCGCTGCGTCATCCCCTTCGAGAACTTCTTCACGCGAACGTCGATCCACTTCGACAGGTGCAGGATCTCGAGCAGTTCGGCGGTGCGGCGCGCGATCGTGGCGTTGTCCATCCCAGACATGCGGCCGAAGATCGACAGCGTCTGACGCGGCGTGAGATATCCGGGGATCTTGTGACCTTCCGGCAGGTAGCCGACGCGGCGACGGCTCTCCGGATCGCTCACGGGAAGGCCGCAGACGGTTGCGTTGCCCGACGTGGCGCGCGTCAGTCCAAGAAGGATTTTGACGGTGGTCGTTTTGCCGGCGCCGTTCGGGCCGAGCAGGCCGAAGAGCTCGCCGGGACGAACGGTGAAATCGACGCCGTCGAGCGCGGTAATGCGTCCGCCGCGCAGCGTCGAACGGTACTGTTTCTTCAATCCTGAGACTTCAATGACGTTCATGGCTCGATCGTTCTACGGACGGAGGGCCGCGATGTTGCGGGATTACGCGTCTTCGAGCGTCTCAGCGAACGCGCTATGACCGCCGAGAGACGTACGGAATGCCCATATGGCGAGGACGGCGAGCGTTACGCACGGAATTGCGGCGAGGGGCGTCGCCCAGGGAGCGTCGACGATCGGAAACCGGAAGATCTGCAGCTGAAGGGCAAAGAGCAGCAGGCTGGTCAGCAAACCGTAGTGGTACGGGATGTACGTCAGAAGTGTCGCTGCGGCGAGTGCGATCGGCAGCGGAACTGAAGCGGCGAGCAGAAAAACTGAACCGACGATGACGAAAAGAACCGCGGCGGCGAGCAGACGCCTGTGCAGCACAATCGTCGCAAGGACGAGCACGGTCATTGTGAAGAACGCGAGACTGGTGGCGCTGATGAAGTTCGAGATCACGACCGACATCGCCTGACCTGCACCGAGCAGTGCCTGTTTATTCTGGATCTCAGGTGCTGCCGTGATGCCCATGATTCTCGCGACCACCGGACTGACCGCCGCAATCAACGCGTAGGCAGCGCCCGCGGTCAGGCCGATCAGTACGTCGCGGCCGACCATCGGATCGTGCAGACGTCCGGACACGAGCCGCGACCAGGCGATGAGGCGATCGGGCCAGCGCCGCCGCAGATACGGCTCGATCGCGAGATAGACCATATAGACGATCGCGGCGTTGCCGAGGCTCGAGCCCAGGAGCCGAATTGCTTCAGCCAACGCAAGGAACGGGTTTGAAGACCACGTCACTTCGAGCAGCGAAGCGATCGCCTTCAAAATGAAAACTGCCGCTGCGACGCGCAATGCTCCATTGCGATCTCCGCGGCGTCGCCGGAAGTTGTTCCACGCCAGCGCGCAGGTGACGACGATCAGAACCGCGATCACTCCGATTGCGAATGCGAACGGCGCCGGCAGTTCAGGAAAGTCACCGCGATCCCAGTCGCCGGTAATGCGGAAGAACACCGGCATGCCATGCCACGCCGCGGCCTCCACGCGAATCGGGGTTCTGCTGTTTGCAAACGCGCCGCTCCAGGCCGCGCGCGCATCGAACGGCACCGGCGGCGCATGCGCTGGCGGGATCGCAGTCAGCGTTGCGTCCGAGAGGCCGGCAAGCGCAAGCAGCTGGGGCCAGTTCAGCGGGCGCTGCGGAATGTCTCCCTTTTCCGGAGCGACAAGGAGCGATGACAGACGTCCCTGAGTATCGACATCGATCGTCGTTCGGCCGGGCGCAGTGGCAAGGAGCGGTTCGAGCCTTGACTCCGCATCGGAGACGCCGTATTCCGAGCGAAAGAGCAGCAGACCGGGGCCGTTTCGCATCGCCTCTGCGACGTGCGAGCCCTCGCGTTTCGCGAGCCAGTCCTGAAAGTTGAGACGTTCGTACACACCGTGAATCGGCCTGCCTTTGGTCGGCACCCCGAGCTGTCCGGCGATTGTCTGCATGCGGTCGAACAGCACTTCCGGAGAACGCTCGAACGGCACGACGTGCGAGATCGATTGCGATCGCTGCAACATCACCGCTGCCGTCGTCATCACGATCGTAGCGATGAGCAGCGACCACGCCACGCGTCGCGAGAGACTTCCTTCCGTTCCGGCGGCAGCGACGATTCGCGGCGAAGGAGTTTCGCCTGCGGCCATCGCAGCGGCGAGCGGATCGCCACCCGGCAACGCTTCGATGACGGCTCGCGCCGAACGTGGTCGTTGTGACGACTCGCTCGAGAGGCATCGCAGAATCACGCGTTCGACAGCGGGATCGATATCGCGAATGTGGTTCGACGGCAGCGTGATCTCGCTCGTCAGCTCGCGAATCCGATCGGGCAGCGTCTTCGACGTGTGCGCGCGATGGCCGGTGAAGAGCTCGTACATCACGAGGCCGAGCGCGTAGAGATCGCTCTGCACCGTCGCCGGCTCGCCCTGCAGAAGTTCCGGCGCCATATACGCCGGCGTTCCGGCGAGCCCGCCATCCTGAATGTCGGTTGCTGACAACGCCAGACCGAAGTCGGTGATGCGCGCGTCGCCGTGCGAATCGATCATTACATTCGCCGGCTTCAGATCGCGATGAAGAATCCCTTTCGCATGTGCGGCCATCAGTCCTGCGGCGATGCCGCGGGCGATGTCGACCGCTTTGTCGTGCGCCAATCGTCCGATGCGGTGCAGCAGGCGTGCGAGATCTTCGCCGTCGACGAACTCCATCGCCACGAAGTGCGCGCCGTCTGCTTCGCCGATGTCGTACGTGCGGCAGACGTTCGGATGCGAAACCTGCCGGCCGTGCCGCACTTCGTCGTGCAGATGCGCGAGCAGAATCGGATCGCGCGCCAGTCGCGCGGGCAGAAACTTCAGCGCGACGGTCTGGCCGAGCTTCACGTCGTCGGCGCGGTAAACCTCGCCCATTCCGCCCTTGCCGAGGATGCCGGCGATTCGATAACGGCCCGCGATCATTGAGCCGGGCGTGAACTGCGGCTCCGGCGTTCCGTAACGCGGTGTGAGGCGTTCCGCACTTTCGATGCGCGCCGTCTCCTCTGCGTCAGGCCGCGGAGTGGTCATGGGGATTGATGATTGTATGACCGAGCGGACTTATCATCCGCCGGTGACCGATCGCGCAGTCTTCTTCGATCCTTCGAGACGCCGCTGGTGGTGGATCAAAGGAATCGCCGCGCTGGCCGCGCTGATCGCCGCGCTCCTGATCGGTTTCTGGGCCGTGAGTCTCTTCATCGTCACGCCGATGCTTCCAGGAATGCCGGGAATCACGACAGCGCTGAAACGGACATTGCGTCCGTCCGCGCACTTCCCGCGACACGACACGCGCAGGCAGCAATATCTCGCCCGCCGCGCGCGCGAAAAGCTGCTCGCGCAAATCATGCACGATCGCACGCGGACGAAAGCGCGTCCGCCGCTGCCGCCGGTCAAAGGCGGGAACATCGTCGCGGCGTTTTATGCGCCGTGGCAGGAAACCGGTCTGCACGCGCTGGAGGCGAATG
The DNA here is from genome assembly GCA_034667465.1 of Acidobacteriota bacterium. GTDB lineage: Bacteria > Acidobacteriota > Thermoanaerobaculia > Gp7-AA8 > Gp7-AA8 > JAOBAU01. The sequence continues at coordinate 498,395 of JAXDJV010000002.1, read as the reverse complement.
CGTCGCGCATGACGCATGTCCTTCCCGCGTGGGTGCATCTGCAGGAAGATGCAGCCGGTCTCGATCTGCACGACTGGGATCCGAAACTGACGCCGCACAACCTCGACGTGCTGCGGATTGCGCGGACGAACAACCTGAGCATCGTGCCGGTCTTCAGCAACGCGCAGCAGGGTGAGTTCGAGCCGCAGCGCGTTCACAGGTTCCTGAACGATCAGACCGTCCAACTGCGGCTCATCACCGAGCTGCGGCGCTGGGTGCTCGCCAATCACTATCAGGGAATCAACATCGACTTCGAGAATCTCCCCGACGCCGATTACGCGCTGCTCATCCCGTTTTTGCAGCGGCTCAAATCATCGTTCGCGCCGAACCTGCAGATCAGCGTCGATCTCGAAGCACATCGGCCGGAGAACTGGAAAGCGGCCGCCGACATCTGCGACTTCGTCGTCGTCATGGCGTACGACGAGCACGGCTCGACCGGCAAGCCGGGACCGATCGCGTCGATTCCCTGGTATCGCGACGTGATTCAGCGCGCGGTGAAAACGATTCCGCGCGAAAAGCTCGTCGTCGGTCTCGCGAACTACGCGTACGACTGGACGGAAGGCCAGGAGTGGGCCGATCCGATCACGTATCAGCAGGCGCTGTTGCGCGGACAGGATTTCCGCGTCGGCGAGAAGCCGGAGACGATCGTCGACTTCGATCCGACCGCGCTCAACCCGACGTTGTGGTACGTCGACGACGAAGGGAAAGAGCATGAAGTCTGGATGCTCGACGCGGTCACGGCCGCAAACCAGTGGATGATCGCGCAGAACTACGGCGTGCACGGCGTCGCCGTCTGGGTCCTCGGCTCCACCGATCCATCCATCTGGAAGTTCCTCGGTCGCGAGACTCTCAACAGTCCTCCCGTGATGAAGGACCTGCTCGAGGTGAAGTTTCCGTACGACGTCGAGTTCGTCGGTGAAGGCGAAATTCTCCACGTCGAAGCAAATCCACGCGACGGAGCACGCACGCTGGAGATCGATCCTGCGACCGGACTCGCACTCGACGAGGTCTATCACGCTTTCCCTGCCTCGTTCGTCATCGCACGAACCGGCTACAAGCCGAACACGATCGCGCTGACGATCGATGACGGTCCGGCGTCGCCGTACACCGCGCAGATCCTCGACGAGCTGAAGCGGGCGAACGTGAAAGCGACGTTCTTTCTCATCGGCGAAAACGCGGAACGGCATCCGGCATTGCTGCGGCGCATCTGGGCCGAGGGACACGAGATCGGCAATCACAGTTTCACGCACCCGAACTTCGGCACGATCTCTGAGGACCGCGCGGCGCTGGAGCTGAACGCGACACAGCGCGTTTTTCAGAGCCGCATCCATCGCTCGACGCTGCTCTTCCGGCCGCCGTACAACGCGGACGCGGAGCCGACGAGCCGCGAAGAAGTGAAGCCGATCGTGATCGCATCGGCGGCGAACTACATCACCGTCGGCGAGTTCCTCGACCCGCAGGACTGGGACATCAAAGGCCGTACCGCGCAGGACATGCTCGACAGCGTGATGCGGCAGCTCGGCACTGAGAAAGGAAGCAGCATCCTGCTGCACGACGGCGGCGGCGATCGCACCGAAACGGTGAAGCTGATTCCGATGCTGATCAGCGAGCTGAGAAAGCGCGGCTATAAGTTCGTGACCGTCTCGCAACTGATCGACGTCACGCGCGACGACGTGAATCCGCCGGTGACCTCGTCCGATACGCTGATGCTTGCGAACGATCGCGTCGTGTTCGAGGGGATCTATCTCATCGAGCTCTTCCTCGGCACCGCGTTCGTGCTCGCGATCGTCCTCGGCACGATCCGCGTCGCGTTCGTCTCGCTTCTCGCGGTGTTTGCGCGGCTGAAAGAGCGGAAGCAAACGTTCGATGATTCGTTCGCGCCGTCAGTCAGCGTCGTCATCGCGGCGTTTAACGAAGAGAAGGTGATCGTCCGAACGATCGCCGGCGTGCTCGCGAACGAATATGCGGGCACGCTCGACGTCACGATCGTCGATGACGGCTCGAAAGACGGCACCGTCGCGGAAGTCGAGCGGCACTTCGGTGACGATCCGCGCGTGCATCTGCTGAAGCAGGAGAACGGCGGCAAGGCGTCGGCGCTCAATCGCGGGATCGCGCATGCGGCCGGCGAGATCATCATCGCGCTCGACGCCGACACGATCTTCGCGAAAGACACGATCGCGAAACTCGTTCGTCGTTTCGCCGATCCGCTCGTCGGCGCGGTCGCCGGCAACGTGAAGGTCGGCAATCGGATCAACGCGCTGACGTACTGGCAGGCGATCGAATACGTGACGAGTCAGAACCTCGATCGCCGCGCGTACTCGTACATCAACTCGGTGTCGGTCGTTCCCGGCGCGGTCGGCGCGTGGCGGCGTGAAGCGGTGCTGCAGGCCGGCGGCTACACGACCGACACGATGGCCGAGGATATGGATCTGACGTGGCGGATCCGGCGGATTGGCTGGCGGATCGAAACGGAGAACGAGGCGATCGGCTACACCGAAGCGCCGGATTCGTTCCGCGCGCTGTTCAAGCAGCGCTTCCGCTGGGCGTTCGGAACGCTGCAGTGTCTCTGGAAGCATCGCCGCGCGCTCGGCCGCTACGGCTGGTTCGGTCGCGTGATGCTGCCGTCGCTCTGGCTCTTCCAGATCATCTTTCAGTCGCTCTCGCCGCTGATCGATCTGGAGATCGTCTGGACGCTCGGCAATGTCGTCCTGGCGATCGCGCGCGGCCAGCTCACGCAGGACTGGCAGCCGCTGCCGCAGGCGATGACGTCGTTCTATCTGATCGCGTTCATGTACGCGTTCTTCTTCGTCATCGAGCTGATCGGCGCGGCGATCGCGTTCCGTCTCGATCACGAAGACAACCGTCTGCTGAGCTGGCTCTTCTGGCAGCGCTTCGTTTATCGACAGCTGATGTACGCGGTGCTGCTCAAATCGCTCACCACCGCGGCGTCGGGAATCCGCGCCGGGTGGGGAAAGCTCGAGCGTAAGGGAACGGTCGAGATGGCTTAGCTGCCGAAGCGGCCATCGACGGCGTTCCAGTCGACGTTCGACAGAAACGCTTCGATGTACTTCGGACGATCTGCCGGTTTGAAGTCGAGCAGATACGCGTGCTCCCAGACGTCCATCACGAGCAGCGGCGTGAAGCCGGCGACGTTGCCGGTCTGATGCAGCTCGACCCAGTGATTGGAGATCAGGCCGTTCGCCGGATTGAGATACGCGATCGCCCAGCCGACGCCGCGCATTTTGCCGACGCTCGTGAAGTCGGTCTTCCAGATCTCGAAGCTCGGGAAGCAGCGCTCGACCGCTTCGCGGAAGTTCGAGCCTTTCGTTGGCTCGCCGCCGCCCTGCCGCTTCATGTTCCCGAAGTAGTACTCGTGCAGAACCATGCCGTTGTATTCGAAGCCGAGGCGGCGCGTCAGCTCCGAGTACGCCGGCATCTCTTCCTGATCGACTTTGCCGTCGGCGAGGATCGCGGCGATCCGCTCGTTCAGCGTGTTCGTGTTGGTGACGTAGCCTTCGTACAACTTGAAGTGCATCTCGAGCGTCTGATCGGAGATGCCGTTGAGTCCACTGAGGTCGAACGTTTGCGGTTTGTAAGTCTTCTGTTCCATACGTTCGTGCGGCTGCACGACGCGTTCCTTCAACGGACGCAGCGGAAGGTCGCGTAAACGTACGGGTAGTTCGGACGGAACCAGTTGCGGAAGCTGCGGCGGACGAGTTCCTTCGCGGTGGCGGGCGATGCGCCTTTCATCACGTAGTGCTGGCGGTCGAAGAAATCGTTCGAATAGACCGGGTACGACGGCATCGGCGTGAAACCGTCGAAGCCGTCGAAGATCGTCGACGTCCATTCCCAGCCGTTGCCGACGAGATCGTGCACGCCCCACGCACTTGCACCTGACGGATACGAGCCGACCGCGACCGGATCCCAGTTCGTGAAATCGAAATTGCCGCGCGAACCGTCCGGCGGTTCGTTGCCCCACGGAAAGCGGCGCTCGTCGCCGTCGGGTGTGGAGAACGCGGCGCGGTGATATTCGGCCTCGGATGGCAACCGCGCGCCGCGCCACGTCGCGTATGCGGTCGCTTCTTCGTGCGTGACGTAGACCGGCGCGTCGAGCGGCAGCGGCGTCAGCCCGAACATCCCGCGCCAGTACCACTCGCCGTCGCGCTCGAGCCAGAAATGCGGCGGCTTCGCGCCGGTCTCGACGACGAAACGCATGTACTCGCCGTTGGTGATGTTGTAGCGATCGATCTCGAACGCGTCGACGTCAACGACACGCGCGGGAAACTCATTGTCCCAGCCGAACTCGTCGCGCGTTGCGCCGAGCGTGGCGCGGCCCGCCGGAATGTGAATGGTTCCCGGTGTGGCGGCGGGCGCTTCGCCCGCCGAGGCCCGCGACAATGTCAACGAAGCCCGCGCAACCTTCTTCTCGTACGGCAGCTCATGAAACATGTAGAGCAGCGTTTCCTGATGCATCTGCTCGTGCTCGAGAATGCCGATCGCCGCTTCACCGCCACGCAGCGGCGGCACGTCGTCATCTTCGATCTTCGCGGTGCCGAGCGCTTCTTCGATCAGTGCATTTGCGCGCGTTCCGTATGCGCGGACTGCATCGCGCGACGGCCACACATCGGTCGGACTCTTCGCCGCGTCGACGCTGTCGGGATCGATGCCGCGCGCGAACAACACCTCGTACGATTCATCGATCCCCGGCTGATGCAGCGCGAGCTTGATCAGCGTGTTCACCGCGAACGCCGGCAGATGACCTTCGTAGAAAACGATCGGATTGCGAAGCTGGATCGGCCGCTCGTAATACGCGTCGGGCGTCGGAATCGCGAAGATCTCATCCGAGCGCCGGCGACCTTCGCGATACCAGTCGATGAGGTGCTGCCGTGTCAGGCCGTTTGGATACAACAGATGCTTCATTGGGACGTCGATTCTACGACGTCAGAGCGGCAGTTCCGGCCGGCACTTCGATGATGCGGAACGGCGGCTGATCGGGGAAGGTCGCCATCAGCAGCGGCATGGCCACGTTGTAAACCGGCGCGTTCCCTTTCGTGCGGCCTTCCGGGCTGCCGCGATGCGCGTGGCCGTGAAAAACGGCGTTGACGCGATAGCGATCGAGCGGCTCTTCGAGTCTGCTCGAACCGAGGAACGCGATGATCTCCGGAGGCTCGCCTTCGACCGTCGCCTGAATCGGCGAGTAATGCAGCACGGCGATTTTCTGCGGCGTCCGCAAACGGGCCAGCGCCTGTTCGAGCTTCAACGCTTCTTCGATCGTTTCGTGGACGAACTTCTTGATGATCTCTTCGCCCCACGCGCCGAGTGCGCGGCGGCCGAAGCCGCCGGCGAAACCTTTCACGCCGGCGAAGCCGACGCCGTTGATCTCGTGCGAGTCGCCGTCGAGCATGGTCACGCCGGCGTCGCTGAGGATCTTTACGATCTCGTCCGCGTGGCCGGATTCGAAATCATGATTGCCGAGCACTGCGATCGCCGGGATGCGCAGCGCGGTGGTGATCTCCTTCGCGAGCACGCGTGCCTCGTCGGTCGTGCCGTAATCGGTGAGATCGCCGCAAAGCAGCAACACGTCGGCGCTTTGCGTCGCCTGCGAGAAGAGCGATTGAAACGCGCCCTGCGAAGTCTTCTTTGCGTGGATGTCGGCAACGGCCGCAATCCGCAGCGTGTCGCGATCGGTCATCACTTCGCTCCGTCGAGTGCGATCCCGGCGGTCCAGTGCGCGATGTCTTCCGCCGACATGTTCCCGAGCGGTTTCAGCCGCGCGTCGCGGTAACCGCGGTCGTTGATGTCGTTCAGATATTGCTGGCGCGAAACGATCGTGCCGTAGCAAATCTGCTCTTCACGATTCCCCGCATCCACTTCGGCCGTCAGCCGTGCCGAAAGTTCCTGCATCACCCACACCGGCACGTTCGCGCGGTCCGACGGATAGATGTAGCCGTAGAGCACGATGTGCGCGTAAAGCGCGCGCCAGTGTTCGGCGTAACGATCGATGAGCCGCCGCCAGTCGAGCCTCGGACCGACGGAGTGAATGACGTGCGCAACATCGGCACCGTCGAAGCGCTCGCGCTCCATGATCAGACCCTTCGACCAGATCATCTCTTCCGCCGGAATGAGCTTGCACTGCATCCCGATGACGGTTTCGGAAACTGCGTTGTCGAACCAGATCTCATCGACCACCGCCACGCCGTTGCCGGCGCTGAAAATCAGATCGATGAATTCGTCGTCGCTCTTGTACGCCTTCCCAAGCCAGTGCGGAAACGTCAGCTCCGTTTTGTATCCCGAATCGCCGAGCACCTTCGCGATGCGGTCGTAATCCGGCCGCCGAATGAAAATGTCGAAATCCTTCGTATGCCGCTCGATCCCCGTATACCGCGCAAACGCATACGCGCCGCCGACGAGATACGGAATCCCGGCGCGGTCAAGCCGCCCGAGCGCATCACGATAGAAAGCAATGGTCCGCGCGTCGAGGTGAGCAGTTTCGGTTGCTGGTGACATCGCCAACGCAAAACTGCACGGGGCGTGCCCTGATGAAACCGGTGCTGAGTGCTGAGTGCAGAGTGCTGAGTCGGGAAGCGGTTTTACTCAGCACTCAGCACTTTGCACTCAGCACCTTCGTCCTTCGGCGTACGCCATCGCAAACCAAAGCGCCGCGTCCGGTCGTTTGCGCCAGACCTCGTATTGCCGCATCACCTCATCGAAATGCGCGTCGTCGAACAGTGACATTTCCAGAATCGTTTCTCTTGCTGTTCGGACGACGCCGGCCATGTTTCGCGAGAGGGTGTCGAAGATCTCCATGCCGGCGCAGCCGCCGAAGAAGATCCAGCTGTTTCTTACCGGTTGCGCGCCGGCTTCGTGCAGCAGTTGAACTAACCGGCGGCCGATGTATGGGTCGTTGCCGATCCGATCGTACGTTCGCATGTATGCGCGCCAGAGGTCGTACATGCCGGGCGGTTCGGGCCAGAGGCGGAGCACGTCGTGATCGTCGTCGGCGAGGATGATTCGTCCGCCGGGACGAACTGCATTCACCATTGCGCGAACGACGCGCAGCGGGTCGGGAAGATGCTCGAGCAGAAAGCGCGTGTGCGCGACGTCGAACGTTCCTGCTTCGTCGCCGAGGTCGAGATTGAGGACGTCGCCCTGCCGGAAGTCGACGAGGTTCGCTTCGCCGGCGGCTTCGGCGAGACGTCGCGCGGTGGCGAGCTGTTCATCGCTCCGCTCGATGCCGATGACCTGTCCGCGCGGAACGGCGCGCGCCATTGCACGTGAGAACTGCCCGAGGCCGGAACCGAAATCGAGAATTCGTTCGTCGCCGCGAAGTGCGAGCTCGCGCAGCGAAGACGGATTGAGCAGCACGTCGTTCATGCGCGACAGGCGCGCCTGTTCGTCTTCGCTCGTGCCGTGGATGTACGTCGACTCACTCATTCAGACAGCCTCCACCGGATAGCCGGCGTCGACCCACGCGTCGTATCCGCCGGCGAGCGGACGCACGACCGTGAAGCCTTTGTCCATCAGCATGCGCGCCACACGGGCGGCTGAGGCTTCGTTTGGTCACGTGCAGTAAAGGATGATCTCGCGATGCGGCGGCACGTCGGCAATGTACCGATCGATCTCCTCCGTCAGCGCGACGATCGCGGTCGGAATGCGCCGCGGGTCGAGCTTGCGGCTGGTCGGCGCGCGAACGTCGAGCACGATTGGCTCGTCGCCGCTGTCGAGCATCATCTTCAGTTCATCGACCGTCACGCGCGCCACGCGCAGCCGTTTGTAGAAGCGGAGCCGCTGCCACCACTTCACGAAAATGATCAGCGCGAGCAGCGAGATCGCGAACACGATCGCCCACCAGCCGAGCGCTTCGAGTCGCTTCAGAATTTGCGCGATGGCGTGATGGAACGTTCGTCCGGCCGCGACCGATGCGCCGGCCCAGATGAACGCGCCGATGCCGTCATACAGAAGAAACGTCAGCGAGCTCGCACCGGTTGCGCCCGCCAGTGGCGGCGCGACGGTCGAGAAGCCGGGGATGAACTTCGCCACGAGCAGCGACTTCATCCCCCACTTTTCAAAGTTCGCCTCTGTGTCGCGCACGCACGAGTCCGGCGAAAGCGAGATGCGGCAGAGCGTTCTGAGGATGCGATAGCCGTAGCGGCGGCCGAGCAGAAACCAGATGTAGTCGGCGATCAGCGAAGCGGCCATCGCCGCGAGAATCAGATTCGTCGACGACATCCGCCCTTCGCGCGTCAGCGCGCCGGCGACGATCATCGTCGGCACGGCCGGGACCGGCGCGCCGATCTGCTCGAGAAACACATTCAGCGCGACGAGTGGAACGCCGTGGCGAAGGACGAGCTGGATCAGGCGGTTCATTGCTAACTCTTGCGCTTTTCTCCAGTCTAACGGGCGGAATGGAGATGAGCGACGCCGCAGCGGTCAGCCGCGCCCGGACAGGCGATGCCGATGCGTTCCGGCTCCTCGTCGAACGTCACAGTCCGATGATTTTTCGAGTGGCCTGGCGAATGACCGGAAATGAGCATGATGCCGATGACGTGGTGCAGGAAGCTTTCCTCCGCGCCTACCGACAGATCGACGCGTTCGAAGAGCGCGCGAATTTCTCCACGTGGCTGCATCGCATCGCCGTGAATTGCGCGCTCGATCTGCTCCGCGCGCGCAAACGCGCCGACTCGCATTACGGCGGCGATCCCGAAGCCGCTGAGCTGATCGGCGTGCTGCCCGGCAGCGAAGCGCAACAGGATCGGCTGCTGCTCAGCTCCGAAATGAAAGACGCCGTCGCCGCCGCCATGGAGCGGCTGAGCGGAAACGAGCGCACCGCGTTCATGCTCCGCCACTTCGAAGGAATGCCGGTCGAGGAGATCGGCAAAACGCTCGGCATCCAGGTCAACGCCGCGAAGCACACCATCTTCCGCGCGGTGCGGAAACTTCGCGAGTCCCTCGAGCCGCTGGTCAGGACCACACCATGCACCTGAATGAAGAACAGCTCATCCTGCATCACTACCACGACGACGATGCGCCGGCCGCGGCCGAGCAGCATCTCGCCGCATGCGCGGAATGCCGCGCGCAATACGAGCTGCTCCGCGGCGTGCTCGCGATCGTCAGCGAAGCGCCGGTGCCGGAGCGCGGCGAAGAGTACGGCGCCGAAGTGTGGAATCGTCTCCGCTGGAAGCTTGGACGTCAGCCGCGCGTCCGCCGCGCCGTCTGGATTCCGGCGCTTGCATCGGCAGCGGTGCTGGCGATCGTCTTCATGGCCGGCGTTTTCTGGCACTCGCGCACCGCGCCACAAACTGTGGCTCCGCTGACCGCATCGCACACCACGTCATCCGCTGCGACGCAGGTCGCCGAGACGTCGCAGAACACGCCGGCGCAGGGCGATCGCTTCCTGGTGCTCGTCGTCAGCGATCACCTCGACAGCACCGAACGGATGCTGCTCGAAGTCGCGAACGCCGATCCGAAAAAGTCTCTTGATACCTCCTCGCGCCAGAAGCGCGCGGAAGAGTTGGTGGCCTCCAACCGCATCTACCGTCAGACGGCATCACAACGCGGCGACGCGCGCATCGCCTCGGTGCTGTCCGACATCGAACCGGTGCTGCTCGAGCTGTCGCACGCCGGCAACAACCTCAGCTCCGAAGAGCTCTCGGCGCTGCAGAAACGGATCGAATCACGAGGACTGCTTTTTAAAGTGCGCGTCGTCAGCGCAAAGACCGGCGAGACCGAAATTCCGCCGATGTCCAAAGGAACGAATTCACTATGAAAACTCCGATGAAACTCATCGCGGCGCTACTCGCGCTGCTGCTCGGTGCGGCACCGATCTTTGCCGACGTCACGATCAACGTCGACGCGGATGCCGGCGATCACTCTTCGAAGGATAAGGATAAGGAGCGCGCCGTCGAACGCGAGGAAGAGCTGTACGACAGCGCGACCGACGCGCTCGACGAACACGACTGGCGCACGGCCGCGAAGCTCTTTCAAAAAGTTGCCTCGATGACGATGTCGCACGCCGACGCGTCGCTTTACTGGCTCGCGTATGCGCAGAACAAAATGGGACAGCGTTCCGAGGCGCTGGCGACGCTGCTCGAATTCCAGAAAGTCTATCCACACAGCCGGTGGAAGGAAGACGGCAAAGCGCTCGAAGTCGAAGTTCGCCAGGCGTCCGGCCAGCAGGTCTCGCCTGAACACGTCGCCGATGAAGACGTGAAGCTGATGGCGCTCAATGGTCTGCTCGGCAGCGATCCCGATCGCGCGCTTCCGATCCTCGAGAAGATTCTCGTCAGCAACAACTCGACGAAGATCAAGGAGCGCGCGCTGTTCGTGCTCACGCAGTCGGGATCGCCGCGCGCATACGAGATCGTCGCGAAGGTCGCGAAGGGCGACATGCATCCCGACCTGCAAACGCCTGCCGTCCGTTACCTCGGCATCATGGGCGGCGAACAAAGCCGCAAGCTGCTCGCCGATGTCTACACGTCATCGACCGACGTGAAGGTGAAGAAGACGGTGCTCAAGTCGTACATGATCGCCGGCGATCGCGCGCATCTGCTGACGCTCGCGAAGGGCGAGCAGAACGCGGAACTGCGCGGCGACGCCATCACGCAGCTCGGCATCCTCGGCGCGCGCAGTGAGCTCGCCGATCTTTACGGCAGCGAGCCGGTTGTCCCGATCCGCAAGAAGATCATCCAGGCGATGTTCATCGGTGGCAATGCCGACAAGCTGACCGAAATCGCGCGGACTGAAAAGGTTCAGGAGCTTCGGGTCGCGGCGATCACGAACCTCGGTCTCCTCGGCGGCGCGCGCACCGGTCCGCAGCTGGTGACGATGTATTACGGCGACGCCAGCGTCGACATCCGGCGCGCCGTCATCAAAGCGCTCTTCCTGCAGCAGAACGCGAAAGCGCTCATCGAGCTCGCGAAAGTCGAGAAGAACAACGAACTGAAGAAAGACATCGTGCAGAAGATCGCACTGATGCAATCGAAAGAAGCGACCGACTTCCTTCTTGATTACCTGAAGGAGTAAATGAAAGGCGGGCGGGCTCAACGGTCCGCCCGCCTTTCATATAATCGCCGCTTCCATGCGCGGCCGTCGTTTTCTCCTGCTCCTGGCTGCGGTCGTGCTGCTGATCGCCGCGGCCGATGCGCCACCCGAAGTGCATCGCGGGTGGATCGGCTCGTACTTTCGCTGGGGCGTGATTTTGCAGGTCGTCGCGATCATTCATTTCGCGCGGCGGCGTCCCGAGAATTACTGGCTCTGGATCATCTACATCCTCGCGGAAGTGCTCCCGGACTTTTTCCTCGTCAGCGCGGCGATGAAAGGAGTGTCGCGGCGCAATCGGATTCGGATGCTCGAAGCGATCGTGCTCGAGAATCCGTCCGCCGGAAATTACGAAGAGCTTGGCGAGCTGTTGCTCGAAGAGAAGCGATACGCGCGAGCGCGTGAATGCTTCGACGCGGCGCTCAGCTCGCGCTCCGATCACATCGACCCGTTTTATCGCCGCGGCGTTTGCGCCTATCACCTCGGCGATTACGCGGAGGCGATCGCTGACCTCGAACGAACGGTGACGGTCGATCCGAAATACGACTACGCGCGTGCGCCGAAGTACCTCGCGCAATCGCTGGCGAAAGCTGGTCGCATCGATGAAGCGTCAGCCGCGTTCGATCGCCTGCTCGCGGTCACGAGTACGTCGGAAGCGCTCATCGCCGCCGCCGATTTCTTCGCCGAAAACGGACGTGCGAACGACGCCCGCGAACTGGTCACGCGCATTCTCGCGCGACGCGCCACGATGCCGCGATATCAGAAACGCCGCGAGCGCGCGTGGTTGCGGCGCGCGTCGGCGCTGCGTCGCAAGCTCGCTCTCGCGTAGCGCTACAGCGTCTGCGCGAAGAGCCAGCACAACAGCAACACGACCGGCGCGTGAAAGAGCAGCTGGAGAATCGAGTAGCCGGCGAGATCGCGTGCGCGGACGTTGAGGATTCCCATCAGCGGCAGCATCCAGAACGGATTGATGAGATTCGGCAGCGCCTCGGCGGCGTTGTAGATCTGCACCGTCCAGCCGAGGTGTTGGTGCCACACGCTGGCGGCAGCCATGACATACGGCGCTTCGACGACCCACTTCCCGCCGCCCGACGGCACGAACATGCCCAGCACCGCGGAGTAGATCGCGACGACGATCGGGAACGTGCTCTTCGTCGTGATGGCGACGAACGCTTCCGCGAGCCGATGACTGATCGCCGTCTTCGAGATCATCCCGAAGATGCCGCCGTAGAAGGGGAACTGAATCAGCACGCCGGCGGCGGCGGGAACGGATCGCGTGACGGCGCGGAGGAATGAGCGCGGACGCCAGTGCAGCAGCATGCCGAGCGCGATGAAGATGAAGTTGAAGTTGTTGAGATCGAGCGCGGCGAGGCCGCCTTTTTCGCGGAACGTGAAGAAGAGCCACGCGAACATCAGCGCGGCGACGGTGATCATCAGCAGAGGACTTTGTTCGAGACGCTCGCCAGGCGTGCGCGGCGCAGCGATCTCGTCGGCGACCAGCGGCTGAAACTCGATTCCCATTTCGCGCGCGGTCTTCGCGTCCGCTTCGCGCGGCGCGGAGAAATACGCGACGGCGATGGAGATCGCGACGAGCACCGCGGCCATAGCGATGTTCTGCGGCAGGAAGATCGTCTGCGTCAGCGGGATCGCGCCGGTGATCGGCAGCAGCGCGGGAGGGATCGATGATTTCGTCGCCTGCATCAGCGCGGCGGACGATGAGAGTCCGAGCGCCCAGACGCTGCCGAGCCCGAGGTAGGCCGCGGCGCCGATGGCGCGATAGTCGATGCGGATGTTGCGCTCGTCGGCGCGCTGCGTGATCTCGCGGACGAGCAGTCCGGTGAAGATCAACGAGAGTCCCCACGAGATCAGCGAGGAGAGCATCGCGAACGCAGCGACGAACGCGACCGCGCCGCGCGCGGTCTTCGGAATCTGTGCGAGGCGACGCGTAAGACGAGCGACCGGCGGCGAGCTGGCAACGACAAAGCCGCCGATGATCACCATCGCCATCTGCATCGTGAAGTTGACGAGACTCCAGAAGCCGTTGCCGAACTCTATGGTGAGTGAATGCGCCGGGACACCGATGGCGAGCCCGCCGATGAAGACGACGAGGATCGCGGCGAGCGCGAAGACGTAGGCATCGGGGAAGAAGCGCTCGCAGATATCGGCGATGCGCATGCCGGCGCGGGCGAGGAGCGGGGCGCGATCGGTCATGGGTTCGCGTCTCCCATCGGATGGAGCCTCGACCAGAACGCGGCGAGGCCGCGACGTCCGACGAAGAGTGCGACGCCGGCGAGGACCATCGCGAGATCTCCGCCGCTTTGCATCAGGAGCCCGAGCAGATGACCGGTGCGATCGGGATCGGTGTTGTTCGACCGCCACGCAACTTCTGCCAAGCCAGCGGCCACACCCCGTAACGACGTCAACGCGTAGAAGGCGCCAATGAGCCCGAGCGAAAACGCGAGTGCATCGCGGTATCGCGCCGATTTCCCTTCACCCGGCCCTGCCGCGAAGAGCCAGCGCACGACCGTTCCCGCACGGAAGAAACAGAACGCGACGGCGATCGCAAGCACGAGCAGCGCACCCATGTTCGCGAAACGAATCGGAGAAGCGTCTGCGCCCGTCGTAAATAACCCTCCGAGCGACGAAAGCAGCGGTGCGAACTGCATGAACAGCAGCAGTCCGACGATGTGCACGGCGAGCAGCCGCATATCGCCCGCGTCGATCTGTGCGGTGGTGTCGTGCGACGGGTTCGCGCCGAAGATCCATGTCGCGAGTTTGCGGCGACCCTGCAACAGCGCGACGCCTGCGCACGTCAAAGCCAGTAGCGGAAGGACGGAGAAGAGCCGCTGCAGCGACGGATTGCCGGTGGACATCACCGACTCCGGCGGCATCGAGAAAAACGCCGCAAGCGCGAACGAAAGCATCACCGCCTGGAACAAACACAACATCCCGGCGAGCGTCAGCGTGAGCAGGGCGGCGTCTCGTCGCGTCATGCCGAGGATGATGAAGCCGCTGGCGAGCTTCATGCAATTTTTCACGTCCTGTAAACGGAGGAATTGCAATGGCATCGGCGAAGACGACAGTCGATCACGACGAGATCCGCGAGTGGGTTGAAGATCGCGGCGGTTTCCCCGCGCACGTTCGGCGCACCGGCGACAAAAAAGACGACCTCGGCGTCCTCAGAATCGACTACCCGGGATTCACCGGCACCGACACACTCGAGCGCGTCGACTGGGATCCGTGGTTCGAAGCATTCGACGCGAACAAGCTCGCCTTTCTCTATCAGGATGAAGGCGACAGCCGTTTCTCGAAGCTCGTCGATCGCGCGACAGTGAAGAGCTCCGCGCGGAAGGCGACGACGAAGAAGAAGGCCGCGCCAGCAAAGAAGAGCAGCGCGAAGAAGGCAGCGTCATCGAAGAAAGCTGCTCCTGCGAAGAAGGCCGCTCCTGCGAAGAAGGCCGCGACGAAGAAAGCGGCGCCGGCAAAGAAAGCATCCGCGAAGAAAGCGTCAACGAAGAAAGCCCTGCCCGCTCGGAAAGCAGCCGCGGCGAAGAAAGCTGCACCGTCGCGCAAAGCGACGACGAAAAAAGCGGCCCCCGCAAAGAAGGCTGCGTCATCGAAGAAGAAAGCGGCTCCCGCAAGGAAAGCGGCAGTCGCGAAGAAAGCCACCACCTCCAGCTCATCGACGAAGACCACCAATCACGCCAAAATCCAAAAATGGGTCGAAGCGCGCGGCGGTTTTCCGGCGCGCGTGAAGAGCACCGGAAAGAAGAACGATCCCGGCATTCTGCGCATCGACTTTCCCGGCTACAGCGGCGCCGACACGCTCGAGCGCATCGACTGGGACGACTGGTTCACGTGGTTCGATCGCGACAAGCTCGCCTTCCTCTATCAGGACAAACGCAACAGCCGTTTCTCGAAGCTGATTCGCCGCTGAATGTCCTCCAAAACGACCGCCGATTTTCTCGTCGCACGCCTCGGCGAATGGGGCGTGCGACGCATTTACGGCTATCCCGGCGACGGCATCAACGGAATCATGGGCGCACTCGATCGCGCAGATGGCGCCATCGACTTCGTCCAGGTTCGCCACGAAGAGATGGCCGCGTTCATGGCCTGCGCGCACGCGAAGTTCACCGGTGAAGTCGGCGTCTGTCTCGCCACCTCCGGCCCCGGCGCGATCCATCTGCTGAACGGTCTCTACGACGCGAAGCTCGATCATCAGCCGGTCGTCGCCATCGTCGGCCAGTCGTCGCGCCTGGCGATGGGCGGCGCGTATCAGCAGGAAGTCGACCTCCACTCGCTCTTCAAAGACGTCGCCAGCGAATACGTGCAGACGGCGATGGCTCCGGCCCAGCTGCGCCATCTCATCGATCGCGCGATCCGCATCGCGCTCGCGGAGCGCACCGTCACCGCGATCATCATCCCGCACGATCTGCAGGACGAAGCGATGGCCGAGCCGGCGCACGCGCATTCGACGATTCACAGCGGCACCGGCTTCTCATCGCCGCGCGTGATTCCGACCGACGCCGATCTCCAGCGCGCCGCGCGCGTGCTCAACGAAGGAAAGAAAGTGGCGATGCTGATCGGCATCGGCGCCGCGAACGCCGCCGATGAAGTGATCGAAGTCGCCGACCTCCTCGGCGCCGGCGTCGCGAAAGCGCTGCTCGGCAAACAGGTTCTTCCCGACGCGCTGCCGTTCGTCACCGGTTCGATCGGCCTCCTCGGCACGAAGCCGAGCTACGTCGCGATGAGCGAATGCGACACGCTGCTGATGGTCGGCTCGAACTTCCCCTATCCCGAATTTCTACCGGAGGAAGGACAAGCGCGCGGCGTCCAGATCGACATCGACGGCCGCATGCTTTCGATCCGCTTTCCGATGGAAGTGAATCTGACCGGCGACGCGCGCGAAACGCTGCGCGCGCTCATTCCGCTGCTCGAACGAAAGAGCGATCGCTCGTGGCGCGAACAACTCGAATCGGAGATTCGCGACTGGTGGGAGGTCATCGACGCGCGCGCGATGAACGACGCCAGTCCGATCAATCCGCAGCGCGTCTTTCGCGAGCTCTCTCCGCGCCTTCCCGATCGCTGCATCGTCTCCGCCGACTCCGGCTCGACCGCGGTCTGGTATGCGCGCGATCTGAAGTTCCGCAAAGGGATGATGGGCTCGCTCTCCGGCAATCTCGCCACGATGGGACCGGCGGTGCCGTACGCGATCGCCGCGAAATTCGCGTTCCCCGATCGCATCGCAATCGCGCTCGCCGGCGATGGTGCGATGCAGATGAACGGCAACGCGGAGCTCGTCACAATCGCGAAGTACTGGCGCGAGTGGAGCGATCCGCGGCTGGTCGTCGCGGTCCTCAACAATCACGACCTGAACATGGTGACGTGGGAGCAACGCGTGATGGCCGGCGATCCGAAGTTCGACGCGTCGCAGCAGCTTCCCGATTTTCCGTACGCCGGTTACGCGGAGTCGATCGGACTGAAAGGGATTCGCGTCGACAAACCGGAGCGGATCGCCGCGGCATGGGACGAAGCGCTCGCCGCTGATCGGCCGTGCTTGATCGAGTTCGTGACAGATCCGGAAGTGCCGCCGCTGCCGCCGCACATTACGCTCGAGCAGGCGAAGGCCTTCACGCAGTCACTGGTCCGCGATCCGGCGCGCGGTGCGATGATCCGGCAGTCGATCAAAGAGATGTTCGACTCCTGGAGGAAGTAGCCGGCACGGCCGGCAGCGTTGATTGGCCAAGCCTTCGCAACGCTTTGTGCGCTAACGTTCGCCCAGCGCATGAAGAATGAAGTTAAACGCTTCCCCTCGGTCGAGTTCCCGCATCCCGCCCGCCCGCTCGAGCCGCGTTTCGAGCACGACGATCGTCTGCAAACGCTTTCGATCGATGCCGCGAATCTCGCGGCCGCACTCCGCGCAGCGACGAGCGGCGAAGTTCGTTTCGACGACGGCACGCGCGCGCTCTACGCGACCGACGCGTCGAACTATCGACAGGTGCCGATCGGTGTCGTCGTGCCGCACACGATCGATGACGTCATCGCGACCGTTCGCATCGCGCGCGAATTCGGTGCGCCGATTCTGTCGCGCGGCGGCGGCACGTCGCTGGCCGGACAGTGCTGCAACGTCGCGGTCGTCATCGACTTCTCGAAGTATCTGAACAACATCGTCGAGATGAACGCGCCTGCGAATTACGCGCGCGTGCAGCCCGGCATCATCCTCGACGATTTGCGCGATGCGGCCGAGCGTCACAAGCTGACGTTCGGCCCCGATCCGGCGACGCATACGCACTGCACGATCGGCGGAATGATCGGCAACAACTCGTGCGGCATTCACGCCCTGATGGCCGGGAAAACCGTCGACAACATCGAAGAGCTCGACATCCTGACGTACGACGGAATCCGGATGACGGTCGGCCCGACGTCGGAAGAAGAGCTGGAGCGGATCATCGCCGAAGGCGGCCGGCGCGGCGAGATTTATGCCGGGATGAAATCGATTCGCGATCGGTACGCGACTTTGATTCGCGAGCGCTACCCGAACATTCCGCGCCGCGTCTCCGGGTTCAATCTCGATGAGCTGCTGCCGGAGAACGGTTTCAACGTCGCGCGCGCACTGGTTGGTTCCGAGGCGACGTGTGTGGTCGTGCTCGAAGCGAAGTGCAAGCTGGTTTACTCGCCGCCGGTGCGGACGCTTTTGCTTGTCGGCTACGGCGATATCTTCGAAGCGGCCGATCACGTCCCGACGCTGCTGAAGCTCGATCCGATCGGACTCGAAGGGGTCGACGACCGGCTCGTCAACGACGCGAAGGCGAAAGGGATTTTCCCGGACGGCATCAGGCTGCTGCCGCCCGGCAACGGCTGGCTCTTCGTCGAGTTCGGCGGCGAAACGCGCGCGGAAGCGAACGCGAAGGCGCAGCGCGCCGTCGATGCGTTGTCGCGCGAAGAACGGCCGAAGTCGACGCGCATCTTCGACGATCCGCAGCAGCAGAAACTCGTCTGGGGCGTGCGCGAATCAGGACTCGGCGCCACCGCGTACGTGCCGTCGAAGAAGCTCCGCACGTGGGAAGGGTGGGAAGACGCCGCGGTCGCGCCGGAAAAACTCGGCGGCTATCTGCGCGATCTTCGCAAGCTGCTCGATCGCTCTGAGCTCACCGGCGACCTGTACGGACATTTCGGTCAGGGCTGCGTTCACACACGCAACAATTTCGATTTCGAATCGACGGCGGGCATCGCGAAGTTCCGGCGCTTCATCGAAGATGCCGCCGATCTCGTCGTGTCGTACGGCGGCTCGTTCTCCGGCGAACATGGCGACGGCCAGGCGCGCGCCGCGCTGCTGCCGAAGATGTTCGGCGACGAGCTGATCGCCGCATTTCGCGAGTTCAAATCGCTGTGGGATCCGGAGTGGAAGATGAATCCGGGCAAGGTCGTCACTCCGTACGAGCCGACCGAAAACCTCCACCTCGGCGCCGATTTCAAACCGTGGTCACCGAAGACGCACTTCCAGTTTCCCGACGACGAAGGACGCATCGACCGCGCCGTGATGCGCTGCGTCGGCGTCGGCAAATGCCGTCGCATGGACGCCGGCACGATGTGTCCGAGCTTCATGGTCACGCGCGAGGAAGAGCATTCGACGCGTGGCCGCTCGCGACTGTTCTTCGAGATGTTCAAAGGCGAGGCGATCGAGAGCAGCTGGAAAAACGAAGAGGTCAAAGACGCGCTCGATCTCTGCCTCGCCTGCAAAGGCTGCAAAGGCGATTGCCCGGTCGGCGTCGACATGGCGACGTACAAGGCGGAGTTCCTTTCGCATTACTACGAGGGCCGTGTCCGTCCGCT
Source organism: Acidobacteriota bacterium (assembly GCA_034667465.1). Classification (GTDB taxonomy): domain Bacteria; phylum Acidobacteriota; class Thermoanaerobaculia; order Gp7-AA8; family Gp7-AA8; genus JAOBAU01. Next base: position 479,486 of record JAXDJV010000002.1, on the reverse strand, counting down.
CGGCGCCTACACGATGGGCTGGATTTACTGGTGGGCGCGTCTCGCGTCGCTCGCACCAGGCGTCGTGAATTTCGTGATGTCGCTGCCGATCGTGAAGTTCCTCGGCGGCATCGCGCCGGAACGAAGCGCGCCGAAGTTCGCGCGCGAGACGTTCGTGTCGATGTTCCGGCGAAAGATGCTCGAGTCTCCCCACAATGAGCCGAACAAGCGCGTCGTTCTCTGGCCCGACACCTTCAACAATCACTTCCATCCCGAGACGGCGATGGCGGCCGTCGAAGTGCTCGAAGCGGCCGGCTATCACGTCACGATTCCGGCGAAGCGTCTCTGCTGCGGACGCCCGCTTTACGACTGGGGCTTTCTCGGGATGGCGAAGAAGCTCCTCCTCGAAACGATGGACGCGCTCGCGCCGGAGCTCGATGAGGGGCTGGCCATCATCGGACTCGAACCGAGCTGCGTGTCGGTTTTCCGCGATGAGCTGCCGAACCTTTTCCCGAACGATCCGCGCGCGAAGAAGCTGCGCGAATCGATGATGACGCTTTCCGAGTTCATCGCCCGCGAAGGAGATTCGTTCGCGCTGCCGCAACTGAAACGAAAGGCGCTCGCGCAGGCGCATTGTCATCACGCCGCGATCATGAAATTCGGAACTGAAGATGCGGTGATGCGGAAGATGGGACTCGATGTCGAAGTGCCCGATTCCGGCTGCTGCGGTATGGCCGGCGCGTTCGGTTTCGAGAAAGAGAACTACGAGACGTCGGTGAAAGTCGGCGAGCGGGTGCTGCTGCCGAAAATACGCGCGGCGCGGCGCGACACGCTCGTGATCGCCGACGGTTTCAGCTGCCGCGAACAGATCGCGCAGTCGACGAATCGCGAAGCGCTGCATCTCGCCGAAGTGTTGCAGATGGCGCTGCGCGAAGGGCCGGAAGGACCGGCCGGCGACTATCCGGAACGTCGTCTGCGCAAGCCGCAAAAGCGCAACGTCGTGAAACTGGCGCTGCTGTTCGGCGCCGCGTTTGCGGTGATCGCCGGCACGATGGCGCTGATCCGCCGGCTGAATCGAAAATGAAAGCACGTCATCCCGAGCTTAGCGAGGGACCCGGGCGGGTGGCGCGCGCCGACGTACGTGCGCCCCGCCCGCCCGGATCCCTCGCTGACGCTCGGGATGACGGCGCGACGCCGATCGCCGATTACGCGATGATCGGCGATACCCGTTCCGCCGCGCTGATCTCGCGTCACGGCTCGATCGACTGGCTCTGCTGGCCGCGATTCGACTGCGCTTCGTTTTTCGGGCGCATCCTCGATCGTGAGCGCGGCGGCTTCTTCGAGATTCAGCCGGCGATCGCGTTCGAAGCGAAGCGGCGCTACGTCGAAGAGACGAACGTGCTCGAGACGACGTTCACGACCGCGGCCGGCGTTGTCCGGCTGACCGACCTGATGCCGGTGATGCGCGAAGAAGAAAAGCGCAATCGCATGACGCCGTTTCGCCAGCTGCTGCGCCGCGTGGAAGTGCTCGAAGGAGCAGTTCCGCTGGTCGCGCGTTTCTCGCCGCGACCGAACTACGGTCGCGAATCGCCGGCGCTTCGCTCGCGCGTTCGCGGCGTCATCTTCTGCGAAACGGGACCGAACGTCCTTCATCTGCGGAGCGACGTTGAGCTCACGATCAGCGGTTCCGATGCGGAAGCTCGGTTCACACTCCGCGCAGGCGAGCAGCGCTGGTTTGCGCTCGGCTTCGACGAACGAACGCCGGCCGTCTTCGCGAACATCGGCGAGGAAGCGAAAGGTGAGCTCGAACGGACGATCGCATTCTGGCGTGACTGGTCATCGCAGCTGACGTATGAAGGTCCGCATCGCGACGCCGTGTTGCGCAGCGCGCTCGTGCTGAAGCTCCTTACCTACGCGCCATCGGGTGCGATCGTCGCCGCGCCGACGACCTCGCTCCCGGAAAAAATCGGCGGTGTGCGCAACTGGGACTATCGCTTCTGCTGGCTGCGCGACGCGTCGTTCACTGTCGCCGCGCTCGACGACTGCGGCTTCGAGATCGAAGGCGCCGCATTCGTCAGCTGGCTGCTTTACTCCACGCGGCTCACGCACCCGCGGCTGCAGATGCTCTACGACGTCTTCGGCGAGTCGCGCATCGCCGAACAAGAGCTCGAACATCTCGAAGGCTACGCCGGCTCGAAGCCGGTGCGCTGCGGCAACGCCGCGCACGATCAGTTTCAGCTCGACGTGTATGGCGAAGTGCTCGGCGCCGTCGAAGAGCATCTCGAGCGAGGCGGTGTTGTCGCGCAGGACCACGAGACACCGAAGGATGTCGGCGTCCTCCTTCGCCGTCTGGCCGACACGGTCGTGAAACGCTGGCGCGAGCCGGACAGCGGAATCTGGGAGAAGCGCTCGGAACGGCGGCAGCATGTCCACGCGAAAGTGATGGCGTGGTCGGCGCTCGACTCGGCGCTGCGGCTCGTCGGTCCGAACGCGGAATGGCAGCGCGCGAAGGATGAGATCCACGCACTCGTGCTCGAGCGCGGCTTCGACGTGAAGCGGAACACGTTCGTCGGCGAGCTCGATGGCGATGAGCTCGACGCCAGCCTGCTGTACATCGCGCGCGTCGGTTTTCTCGAACGCGACGATCCACGCATCAGCGGTACGATCGACGCGATCCGTGCGGAGCTCGGCCGCGACGAGCTGGTCTATCGCTATGAAATGCACACCGACGACGGTCTGCCGCCAGGCGAGGGGGCGTTTCTTCCGTGCAGCTTCTGGCTCGTCGAAGCGCTCGCGTACGCGGGACGTTTCGATGAGGCGAAAGACGTCTTCGCGAAGATGCTCGCTCGCGGAAACGATCTCGGGCTCTTCTCGGAGGAGCTCGACGTCGAGAGCGGCGCGCTGCTCGGCAACTTCCCGCAGGCGCTCACGCATATCGGCCTGATGAACGCGGCGCTCTGTCTCAGCGAGGAAGGTAAAACGCGCCCAGAACCGCGCCGTACGCCGCGTGCGCAATGATCAGCGCGACCGGTGTCATCCGCCCATAGTTCGTCGCCAGAAAGCCGGGCGGCTCGAGCAGGCGCGTCGGCTCCGGACCGCGTGAATCGGAAACCATCCGCGGATGAATGCCGGGCAACAGCGGCAGCAGTACGACCGATACGAACACTCCCTGCACCGCGCCGATCATTCCGCCGAACCACCACGTGGCGATGTGGACGTTCTCGAAAAAAAGCGCGTAGACGATCGCGAAGACCCATCCGTTCACGAGGTGCAGGACGAGACCGACGATCTTCGCGCGATCGCGATCGATCGTGAACATCGTTCCGACAATGAACGGGATGTCGATCCGCGTCAGCGACAGCGACTGGGCGGCGATCGTCAGCGTCGTCAGCACGATCGTCGCGGCAAATCCCCAGAGCAGAATCGACGGGACGTTCACGCACCGATCATAAAAGGGATCGGCTCTTGCTGCACTCACGGCATGGACAAACAGGAAGTCGTCGTCATCACGGGAGCATCCGCCGGAGTCGGCCGCGCAACGGCGCGGCTGTTCGGCAGGCGCCGCGCGAAAGTCGGACTCATCGCGCGCGGGATCGAAGGGCTGGAAGCAGCGAAGCGCGAGATCGAGGCGTATGGCGGCGAAGCGCTCGTGCTGCCGCTCGACGTCAGCGATCACGATGCGATGGAAGCCGCCGCGGCGAAAGTCGAAGAGACGTTCGGACCGATCGACATCTGGATCAACAACGCCATGGCGTCGGTCTTCTCGCCGATCGATGAGATGACGCCCGACGACTATCGCCGCGTCACCGACGTCACGTATCACGGCATCGTCTGGGGAACGCTGGCCGCGTTGCGGCGGATGAAACCGCGCAACCGCGGTGCGATCGTGCAGGTCGGTTCCGCGCTGGCGTATCGCGGGATTCCGCTGCAGTCGGCGTACTGCGCTGCGAAACATGCCGTACAGGGATTTCACGACTCACTGCGATCGGAACTGATTCACGACGGCAGCGACGTTCACGTCTGCATGGTGCAACTTCCGGCGCTCAACACGCCGCAGTTTCGCTGGGTGAAAAGCCGGCTGCCGCGCAAAGCGCAACCGGTGCCGCCGATCTTTCAGCCGGAGGTCGCGGCGGAGGCGATTCTCTTCGCCGCGTACAGCAGGCGGCGCGAGCTGAACGTCGGCTGGCCGGCGACGAAAGCGATCGTCGGCAACAACTTCTTTCCCGGACTCGGCGACGTTTATCTCGCACACAACGGCTACGAAGCGCAGATGGTCGATGAGCCGGAGGATGTGAATCGCGCGAACAATCTGTGGGAGCCGGTGAACGGTGATGCCGGCGCGCACGGCGTCTTCGACGATCGCTCGCAGGATCACAGCGTTCAGCTCTGGCTGAACGAGCGTCGCGGCTGGCTGCTCGCCGCGGCCGGCGTTGCAGCACTCGGGATCGTCGCGATGCGGCGGCGTTAAATGCGGACGAGCTTCGCGTACTTCGCGACGAACTTCTTCGAGCCGGCGCGATCGAAGTAGACGGTCAGCTTCGCGTCGGGACCGTTTCCTTCCATCGTCAGGATCGTTCCGTCGCCGAACTGTTCGTGACGAACGCGCGCGCCGCGCTTCAACTCGCCGCGCGGCGTCTCGCTCTTCTGCGACGCGGGACGAATCGCTGACGGATCGAACTGGACGGGACGCGGCGCTTCACTTGTGATCGCCGCGGCGCGATTCGCCGGCGCTTCAGGCGCGACATCCTTGAAGAACGAGAAGACGCTGTTCATCGACTCGTTCACTTTCGGCGGCGGAGGAGCCGGCTTCGGCGCCGGAGGTCGCTGCTGCTGCATCGGCGGCCGCTGCGGCGATGACGGTCTGCGATTGCCGTACTGCTGCGAACCGTAGCGATTCGAGCCGCCGCCGTAACCGCCACCGCCGCTGCCGAGCGGACGCTCGCGCCACGCCGGCTGTTCCTGCGAGTAAAAGTTCGCACGCGCGAGGCGAACTTCTTCGCGCACCTCTTCCGGAATCTCGTTCAGGAACGGTGATGGGCTCTGTTCGCGGAACTGTCCATGCAGTCGCCGTTCGAGGCAGTGAATGCAGTAAAGCTGTTCGCGCGCGCGCGTCATGCCGACGTAGCAAAGGCGGCGCTCTTCTTCGAGATCTTCGCTGTGCTCGAGCGACTGCGAATGCGGCAGCACGCCCTCTTCCATTCCGGTGAGGAAGACGACTTTGAACTCGAGCCCCTTCGCGGCGTGAAGCGTCATCAGCGTGACGCCTTTCTGCGATTCGTAGCGATCGAGATCCGACATCAGCGTCAGCGAATCGAGATAGTCGGCGAGCGATGCCTGCGGGTTCTGCTCCCAGTACTCGCGCGCGGAGTTCATCAACTCATCGATGTTCTCCAGGCGCGCTTCGTCCTGCACATCGCGCGATTCGGAGAGCATGCGGCGATAGCCGGTGCGCAGCAGCAGATAGTCGTAAAACTCCGGCAGCGGATTCGCGACCGCGCGCTGCAGATCATGGACGATCTCGCGGAACTCTTTCACCGCTTTCGACGCGCGCGCTGGCAGGAAATTCAGCTCCCCTTCGATGACCGTCCAGAGCGAAACGTCACGCTGCGCGGCCTGCTCGTTGATCGCCGCGACCGTCGTATCGCCGATGCCGCGCGACGGCACGTTGATGACGCGCTCGATCGACGGCGTGTCGTGCGGACGCACCGCCAGCCGGAGAAAGGACAGCACGTCCTTGATCTCGGCGCGCTCGTAGAATTTGACACCGCCGACGACGGAGTACGGGATGTTCGCGCGCAGCAACTCTTCTTCAAACGGCCGCGACTGCGCGTTCGTCCGGAACAGCACCGCGAAATCGGTCAGCTTGTAGCGTGCGCGGAAGCCGGTGATCTTCTCGATCACGAACTGCGCTTCCTCGCGCTCGCTGCTGCACGTCACGACGCGCACCGGTTCGCCGCTGCCGGAATCGGTGAAGAGCTTCTTTCCCTTGCGGGCGATGTTGTTCGAGACGACGCCGGTGGCGGCGTCGAGGATGTTGCCGGTCGAGCGATAGTTCTGCTCGAGCTTGATGATCGTCGCTCCTTCGAAGTCCTTCTCGAAGTTGAGGATGTTGTTGATGTCGGCGCCGCGGAACTTGTAGATCGACTGATCTTCATCGCCGACGGCGACGATGTTTCCGCGTTTGCCGGCAAGCGCTTTGATCAGCAGGTACTGCGCGCGATTCGTATCCTGGTACTCGTCGATCAGCAGATGTTGAAAGCGCTGGTGGATCTCGTCGCGGATGTCTTCGTTTCTCTCGATCAGCAGCACGTGATTGCCGATCAGATCGTCGAAGTCCATCGCGTCGTACTCTTTCAGGCGCTTCTGATACATCCGATAGATCTCGGAGATCCGGGCGCCGAAGAAGTCGAGGTTGTGCTTTTCGTACTCCGCCGGCCCCTGCAGCTCATTCTTCGCATTGGAGATTCGAGACAGGACGGTTCGCGGCGGAAACGCTTCGTCGGGGATGTTGAGCTCGCGCATGCAGCGGCGAACGAGCGTCAGCTGGTCGGCGGTGTCGTAGACGGCGAAAGACTTCGTGTAGCCGAGACGGTCGGCGTACTTGCGAAGCATCCGGAGCGAAGTGGAGTGGAACGTCCCGATCCACGGCCGCGCGCCGATGTTGGGCACGAGGTGCGAGACACGCGACAGCATCTCGGCGGCCGCTTTGTTGGTGAACGTGACGGCGAGGATGTTGTTCGGATGAACGCCGCGCTCGCCGATCAGATACGCGATCCGATAAGTGATGACGCGCGTCTTCCCCGATCCGGCGCCTGCGAGGACGAGAAGCGGCCCGTCGCCATGCGTGACGGCGTCGCGCTGTTGTGGGTTGAGTCCGGTGAGATCCAGCATTTGCGGCGGCGGATGGTAACAGTGAGCGCGCGGTCCGCGTTCCCGTCAAACAATGTGTTGCGGGAAGAGAGGGGCCTCTGCCGCTATTATCAGGGGCGGAACGAACGTATACTTCGCCGCGAATTCGGAGGCTCCATGCTCGGCTGGCCAGAACTGCTCCTCATCTTCGTCATCGTCATCCTGCTCTTCGGCGCCGGTCGTCTCGCCTCCGTCGGCCGCGGTCTCGGGGAAGGCATCGCCAATTTTCGCGATGGCCTGAACAAGGGCGGCCGCGATGACAAGGCTCTCGAAGAAAAGAAGAACCAGTAGCATTCAGGCGTGACCGAACCGCCCCACTCCGCTGTCGCGCTGTACCAGACCGATCTGGCGCAGACGCCGCTTCCTGAGATCCTCGTCACGATCCATCGCTACAAAGTGCCGGGGACGATCGAGTGCCGCCGCGGCGACGAGATGAAGCGGGTCTTTCTCGATCGCGGCCAGATCATCTTCGCGACCTCGAACCGCGTCGACGACTCGCTCGGCGACAAACTGCTCCGCGAAGGGAAACTTACGCGCGATCAGTACGACGAGAGCGGACGCCGGATGCGCACCACCGGCAAGCGCCAGGGCGTCACGCTGATCGAGATGCATGCGCTGGAGCCGAAGGATCTCTTCGTCGCGCTGCGCGCGCAGATTCAGGAGATCGTCTGGTCGCTCTTCGCGTGGCAGGACGGCACCGTGATCTTCACGCCCGGCCGTGACAAGCATCTCGAGTTCATCAAGATCGAGATTCCGATTCCGCAGGCGATTCTGCAGGGCGTCCGCCGTATGCCGGATGCACGCATCCTCGTCTCGCGCCTCGGCACGAAGACAACGCTGCTCGAGCGAACCACGAACGACGCCGTCGATCTCGCGCTCGCCGCCGATGAAGCAGAGCTTCTCGAGCACGTCGACGGACGGACGCCGCTCGTCGACCTCATCGCCACGCCACCGCTCAGCTCCGCCGACAACGCGCGCATCCTCTACGGCTTCTTCGCGCTGCAGCTCGTCGCCATCCGGCAGCCGGTCCGCGTCCAGATCAAGACCGAGTCGGGAAAACACGGTCGATGATTCATCGGTGGTTGATTACAGGGGCGGGCGGGATGGTCGGGATCGATCTGCGCAACGCGCTCGAGCTGCGCGGCGAGACGGTCATTCCGGTTACGAAGGCGGAGCTCGATGTTACCGACGGTACCGCGGTGCGCGAGCTGATTCGCGCGCAGCGGCCGACGATCATCGTCAACTGCGCGGCCTACACGAAAGTCGATGACGCCGAGGCGAATGAGCCGCTGGCGAACGCAATCAACGGCTCGGCGGTCGACCTGCTGGCGCAGGCGGCGAACGAAGTCGATGCGCTCCTCGTGCAGATCTCGACCGATTTCGTATTCGACGGCTCGCAGACGACGCCGTATGAAGTGAACGCGTCGACGAACCCGCTCTCCGCGTACGGCCGCTCGAAACTGATCGGCGAAGAAGCGGCGGCGCAGGCGCGAAAGCATCTCATCGTGCGAACGGCGTGGCTCTTCGGCGTGCATGGCCCGAACTTCGTCGAAGCGATGCGCAATCAGGTGAAGAAGGGAACGAACCCGCTGCGTGTCGTCAACGATCAGCGCGGCCGTCCGACGTACACGCGGCATCTCGCGGAGGCGCTGATCCGCCTTGCGCTGCGCGCCGCGGAGTCCGACGACGCGCGCGGCATCGTGCATTACGCCGACGAAGGCGAAGTGTCGTGGTACGGCTTCGCCTGCGCGATCATCGCGGGACTCGGCGAGCGGACGTTCGATGAGATCGCGGTGCAGCCGGTAAGCTCCGCGGAGTTTCCGCGGCCGGCGAAACGTCCTGCGTATTCGGTGTTGTCGACGGAGCGTTACACGCGGCTTACGGGAGTGGAACCGGAGTCGTGGCGGGAAGGTCTGCAGGAGTACCTGACGCTGCGTACATGAGCATCTCGATGTTCCCCTCGGCGCCCTTGATCGGACTCTCGATCAAACCTTTCACCTGAAAACCAATCTCTCTCGCGAACGTGACGACCGACTCCACGGCAGCGGAACGCTTCGCGTCATCGCGCACGATCCCACCCTTCCCGACGTCGCCCTTCCCCACTTCGAACTGCGGCTTGATGAGCGCGACGAGCTCGCCGTGAAGAAACTTCGCGACCGCGGGAAGGATCAGCTTCAGCGAGATGAATGAGACGTCGATGCAGACGAACTCGATCCGATCGTCGAAGCTCTCCGCGGTGAGATAGCGCGCGTTCACCTTCTCGCGATTCACGACCCGCGGATGTTCGCGGATCGACTGATCGAGCTGTCCGTGACCGACGTCGATCGCGTAGACCTTCGCCGCGCCGCTCTTCAGCAGCACGTCGGTGAACCCGCCGGTCGACGCGCCGATGTCCGCGCACGTTTTGCCCGCAACGACGATCCCGAATTCGCGCAGCGCATGGGCGAGCTTCATTCCGCCTCGCCCGACCCACGGGTGCTCGAGCTCTTCGATCGCGAGAACGTCGTCAGCGATGACGTTCGCTCCCGCTTTGTCAACGTGTTGACCGTTGACGAGAATGCGCCGCGCCATGATCAGCGACTGCGCCTTCGCGCGGGAGTCGACGAGCCCGCGCTCGACGAGGGCGACGTCGAGCCGCTGCTTCTTCATTCGTTGACGATGGTGAAGCCGGCCTGCACGAAGTGATGGTCGTTGGTCAGGACGTGGGTGATGCCGAGATCTTCCATCAGGACCATCGAGATGCAGTCGGTGAGGGAAAACTGCTTGTCGGGGCGCGCTGCATAGCGGTCGACTGCGCGTTTGAAAAGCGCGCGATCAGTGCTGACTACACTGAATTGCCGGAGCGCTCGCCGAACAGCTTCGACGGCGGCCAGGCGACTGCGCGTGCCATGGTCACAGAAATAGTTCAGAACCTCCGTGAGCACAGCGTCGGAGGTCACGAAAAACTCCGTTGCCTCTGCAAGCCTGATCGCGCGACGGTGGTGAGCATCCTGACGATCGATCAGCGCGATGAAGAACCAGCTGTCGGCGAAGTACGTCGTCATTACTTCACGGAAGCGCGACGCTTACCGTAGACGAACTCGTCGATGTGATCCGAGTCTTTCCCCTTCGCGTGCATTCGCAGCAGGTCCTCTTCCGGGATCTGGTTTCCAAGCTCGATGAGTATTTTCGCCATCTCACCGACAGTTCCCGTGCGCTGCGCCCCGAACTCCCGCAACCGCTTCGCAATCCCTTCCGCGTGCAGGTCGTACTGCGCGCGGAGCACATCCTGCGCGCCGTGGTGCACATACTCATCAGGAATTCCGATGCGGTGGAACTGCACGCCGGTGATGCCGAGCGCTTCGCAGCGTTCCATCACCGCGGAGCCGAAGCCGCCGGCGAGCGATCCTTCTTCGACAGTTACGATCTTTGCGCCGGGGACGCAGTACCTGCGAATCAGCTCGTCATCGAGCGGCTTGATGAATCGCGCGTTGACGACAGCGACTTCGATCTCTTCTTTCGCGAGCAGTTCGGCGGCCTGCATGGCCGGCCACACTTCGTTGCCGATCGCGAAGATCGTTGCCTGGGGGTTCGCGGGATCGCGCAGCACTTCGCCTTTGCCGATCGGCAGCGACTGCAGCTCCGCGTCCATTTCGACGCCGTAGCCGTTGCCGCGCGGATAACGCAGCGACGTCGGATGGCCGGTCTCGAACGACGTCTTCAGCATGTGACGAAGCTCGTTCTCGTCCTTCGGCGCCATGCAGATCATGTTCGGGAAGACGCGGAGATACGCCATGTCATAGATGCCGTGATGCGTCGGACCGTCGGCGCCGGCGATGCCGCCGCGATCGAGAGCGAAGACGACCGGTAGATCCATGATCGCCACGTCGTGGAACACCTGATCGAATGCGCGCTGCAGGAACGTCGAGTAGATCGCGGCGATCGGCTTCATCCCCTGCGTCGCCATACCGCCGGAGAACGTGACGGCGTGCTCTTCCGCGATGCCGACGTCGAACATCCGCTCCGGCAGCACCTTCGCGAACTTGTCGAGGCCTGTGCCGTCAGGCATTGCCGCGGTGATGGCGACGATCTTCGGATCGCGCTTCGCAAGCTCGATCAGCGTTTCGGAGAAGACCGCGGTGTACGACGGCGGCGCGGGCTTGTCCGACTTCTTCACTTCGCCGGATGCGCGATCGAACGGCGAGACGCCGTGCGACCAGATCGGTTTGTCTTCGGCCGGCTTGTAGCCGAGGCCTTTTTTGGTGATGACGTGGATGAGCAGCGGACCGTTGTAGTCGCGGTTCTCTTCGAAGAGGTTGAGGAGGAAGTCGAGGTCGTGACCGTCGTACGGACCGAGGTAACGGAATCCGAGCTCTTCGAACAGCGTGCCCGGAACGACCATGTTTTTGAGGACCTGCTCCATGTCGTGCGCGAGTCCGTGGAGCTTCCCGCCGACGAGCGGGATGCGATCCATCACGCCCTTGGCGAGGTCCTTCATCTGGTTGTAGCGCTGACCTTTGATGATCGAGTTCAGGTAGCCCGACATCGCCCCGACGTTCGTCGAGATCGACATGTCGTTGTCGTTCAGAACGATCATCAGCTTGCGCTTCAGATGGCCGGCCTGGTTCAATCCTTCGAGCGCGAGACCGCCGGAAAGCGCACCGTCGCCGATGACGGCAACGACGCGGTAATTCTCTTTGCGCAGGTCGCGCGCCACGGCGATCCCGAGCGCGGCAGAGATGGAGGTCGATGCGTGCCCGGCGTTGAAGACGTCGTACTCCGACTCTTCGCGTTTGCAGAAACCGGAGATGCCCTCGTGCTGGCGAATGGTCGGGAACGTCTCACGGCGGCCGGTGATCAGTTTGTGCGGATAGGTCTGATGACCGGTGTCGAAGACGATCTGGTCGCGCGGCGTGTCGAACGCGTAATGGAGCGCGAGCGTCAGCTCGACGACGCCGAGATTGCCGCCGAAATGGCCACCGATCTTCGAAACCGTGTCGATGATCGTTTCGCGGATTTCCTGCGCAAGTTGCGGCAACTGTTTGCGATCGAGCTTGCGCACGTCGGCCGGGGTGTCGATTTGGTCGAGAAGTCGAGTCATGGCTTCGGGCGCCCTCAGGAGCGGCGTTCGCAGACGTAACGTGCGATCTGCGCGAGATAGTTCACGGGACCGGGCATCTTATCAGCGTTGCGGACGGCGATCTGCAGCAGCTCCGCCGCTTTGGCTCGTGCCGCTTCGATGCCGACGAGGGCCGGATACGTCAGCTTCCCCTGAGCGATGTCCTTGCCGGCCGTCTTGCCGAGCGCTTCCGCGGTCTCTTCGATGTCGAGCAGATCGTCGACGATCTGGAACGCGAGCCCGGTGGCGCGGCCGTACTCGCGAAGCGCGAGGAGCTGCGTTTCGGTTGCGCCGGCGAGGAGACCGCCGAGGGTCACGGAGGCGGTGAGAAGTCGTCCGGTTTTGTTCGCGTGGATAAACTCGAGCTCGTCGAGGAGTGCGCCGCGATCGGGCGACTTCTGATGCGAGCGTTCCGCAATGATGTCGGCGACCTGGCCGCCGATCATGCCGGTCGAGTCGACGCCGAAGACGACTTCGCGGATGGCGCGTAACTGCCGCGGCGGATCGACGCCTTCGATTGGTTTCGCCAGCCAGCCGAACGCTTCGGTGAGCAGCGCGTCGCCGGTCAGGATCGCCATCGCTTCGCCGAAAACGACATGCGTCGTTTTCCGCCCGCGCCGGAGATCGTCGTTGTCGAGTGCCGGCAGGTCGTCGTGTACGAGCGAGTAGGTGTGAATCAGCTCGAGCGCCGCGACGTGCTGCAGCAGCGGCTCCGCATTCGCGCCGCACGCTTCCGCCGCGGCGATGGCGATGATCGGCCGGATGCGTTTGCCGCCGCCGAGCACCGCGTAGCGCATCGCCTCGTGAATGACGGCGGGACGCGTCGTCGCCGGCGGCAGATGCGCGTCGAGCGCGGCGTCGACGAGCGCTCGCTTATCCGCGAGGTACTGCGCGAGCGGGATCATTCCGAATCGAGCTCTGCGTCGTCGTCTTCATCGTCGCCTTCGACGACCGGCGCATCGTCAAAGGGTTCGACGCGCGGCTGCCCTTTCGCATCGGCGAGAATCAGCTCGATTTTCTTTTCGACCTCTTCGAGTCGCTGATGGCAGAAGCGCGAGAGGCGGATTCCCTCTTCGAACAGCTGCAGCGATTCATCGAGCGGCAGCTCCTCCCCTTCGAGTCGCTGGACGATTTTCTCGAGCTGTTGGAACGACTTCTCGAACTCGTTGGTGCGGGTGCGGGCGGCCATCGGCCGAACGTTATAGCTCAGGCTCCCTGTTCACGGAAGGCCAGACGCTCTCGACGCCCATCGACTTGCCGTCGACGGTGCAGAGAAGTTGTCCCCGTTTGAGCTGCACTTCGATCGGATCGCCGACGGCGACGGCGGCTGAATCGAGGATCGGCGTGCGGCGTTTTTTCTTCCGCGAAAAGGCGATCGCGTAGCCGCGCGAGAGGACGGAAAGCGGCGAGACCGCTTCGAGCGTAGCCGCGACCCCCTGCAGCCGATGACGGAGCGTATCGACGCGCCGCGGAAAACGCGCCAGCGGTTCGTTCGCCGCCTCGAGGCGACGACGAAGCAGACGCGCGCGACCTTCGAGCAGCCGATAGAGCGACATGCGGCGACGCTGGAGACGTTCGCGCTGCGCGGCGATCCGACGCGGCAGGATGCCGAGTCGATCGGATGACGCGAGATGGCGAAGCTCGTGACGGTAGTTGCGCACGCGGCCTTCGACGACCTGGCGGATGCGGCGCACCGAATAGTCAACGTGCGTACAAACGTCGCTCTTGGCGCGAATGACGATCTCCGCGGCGGCCGACGGCGTCGGCGCGCGAAGATCGGCGACGAGATCGCAGATCGTGAAGTCGGTCTCGTGGCCGACGCCGGAGATCGTCGGGATCGTCGACGCCGCAACGGCGCGCGCAAGGATCTCTTCGTTGAAGGGCCAGAGATCTTCGAGCGAGCCTCCGCCGCGACAGATGAGGATGACGTCGTGCAGTTCCCAGCGCGACAGATGCTTGATCGCGGTGGCGATCTCGCGCGCGGCGGTCGGTCCCTGGACGCGCACCGGATAAATCTGCAGCGAGAGACCGGCGAAACGGCGCCCGAGGACGTGAAGGATGTCGCGAATGGCAGCGCCGGCCGGGCTGGTGATGACGGCGATTCGCTGCGGAAACATTGGCAGGCGTTTCTTTCGCGCGGCGTCGAAGAGCCCTTCTTCCGCGAGCTTCTTTTTGAGTTGCTCGAATGCGAGCTGCAGCGCGCCGAGTCCGGCCGGTTCGATGGCGACGGCGTTGAGCTGGAACGTGCCGTTCTGTTCGTAGATGGCGAGCCGGCCGCGGACGATGAGCTGCAGTCCGTTCTCGATTTTGAAGCGGATGAAGCGCGCGTTCGTCGCGAAGAGGACGACTTTCATCTGCGAACGCGTGTCTTTGATCGAGAAGTACGAGTGGCCGGCCGCGGAGCGGGTGTAGTTGGTTACTTCACCTTCGACGGAGACGTCGTTGTAGCGAAAAAGGTCGAGGTTTACCTGCCGGATCAGCTCGCTGACAGTGAAGATGCGCGGCGCATTCGTCATCCTGGCGGAGTCTACCAATAACTCCAGGCAAGCACATTGCTCTATGAAAATTGCCGCAAGGCACAACGAAAGGGAGCAAACATGAAAGCAGAATCGATTCTCAGGAAGATCGCGGCCGGCGCGTCGACGGCCGTTCTCGCCGTTGCATTGACGGCTTGCTCGCATACGAGCAGCACCACTGTCGCCGGAACGAACGACTACGGCCACGTCGCCACGTCTCCGGAAAACGCCACCTCCAACACCAACACGACCCCGAATGTCATCGCCGGCCCGGCCAAGGTCGACAGCACCGGAAACGTTTACACCTCCAGCTCCGCCGGCGGCTCCGGCAACGGTTCGTCAATCGGTACGAACACGAACGTCAGCACCGTCCCGACTCCGATTACCGGCAGCTCCACCGTGAACTACACGACCGACACGACGGTGACCACGCCAACGCCGGTTGAGGTCACGACGCCGACGCCGGTTGCAACAGTCGACACGACGACCGACACGACCATCACGCCGATGGCTTCGTCGTCGACGGACGACACGACCGCAACGACGACTACGACCACCACGACGACGCATCGCCGGATGCGCAAAGACTGATCGCGGTTAATGCGAGCAGTGATTCACGGGGCGCGCCGCAGTTGGCGCGCTCTTCGTGTTTTGTGGAAAGGATGAATTATGAATTATGAAGGATGAATGGGCTTTTGCCAGGCTTCTGCCTCTATTCATCCTTCATCCTTCAGCATTCATCCTTCCGTCAGCGGTCCGTCTGCGCGTCCTTCGATGAACTGCTGGACGATCGGGCTCGGCGACTGCTGAAAGACGGCCGGAGTTCCCTGTTCGATGATCCGGCCTTTGAACAGCATCGCCACGCGGTCGGCGATCTTGAACGCCACTTTCATGTCGTGCGTGATCGTCACCGTGGTCGTGTTCAGCGTCTCGTCCATCTCGCGAATCAGTTCCGCGATGACGTCGCTGATGACCGGATCGAGTCCCGTCGTCGGCTCGTCGAACAGAAGAATGGCCGGCTTGAGCGAGATGGCGCGCGCGAAACCGACGCGTCGGCGCATGCCGCCCGACAACTCCGACGGCCGCTTCGAGCCGGCGCCGCGCTCGAGATGCACGAGGTCGAGACACTCCTCGACACGATCCTGAATCTCCTTCTGCGACATCTCCGTGTGACGCCGCAGCGGGAAGGCGATGTTCTCGAACACCGACATTGAATCGAAGAGCGCGCCTTCCTGAAACGCCATTCCGAAACGGCGGCGGAATTGATTGAGCTCGTACGGCGGCATCGCCGTGATGTCTTTCCCATCGATGACGACGCGGCCTTTGTCCGGCTGCAGCAATCCGATGATGTGTTTCAGCGTGACGCTCTTGCCGGTGCCGGAGCCGCCGACGATGACGACCGATTCCCCTTCGTCGATGTCGAGCGACATGTCGTCGAGGACGCGTTTGTCACCGAACGATTTGTAGACGTGCTGCAGGGAGATCATCGGGTTGGAGGCATGAGGCATGGGGGATGAGGGATGAGTCGCTTCGCGTCCGCCGACTTCACTCATGCCTCGTGCCTCATCACTCATACCTAGAACAGCACCTTCGTCAGGAAGAAGTCAGCCAGCAGAATGATCAGCGAGGCGCTCACGACGGCGTTCGTCGTGGAGCGTCCGACTCCTTCCGCGCCGCCGTACGTGTAGTAACCGCGCACGCAGCCGGTGAGCGTCAGGATCAGGCCGAAGACGGCTGACTTGATCACGCCGCTCCAGATGTCGTTCATGTCGAGGAAGTTGTAGGTCGCGCTGGAGTAGATGACCGGATTCGCACCCATCAGTCGCACGGCGACGATGTAACCGCCGTAGATGCCGAGCGCATCGCCGAGGATCGTGAGGAAGGGCAGCATGATGATGCCGGCGATGACGCGCGGAACGAAGAGGTACTGCACGGGATCGGTCGCCAGCGCTTTGAGCGCGTCGATCTGTTCGGTGACGCGCATCGTGCCGATCTCGGCCGCCATCGACGAGCCGACGCGGCCCGTCACCATCAGCGCGACCAGCACCGGCGACAGTTCGCGAAGCATTGCCAGCGAGACGACGCTCCCGACGAAGTTCTCGGCGTGCACGCGCGCGAACCCGTTGAAGGTCTGCAGCGCCAGCACCATCCCGGTGAACATCGTCGTCAGGATGACGACCGGAATGGAATCGAAGCCGAGCCGGACCATCTGCCGCATCCACTCGCCGATCTCGAACGGTGGGCGAAAGGTCCAGCGGATGGTCCGCCACAACATGCGAAACCAGAGTCCCGTCGCCTCGAAGACGCCGACGAAGAAAAGGCCGATGCTTTCGAAAACGGCGGTCATTGATAAATGCGCGGAACGCGCTTCGTGATGCGGCAGAACATTTCGTACGAGATTGTATCGGCCTTCGCCGCCAGCTCTTCAGCTGTGATGAGGTCTTCACCCTGGCGGCCGATGAGCACGACCTCGTCGCCGAGCGCGGCATCGGCGATGTCGGTGACGTCGATCGTGATGAGATCCATCGAAACGCGGCCGACGATCGGCGCGCGCTGACCGCGCACGAGAACTTCTCCTTTATTCGAAAGCGCGCGCGGATATCCGTCGGCATAGCCGACCGGCACAGTCGCGATGCGGCTCGCGCGCCTGGTGTGGAACGTCGTGCCGTATCCGATTGCGTGACCGGTCGGCAGCTCTTTCAGTCGCGCGATCTCCGTTCGCCAGCGAAGCACCGGCTCGAGATGAATCCCGCGGCGATCGATCGGCTCCGGTCCGTAGAGCGCGATGCCGCAGCGAACCCAGTCGCCGGGCGTGATGATGCCGCGCAGCGTCGCGCCGCTGTTCGCGGAGTGATGGAGCGGCGCGTCGATACCGGCGTCGCGCAGCGTGGCGAGCATTCGATTGAAGTTCGTCAGCTGTATTTCGGTGAACGGATCGCCGTCGACGTCCGCGTTCGCGAAGTGTGTGTAGATGCCGTCGATGCGGAGGCGCGGCGTTGCGTGAATCTTTTCGATAACGCTCGGAAGCTCGTCCGGCGTCACCCCCATCCGTCCCATGCCGCTGTCGAGTTTGAGATGAACGGCGAGCTCGCGATCGCGCGCCACTTCGCACGCCGCTTCGAACTCTTCTGGGCCGGGAACGCCGATGGTGATGTCGTGTTCGAGCGCGACGACGATCTGCGGTGCGGTGAGCGGCCCGAGGACGAAGAGCGGAAGCGTGATGCCGGCGTCGCGCAGCTCGAGCGATTCTTCGAGCAGCGCGGTGGCAATCATCGCCACACGGTCCGGCGAGCAGACGCGCGCAAGCTCGATCGCGCCATGGCCGTACGCGTCGGCTTTCAGCACGGCGACGAGACGGGAGCCGTTCGGCAGCGATGCGGCGATTGAATCGATGTTGCGCGCGAACGCGCTGCGATCGATGGACGCCAGCGTCGGACGAAATTCAGGCGCTGAATACATTCAAATTCTGCCCGTTCATCGGCCGCGAACCATTCGACGCCAGGAAAAGAATCGACTCCGCGATTTCGTGAGCCGTCATCGACGCAGGCGCGCCGCCGCTCGCGTCCGCCCACATCTTCGTGTCGACCGAACCGGGACTGATGCAGTTCACGCGCACGCCGTGCGGCTTCACCTCAACGGCCAGCGCTTCGGTGAGCTGGATGACCGCCGCTTTGCTCGCGCAGTACGACACGAAGCCGGGAAACTTCTCGGGACCGGCGACACCGGAGATCGACGCGACGTTCACGATTGCACCGCGTCCTTTCGCGATCATCGCCGGCAGCGCGCGGCGCGACGCGAGATACGTCCCGCGCACGTTCACGGCGAACATCCGGTCCCATTCATCGGGAGTGACGTCGAGAAGCGGTTTCGGATCGATCATGCCGGCGTTGTTGACGAGCAGCTCGCACACTCCGAAGCGCGATTCCGTTCCGGCAAAGAGCCGTTCGATCGCGTCGGCGTCGGCGACGTCGCCTGCGACGGCGAGCATGCTCGCTTCATGCCCGTGCACCAGCTCCGCGAGTGCGGCGGCGTTGCGCGAGAAGACGACGACTCGCGCGCCGCGCGCGGCGAGCAGCTCGGCGGTGGCGCGTCCGATGCCGCTCGAAGCACCGGTCACGATGGCGACGCGTTCATGAAATTCGTCAGGCATATAATCGCGCCGCAGGCTACCCCAAACAGACAGGAATGAGGAGGGAGCTCATGGACCAGAACTTCAATAACTGGTTGCAGTTGATTCTCCGCTGGGCACACGTTGTGGCCGGCATTGCGTGGATCGGTCACCTTTACTTTTTCAACTGGGTCAACGGACCGTTGCAGGCGAAGCTCGACGGTCCGACGAAGAAGCTCGTCAACCCGGAGTTGATGCCGCGCGCGCTGTACTGGTTCCGCTGGGGCGCGGCGTGGACGTGGATCACCGGCATTCTGATGGCGGGACTCATCTACTACCACGGCCGTGTCGTTTTCGAAGATCCGACCGTCGGGAATCCGTGGCTGTGGCTTGCGATCGTACTCATCACGCTCGCCGTCGGATTCGTGCTCTACAACGCGATCATGAAGTCGATGGCGAACAAAGAGACCGCAGCATTGATCTGTCTCGTGCTGTTTCTCCTGGTCTACCTCTTCTTCGAGAAGGTCGGTCACTTCAGCGGTCGTGCGCTTTACACGCACGCCGGCGTGATGTTCGGGACGATCATGGCGCTGAACGTCTGGATGGTGATCTGGCCCAATCAGAAGAAGATCATCAGCGCGCTGAAGGCGGGCACACCGCTCGCCCCCGATTCGCCCGAGGTGAAGATCGCCGGTCTGCGGTCGCGGCACAACACGTACATGTCGGTGCCGCTCGTCTTCACGATGATCAGCAATCACTACCCGACGGTGTACGGCATGGAACCGCTCACGCGCGACGTCGTGCTGGCCGTGATCATCTTCGTCGGCATCATCGCCACGCGCCTGATGTACAACAAGTCCGCGAAGGTTCAGGGCTTCTAGTTTGTGAATGAGGGGCCCGTTCGCGGGCCCCGTTTTTCATGCGCCTGATCCAGATCGACGCCTTCACCTCCCTCCCCTTCGGCGGCAATCCGGCCGCCGTCTGTCTGCTCGACCGCGACGTGAACGACGGCTGGCTGCAGCGCGTGGCGATGGAGATGAATCTGCCGGAGACGGCGTTCCTCCGCGCGCGCAACAACGGCAGCTGGTCGCTGCGCTGGTTCACGCCGACGGTGGAAGTCGATCTCTGTGGTCACGCCACGCTGGCGAGCGCGCACGCGCTGTGGGAGGAAGGGATTCTTCGCGAGGATGAGACGGCGCGTTTTCACACGCGCAGCGGACTCCTTACCGCCGCCCGCGTCGATTCGCTGATCGAGCTGAACTTCCCTGCGACGCCGGCGACGGAAGTCGAGCCGCCGCAAGGAATCGCGGAAGCGATCGGCGCCAGGCCGCGCTTCGTCGGACAGAACGGCACCGACTTTCTGATCGAAGTCGAAAGCGCAGAAGTCGTCGCGCGGCTCCGTCCGCGACTCGATCTCATCGCGCAGCTTCCCGCGCGCGGCGTAATCGTCACCGCCGCCGCGATGCGCTCCGGCATCGATTTCGTCTCCCGCTTCTTCGCGCCGCAGAGCGGCATCGATGAAGATCCGGCCACCGGTTCCGCGCACTGCACGCTCGCGCCGTTCTGGGCGCCGCGTCTCGGCAAAACGTCGTTCCACGCGCTGCAGATCTCACCGCGCGGCGGTGAGCTTCACGTCGCTCTCGACGGCGATCGCGTTCGCCTCGGCGGCAACGCCGTCACGATTCTGCGCGGCGAACTGGTGGTGTGATCCCGATCACCGATTAACGCGCAACCAGGCGCGACACTGATCGCCTCACCTCGCGCAGTTCTCCTCCTTTGCCGGCGTACCCACAACAATTGAAGTGTCTCTCAGCGCGAGTCGTGCAGGCCGCCGGCGCGTGGTGTCCCCCCTCCGCGCGTCGGTGGCTCTGCCGAGGAAGGTTTGTTGATGCGGAAACTGATCATCACGGCGGCGGCGTTGATTGCGATCGGCGCGCACGCGCAGAACATCACCATCGCGATCGATGCGGCAGCAGATCGTCATCCGATCAGTGCTGACGTTTACGGCGTCGCGTTCGCCACGCGCGCGCAACTCGTTGAGCTCAACGTTCCGCTCAATCGTTCCGGCGGCAACGCCGAGACGCGTTACAACTGGCAGCTCAACGCCAGCAATCGCGCCGCCGACTGGTTCTTCGAATCGATCGGCGAAACGAGCGCGCTGGCAGGTGGGCACATCGATGCGTTCATCGGCGACACGAAAGCCGCCGGCGCGAAATCGATGATCACGATTCCGATCATCGGCTGGGCCGCGAAGCTCGGTCCGAATCGGGCGAAGCTCGCGGCGTTCTCTGTCGCGAAGTATGGCGCGCAGCAGTGGACCGATCCGTACATGCCGGACGCCGGCAACGGCGTGCTCGCGAACGGCACGCGCATCACGAACAACGATCCGCACGACGCGAACGAGCCGGTCGACGAGAACTTCCAGCGAAGCTGGGTGCAACAGCTCGTCACGAAATGGGGTCCGGCGTCGAACATCTATCTGCTCGACAACGAACATTCGCTCTGGCAGGAAACGCATCGCGACGTCCATCCGACCGGCGCGACGATGGACGAAGTGTTCGCGAAGATGACCGCGCACGCGAACGCGATCAAAGCTGTCGACCCGAACGCGCTCGTCGCCGGTCCCGAAGAGTGGGGCTGGAGCCGTTACATCCTCAGCGGCTTCGATCAGCAGTGGGGCGCGTCGCACGGCTGGACCGGTTATCCCGATCGCGCTGCGCACGGCGGCGCCGACTACGCGCCGTGGCTCCTCGCGCAGTTCCGCGCGCACGAGCAGGTGACCGGTCAGCGTCTGCTCGACATCTTCACGCTTCACTACTATCCGCAGGGCGGCGAGTTCAGCGACGACACGTCATCGTCGATGCAGCTTCGCCGCAATCGTTCGACGCGCTCGCTCTGGGATCCGAACTACAAAGACGAGACCTGGATCGACGACAAGGTGCAGCTGATTCCGCGGATGAAGTCGTGGGTGGCGACGAACTATCCGGGCACGAAGATCGGTATGACCGAATACAACTGGGGCGCCGAATCGCACATGAATGGCGCCACGACCCAGGCCGACATCCTCGGTATCTTCGGACGTGAAGGTCTTGACTACGCGACGCGCTGGACGACGCCTGGCACCGGCTCGCCGGTGTTCAACGCGTTTCGGATGTATCGCAACTACGACGGCGCGAAGTCGGCGTTCGGAGAGGTGAGCGTGCGAGCAACCGCGCCGAATGCCGATGACGTTTCGTCGTTCGCCGCGATTCGCGCGAGTGACGGCGCGCTGACGATCATGCTGATTGCGAAGAGCTCGGCCGCGCGAACAGTCATGCTCAACGTCGCGCACTTCAGCGCGGGAGCTTCCGCGCAGCGCTGGCAACTCGCGTCGAACGCGATCACGCGCGTTGCCGATGTGCAGATGTCAGCGCTGACGCTCACGCTTCCCGCGCAGTCGGTGACGCTGCTGGTGATTCCGGCGGCGTCGGCAGCACGACGGAGAACCGCCGGGCGCTGAGCCCTGTCATCCCGAGCGTAGCGAGGGATCCGGGCGGAGGTGCGGCAGTGATGGGCGCCATGAGAGGGCCGCACCGCCCGCCCGGATCCCTCGCTACGCTCGGGATGACATCGCCGGCCGTGGCAAGATGCGCCGATGAACATTCGCGAGATGCTCGAGAACATCGAGCGCGACACGCTCGCGCCGCGCGCCGCGCGCAGCAGCGAGACGCGCGGCCGCGACCGCGACGAGCCGGAAGACGATCTCCGTCCGTCGTATCAGCGCGACCGCGACCGCATCATTCACTGCAAATCCTTTCGCCGTCTCAAACACAAAACGCAGGTCTTCCTCGCGCCGGAAGGCGATCACTATCGGACGCGACTCACGCACGTTCTCGAAGTGACGCAGATCGCACGAACGATCGCGAAGTCGCTGCGCCTCAACGAAGTGCTCACCGAGGCGATCGGCCTCGGTCACGACCTCGGCCACTCCGCGTTCGGTCACGCCGGCGAAGCGGCGCTCAACAAACTGGTGAAGGGCGGCTTCGATCACTACCGGCAATCGGTGCGCGTCGTCGAAGTGCTCGAGAACGACGGCCGAGGACTCAATCTGACGGTTGAAGTTCGCGACGGTATCCTCAAACACTCGAAGGGCGAGAAGGGCGAGCTGCTGCGCAAACGGCCGAAGTCGCGCGCGCTGACACTCGAAGGCGACATCGTCCGGATCTCCGACATCATCGCGTACGTCAATCACGATATCGACGACGGCATCCGCAGCGGATTGCTCGCCGAGGATGTGATTCCGAAAGAGATTCGCACGACGCTCGGTGAGACCGGGAGCGCGCGCATCGATCGAATGGTGCGCGACGTCATCGACGTCACTCTTGCCTGCGATTACGAGGCGATCATGATGTCGCCCGAAGTCCTCGGCGCGCTGGAGGAGTTGCGGACGTTCATGTTTCAGAACATGTATTTGATTCCGACCGTCCGCAGCGAATTCGAAAAAGCGCAGCAGGTGCTGACCGCGCTCTTCGAATATGTGACCGCGCATCCGCGGGAGTTCTTCGGCGATGTGGAAGAGGCCGCCGTCGATCAGCTGGCGCTCGATTTCATCGCCGGGATGACCGATCGCTATGCGCTGAATTTGTATGCGTCGCTATTTATGCCCAAACCATGGGCATAAAGAAAAAACGCCCCGCGCTTTTCACGCGGGGCGGCGACAAAATTTAATTCTATTGAAGGATTTATTTCTTACCGCGGCCGCGCTTCACATTGAGCGCATCGCGAAGATCTTTTCCGGCCTTGAAACGGACGTTTTTCGACGCCGGAATGGTGATCTTTTCCTTCGTACGCGGATTGCGGCCTTCGCGCGCTTTACGCTGCGACACCGCGAAGCTGCCGAGTCCCGGAATCGAGCAGCGCTCGCCACGCTGACACGACTCGGAAATGTACCCGACGAATGCATCGAACGCGGACGCGGCTTCCTTTTTGGAAATGCCCGCCTGTTCGGCGATCGCGGTGATGACGTCACCTTTACCTGCCATTATTCGCTCCTCCTCAAAAAGCGCGAAAAACCCTGATATTTACTACGTTTTCGCGACAATCTATGAGAACGATCCTGCTTTGTCAACGGGATTCCGCAGCGCGATTTTCGCTTGCAACATGAGTCGAATTTTCGCTTCCGGCGCGCCGAAAACGACGCATCGCATCGAGGTATCCGCGCACCACCGAAATGACCTGCGCGTGGCTCCACGTGAACGGCGAAACGGACAGCGGAGCGCCCGTTACCGGATGAATTTGTTCGGGCAAAACGAGCGATGGACGAGCCTTCGCGCGCACCCAGCGCACGAGGTCGAGCGCCGACTGCAATTCTGCGACCGAGCCAGCTCGCGCAATGGCGTGCTCGGCAAGCCATAAAGTACAAATCAGCCATGGATTTCCGGGAACGTCGCCGGAGTCGGCAGCGCATTGATACGCGTCGTTTTCATAACGCGCCAAACCTCCGATTTCCGTCTGCACCCAGAGCGTTTCCCGGATCGATTTCATCGTTCCTTCGACCATCGAGCTGGTCGGAGAAAAGACGCCGAAATAGAACGTGGCGAATGTCGACGCATCGACGGTGCGATCGAGCACGAGACGATCGCCATCGACGACGAGTCCGCGCGCGAAGCGTCCTTCATCTTCGAGCCAGAGATGCTTCACCATCGCGTCGCGAATCTCGGACAGCACCGCTTCGTATCGCGTGCGCCGCTCCTGATCGTTGAAGAGATTCGCGAGCTCGGCGGCGGCGGCGATCGCGGCGCAGACGGCCGAACAGGTGTAGGTGAAAACGCCCTGACGCTCTTCCCAGACGTCGAACGACGGCAGCGGCAGTCCGGTCTCCGGATCGCGAAACGCGATCATGAATTCGGCCGGCTGCACGACGAGGCGCTTGTACACGGAGCGGACGAATTCAAGATCGCGCGTCCGTTCGTAGTGACGCGCCACGAGCCAGAGCACCGTCGCGGTCTCGTCTTCCTGAATCGGGAGCTGCTTCGTGTTGCCGCGCACCCACGGATTCCACGACGACGCCAGCGTTCCGTCCGGATGATATTTGTGGAGGAAGTAGCCGTTGCTGCTGATGGTGCGATTCGCGAACGCGAGGAAACGCCGCGTCAGCTCGTGAAAACCGGCGCGATCCATCGCATCGGCGACGAACGCCGCGTCGCGTGGCCAGACGTACGAGTAGTGATCGTTGTGCAGCCACTCGATGTCGGAATCGATCGCCGCGATGATGCCGCCGTCCTGATCGCAGTGCGCGTGGACGGTGAGCAGCGAGCGGTGATAGAGATCGATGATCTCTTCCGGCAGATCGCTGAGGTCCTCGCCCGACTTGTTGACCCACGTGTAATAGAGCGATGCGGTGCGCGCAATGACGCGCGACGGCGTTTCGTCAATGAGTTGACGGTTGAGCTGCTGCACTTCGCCGTGACGTCGCCCGGCGCAGATCCAGTAGAACGCGGTCGCGGTGCCGAGCGGTTCGAGCGTGAGCGTGATGCCGATCGTCGAATCGACCGCGCCCTGCGCGATCGGCGTCATCGACAACATGCCGTCCGCCGCTTCTCTCCACGTGCCGTCCGTGCCGCCGATGCCGCTCCGGCCGCATGCGTATTCGGTCACGCCCGCCTGCGCGTCAACCGACGAACCGACGAGAAAGTAGCGGCTCTTCTTGTAGTGAATGATGCCGCGCGACTCCGGCTCGAACATCGCCGTGTCGCCGGCGGAATGACCGTAAATCGCGAAGTCCTGGTGAAGGAACAGTTTGATCGTCCGCGCGTCTTCACGCAGGTTGCGGACGACGATCTTGCGGACGTACGTGTTGGCGTCGGAGTCGACGGCGTCGTAGCAGCGGAGACGCAGTCCGACCGCTTCGTTGCGGCAGGTGACGTCGGAGACGTTCGTGTCGCGCAGATAGCCGAGCGTCTTCTGCCACGCCTCGTCTTCGATCCACGAAAGCGTGTCGTCGGCCCAGACGCCGAAGCGTCCGCGCTCGCCGGTGTGGTTCTCCATGCCGACGTGCGGAAAGGAGAAGTCGGCGATGCGGTAGGCCGCGTCGATGGCAACCGTGAGCGAGCCGTTGCCGACTGTGAGGTCGCGAGGCATGACCGCGAAGTCTAAGTCACCTTCGCGCGTGTCAGGAGGAACGCCGTGAATCCGTCGGCGCCGGACTCGGGCGTCAGCCGCAGCACTCCGTTCTCAGCCCACGACTTCGCGCCGTCCGGCGTGATGCCGGTGATGTCGGCGCGCTCGAAGTCGCGCTGCGTGGCGAGCACTGCGTCGATGACTTCGTCGTTCTCTTCCGGTTCGAGCGAGCAGGTGGAGTAGATGACGGCGTGACGTGCAAGCGAGAGTGCAGCGGTGAGGAGCTCGCGCTGCAGTTGGGGAAATGCAGCGATGTCGTTTTCGCGCAGCCGCCACTTCAGCTCCGGATTCTTGCGAATCGTTCCGGTGGCGCTGCAAGGCGCGTCGATGAGGACGACGTCGAACTGCCGCCGGAACGGCGCCGCTCGTCCGTCGCCGACGACGACTTCGCCGCCGCGAGCGATGAGCGGACGGAGTCGCGCGAACGAAATGTCGTGACTGATGACGCGCGTCCCGCGGCTGCGCATGTAGAGCGTTTTGCTGCCCGGCGCGGCGGCGAGGTCGAGCACTTCGCGTCCGGCGTTCGCCGCGATCGCGGCGATGACGGCGCTTCCTTCATCCATCGCCCAGGTGTCGTCAGGCGTCGCACCGCGCAACTTCCAGATGCCGTCGACGAGCGTTGACGGCTCCGCGTCGTTCGTCGGCTTCACATCGCTCAGCGCGTCGGGATACGACAGCTCCTGATCGGCCTCGGCGATCTTTCGCGCGCGCTCCGCGCCGTACACGCGCGTCCAGCGCTCGATCAGCCACTGCGGATGCGCGGTCGCGGTCGCGACCGAATCGGGCTCGACTTTCGTTCGCGTAGCGTTGCGCAACACCGCGTTGACGAAGCCGCGCGCGCGCTTCGCGTAATGCCCGGCGAGATCGACGGTTTCATTCACCGCCGCGTGCGGCGCGACGTCCATGAACATCAGCTGATAGAGACCGAGTCGCAGCAGCTCGACGACGACCGGATCGAGCTTCTCGATGCGGCGATTCGCAAGCGTGGCGATGGCGTGATCGATTCGCGAGCGCCAGCGCAAAACGCCGAGGACGAGCGTGCGGACGAATCCCGTTTCGTTTTGGAGGAGTGGCGCGGCGAATGACGACTCGCGCTCGATGCGGCGAAGAAGGAGAAGCGCGCGCTCGCGGTCGGTCATAAGCTTTTGAGACGGCCGGCGCGAACGTAATCGGCCGCGCTCATTTTCGGTTTGCCCGCGCGCTGCAACGTCACCACGCGCAGCGCGCCTTCACCGCAGGCGACGACGACTCCCTCATCATCAATCGACAGCACGCTGCCCGGCACTCCATCGCCCGACGCGCGCGCGAGCTCGATCAGCCTGAAGTTGTCGGTGAAAACGCCCGGCCACGGATCGAACGCGCGGAACTTGTCGTAAATCGTCCGCGCGGAATCGCTCCAACGCACGTGCCCTTCTTCTTTCTCGATCTTCGCCGCGTACGTCGCGAGCTCGTGTTGCTGTGGCGTTTCGACCGCGGTTCCATTCGCCAGCTGATCGAGCACCGGCAGCAGCGCATCAGCGCCGAGCGTCGAAAGTCGCGCGGACAGCGATGGCGTTCGTTCGTCAGGACCGATTGCCGTTCGCTCGATCGCGAAGATCGCTCCGTGATCGAGCTCTTCGTCGACGCGCATGATCGTCACGCCGGTCTCGGGCTCGCCACGTTCGATGGCGCGCTGAATCGGTGCGGCGCCGCGGTAGTACGGAAGGATCGATGCGTGAACGTTGAGGAACCCGAACCGCGGCAGCGCGAGCAGCGACGCCACGAGGATCTTTCCGTACGCGATGACGACGCCCGCGTCGGCGTTCAGCTCCGCGACGCGCGCGAGAAACTCCGGATCGCGCGCTTTCAGCGGTTGCGCGAGCGGCAGGCCGAGCTCTTTCGCTTTCACCGCGACCGCCGGCGCCTGCAGATGCATTCCGCGTCCCGCCGGTTTGTCGGGCTGCGCGACGACGAGCACGATCTCGTGCACACGCGCCAGCGCTTCGAGCGTGGGAACGGCGAACCGCGGCGTGCCGAGGAAGAGGATGCGCAAGCGCCGGGATTGTACGTGCTACTTCTGCGTGCCGGTCGTTGCGCTGGTGACGGTGGTGGTCGTGGCGGTGTCGTTCGCCGGCGCATTCTGCGGCGTCTTCGGCTGCGGATCGACGGCGTGCCCTTCGGCGCCTTTGTTCGGTTCCGGCGTGGCGCCGCGCATTCCATTCGCCGTCGGCGTCTCGGCGGCGTTCTTCGGCGGATGCGTCATCGCGGGCGGATTGTTCTGGTAATCGCGCGGCACTTTCTCTCCGCGGCAGCCGGCGAGAAGAAGCGCCGCGGCGGCGGCGAAGATCGTCAGTTTGCGCATGCACACAGCCGGGTTCAAGTGATGTGCCACGGGACTACAATCGGCCGCATGAGAAGAACCGTGGCGCTTCTGTTCGCAGCCGTTTCGCTCACCGGATCAGTCGTTTTCGCGCAGGTCGCGGAGGGCGATCAGCATTTTGCGGCGCGCGCCGAGGGACACAATGGCGGCCGCGCGAAAGCGGCGCCGATCGATGCCGCGATCGCCGCATACGGGAAGGCGGTGGCTGCGAATCCGAACGATGTCGAAGCGCGCTGGAAACTGTTGCGGGCGATCCGTTTCAAAGGCGCGTACGTCGCCGTTTCAAACGATGACAAGAAAGCGGTCTACAACGTCGGCCGCAAAGCGGGCGACGGAGCGATCGCGCTGATCGAGCGGCAGCTGGCGGCGAAAGGCGTGAAAGCGAAAGCGTCGGAGAAGGATGTCGCCGCGGCGGCGAGAGCGATTCCTGGCGCCGGCGAGGTTTACTTCTGGGACTCAGTGAACTGGGGCGAGTGGGCGCTCGCGTACGGAAAGATGGCGGCGGTCAAAGAAGGCGCCGCCGATCGGATTCGCCGCGAATCGACGATCGCGATGCTCATCGATCCGCGCATGGAAGGCGGCGGTGGTGCGCGCGTTCTCGGACGACTGCACGATCAAACGCCGCACGTGCCGTTCATCACCGGATGGGCGTCGAGCAAAGAAGCGGTGAAGTATCTGACGGAGTCGAATCGCGTCGATCCGACGAACAAGATCACGCGCGTCTTTCTCGCCGAGGCGCTGGTGAGTAATGACAGCGACAATAAACCGCGCGCGGTGCAGATGCTGAAGGATGTGATCAACTCGCCGAACGACCCGAACTTTGCGGTGGAAGATGCGGCGTCGCAGGATGACGCGCGGGCGCTGCTGAAAAAGTGGATGTGATTCGCTTCTAATGACACCGAAGGTGTCATCGCAATCACGTAGGCCGGCAGAATCGGAAACGGCGCGAAGGCTCTGCCACGTACGCAGCCGGCCGTGCCGGCTCAGGATGACGTGAGCGCCACGACCAGGCCGCCGGCCTCAAACGTCGTCACGCGATCGAACGTCAATCCACTCGCATGCGTCTGCAGTAACTGCAGCGGCAATTGCCGCAGCGTCGTGTAGCGATCCGACTCCCGCTTCCATGCGGCCTCTTTCGCGGCCCAGAAGTGAATCAATCGCCACTGCAGCGGACAGCGATGCAGTTCCTCTTCTTCATCCGTCGTCAGAAAAAGATGCGCGGCCGTTTCGCGAATCTCGCGCGGCACTTCGATGTCGATACCGATCCCGCGCTCGTCGATCGCCGCGGCGCCGAATTCGTGGGAGTGTGAGAGCGACAGTGTCGGCGAGCGCGCGACGACGAACCTTCGCGGATCGCTGGTAAGTCCGCGCTCGAACGCGAGCTGCTTCGCAGCGATTCGCGCGAGCATCCACTCGTTGCGCCTGCGTTCGAGCCTCGGCGCGTTCGTGAGCTCGTCATCGCTAAACCACGAACGCGCGTCGTCGACCTCGGTGATGACGAGCGCGCGCTCGCGCCACGCGTCGGGAAGCGCCAGCCGTTTCATTGCTGCGTCGCCGGAACGGCCGCGATGAGCTGCGAGTCGCCGCTGAAATCGATGACCGTCGCGAACGCGACCCCTTCGCCGGCGATCATCGTGACGTGGACCGTCACGCTCTCATCGATCGTGACGCCGAGCAGTTTCTCGACGTCCGTCAGCAGCAGCGACTCGTCTTCGGCCACCCCTTCCTGATACGGCCGGCCAATCTGTTTTCCGCCGCGCGTCTGCGCGGTGACTCGAACGGTTGCGCCGATCTTTCCGACGTTCACGAATCCGACGTTGACGCGTCGCGTCGCACCGCCCGGGATGCCGACGATCGTCAGGTCGGGGGCACCTTTGTACGCGCTGGCGGTGTCGCGTTCCGTCAGCGGCGATTCGAGCACGCCGCGTGCGTTCTCGTGCGCCGCGTCATACGTCTTCACGCGCGCGACCGGCGACTTCTCGCCGCGATAGTCGATCCACAACGTGCCGCGACTGTCGGGCGCCTGGAAGAGCGTCTTCACGACGTCTTCCCAGCGCATTGTCTGCCGCGCCGCAAGCGTGACGTGACGATCGATGCGAACGTCGCCGGCAACGTAGCGAAGTCCGATCGGCATCGCGTCGGCGAACGGGTTGTGCAGGATCAGATCGGAGATCCAGTACGTGTCGTTTGCGCCATGCACGCTGCCGATGATCGGGAAGACGACGCGCGAGCGTGATCCGATCGCGTTCAGTTCTTTCAGCGTCGGCAATTTGATGCGGCGAAGGTAGCTGTCGACGCTGATCGGAGCGGATGCGCCAGGCTTGCGCTTCCAGATTTCGACGCCGCGCGTCGAGCGCGCGTAGGCGTAACGATCGTCGATGTATGCGGCGACCGCCTGCGCGCGCGTGGCGTTCTCGATGCCGTCGAAGACGTCGAATTCCTGTGGCGAACGGCGGATGACGAGCGATGGTTTGGCGCGCTCGAGCGCGACGATCGTCTCGCGCTGGTACTCGCGCGGCGAGAGGATCGGCACCTGATAGAAGCGCGTCGGATTCGGGCGGTCGCAGAAGAAGTAGAACGCCGGCTGATTCGAGAAATCGAAGATCGGCGAGCCTTTCGGACTGAGCTCGAAGACGTGATAGCGAACCTGTTCGATGCGATGGCGGATGTCTTCCGCGGCCGGCTCGATGTAGCCGATGCGGCTGACGCGCCCGAGGTAGTGCACGGTGTCGTCGATGCGCGCGTTGGCGATGTCGGGAACCCAGAGCGCGATGGCGATGAACGGCAGGATGGCGATCGCGGCGAGGAGCAGAAACGCCTGCGCGCTGCGATCGCGTGCCGACCATGTTCGTGACGCGGCGCGGACGAGCAGCACCAGCAGCGCGACGAGCATCGGGCCGATGAGGAACGCGGAGAAGTATTGATGCGGAAAGTCGGCGCGGCCGAGCGCGCTGCGCTGCGTGATGGCGGCGAAGATCGTCAGCGCGCCGAGGCCGAGGTCGAAGTCGGTCGTCTTGCGCGTGATGGCGCGTTGCGCGAGGACGAGAATCGCCAGGCCGATCACGAGCGGATTGAGGATGAATCGGAACTTCTCGAAGAGGAAAAAGTCGGAGATCGTGTGGAGGTTGAGGTCCTTGCGGAAGGTCGTGGTGAGATCGGGAAACGGCAGCGACCAGGCGGCGTCGATGATGCGCGGAATGGCGACGAACGAGGTATCGAGAAACGCGCCGAACGCGCCGCGCGATGCGAGGTAGATGACGAAGGGAGCGATGCCGATTGCGACGCCGGCGACGAACGAGATGACGGACGAACGTCGCCATAACAACAACGTCACGACGCCGGCAACAATCGAATACAGCCCGATATCGAGACTGAAGAAGAGTGCAACTCCCGCGAACAGCCCGCTGAGCGCTAACAGCACACGCGAGTTCCGCCGCATCGCGCCGAGCAGCAGCGCCACCACAAGCAGCTCGAAGAATGCGCGCTCGTTGTCGATCGTCGTTACCGCGCCGAGGAACACCGTCAGCAGCGCCAGCGGAATCGAATCAAAGAGCGCCATGCCGACGAACCAGAGCACCGGCGCGGCGAATGAGCCGAGGACGACCGGCCGCGCCAGCGCGATCTCGACGTTGCGGCCGAAGAGCTGCATCAGCCACGCGTCGAGCATCCCGTCTTCCATCAGGCCGTGCAGCACGAAGACGTCGCGATACGGCACTTTACCGCGCAGGTAATCGGATGCAGGTCCGAGCGCTTCGCCGCGATGAAAGAGATCGATCCACTGCGCGAGCGCGGCGGTCGATGCGTAGCTGACGCAGTAAAAGAGATACGGGACGATCGCGTACGCGACGACGTTGCGCACGGTGCGGCCGTCGATCGGTGTCCTGCCACGCAATGCGAGCGGCATCGTGATGACGACGCCGAGCATCACGATCGAGATCGCGGTCGAGCCGGGGATGAAGAGCAGCGCCATCGCCGGCAGCGCGACGAGCGGCAGTGCCGCGATGGCGACGCGTTGCAGCGCAATGTCGACGCTGAGGTCGAGCGTGAACGAGGCGATGCGCGCGATGAGCAGATACGCACACCAGAAGATCAGCAGGAAGAACGCGATGAAGACGACTTCCAGGAAGAGCGTCGGAATGTGTGCGATCCGTTTGCCGACGGCGATGTAGCGAAAAAGAATCCACGACGCGGCTTCGAACACGATCAGCGCGTGATGAGGCCACATCTCTCTCGCGAGCAGCGTTCGCAGCCAGCGCGTGCCGTGCACGAGTGCGAGCGCGCGCGGCGCGAGTTGCGAGAGCAGCAGCGGGATCAGCAGCGGCCAGCCCCACTTGAACGTCGTCAGGTAGAGAAACGGCGCGAGGAAAAACGGTGCGATGAAGAGGAGCGAGGCGAGCTTCTCGAGCCCGTCGGAATCGTTGCGCCACGCGAAGAGGCGTCGCACGCGCGCATTTTCTTTCGCGCCGAGTCGCTGCAGACGAATGGTGGCGAAGGGAACGATGAGGAAGAAGAGCGCGGCCGTGGCGTAATCGCGCAGCTTCGACGCTTTCTCGACGGTGACGCGGCCGATGGCGACCGGCGCGGTCGGCGGGAGGTCGCGGAGAAGCAGCGTGGCCGCCAGGAAGATGCCGCAGGCGAAGAAGAACGCGGCGAGCCACAACAACGCGCGAAGAACGCTTTCGGCGAGATCGTCGCTCGCGGAGCGTGGCATTGGTTAGTCCTGAGTCCTGAGTCCTGAGTCCTGAGTGCTTGACGAGAGCAGATCGACGACGGCGTCGCGCAACGATTGCACGCTGGCGTTTTCGGCTTCGATGTCGGGCTCTTTGCCGTGTTTGCGGATCGCTTCGCTTGTCGTTGGGCCAATGCTGGCGAGCTTTGCGTTCACGTCGGGTGCGATGGCGAAGAAGTTGTCGACGGTCGAGGCGCTCGTGAAGGTGATGGCGTCGATGTCGTTGAGTTGAGTTGCGTCGCCGCTGATAGCAACCGTTCGATATGCGACGGCGAGATCGACTTCACCGCCGCGTTTGCGCAGCTCATCGAGCAATTCATCTCTTCCTTCTTCCGCGCGAATGACTGCTGTTCGAATGCCGCGCTGATCTTCTTCGAGCAGCGGGAGCAGCGCCACCGACAGGAACTTTTCGGGGACGAGATCGGGAACGATTCCACGCGCGCGCAGATCGCTTGCGGTGCTGTCGCCGACGGCGGCGATCTTCACGCCGGCGAGCGCTCGCGCGTCGTGACCGTGATGGAGCAGTCGTTCGAAGAATGAGCGAACGCCATTCGTCGAGGTGAAGATGATTCGCTGGTACGCGTGCGGCGCGAGTGCGACCTGGTCGAGCGACTCGAACGATTCCGGCGGCGCGATCTCGATCGTCGGAAACTCGATGACCTGCGCGCCGGACTCTTCGAGCAGCTGACGCAACGTCGAGGCCTGTTCGCGTGCACGGGTGACGACGATGCGCCGTCCGAAGAGCGGCTTCGATTCGAACCAGTTGATCGACTCGCGCATCGTGACGACGTCGCCGACCACGATCAGCGCCGGCGTCGGCATTCCTTCCGCGATCGCTTCGATGTCGGTGAGTGTGCCGGTGACGGTGCGCTGTTCGGGCGTTGTTGCTTTGGCGATGACCGCGACCGGACGCGTCGGGTCCATGCCGAATTCGCGCAGCCGTTTCGAGATTGTGCCGAGGTTCGCGAGACCCATCATGAAAACAATCGTGCCGGTGTGGCGCGCGAGATACGGCCAGTCGATGCCGGTCGATTCGTCCGATTCGTGGCCGGTGACGAGCGTGACCGATGTAGCGTGCGCGCGATGCGTGACCGGGATTCCGGCGTAGGCCGGGCCGGCGATCGATGACGAGATTCCGGGCACGATCTCGACATCGATCCCGGCAGCCGTGAGCTCGGCCGCTTCTTCGCCGCCGCGTCCGAAGACGAACGGATCGCCCCCTTTGAGCCGGACGACGCGTTTTCCCTTGCGCGCTTCGTCGATGAGCAGCTGGTTGATCTGATCCTGCGGCAGCGTGTGCGCGCTGGCGCGCTTGCCGACGTAAATGACTTCCGTCGATTTCGGGATGCGCGCGACGATCTCTTTCGAGACGAGCGCATCGGTCGCGACGAGGTCGGCGGACGCAAGGAGCTCCGCGGCACGCAGCGTCAGGAGTTTCGGATCGCCGGGACCGGCGCCGACGAGAAAGACTTTGCCGGGCTTCACGCCGCGCATCATAAATGTTCCGGCTAAAGTCAAAACCTGGGGTCTGACCCCGGAAGTTGACTTTGGGTGAGCGCCGCGTAGACCTCATCCACGGTCGTGCCTCTTACGCGGAGGGCGCGATCGCCTTCGAGCTCGCCCATGAACGCGTGGATCGTGTCGCCGGTGTCGTGGACGGCAATCGCCGAGTAGCAGTCGAGCGTCGTGCCGAACTTCTGCAGCACGCCGCGCTCGCGCCGCGCGGCGCTGGCGGTCTGCGCGTGATCGATCGTTTGCGCGATCTGGACGAACGGTCCTTCGAGCGTTTCGATGGCGACGATTCCCTGTCCGGCAGCGGGGAGCATTTCGTCGATCGAAAAGTACGAGGTGATCTCGCCCTGGCGTCCGAGGCGATGAAGGCCGGCGCTGGCGAGGACGATTCCGCCGTAAAGACCCGCGCGCATTTTGCTGATGCGGGTGTCGACGTTGCCGCGGATCTCTTCGACGCGCAGCTTTGGATACATCGCATGCAGTTGCGAACGGCGGCGCGGCGCGCTCGTGCCGATCACGGTTCCATCCGGCAGTTCGTCAATGCGTTGACCATCGAGCTGCACCCACGCATCGCGCGGATCGGCGCGCTCGAGAAAGGCCGCGAGGATGAATCGCTCCGGAATGATCGACGGCACGTCCTTGAGACTGTGAACGGCGATGTCGATCTCGCCGCGATCGAGCGCTTCTTCGAGCTCTTTGATGAAGAGCCCTTTGCCGCCGATCGTCGCCAGAGAAACGTCGTGGCGTTTGTCGCCGGTGGTTTTGATCGTAATCAGCTCGGGGCGAAAGCCGTGCTCGCTCAGCTTCTTCGCGACTTCACTGGCCTGCCAGAGCGCGAGCTGCGAGCCGCGCGTACCGATGCGAACCGCGGTCGTCATCGCAGTCCGAAGATCTTTCGAATCGTCCGCCGCAGCGACTCGCGTTCCTGTGGTTCGTCCGCGGCGTCTTTCAGCTGGAGGATCGGATAGTGAAGGATCTTGTTGACGATCTGCGTCGTCAGCAACTCGATCGCGGCGCGCTGTTCGGTGCTGACCGGGCCGAGTTTGCGCAGGCACTTTTCGAGCTCCGACGCGCGAATCGTTTCGAGGCGCTGCTGCAGCTCGAGGATGGTCGGCACCGCATCCTGCGCCACCAGTCTCCTCTTGAAACTTTCCACTTCCTTCCCCACCAGCTCCTCGGCGTCCACCGCTTTGATCTCGCGCAGGTGCCGATTCGATTCGGCGACGCTCTGCAGATCGTCGATGTTGTAGAGGTAAGCGCCTTCGACGCGCGCGACGGCGGGATCGATGTTGCGCGGCACGGAGAGGTCGATGAGGAAGAGGTTGCGGCGCTTGCGTGTAGCGAGTGCGCGCTCGACGTCGGCCGCCAGGATGAGGTGATGCGGTGCGCCGGTCGACGCGACGACGATGTCGCACTCGGCGAGATGCGATGTGAACGTATCGAACTGCATCGCCACGCCGCCGAAGCGCTTCGCGAGCTCCTGCGCGCGATCGATGGCGCGGTTGGCGACGAACATATGCGCGACTTCATGCGCCGCGAAATGCTCGGCGGTCAGCTCGGCCATCTCGCCGGCGCCGAGGAGGAGGACGCGCAGTCCGCGGAGATCGCCGAAGATTTTCTTCGCCAGCTCGACGGCTGCAAACGGGACAGACACGGCGTGCTCGCCGATGCCGGTCTCGGAACGGACGCGCTTCGCGACGCGCATCGTCTGTTCGAAGAGTTGATTGAGGAGCGGATCGAGCGTGCCGAGTCGCTGCGAGGTCTGGAACGACGAGCGCACTTGCCCGCCGATCTGCGGCTCGCCGACGATCATCGAATCGAGTCCTGACGCGACGCGGAAGAGATGCTTCACGACGTCGCCGTGGCGAAGGATGTAGAGATGTTTCTCCAGCTCCGTGCGCGTCGATGAACCACGTACCGTCAACCAGTTGACGATCGACTCGATGACGTCTTCGTCGTCGGCGGAGACGATCGTCTCGACGCGGTTGCATGTCGAAAGGATCGCAGCGCCGTCGATGCCCGCGAGCGCTTTCACCTCTTCAAGCATTTCGGGAAGTCGCGTGTCGCTGATGCTGAGGCGCTCGCGGACGTCGACCGGCGCGGTGCGGTGATTGATGCCGACGAGGAGGAGACTCATACGTGATGAATCCCGAGGATCGCGACGAGGATCGCGACGAAGGCGCCGGCGGAGATGAAGAGCGTGCGCCGCGAGCGATAACCGCCGCTGATATACGACTGGAGCAGCATCGCGAAGAGCACCCAGGCGACGAGCGCGCCAACCTGTTTCACGTTCACGTTCATCAGTTCCGCGGTGGTGCGATATGACCAGAGCACGCCGGCGAGCAGGCCGAGCGTGTAGATGCTGAAGCCGATTGCCAGCGCGCGATAGCTGATGACGTTGCAGACGTTGAGACTCGGGATCCAGTCCCACAGCGGTCCGCGCGTTTTGCGTTTCAGCGCGCGGTCCTGCAGTTGCGACAGCATGATGAACGAGAGGCCGATGAGCAGACTCGCGACGCCGACGGTCGTCATCAGTACATGCGATGTGAAGAGGCCGGAGCGAAGCGCCGGATTCATCAGCGCGTATGGCTCGCGAATGACGGCCGAGATCGTGAGCAGAATCAGCACGAGGGGATAGACGAAGAACGACGCCGCGTGCACGCGATAGCGAAGCAGAATCACCATCTCGAACGCGAAGATGCACCACGCCAGGAACGAGGCGGCTTCGGGAAGGTTGGTGATCGGCGGGTGATGCGTCCGAACGCAGATGGTGCCGATCCAGACGGTGTGCGCGACAAAACCGGCGATCATCAGCCCGAGCGCGACCCGTTGCGTCCGGACGAGCCGCGTGAAGAGCGCGGCCAGCGCAGCCAGTGTGCCGGCTGCGTAAAAGCCGAGGGCGAGGTAGAGCGCGACGTTCGGCGTCAGGGTCATGGCTGCGTCAGCTTCTTGCAGAACACGACCTTGTCGTCTTCGATTCTGTAGAAATCCTTGATGCGCGAAATCTCGTCGTAGCCGCTGCGCTGATAAAAGCGAAGCGTCGGCCCGTATGACTCTTTCGACGACGTCTCGATGAGCAGCATTCGCCCGCGCTGGCGGCGCACTTCGTTCTCGACGAAGCGCAGCAGCAGCTGGCCGAATCCCTGTCCCTGCTGATTCGGATCGACCGCGATCCAGTAGAGATCGAAAACGCCGTCGGTGAGCGGCGTGGCGCCGAAGCAGACGTAGCCCTGCACCATCCGTTTCGGACCGCTGTCGGGCGCGTCGAGCACGTGAACGTGATAGTCGCCCTTCTCGGGATGTTCGAGCGCGGAGTCGACGAGCTCGATCGCGCAGCGCACTTCCTCTTCGGTGAAGCGGGCCGTGGCGACGAGAATGTCGTGGATGCGATCGCGATCTCGCTGTTCTACGGGACGGATTTTCATGCGGGGCGGCGCGTGCTCGCCGACATGATAAGTGCGTTCAGGAAATCAGGAAACGATACTCCGGCAGCGTCGAGCGCTTTGCGGAATCCGGAGCCCTTGCCGAGGTCGGGATTGCAGTTGATGTCGACGATGTAGAGAGAGCCGTCGGACGATTGACGCAGATCGAAGCGCGCGTACATGTCGATGCCGAGGAGTGTCGCGGTGCGCGTGCAGAGATCGGCGAGCTGCGCTTTCGTTTCGTCGTTCACGTCGGCGGGCGTGCGGTTCACGGTGCCGAGATCTTCGCGGGAGCCTGAGGCCCACTTCGCTTTCCAGCCGACGACGCGCTCGTGCGGCGCGAGGTCGTCGCTGAAGACGACTTCGCCCGGCGGCAGCGCGCGTCCGAGGAAGAGCGATTGATTCAGCTCACGGCCGTCGATGAACTCCTCGACGAGCGCCGGCTGCGAGTACGTTTCGACGACATGGCGGACGCGCGCTTCGAGCTCAGTCGTGGAGCGGACGACGGACGAAGCGTCAATGCCGATGCCTGCGTCTTCGAGTGATGGTTTAACGATGAAGGCGGATGTCATCCCGAGCGTGAGCGAGGGATCTGCGTGGGCGGGGGGCACGATGTTTCGCGCACCGCCCGCCCGGATCCCTCGCTGACGCTCGGGATGACGGACGAACCAGCGCGGAGTCGGCAGGCCCG
Source organism: Acidobacteriota bacterium (assembly GCA_034667465.1). Lineage (GTDB taxonomy): Bacteria > Acidobacteriota > Thermoanaerobaculia > Gp7-AA8 > Gp7-AA8 > JAOBAU01. The sequence goes on along the minus strand of JAXDJV010000002.1, from coordinate 441,005 downwards.
CGGCGTCAAGCAATCGCTTCACGAGCACTTTGTCGGTGCAGACGCCGACCGCGATCGGATCGCACGACGTATGCGCGATGCCGAGCATCTCCAGCGCCAGCGCGAAGTGCATCTCGAAGCGCGGATTGCCGGCGACCCCTTCGCAAAGATCGACGACGACGTCGAATGCGCGCAGCGTTTCGAGCGCCGCGCGGACGTCTGTCACCGCAACGAGCGTCGCGCCGAGGATCGATGCGATTTCGTGCGCGGTCTCGATCACTTCGATCTCGCCAAGACGCTCCACCTCATTGAGGTGCGTCTTGCGCTCGGCGTCGTCGTTGTATGCGACCGCTATCCGCGCCATCGTCTCTCCGCGCTCGCGACGATCCGTGCGATGAGCTGTTCGTGCGTCGAGCCGGCAGCCTTCGCCATGATGACGAGATCGCTGTTGATCGGATGGACGCCCGGCAGCGGATTGACCTCGACGAAGTTCGCGACGCCGTCGCGATCGCGGCGGACGTCGACGCGGGCGACGTCGCGCAGCTCGAACGCGCGCCAGACCGCGAGCGCGACTTCGGCGACGTCTGGCGCGTCCACGAGTTTGTAGTCGACGCGGTTCGTGTAGTCGCGCTTCACTTCGAGCGAGTAGATGAAGTGTTCCGTGGTCTCGCGCGGCACGACCTGCATGACCGCGAGCACTTCGCCGTCGACGATGCCGACGGTGAATTCGTCGCCGGGAAGGAACTCTTCGACGAGGACGGGACCGTACTTTGTCAATGTGTTGACGGTCTCGTTCAGCTCCGCTTCGTTGTGGCAGAGCGAGCGTTCGGTGATACCCATCGAGGAACCTTCGTTGGCCGGTTTGGCGAAGAGCGGGAATGTCATCCCGAGCGTAGCGAGGGATCCGGGTGGTGGTGGCGCGCTTTCGGTGCCCCGCCCGCCCGGATCCCTCGCTGACGCTCGGGATGACAGCAGCGTCCACGGCGCGGTTGCGATTCCATGCGCTTTCGCAACGGTCTTTGCCAGCGCTTTGTCGAGCGTCAGTCCGATCGCCAGCGGTCCGCTGCCACTGCATGGAACGCCGAGCATTTCGCAGAGCGCCGGCGCTTGAGATTCGCGTCCGCGTCCGCCGATTCCTTCGGCGATGTTGAAGACTCCATCGACATTTGGCAGATCGTCCAGGAGCGAAGCGCCCCAGCCGAGCCGCACCGGTTCGTGACCGGCTGCGCGAATCGCGCGCTCGAGCCCTTCGATCGTTTCGAGCGAATCGAATTCTTCGAACGCGTCGTCAGGCGCGTCCTCAGGTTTGAGGTTGTAGGTGAGGCCGATGCGCAAACGTTACTCGCGCTTTTTCAGTTTGATGGTCGTTGGCGTGTCGCGCACGGCGGTCGGCTCGAAGCGATCGGCGGTCCGGTTGAGCAGCCTGGCGATTCCGCGCTCGTTCGCTGATTCGCGATCTTCACAGTCGGGGCACTGATGCGGTTTGCGCGGGATGTCGTCGTAACGGCCGATGACCCCTTCGAAGTTTCGATAGACGACCGAGTCGCCGTAGTTGCCGAGGATGTAGTTCGGCATCAGCGGAACCTTCCCGCCGCCGCCCGGCGCATCCATGACGAACTGCGGCACCGCCAGTCCCGACGTGTGGCCGCGCAGGAACTCGATGATCTCGATTCCTTCGCCGACCGACGTCCGGAAATGCTCGGCTCCCATCACGGAGTCGCAGAGATAGAGATAGTACGGACGAACGCGAATCTTCATCAGCCCCTGCACGAGCTCGCGCATCGTGTACGGGCAATCGTTGACGCCGCGCAGCAGCACCGCCTGGTTGTTGACCGGGATTCCGGCGCGCAGCAGACGATCGCATGCGGCGGCCGATTCCGGCGTGATCTCGTGCGGATGATTGAAGTGCGTGTTGATCCAGATCGGGTGGTACTTCTCGAGCAAAGAGGTCAACTCGTTGTCGATTCGCTGCGGAAGAAAAACCGGGACGCGCGAGCCGAAGCGGATGATCTCGACGTGCGGGATCGCGCGCAGGCCGGCGAGGATTTTCTCGAGGTAGTTGAGTGAGAGCGAGAGCGGATCGCCGCCGGAGACGATGACGTCGCGGATCTCCGGATGCTCGGCGACGTACTCGATCATCTTCTCGATCCTGCGCTGGCCGGTGGTGCCGTCTTCGTCGACCCATTTTCGTTTGCGCGTGCAGTAGCGGCAGTAGAGCGGGCAGTACGAGGTGACGAGGAAAAGGCAGCGATCGGGATAGCGGTGGACGATGCCGGTGACCGGCGAGTCGCCTTCTTCGTTCAGCGGATCCCAGTCGAGCTCACCGGGATTCAGCATCTCATCGACGGCCGGGACGGACTGCACGCGCAGCGGATCGAGCGGATTGTCGAAGTCGATGAGACAGAGATAGTACGGAGTGATGGCGGTGCGATAGAGCTCGGCGACGTCGCCGAGGCGGGCGGCGGTGAATTCGTCGACGCTGAAGAGCTCAACGACCTGTTCGAGCGTGGTGACGCGGTTCTTCTGCTGCCACTTCCAGTCGTTCCACTGCTCGTCGGTGATGTTGGGATAAAGGCGCGCGCGGTTCGCTTTGTAGATTTCGAGGTGGGATCGGCGAAGAGGCGGCGCGGCCGAAGGAAGGGGTGGATTTGCAGCAGGCGGTTCGTTTGCGGGGACGGAGCTCATTAGGCACATCCTTTCTGGCTGCGACTTGGGAGCTTGCGCAGCCGGATGAGGCTGGGTCCGGGCCGGAAGGTCGGGTTCGTTACCATCTCTTTTGCGCCGTTCAACTTACTTTAGCAGCCTTAAGCAAAGTTGCTGCCGCATATGGCGTGAAATTGTAGACCGCGCCGGTGGGCACCCAGGCGGTCACGATCGTTGCGTCATCCGTAACGCGCTGCTCATGCACCTCGGCCACTTCGTGCAGCAGCGCGGCGAGCCGCGGCTGGTCGTGCGGGATCTCGAGATGCATGATTTCGCCGCCGGCCAGCTCACGTTCGCGAATCGCTTCGACGAGCCGTTCGATGCCGGCACCGGTTAGCGCGGAAACGTAGATCGCGCCGCGACGTCCCGGCTCGATGTCGCCGAACTGGTCGCTCTTGTTGTAGACCTCGACGACGCGGTCGGAGTCGATGCCGAGATCGTGCAGCACGGTGTTGCCGACTTCGCGCTGCGAGCCGTGCTGCGGATGGCTGCCATCGATGACGTGCAGGACGAGATCGGCGGCGACCGCTTCTTCCATCGTCGAACGGAAGGATGCGACGAGGTGATGCGGCAGCTTGCGAATGAAACCGACGGTGTCGATGACGACGGTCTCGCGTGGCATGTCGTACGCGATCTTCTGGACCTTCGCATCAAGAGTCGCGAAGAGTTTGTCGACCGACGTCGCGCCGCCTTTCGTCAGTTGATTGAAGAGCGTCGACTTGCCGGCGTTCGTGTAGCCGACGAGCGCGACGACATACGCGGCGCCGCGTTTCTTGCGCTGCGTCTGCCGCGTCTTCTCGATGTGGCGCAGGTCGTCTTTCAGTTTGGCGATGCGCGTCCGGATGATGCGGCGGTCGAGCTCGAGCTGCGTCTCGCCGACGCCGCGCGTGCCGATGCCGCCGGCCTGGCGTTCGAGGTGCGTCCATGCACGCGTGAGCCGCGGCAACAGGTATTCGAGCTGCGCGAGCTCGACCTGCGTTCGCGCTTCGCGGCTGCGTGCACGTCGCGCGAAGATGTCGAGAATCAGTCCGCTGCGATCGATGACTTTCTTTTCGATGATCTTCTCGAGGTTGCGCGCCTGCGCGGGCGAGAGATCGTCGTCGAAGACGATGAGTGAAACTTTCTTCGAGGCTGCGAGCGCTTTCAGCTCTTCCGCTTTGCCGGAGCCGATGAATGTTTTCGGATCGGGAGCCTGACGCTTCGCGACGATCTGTTCGACCACTGCGCCGCCGGCGCTTTCGATGAGTTTCGCAAGCTCGGCGAGGTGTTCTTCGGCGATCGAGCGCGCGAGGTCGGGGAGGATCAGCCCTACGGCAATGACGTTTTCGAGCACGTGGATGTCGAGATGGAATGATACAGGAGTCGTGCCGCGGCACCGGAACCACGGCGTGAAGGCTATGCCAACCAGCGAACCGGGCCGTGCCCGGCGGCGCGCTATCATCCGCCGATGTTTGTCGTCTACGAGGTCGTTCTGTACCTCGTGTTCGTGCTCGCGCTTCCTTTCTTCCTCCTTCTCGGCGTGCTGCGCGGCAAGTACCTCGAGAACTTCGCGGAGAGGATGGGGTTCTATCGCAGTCACGACCGCAATCACGATCTCTGGCTGCACGCGGTGTCAGTCGGGGAGACGCTCGCTGCGAGGCCGGTCGTCGACGAGATTCGGCGGCTTCGTCCGCGAACATCGCTGGTCATCACGACGACGACGGTGACGGGACAGGCTCAGGCTCGGCGGCTTTTTCCCGACGCGACCGTCACCTACTTTCCGTTCGACTTCGCGTTCACCGTTCAACGTTTTCTCGCCCATCACCGGCCACGCGTTTTCGCGACGATGGAGACGGAGATCTGGCCGAACGTGACTCGTCTCGCTCGTGCGCGCGGATTGAAGTTGCTGCTCGCGAACGGACGGATCTCCGATCGTTCGTTTCCGCGCTATCGCGCCTTTCGCTTCGTCCTCGCGCCGATCCTCCGCAATTACACGCGCATCCTCGCGCGCGAGGAGACCGACCGCGCGCGATTCATCGCCATCGGCGCGCCGGCGGAGATCGTCGAGACCAGCGGCAACGTGAAGTTCGACTACGTTCCCGACGAGTCGCCGCTCGCGATCGCGCCACAGCTCGAGTCACTCATCGCCGGACGCAAGGTTCTCATCCTCGGCTCAACCACCGAAGGAGAAGACGAAGCGCTGCTGCCGGAGCTCGAGCGATTCCTGAAAGAGCGCAATGCGTTTGCGATCGTCGCGCCGCGCAAGGCGGAGCGATTCGAGTTCGTCGCGTCGCTGCTGACGACGACAGAGATCGCGTTCGTGCGGCGGAGCGAGATGAGTATGGGGGCCGGCGCTCTCGCCGGCCCGGCGGGCGAATCGCCCGCGGCCACACCGCCTTCCCTCCTCCTCCTCGATTCCTTCGGCGAGCTGGCGAAGATCTACCGCTACGCAACAGCCGCCTTCATCGGCGGCAGCCTCGGCGGAACGGTCGGCGGTCACAATCCGATCGAGCCGGCTGCGTCAGGAATCGCGGTGTCGTTCGGGCCGTCGATGCACAACTTTCGCGAGATCGCATCGGTGTTCCTTCGGAACGACGCGGCGGTCGAGGTGTCCTCGCCTGCGGAGCTCTTCGCGTTCGCAGGACGGATGTTCGATGACGAAGCGGCGCGCGCCGCGATCGGTGCGCGCGCGAAAGAGACGGTGTTGCAGAACCGCGGCGCGTCGGAACTGACGGCGCGCCGAATCGTCGAGTTGCTGTCGTGACGTTCCTGCTCAAACCGTTCGAGCTGCTCTACCGCGGGATCAACCGCGCGCGGCGCGCGCTCTATCGCGCCGGAGTGCTGAAAGCGAAGCGTCTGCCGAAGCCGGTGATCTCCGTCGGAAACATCGCCATCGGCGGCAGCGGAAAGACGCCGGCCGTGATCGCGATCGCCCGCGCGCTGGTCGCCGAGGGGCTCGATGTGGCGGTGCTGACGCGCGGTTACGGCCGCACCGGCGAAGGTGGTGTCGTCGACAGTTTCGACGCCGCGCGCTTTGGAGATGAGCCGCTTGTCATTCATAAAGCTGTACCGAAAGCGAACGTAATCGTAGGCTCAAAGCGGCACGAAAACGGTGCACCCGTAAATTGTGACGTTTATCTATTGGACGACGGTTTTCAACACCTGCAGCTGCACCGCGATCTCGACGTCGTCATCGATGTGCCGAACGCGCGCTGGTATCGCGAAGGACGTTCCGCGCTGCGCGACGCCGGCGTGATCCTGCAGCGCCGTTTGCGACCGTCCGGCTACGAATCGCTCGTCGGACATCGCGTCTTCGCCTTCTCGGGACTGGCCGACAACGAGCAGTTCTTCACGATGCTTCGCAACCTCGGCGTCGACGTCGTCGCGACCCGTTCGTTTCCCGACCATTACCGATACACACCTCGCGACGTCGAAGAGATCAAACGAGCGGCCGCGGAGGCGGGAGCGGAGCGAATTGCCACGACTGAAAAGGATGCGGTGAAGATCGACGACGAATCTATGATTGCCGTCAGCGTTGAACTGGTCTTCGACGCGGCCGATCTCGCGCGGATCGTGGCTGCGGCCCGCGGCAGGAAATGAGCAGAAAGAAGAGTCGTTTCGTTCAGCGCGTCGAGTACGTGCTCTATCGCGGCGTCGCCGCTCTCGTGCGCGCCGCGTCGGAGGAGCGCGTCCGTCGATGGGGAGGACATCTCGGCTCGCTCGCCCGTCGCGTGCTTCGGAAGCGCGACCGGCTGGCGATGACGAATCTACGCGCGACGTTTCCCGATCGCGATGAAGCCTCACTCCGCGCCACGCTCAACGAATGCTGGCGTCACTTCGGCCGCGAAGTCCTCGGCTACCTGCGCGTGCAGCAGCTTCCTCTCGAAGAGATCGCGAAGCGCTGCGTCTTCGTGAATATGGAAGTGGTTACTGACGCGATCGCGCGCGGCAACGGTACGGTGCTGATCAGCGCACATTACGGCGGCTGGGAGGTGGCGGGGCTCGTGCTCCTTTCGCGCATCGATAACGTCCGAACGGTTGCGCGCCCGCTCGACAACGAGCTGCTCGAGCGCGACCTCGCCCGCTTCCGCGCGACGACCGGCGCGGAAGTCATCGATCGGCGGAAGGCCGCCCGTCCGCTCATGCAGGGGCTGGCCGACAATGCCGTGATCGTGCTGCTCCCCGATCAGGCGGTGCTGCCGCGCGAAGGGGTTCGCGTGCCGTTTCTCGGCCGTCCGGCGTGGACGACTCCGGCGCCGGCGAAGATGGCGTTGCGCCACGATTCAACCATTGTGTTCGGTTTTTGCATACCGGACGAGCTCGGGTATCGAATCGAGTTTGACGAGTCGATACGGGTCGATGAGTTGAGCGAGAGCGAGCGTGATCCGGTCGCGTTGACGACGCGGATGAACGACGCTATCTCACGGCGCATCGTCGCCCGTCCTGAGTTGTGGCTGTGGATGCACGATCGCTGGAAGGGGAACGCGACGGGCGAAGGCGAAACGAACGATGCCGGTTGAGACAGTCGTAATCGGACTGAACTGGGTGGGAGACAACGTCCTCGCTCTGCCGACGTACCGCGCGCTGCAACAGCGTTTTCGCCACGAAGGCGGAATCGCCATCGCGGCGCCGGAGCACATCACGACGCTGCTGGCGTCGAGCGGCATCTTCCGCAGGATCGTTCCCTGGAACGGCAACACGCGCGATCGCATCCGCCAGTTGAAAGCAGGACGCTTTCGCCGCGCCGTCATTCTGCCGAACTCGTTCCGCGCGGCGTGGGTTGCGCTCGCCGCCGGCATTCCGGAGCGCTGGGGCTATTCGACCGACGTCCGCTCGATGCTGCTGACGAACAGCGTGAAGGCGCTGCCGAGTCGCGGACATCAGCTCGACGATTACTCCGGTCTCCTCGACGCCCTCAACGCCCCGCTCGTCAACGACGAGATCCCGACGATTTCACTGCCGCAGCACGTTCGCGAGAAAGCGCGTCGTCGTCTGCGCGAGCGCGGGATCCGCTTCGATCGTCCGCTCTTCGGCATTCATCCCGGCGGCTTGTTCGGCCGCGCCAAGCACTGGGGCGACGACCGTTACTGCGAGGTCGCCGATCGGCTGCGCCGCAACGGACTCGACGTCGTGCTGCTGACCAGCCCCGGCGAACGACAACAGGCGGTGTCGATCGCATTGCAATGCGGTGGCGACGAGCTGCCGATGATGGGCGATGACGGCGATGTGCTGCAGCTCGCGGCCGCGATCTCGTATTGCTCGGTCGTGATCACGAACGACAGCGGTCCGCTGCATCTCGCCACGGCGCTGGCGGTGCCGTCGGTATCGATCTTCGGTCCGACCGATCCGGGACGGACGGTGATTCCGGGTGCGAGCCGCGTCGTCAGCAAACCGTTTGGTTGCCAGCCCTGCTACAAACGCGAATGTCCGCTCGGACATCACCGCTGCATGACCGAGATCCAGGTCGACGAGGTGTTTGACGCCGCGGTCGGGCTGCTGCGCGAGATCGAGGCTGACGGCGAAGTGCGCGTCCTATAATCGTCGCCGATGGCGGACGAGGAGAAGCGCCTCTACAAAATCGGCGAGGTCTGCCGCATGGCTGACGTGCAGCCGTACGTTCTCCGTTACTGGGAGACCGAGTTCCCCGCGCTCGCGCCGAACAAATCGGGCGGCGGGCAGCGGATGTACTCGCGCGCGGAGATCGACATCATCCTGCGCATCAAGCAGCTTCTCTATTCGGAAGGCTTCACGATCGCGGGCGCGAAGAAGAAACTGGAAGGTGAGCCTGCGTCCGAAGTTGCGCCGCCGCCTGTCGCCGTCGCGCCGCGAAAGAAAAACGGCGCGGCCGCGAAGACGCTGAAGAAAGTGAAAGGCGAGCTGAGCGCGATTCTGCGGATGCTCGAGGATTAGTTCGCGAAGAGCGCGACGATCCGCTCCAGCCCTTCGCGATCGGCGTCATCGAACGCATCGAGTTGATCCGAATCGATGTCGAGCACCGCGATGAGCTCGCGATCGGGACCGAAGACCGGCACGACGATCTCCGATTTCGATTTCGCGTCGCAGGCGATGTGACCGGGAAACTTCGTCACGTCGGAAACGATGACCGTTTCGCGCGTCGCCGCCGCGGTGCCGCAGACTCCGCGGCCGATCTCGATCTGCAGACAGCCGATCGTGCCGATGTACGGACCGACGATCAGCCGATCGCCGCAGACGCGATAGAAGCCGGTCCAGAAGTAGTAGTCGAAACGATTCGCGAGCACCGAGTTGATCGTCGCCATCAGCGCGATGTCGTCGAGTGTCGAGCCACCTTCCTCGCTCCAGATGGCGTTGATGGCGTGAAGGCATTCCGCGTAGACCTCGCTCTTCATGCGCCGGCCCGCTGATAGATCTGTTCGTACTGCCGCGCCGAGCGTTCCCATGAAAAGTCTTCTGTCATGCCGTTCGTCTGCAGTGTTTTCCAGGTGCGGTGATCGGTGTAGTTGAGCATCGCGATCCACGTCGCGGCGTAGAGATCGCCGGGACTCATCGAGTCGAATGCGAAGCCGGTCGCCGTCGATGGATTGGTGCCGTCGAACGGCACGACGGTATCGGCGAGGCCACCGGTCCAGCGGACGACCGGGACCGTTCCGTAGCGCTGCGCGTACATCTGATTGAGGCCGCACGGTTCGTAGATCGACGGCATCAGCAGGATGTCGGCGCCGGCGTAGATGCGATGCGCGAGCGTGTTCTCGAAACCGATGTACGCGCAGCAATCTTCGGGATGCGAAGCAGCGATGCGCGAGAAAGCCTGTTCGTATTGTGTCTCGCCGCTGCCGAGGATGACGGCTTGTGCGCCGGCCGCGAGGAGACGTTCGAGAATCGGGATCAGCAGCTGAAATCCCTTTTGATCGACGAGCCGTGACACGACGCCGAGCATCGGCGCATTCGGTTTGTATTTCAGGCCGACGTCGTCGGCGAGCGTTCGCTTTGCGCCCGCTTTGCGATTCAGATTGCCGGCGTCGAAGTGCGCGGCGATGAACGGATCGGTGGCCGGATTCCACTCGTCCATGTCGATGCCGTTCAGGATTCCGGTGAGCTTCCACGACAGGAGGCGCAGCACGCCGTCGAGTCCCGCGCCGTGCTCGCTCGTCTGAATTTCACGAGCGTAATTCGGCGAAACGGTCGTGACCTGATCGGCGAACATGATCGCGCCTTTCATGAGGTTGAGGTCGCGGAAATGCTCGAGCGCGTCGGGTGCCCAGTAGCGATCGTGGAGGCCGAGGATCGGGAAGCGATTGGCGCCGGCGATTCCCTGATAGTTCAGGTTGTGGATCGTGTAGACGCTGCGCGTGTTGTGGAAGTTCTCGCTGCCGCGCAGGCCGGAGTGGAGATAGACGGGAAGCAGCGCCGTGTGCCAGTCGTGCGCGTGGATGATGTCGGGCCTGATGCCGAGGAGCTCGCAGCCGCGGATGACCGCGCGCGAGAAGAAAGTGAACTTGTCGAAGTTGTCGTCGATGCCGTCGAGTCGCGGCGAGTAGATGTGCTCGCGATCGAAGAAGTAATCGTTGGCGACGAGGACCAGCGGGATGTCGGTGCCGGGAAGCGTCGTGCGAACGAACGCTGCATCGGCGGACCAGTTGGCCCAGGAGATCGATGTCGTCGGATGTGCGAGCTGGACGTCGACGCCGTTGCGGTCGAACCAGTCACGCGCCTGGCGATAGAACGGCATCATGACGATGACTTCGTGGCCGAGCTTCGCGAGTGCCTTGGGAAGTGAGCCGCAGACGTCGCCGAGTCCGCCGGTTTTTGCGATCGGAGAGACTTCAGCGGTCGCGATGAGGATGCGCATGCGGCGGTACTTTATCCTGAGGAGCGCAGCGACGAAGGATCAACGGTGCGGCAGCGACGCCGTCGCTTCGTGGCAAGCGCGCGGCTGATGGACCATTGATCCTTCGCTGCGCTCAGGATTGGTTGATAAGAATGCTCGCATATCCCACCACTCCGCTGTAATCCCCATTCACATCGCCCGACGTCGCGTGTTTGAGCAGCTTCGCGCGCGTGGCGCCGAGCTTCTTCGCGGCGATGAGCATCGTCGTCGTCGGGATGAAGCCGCACATCGAGATGTCTTCCTGTTCGACGACGCGCCACAGCGCGCGCGGATCGAGAGCGAGGATGGCGTCGATCGCGAGCTGGTCTTTTCTGAGCGTCGTCTGCTGATTCTCGTAGTGATTGAGATCAGAGCTGGCGAGGATTGCGACCGGTTCGTCACTCGCTGCAATCACTTCGGCGATGGCGTTGCCGACTTCTTCGCAGAGCTCGTAGCGCGGGTAGCCGAGGCAGATCGGGACGAACGTGAAGTCGCCGAGGAGTTGCTGGAGAAACGGGAGCTGCACTTCGAGCGAGTGTTCGCGCGCATGCGCTTTCGCGTCTTCGGCGAGGATCTGCGTTCGTTGCATCAGCGCGTCGGCGAGCGGCGTGTCGATCGCCACGTCACCGAGCGGCGTGCGCCATGCGCCTTCACGATTGATCGCGGCGAAGTGTCCGAGGCCGGTGTGGTTGGGACAGAGAATGATGAAACGCTTCGGCAACTCGGCGTGCTCGTAAAACGCGGCGGCGACGTGGCCGCTGTACATCAGTCCCGCGTGCGGAACGACGGCGCCGATGAAACGCTCCTTCGCGGCATCGCGCGGATTCTCATCGAAGCAGCGCGCGACCTGTGCACGCAGCCGTTCCGGCGTCGCTTCGTAAAACGAGCCGGCGACGGCTGGCGGACGAGTGGTCATATCAAATGATGTGCCGGACGCTGTCATCCCGAGCGTTCAGCGAGGGATCCGGGTGTGAGGGGCGCGACGGCCTTCCGCACCGTCCGCCCGGATTCCTCGCTACGCTCGGAATGACGACTCAGTCGCGATCGAAGCTCGGCGAATAGAGAACCGCATTCAGGAACAGCGGCAGCGTGCCGCGCCAGAAGAGGCGGTAGTTCGGTTCGTCAGCGAACGTGATGACTTTGCCGCGGCCGAACGGCTCCGCGGTCAGGAACGGCGATCCTTTCAAACGATCGAGCGACTCGGGCCACGCGACGCCGGAGACGAGTGGGTTCTTCGCGTCGATGGTCACGATGTTGTCGATTTTGTGCGGCAGCGCGACGAACGCCGCGGAGCCTTCGATCATCACCGACGGCGGACGCGGCACGCCGAACGTCAGGTAGCTGCGCTCGTTCATCGTGGTGCGGAACGCGGACCCCGGGATCCGGAACTCGTTGTAGCGCTCTTCGACGGTGGCGTCGTCGTCCTTCTTCTTCGGCGCGGTCCACGGCTTGAGCTTCGAGATGTCGACGTCTTTCTCGCGGAGGAACGCGCTCGCGTCCTTCACGGCGATGAGCGTGCCGCCGCCGCGCAGCCACGTCTGCAGTTTCTCGATGCCGCGTTTGCCGAGGCGATCGGAGTAGCCGGAGCCGTCGGGAAGAATGAGGACGAGATACCTCGAGAGATCGACGTTGCGAATCGTTTCGAGTTGCAGCGTCGTGTGCGGAATCGGCGTGTCGACGTCGAGCGTGTGCCAGAGCATGCCGTACGACGTCGCGCTGGTGCCGGCGCCGCCGACGAGCGCGATTTTCGGATCGCGAATGTAGTGAATGCGCTCGGAGCCGAACGCCGTGCCGCCGGTCCAGCCGCTCTCAACCGGCATCACGGCGATGGCGCTCTCGTGCGCGATCCGTTCGAGCGTCGCGTCGAGGCCGTCGCCGTTGTTCGCTTTCAGCACGATCACGGAACCGCGCGCCAGTTTGCGATCGCCGACCGTCACCGCGTCTTCGCTGACGTTGAAACGAACGTTGTTCGCCAGCATCTTTCCGACGAAGCGATAGAGATTCGGATCCTGCGCATCGACGACGTAGCCGTACGACGCTTTGCGGAACGACGATGGCGACGACTTCGCGTACGGCTTCACATCGGCAGCGACCGGCGCGTTCGCCGACCACGTCTCGACATTCATCGCCAGCGGCAGCGACCACGACGTGATGTCGTAGAAGCTGTCCGCTTCATCCGCTTCCGCTTTCTGGCGCTGCTCTTCGAGAAATCCTTTCGAGAACGTCGGCGTCTTTTCGAGCAGCGTCTGCGCGAGTCCGCCGAGCGGCTGTCGCGTCGTCACGACCGCGGTGCCGGCCGGGAACGTGTGGCTTTCCGCGGCATCCGCTTCCGTGCGCGTTGCGCGCGTCGTCAGCGCGGCGCCGAGTGTGCCGACCTGGATTCCCTGGCGCTGCAGCAGCGAGATCATCGTGTCGAAGTTCGGCGAGCCGGGAAGGATGAAGAAGACGTTGCGGCCGTTGTCGCTCTGCGACTTCACCGAGTTGTATGTGAACTGCAGCAGTCCTTCGCGATTCGCCGATGCGGTGCGCAGCGTCGTTATTGCGGTCGTGTAGTGGCGCATCAGCCGATCGTTCAGCGTCAGGACCGTGTTGTCGTCGCGCAGATAGGCGGAGCCTGCGCGGCCGCCGCCTGCCATCTCGTATGTCATGCCGACGGCGCCGTGCATCGCCGGCCAGCTGTCGCCGTAGCCGGGATAGAAGAGGTCGTAACTCTCCGCGACGAAGAACGGCCAGCCGCGCTGCGTGAAGGCTTCCGCGTTTGCGCGGCCGAATGTCTCCAGCCAGCGCTCGACCTCTTTCGGCAGGTTGACGTTGATCGGATTCGCGTCCGGCGGGAAGAAGTAGGTCGAGCGCGGACTCATTTCGTGGAAGTCGACGAAGACCTGCGGATTCCAGCGCTGGTATTCGGCGATGCGCGCCTGCGTCTCGCGCTGCGAGAGCCAGGTCCAGTCGCGGTTCATGTCGATGAGGTAATGGTTGTAACGCCCGCCCGGCCACGGCTCGGTGTGTTCCGACGCCTCGGGATTCGGATTCGCTTCAACGCCGCGCATGCGTAAGAACCACTGCACGTAACGCTCGCGGCCATCGGGATTCTCGAGCGGATCGATGAGGATGACGAGATCGTCGAGCAGCTTCGCGGAGTTGGGATCGCGCAACAGCGTGCTGGCGACGAGCATCGCCGCTTCTGCAGATGACGATTCGTTGCCGTGAATGCCGAATGCAAGCCACGCAATGGCGGGAGTCGACTTCGCAACGTCAGCCGCGCGCGCGGGAGTCGTCGCCGACGGATCGCCGAGCGAGACGACGCTCTTTCGGATCTCATCGAGCGCGGCGCGGTTCTTCGCTGAGGTGATCGTGGCGAGGACGAGCGGCCGTCCTTCGTACGTCGCGCCGAATCGCTGCACCGTGATGAGATTCGATCGCTTCGCCAGTTCGTCGAAGTAATCGAGAATGCGATCCCACGGCGTGAAGCGGTCGCCGAGCTTGTAGCCGAGAAACTCGTCGGGCGTCGGAATCGCAGTCTGCGCAAACGCGGTGGTGGTCAGCGCGAGCAGGACGATGGCGAGGGCGAAACGTCGAAGCATGCAGTTCACCTCTTAAGGAGCCGGATTCTAATGGTCTATCAGCTGATCTCGATCGTCGGAGCGGTGGTGATCCTCTCTGCTTACGCCGCGCAGCAGATGAAGAAACTGCAGGCCGAGAGCGTCGCGTACCAGCTGATGAACTTCGTCGGCGGCACTTGTCTCTGCGTCGCAGCGGTCGCCGCGCAACAGTACGGATTCATCATTCTGGAAGGGACGTGGGCCGTGCTGAGTGGGTGGGGACTGTGGAGGGTGACGCGGAAGGGATGAAGGATGAAGGATGAAGGATGAAGAAAGGCGGCCTTCCTTCATCCTTCATCCCTCATCCTTCCGAAACTCCCACCTCGTCCTCGACCACGGCATTCGACTTCGTATGAATCCCCAGCCGTTTCATCATCTCGTTCAGCGTCGACGGCTTGAGCTGCAGCAGCTCGGCCGCTTTCTTCTGCACGTTGTTCGCGAGCTCGAGCGATTGCAGGATCATCGAGCGCTCGTAGCGTGAGACGGCGTCTTTGAGCGAGAGACCGTCGGCGGGGACGATCATCGCCGGCTGGTCGGTCTGCTGCGGGAAGCGGAGATAGTCGGGCAGGAGATCGGGTCCGATGCGGTCGCCGACGCAAAGGACGACGGCGCGCTCGATGGTGTTCTCGAGCTCGCGCACGTTGCCGGGCCACGGATGGTCCATCAGGATGCGCATCGCATCGGCGGTCAGGTCTCTCACCTTCCGCTTGTTCTCTTCCGCGTACTTGTCGAGGAAGTGCGAGACGAGCAGCGGAATGTCTTCGCGGCGGCGGCGCAGCGGCGGCAGCGAAACGGTGATGACGTTGAGCCGATAGAAGAGATCTTCGCGGAAGCGCTTCTCCGACATCAGCGTGTTGAGGTCGGCGTTGGTCGCGGCGATGATCCGGCAGTCGACGCGAACCGTGTCGACGGAGCCGAGGCGCATGAACTCTTTTTCCTGGATGACGCGAAGGAGCTTGGCTTGCGTCTCCAGATTGATGTTGCCGATCTCGTCGAGGAAGATCGAGCCGCCGTCGGCCACTTCGAAGAGCCCGCGCTTCGTCGCGATCGCGCCGGTGAACGCCCCCTTCATGTGACCGAAGAGCGATGACTCGAGCAGTTCCGGCGGCAGCGAGCCGGAGTTGACGGTCACGAACGCCATCCGCGCGCGCGGACTGGCGTGATGGATCGCTTTGGCGACGAGCTCTTTGCCGGTACCCGATTCGCCCGTGATGAGGATGTTCGAGCGTGATGGCGCGGCAAGCGTGATGAGGTCGAAGACTTTTCGCATCGCCTCCGACTTGCCGATGATGTTCGAGTAGGCGTGCTTCTCGGAGAGCTCCGCTTTGAGCCGCTCGTTCTCGCGCGACAGGCGTCGCTGTTCGAGCGCCTTGTTGACGGTGAAAACGACTTCCTCGTTTTTGAACGGCTTCGGGATGTAGTGATACGCGCCGTGCTTCATCGCTTCGATGGCGCCGTCGATCGACGAGAAAGCGGTGATGACGATGACCGGCAGCGTCGGGTTCGTCATCCGGATGGAGCGAAGCGTGTCGATGCCGCTGATGCCGGGCAGCATGATGTCGAGCAGCACGAGATCGATGGCGTCGTCGGTGTCGAGCACCGAGAGCGCTTCTTCGCCCGACGAAGCGAGGACGACGTCGAAGCCCTCGCGCCGCAGCACGGCATCGAGAACGTCGCGCAGCACTTCTTCGTCGTCAACGATCAGGATTCGCATTAGCCCAATTCTCTTTCGCGGTGACGACTACACGGGGGAACGAAATCGAAAACTCGGCACCTCTGCCGGGCGAGCTCTGCACGGTGATCTCGCCATCCGAGGCATTGACGATGCGGCGCGAGATCGCGAGACCGAGTCCCGTTCCGCCCTGACCGCGCTTCGTCGTCACGAGCGGCTCGAAGATGCGGCCGATGATGTCGGGCGCGATTCCTTTGCCATCGTCTTTGATCCGGATGCAGACGCGCTCTCCTTCTTCACGCACGCGAATGTCGATGTGGCCACCTTCATCGACGGCGTCGCGGGCGTTGAGGAGAACGTTGGTGAGAACCTGCTGCAGGTCGTGGAAGTTCCCGCGAATGCGGACGTCGTCCATCGGCTCGAAGTTGACGCGGATCGCTTTCAGCTTCAGCAGATCTTCGTGCAGCACGAGCGTTTGTTCGATGAGATCGCGGACGTTGAGCAGTTCGCGCGAGCGGGGACGATTCGAGATCAGCTCGAGCAGGCTGTTGACGAGGTTCGATGCGCGGAAGGTCTGCTGCTCCATTTTCTTCAGCACGCGATACTTCGGATCGTCCGGCTCGGTGTCGGCGAGGAGAAGCTGCGCGTACGAAGAGATGCCGGTCA
Source organism: Acidobacteriota bacterium (assembly GCA_034667465.1). GTDB lineage: Bacteria > Acidobacteriota > Thermoanaerobaculia > Gp7-AA8 > Gp7-AA8 > JAOBAU01. The sequence goes on along the minus strand of JAXDJV010000002.1, from coordinate 424,558 downwards.
GCGGCGTGTTCACTTCGTGCGCGACGCCGGCGGCGAGCAGGCCGAGTGATGCCAGTCGTTCCTTGTCCTGCAGCTCGCGCTCGAGCCGAATGCGCTCGGAGATGTCGCCGATGACGAGCACGCGCGCGCCATCTTCGACGTCGCCGGCGTGCAGCGGACTGGCGGTGACGGTGACCTGCTTCTCGACGCCGTTGCGATTCACGAAGTTCGTTTCAATCGTCCGCGCGCTGTCGTCGGCGCGAACCTCGGCATAAGGAGGGAAGAGCGTGTCGATCGGATCGTTGAAGATGCCGGGGATCCCTTCGCCGCCGACGACTTCCCAGAATGCTTTGTTCGCGGTGAGCACCGTTCCGTCGCTGGCGATGACCGCGATCGCGGATGACGACGACTCGATGATGTTCTCGTTGTACTCCTTGAGCGCGCGGATCTCATCGAGCTGACGGCGCAGCCGTCCGGTGAGCCGCGAGTTTTCGATCGCCAGCGCAAGCGGCGCCGTGAGCGATTCGAGGAGATGCAGATCGTCGCGCGAGAGCGGTTCTTCGCCGCGCTTCGTGCCGAGGAGGAGCAGACCCTGCAGCTCGCCGCGATTGCGCAGCGGGAATACATAGCGATAACCGGCTCGCAGCAGCAGCCACGGAACTTCGGACGCATCGGGCAGCCGCGGCTCGTTCAGCACGACCGGACCTTCGGGCGGAATCGTTCCGAACTCCGACGCCACGCAGCGGCGCGGCACGCCCGCTTCCTCTTCGTAGATCAGGAACGCGTTTCCTTCGCGCGTGAAGAGATTCATCTTCCCGATCTCGAGCGCGGCGCTCATCCGCTCGCGCATCATCGCGATCAGCTCGTGAACGTCGTTGAAGGTCGCCAGCTCCTGCGCGAACTCGGCCATGGCGCGGCGATGGCGATAGCTGTCGCGATAGACGAAGCGCTCGATGACCGATTCGACGCGGCCTTTCACCGGAATCAGGACGCCGGCGATCAGCAGTCCGGATGAGAAGGCGAGGAAGTTCCGCTCCATCGCCGACCGCTCTTCGATCACGCGCGAGAGCAGCAGGTTGATCGTCGAGAAGGCGATCATGCCGAAGACGAAAGTCACCGAGTACGCGAGCACTTCCTTGATGACGACTTCGACGTCCCACAGCTTGTACTTGAGGATCGACACCGCGAACGCGAGCGGAATGAAGGCGAGCGGCAGAATCGAGATCGTCAGATAGATCGGCTTCACCGAGCCGACCAGCAGATACGGGACGAGATAAACGAGGAGGAACGGCACGAAGCCGAGCACCATGCCGAGGTAGATCCACTTGATCTGCTTCTTTCCGACGGCGGCGGCGGTGCGATACGTGTACGCGAGCGCGACGACGGCGAGCGTGAAGTAGATCGCGAAGTGCGCGAGCGTCCAGCGCTCCATGACGCCGAACGACCACGCCGGCGTGCCGAGCGGCAGCGCGTTCGCGAAGATGAAGAGGTCGATGTCCCACAGCAGCACGAGCAGCGGCGGCAGGTAGAGCGCGGCGATGAGTCCGCGATGACGCACGATCGGACGCGGGAAGAGCAGGAAGAAGTTCAGCGTCAGCGGCGGCAGCGCAATCCGCGCGAAGTCTTCAACGAGCTGCAGGATTTTGTAACTCGTGTCGGCATCGCCGGCCGGCGTGTAGACGTAGACGACGAACGACAACAACGTGACGAAGTAGAAAAGCAGCGACTCGCGCGTCGCTCCTCGGAACAACGTAAAAAGTCCGATGGCGAGATAAAGAAAGCCGATGAAGCTGAGGATGAGATACGCGTAATCGATCTTCAGCTCGGGCGCGCGGTAGGTGAGCGTGAGTGTCTGATCGCCGCGCTGCACGATCATCGGAACCGGCGTTCCGATGCGGCGCAGCGTTTTCTGGAGTCCTTCGATCTCGGTCGTCGGCGTGTCGCCAATCAGCCAGATGTGATCGCCGGGTTGAAGTCCGGAGGCTTCCGCGCCGCTGCCGGGATCGATCGCTTTGACGACGATGACGCCTTTGTCGCGGCGGAAGGTGAAGTCGATGCGCTCGAACGAGGAGCGTTTGCGCTGGAACGAAGCGAAGCCTCCGATGACGATCGCGACCGTCACCGCGGCAATCAACAACTTCGTGAAAATGGATTTGACCATCGCCGCGCCGAATCGAGCGATTCAACGCCGGTGCCGCGCCCGCAAACACCCTAACTCATTGAAACAGTGAGGATGCGCTGGCGTCGAGCTTACGGCGCGCGCAGCGAGTTGTCCAAATCGTTGGATAAAGGACGCGGTTTATTGAAGGGAGGCATGAGGCATGAGGTACGAGGCATGAGTAAAAGCAGGCTGACGCGAAGCGACTCGTTACTCATGCCTCATTACTCATGCCTCGACCGGGAAGCGACAGACATCCCGCAGCATGCAGACATCGCAGTTCTCTTTGCGTCGCGTACGGCTGCAGAGATCGAGGATGCCGAGGCGGCAAAGTGCGAAGTCGTAGCGCACCGGATCGCTGGCGTCGAAGCGGCTGAGACGATCGGTCAGCCGCCGCGCGGTTTTCCAGTCCATCGACTTGCGATCGTTCAGGCCGAGGAAGGTGGCGATGCGATGGATGTGCGTGTCGACCGGCATCACGAGCTTCGACGGATCGACGAACGTCCAGAGTCCGAGATCGGGCGAAGTGCGGCGCACCATCCAGCGGAGATAGAGATTCATCCGCTTGCAGGCGCTGCCGTTGTCGGGTGACGTCAGCAGGTAATCGAGCGCGGGAGTGCGGCGCGGACCGATGAGCGCGCGAACGAAACGCGCCAGCGACGGACCGATGTCGGCATCGCGCGCATCGTACGAGGCGCGAAAGAGCTCACCGATCGAACCATGCGTTGCGATCGCGCCGGCAAGCCGTTCGAGGAGATCGACGAGCTCCCGCGTTTTGTGAAAGCGATGTGCGAAGCCGGCGAAACGCTTCTGCGCTTCCGCTCGATCGAACGTCAGGAGATAACGATGCGGCGACGGACGCATGCGCGCCAGCACCGCGCCGATGTTCGCGACGATCGTTTCGGCGCGGCCGTATGCGAACGCCGCGGCGATGATGCCGGCCACTTCCTGATCGAGCGGATCGTCGAATCTTCGAGCGAGCTCGAGCGGATCGGGCGAGATCGTGGAGACGTCGAACGTCGTCACCAGCCGGTCCAGGCGGGCGTGCAATACTTCCGGATCGACCGGCTTCCGGCGGAGTCGCGGCATGGCGGCGGCAACAGGGAAACCCGGCGCGTCATTCTCCGTCTAATTACGCAAATGGTCGTCGCCGTCGTATCCGTCGCGAGACACCGCGACTGAATGGAGCTTCGTATGCGCGCACTTCGGATCCTCGGCTTCTCTGCGTTTGCTTTCGTCCTCTTTGCCGCAACGGCGTTTCCGGCAATCACCGGCGCCGTAATCAATGTTGACGGACAGCCGGTCGCCGGCGCACGCGTGAGCGTCTTCGCGCCGGAGACGACGGCGTCGCGCGTCGCGCGGCTCGTTTCGAAAACGCCGCAGCCGGTGCTGATCGCCAGTACGACGACCAACGCGAAAGGAGCCTTCTCGCTCGAAACGCCGAAGATCCCGGTGATCGAAGTGCGCATCGAAGCGGACGGCTACGCGCCGGATACGCTGCGCATCGCATCAGACGAGGAGCTCGGCGCGGTTGCGCTCGTCGCCGCGGCGACGCGAACGGGAACGATCACGGCGAACGGGAAACCGCTGGCCGGAGCGACGGTGGCGTGGAACACGTTCATCACGACGACCGATGCGAACGGGAAGTACTCGATGCCCGATCCGCAGAAGTGGGGCTCCCGGATGTTCGTCTACCACCCCGACTTTGCGTTCGCGGACGACGCGGCAGTGATGCCGAACGAGAAGAAGAAGCTCGATCGCGTATTGGACGCGGGCGTCGCACTCACCGGAAAGGTTGTCGGCGATGACGGAAAGTCGCCGCTTGCGAACGCGACGATCTACGTCGACGACTACCCGCTGGCGACGTCGGCGGACGACGGCACGTTCACGATCGCGCATGCGCCGAAGAGGTGGGAAAAGATCGAAGCACGAACGGCGACGCGCAGCGGATCGCGCGTGAAAGCCGACGGCGCGCTCGTCATCAAAACCGCGAAGGGGGCGACGATCACCGGAATGGTGCGCGATGCGAAGTCGGCAGTGCCGATCGCCGGCGCTCAGGTCGTCGCGATGCTCGGCGGGATGCGTATGCGCGGCAGCGAGATCGCCAGCGGACTGACGGATGCGAAAGGAAACTACACGCTGCCGATTGCGCCGGGCTCGTACGAACTGATCGTGTCGCGGCCGGGCTACAGCAGCGCGAACGCGAGCGCGTCGGTCAGCCCGGCGCAGAACGTCCAGAAGAGTTTCGTGGTGACGCAGTCGGGACGAATCGTCGGCTCGGTCATCGACGAGGACAAGCGTCCTGTCTCCGGCGCGCGCGTCAACGCGCAGCAGGTCACACGCGAGTCGGGGTTCATGGGCATGGGAGCGATGCGGGGCGGCCAGGGAAATCTCGCGCCTTACAGCGCGCCCGACGGACGTTTCGTGTTGCGCACCGAAGCCGACGCCGACATGCAGGTGGAGGCGGCGAAGCGCGGCTATCCGGCGGCGAAGAGCGCGACGCTTCGGGTGGCGCCGGGTGAGCGGAAAGCGGGAGTGGTGCTGACGATTCCGCGCGGCCAGACCGTCACCGGAAAGGTCGTCGATCAGAACGGAAAGCCGGTCGCAGGCGCCTCGGTCGCCGCGAATGAAGCGGCTTCGGGCGACACCGGCGCGGTGATGCGCCGCGTCGTGATGGGTGCCATGCGCGACCGCGGCGACGACCTCGTGCAGACCGGCGCCGACGGCACGTTCACGATCCGGCTGAAGGAAGGATCGTACGACTTCGGTTTCAAGCGCGACGGCTTTGCGCCGAAGACGGTGCGCTCGCAGGCGGTGACGTCGGCGACGAAGCCGATCGAAGTGACGCTCGAGCCGAGCGTCGAGATCGCAGGCCGCGTCACCCGCGGCGGCGTCGGCATCGAAGGGGTGCTGATCAACGCCATCGGCGAATCGATGTCATCGACGACCAGCGGTTTCGACGGCAGCTTCCGCCTCACCGATCTCGCGCCGGGACAACTGATGCTGAACGCGACGAAGTTCGACGAGTTCATTCAGCTGGTACGTCCGGTCACCGCGCCTGCCACCGACGTCCTGCTGGAGATCCCGCCCGGCGGCAGAATTTCCGGACGCGTGACCGACAAGTCGACCGGCTCGCCGGTCACGGCGTTCCAGGCGGGCGTTTCCGCGCCGCGCGGCGGCGGCGGAATGATGATCATGATGCCGCCGTCGATGCGCTCTTTCAGCAATGACGACGGGACGTTCACGCTCGAAAACGTTCCGACCGGACAGACGCAGCTCGTCGTCAGCGCTCCCGGATACACGACGGGCCGCGTCTCGAATCTGACGATCGAGGAAGGAAAAACGCTCGCCGACATCACGGTGACGCTCGATACCGGCGTGAAGCTGAGCGGTCACGTGACCGGTCCTGATGGCTCTGCGCTCGCCGGCGTTTCCGTGCGCCAGGACATGGTTGCCGGACGGACGATGCGCATTGGCGGTCCGGCCGCGGAAGGCTCGGCGACGACCGACTCGAACGGCGACTACACGATTGAAGCGCTCGAAGCGGGCGAAAAGACCTTCGTCTTCCAGCGCGGCGGCTATCTGCAGACGTCGAAGACGGTCACGCTGTCCGGCAAGGAATCGCATCTCGATGCGCAGCTGTCCGCCGGTACGCGCGTCTCCGGTCTCGTCGTGACGGAAGGCGGCGCACCGGTAGCCGATGTCGGCGTCCGCGCATCGTCGGCGAGCGACAGCGGCTTCGGTGGCAAGTCGACGCGCACCGATTCGTCGGGCGCGTTCACGTTCGAGGGGATGGCGCCGGGACACTACACGTTCACCGCCGGCAAGACCGGTTACGCGGACGGCATCCTTCGCGACTTCGACGTCGTCACCGGCGGTCAGCCGCGCGTCGTGCTGAAGACCGGCGGCGTCATCTCCGGTCACGTCACCGGCCTCACCGACAAAGAGCTCGCGCAGGCAGTCGTGATGGCGAACAACAACAATGGCGGAAGCTCGTCGACCGTCGATGCGAGCGGGAACTTCCGCATCGAAGGCGCGCCGACTGGAACGGTGCGCGTGAACGCGCGCCTCCAGCAGGGATTCGGCGGCAGCAAGACGTCGCAGACGAAGACGGTGGAAGTCTCCGCCGGCTCTTCCGCGCAGGTCGATCTCGAGTTCCGCAGCGACACGGTCATTCGCGGCCGCGTGACGCGCGGCGGTCAGCCGTTGCCGGGCGCGATGATCTCGTTCTTCCCGCGCAGCGGCCGCGCGCAGACCAGCGCGCGTACGACGGCGGACGGTTCGGGCTCTTACTCGGTGAACAGCCTCGATGACGCGCCGTACGACGTCGCCGTGAACGATCTCGATCGCAACGTGTCGTTCCAGACGACCTACGAAGTGAAGGGCTCCGGCAACTTCGACATCGACGTGAAAGTGGTGTCGCTGCGCGGCCGCGTCGTCGACGCGTCAACCGGCGAAGGGATCGCCGATGCGCACATCGATCTCCGTCCGTCGCAATCGCAGGGGATGGGAATGATGATGACGCGCGGCGCCGGCACCGATGCGAACGGCGGGTTCGTCGTCGATTCGCTTTCGACCGGCAGCTATACGGCGGTCGCCGACAAAGAGGGTTACGGCAATCAGGTGCTCGACGTTGCGGTGACCGACAACGGCGCGTCCGATCTGCAGTTCAAGCTGACGCCGAACGCCGGTCTGACGCTGCGCGTCGTCGATGCGCGGAACAATCAGCTGCTGAGCGCTTACGTGTCGGTCGTCGACATGCAGGGACGCACCGTTTACACGCCGAGCTTCCGCTTCGGCGGTTCGGCGGAAGAGGTGAAGATCTCGCTCGCCGCGGGCACGTATCGCGCGACCGTTTTCGCTCCCGGCTACGCCGCGCAGGTGTTGACGATCTCGTCGCCCGGCAAACAGGCGGTCGGACTCACGCCCGGCGGCAGTCTCGTCGTGAAGTCGAAGTCATCGACACGTCAGCGCGCGCGTCTCGTCACCGCCGACGGCAACCCTTATCCGCGCGGAATGGACCCTTCGGGACTTTTCAGCATCGATCCGTCGCCAGGCGCGACGACCGTTACGAATGTCGCGCCGGGAATGTACCGGCTGCAGATTCTCGACAACGCCGATCATGTGCTGACGAGCGTCGACGTTTCAGTCGGTGAAGGAACCGTGCAGCAGGTGGAGATCTAAGCGTCGGCGTGGTCTTCGTGCTCGTGCTCGTGATCATCGAGCGGCGGCGGCTCGGGAATGTCGGAGACCGCTTCGAGTGAGATCCGTTCCGGACGCGGCGCGCCGATTCCGGGACCGAAGTGGTTCTTCCGATACTTTTCGAGCCGCTTGAAGAGGTGGTGAAGGTCGTACGTCAGACGCATGACCGTCCGGCGCAGCTTGTACTTCACCCGCTTGAACGCTTCGAGATCGTCGCCGCGCAGCGTCGGGAAGAACGCCTGAATCTCCTCGATCCGTTTGCGCACCTTGTCGAGGTCTTTGTCATGAATGTTGACGAAGACCTCCTCGGTGCCGATGAGCATCGGCTCGACGCTGCGCATCTGATCGTCGAACCACGCCCAGAGCTGCGCGAGGTCGATGCGGCGTCCTTTCGAGAGGAAGCGCGTTTCGAGGAGATCCTGCCGGAAATAGCCGAGGAGCTTGCGATCGTCGGTGTGGTTGAACTCGTCGTCGGTGAGGTTGCGGATGTTCCAGACGCCGAAGCGGATGATGTCGTTTCGGGTGCTGCGCAGTTGCCGGATGACTTCCTCGAGAACCCGGAATGGTACCTGGGCGAGGGTCTGCGGCTCCGGAAGAACGGGGTCGGACATGGCCGGCGAAGGATAAGGATTTCGCCTGGTATGCGCAAATTTCGTTTTCGGTGCGCTTTTCCGAGCTCCAATTAATGTGCAGGAATGAAGCTCGGATCGGATGACGAATTATCGACCACAGATGCGTACGCATAACCGAGCCTCAAATTCGAGTCCGTTTCGAAGGTGACACGGCCGTTTGTGAGCGGCGAGCCGGTGAGTGTCCGCAGCGGAATCTGCAACGGCTTGCCTCCGTCCACGACAAAGGAGCCGGTTCCGCGAGGGTTGTCATCCGCGTCGAAGACGCGGACGTAAACGAACGTCGGGCCCTCGGCGACGGTGAAACCGATGTTCGCGCGAAAGGCGTCGTTGTCGTCGACACCTGTGACGATCGCGCTATAGGCGAGCGCCGCGCTGGCTGCGATGAACTGACCGTACGAGCCGGTGGCATTCGAAGTCCAGGTGCGGCTGGATACGAGGAGCGGAGCTCCCTGCGAGTCGACAACGAAATTGTGCAGTCCGCTGAGGCCGGGGACAGATCCGATGACGTCGTGAAGAAGCCGCATTTCTCCAGGCGCGACGGTCAGCGCGATCGTCGGTCCGCCGGAGACCGTGGCGATGACGTTCGCGGGTTGGGAACCTGGATTGATGATCGCGACGTCCGTACGCCACTCGCTGCCGTTCGCACCGGTCGCGTGGATCGCAGGAAGCGTCACCTGAACCGCGGTCAGCTCACCGGCGCCAGGTACGTACGTCGCGTCGCCGGTGCGGTTGTCGACGACCGACGCGTAACCCGCCAGGATCGCCGTGCCGCTGATCGCCTGCAACTTCGCGTAAAGCTCGCCGCGCGCGCGCAGCAGCGGCAGCTGTACGTGCGTGAATGGCGCGACCGGTACATCGATCGTGTCGAGGATCGCTCCGCTCGCATCGTGAATCGTGAAACGCGCCAGCCCGCTCCCGCCGCCGATTTCCGCGAGGCCGACGTTCGTGCGGAAGTCGTCGTTCACCGTAATGAGCGAGATCGTCAGCGGCGCGCTGCCGGCGTCCGTCGTCTCACGCGGAGAAGCGGACACGCTGCCGATGTTCTGGCCGTACGTTCCGCTCGCGCTCTCCGTGTACGTGCGGCTCGTCGCGGTGATGGGGTCACCCTGAATTTCGAGCTGCCCGGTACCGCTCGTGCGGAACATATGCGCGACGACGTCGGAGAGTTGCACGAGCCGCAGTGGCGCGACGGAGAGCTTCACGGCGCCGAACGACTTCGTTCCGTCGGCGCCCGACGGCGTGAACACCAGCGTCAGACGTGCGGCGCTGAATGGCGAGGGGTTGAAGAGCCGCACGTCGGTGACGAAGGTCGTTCCGTTCACGCCGGTCACGTGCGCGACGGCTGCGATCGTCTGACGGCCGCGGCTCGTCACGGGACGGATCGCCGATGGCTCGTCGCCGGCGAAGCGAATCACCAGCCCCCACGAGCGGAGCGTTCCCTGATCTTTCGGACGAACGTCGGCGACGACGAGCTTCCAGGTGCCGCGCGCGGAGCGGCCGCGGAAGATGTCGAGCGAATCGACCGGCAGCGTGTCGAGGCCGAACGTCGCGTGCAGGTTCGCGGTGCGATCGAGCGATGCGTGTTGCAGCACGACCGTCGTGCCGTCCGGAGCGATGAGCGTCAGCTGCAGATCGCCGCGTGCGGTGTGCGCGATGTCGACGTCGACGTATAGCGATTCGACCGTGCGCGTGTCCTCGATCTTCAGCGTGGTCGCGATGCCGGTCGTGTCGAGATCGGGGATCGCGATTCCCTGCTGCCCGCTTTGAAACATCGTCAGCTCGCCGCGCGGCACCGCATCGCAACCGCCGACGGCGAGGATTTCGCGCAGCTGCATCGCGCTGCAGATCACCGCGCTGTTCGCGGAGTTGTAGAGATCGCGATCGGCGTCGAGGAGCTTGTGCGCCATCGTCGCGTAGGTCGGATTCGGCGGGACGCCGAACGTTCCTTCGATCGTCAGCGTGTCTGTGATTCGCTTTCCCTGCGCGACGCCGTAGCGCGCGACGTTCGCGAGAAAAATCCCGCGCAGCGCGGACGACCAGATCTCGCCGTTGCGATGTTCGGTGCCGGCGGAATCGGCGTTGTTGTAATCGCGCATCGTCTTCGTCGAATCGACGCGGCGCAGACAGTTCGCGCCGTCCGGATACGCGCAGCTTTGCGACGAGTCGTCGCCGAAGCAGCGCGCATCCCAGTCGGCGATACAGAACGCGTCGCGCCCGCTCGCCACCGACTGCTCGAAGCCCGACGAAAACGCCCAGTAATCGCCGAATCCTTCGCCGAGCGCACGCGGTTGTCCCGCCGACGATCCGGTGAATGTGCCCGGCGCGATCCAGTCCTGAATCGCATGCCCGAGCTCGTGCGTCATGATGTCGGAGTCCTCGGCGTCATCAACGCCGCCATCCCCGAAATACAGCCCGCCCTCACCCGCGCGAAAGCCGGCCACGTAATACGAGTTGTCGGTGCCGTTCGCCGCATGCGCATCGATCGGCAGCGAGTAATTCAGCAGTCGCCGCGCGCCGCTGTAGCCGAGCGATTCGATGTAGCGCAGCGAACGATCGATGTGAAACCAGGCGTTGACCTCTTCGAACTGCTGCTGGCTCCGATCGAACATCAGCGATTGCGATGCGTCGGCCGGCGGCGTACGCGGATTCTCGGTATCGACGATCTGCACGTACGGACCAGCCAGCGGACCGGTCGGCGCGATGTCATCCAGCTCAACGATCGAGTACGCGGCATCAGGCACCGCACTCGCCGCATTGTTCTGATCGCGCAGCGTCGGATCGTTGAGCTTCACGACCGGATTCGATTCGAACACGCGCGCCTTCGCGGTCCAGAAGAGCGGATCGCGACGGAGCAGCGCGCCGGTCGCGGCGTCGTAATACTCGGCGAACGGTTCGAGCGGACGTTCGTACGCGATGACCTTCCACGCCAGCCGCGCGACGCCGTTCACGTCGAGGTAAACGCGCGTCGCGTGGTCGCGCGGCGTGGTCGCAGCCATGATCGTCACCGGCGCTTTCTGCAGCGCGTGCTCGTAGACGACGTCGGATGTTCCGTCGCGGCGAACGCGCTCGATTTTCTCGCCGCCCACGACTTCGATGCCGTCGATGAGCTGCGTCGAATGTCGATAGGTTGCGGTCAGCGACTCGAGCACGCGATCGACGCGAAACTCGTCCGCCGCGAGCGGCAGCGCGAAGAAGATGAGCGAGATGGCGAGTGCGCGGTGCATGCCTGGCGTACGCACGACAACCCCGCTCTGTTGGTGATATTTCAGTTTGCGGCCGAAGCCGCCGGCGCGGTTGCGGGAACGTTCACGACCGGCAGCGAGAAGTAGAACGTCGTGCCGCTCCCCTCCTTGCTGTCGACCCAGATCGAGCCGCTGTGCCGTTCGACGATCTGTTTGGTGATGTAAAGGCCGAGCCCGAGGCCGCCGTAGTTCGTCGACGACACGTGGCGTCCGCGGTGGAAGCGCTCGAAGACCTGCGCGAGCTCGTCGGTCGGAATGCCGATGCCGCGGTCGCAAACCGAAGTGACGATCGACTCGGGCTTCTCATCGACGCTGACGTAGATCTCGCTGCCATCCGGCGAATACTTCACCGCGTTTTCGAGGAGGTTGCCGAGGACCTGTTCGAGGCGATCGCGATCGCCGATCACGACTTTGCCGTCGTTGTCGTCGGGAACGTTGAGATGGAACCGGCGATCGCCAACCGTGGTGTGATGGCGATGGACGACGTCGCGCACGAACGTCGACCACTGGATCGGTTCGCGGCGAATTTCCAGTCGTCCGGTCTCGATGCGCGACACGTCGAGCAGCTCGAGAATCAATCGCGACATCCGATCGATCTGGTCGAGCGCGATATCGAGATACTCCTCGGAAGTCGCGAGGTCGTTCTCACGAATGAGCGTCTTCGCCAGCTGCGTATAGCCTTTGATCGACGTAACCGGCGTTCGCAGTTCGTGCGACGCGATCGAAAGGAACTCGTCCTTCAGTCGCGAAAGATCTTCAACCTTACGCCGCGCTTCGACCTGTTCCGTGTAGAGCTTCGCATTCTCGATCGCCAGCGCCGCGCGTTCCGCGAGCACCTCGGCCAGCGGCAGTTTGTCGTCCGTCATGACGCGCCGGGGATCGTTCGCGGCGATGACGAGGACGCCGAGGATCTCGCGGCGCGTGCGAAGCGGAAGGATGAGCAGCGACGCCAGCTTCATCGACGGCGCGTGATACGACGTCTCGTCGCTGTGCGAGCTCTGCGTGACGTTGCCGACGTTCGACATCAGCGACGGATAGCCGGTGCTGACGACCTGGCCGATGATTCCTTCTCCGACGACGAGCGGCTGTCGATAGATGTACGACCACGCGAGGCCGAGCGACGTCATGTCGCGGTGATGGATCGCCGCGACCCGCAGCTCGTTCGAGTCGTTTGATTTGAGGATGACCGCTGACCAGTCACCGAGCACTTCCGCGATCCGCTCGGCGATCGCCTGCGTGACCCAGACCGGATCGATGTTGCTGGCGAAGAACGCGCCGGCGTCGGCGAGGATTTGCGCGCGCTCGGCCTGAAGCTGCATCTCCTCTTCGAGGCGCCGGCGCTCGGTGATGTCGCGGAACGTCACGATGGCGCCGGAGACATGGCCGTCATCGTGAAGCGGCGTCGCCGTCATCGAGATCGCGACCTGTTTGCCGCGGTCTTTGCGATCGATGAACATCGTGACGTCGTTGATGGCGCGTCCGGTCGAGAGCGCCTGTGCCGCCGGCAGCTCTCGCGGATCGATCGATCGTCCTTCTTCATTGCGCAGCGAATAGACGTCGGCGTGCTGGAAGATCGGAATGCCGACGTCGGAACGGCCGAGAAGTTTTTGACCGGCCGGATTGATGAAAACCGTCCTGCCGTCTTTGTCGACGAGCATCACGCCGTCGGCCATTCCGGCGATCATCGTTTCGGTCCGTTTGACCTGACGCGTGATCGACTGCATCAGCGAGCGCTGCACGAACGAGATCGCGTAGCCGCCGATGCCGACGATGACGAGGCTGATGACGATCATGAGCAGCGCCAGTTCCTGCCGCAGCATGCCGAGGTGTTCGAGGTCCTCGCTTTCCGAGCGGCGATGGTTCTCGGTGAGGATGCCGACGTAATCGGGAGCGGCGCGGCGGATGCGCGCCAGCTCGAGCATCACGTCCGATGCTTCCAGGATTTTTCCGTCGTGCGCCAGCCGGAACTGCTTGTCGGCGAGCCCCTTGACGTCGGCGTAATGGCGGCGCATGTCGGTGACGATCTGGAAATCGTGTGGATCGTCGGTCAGTTCCGTCGCCTGCCGGTCGGACTTCTCGAAGTCGCGGACGGCGTCGTCGTACTGCTGCACGAACTGCGATTGCTGCTGCACGACGTAGCCGCGCGCGGCCGACACCATCGTGGTGATGTCGAGTCCCATCGAATTTACGGCGTCGATGAGCGGCGCGCTGCCATGCACGATGCGGTACTCCTGGCGGCGGCCGATCTGCAACACCGTCAGCGTCAGCGCAAGGCCGAGAATTACGAGAACCGTCAGGGCCGCGAACGCGCCCCACAGCATTTTGCGGATGGACGAGTCCATGTCCGAGCGGCCGTTTCTGCAAGAACGAAGCCGCGTGAAGTATAGATGAATCAGCAACTTCCGCATGGACGCGTCTGGAACGACGAATGCAAAGTCCTCAGGCGGAGGAACGTATGGCACTCAGGCCTCTGCGCAACGCCACGATCTCATTCGGACTGGTTTCGATTCCGGTCCGCTTCTACACCGCCACGAAGTCGGAAGACATCCACTTCAACCTGCTGCACGAAAGCTGTGGCACGCGCGTCAATCGCAAATGGTGGTGTCCGCATCACAAGAAAATCGTCGAATCGGATGAGCTCGTGCGCGCTTATGCGATCAGCAAGAGCAAATACGTGACGTTCACCGATGAGGAGATCGAATCGCTGGAGAGCGACGACAATCGCGCGCTCGACATCACCGAGTTCCTCTCCCTCGACCAGATCGATCCGGTCTTTTTCGAGAAGGCGTACTTCCTCGGGCCGGCTGCCGGCGGCTCGAAGACGTACAAGCTGCTCGCTTCCGCGATGAAGAAGCAGGGAAAGGTTGCGCTCGCGCGCTGGGTCTCCGCGCATCGCGAGCATCTGGTGATCCTTCGTCCGTTCGAGAAGGGGCTCGTGCTCCACACGATGTATTACGCGGACGAAGTGCGCGACTTCGGCGCGATGGAGATCGAAAGCGGCGAGGTGAAAGAGAAAGAGGTGAAGCTCGCCGAGATGCTGATCGATGAGCTGACCGAAAAGAAGTTCAATCCGCTGCAGTACAAGGATGAGTATCGCGAGCGGCTGATCGATCGCATCCGTGCGAAGTCGCGCGGCAAATCGATTACGCCGGAAGAACCGGAGGAAGAGAAGAAGTCCGCCGAGGTCATCGACATCATGGAAGCGCTGCGGCGTTCGCTCGGAAGCGGAGCGACGCGACGCGCACCGAAACGAGCCGCGAAATCGGCGAAGGGCCGCCGCACAACGGCTGCAAAATCGCGCAGCACCGCCGTCCACAAACGGCGGAAGGCGTCGTAACGTATCGCCATGCCCGACCTGCTGCACAAGTATCGGAAGATGCGCGACTTCGGCGAAACGCCGGAGCCGGCCGGCGGAAAACCGAAGCGCGGCAAGCTGCCGATCTTCGTCATCCAGAAACATCAGGCGTCGCATCTTCACTACGACTTTCGCCTCGAGATGGAAGGCGTGCTGAAGTCGTGGGCGGTGCCGAAAGGTCCGTCATACGACCCGTCCGTGAAGCGGCTGGCGATGATGACGGAGGATCATCCGTACGATTACGCGAAGTTCGAGGGCGTCATCCCCGCGGGCCAGTACGGCGGCGGAAACGTAATCATCTGGGACGAAGGTGAGTGGGAGTTCATCGAGCCCGGCGACGATCCGGTGAAAGCAATCAGGTCGGGGAAGCTGACGTTCCGACTCTACGGAAAGAAGATGTTCGGCGAGTGGGCGCTGGTGAAGATCGGCGGCCGCTCACGCTCGGATAAAGGAAACGAGTGGCTGCTGCTGAAGCATCGCGATGAGTACGCGAACGAGAAAGTGGACGTGACGGAGGTCGCGCCACTTTCCGTCGTATCGAATCGCTCTGTCGAAGATGTCAGTCCGAAGAATGTCTGGAACAGCAATCGAAGCGATCCGCTGAAAGGTGGCGCCGCGCCGACGGTGGCGAGTCGTCTGAAAGCGGCGAAAAAGAAATCGCCGGCGAAGAAGAAAGCTGCTACGAAGGCGCCGGCGAAGAAGAAGCCAGCACGGCCGAGCGAACCTGCTCGAGCTCGGAAAGCGCCGTCTCCAAAAGCTTCCGCTCGGACTCGAAGCTCGCCCGCGCGAGCGACTCCGGCAGCGAAACCCACTCGACGTCGTCCACCTCGCTGAGCTGCGGCGTGAGCGTCCCGCCGACGTAGTTCATCAGGTAGAAGTCGACCCGTTTCCTGATGAGCGTGTCTCCGGCGCGAAAGAAGTACTCGATCGTGTCGAGCAGTTTAACGACGCTCGCTTCAAGGCCGGTCTCCTCGAGCACTTCGCGTAACGCGGCCTGCTCGGAGGTTTCGCCTTCGACGACGGCGCCTTTCGGCAGGCCCCAGCGCGTCCGATTGCGCGTCGCAATCATGGCCACGAATGCGGCTCCATCGCGAAAGGAAATCACGGCACCGCCCGACGAATGCTCGTTGCGCGTCTTCCGCTTCCCTTCCGGCATCACCCCATTCTACCGCTGCATCCGCGCGCTGCGGATGAGCTCGAAACAACAGACGAAAAGGCTCGTACATCCTCAATGCGTCGTCGACGTTTGTGTCGAAACGGAGTAAATTGTTTCGGAATCAACAACAGATCTTCCTGAGGAGGAGCGTATGCCCTGGCTCGGTACCATCACCGTCGTGGGACTCGTCGTTATGGCCGTCCTCGTCTGGTTGTTCCTCAAGTTCCGCTCTCATGACGTCCTCGAGGCGATCGCGGCGAAGCGACGCGGCTCATCGAAAATCGTGACTGAAGCCTCGTATGTGGAAGGGATGGAGAAGATCCCGGTCGTCGTCGCCCTGACGGACGATTGTTTCTATTACGAGAACGCCGATCTGCAGGCTTCACTCGACATCACGCAGATCGATGAGATCGAGTACGACGATGAGACGGCGACCGGCCACGCGGTGGCTTCCGGCCGCGCGCTGCGCATCAGATCGCACGGGCATTGCTTCGAGTTCATCCTCAATACCGCCGACGCCAACAAGTGGGAAGCGGTGCTGCCGATGCACCACGAGAATGCAAGTCACGCTCGCGCGGTTTAACTGCTCCGCATCACCATTTGTCACGCGTCTCGGGGTGTAGCGCAGTCTGGTAGCGCACCTGCTTTGGGAGCAGGGGGTCGGAGGTTCGAATCCTCTCGCCCCGACCACGCGAGGCGGCCTTCCTTCACCTCATGTCCCCGTAGCTCAGTCGGATAGAGCAACAGCCTTCTAAGCTGTGGGTCGCTGGTTCGATCCCAGCCGGGGACACCACCGCCGGCCACGCCGGGCACGGCCCGGTGCGTGTGAGGCATAGCCGGCACTACGTGAGGCTCCTCGTGGTTACGTCAGCGTGAGTGTTACGGGGATTGTGAGTGGGGCGCATGCGCTGGCATTCAGGATCACGTTGGCGGTGAACGGGCCGCTGCCCTGCGGCAGGTTGTCGGCGACGATCGCGAGTTGCACGAGCTGATCGCACAACTCGCTGATCGAGGCGGTAAGCCACGGTTCATTCGTCGACGGCACGATCGGAACGTTGCGTCCTGCATCGCGTCCTGCATTCGCGAAGATGCGCGTCGCTGACGACGGCGCGACTACGCCATTCGAATACGTGAGCACCGGCGACCTCGGGCCGGCCACGATGATCCCGCCGATCTTTTCCGTCTCGTTCATCGACCCGAGGCTGTCGAGCAGGCTCGGTGCATTCGCGTCGCGGTCGTTCAGAGGGTCGCCGAGGTCGAAGATGTCGCGAACGGTGCGGACGATCGAGGCGTGCTCGAACGGCGGCTTGTCCGCGGCTGGAACAGCGATCGGTCCCGGCGCGGTGTACGCCGAGACGATGATCGCCGGTACCCGTCCGCCGTAAACGGTGAACTCGAAACCGTCGGCGCTTTTATCGAAGTTCGAGCACGGCGGCACGCTGTCCGGTGCGTGCTTCGGTTTCTTACCGTCCCAATTGATCGTGCCCGGCGGGTTCGCACTCGGCGGCGGCACGGAGTCGTAAATTCCGCCGTGCTCGTCGTAGGTAATGATCAGCAGCGTATCCGCCCAGAGAGCGCTGCATCGCAGACGGTTGTAAACGTCCATCAGAAATGCTTCGGAAGTTGCGACGTCGATCGGCGGATTCGTCGGCGTCACCGGGTTTTTACCCCCCTCGATGATTTCCGTCGTCGTCAGTTGATTTGATGCGCCGGGATGATTGCTGTTCGGCGGCAGGTGGTTCGTCGCGCAGTTGTCAAAGTACCGCGGTTCGATGAACGAAAACGGCGGAAGCGTTCCCTGCTTCACGTCTTCGACGAACGTTGATGGCTTCGTTGGTCCCCAGTCGCAATCGTCGTACCTGGCGACGTTGTTCTTCGGATCGCCGGCCTTGTTCGCGACGTACGGCACGGTCTGCTCAGCGATCGAGTAATCGTGAAAGTAGACCTTCCAGTACGGCGGCTGCACAGGATTGGGTTTCTTTGGCATCTCTGTATCGAGTAGCGCAAGCAGGGACGGCATCTCGATCGGGTCGACGAGCGGGAGGTAGTACTCCGCATCTTCGATGAGGCTGTACGTTTTGAACGCACTGGCGTGCACCGACGGTGCCGCGGTCAGCGCGAATGCGCGGTTGGCGTACGTCTGCGTCGGCACCGACGCGAACCATCGTTCACAAACACCGTAGTTGCGCGCCAGAAACGAGGTGACCGGAAGCTGTTCCGGAGTCAGGTACGCCATGACGTCGGGCAGGTTCTCAGTCGGCACCTTCACCGTTTTCTGCGCGGCGTAGTTGTTCACGAAGCCGCTCATCGGCGCATTCGAGTCGTAGTTGTCGTATGGGTTGTCGCCCGCGGTCTCATTGAGAAACTGCTGCGCCATGTCGGAGAACTTCTCGCCCGGATCGATGAGCGGGAGCGTCGTTCCGGCATAGGTCGCCCCGCTGTCGCCGATCCGTTTCGCGGCGGCCGCGTGTGTTGCAACGGAGCCGGCCGGTCCTTCGTTCGTATGCGTCGGTGGCGTGCCTTTGAGCGCGCTGAGCACGTTGTCGAACGAACGGTTCTCGAGCATCACGACGACGACGTGTTTGATGGTCATGAACGGGGAGAGTGTTCTCGCCCCGAGATCCCTACCTCGACGCCTCGGACAGAAACGCGAACGCGCTGGTCTTCATCGCGCGCCGTGTTGCGATGTCGGCGAGATACGCCTCTTCCAGCGATGGCTCGACCGCGCGCGCGGGGAGCGGTTCGTCCGGCGGGACGACGGCGCGGATTCGAATGCCGTCTCGCACGCGCACTCGCGTCGTCACTCGATATTTGCGCGACAGGTGTCGTGCGTCCGCTTCGCTGACGATCTCTTCGAACACGCGTCCCTGCGCTCTTGCGATGAGCGACTCCGGCGTACCGTCGTAGCGAATCGTGCCGCGATCGAGCAGCAGGATGCGCGAGGCGGTTGCTTCGACGTCGCCGGCGATGTGCGTCGAGAGGATGACGACGCGGTCGCGTGCAATTCCGCGCATCAGGTCGCGGAAGCGCGCTCTTGATTCGATGTCGAGACCGGTCGTTGGCTCGTCGGCGATGAGAATCGGAGGATCGCCGAGCAGCGCGCGGGCGATACCGATGCGCTGCCGCATGCCGCCGGAGAAGTCGCGGACGCGGCGGCGCGCGGAGCCGGAGAGGTCGACCTCTTCGAGCACGCGGCCGATCATCGCGGCGCGCTCGCGCGGATCGTTGATACCGCGTTCGATCGCCCAGAAGTCGAGAAACTCTTCCGCTGTGAAGCCGCTCCACGCATTGAACTCCTGTGGCAGAAATCCGATCGCTTTTCGATACTCGGCGAGGTTCTCGGGCACCACCGGCACTCCGCGAAACGCGACTTCGCCACGCGTCGGCATCAGCAGTCCGGTGAGGATGCGCAGCAGCGTCGTCTTGCCGGCGCCGTTCGGTCCGAGCAGGCCGACGACGCCGGGACGTAGTTCGAACGAGACGCGATGCAGCGCGCGAAATCCGCCGGCGTAAACCTTCGTGACGTTCTGCACGCTGAGCGTGGTCGGGTCATCGGTCGCGTTCCAGACCGCGGGATGTCGCATCGTCTGTCCTTCGGTCGATGTGCGGCGGCGAAGATCGCGCGCGACGATGCCGATGGCCGCGGAGAGCATCGGCGCGAGCGCGCTGCCGCACGCGAGCATCGTCGCGGCCGCGAGCAGCGGTTGACGCCATCCGCCGCGCAGCGACGCTTCGATGAATGCGGCCGGCACGAGCATCAACAGCGCGGCGAGCGATCCGCCAACCGCGGGAAGGCTCGCGTGACGCAGCATCCGATACGCGGAGACGTTCGAGCGCACGCGCATGGCGATGATCGCCATCGCGGTGATGCAGCACGCGGCGCCCGACATCGCGAGCAGCGTCGGCTCATCGATGGCCGCCGACGTGATCATCATCAGCGCGCCGGTGAGTGATACCGCGGCGCCGGCCGGTGCGAGTGCGACGAACGCGGCGCGCGTGGAGCTGAGCGCGATCGCGCCGATGGCGAAGAGGAGCAGCGGGAGCAGCGTCGCGAGGCCGATCGCGCGCAACTTCTCGCGCGACATCTGCAGCTTCGACAGCGACGGCCGCGCCAGCGAAACGTCGGGCGGCATCGCGAGATTCGTGAGGAGACGATCGATCTTTTCGCGATGATCGAGGATCTGCGCTTCTTCGTGCCCGCCGACATTGACAGTGATCGGCAGCACGAAACGTCCGAGCTCGCGTTGCGCGGAGCCTGGAACCATCGAGGCGCGCGGAGTGAATGCGGAAAGGACGGTTGCAACGCCGTCGACGGAGCGAAGCGGCGTGGCGAAGAGATCGCGCTCGCGCGGCACGTCGTCGTACGTACGTGGTGCGCGCGCGGCAGAGACAGTGAGAAAGCGGCCGTCGCTCAACTCGACGCGCGGCGCCGGAACCGTTCGTTCGACGAGCGACGACGCGATCGCCGCGGCAACCTGCGGCGTGGTGTCGCGATGCGGAACGAGCTCGACGCGGCTCGACGTCGCTCCCCATCGCGCGTCGACGCGGCTGGCGAGACCGGCGGTCTTCAGCCGGCGCTCAATCGTGTCGGCGGTTCGCCGCATTCCATCGAGGTTCGTGCCGTGCATGATGAAGCGATACATCCAGCCTTCTTCGTTCGTCTCCGGCCGTTCTTCGAGATCGTCGGAAAGGCGCGATGCGGCCGAGCGATCGAATCCTTCTTCAATCGACACCACGCCCGGGACGACGATCATGCTGCGCAGCCGGACGCGAAGCATCGCCACTTCTGTTGGCGATTGCGCGGCGCGCGTCAGTTCGAGGACCGACGTCGCGTTTTCCGGCGAGACGATGCTCCAGATGCGTTTGATCTCGCTCAGTTTTCCCGCGGCACTCTCGACGTTCTCGACGGCGCGCACGCTTTGCGCGAGCGTTGCGCCGCTCGGCAGCGCAACGCGAACGTAGAGCCGGCCGCGCTCCGGGATGCGTCCCGCTCCTTTCGGATCGAGTGCGGTGCCGCACCATGCGTAAAGGCCGAAGCCGGCGGTCGTCACGGCGAGCACGACGCTCGCGGCGTTGCGGAGCAGGCGGCGTGTGAAGAGTCCGTGCGTGGCGAAAAGCGGACGCGTCGCCGGCAGCAGCATCGTCGCGCAGATGGCGGAGAGTCCGGCGATCATGAACGCGCGCGCCGGGCCGATGATGAACGGCATCAGTGCGCGGCTGCCGAGCGTGACCGCGACCGGTAGCATCGCGATTGCCGCGGCTGCAATCAACGCCGCGCCGCGGTCGCGACGCATGCGCGCCAGCGGTGCGATTCCGGCGATGGCGATCGCCGCGGCGATGAGCGCCGATGCGTCGACGTCGATCGATGCAAGCCAGGCGACGTTCGCGGCGATGGCGATTGCGACCGGAACGTATGAGCCGAGAAGCAGCGTCGCCGCCAGCGCTCCGATGGTGAGGAGCAGCAGCAGACGACGCAGATCGGCGGCGTCGTTGGAGATCACTTCCACATTCGCGGCGAGCCGCTCGCGCACGCTGTTGTCGAAGCGAAACGGCGACGTGCTTTCATCGCGCATGACGAAGAGCAGCACTGCCGGTTTGCCATCGAGTCGCGACGATTGCACCTGCGGCATTGCCGCGGTGCTGACGTTGGCGATCGACGTCAGCCGATGATCGGCAATACGAACTTCATCGATGCGCGCCGCGGTTGCAGCCGCATCGAGCGGCAGCGTGCGCGAACCGTTGCGCACCGCGCCGATGTGCGTGCCGTGCAGCGCGCTGTCGATCGCTTCGCGGACGGCGCTGGCGGTGATCGACGGCGGCGCGTCGTCGCGCAACCGAACCGATGTTTCCTGAAGCACTTCTCCCCACACGCGGACGTCGCGAACTCCGTCAGCGGTGCGCAACTCTTCGGCGATGCGGCGCGCGGCGCGATCGGCGTCACGTCCGCGCACGGCCAGCACGAGGTTCGGCCGCGAGCCGCCCTGCATCGACGGACGAACGTCGATGCTCGCGTCGCGTGGCAGCTTCGCGCGGAGCGGCGCGAGGTCGGAGAGGAGGCGCGCCGTCTTCAGTTCAGGATCGACGTCGCCGCGAAATCGGACCGTGAGCTCCGCATCGTTTCCCGAGACCTGGCCGCGCGTTCCGGCAACGTCGCCGAGCGAGCGAATGGCCGATTCGATCGGCACGAGCCAGCGCGCGGTTGTCTCCGCCGGATCGCTCGCCGCGCCTGGAGGAAGCGAGAGCGAGACAGCGATCTCCGGCATCGCAACCGTGGCCGCGTAATCGATCCGCAAACGCGGTGCTGCGACGAGCGCGAGCAGGACGATGGCGAGTGCGACGATGAGGCGCCGAGTCTTCACCTCGCGACCGCCACGGCAAGCTCGCCCGCAATCTCCGCGCGGCGGCCGCGGCGACGCAGCGGCTCGAGCGCGCGATGCAGGAGCGGAATGACGATCAGCGTGCAGATGGTCGCGGCGACGAGACCGCCGGTGACAGCGATGGCGATGGCGCGACGCAGCTCGGCGCCGTCGCCGCCGAGAATCGCGAGCGGGATCATGCCGAGGATTGCGGTGGCGGTCGTCATGATTACCGGGCGATAGCGCTCCGCGGCGGCGGAACGGATCGCATCCTCTTCATCGGCGCCAGCGGCGCGGAGTTGTTCGGCGCGATCGATGAGGACGATGGTGTGGTTGACGACGATGCCGCCGAGGAAGATGAGACCGATCAGCGACATCACGTTGAGACTCTGGCCGGTGACGAGCAGCGCCGCGAATGCGCCGCCGGCAGCGAACGGAATCGCCGCCATGACGAGCAGCGGCAGCAGCAGCGATTCGTAGAACGCGGCGATGGTCAGATAGAGCAGAACGAGCACGAGGATGAACGCGAGCCGCATCTGCGCGAATGCATCGCCGAGCTCGCGCGCGTGGCCTGCGATGCGAACACGTTCGCCGCGTCCGAGTGAAACGTTCGCGATGACGCGCTCCGGATTGCCGGAGGCGTTTGCGCGATCGAAAACCAGTCGTTGCGCCGGCCGGCTTTGATCGTGACGAACGCGCGGCGCGCGCGCAGCGATCGTGACTCCGGCGACGGCGGACAGCGGCACGATGCGATCGCCGATGCGAACCGGCAGCGTCGACACGTTGCGCGGCGCGACCGGCAGCAGGCGGATCGACGGCTCGCTGCCGGTGACGTCACTCTGTCCGACGTCGCTGTCGCTCGTTGCCGCGCGCAGCTCGTGCTCGATCGTCGCGCGCGAGATTGCATTGGTGGCGAGGAGCTGTTCGTTCCATCGCAGCGTGACGGCGGTGCGCGCGCGATTCTCATCGTCGTCATGCAGCACGAATCCTGCGCGCTGCATTGCGGATGTGATGCGCGTCGCGAGCGCCGCGGCGTCGCGATCGGTGG
Source organism: Acidobacteriota bacterium (assembly GCA_034667465.1). GTDB lineage: Bacteria > Acidobacteriota > Thermoanaerobaculia > Gp7-AA8 > Gp7-AA8 > JAOBAU01. The sequence continues at coordinate 401,430 of JAXDJV010000002.1, read as the reverse complement.
TCGCGGAAGCGATCACTTCGATCTGATCGGCATCGCCGCCGATTCCTTCGACGAACGCACTCGTGCGAACGCGGACGCGCGCACTGACGCCGGCGACGCGCAATGCATCGTGAAGTTTGCGAACGGCGTCGGTGGTCTTCGCCGCCGATTTCAGCTCGACGTCGAGCTCTCCTTCGCCGCCGGCGCGCTGCTGCATCGACATCGCTTCGACGTCATTCGGATCGAGCGCTGCAAGTGCGCGACGCCAGAACGCTTCGCCCTGCGCGCGCGCGGCGATCGGATCGAGATCGCGTGCGAAACGAAGCTCGGCGACAACGCGCTTCGACGCGCCGCGCGCGAACAGCTCGCGCGGCAGCAGCGCGCCGCTGCCGATCGTGATGATGAGCACGATCGCGGCGAGCAGCGCGGTACGCCGCGGATTTGCGAGCGCGCGTTCGAGCCATTCGCGATACGACGAAAGTCCGGGGCTGCGCGGTTTTGTTTCGGCGGCGCCGCGTGCAGCGAGCACCGGTGTCAGCGCGAGTGAAAAGACGAGCGATGCGGCGACCGATGCGATGACCGCGATGGCCTGTTCGCCGAAGAGCGCTCGCGCGAGGCCGCGCAGATAAAGCAGCGGCGCGAAGACGACCATCAGCGTGACCGAGCTGGCGACGACGGCGACGACGATCTGTCTCGTGCCGCGCAGCACGGCATCGCGTTCGCCGCGTGCACGCGCGCTTTCGATCGATTCGAGCACGACGATGGAGTTGTCGACGAGGAGTCCGGTGGCGAGTGCGAGTCCGGCGAGCGAGATGACGTCGAGCGAGACGTTCGCGACGAGGAAGACCGCGAACGATGAGAGGAGCGCGGCCGGAATGACCACCGAAAGCGCGAGCGTCGGACGCCAGCGTCCGAGCATGAAGCGAAGCACGAGCGTACCGAGAAGAATGCCGAGGAGCGCGGAGAGTGCGAGCTCACCGAGAGCGCGTGCGACTTCGCGGCTGCGATCGTCGACGATGCGGATGCGTGTGTCGCCGGCGCGCGACGCGAGCTCGGCGACGCGCGACCTTACTCCTCGTGCGAGTGCGACCGCGTTCGCGCCGGGAGCGCGGTGTACGCGAATGAGCACGCCCGTCATCCCGAGCGGAGCGAGGGATCCGGGTGTGTGGTGCGCGCTGTCGTGCCCCGCCCGCCCGGATCCCTCGCTCCGCTCGGGATGACGGTACATCCGAAACGCGGTTTCATCCACGACCTCCCTCAGCGACACATCCGCGATCTCACCGAGCGGCACATCGCGCACCAGGATGCGACGCAACTCGTCCGCGCTGCGCACCGGTTGCAATACAACCAGCGGCCGCACCGACGCTCCTTCGCGCACGCGTCCGGCGGCGATCGGGCGTCCGACCGTTCGCAGTCGCTCTTCGACGTCGGCCGCGGTCAGTCCGCGTGCGGCGAGGTCGGCGGCGCGCGGTTCGACGACGAGTCGCAGCGGCGAGGCGCCGCTCACTTCGATTCGTCCCGCTCCGTCGATTCTTGCGAGCTCGGGCACGACGACCCGTTGTGCGATCGTCGAACGGCTCGCGCCGCTGCCGCCGGTCACCGCCACTTCAATGACCGGCTGCGCATCGCTGCCGAGAACATCAACCGTCAGCTCGTCGAGCGGAATCGCGCTCGCTCCTTCGACGCGCCGCGCAACGTCGACGCGCAGCCGATCGGGATCGCTCTGCCACGTCGATTCGAGCGTGATCGTCGCTTCGCCATCCGACGTCTCGCTCTCGATCGACGCGATGCCGGGGACGAGCGCGAGCCTCCGCTCGAGCGGAACGGTGACGTCGTGCAGCAGTTCGTCGCGCGAGCTCGAAGCCGCTTTCGCATTGATGACGAGCCGCGGCCGTTCGATGGCCGGCAAGAGCGAGAGCGGCAGCTTGAAAAGCGAGAAGAGGCCGACGGCGGAGAAGGCGATCGTGGCAACGATCGTCGACACCGGCCGGCGCAGCGCCGCTTCGATCACGACTTCGACTCCGACTCGACGATCGACGTTCCTTCCGACAACGTATCGACGCCGGTGATGACGACGCGATCGCCGTCTCGCAGTCCGCCGCGCACTTCGACACGTCCGCCCGCGCGTCCGCCTGTTTCGACGTCGACGCGTTTCACGACGAACGTGTTGCGCCAGCCTTCCGCGGCGCCGACGATGAAGAGCGCCGGTCCTTCGCTGCCGGCGACCAGCGCATCTTCCGGCACGCTCAGCACGTCGGGACGTCTCTCCAATTCAACCTCCGCGTCGACACCGGTTCCCGGCGGCGGCGCGTCGCCTTTCGTCATCGTGATGACGACGCGCGCCGTGCCGGCGGTGTCGATCACCGACGCGACTTCGGCGATCTTTCCTTCGCCTTTCCACGCGCCGTGAGAGAGCCGGACGACGAGACCGGGACGAAGCTGATCGCGATCGGCGGCGGCGACGGAGCTTTCGACGATCGGCACGCCGCCCGACGCGATGTCGGCGAGCTTCGCTCCGGCCGCGACCTCGACGCCGTTCGCGACCGGCTGCATGACGACGAGACGTCCGGCGCGCGGCGCGACGATCGTTTGCCGCGTCGCGTCTTTCTGCGATGCGGCGTAGCGTTCACGCGCGAGCTGCGCGCGAACTTTGTACGTCGAGTATTCGGCCGACGACACGACGCCGAGCTCGTAGCTGCGCTTCGAACGATCGAAGTCGGCAGTGGCCGCGTCCATCTCGAGCCGCGACTGTCGCGTCGCGAACTCGCTCTGGTCGTTGCGGATCTCCGCGATCACTTCGCCGGCGCGGACGCTCTCGCCGGTTCGCAACCCGCCCGCGAAGCGCTGCGCATAAACGATCGAGCCGCCTTTCAGCGCGACGACCGGCACCGTTTCGGAAGCGCGCACGACGCCGATCAACGCAATCGTCGGTGCGAACTCCGCGCGCTTCGCGACTTCGGTGCGCACCGGTGTCGCATTCGGTTCGCGATCGAGGTCGTCGTTGTGGCAGGCCGCCAGCGAAGCGGCGCAAAGAATCAGAAGAAGCGAAGTGCGTGTCATGTGTGACCTCAGGTGATGATCGTTTCCGGCCGCATCAGCCGTTGCAGTGAATAGAGGTAGAAGACGCCCGCCGCACCGGCGAGCACGAGGTTGTCTTTCGTGACTTTGAGGATGTCGTCGGCGGTCATCGGATGACCGGCGGCCGCCGGCGGATAGATCGGGTTCGACATGAACCACGGAAGAAAAACGACGGCGGTGGCGAAGGTCGCGAAGATGACGCCGCCGGGCGTGGCGAGGCGCAGCGACCAGTTGAGCGTGACCGACGTGATGAAGAGCGAGACGACGACGATCTGAATCAGCGGACCGGTGAGCGGAAATGTTTCGGTGGCGAGGCGCGCGAAGAAGATGCCGAACCATCCCTGCACGATCATCAGCGCCGCGACGGCGACCGCGCGCCGCTCGAAGTAGAAGCGCGCGCCGGGCGATGAAAGTGCGAGATCGAGCGTGCCGCTGCGGCGCTCGACGGCGACGCATTCGGAGAGCATCGGCACGCCGAGGATCAGCGACGGAATGATGAAGATCGGAAACCAGAATTCGGTGGCGCGGCCGGTGCCGCCGAATGCGAGCGGAATCGCGGAGAAGAGGAAGAGGCCGTCGATGGTCATGAAGAGGCCGACGCGCCGCTCGACGAGCAGCGCCAGCGAGGCGCGAATGCGTACGAGCCAGTTCCTCATCGCTCGCCCTTGTAATCGACGTTGTCGACCAGGCCGACCGCCGCGAAGCGATAACAGACTCGGTCGGGATCGAGTTGCAGCGAGCGCGGCGCGTACGGCGTCGAGATCGAGAACGGCACGACCTCTTTCGTGTCGACGCGGATGACGCGTTTCACCGATTCGAAGGCGGTGCGCAACACGATCGGGCAGAACGCTTCGCCGCTGCCATCGTTGCGCAGGTTTCCGGTCACCTGCCAGGCGTCGCCGGCGCGATGGAACTCGACGTCGACGAACGTCAGCTTCGGCAGCGCACGTCCTTCGAAGTAGTCCTGATAAACGCGGTCGAGTGAGACGTCGCCGCGCCGGGCGATCGCGTTGAGCAGTTCCTTCGCGTTGCCCGGCTCGCGGCTCGAGGTGATGAAGTCGTTGATGCCGGCGACAAGCCGATCGGAGCCGACGCGATTTTCGATGTCGACGAGGACGCGGCGCAGCCGGATGTCGGGATCGAGCAGAATCGGATTGCTTGCGGGGCTGCCGCCCTGGATGCCCGGTTCGACTGCGCCGCTTTTCATCGACTCACCAACGCGTGCGCGCGCGACGTACGAATAGAAGCGCGCGAAAAAGCCATGCTGATCGCGAACGAGCAGTCGCCGGTCGAACAGCGCGTGCGCGAGGATCGACGTCGCGACGACGCCGGGCTTGAGCGGCGTGCGACTCGTCACCATCAGCTCGGGAAGAAGCTGCAGCGCGCCGTACGCGCGGATCGACTCGATCGTGTACGACGGGTTGTAGTCGCCGTAGTAGCGCTCGAGCTCTTCCGACGGACGTTCGACGAAGACGATCCGCTCGCGCAGTCCGAGTCCCGGCCACGCCTTTCCGATCAGCGCCAGCGCCTGCTGCAACGTTCCGCCGTGCAGCTTCGCGAACGGCTGATGCGCGGGGAGAAACGCAAGCGTCGCGGTTGGACCGATCGGAATCGATTGCAGCGCGCCACCGAACAGGAGATGTTTCGCCGGATCGGCGTTGCAGCCGGTGACGAGTTGCGATGCGGATGAGATCGAGCCGCACGAATCGGCGACGAAGGTGTTGCGCGGAACGCGCAGGTCGAGATGCAGCGGCGTCGCGGTCGCGAGCTGCTCTTCGCGGATGGTGACCGATCCGTCGCCGTTGTAGATCGGTTCCCACTTCGTGTAACGAAGCACCGGCGCGAGATCGGAGAGCGGCATCGAGAGTTGCGCGCGATTCGCCGAGGCGGTGAAGGTGCTGAGCGCGAGCGCCTGCATGTCGATCGCGTCTTTTGCATCGCGGAATCGCGGGTAGCGCTGAATAAATGGGTTGTAGATGGCGAAGTCGATCTCGCCCGGCGTGCCGGCGACGTTGAAGGTGATCGTGCGCGTTGCGTGCGGTGCGAGCGGCGGATCGAGCACGACGGCGATGCGATTCCAGCTCCGCGTCGCGGTCACGCGTCCTTCCGATGCGGAGGAACGAATCGTCAGCATCGGATTGATGGCGAAGCCGAGCGTTTGCACCGGCGCCGCACCGTCGTTGCGAAGTGCGAGCACGGATCGCGTGCGAACGCTGCCGTCGTCGCCGACCGTGCCGTCGATGCGCATCGACGTTGCGACGACTGCGAGCGGCGTCGGCGCAGGAGTTGACGAGGTCTCGGTGTTGAATCGCTCGGCGGCGAGCCGCTGATACTTCGTTTCACGCGCCGTGAGCGCGGCGATCGCGCCGCCGAGCAACAACACGCCGCATGCAGCGGTGATGATCTCGCTCCATTCGACTTTGCCGTCGGGCGTGAAGTCGTCGCGCACGCGATTGATCGCTTTGATGAACGTGCGCAGACTGTGATCGGGCGCAACCGGCCACGGACGGATGTCGCGCCGCGTGCGGCGCAGCATCAGCGGCGCGAGACCGAGCATCAGCGCCGCGAGGCCGGCGATCAACGCATCGCGCGGCACGATCTCATCGAGCGCGCGCGCGACGTCGAACCGCGCTTCCGTCGGCAGCGGCGCGCCGCCCCACCCTCGAAATGCCCACTCGAACATCTCCGCCTTTGCGCGATTCGGCATGATGCCGCCGAACACGGCGCCGAGCTGACGATGCGATCGCGCGAGGAGATCGTTGGCGATGCCGAGGCCGAACGTGAGGAGTGCGGCGCCGATGATCGCGGCGAGGATCGTGCGCGCCGTGATCGTGCCGAGCGCGAATGCGAATGCGGAGTAGATGATGGCGATCGGCAGGATGTGCAGCAGCCACGTCCACGCGAGCGAGTCATGCACGCCGCCGGCGAGTGTGTATGACAGCGCGGCGGCGAGCGCCGATGCGACGAGCGTGAGCGGCACGATGATGACGACGACGCTCAGCCAGCGCCGCAACGCATAGCCGCTGTTCGAGATCGGCGCGAGCGAGACGACGCGAAACGAGTTTTCCTGCTGCTCGCGCGAGATCGCGTCGATGGCGAGGATGGCAGAGAGAATCGCAGTCGCCAGCGGCTGAATCATCTCCAGCGTCGACGCGTACAGCGACGGACCGATGGCGTTCGAGGCGCGATGCGAAAGGACGATCGGCACGACGATCGGCGCGAGGCAGACGATCGTGTAGACGACCGCGAGCAGCCGGAAGCGTCCGGAGCGCAACTGCATCTTCACTTCGTGCGCGAGGAACGCGCGGAAGAGTTTCATGCGGCCGCCGCCGCTTTCCGCCGCGTGAGATACGCGGCGTATGCACCTTCGAGCGTCTCTTCATCAGGCGCGGCCGCGATGAGCGCGGTCGGCGTGCCGTCGAAAGCGAGCTGTCCCTGCTGCACGATGCCGAGTCGATCGCACGTTGTCTCGATGTCTTCGCAGATGTGCGTCGACAGCAGCACCGCAACCTCTTCCGCGGCTTCGGCAATCAGATTGCGAAAGCGGATGCGCTCATCGGGATCGAGTCCGGCCGTCGGCTCGTCGATGACGAGGAGTTTCGGTGTGTGAATGAGCGCCTGCGCGATGCCGAGGCGGCGACGCATGCCGCCGGAGTAACTCCCGGACGGACGATTCGCTGCGTCCTGCAGATCGACGGCGTCGAGCAGCATTCGCGCGCGGCGCTCGAGCTCGTGACGCGTGAGCCGGATCTCGCGCATGCGCGCGCAGTGAATGAGGTATTCGAAGCCGGTGAGGACACCGATCGGATGAAAGTCCTGTGGAAGGAATCCGATCTCGCGGCGGATCGCGGAACGGGTCCCGCGCTGCGCCGGATCGACGCCGAAGTAGCGCCGCTCGCCGGACGTCGGTTCGACGGCGAGCACGAGAATCGACAGGAGCGTCGTCTTGCCGGCGCCGTTCGGCCCGAGGAGTCCGAACAGACCTTCACCGAGTGTGAGGTCGATCCCGCGAAGGGCGGGATGTCCATCGGACCACGTTTTGGTGATGCCGCGAAGTTCGATCATTGCGCTGGTGTATTAACAAACTAATACACCATGTTTTGTTCGTCAAGGTGGGGCGTCCGTTTGACGCGGGTTTGGTCGTTAAGTTGCGGATGCTGAGTCCTTAGTCCTGAGTCCTTAGTGCTCGACCCACGACGCGATGCGCCGCGCGGACGCGGAGCGCTCTCCCGTCGTCGAGCACTCAGGACTAAGGACTAAGGACTCAGGACTTGGTGCGGCGGAGCCGCACCAGATTCTTCCGCACCGCGGCGTGACCGACGGCGATGTCGATCTCGCGCTGGAGCAGGGGGACGTACTTTTCCGCGAAGTCGGGATCGGGCGTGGTGCCGAACATCCGATCGATGCGATCGCCGATCGCGAAGGCGTCGTCTTCCGTGAAGTCGACTCGGGCCATCTCATCAATATCGACGATCAGCCGCGTCATCGGTGCGAGCCAGGAGAAGAACGGATGCTCGGTCAGCAGATGAAGCATCTGCGCCGGTTTCTCGACGCGCTCGTACGCCAGCTCGTAGTCGGCTTTGGCGGCATCGATCAGATGTCGATGCAGCGGAATCAGCGCCTTCGATACTTCGCGCAACGCCGCGCGAAGCTCCGCTCGTTCAGGGGAGTCGGGAGTGTGCATGGTGCGTGCGAAGAAATCGTTCCTGTTCATAAAAAATCACGCCTCCACGGTTGGCTGGGGAAGGGTGGGCAGGCAGTAGCCAACCGTAGAGGCCGTGAAAGCGATTGCTGCGCTCTTGAGAACGACAAGTCTACCGCAAGTGGTGTGCCGGAGGTCCAGCGGAAAAATCGCCTCATGCTCTCGTCGCTACTCTTGCTCTCCCGAACCTCGATGAGTAGAATGCGCCGCCTCGGAATTCGGAGCTTCCGAGCCAGGTTTGCGCTCCGTGCTCGCACCCATAGCTTAATTGGATAGAGCATCTGACTACGGATCAGAAGGTTGGAGGTTCGAGTCCTCCTGGGTGCACCATTCAAATCCCCAATTGACGGCGGGCAGATCGCCCGCCGTTGTAATCTTTGACAGATGAATCAGGCGCAATGGATGGAAGAAGCCTTTGCGCTTGCAGAAGAAGCGGCGGCCGACGGAGAGATTCCGGTCGGTGCCGTGATCGCTGACGCGGCCGGCAACATCATCGGTCGCGGCCGCAATCGCCGCGAAGCCGGTGATCCGCTCGGACACGCCGAGCTTTACGCGATCGCCGAAGCGGCGAAAGCGATCGGCGACTGGCGGCTCGAAGATACGACGATGGTCGTCACTCTCGAGCCGTGCGCGATGTGCGCGGGCGCGCTCGTGAACGCACGCGTCGCGCGGCTGATCTTCGCGGCGAGCGATCCGAAAGCGGGCTTTTGCGGCTCGCTCGGCAATCTCGTCGAGGATCCGCGACTCAATCATCGTCTGATGGTGGAGCGCGGTTTCGAAGAGGAACGCTCCCGCAATCTTCTGCAGGCATTCTTTCGCCGGCTGCGCAAACGATCCGAAACGGAGAGGTGGCAGAGTGGTTGAACGCGGCGGTCTCGAAAACCGTTATACCTTTACGGGTATCGGGGGTTCGAATCCCCCCCTCTCCGCCATTTCGGATCCTGATTCATTGAACGACCCGCGCCGACACTGGAGAGATGGCCGAGTGGCTTAAGGCGCACGCTTGGAAAGCGTGTGTACGTTAATCGCGTACCGTGGGTTCGAATCCCACTCTCTCCGCCAGTCGCCTCCTGACTACGCCCGCATTTTGATTGCGGCGGCTACTGCCAATGCGGCGGCAAGAGTCATCAATCCCCAAACGGACAATGCAGGGATATTGCTGAGCACTGTGAGCGTGCCTGAGGCGGCGGTGCCGGGCGCGGCCTCGCTGGACGTGACTTGCGAAGTCGTGTTGACGTGCGCGCCGAGCGTTGTTCCCACCACGCTGACGGTAATCGTGCAGGACTGTCCTGCGGCAAGCACATTCGATGTGCTCGAAAACGTGTCCGTCCCGGGATTGATGCTGAACATTCCTCCCCCGGTTGCGAGCGTGCTGCACGTCCCGCCCGTCTGGGTGATGAGATCGACCCCGGCCGGCATGGTGTCGCTGAACTGAACGTTCGTGAGCGGCGTCGCGTTGGGATTCGTCACCGTGATCGTGGCCACGGAGCTGCCGTTGAGAGCGACCACTGGCGGGCTGAAGCTCTTGGTGATGACGGCAGAGGCCTGCGCAAACGCTGTTGCTGCGAAGAACGTGCTGATGAGCACAGCCGTGACGATGGGAAAACACGAAGCCCTTTGATTCATGACTCTCCTTGGTTGTTCGCGGGAAGGGCGGGCGAAGCGCCCGCCCCCACATCACAATACCTCGATCTATTGCGCGGGGATGTAGGTCGGATCCTGCGTCTGCATGTCGACGACCGATCCGTACGCGGTGATTTTTCCTTCGCCGTCGATCACTCGCACGCTGATGCGTGCGTTGTACGTTGCGCCGATACCGAGGCTGTTGAGGATCGGGAGCTGCAGCGATTCGTATGCGCCGAGCGGAACCTGTACGCGCGGCGATACACGTGAGTCGGGCAGCGAGATGGTGATTTCGACGATGGCCGGTTTGCCGGTCACTTCGGCGACGCCGAGGTTCGTGCGATAGCGCACCGACTCCTCGGCCTGCAGGATGTTCAGCGCGCGATCGTTCGAGCCGACCGCTTCCGCCTGCGTGACGGCCGGAATGAACTGGCCGCGCGTTCCGGTCGTGGTTTGATCGTATGTCCGCGCGGTGACGATCAGCGGCGACGTTACGGCGGTCGTGGTGTGCAGCGCGCCGCCGGCGTTCGTGACGCCGAAGGTCGACTGCAGCACGTTGTCGAGCGCGAGCACTTCACCCGGGTTCACCGTCACCGTCTTCGAGATGCTCGCGGCTGCGTTGGCGAGCGGATAGAACGTGAGCGTCGCCGACTGCGGCGCGGCGCCGGAGTTGAAGAGACGAACGTCGCTGCGCCACGCGGCGACGCCGGAGTTGAGATCGGCGATGCCGGGCAGGACGAAGCGCGTCGAGCCGGCGCCGCCGAGCGGCATGCCGGTCACGAGCAGCGGATCGTTCGTGCCGTTGTCGACGACCGACGCGTACGCGGTCGCTTTTCCTTCACCACTCGTGACCTTCACTTCGATGCGGCCGTTGCTGAGAAGCGGAATGCCGTTCGAAGCGAGGACGGAGTTGAGCTGCTTCTGTTCGCCCGCACGAAGCGCGATCGGAAGATCGAGCACCTTCGTGCCGCCGGCGTTGAAGACGCTCATGATCAGCGAGACCGGCTGACCGCCCGCTTCGACGACGCCGAGGTTCGTGCGGAAGTTGTCGGATTGCGTGAGCTGCTGGAGGCTGAGGATCGACGGGCTCGTACCGCCGGCGCGTCCGATGAAGTTGCCGAACGGCACGGCCGGCACGAACTGGCCGAGTGTGCCCGCGTCCGCGGTGTTGTAGGTGCGGCTCGAAACGATCGTCGTTCGCGACAGCGGTTCGGTCGACGGTTTTCCGGTGGCGTCGAGCGCTTCGATCGTCAGCAGTCCGTTCGACGCATCGTTGAGCGAGCCGATGCCGTACCAGTTGCGGACGATGTCATCGAGCGCGGTCGTGGCGCCGGACTCGATGCTGATCGACGTCTTCTTCAGTGCGGTCGTCGGCAGACCATCGCCGCTGTTGAACGTCAGCTGATAGTTCTGCGGCTGCGACGAGATGTTCGCGACGCGCACGTCGCTGCGCCACGTCGACGCGAATCCCGGCAGATGACCGACCGACGGAATGACGACGGCGCCGAGCGCGGGCTGCGTGACCGAGACCGGCGTCACCGGCGTCACGAGACTGATCGAGACCGGGAACGACTTCGACGTGCTCGAGGCGTTCGCATTCGCTTTCGCGGAGATGCCGGTCGAGCCGTAGATGACGAGGACGGTGCCGGTCCACGTGCCGTTCTGCAACGACGATGGATCGGCGGAGACGAGCAGCGTGATTCCTTCCGGCGGGACGATGCCGTTCGTCGGCGTCACCGCGAGCCACGGCTTGTCGACCGTCGCGACGAACGAGCGCGTGCTGTTTTCGAAGCCGGGGACGAACAGCTGGAACGTGACCGGACGCTGGCTGCCGCTCGGGACGTTGACGTTCGCGCCGCTGCCGTCGAACACCGGGACCGGCAGGACGACGATGCTGATCGGCATCGAGAACGGTCCTTCACCCTGACCGCAGTTCGCCAGTCCGCGCACGCGGTAGTGGAACGGACTCGCCGACGTGACGCTCTTCGTGAACGTCTTCGACGTCGCGTCGAGTTTCGTCGACGAGATGATGTTCGCGAACGCGGCGTCGGACGCTTCCTGCAGTTCGTACGAGGTGAAGCCGTCGATTGCGGACCAAGCAACCTGGTACGTCTGGCCGGTCGCCGTCTCGGCGACCACGCTCGGATTCGGCGCGGTCGTCGGAATGCCGCAGACGGTGAAGCGCACCGGACCCGATTCGAGCGGAGTGCATGCGCCGCCTGAATCGGCGACGACTGTCCATGTGTATGTTCCGACCGCGAGGTTCTCGGTGATTGACGTCGCCGCCGTCGTGAACGTCGAGACGACGCCGGTGTGCGTGACGCGAACGACATAACTGGTTGCGTTCGGGACCGAGCTCCAGGTGAATGTCACCGGCGACGGGATGACGGCGCCGGCGGCCGGCGCGATCGGCGTCGGTGCGTTGGGCGGACATGCGACGCCGACGGCGACCGAAGCGGACGCCTGGTTGTTGTTCGGCGCCGGATCGGCCGCGGGCGCGCTGACGCTCGCCGAGTTGCGGATCGTCGCGCCGTTCGCGGCGGTCACGCGGTAGCTGGCGATGATCGTGACGATCTGCTGCGATGCGATCGACGGAATCGTGCAGGGGAACGGAGTCGTGCAGGCGCCGCTGTTGCTGATGAACGTCGCACCGGCCGGAGTCGGATCGGTGACGACGACGTTCGTCGCACCGGCCGGACCGTTGTTGTAAATGTTGATCGTGAACTTCACGACGGAGTTCGGAGCGGCGAGCGACGGGCCGCTCTTCGTGATGCCGAGGTCGGCGGCGGAACCGGTCGCGCGCGGCGTCGTGACCGACGACGTGTTGTTGGTCGTGTTCGGATCGGCGGTCGAGCTGCTGACGCTCGCGGTGTTCGTCACGCTGGCCGTCGGATAGCTCGACGGCACGCTGTAGACCGACGTGATCGTCGCCGACTGGCCGGCGCCGAGCGTGCCGAGCGAGCAGGGGAACGCGCTCGCGCAGGCGCCGCTGTTGCCGAGGAACGTGAGTCCGGACGGCGTCGAGTCGGAGACGAATGTGTTCGCTGCCGCCGAGCTGCCGTTGTTCGTGACGACGATCGTGTAGGTGATGTTTTGTCCCGCGCTGAATGACGCCGGACCGCTCTTCACGATCGAGACGTCGGTGCCGGCCGCGCCGCTGGTTGCGGTGGTGGTCGAGCTGTTGTTCGGCGGATTCGGATCGTTCGTCGTCGACGTAACGGTCGCGGTATTCGAGATCAGCGACCCGCCGAAGTTTGCGGGGATGCTGTAGGTCGCGGTGATCGTCGCGCTCTGGCTCGTGGCGAGCGTGCCGAGTGAGCAGGGGAACGTGCTCGTGCAGGCGCCGCTGTTGGAGACGAAGGTGAGTCCGGCCGGCGTATTGTCGGCGACGCTCACGTTTGCGGCCGACGCGGTGCCGTTGTTGGTGACGACGATCGTGTAGACGATGTTCGTTCCCGGCGTAAACGATCCCGGACCGGTTTTCACGATTGCGACGTCGGCGGATGCGACGATCGTCGCGGTCGTCGTCGAGCTGTTGTTCGACGAGTTCGAATCGGTCGCGCCCGACCCGACGCTCGCCGTGTTCACGATCGTCGCGCCGGCGTAGTTCGCCGGAATGCTGTACGTCGACGTGATCGTCGCCGTCTGCGAGGCGTTCATCGTGCCGAGGTTGCAGGGGAACGTGCTCGTGCAACCGCCGCTGTTGGAGACGAACGTCAAGCCGGGCGGCGTGTTGTCGGTGACCGACACGCCGGCAGCCTGCGACGGACCGAGGTTCGTGACGGTGATCGTGTAGACGATGTTCTGTCCCGTGCCGACGACGCCCGGACCGCTCTTCGAGATCGAGAGATCGGTCGTCTGCGCAACTGTCGTTGAGGCGAGCGACGCGTCGTTGCTGCTGTTCGGATCGTTCGTCGACGACGAGACGGACGCGGTGTTGTTGATCGTCGCGCTCGCGTAGTTGTTCGGCACCGTGTAGGTCGACGTGATCGCGACCGACTGGCCGGAGGCGAGGGTTCCGACCGAGCAGGGATACGCGGTCGTGCAGGCGCCGCTGTTCGACTGGAACGCGAGTCCGACCGGTGTCACATCGTTGACGATCGTGTTGACTGCCGGCGACGGACCGTTGTTCATGACGGTGACCGTGTAGACGACGTTCTGTCCGGGAGTCGTCGACGCCGGGCCGCTCTTCACGACGCTGAGATCCGCCTGCGCGCCGACGTTCGTCGTTGCGCTGGCGCTGTTGTTGGCGCCACTCGGATCGGCGGTAAGCGCGCTGACGGTGGCGGTGTTCGTGACGTTGCCGCTGAAGCTCGGTGATGTGCTGTAGGTTGCGGTGATCGTCGCCGTCGCGTTCGCGGCGAGGGTGCCGAGGCTGCAGGGGAAGTTGCTCGTGCAGGCGCCGCTGTTCGAGACCCACGTCAGGTTCGCCGGCGGCGGATCGCTGACCGACACCGAAGTCGCGGACGACGGACCGTTGTTGGTGACGACGATCGTGTAGGTGACGTTCTGTCCGGCGACGACACCGGCCGGGCCGTTCTTCGTGATCGAGAGATCGGCCTGCGCGACGACGGTCGTCGGAACGCTCGACGTGTTGTTGGTGGCGTTGTTGTCGATCGACGACGAAACGGTGGCGCTGTTCGTGATGCCGCCGCCGGCAATCGGCGCCGTCATCGCGATCGTCAGCGTCGCCAGCTGTCCGCCCGACGTCATGACGTCGGTGTTCGTGCAGGTGATCGTTCCGCCGGACGGCGCGCCGCAGTTCCAGCCGATGCCGGTGCCGCTCGCGCCGGTGACGCCGGCGGGAAGCGTGTCGACGACGGTGGTGGTGCCGGACGACGGATCGGGACCGTTGTTCGTGATGGCGATCGTGTAGCTGAGCGCTGCGCCGGCGTTCACGGTTGCCGGTCCGCTCTTCACGATCGCGAGATCGGCGACCGACGGCGTGACGACCGCGGTGAGCACGTACGCCGTCGGGTTGTACGCCGACGTGAACGAGCCGTGCGGCCAGGTCGGAAGCTGTTCGGTTCCGAACGTGCCGCTTTCGGAAGCGTACGTCACCATCGGGAACGTCGCGCCGTTCAGCGGCAGATATGAATTGATGAGCGTTGCTTTGAATGTGCCGGCGAGCGTCGACGCGCCGCTGACCGTCAGCTGATCGTACTGGCCCGCGGACGGACCGCCGATCTTTGTCGTCAGCGTGCCGCCGGAGCCCTGCGTGTACGTGCCGGTGACGTTGATGACGCCGGTCGTGGTCGTGTTGTCGCCCGGCGCGACGTTGGCGTCGTTCTGCACGTCGCCGGTGATCGTGCCGTCGCCGTCGAGCACGCCACCCGACAGCTGCATCGTCGTGAACGTCTGAATGTCGCCGCCGTCGAGTTTCGTTTCGCCGGCGGTCTGCGTGAAGTCGGTCTTGAAGTTGAGCACTCCGGCCTGCGCGAGGACGGTGCCGCTGTTCGTGAACGAAGGCTCGACGTTGGTCGTGCCGCCGGCCGCTGTTTTCTCGAACGTGCCGGCGTTGTCGATGACGTTCGACGGGCCGGACGCGGCGGCTTTGACTTCGCTCGCGGAAACGCCTTTCGTCAAGCCAAGGATGACTCCGGTCGTCGAGAGGATCGGTGAGTCGGTCTGTATGTCGAAGGTGCCGTCGTTGAGGATCTCGCCGCCATCCATCAGCGTCAGGTAATTGCCGACCGCAACGACCGCCGTGTAGTTGATCAGACCCGCATTCGTGATCACCGCCGCACGAAGCGTCGGCGAGCCGACCGCGCCGTCGATGTCGAGCGTCGCGCCGCTGTCGATGTGGAACTCGCCGCCGGAGACGCTGCGGAAGCGTCCCGCGCGCGTCACCTTGCGCGCTTCCGAGATGATGATGGCGCTGCCGCCGATCGTGCCGCACGACCAGTTGCCGGAGCCGGTCATCGTGAAGTCCTGGTTGACCGTGAGTGTGGCGCCCGAAGTCAGCGTGAAGTTCTTCGTCGTCGACGCGGCGTTGACGACGACGATGGCGCCGGTGCCGATGAACGTCCTGCCGTTGACGTCGTAAGTTCCCTGAAGATTGTTGAAGCTGCCATCGGTGAATTCGACGGTGCCATCGGCATTGAGGTATGACGACGAGTCGAACGTCGTGCTCGAGTAGCTGAAGCGGAGATACGTTCCGCTGGCCGCGTAGAAGTATCCGCTGTGCGAGCCGCCGCCGGAGAATTCGAGACGGCCGGAGGTGACGTAAACCTGCGCGGTATTCGTCGCGTACGGTTCGATGACCGAGGTGCCGGTGCCGCCGCTCTTCTGCAGATAGCCGTTCGGCGCGATGTTGACGGTGCCGCCCGCGGCGCTGCCGACGGCGATGCTCCCGTCGTCTTCAATATTGAATGTGCCGTAAATGGACAGCAGGCCGTCGTTGTCGATGTACAGCTCGTTCGTCGTGGCGGTGTAGTGAACGAGGCCGTAGATGTTCAACGTGCGGCCGTTGAGACGCATGTCCCCAGCGGCGCCGTTGAAGTTGCCGACGCCGCCGCCCGCGAGCTGCGCGGTTCCGCTGCCGGTCAGCTCGCCGCCGCTCCAGTCGAACTGTTTGCGGACGTCGAGGAAGCCTGGTCCGTCGAGCGTTCCCGCGGAGAGATTGAAGTAGTCGGGATTCGTGACGCCGCCGATGAGCAGCGTTGCGCCGCTGAGCGACAGCGTTCCCGCTCCGGAGACGACGCCGTTCGCCGTCATCGTGTAGTAGCTGCTCGGGAAGTCGAGCTTCGCAGCGCTTGCGATCATGAACGCGGCGTCGCCGGTTCCACCGCCGCGCACCGACAGCGTGCCGGAGTTGACGTGTACGCCCGACGATCCGGCCATCACGTTGAATACAGGATCGATCGTAAAGGTGCCGGTCGAATTCACCTGGACGTTCGCCGCGGAGTTGACGGTGCCGCTGCCGGTGATGCTGCCGCCGTTGAGATTGAGCTGCGAGCCGCTCTGCATGCTGAGAGTCGTGCTGACGTCGACCGTTCCGCCGCTGACGTAAAGCGCGCCGTTGCTTACCGTCGCGGCGCCGTTGAGAGCGAGCGAGGCACCGGCCTGCACGTCGACGATGCCGTTCGTGAAGTCGAGCGTCGAACCGCTCTGGAAATTCAGCGAGCCGCCGTTCTCGATCGCCAGATAGCCGCCACTGACTTTGATCGTTGCGCCGCTGCCGACCGTTCCGGAGCCGATGAGCCTCAATGCACCGCCCGGCTGAATGTCGATTACGCAGCCGTTGCAACTGAAATTCAGACCGATGAGCGGATTCGGAATGATGCTGTTGACGATGATCGTCGTTCCCGGCGGGCCATTCGTATCCGTCGCGCTGTCGCCCGTCGCGCATCCCGGAAATCCGCCGCTCGGGTTCCAGAGTCCGGACGCGTCGGTCCAGGTCGCCGTCGCAGCGCTCGAGGTCACCGTGTAGGCGTTCGGTGCGCAGACCGCGAACAGTGTCGCGGCGCCGAGCGTGATGAGCACGGTCAGCGTCGCGAGCATCGCGATCACAAACGTACGACGCTGGAGTGTTTTGGGGACTGCGGAGAGGTGCGTGGACATTCGCTGGCTCCTGTAGCGCAACGGGAGTACGGCTCAGACGTCAACTCGGCCTTTTCAGGCCGATTCGCATTTCAATCCGAGGAGGAACTCGCGGAGCGTACACCTGTTTCGGCGCGCGCGGAATTACTCTCCGGCCGGGAGCCGTTTCGCCCGTTCGCTACAATGCGCAACCGCGCGAGTCCGTCCGCTGGGATGAGCTCGGGTCCTGTGCAGCAGGAGCGTCGAACCTCGTCAGGCCCGGAAGGGAGCAGCGATAAGGCGCCAAACCTGTGTGCCGCAGCAAACCTGGGCTCTTCTCAACGGACGGCCGGGCGGGCACGGCCCGCAGCGTTGGTTGGCCCAGCCTCGGCCGACACTGTCGCACGTACTTACCTTAGACTGCGCCATTCATGGCTTATCAGGCTCTTGCTCGTCGTTATCGCCCTCAAACGTTTGCTGACGTCATCGGACAGGAAACCATCGTCCGGACGCTGCAGAACGCGATCGAGGAACAGCGGATCCATCACGCCTATCTCTTCTCGGGCGTTCGCGGCGTCGGCAAAACGACCGCCGCGCGCATTCTCGCGAAAGCGCTGAACTGCGAGCACGGACCGACCGTCGAGCCGGACAACACCTGCACGATTTGCCGCGAGATCACCGAAGGCATCGACATGGATGTGCGGGAGATCGACGCCGCGACGTACACCGGCGTCGACAACATCCGCGAGCTCCGCGACACGACGCAGTTTCAGCCGGCGCGCGATCGCTATCGCATCTTCATCATCGATGAAGCGCACATGCTTTCGACCGGCGCGTGGAACGCGCTGCTGAAAATTCTTGAAGAGCCGCCGTCGCACGTGATCTTCATGTTCGCGACGACGGAGATTCACAAGGTTCCGCAGACGATCATCTCGCGCGTGCAGAAGTTCATGCTCCGCAAGATCACGCTCGATGAGCTGATCCGGCGGCTGACGGAAATCTGCGCGAGCGAAGGAATCGAAGCCGATCGCGACGCCGTCGAAATGGTGGCGCGCCGCGGTGAAGGAAGCGCGCGCGACGCGCTTTCGCTGCTCGATCAAATCATCGCTTTCAGCGGCCGGAAGATCACAGCCGACGACGTCTCCACAATCCTCGGCCTTTCCGACACGACGTTCTTCGCGCACGCCGTCAGTCTGATCGGCGACGGCAACCACGCCGGCATTCTCGAAGCGCTGCAGGAAGCGGCCGAAGGCGGACGCGATTTCCGGATGCTCTATCGCGATCTGCTGAACTTCGTCCGCAATCTGTTGCTGATCTCCGGCGGCGCAAACAGCGCGATGCTCGCCGTGTCGCCGGAAGATCTCGGCACGATCGAATCGGTGGCCGAGAAGTTCTCGTACACGGAACTGCTCCGCATCGCGAACCTGCTGCTGCGCGACGACGAGACGGTCAACCGCGCCGAGCATCAGCGGCTGGCGGTGGAGATCGCGCTGCTGAAAGCGGCGACGTTTCCAAGGTTGCGCAGTGTGGAAGCGGAGTTGCGGGGCGGGGGCAGTGTGGCGGCGGGCGCTTCGCCCGCCGTTGCGCCCCGAAAAAGAGCGACGAGCGAAGCGCCCGTCGCCACACAGGAATCCAAATCAAAGCCTGCCGACCTCAAAACCCTCGTCGAGCGCGTGCGCAAAACGCGTCCGATGGCCGCCACTTATCTCGCCGACGCATCCGCGCAGCAGGACGGCTCGCGCATCGTCTTCACCTTCGACGATTCCTTCAAAGCCGACTCCGCGTCCGACGCGAAGTCGGTCATCGAAGAAGCGGCGCGCGAGCTGTTCGGCCAGCCGATCAAAATCGACATCACCGTTGCCGCGCCGCGAGAAGCAGCTGAAAATCGGCGCGCCGAAGACGGTCCCAAATCCTCTTCACCCCTCCGGGACGATCCGGTGGTGAAGTCGTTCCAGAAACACCTCGGCGGAGAGATCGTCGAATCCCGCAAGCGTTGAGGAGAGCCCGATGAACCCGAAGAAAATGATGCAGCAGGTGCAGCAGATGCAGGCCCAGATGCAGCAGCGGATGGCGGAGCTGCGCGTCGAAGGAAGCGCCGGAGGCGGAATGGTCAAAGCGACCGTGAACGGCGCGAAAGAGCTGCTCGCCGTGGCCATCGACAAGGAAGCGGTCGATCCGAACGACGTCGAGATGCTGCAGGACATGATCGTCGCCGCCGTCAACGAAGCATCGCGCAAAGTCGATGAAGAGATGTCGTCGCAGGTCAGCGCGATGACCGGGGGATTGAAGATTCCGGGTCTCTTCTAAGGATGACCGCTCCTCCGCTCGCGAACCTCATCAACGAACTGACGAAGCTTCCCGGCGTCGGCGGTAAATCGGCGTCGCGTCTCGCGTATCACATCCTCAAACGCCCGGTATCGGAAGCGGAGTCGCTGGCGACGGCGATCCTCGAGGTGAAATCGAAGATCTTCCGCTGCTCGATCTGCAACAACATGACGGACGTCGAGCCGTGCGCGATCTGCAGCGATCCGCGGCGCGACTCATCGATCATCTGCGTCGTCGAAGAAGCATTCAACATCGCCACGATCGAGCAGACGCGCGACTTTCGCGGCGTCTTTCACGTGCTGCTCGGCGCGCTCTCGCCGCTCAAAGGCGTCGGTCCGCAGGACATCGACGTGCATGGTCTCGTCCGCCGCGTGCAGTCGGGGAACGTGCGTGAAGTCATCGTCGCCACCAACCCGAATGTGGAAGGCGAGGCGACCGCGCTCTACATCGCGCAACAGCTGCGAACGCTCGATGTGAAGACGACGCGGCTCGCATTCGGGCTGCCGGTTGGTGGCGATCTCGAGTACGCGGATCAGGTCACGATGGCCAAAGCGCTCGAAGGCCGGAGAGAGATCTGAACCGACGCGTCTCTCCCATTCCAAACCGTTCCATGCTATACATTCGCGTCCCCGTCCTCGGGTAAACGGTGCATATAGATGGCTTCTCCTGATCTCGTCATGTACGAGGAGGAGTACCAGCAGATAAAGGACACGCTCCAGCGTCTGCAGGTCGACTCCAACTCGAAAATCGTCTTTCTGGTCGACAAAAACGGCCAGCAGATCGCCGCGCATGGCGACATGAAAGGCGTGGATGCCACCTCTCTCGCTTCGCTGACCGCCGGCAACGTTGCCGCGACGGACGGCCTCGCGAAGCTGATCGGCGAAAAAGAGTTCTCGATCCTCTTTCACGAGGGCGAGCGCGACAACATCCACATCTCACTCGTCGCCCAGCGCGTCATTCTCGTCGTGATCTTCGATGAGAAATCGTCACTCGGTCTCGTCCGGCTTCGCGTCAAGAAAGCGTCGGTCGAGCTCGAGAAAACGTTCGAAGAGCTTCTGCGCAAATCGGAGGCGGAGCGCGGCAATATGGCCAACCGCTTCGATTCACCATTCGCCGAGATCACGGACGAGGACATCGACAGTCTTTTCAGCGAATAGTCCATGACGTTCATCAACTACGCCGCGCGCGAGATCAACTGCAAGATCGTCTATTACGGTCCCGGTCTCTGCGGGAAGACGACGAACCTGCAGTGGATCTATGACAAGACCAATCCGCAGGCGAAGGGAAAACTGATCTCCCTCGCGACCGAGACCGATCGGACGCTCTTCTTCGATTTCCTTCCGCTCGATCTCGGTACCGTGCGCGGCTTCAAGACGCGCTTTCATCTCTACACCGTTCCCGGACAGGTTTTCTACGACGCGTCGCGCAAGCTGATCCTGAAAGGCGTGGACGGAGTGATCTTCGTCGCCGACTCGCAGGAACCGCGCATGGAAGCGAACATCGAGTCGCTGCAGAACCTCGAGAAGAATCTCAAGGAGCAGGGCTACGATCTGAAGTCGGTTCCGTACGCGCTGCAGATGAACAAGCGCGATCTTCCAACCGCACTCCCGGCCGACGAAATGTACCGGCAGCTCAACTTCAAAGGCGAGCCGACGTTCGAAGCGGTGGCGATGAACGGCACCGGAGTCTTCGACACGCTCAAAGCGGTCGCCAAGCTCGTCCTCACCGAACTGAAGAAGAAGTGAGCGGCATCCTGGCCGCTCATCCTGAGCGAAGCGAAGGATCTCGATGCGCCACGCCGGTCTGAACATCGTCGCAATCGGTGGCGGCACCGGGCTCTCCACCCTTCTCCGCGGTCTCAAGGTTTATGTCGACGCCGACGGCGCCTGGTCGATCGCGAACCTCGCCGCGGTCGTCACCGTCACCGATGAAGGCGGCAGCTCCGGCGCGCTGCGCAAGGAGTTCGGGATGCTCCCGCCCGGCGACATTCGGAACTGCATCGTCGCGCTCGCGGAGGAAGAAGCGTTGCTCTCGCAGCTCTTCAACTATCGCTTCGACACCGACTCGGCGCTGAAAGGACATTCGCTCGGCAATCTGCTGCTGAAGGCGATGACCGACATTACCGGCGGCTTCGATCACGCGATCCTCGCCGCCTCCGAAGTCCTCGCGATTCGCGGCGAAATCTATCCATCGACGCTCTCCGATGTTCGGCTGCGCGCAACGCTCGCCGATGGCACGGAGCTCGTTGGCGAAGTGGCGATCAGCGGCTCGCATCTCGGTGATGAGAAAAAGACGGCGCCGCGTCACGCCCGCATCGTTCATCTGGCGATCGAGCCGGCCGACGCCGCGCCGCCGCAACGCGTGCTCGATGCGATCGCGAATGCCGATCTGATTCTGATCGGGCCCGGCTCGCTTTACACGTCCGTGTTGCCGAATCTCGCCATTCGGCCGCTCGCTGATGCGATACGCATCGCGAAGGCGTTGCGCGTTTACGTTTGCAACGTGATGACGCAGCCGGGCGAAACGGATGGCTACACCGCCGAGGAACATCTGCACGCGGTGATCGAGCACGCGGGACTGGTTGTCGATGTGATGATGCTGAACGGCAGCCGGCCATCGGAGCAGATTCTCGCGGCGTACGCGGCGGAGAATCAGTTTCCGGTGGAAGCGGATCTCGACGCGATTCGCGAGCTCGGCGTGACGCCGTTCTTCGGCGACATCATTTCCGAAGGCGACTTCGTGCGACACGATTCAGCAGCGCTCGCAGGTACGATTTTCCGGCTGTACGACCGATATGGCCGGACACTTGAACGGATGCGGAGAAACGGCATGAGTGATGAGGCATGAGGCATGAGTGATTTCGCCTTTACTCATACCTCATCCCTCATGCCCCATACCCGGGAGCGAAGCGACCATGGACAACAACCTTGACGTGATCATCCTCGCCGCGGGCCTCGGCACGCGGATGAAATCGGCGACGATCAAAGTGCTGCATCGCGCGGCCGGCCGTCCCATCATCGACTACGTTCTCGATCTCGCCTCGGACGTCTGCGAGCGGCCGCCGATCGTCGTCGTCGGCCATCAGCGCGAAGCGGTGCAGGAGTCGGTCGGCCATCGCGCACGCTTCGCGGTGCAGGATCAGCAGCTCGGTACCGGACACGCGGTGCTGCAGGCGTCGATGGTGCTCGAGCCCGACGAATCATTCGCGTCGCGGCGCGTGCTGATTCTCTCCGGCGACGTTCCGCTGACGCGCGTGGAAACGCTGCGCAGGCTGATCGCGGAACACGACGTGTCCGGAAACGCGCTGACGTTGCTGACGATGAAGCTCGCCCATCCGGCGATGTACGGCCGCATCGTGCGCGACGCTGACGGATCAGTCGCGCGCATCGTCGAAGCGAAAGATGCGAACGACGAGCAGAAAAAGATCGGCGAAGTGAATGCCGGCATCTATCTCTTCAACGCCGGCGGTCTCTTTGATCGTCTCCGTAACCTCGGCACGAACAACGCGCAGGGCGAGTACTACCTGACCGATCTCATCGCGGTGCTGCGTGAAAACGGTGAGCGCGTTGGCGCGTTGGTCGTCGACGATCCGATCGAAGCGATCGGTGTGAACTCGCGCGCGGAGCTGGCAGTCGTCGAAGCGGAGATTCAGCGCCGCGTGGTCGAGAAGCTGCTCAGCGAAGGAGTGACGTTCCGCAACCCGACAACGGTCGTGATCGATTCGACGGTCAACATTGGCGCCGACACGGTCGTCTATCCGTTCGTGACGCTCGAAGGGCTGACGAACATCGGCGAAGGTTGCGTCATCGAGCCGGGCGTTCATCTGATCAACGTCACGGTCGGCGACGACGTGCATCTCAAGACCGGCACCGTCGCCGAGGATGCGACAATCGAAGACGATGCGACGGTCGGTCCGTACGCGCATCTTCGACCAGGCACGCATCTCGGAAGAAATGTGAAGGTCGGCAACTTCGTCGAGACGAAGAAAGCGGTGTTCGGCGAAGGAGCGAAAGCGTCGCACCTCTCGTACATCGGCGATGCCGAGATTGGCGCGGACGTGAACATCGGCGCCGGCACGATCACCTGCAACTACGACGGCGTGAACAAACACAAGACGGTGCTCGAGGATGGCGTCTTCATCGGCTCCGACTCGCAACTCGTCGCGCCGATTCGCATCGGAAAAGGCGCGTATGTCGGCGCCGGTTCGACGATCACGAAGGATGTGCCGCCGGGCGCCCTGGCGCTGAGTCGCACGCCCCAGCGAACCATCGAAGGATGGGCCGACCGCAAGCGGGAAGAGCGCGAAAAGAAGGAGTAGCGCGGGCGCTACAGCTGCGTGGCGTTGATCCCTTCGCGGAAGAGATCGACGCGCATCCGTCCGAAGTCGATCACGACGCGGAAGTTCTTCAGGAAGTTCTCGCCGATGATTCCGACCGAACGATCCTGATTCGACGACGCGTACATCGGCAGCGTCCGAAAAACGCCGGCCCATTTGTCGACGCCGACCTCGACGTTCTCCACTTTCGCACCGCGTTTCATCGAGCCGCCGAGTCCCTGCAGCCGCGCGTTGTGCGCCTTTGCCTGGAATCCCGGAATCGGCAGCACGGCCAGCTGCGCCTCATTGAGGAACGTCACTTCCGAACCGGTGTCGAGCACGAACATGAACCAGCCGTGCCGATTCACCGTGCTCCGAACCTGCGGCCGGAAGCCTTCGATGAACATGTTCTGATCGGCGGCCGGATTGCGATCGGCGACGGAGAGTTTCGTCAGCTCGATCATGTCCTTGCGGAAGTTGAGCTCCATGCGGAACTCCTTCAGGAAGTTCGCGCCGAGGAGGAAATCGATGTGGTACTCCTTCTTGTCGCTGACGAGGAACTTCATCTTCTCGTCGGGCATGATCGCGACCGGTACGCTGCGGACGACCATGTCGCCGATCTCGACGGAGTCGATCACCGCGAAGCGAACCGCGATCGGCTCGCCGAGGAGACCGTAGAACGTCCCTTCGAAATCGCCGATCGGTTTGAGCGACATCAGTTCCGCGTAGCGCTTCGAGATGATCGAGATGACGGCGCCGGTGTCGACGACCGCGGAGACCGCGCGCTGATCGTTGAGTCGCACTTCGACGCGCGGAACGTCGGGGCTGTCGACGCGCATCGGAAGTTGCGCGGACGTTTTTCCCGGGAACTCGTACACGCGACGATTCGCGAGCGCCTCCATGTAGTCGAGGTGCCACTTCCTGATGTTCATGCCGCGCGCGATGGCGATCTTTGCCCAGTCGAGACTGGAGTCGTAGTTGTTGTTGAGGTACTCGAGCTGCGAGAGTTGCCACGCGACGCTCGCGTAGGTCGTGCGGAACGGATTGAGATCGAGCGCCGCGCGCAGGTGTTTGCGCGCGGCGTCATAACGTCCCGACGTCAGCTCCGCTTCTCCGAGAGCGGCGAGCTCGCCTGCGACCAGCGACTGCCGCGACTCGATCGCCTTCGTCAGCTCGATGGCGCGAAGGAAATCGGCCTTGCGCAACATCTGCTGCAGATCGGCGCCGCGCTCGATGTCGGGCGGCGAAACGTACAGCGGCGTGATCGAAACGTCGGAGTACAAGGTGCAGCCGGCGACAACGAGGACCGGCAGCGCGCGAGCGACGATGCGTTTAACGTTCATAGCGGTTGTGCGACGGATTCTACGGCGCACGCCGCTCTCTTCAGTGGACGGCCTGTGACGGAACAGCATCCGGAGTGAGACGACCTTACAACCTCTTCAAACGAATATCGCCTCCCGACGCGCGCAGCGTGATCATCGGACCGCCGCCGTTGATCTTCCCGGACAGCGTTCCTTCCGACCGCGTTCCGAGCACCGTCAGCGGGATCGACGAATCGACTTCGCCGCCGCTCGTTTTCGCATCGATGTCGACCGCGACGTTCGCCGCGAACGACACGGTGACGCCTCCGCCTGACGTCGCGAAGCGCGAGTCGCCGCGCGGCTGACGCGCGAGGCGCGCGCTGATCGAACCGCCGGAAGTGTCGGCCTGCACGCTGCCGAACGCTTCATCGATCGAGATCGAGCCGCCGGAGGTTTTGAGCTTCAGGTCGCCCGATGAGCGTTTCACTTCAATCGAGCCGCCGGACGTTCTCGCGTCGACGTTCTGCGCGGCGTTGCCGATCGAGATGCTGCCGCCTGACGTTTTCACGTCGAGCAATCCGCCGGCCGCTGCGACGGTGGCGTCGCCGCCGGACGTGCGGGCGCTGACGTTGCCGGAGATGTGGCCGAGGTCGAGCTCGCCGCCGGATGTTTTCACGGTCGCGGCGCCCTGCAGATCGCCAACTTTGATGTCGCCGCCGGACGTCACGAGATCGACATTGAAGCGCGACGGAACGCTGACGACGTATTCGACGTCGAGATTCGTGCTCCAGTTCAACCAGTGACTCGGCCGCGAGTAATCGCTCTTGATCGAGATCGTGTTCGCCTGCTGATCGAAAGTGACGACGTACGCTTTCAATTCATCAGCATTGCCGGAGCGTTTCACATCGACGGTGACGCTTCCGCTCGCGCCCGGCATGACCCGGATCGCGCCGAAATCGGCGTCGATTTTCAGCGTGCCGCCGTCGGCAACCTTGAACGTGCGGTGCAGCGGCGCCGTGGCGGCGTAAGAGTTGCTCGCTGCAGCGAGAAGAAGGGCGGTCGCGAACAGAAACGTGCGAGAGCGTTGCATGGTGAATCCTCCGTTTCCATGTAGTACGCGGCGCGCGCACGAAAGTTAGAAACGTTGCAGTACACTCCGCCCCCGAGAGGAAACGCGATGCCGATCGATGACGCGGGATTCAAGCTGGCCATGTCGCATTTCGCCAGCGGGGTGACGATCGTGACCACAGAGCACGAAGGCCGCCGCTATGGAATGACCGTCGCGTCGTTCGCATCGCTCTCGCTGCACCCGCCGCTCGTTCTCGTCTGCATCGAGAAATCGGTCAAGACGCATGACGCGATCATCGCCGCTCAGAAATTCGGCGTCAGCATTCTGTCCAGCGATCAGGCCACGATCTCGAATCGTTTCGCTTCGCGCAGCGACGACAAGTTCGTCGATACCGACGTCACTGAAGGTGCGCTTGGCGTGCCGCTGATCGCCGGCGCACTGACGACGCTCGAATGCCGTCTTCGCGAGCAGCTTCCAGGCGGCGATCACACGATCTTCGTCGGCGAAGTCGCAGAGTCAGAGACGCGCGAAGGGTTGCCGCTCCTCTACTTCCGCAGTGCGTATCACAACCTCGGGTGAGATTTTTGCTCTCGAGCCGCTGCGCCCATAAGGAGCCGTACGTCATGAAGGCTATGCCTGCAACGCATCGGCACATCGCCGATGGCTGACACTTTGCGGTCGACGTTTCAACGCGTCTTCCGCTTCGAAAACCGCCGGCGCGCGCTGCGCCCCGGACGGCTGGAAAAGATCCACGCGTTCGAATCGAAGATCCTCGGCAACACGCGCGAGATCACGATCTATGTTCCGCCGAGCTACAGCGATCGGCCCGAAGCGCGTTATCCCGTTCTCTACATGCAGGACGGACAGAACCTCTTCGAGCCGGAACGCTCGTTCATCCCCGGACGACACTGGCGTCTGCTCGAAGCGGCTGACGCCGCGATCGCCGATCGCGCCGCGCGCTCGATGATCATCGTCGGCATCG
This sequence comes from Acidobacteriota bacterium, assembly GCA_034667465.1. GTDB lineage: Bacteria > Acidobacteriota > Thermoanaerobaculia > Gp7-AA8 > Gp7-AA8 > JAOBAU01. Next base: position 374,535 of record JAXDJV010000002.1, on the reverse strand, counting down.
ACAACGCCGGCGCCGATCGCGTCGATGAATACACGCCGACGCGCGATGTGGTGAAGGAACACGGCGGTCGAGCCGACGACTACGGCCGCATGCTCATCGAAGAGCTGAAGCCGATCATCGATGCCGGCTATCGAACGCTGACGGACAGAGACAACACCGCGATCGGCGGCTCATCGCTCGGCGGTCTCGTTTCGCTCTACCTCGGTCTCAGTCATCCCGACATCTTCGGCAGCGTCGCGTCGATGTCGCCGTCGGTCTGGTGGGATTCGCGGATGATCGTCCGGATGCTCGATCGTTTCGATTCGAGCCACCGTCCGCGTGTCTGGCTCGACATCGGCGGCCGCGAGGGAAACGAGGCGCTGGCCGACGCGCGAATTCTGCGCGAGCGGATGCGAGCGATGGGTTGGAATGAGGGGAGCTTCCGCTACTTCGAAGATCGCCGCGCCGACCACAGCGAAGTGTCGTGGGCGAAACGCGTTCGGAACGTCCTGGAGTTTTTGTTCCCGCCGGCGTAGTTTGCGGCGGAGGATGTCTTCCGATCGATACGCACGGCCGCTGCACGATCTGCGGATCTCGGTCACCGACCGCTGCAACTTTCGCTGCGCGTACTGCATGCCGAAGGAGATCTTCGGCCGCGACTTCGCGTTCCTCGAGCGCGATGCACTGCTGACGTTCGAGGAGATGACGCGCCTCGCGCGCGCGTTCGTTGCGAACGGCGTCGAGAAGTTGCGCCTGACCGGCGGCGAGCCGCTGCTGCGTCGCGATCTGGAGCGGCTCGTCTCGATGCTGGCGTCGCTCGATGGCGTGCGCGACATCGCGCTGACGACGAACGGCTCGCTGCTGACGCGCGCGAAAGCGCACGCACTGCGCGATGCCGGATTGCGCCGCATCACCATCAGTCTCGACGCGCTCGATGACGCGCTCTTTCGGCGGATCAACGACGTCGACTTTTCAGTGACGCGAGTGCTCGATGCGATCGACGCAGCGGCCGAAGTGGGAATGAGTCCGATCAAGATCGACATGGTCGTGCGCCGCGGCATGAACGACACCAGCGTCGTGGCGATGGCGCGACGTTTTCGCGGAACGGGACACATCGTCCGCTTCATCGAGTTCATGGACGTCGGCAACACGAACGGCTGGCGACTCGAAGACGTGGTGCCGGGCCGCGAGATCGTCGAGACGTTGTCGCGCGAGTGGCCGCTCGAGCCGGTCGACGCGCAGTACTTCGGCGAAGTGGCCGAGCGCTGGCGCTACGTCGATGGCGGCGGTGAGATCGGTGTGATCACGTCGGTGACGCAGCCGTTCTGCGGAACATGCACGCGCGCGCGGCTGACAGCGTCAGGCGAGCTGTTCACCTGCCTCTTCTCCGGCAACGGCCACGATCTGCGCGCGCTCGTTCGCAGCGGCGCATCGGATGAAGAGCTCGCAGCCGCGGTCGCGAAGGTGTGGCGCGCGCGAGACGATCGCTACTCGGAGATTCGTTCCGAGGCGACGGTCGGATTGCGGCGGGTGGAGATGTCGCGGATCGGCGGTTAGTTCGCCTTGGTACATCGCAAGAGACGCACGCCTGATCTACTTCCCGCCGTTGTATTTTTGCGAGGCCGAGCTCGGCACCGTCGACAGCTTCACCGCGTTTTCCGTCGGCATCGCCGATTTCGGACCGGCCGGCTGCAACCTGCCGGCGTACGTCTTCGTCCGCATCGCCTTTCCTTCTTTGATCTCTTCAGTCTGGCTCTTCTTCATGCCTTCCACAGACTGCGATATGCGCGCCATTCCGGCGACGAATTCGGGCTTGCCGGCCATCGACGGATGGCGCACTTTGTCGTGCGCGATGCCGAGCTTCGTCAGCGAGACGCCGGCGTGATTGCCGACCGCGACGATCCGCTCGAATCCGAAGAGCTGTACGAGTCTGGCGATGAACGTCGCGCCGATTGCGAGCTCGGCCGCGGACGGCATCCGATTCGTGAGTGCGTTGCCGGCATCGAACGGGTGAAACGGAAACGCGTTCCAGAGCAGCGGCAGCGGATCGATCTCGCGGATCGTCGCCCAGACCATCGTGGCGCTGGCTTCCGTCGACAACTTCTCGCCTTCGGTTGCTTTGCGATAGCCGTGTGATTCGCCGAGGACGAAACCGCTGCGCGTGTCGACGCCGCGAAGCATCACGGTCTCGCTGACGAACGGGATTCCGGTCAGCCGGCCGCCGCGATAACTCGGCGCCTCGCCGATCAGCACGATGCGCGCGCCGATGGCGTCGAGCTGTTCGAAATAGAGACGCAGGTTCCGGCGGCAGATGGCGTTCGCGCGGATCTCGCCCAGCGTCGATGAGTACTGGTTGCACGCGCGCTCCGACACTTCGACGCGTGCGAGGTCGTTGATGAATCGATCGAATCGTCCCACGCGCCGATTATCATCCGCCGATGTCGGGAAGACTGGTCACGATCGCGAAGTGTTCGACGGAAGCGGAAGTCGACGGTCTCAGCGCCGCGCTGCGGCTGGCCGCGATCGAGCACGTCGTTCGCCGCGCCACGATTGGCGCTCCCGGCTGGGAGCTCGCGGTGCAAAGCATCGACAGCGATCGCGCCGACGAGATCGTGAACGACATCTACGGCATCAACACGCGCGAAGCCGAAACGGCGGTCGTCCCGCCGCCCGCGCCGCTGCAGGTTTGCGAATCGTGCGGCGCCACCGACATCGCGCGAACGCCGAAGCTGCAGATTTTTCTGCTCGGCGTGGTGATGTCGATCGGCTTCGCGTTCGCCGCCGATTCGAAGCTGAGTCGCATCAGCTTCTTTCTGATCGCAGGACTGGCGATCGCGATGCTGGTCCTGGACAAATGGCGCTGCCGCGAGTGCGGCAACAGCTGGAAGTAATGTCATTCCGAGCGTAGCGAGGAACCCGGGCGGGCGGGGCACGACAGCCTGGGCGCCCCGCCCTCCCGGATCCCTCGCTACGCTCGGGATGACACACTATGATTCAGCGCCGGAGGAGACGTAATGACCCGATTCTCCCTGGTGTTTTCCTCGCTTCTTGCCCTTTCCCTCTCCGCATTCGCGCAGACGCAGCAGCCACCATCCGCGCCGCCACGTGATCCGGCGGAAGGGCAGCAGGCTTCGCCGACGAAGACCGCGGCGCCGGCTCCAACTCCCGCCGCGCCGGCAACGCTCGACACGAAACCGCTGCGCTGGCGCTCCATCGGACCGGCGAACATGGGCGGCCGCATCTCCGACTTCGCAGTCGTCGAGAAAGATCCGTACACGATCTTCGTCACCACCGGCACCGGCGGCGCCTTCCGCACGACCAACAACGGCACGACCTGGGAACCGATCTTCGACAAGCAGCCGGTCGCGTCGACCGGATCCATCGCCGTCTCGCAGTCGAATCCGAAAGTCGTCTGGATCGGCACGGGCGAAGGGAACTCGCGCAACTCCTCATCGTGGGGAAACGGCATCTACAAATCGGATGACGGCGGCGACACGTGGAAGAACGTCGGACTTCCCGACGCCGGCGACATCCCGAAGATCGCCATCGATCCGAAGAACGACGACGTCGTTTACGCCGCCGCGCTCGGGCATTTGTGGGGGACGAACAAAGAACGCGGCATCTACAAAACCGCTGACGGCGGCAGGACGTGGAACGCGGTGCTGCAGGTCGATGAACGGACCGGCGGCATCGACGTGCTCGTCGATCCGTCCGACTCGAAGATCGTCTACGCCGCGCTCTGGTCGCGGCTGCGAACGCCGTACAGCTTCGTGAACGGCGGCGCGACAAGCGGCATTTACAAATCGATCGACGCCGGCAAAACCTGGCAGAAGCAGAGCAACGGATTGCCGGAAGAAGTCGGCCGCGTCGGTCTCGACATCTATCGCAGGAACTCGAAGATCCTCTTCGCGATCGTCGAATCGGACATCGGCGGCTCGGTGAATCTCTTCACGCAGCGCAGCCGCAGCGGCGGCGTCTTCCGGACCGACGACGGCGGCGCGCACTGGAAGCGCGTCAGCGACGTGACGCCGCGCGGCTTCTACTTCGCGAAAGTCCGCGTCGATCCGACGAACGATCAGCGCGTCTACGTCCTCGGCTTCGGCATGGCGGTCTCCGACGACGGCGGCCGCACGTTCCTCAACACCGGCGCGCGCGACATTCACGGCGACTGTCACGCGCTCTGGATCGATCCCGCCAACTCGAATCACGTGCTGCTCGGCACCGACGGCGGCATCTACTTCTCGTACGACAAAACGAAAAGCTGGAACTTCCAGAACAACGTCGCGCTCGGCGAGTTCTACAACATCAGCTACGGGATGGATCAGCCGTACACGATCTGCGGCGGTCTGCAGGACAACGGGACGTGGTGCGGCAAAGCGCAGGTGCGTCACGACACACGCGGCGACGAAGAAGACAAGAAGAAAGCCGTCGGCATCACCAACGCCGACTGGCAGTTCGTCAACGGCGGCGACGGATTCTGGTCCGCCATCGATCCGACGAACGCGAACATCGTCTATGCCGAATGGCAGGGCGGCAACGCGGCGCGTATCGATCTCGCGACCGGCAAGCGCGTCTCGATCAAGCCGGCGGCGAAAGAAGGCTCGACCGAGTTTCGCTTCAACTGGAACACGCCGCTGATCATCTCGCACCACGATCCGAAGACGTTGTACATGGGCGGCAACGTTCTCTTTCGCCTGACGAATCGCGGCGATTCGTGGAGCGCGATCTCGCCCGATCTGACGACGCGCGATCCGATCAGGATGGCGACGTCGGGATCGTCGGCGGAGAATTACTGCACGATCGTTTCGATCGCGGAATCGCCGAAGGATCGCAACGTGATCTGGGTCGGGACCGACGACGGCAACGTGCAGGTGACACGCGACGGCGGCAAGTCCTGGACGAACGTCACCGAGAACATCGCGGGCGTGCCGCGCGGTCTGTGGGTCTCGCGAATTCAGGCGTCGAACCATGATGCCGGACGTGCGTACGTCGCGATCGACGGTCATCGCAGCGACGATTTCCATCCATATCTTTTCGCGACCGACGACTACGGAAAGACGTGGAGAGCGATCACCGGCAGTGGCGCGCAGGCGTCGGCCGCGGTTCCGGGCGAGGCGAACGGCGCCATTCCTTCGCATCATCCGGTGAAAGGTTTCCGCGAAGATCCGGTGAATCCGTCGCTGCTGTTCGCCGGTACCGAGTTCGGCATTTTCATGTCGCTCGATCGCGGCGCGCGCTGGCAGCAGTTGAAGGAAGGACTGCCGACTGTTGCCGTCGACGACATTCAGATTCATCCGCGTGAGCACGATCTGCTGATCGCGACGCATGGCCGCAGCGTCTTCGTCATCGACGACATCTCCGCGCTCGAACAACTGACGCCGGAGAAACTCGATCAGAGCGCGGTGCTCTTCGAGCCGCGGCCGGCGACGGAGTTCTATTACAACCCGATCGGTGGTCTGTGGGGCGCGCATCCGTTCCGCGCGAAGAACCCGCCGTTCGGCGCGTACGTCAATTACTACCTGAAAGGGACGCCGACTGAAGACGTGACGATCACGATCGAAGATGCGAAAGGGAACAAAGTTCGCGAGCTCGATGCGTCGAATCGGGGCGGACTCAATCGCGCCGTTTGGGATCTGAAGGCCGATCCGCAGGAGACGATCAGCGCGGCGCGCGGCGAGGAAGACACGCCGCAATACGTGCCGGCGGGCGACTACGTCGTGAAGATGAAGTACGGTGAGTGGAAGGGACAGACGAAAGTGCACGTGGAAGCGGACCCGGGCGTTCACGAAGGAGAGTTCGCACCCTGAAAAGTGGCTTCGATCTTGAACTTATTTGGAATCGCAAAGGAGACCCTATGCGACCGAATGAAAACGAAGTTCGTGGAAAGATCGACCAGGCCAAAGGTGCTGTGAAAGAGACGATTGGACGCGCAACCGGCGATCCGTACCTCGAGAGCGAAGGCGCCGATCAGCGTGTTGGCGGCGAGCTCGAAAGCGGCTTCGGCAAAGCGCGCCGCAAAGTCGGCGACGCTGTCCGTGAAGTTGGAAAGAAACTCGGCGGCTAACGCTGCTGACGGGCGCTCGCGCGATGCGAGCGCCCGTCGTGTTTCATCAGGGACCGATGTCGATCATCGGATCGACGGTCTTCCACTCGCCGCCGACCATAATCGAAGCGTTGTATTTGATCCGTTCCTTGTTCGCGAACGTTCGCGACGTGCAGCGCCAGTGAGTGCTGGCTTTGACGCACGACACTGTTTCCGGCGGCTTCGTCTCCAGCACGATCCGAATTTCCGAATCGGCTTCCCACACCGCCTTCTGCGTGTTGCGCAACAGGTGGACCGGATCGGGATCACAAACCACCTGCGATCCATCCCACTTCACGCTGACGAATTTCTTTTCCGTACCGAGCCCTGTCGTCGTTGTGCCCGGAGTGCCGTCGTTGCCCTTGCTCGTACAGGCGACGACGATGCCGAGGATGAGACATAAGAGCAGCGTTGCCAGGAACGCACGTCTCGCGTTGAACATGAACGTCTCCTTATTTACCGAGCCGAAGATTGCTGGGGTATGGGCGTAAAGATATCGGTTTTCGCGAGATTCGCAAACTCGGGATCGCGCTGAAGCTCTGCGGCGTTGCGGCCGTTGTCGATTGCGGAACGGAGATACTTCACAGTTGCGGCGCGATCGCCGCTGACGTTCGCAACGACGGCCGCGTTATACAAATACAACGAGTTCGTCGCGTCGACCTTCAGCGCGGCGTCGATCGCTTCTCGCGCCCCGCGCGCATCGCCGACTTTCGCCAGGCAGACCGCCATCGCCGCGCGCGCCGTCGCGTCATCGGGATTCACGCGAAGATCCGCACGAGTCAGCTCGATCGCTTTCTTATATGCGCCGATCGCCTGTTGCCGCGCGCCCGGCTGGAACCAAAGCGCGTCACCGAGGTTCATGCGATAGATGAACTTCGCAGGCATCAGCTCGCACGATTTTTCGTACGCCTGCGCCGCCGCGGCGAACTCTCCGGCCGCGAAATGGCACGTGCCGATGTTCGACCACGCGCCCGGCGTCGGCTTCAGGCGCATCGATTCTTCGAAATACGACAGCGCTTTCGTGTAGTCGCCCATCTGCTGGTATGCGCCGCCGAGATACGAATACCCGAGCGGATTGTCGGGCATGAGCTGCCGTACCTTCTCGAACATCGCTACGCTCTGCTCCGGATGCTGATGGTAGAAGTAGAGCGATCCGAGCTTGTGATATCCGCCCCAGTAATTCGGCTGTAATGCGATGGCGCGGCGATATTCGTTCTCGGCTTCTTTGATCTTTCCCATGCCGCTGTATGTCTCTGCGAGACCGAGCACGGCGTCGGCGTTGTTTGGATTCTGTGCGAGTGCGCGCTTGTACGCATCGATCGCCTCGGCATGATGTCCGGTCAGGCGTCGCAACTCGCCGAGCGTGAAATGCACGTCGGGATTTTGAGGATCGAGCGAAGCCGCGCGTTCGCACGCTTCGCCCGCGCGATCGGCCCACGTGCGTTCGTGCGTGATCCGATATTTGTACAGGTAAGCGCGACCCAGCGCCGCGACGATCGACGCGGAGTTCTCGCCCTGCAGCGACTGCAGAATCCGGATGGCGTTGTCGACCGATGCGACGTCGTCGTATCGCCGCATCGAGCCGAGCGCTTCGAGGTATTTGCGCTGCGACGCGGCGTCGCTCGGCACCTGCACGCGCGCCCCTTCGACGTTTCCGCGGCCGAGGTGAAGTGCGGCGGCGACGCTGTCGGCGAGCTTGTCCTGCGCGCCGAAGAGATCGGAGAACGAGCCGTCGATCGTGTCGCCGCTCTCGACCTTCGACGATGTATCGAAGACGTTGTAAACGATGCGCAGCCGATCGCCGTTGCGCAGGATCGAGCCGCTGAGAATCACGTTTGCGCCGAGCTCACGCGCGATCTGCAGCCGGTCGGGATTTGCCGAGTTTTCGGGTTTCTCCGAATGCATCACCTGCACGGACGGCAGATGGGCGAGCCGCGCGGTGAGCGTTTCCGCAAAGCCATCGATGACGAGCTGCCCGCTCGGATCGCCGGTCAGATCTTTGAAGCGCATCACGGCGAGATATTTTTTCGCTGTGTTCTGCGAGCTCGTGATCGACAGCGGCAAACGATCGCGCTCCAGCCACACCGCACCGCTCGCGGCGATCAGCACCGCGGCGCCGACGGCAATCAGTCGCGAGCGTTTCGACGCGAACATCGGCGGGCGCGGGATCGCGAAATCGGACGACTCCGTTGCCATTCGCTCTCGCAGCGTGCGCAGCTCTTTTGCGAGATCGCGCGTCGACGCGTAGCGTTCGTCGGGTTCCTTCGACAGCAGCCGGTCGACGATCCAGCAGAACGGCTGCGGGATCTTTGCGTTGTAGCGGCCGATCGGTTCGGGATCGTCGTGGAGGATCGCCGATAACGTGTCGATGGCCGTGTCGCGATCGAACGCCGGACGTCCTGTCGCGAGCTCGTAGAGAATCGCGCCGAGCGCGAACTGATCGGAACGAACGTCGAGCGTTTTTCCGCGAGCCTGTTCGGGCGACATGTAGCCGACCGTACCGAGGATCGTGCCGGGGTTGGTGCCGGGAAGGTCGAGCTCGAGCGTGTCCTCTTCATCGCCCGGCGTTGCGCGAACGACTTTCGCGAGGCCGAAGTCGAGGATCTTCACGTAGCCGTCCTTCGTGTACATGATGTTTTCCGGCTTCAGATCGCGATGGATGATTCCCTGTTCGTGCGCGGCGGCGAGTCCGTCGGCGATCTGCGACGCGATCTCCAGCGTCTTCCGATTCGGCAGCGGACCGGCGGCGAGCATCGAACGAAGATCGCGTCCTTCGATGCACTCCATGACGATGTACGGCGCGCCTTCATCCATCCCCACTTCGTGAATGGTCACGATGTTCGGATGATTGAGCGCCGACGCTGAGCGCGCTTCCTGCGTGAATCGCGTCAGCGTGTCGCGATCTCCGGAGAGCCGCACGGCGAGCACTTTGATGGCCACTTTGCGACCGAGCACGGGGTCGCGCGCGGAGAAGACCTCGCCCATTCCGCCCGCCCCGAGGGGACCGAGAATTACGTATTGCCCGAGGCGCTCGCGCTGGGTTTCCATAAAAAAGATTAGAGGATCGCTGTGCGGACGATTCTACTTCTGTCGACTGGAGCGCTGGGAAGGTTCTCGCTCGCGTACCATCGCGGCGGATGCATCCGCTCCGCGTCACGCTCATCGTCACACTCGGCATCGCCGCCGTCGTCGCATTTGCGTTCACCGAAGCGCTTCATCGCAACGGCGTGTCGCAGGCCGAGTCGGCGATCTTCGGCGCGTGCGTCTTCGTCGCCTACCTCATTCCGTGGGCCGCGGTCTCCGCGTGGGCGTTCCGGCGCGCCGCCGATCTCGATCGCCTCACCGATCGTGCGCGACGCGTTGCAGGCGGCGACTACGATCGCCCGATCGCCGACCGCGAGTACCACGGCGAGCTCGACGACCTCGGGCGCGCCGTCGAAGAAATTCGCGCCGTCGTCGTGCGGCAGAAAGCATCGTTCGAGGAACAGCGCGCCACGATGGAGCAGATCGTCGCCGCACTCGGCGAAGGATTGCTCGCGCTCAGTCCGCGCGGGAAGGTCGTCTTCGCAAACGCGGTCGTCGGAGAGCTCTTCGGCGCGCCGGGAAAACTGGTCGGTCGTTCGTTTCTCGAAGTGGTGCGACGGCAGCCGCTCGTCGATGCATTCGATCGCGCCATTCGCGGCGAGACGACTGCCGAACGGCTGTCGCTGACGAGCGGCGGCCGCGAGCGGCAGATCGAAGTGCGCGCGTTTCCGGTCGGCGCATCGACGGAGATCGCCGCCGTCGCGCTCTTCATCGACATGACCGAAATCGAACGGCTGCAGCGAATCCGCAAAGACTTTCTCGACGACTTCTCGCATGAAGTGCGAACGCCGCTGGCCGGATTGCGCTCCGCGGCGGAAACGCTCGAACAGCGCGGACTGACTGCCGAACAGGAAGAGCATCTGCGGCGCATCGTCGTGCGGCAGGTCGGACGGATCGGCCGCCTCGTGCGCGATCTCTCCGAGCTGAATCGCATCGAGTCGGGCGAGCTCGTGCTCGAACGCGCCGACGTCGATCTCGTCGAGATCGTGCGCGATGTCCTGGAAGAGTTCCGCGAACGGCTCGCATCGCAGCCGATCACGCTGGTGATGCGCGGCGACGAAACCGTGCATGCGTCGGTCGACGTCGAGCGGATCCAGCAGGTCATCGCCAATCTGATCGACAACGCGTCGAAGCATGGCGGCGGCGGAGAGATCGCGATCGAAGTGCTGCGCGACGGCGCGCATGCGATCGTGCGCGTTTCCGATGAGGGCTCCGGCATTCCGCCGCAGGACGTCGAGCGGATCTTCAACCGCTTCTATCGCCTCGACAAATCGCGATCGCAGGAGACGCCGGGACTCGGGCTCGGACTCGCCATCGCCAAGCATCTGGTGCTGTTGCACGGCGGTTCGATCCGCGCCGGAAATCGCGAGCCGCACGGCGCGGAGTTCGAGGTGCGAATCCCCGCCCCGGCAGAGTGAAACCTATCTGCTAGAATCCGCGCCGTTCCACGAGGGAGGCAATCCTGTGTCGCGTTTCCGTCTGATTCCCCGCGAGGAGAAGTTCTACGACGACTTCAAAGCGATGGCCGACCAGCTTCGCAACGGAGCGCGCCTCCTCGAAGAAATGCTCGCTGGCGATCCGCCTCTCCACGACAAAGCGCATGAGATCAAGGAGGTCGAGCACAAGTGCGACTTCCTGACGCACGAGATCATTCAGCGCCTCAACAAAACGTTCGTCACGCCGATCGATCGTGAAGACATCCATTCGCTGGCGCGCGCGCTCGACGACATCATGGATGCCATCGATGACGCCGCGGCGCTCTTCCCGCTCTACCACATCGACACCGTTCGCTCCGGCGCACGCGATCTGACGCGGATTCTTTCCGAGACCACCGATCAGGTGCGGCTCGCGGTGGAAGCGCTCGAAAAGAAGCATGGCGTTCTGCAGCATGCGGTCGAGATCAACCGGCTCGAGAACGAAGCCGATCGCGCGCATCACCGCGCCGTTGCGCAGCTGTTCGATGAAGAGCGCGATCCGATTCTGGTGATGAAGTGGAAAGAGATCCTCGACCTTCTCGAAGATGCGACTGACCGTTGCGAGGACGTCGCGAACCTTCTCGAAAACGTCGTCGTGAAGCACGGATAGAACGCGCGTGACGATGCAGCTTCTCGTGGTGGTCGGCATCATCGCCGTGGCGTTGTCGTTCGACTACATCAACGGCTTCCACGATGCCGCGAACTCCATCGCCACGGTCGTGTCGACGCGTGTGTTGTCGCCCGGCCAGGCTGTGGTCTGGGCGGCGTTCTTCAACTTCGTCGCCGCGTTCACGTTCGGCACCGCGGTCGCGAAGACGATGGGCAAAGGGATGATCGATCTCTCCGCCGTGACGCTTGGCGTGATCTTCGCCGGCCTCGTCGGCGCGATCGTCTGGGATCTCATCACCTGGTATTACGGACTGCCGACGAGCTCGTCGCACGCGCTGATCGGCGGCTACGCCGGCGCGGCGGTCGCGAACGCGGGTTTCAGCGTCATCGTGCTGAGCGGCTGGACGAAGACGCTGATCTACATCGTGCTCGCGCCGATGATCGGTCTCGTCCTCGCGCTGATTCTCACCGTCGCGATCTTCTGGATCTTTCGGCGCTGGACACCGACGAGAGTCGATCGTGTTTTTCGTCGCGCGCAGCTCGTTTCCGCGGCGGCGTACTCGCTCGGCCACGGAACGAACGACGCGCAGAAGACGATGGGCATCATCGCCGGCGTGCTCTACACCGCCCACTATTTGAAGACGTTCTCAATTCCGACGTGGGTGATTCTCGCGGCGCATTCGGCGATCGCGCTCGGCACGCTCAGCGGTGGCTGGCGCATCATCCACACGATGGGCTCGAAGATCACGCGCCTGCAGCCGGTCGGCGGATTCGCCGCTGAGACCGCCGGCGCGATCACGCTCTTCATCGCCAGCTCGATCGGTGTGCCGGTCTCGACCACGCACACGATCACCGGCGCAATCGTCGGCGTCGGCGCGACGCGGCGGCTTTCCGCGGTGCGCTGGGGAATCGCGGGACGAATCGTATGGGCGTGGGTTCTGACGATCCCGATGGCCGCGCTCATCGGCGCGATCACTTTCGGCCTCGTCCGCCTCTTCGGCGGCCATTAGAATTTTTTCGCTATACTCCTCGTTTTTCATCGCGTTCTCATATCTTCATCCGAGGTAAATTCATGAAAACAGAGATCCATCCGACCTACCACGCGTCGCCGGTGCACTGCGCCTGCGGCGAGACCTGGACGACCGGCTCGACCAAGAAAGAGCTTCGCGTCGAGATCTGCTCGAAGTGCCACCCGTTCTTCACGGGCAAGCAGAAGCTTCTCGATACGGCAGGCCGCATCGACCGCTTCCAGCGCAAGTACGGGAAGAAGCCGATCACGGAAGCAGGAGCAGCGAAGTGATGACGGCGCGCGCACTCTGGGTGCGCGCGGCGAAGCTGACGGTTGGCGCGTTCAACGCCGTGACCAACGGCCTCACCTCTTCCATGCCGTCCGGCGCGGCGGATAAAAATGTCGACATGCTCATCGGCGGGCAGGCGGTCATCGAAGGTGTGATGATGCGCGGCCTGACCGGTTACTCGGTCGCGGTCCGCCAGCCGAACGGCGAAGTGTCGATCAAAAAAGACACGCTCGTTTCCGTGACGAAGAAGTATCCGTTTCTGAAGCTGCCGGTATTGCGCGGCTCGGTCGTTTTGATCCAGTCGCTGATCCTCGGCATCCGCGCGCTGAACTACTCAGCGTCGGTTGCTTCGGAAGGCGAAGACGGTGAACCGGAGATGTCGAACTGGGCTGTCGCCGGTTCGATGGGCGTCGCCATGGTCCTCGCAGTCGGATTCTTCATCCTCGCGCCGCTCGGCCTGACGAACCTCACGCGGCATTACGTCATGCCGAACATGGGGAACTTCACGTACAACGCCATCGACGGCGTGCTGCGCGCGCTCTTCTTCTTCGCGTACATCCTTTCGATCTCCTTCATGGAGGAGATCCGCCGTGTGTTCCAGTACCACGGCGCCGAGCACAAGACGGTCTACACGTTCGAAGCGAACGAAGAGCTGACGGTCGAGAACGCGCGGAAGAAGTCGACGCTGCATCCGCGCTGCGGAACGAGCTTCCTGATGTTCGTCATGGCCATCTCGATTCTCGTCTTCTCGCTCGTGCCGTCGACCGTGCCGTTCGCGGTCAAGTTCCTCGCCCGCGTCGTCCTGCTCCCGCTCATCGCCGGACTGGCGTACGAGATCATCCGATTCTCGGCGCGCCATTTGACGAATCCGATCTGCCGCGTCATGACCCGTCCCGGCATGTGGCTGCAGAAAATCACGACGAAAGAGCCCGACGACTCGCAGCTCGAGGTCGCCATCACCGCGCTGAAAGAAGCGCTGATGTTCGATGTGATCGAGGAGAAGCACGCCGCCGTCGCTTAGCGACTCATCTGCAATTTGATCGATGGGAAGACGCACGCGCGTCTTCCCATTTTTGTTTTTGGAGCGAAGCCGATGAACGAGAAACTCGACGAGATCGAAAAGCGCTACGAAGAGCTGCAGCGGAAAATCGAAGACCCTTCGATCGTGACCGACGTCGCCGCATACCGCGAGACGATGAAGTCAATCTCGGAACTGAACGAAGTCGTCGCAAAGTTCCGCGAGCTGAAGCACGTCCAGAAGGGACTCGCGGAAACGCGCGAGATGCTTTCGACGCTGAAGCATGGCGACGAGATGCGCGAGCTGGCAGAGCTGGAGCTCGCCGATCTCGAAGCGCGCGAGCCGGCGCTCGAAAACGAAGTGCGCGTGCTGCTGCAGCCGAAAGATCCGAACGACGACAAGAACGTCTTCGTCGAGATTCGTGCCGGTACGGGCGGCGACGAAGCGTCGCTCTTCGCGGCCGAGATCATGCGTATGTACATCCGTTACGCGGAGTCGCGGCGCTGGAAGGTCGACATGACCGACGCGAACTATTCGTCGGTGAACGGCATCAAGGACGCGACACTCGAGATCATGGGCGACAAGGTCTATTCGCGCCTGAAGTTCGAGTCGGGCGTGCATCGCGTCCAGCGTGTTCCGCAAACGGAAACGCAGGGGCGCATTCATACGTCGGCGATCACGGTGGCCGTGCTGCCTGAAGCGGAAGACATCGACATTCACGTAGCGGAGAAAGATCTCCGCATCGATACCTTCTGCTCGTCGGGACCCGGCGGACAGTCGGTCAACACGACGTACTCCGCGGTTCGCATGACGCACATCCCGAGCGGCGTCGTCGTGTCATGTCAGGACGAAAAGTCGCAGATCAAGAACCGCGCGAAAGCGTTGAAGGTGCTGAAAGCGCGCCTCTACGACATCGAGCGACTGAAGCGCGAAGCCGAGCTGTCGGCGACAAGAAAAGGAATGATCGGCAGCGGCGACCGCTCGGAAAAGATCCGCACGTACAACTTCCCGCAGGACCGCGTCACCGATCACCGCATCGGACTGACCGTGCACAATCTCCCCGAAATCATGAACGGCAACCTCGACGCGATCATCAACCCGCTGATCTCGCACTTCCAGGCCGAGAAGCTGCGCGAAGCGGTGGAGGCGAAGTAAGATTTCGCTATGGCACGGACGGTTGAAGAAGTTCGCGATGACGCACTAGCGCTCAGCTACGAGGATCGGGCGACGCTCGCTGACGAGTTGTACGCAAGCATCGGCGAGCCATTGGAGCTCACACCCGAGTATCAGGCGGAGCTCGAACGGCGAGTGGCGGAGATAGACGCCGGCACCGCCGAGCTGGTTTCTGTCGAGGATGCGCTCGCTTCCGCGCGTGCTGCTGTTGCCGCTGTTGCCGATGCGCACGCGACTTCATCGCGACGCTAGCGCCGAGCTGCGTGACGCGGCCCGGTTTCTCGAAGAGCAACGTTCGGGTTACGGCACACGCCTGCTCGTCGCTGCGCAGCGAAAATTTGAATACCTGCAGCAGTTTCCGTCGACCGGAAAACGAACCCTCGGCGGTGCGCGCCACATTTCCATTCGGGGCTTTCCGTACTCCGTGGTCTATATCCTTCGACCCGACGAGATCTACGTCGTTGCCATCGCCCACCATCGCCGCGATCCCAACTACTGGCTCCCCCGCATCCGCTAAACTCCGCCGCATGAAAGATCGTGTCGACGCGATTCTCGACCGCTCCCAGGCTGTCTACCTCGAATCCATCCTTCCCGCTCGCGATGCGCTGCTCGCGCGCCTGGAGGAGTTTGCCGCTGACGAAGGGCAGCCGATCGCCGATCCTGAAGTTGCGCAGATGATGCGCATTCTGCTTCGCGCGAAGCGGCCGCGGCACATCGTCGAAGTCGGAACGAACATCGGCTATTCGGTGATCGTGATGGGGCGGGAGGGCGGGGCGGGCTGCGTGCTGGAAACGATCGAGCTCAAACGCGGGATTCTCGCTACGGCGAAGGGATTCGTCGCGGAGGCGGAGCTGGCGTGCGAGGTGCGGTTTCATGAAGGAGCGGCGCTCGATGTGCTGCCGAAACTCGCGGGGCCGTTCGATTTCGTCTTCATCGACTGCGTGAAGTCCGAGTACGGCGACTATCTCGATGCGCTGCTGCCGAAGCTGGAGACCGGCGCGATGATCGTTTGCGACAACCTGCTCTGGAAGGGACAGGTCGCGCGCGGCGTCCACGATCCGGCGACCGATGCGCTGCGCCGTTTCAACGAACGGATCGTCACCGATCCGCGGCTGCTCACCATCATCCTGCCACTCGGCGACGGTCTCGGCATTTCCATCGTGCAATGAAAAAGCGCCGGCGGGTTGCGCCGGCGCTTCGAAGTTGAGTGCGGGTTTGTTGCGAGTTACTTCGAGGAAACGCTGGCGGTCGTGACCGCCGGCTTGATCGTGCCCTTCACCGGCAGAACGACTTTCGGGTTGGTCTTGTCGTTCGTGTAGATGGTGACAGTGCCGTCGACGTCGCCCGGCTTCGCGTCCTTCGCGACCTGGAGCGTCAGCTCGAACTCGCCCTTGTTGGCGCCCGGCTTCAGCGATGCGTTGATCGCCGGGATGCTCGACTCGACCTTCGAGACGTTGAAGCGCTCCGGCGTCTTGAGGTCGTTGGAGCGGAACGTCACGTGACGCGTGGCGGCCGGCTCGTTCGGCGCGACTTCACCGAAGTTGATGTTCGTCGGATCGACGCGGAACGCCGGACGAACGACGCCCGACAGGCTCACGAAGTACTCCGGCTGATGCTTCGAGTTCGTGACGATGCGGATCTTGTCGGCCAGCGGGCCGAGCTTCGCATCCGGACCACCGGCGGTGATGTCGACTTTGTACTGCGTCTGTCCCGGACGGCCGACGCCGACGGCCAGATCTTCCTGCTTCTCGATCTTGTGGAAGTCGGCCTTGACCCACTCACCCGGCACTTCGATCTTCGTGATCTCGAACGGCTCTTCTTCTTCCGAGTAGATCGTGACCGACTGCGTCTCGGCATCGCCCTGCAGCATGTTGAAGCGGACGAAACCGGCCGGATAGGCCTCGACGTACGGCTTCACGATCGCGTGGATCGTCAGCTGCGCGGTCTGGGTGTTCGGGTCGTTGGTCTCGAGCGTGATCGCCTTCGCGATCGGACCCGAGAAGTTGGTGGTATCGACGTGCGCGGTGACCTTGCCGGTCTGTCCCGGCTTGATGACCTTGTCGAAGTCGGCAACCGTGCAGCCGCAGCCCGGCTTCGCAGAGAGGATCTCAAGGTCCGCGTCACCGGTGTTCTTTACTTCGAACGCCCAGTTGAGCTTTTCACCCTTCGGAACGGTACCGTAGTCCTTCACCGGCTCGGAGAGCGTGAGGCGCGGAGCCTTCACTTCGGCGGGTTTGGTTTCGCTGGCTTTGGCGGTCGCGTTTGCCGTATCGCTGTTGCTCTTGCTCTTCGGCCTGGCGGCGTCAGCAGCCATGGAGAGCGAGGCGCACAGCGAAACGGAGGCGGCCATCGTGATGACAAGAATTCGTTTCGACGACATGCGCAAAATCCTCCTGTGTTGAACAACCTGATTCCGATTCGTGGATGATGGATCGACGGTCCGAACAGCCCTGCCGGGATGACGATTCCCGGCCACGTCCGGCCCCGATTTTACAATTTCAAATGACGAAGCACGCTTCTTGCTCCGAGGACGCGAAATGCCGCATGTAAAAGAACTTCGCGATGTGAAACGGGTCTATCTGATCGGCATCTGCGGGACCGCCATGGCCTCGCTCGCCGGAATGCTTCAGCAGCGTGGCTATGAGGTCGGCGGTTCCGATGAGCACGTCTATCCGCCGATGTCGACCTACCTCGAGAGCCTCGGCATACCGGTGCTCGAGGGGTATACGAAACAGCACCTCGAGACGTTTCGCCCCGATCTCGTCATCATCGGCAACGCCGCCGCGAATACAAACGTGGAAGCGGCCGCGACCGTTGAGCTCGACCTTCCGTACACCTCGATGCCCGAAGCGATTTACGAGCTCTTCATTAAGGGGAAACACTCGCTTGTCGTCACCGGAACGCACGGCAAAACGACAACGACTTCTCTGATGGCGTGGATGCTCGAAGCGGCCGGCCGCGATCCGAGCATGGTCGTCGGCGGGATTCCGCTCAACTTCAATCAGAACTTCAAGCTCGGCGACGGACCGGAGTTCGTCATCGAAGGCGACGAATACAACACCGCCTTCTTCGACAAAGGTCCGAAGTTCGCGCACTACCGGGCCAACACGCTCATCGTCAACAACATCGAGTTCGACCACGCCGACATCTACGCGAACCTCGACGCCATCATCGCGGCGTTCCGCAAAGCAGTGCAGGACGTCGCGCCGGGCGACTTCATCATCGCCAACGGCGACGACGCGAACGTCGTCTCGCTTCGCAACGACGCGAAAGGCCGCTGGCTCACCTTCGGACTCGATCGCAGCCGCGACATCTTTGCGACCGACATCGATTACGCACCGGAGCGAACGTCATTCACGGCGTGGTGGGAAGGGCGCGAGTGGTCCCGCTTCAGCTCGACGCTTTCCGGCCGGCACAACGTGCTGAATGCGCTCGCCAACATCGCGGCCGCGCGACTCCGCGGCGTCAGCGCGGAAGACATTCAAAAAGGGCTGGAGACCTTCAAAGGAATCAAGCGGCGGATGGAAGTGCGCGGCGTCGAGCGCGGCGTCACCGTCATCGACGACTTCGCACATCATCCAACCGCGATCGCGACGACGCTCAACGGTGCGAAGCGCCGCTATCCCGGTCGCCGCATCTGGGCGCTGTTCGAGCCGCGTTCCATCTCCTCGGCACGCAAGGAATTCGAGAGCGGCTACATCGACGCGTTTCGCGAAGCCGACCGCGTCATCATCGGCCACGTCTTTCATGAGGAACGCTACAAACAGCGTTACGGACTCGACCACATGATGTCGGTTCCGGCGATCATCGAGCGTTTGCGGGCGGATGGAGTCGCGATCGAACAACTCGATGACGTCGATGCCATCGCCGAACATGTCGCCGCCGAAGCAACCGAAGGCGACGTCATTCTCGTCATGTCATCCGGGGCGTTCGACGGCGTTCACGAGAAGCTGCTCGAGCGACTCCGTTCCTAAACCGCGTTCAGCAATCGGCGTTGTGCGGCGATCGCGAATGCGAGGCCGTACAGCGCCAGCGCGATCACCGTCAGGAATCGCAGCCCGGTCACGATCGACAGATATTCGAGGCAGCCTCCGACCATCGCGCCGATGAGGTTCGAGCCGAGCGACGATGTCGGGTCCGCCGAGCGGAGCAGCAGCCGCGAGAAGATGATTCCGGCGAAGCCGACCGGCAGCCCGTTCGCCAGTCCTCCGACGATTCCGCGCATCAGCATCGGCAGGGGAAGCAGCAGCGACGGCCGGACGAAGAAGCTGACGACCAGCGCAGCGAAGAGCAGAACGAACAGCGGCACGAGGCTGCCGGTGCGAAACCGTTCGACGAAGAAGTTCGACGCGATCGCCATCACCAGGATTCCGCCGAAGACGGCGCTGTTCACGATCCACGTCGAGCCGAACAACAGCGAAAGGTCGGTGACGCCACGTGTCTCGATCAGCAGAAACGCTGCGCCCATCAGGAACATCACCGGATCGAAGCCTCGCCCGAAAATGCCGCGGCCGAACGCCAGCCGCGCGCCGATCGCAGCAATCGCGAGCACGCACGTCAACACCGTCAGATAGCCGAGCGGAAACGTGTGCGGGCGGAGATAGAGGAACGGCCAGTCGTCCGTCGTCACCTTTGTTGCGGCGAGATCGGTCGCCGGTACCACTTCGAACGGCACGAGTCCTGGTGGCAGCGTCGTAATCCCTTTCGTGACGACGAACGTCTTTGACGTCGACAGCGGAAAGGCGAACACGCGCGGCTTTTGTCCCGTCGCTTTCGTCAGAATCGCGAAGATGCGATCGGAGATCCAGTCGCCGGCGTAGACCGAGAACGACACCGTCATCGCGCCGCCGTCCGAAAGATGTTCGAACGCGGTGCGCATCGCCTGGATGGTGTAGACGTAGTTGTCGAGCCGCAGCGACGACATCGACGAGAACATCGCGTGCGAGTCGAGCAGGCCGAAGTCGATGACGTCGAATCGCTCGTCGCGATGTTGTTCGAACCACGCGCGCGCATCGTTCACGACCGCATGCGTTCGCGGATCGCTGTACGGCCGCTCGGGATGAAGCGTTCGTCCGACGCCGATGATCGTTCGATCGATGTCGACCGAAACGACGTCGCCGAATCCGTTTCGCAGCGCGGCCGCGACGTCGTTTCCGGTCCCGGCGCCGACGATCAGCGCGCGCCGTTTCGCAATCGGGACGTGAAACGGCAGGTCGTACATGTAACGGTACGAAGCGAGGATGCGCCGCTCGGCCGGCGTGAAACGCGGGTCGACGATGTGCTCGTCGCGCAGGTCGAGAATCAGCTGATGCGCATCGCGATTCGCCGCCAGCGCCAGCGGTCTGCCGGGCATCACCGTGGAGTTGCCGATGTCGAGGCGGTTGTAAGGGGAGAAACGCGCGCCGTTGACGGAGTGATGCGCGAGGAAAATGACGGCCGCGGCGGCGATGAATGACGTGATGCGCGGCGAGAAGACGAGCAGCGGCAGCACCGCGATGGCAAACCAGACCGGCGGCGGAGTTCCGAGCGCGGAGACCGCGGTGACGGCGAGCACGCCGAGCAGCGAGCCGATGAGGTCGGCGCCGTATGCGCGAAGCGGACGCATGCTGGCGAAAAGCGGCGCGACGGCGCTGCCGGCACAGACGAAGATCCAGACGACGAGCAGAAAGAGCGCGAGGATCTTCGCGAGATTGCCGCCGTACTCCTCGCCGCGGCGCAGCACTTCCGCGCCCCAGAGCGAGAATGACGGATCGGGGAACGCGATGCGCAGCAGCCGCAGCTCGGGCGAGTAGCCGAGAATCGCGCTGAGCAGTGCGAGCGAAGGAAGCGTGGCGTGAACGAGTCGCGGTCGCGCGCGGCCCGCGGCGATGCCGAGCCCCATGCCGAGGAAGCTCGCCATCAGCAGCAGGTTGTTGAGGTAGGCGAAGATTCGGACCTGCTGCGACATCCAGCGGATGATCGAGAGCTCGAGCGCGAGGATCGCGAATGTGGCCAGAGCCAGACGCACTGCGCGGCGGAGATCGCCGCTGTTCGGCTGGACGTCGTCAGGCGGCAGCAAGCGCCGCATCATAACGGATCACCGGCAGCAGGTAGTCGTGGCTACAGTCGCTCGACACCGTCCAATTTGCTCAGGCGCTTGTCGAAAGTACCGAGCGGCAGGTGGCCCGCTTTTCGAGCAAGTTCGAGGACGAGGCAGTCAGTGAATCCGAGCGCCGGGATCGCACGGTAGTGTGCCAGCGCCGCAGCGATGACCTCTGCGTCCTGCAGGGACAGGTGCTCGTGAGACAGCAACATCTCCACGACGGTCGCGATCTCGTCGTGTTCAAGTCCGTACACCGTTCCGAGCACCCATGATGTTTCAGCCAGGACCAGAGTTGAAACCCAGCCGCCTTTGGCTATGTACTCCTCAGCGATCAAAAGCTGGCGCTGATCATCGCGTGCGACAAGTCGCACCAGAAGATTCGTGTCAACGGCGCGCATGTTTTTTCCGCATGTGCTCCGCGATTCCCTCTTTCAGCTCAACCGATGTCCGCGGCGCAGGCGGCCGGGTGAACACCGCGCGATGAATATCCTCCGACGAATAGCGAGCAGCTCGCCGTACGACCACGCGATCGCCTTCGTCCTGCCATTCGAGCACCGACCCTGGCCCAACGCCGAGCTTGCGCCGGATCTCGGCCGGGACTGAAATCTGACCTTGCGCCGTAATTCGTGACTGTGGTGCTGACATACGTGCAGATTACCACGGTAATAAGCACGTTACGCCCGACTTCGGAATATCCACCGCGTGGCCGCTCGTTCCGCGCTGCGTTCCATCAATAATTTCAAGGGGAGCGATATGCCCGATCAGAAAGCACACGACCTTCTGCGCAAGCACAACATCAGCGTCGACGATGTGAAGGAGCGCCGCACGTCGCTCCACCACCTCCGCCGCGTCGTCCGTGCGGAAGAGCTGCCGTTCGATGTGTTCAAAGCGATCGTCAAGCTGCGCCACTAACGGCAAGCCAGACGATGGATGCGGAAAAGCCGGGCTCTCACGCCCGGCTTTTTCATTTCGCATAGAATGCCGCTCCACTACCCGCCGGGAGGTCCGCTGTTGGGGTTCACCGAAGATGCGAACGCGCTGATTGAAAAAAAGAAGTTCGACGATCTGGAAACGCTCTGGATGAGCAGCATGGAGCGTGATCCTTCCGACGTCGATGCATTTCTCCGGACCGCGCGCGCCCTTCGCAAGGCGGAGCAGCGCACGCAATCCGACACACTCCTCGGCCTGCTCGGCGACACACTCCTCGAGAAGAAACTCTGGCCGCAGCGCCTTCAGGTGCTGAAGGAGCTGGCGCGTCTTTCCAAACATCCGGCGACGTTCCGTCCTCAGATCGAAGAGGCATTGCGCGGGTCGGTCGGGAGCAGCAAGAGCTTCAAGCGAGTATTCGATTTCTCCGGCTTCTCTGATCCGACCAGTAATCCGGTCGAGAAAGCGGAACGGATCGAGCTCGCGCTGCAGTACGACGAAGGCGAGACCTACTTCATGTCCGGCCGCGGCGCCGGCATCGTCACCGAGCTCAATCCCGATCTCGGCATGACTCGTCTCGACTTCGAAAAAGAAAAGCGCATCGCGGTGCCGCTCGGCGCTGCCGCGAAATACCTCACGCCGCTGCCTGAAGGTCACATCCTTCGCGAGAAGTTCCGCGATCAGGACAAGCTGCGCGCCGAAGCGAAAGCGAAGCCGGCCGAGTTCGTCGCGAAGCTGCTGCAGAGTTTCAAGCGTCCGATGACGATGCCGGAGATTCGCGACGCCGTCATCGGCATCGTCGACGAAACGAAGTGGAGCTCGTGGTGGACCGCGGCGCGCAAGAACCCGCAGGTCGTGACGAGCGGCAGCGGCGCGAAAGCAACCTACTCATGGAGCCCGTCGGCCGCCGGCGCGGAGAGCACCGTTCGCCGCGACTTCGACAAAGCCGACACAAAGACCAAGCTCGATCTCGCGAAGAAACACAGCGCGCGCAGCAAAGAGCTTGCGGATTACTTCTCGAGCACGCTCGCGGCGGAAGCGTCGCGCATCTCGCCGCGCGATCCCGGACTGTCGTGGCAGATCCTCGCGGTGCTTGAATCGCTCCCCGGCGAATTCACGCCGAGCATCGAGCCGACGTCGCTCCTCACCGGCGCGATGGCGTCGCGCACTGTCTCCGCCGTCACCGACAAAACGCTGCGCGAGCGCGCGCTGCAGTCGGTCCGCGAAAATCATCCCGACTGGCCGAAGGTCTACAGCGAAGTCTTCTTCCTCGATGAAGAGCCGCGCATTCTCTCGCTCATCATCGCGACGCTCGAGAAGGAAGGTCAGAACGAGCTTCGCGATCGTCTGATCGATGAAACGCTCCGCTATCCGCGACGCCATCCGCGCGCGTTCTACTGGTTCGTCAAACGTCTCAACGACGACGAGCAGCTGACGAGCGAGAAGGCGAATTACACGCTCCTCTTCCAGATGCTCGAAGCGGTCAGCTCCGACGAATTCTCGGCGGTGCGCGCGCGGCTCAAGGACATGTTCGATCGCGGCGGCCTCGCCGTCCGCATCGTCATGAGCACCGACAACGAAGAGCAGGCGCGCAAGCTCGTCGAAACGCTCGACCGCTACGGCGCCGTCGAGGAGTATCGCCGCGAGATCGTGAAGCAGGCGGCGATCATGAAGTATCCCACGCTGCGCGAACCGCAGCAGGAACCGGTCTACGCGACCGCCGAGATGCTTACGAAAAAACGCGAGGAGCTCGATCACCTCAAACGTGTCGAGATTCCGACGAACTCGAAAGCGCTGCAGGCCGCGCGCGAGATGGGCGATCTTCGCGAGAACTTCGAATACAAAGCAGCGCGTGCGCGCGCCGAATATCTTTCCGCGCGCGTCGGCGAGGTTTCGTCCGAGCTGCAGCGCGTTCAGGTGCTCGATCCGTCGCAGGTCGACACGACCTCCGTCCGCGTCGGCACGAAGGTCGCGCTCTCCAACGGCGACGAGCAGCGCCTCGTGACGATCCTCGGACCGTGGGAGTCGGCGCCGGAGCATGGCATCTACTCGAATCAGTCCGACGTCGCGAAGGCGCTCATCGGACACGCCACCGGAGACATCGTCTCGTTCATGGGCAACGACTACCAGATCGAGTCGATTCGCAAGTGGACTGATTAGGTCGTATTGGAATGACGTCTATGCCGAGACCGGACGAACGCCGCGAATTTCAGCGATTGAATCTCGATCCGCCGATTCCGGGCACGCTCGGATCGACGGCGGTGTCGATCCTCGAGATCGGCGTGCTCGGCGCGCGCGTGCAACACGCGGCGCCGCTCGAGAGCGAGCAGGCCGAGCTTCGCTTCTCGTTTCGCGAGAACGAGATCGCGCTGAAGTGCGACGTCATCCGCACCATCAGCGGCGATTCGCAATATCCCGACGCCGGTCTGCAGTCGGGCATTCGTTTCGTCGCGGCGATCGGTGAATCCGGCGATCGGCTGCGCGAAATGCTCGGTGAGCTCGTGAATCAGGAGCTCGACAAAACACGCAGCGGCTCGCTCGGCCTCGATCGCGAGATCGACGGCGACAAAACCATTCGCGGCAAGGACGCCGCGTATCTCTCGTATCGTCTCGAAGGCGGCGTCTGGAACAAGCGCCGCGTGTTTCTGCCGGAGCAGCCGGCGGTCGGATTCACGGTTGCGCGCGTGACCGATGGCGGCGATCTCGAGCGTCTCTGCCGCGTTTACGAAGCGTCGGACGAAGAGAGACGGCGGCTCATCCGGATGTTCGCGGAGTTGAGCGTCAGCGCCGCGCTCGAGATTCCGCCGACCGTGTAGCGCCGGCGAATACTTCCTCTGCTTCTCCGTGATCGCGCGGCAGCGTGAACGAGAACGTCGTTCCGACGTTCGGCTTGCTGTCGACGTAAATCCGTCCGCCGTGCGCTTCGACGATTCCCTTCGTGATGCTGAGGCCGAGGCCTGCGCCGAGCCGCTCGGTGCGCTTCGCCTGCCAGTACGGATTGAAGATGTCGCCGAGGTTTTCGCGAGGAATCCCGCTGCCGGTATCGGAGACGGTGAACAGTACGTCGCCGTTCTTCGCTCGCGCGCGAATGGTGATCGTGCCGCCGTGCGGCGTGAACTTCATGGCGTTGCCGATCAGGTTCGACAGGACCTGCATGACGCGGTGGAGGTCGGCGCGAATCGGCGGAACATCTTCCGCTTCCGCTTCGTGCCGCAGCGTGATGCCGCTCGCCGTTGCCTGCACTTTGAACAGTTCGTGTGCTTCGTGCAGCAGCGGCTCGACCTCGACACGCGTCGGCTCGATCGGCAGCTTCTTGCCGCCTTCCAGCCGCGTGACGTCGAGCAGATCCTGAATCAGGCGACTCATCCGATTTGCGGAGAGACTGATGATCTCGAGCTGCTCGCGATCGTCGTCCGGAATTTTGCTGTCGCTGCGCATCAGCGACGCGGCCAGCGTAATGGCATTGAGCGGATTGCGCAGATCGTGCGAAACGATCGCCAGCACCTCTTCGCGTGCGCGCACCGCCTGCTGCGACTCGAGGTAGAGACGCGCGTTGTCGATCGCCAGCGACGCGTGACGCACCAGGTCGCCGGCCAGCATCGCGTCTTCGCGCGTGAACGCTTTCCCTTCGGGGGCCGCGGCGAGCACGATGCCGAGCGTCTGTCCGCGGCTGACGAGCGGCAGCGCCATCAGCGAGCGCTCCTCGTCGCCATCGCCCCAGAGATAGTGCGCGAGCGATGAGCCCGCGCCGATCACGCGCGGCTCGCGATCCTGCATCACACGAACGATCGCTTCCGGTACGTCGCGCGTCGTGGCGTTTGCGGCGGCGGCGGCGAGCTCCTCTTCGCGTTTCGGATCGTTGTGTGCGATTGCAGCGCGCCGCAGCGTGCCGTCGGCTTCGGCGATGCAGACCACCGACATCTCCGCCAGATTCGAGACGATCAGATTCGCAAGCGTCGTGATCGTCTGCGCGTAGTCGAGCGACGCCGCGAGCTCCTGACCTGCCGACGCGAGGAATGCTGCTCTCCGTTCCTCCCTCTCTGCTCCTTCGCGCGCCATCTTCGCTTCGGAGGCTTCGCGTTCCGCTTCCTGCCGGCGCCGCATCGCTTCGCGCGCGAGCAATCGCATTTGCCGTCCGAGTCCTGCCACGAGAAGCGCGGAAGTGAGCGCGAGAACGGTGAGGATGATCGTGAGCCAGACGCTCAAACTTTCGGCGCGGCGAATGTTCTGCAGCCGGTCGTTGATCGCGTCCTGCAGCGAGACTTCGAGCTGCGCGGCTGCTCTCATCGCGGCGTCGTGTCTGGGATGACGCTCGAAAAGCCGCGTCATGAAGACGTCGGCGACCAGGTTCGGATTCGACGCCAGCTCGCCTTCGTCGATGCTCGCGTGCCATCGCGCCGCGGCGTCGGTCAGCGTCATCAGCTTGTCCGACGAATCACCGCCCAGCTTCTTCGAGAGATCCTTCAGAATTCGGAAGTTCTCACGTTCGCGGACGAGCTGCGCGAGGTAAGCCGCGCGGTATTGATCCTGTCCCGTGACGTGCCACGCGATCAGCCTGTCGATCTCCGCGGCCAGATCGATCTGCACCTCATTGGCGCTTTTCCGCGCGGGCTCGCCGAGCTTCACGATCTCACGCCGCATCTCTCGCGTGTGGTTCGACACGACGATCGGCAGGATGACGAGCGAGATCAGCGACGCGATGATGAACGCGACCGGCAGCACGGTCGTCCACGTGCTTTCCGGCCCTACGCGCCAGATGCTCCGCCGTTCGGGTAGTTCGCTGTGACGCAGCGGCAATTAAGGCCCCGCGTGCGGACGCAGCAATATGCTTGCCTTCGACTTTCGATGTCGCATACTTGATCGCGCATGGTGGCGAACGATCGGCGCGAGTTTCAGCGGTTGAATCTTTCCAAACCGATCCTCGCACTCATCGA
The DNA here is from genome assembly GCA_034667465.1 of Acidobacteriota bacterium. Taxonomy (GTDB): domain Bacteria; phylum Acidobacteriota; class Thermoanaerobaculia; order Gp7-AA8; family Gp7-AA8; genus JAOBAU01. The sequence goes on along the minus strand of JAXDJV010000002.1, from coordinate 347,874 downwards.
TGGCCAGAGCGCCCTCATGTTGGACGTGGGAATCGGCGGCGCGTTTCTCGAACATTACGGAGAGATGCAGCCCGGCCATCGTTTCCGGCTGTCGTTTCGCTGGCAGGGCGCGGATGTCGTCTTCATGGCTGAGGTCGCGCGCTCGATCGTCGTTCGTCTGCCCGGCGGTGACGGAAAGAGCATCGTGTCGCACACCGGAGTCCGCTTTCTCGAGGCGGTTGGAAACTCCGAGGAGTTGCTGCAGCAGATGATCGGAACGTTCGTCGGCCACGTGCTCGCAGCGCAGAAGGCGAACGCGGCCGGCGACGCAACAGATGCAATGACGCTGGCGCAACTCGGCGAAGCGCGCCGTTCGCGATCGCGCGGACTCTTCATCAGCTTTCGCCTGCGCGACGGCGCGTGGTGGCGCGTGCCGACCGATTCGCCGCAACAGCCGCTCGACGGATTCACCGTCGGCGCGCATGAAGACGAAGACGAGCTCGAGACGCTTTGCCGTTCCTACGAGACCGCGAATGACGAAGCGAGGCGACTGATCAGACTCGTTGCGGAGCTCAGCGTCCACGCGGCGACGCACTAATCGTCGACCACGACGTCCGCCGCCGACAAATCCTGTCGCGCCAGCGCGTGCCTGTTCCGCACCGCCACGCAATACATCCCTGCGCATTTCGCCGCGAGCACGCCGACGTTCGAGTCTTCGAAGACGATGCAGCGCGCCGGTGCGAGATGCAGCCGCGCGGCGGTGATCAGATACGCCTCCGGGTCGGGCTTGCCCTGTTTTACTTCGCTGCCATCGACGATCAGCTCGAAGCAGTCGCGCAGTCCAACGCGGCGAAGAATCTCGTCGATGGCTGCGCCGACCGCGGATGAGGTGACCGCCAGCCGATAACCGGCGCCGTGCAGCATGCGGACGGCCGCGTCGACGCCGCGCATCAGTTGCAAGTCCGCTTCGCGGCAGGCGCGCATGAAATGCCGCTGCCGGATGGCGAGCAGTTCATCGAGCGTTTCCGGCCAGCCGAAGAAATCGCGCATGTCGGCGACGTCATCGATGACGCGAAAACCGGAGCGCGTGCGAAAGCTCTCCGGCATCCGCATGTAGTCGTCGCCTTTGTCGCCCGCAAGCGCTGCAGATGCATAGGTGTGTTGCGCTTCGAGATCGATCATCGTCTCGTCGAAATCGAAGATCGCGGCGTCGAAAGGCATCGTGTTAGTGTCCGGCCGATGGATGCGGAGTTTCAAACGGTGATGGTGCGCGTGCTGATCGTCGGTCTGACGATCGGCATCATTGCAACGACCGCGCTCGTGATCGCGTTTCGCGCGTTTGCGCCGGAGCGGCGAAAAGGGAGTGACGTGAAAGCGATCGCGTGGATCGCAGGCACGCTCGGCTTCGTCGTTCTCTCCTGCATCGTCCTGCTGATCATGTCAATCGTGCGTCACTGACATCGCCGCGATTTCGCGCCGGCTGTAGCCGAGCTCGCGCAGGATTTTCGCGTTGTGCTGGCCGAGCGCCGGCGGTGCGCTTCCGATCGGCAGCGGCGCGCCATCGAACAGCAGCGGATTGCGAACGGCGTCGTAGGTGCCGATGGTCGGATGTTCGATCTGCTCGACGAGCGCGCGGCCGGCATCGCTGCGCAGCGCTTCACGAACGCCCTGCACGAGCGAAGCGGGAATCCCGGCTTTGCGGCAGCGCGCGACCCAGGCGCGCGCGGTCTTCGTGATGAAGCGCTGCTGCAGATCGGCGACGAGGAGCTCGCGGTTCGCGACGCGGAGGACGTTTGTCGTGAAACGCGCATCGTCCGCGAGCGCGCTGTCGCCGAGCACGGAATCGCATAACGCGCGGAAGTGACGATCGGTGCCGGCGCCGACCGCGAACGTCCGATCGCTGCCGCGGAATGTCTGATACGGCACGATCGACGGATGCGCGTTGCCGTAGCGCCGCGCTTCGCGTCCGGTGACGAGCGCGCTTTGCGCGACGTTGACGAGGGACGCAAGCGTCGCCGAGAAGAGGGAGATTTCGATCGATGCGCCTTCGCCGGTTCGTTCGCGAGCGACGAGCGCGGCGTTGATGGCGCCGAATGCGTGATGCGCCGTCAGCACATCAGCGAGCGCGACGCCGGCTTTCATCGGCTCGCCGTCAGCTGCGCCGGTGATCGACATCAGTCCTGCTCCGGCTTGCGCGAGGAGATCGTAGCCCGGCGCGTTCGCGTCCGCCGTTCCGCGGTCGTAGCCGGAGATCGAGCAGTGAACGAGCCGCGGGAAACGTTCGCGAGCGGAGGCGATGCCGAGCGCGGCGCGCTGCGGCGGCAGGAAGTTGTCGACGACGACGTCGGCGCGTGCGAGCAGTCGCTCTGCGACTTCGGCATCGCGATCGTTGCGCAGATCGAGCGCCAGCGATTCCTTCCCGCGGTTCACCGAGAGGAAGTAGGCGCTGATGCCGTCGATGAACGGTGGTCCCCAGCGCCGCGTCTCATCGCCGCGCGACGGCTCTTCGATCTTGATGACGCGCGCGCCGGTGTCCGCGAGGAGCTGCGTGCAGAGCGGGCCGGCGAGCACTCGCGAGAAGTCGGCGACGAGGATGCCGTCGAGCGGAAGGCGGCGGCGTTTCAACTGTAGGACTGCTTGAGCGATTCGAGATCGGCCAGTGTTTTCCGAAGGATGGCGACGACCTTGTGGATCTCGGTGCCGTAGACGCGGAGCTCGGCGTCGCAATCGGTCAGGGCGTAAACCGCTTCATCTTTCTCGAGCCGGTCGCGCTCGAAGCGGAGGCGCTCACTCAGCTCATCGATCTCGGTGAGGAGGACGAAGTTGACGTCTTTCTCGCCGAGGTAGCGCTTGCACTGCGGGCAATAGATCGAGCGATCGTCGGACGACTCGACCAGTTCGAAGACGAACTGTCGCTGGCACTGCGGGCATTCGAAGACTTCCGGGAGCACGATCTCATCCTCAAAATATCGACTCGAATTCTCGCACCGAATGGCCCCTCCTGGTTCGGAATTCCGGTCTTGACGGTGGCGTTAGGCGCGCTGTAGCATCCGCCCCCTCGATCGTTCTGGGAGATCGTTCAATGGTAGGACAAGCGGCTCTGAACCGCTCAATCGGGGTTCGACTCCCTGTCTCCCAGCCACCGGCGACGCGCCGGTGCGTTTGCTGGCCCGCCCTCATTCGCCGATGATCGATTGGGATCGATTCGCGCGCCAGTCCCTCCAAACGCAACCGTATTGCTGGGCAGTCACCGACCGGCTGTACGCGCCTCCGGACGCCGCCGCACTGGCGAAGACCTTTCCCCGCGACCACTTCAAACGCTTGTCGGACTACGCCGGCGAGAAGGATTTCGAATACGAGTCGCGCGAGCTGATCGGAATGGGGGCATCCGGCGTCTCCAGGGCGGCTGGTTTGAGCAGCGCGTGGCGCGCGATCGCGAATGACCTGCTGTCGCAGGAGTATCGGACGGCGATGTCTGCGCTGATCGGTATCGATCTCAGCGAGGCATCGCTTGAAGTCAACGTCTTTCACTATCCACCCGGTGGATCGCTCGGTCCTCATCCCGACCTCGGCGACAAGATCGTGACTCACGTGCTGTACTTCAACGAGTCGTGGAACGACGCCGACGGCGGATGCCTGACGATTCTCGGTTCTTCGGATGCCGCCGACGTCGTGGCGACCGTCTCACCGATCGTCGGAAATTCGGCGATCCTCGTGCGTTCCGACAATTCGTGGCATGCGGTGACTCCCGTAGCCAGGAGTTGCCATTCTTCGCGGCGAAGCCTGACCGCGACGTTCTACCATCCCGGATCGATCAGCACGATGTGGCCACCCGGCGACAGTCCGCAGCTTCACAACTACCCGGCGAGCTCCTGGGAGCGGTGGTGGAAGAAGTTGCGGGGATGAATTAACTCCGGCCCAGGCGGCTTCGCAGCGCCGCGAGATAGCGGACAAATGTGCGCCGCGGGCCAAGCTCGGCCTGCAGTTGCAGTTCTGTTTTGCGATGGTGTGCTTCCCGCGATGCGAGCGCGGCTTCGGACCACTTCTGTTGCGCTGAAAACGCGGAGGCTAGAGCGGGCATCACTTCGTCAACGGGTCTCCCGAAGAGGATCGACGGAGGAATCGGCGTACTTTCTCCTACGAGCGCACTGCGCACCGCCCTCCATCGCTCGCGGCATTCCACGCGCCATGAAGCGGCGCGCGCCGCGAGGCCGTTCCGGATGCTGTCGCGCGCGGCCCAGAGCTCGAGCGATGCATCGAGCAACGCTCCGGCCGCCACGTCGTCGTAGGTCACGGCCCGGCGTTCGAGGCCGGCATGCGCCAAAGCTCCCTGCAGTTTGATCCGGCAGTAGTTGTCGCCATAGATGCCGAGAGAGGGAACGCCGGCGATGAGTCCGAAGACGATTGGGTGATAGCGGCTGCTGATGACCAGCGACGCACTGGCGGCAGCACGCCGCGCTTCTTCCACATCGAGCGCTTCCACAACCGAAACCCGCGAAGCTCCGATCTTCCCGGCGAGCAGGCGGGCCTCGGTGAGATCGGACGGATTGCCCGAAGCTTCCCCGCCGAAGGCGTGCGGAATGAGCACGAGCCGCGCGCCCGTCGCATCCGCGAGCATTCGGAGTTGATCGGCCAGCGAGGCGAAGAGAGCCTCACCGGCGGCGCGAAGCTGTGGATCGATGGTGACCGCGATCGTCGGCTCGTCCGGCGCGACCGCAGCCGGCTCATCGATGCGCATCGAATCGTCAAACTGGTACCAGAGTCGCTGGTGCCGAACGCCGAGATCGACTGCCAGCATCGCGGACGGTAGCTCCCTGACGCCGACGAATCGCGCGTGCGCAAGCGACGCAACGAGCAACCGCCGCTCGTCCTCGCCGAGATGCGGGCCGATGGTCTGGCCGAGCACGACGGAGGGTTTGCCGAAGCGATGGGCGAGTTGCAGAAGCGCGGCGCGCTCGTAAAGAAGATCCGGCCACGACGAGGAGAGGTTTCCACCGCCGGAAACGATGACCGCGTCGGCGGAAGCGACCGCGTCGATTGTCGCGTGTTGCCTGTTGTCGGACGATTCCAGCAGAGCGGCAAGGATCGACCTGCGCTCCGCGGCCGCGGCCTGATCGCGTGGAAAGTCGAATGAGGAAACGGTGTCGACGCCGTAACGGCGAGCAGCCCACTCCGGATCTCGCGCAACGATCGTGAACGCGGCGCCTGGAAACACCCTTCGCAGCGAGTCGAGATTTGCCTCGAGCATCGCTTCGTCGCCAATGTGCCGCGCCTGTTCGCTCCCGATGTCAGCGATGAGCAGGAGTCGAGGAACGGATGTCATCAAAAGGAATCTGCCAGTCCCGACATTATCGTGAGGGGGTCGACCGAGCAACCCGATGGGCACTTATCATGCCGATCAGGTTCGAGAGGATGAAAGCAGCTAAGCGCCAGGGACGTTCTGAGGTAATCATGTGCAAGACCATCAAGCAGCGCGTGAAGTTCAAGGCCGATCCGGCAACCGTCTACGATCTGCTGGCCGATTCACGAAAGCACAGCGCGTTCACCGGCAGGCAGGCGACCATCAGCACGAAGATTGGCGGGACGTTCTCCATCGGCGAGAGTGACGTCAGCGGGATCAACGTCGATCTCGTTCCCGGGCGACGCATCGTTCAGGCATGGCGGCACCGCCGCTTTCCCGAAGGCATCTTCTCGATGGCGGCCTTCACACTGACGCCAACGCCTGATGGCGGGACGGAGCTCGTGCTGGTGCATCGCGGTGTTCCGAAGGACCTGATCCCTGAGACCGAACAGGCCTGGCGCGATCAGTACTGGTCCAGGATCAGGACGTACCTCGATCGCCAGGACGCATAGCGGCTCATCGCGCCGGCTTCAGCGGATGCGCCTCGAAGAACGACCACATCGCGCGCGTCGCGTCGATGCTGGTGCTGGTCCGTCCGGCGAACCACTCCGGAAGCTGCTGGCCGCCGGGCCAGGTGTGGCCGCCGCCGCGGATCGTGTAGAGCACGACGCTCGCGTCATCCGCGCAGCGCGTGTATTCACGACGCATCACTTCGCCATTCACCTGGGAATCGACAGGATGCGGCGCACAGCGATTGCGGCGCGCCCAGTTAGCTGCCCACTTCGGCACGCTCGGAAGCGGATTCGGTGTCACCCACGACGGTCCACCGTCGTATGGAGCCATCGGATCGGCCGTGCCGTGAAAGTCGATCATCGGTACCGCGTGATCGTCGGCGCACGAGCTCCACGGCGCGAGTTGCGCAGCACCGACCATTCCCACCGCGGCGATGCGATCGGGCAGCCTGCACGAAAGCGTGAAGCTCATTCCGCCGCCGTTCGACAGTCCGTTCGCGTAGATGCGGCGCGGATCGATGTTGTACGTCGTCCGGAGCTCGTCGATCAGATCAGAGATGAATCGCACGTCCCGTTTCTCGCCCGCCCCTTCCATCCTCCAAATCCTTGGGCCGCCGCCCGTCGTTCCTGATGGATAGGCGACCACGAATCCTTTTTCATCGGCGAGCTCGTTCCACTTGCTCAACTCCATCTGCTGCCGCGGCCATCCCCCCGCGCCGTGCAGGCTGATGACCAGTGGCACCGGCTTCGAACGATCGAACCCCTTCGGGACGTAAACGATGTATTCGCGCTCGACGCCGGATGAGACGATGAATCCGTTGCTGCGATTGTGAACATGAAACGAAGCGGCCTGGCCGAGCGCCAGAAGCGCCGGCAACGAGATGATGACGACCGCGGCGATCACGCGTTTCATCGATGTCGATTCCAGGCCAGAGCGAGAGGCGCCGCGGCGACTCGCGCGAGCGGAACTGCCAGGATGGCCAGCAACGCCAGCGGGGCGCGGCGAAAGACCAATGCCGGCGTGAGCCACACGAGCAATCCGTAGAGAGCGAACACGGCGACGTCCCAACAGACCGCGCCGGCGAGAATGGTGCGATCACTCACCAGGCCGCGGTGATGCAGGCGGATCGCGACGTACGCGGCGGCCATGAGCTTCAGGACGACGAGAGTCGAAAGAATCGACGGCAGCGCGACCCACAACCTCGCTTCGATGACGACCTTGCCGAGAGCCCAGTGCGCGACCGGCACGATCACACCAAGGAGCGTCATTGCGCCGATCGCCATCGTTTTGATCAGCCACTCGCGGCCGGTCATGCCGATGAACAGACTCTGCACGAGCTGCTTCCACGTCGAGGAGATCAGCAGCGCCAGTCCGAGCGCCACGATCGCGATGGCGCGCGGCATGCCGATGGCCTTCACCAGCTCGCGCATCCAGTCGTTCACGAGCGTCGTCGCCCCCGACCATCGCAAGGCCATCGGAATCGCCAGCAGGACGAGCAGCCAGGCGATGAGTGTGCTCTGAATCGTCACCTTCAACTTCGCCGCGATCAGCGACGCAGTCGTCATTGGCCGCGTCGCGATCAACGGAGTGACGCCATACGCATCGCCGGCCTGCGAGCTCGATTTGCTCACTGTCGTCGCGACGAAGAACGCCATGAGCGGCGGCGTCAGCAACACCCCGCACAGCGTCTCGAACACGATGACCGGGGTCTGATGAAAAGGGAACAGCAACGCCAGCTCGAATGGCAGGAGGAGCGCGACCAGCAAGGGGAGCGATCGCCCATACTGGCGCCACTCGAACCACTCCTGCGCACGAGCGCTCGATGCGAAGGAATCGCGCCGGCGCGTCACGACATTCGCGAGTCTTCCCATCCATGCAAACAGCTGACGCCAGTCCGGCACCTCGCCTCGCCGCGCCCGCGCCACTGCCCCGCGTGCGACAAGAAACGCAAGCGGAACATGCGGCGCCAGCAGTGCCAGCATCACGCCCTCGGATGCCTTGAGCTCGAGAGCGATCATGACGATCGCGTCGATCGTCGCCAGCCAAAGCACGGTCACGATCACGCGCAGGCCCGGCATCGGATACGCCATCCAGGTCAGCGCCTGCGTCCACGCCAGCAGAGATGGACCGAGGAGAAACGGCCAGAAGATCGGGACGTTGACGCCGGCAGGCCACGTGCCGAGGAGACGCGTCGCCAGCCACAGGATCATCATCGCCAGCGAGCCGTAAAGCATCGGCCAGCCGGCCAGTGCGCTCGAGGTTACCGGCAGCGTGAACATCCGCGCGGGAAAGATCGATTGCCGCGCGGCGATGTCGCCCGCGAGGCCGAAGCTGAAAATCGCCAGGAAATACAGGAACGTCGCGACCATCGGAACGACGAGCGCGATGGCGAAGGTCTCGACGTCCTCGAACACGATGCGTCCCGCGCCGGCAACCGCGAGGCGAATCACCGCAAGCGCGACGAACGACGCGAGCACCGCGAGCGCGCCCCGGCGATGTCGTTGCCGGAATTCCCAGGCGAAGGCGGTCGCGGCCGACTGCATGACTCATCCACTCCCGACGTGCGCGACGAAGATCTCGTCGAGCGACGCCACACGATCGGAGACAACGTCCGCGCCGTCGATCTTCAAATCGCGCGAATCTCCGCGTACGAGCGCGGTCCATTCCGTCCCGTTGCCTTCCCAGCGCAACACGCCCGCGATCGCAGGAGGCCGCGGACGCGATTCAGAAAAGCGTAACGTCACGCGGCGATGCGAGTCCCTGATCGCGCCCATCGAATCGCTGAGCACGATCTTCCCATGGCTGATCATCGTGACGTGATCCGCAACCTGCTCGACCTCCTCGAGCAGATGCGACGAGAAGAGCACCGTGCGTCCTTCATCCGCGATCGTGCGAATGATCGCGCCGAGGATGTCGCGACGGACAATCGGATCGAGGCCGGACGAGGGCTCGTCGAGCACGAGAAGCTCCGGACGATACGCAAGCGCGACGAGCAAGCCGGCGCGCGCCTTCTGCCCTCGCGAAAGGTTGCCGATCTTCGCGGACGAATCGAGAGTGAATGCGTGCCGCAGTTCCTCCGCGTACGCGTCGTCCCAGCCGGGATAGAACGCGCGCGAGTAGCGCATGAGCTCATCGACGCGCATCCATCGCGGCAGGTCGTTCTCTTCCGACAGGTACCCGATGCGCGACAACACACCGACCGGATCGGCGACCGGATCGCGATCGAACACGCGTACCGAGCCGCTCTCCGCACGCAGCAGGCCGAGGATGTGTTTGATGAGCGTCGTTTTGCCGGCGCCGTTCGCGCCGACGAGTCCGTAGACGCCGCCGCGCGGCACGCACAACGTCACCGCCGAAAGCGCGGATTTGCCGCCAAAGCGGCGCGTCAGCTCGGACACGGCGATGACGTTCACGGTGAAACAAAGAGTCTACGCCGATCGCCCGGCGCGGCGGTCTTCCTGTCAGCCCCGCCTTGCTGCCTCGATGGCGGCAATGTCGATTTTCTTCATCGTCATCATCGCTGCGAAGGCACGCTTTGCTTCATCGCCACCGGCCGCCATTGCGTCGGTCAGCGCGCGCGGAGTGATCTGCCAGTTGAGTCCCCAGCGGTCTTTGCACCAGCCGCACATGCTTTCCTGCCCGCCGTTGTTGACGATCGCGTTCCAGTAGCGGTCCGTCTCTTCCTGATCGTCCGTGGCGATCTGGAACGAAAACGCCTCGCTCTGTTTGAACGCCGGACCGCCGTTCAGGCCAAGGCAGGGAATGCCGAAAACGGTGAACTCCACGGTCAGTTCGTCGCCCTTTTTCCCGCCGGGAAAGTCACTCGGCGCCTTGTGAACGGCGGTCACTTCACTGTTCGGAAACGTCGCCGCGTAGAAGTGCGCTGCCGCTGCTGCGTCTTTGTCATACCAGAGACAAATCGTGTTCTTGGGCGTCATGTTCGTCTACTCCTTGTGCGCGCGCATTATGCAAGGCGCGGCCCTTCTGCGATGTCACGGTTCGCGTTCTTCCTCGAACCGCAGAAGGTCGCCAGGCTGGCACGAGAGCGCCTCGCAGATCGCATCGAGCGTCGAGAAGCGAATCGCGCGCGCCTTGCCGGTCTTTAGGATCGAGAGATTGGCCAGCGTCATTCCGATCCGATCGGCGAGCTCGGTCAGCGTCATCCGCCGATCGTGAAGCAGGTCGTCGAGCTTGACGGCGATCGCCATGTCACACCATTCCCGCGAGGTCGTCGCGCATGAGCGCGCCCTCCGCGAAGACGCGAGCCAGCAGGAACGTGAGAAGCACGGCGAGCCAGCCGTTGATCGAAAAGCCGGCATCGAGATGGAGCGGATGCGCCGGCGTCGAAATCGATTTGGCGATCGCGCCGATGACGATGCTGAGGAGCTGCAAGGTGAGCAGCACCCAGGCGATGGTCTGCAGACGGGTCGCATTCGCTGAGACGAACGGGTCGCCCGCGCGAACCGTGTCGACGATCGCGAGCAGCCGTTTGAGGACGACAAAGTTCAGCGGCACGCCGACGAGCCCGAGCGCGGCGATCGCGCGCATGCCCATCACCAGCCGCGCCGCGTCTGGCGAAGGAAACAGTCCGAAGGCCTTCAGGATCCACTGCTCGTTCGGCAGAAGAAACAGCAGAGCGAGGATCACCGGCACCATTGCCCAGTTCAGGATGATGAGGATTCGCAGCAGGGCGTGTGCGATCGGCAGTGCTGCGGATGGCGGGGCTGGCTTTGACATTGAGACCTCCGAAGTTATCGAATATCAATACGTTTGTTATCGACTATCGTCAAGTTACGTATTGGTAAGCGATATGTTTCTCTGCACCAGCGCGCACAGCCGCTTTTCGAGAAATCGGCGCTCCGGTTCCTGTTGCGCGAGGGAGAGCGCCTTCTCGTATGAGGCGCGCGCTTCGACCAGGTTGCCGAGGCGGCGATGGAGCTCGGCGCGGGCGGAGTGGGCGAAGTGATAACCGGCGAGCTGACCATCCGCCAGAATCGCGTCGATCCGCAGCAGTCCCGCTTCCGCGCCATCGCGCATGGCGATGGCCACCGCGCGATTGAGCTCCACGACGGGCGACGGATCGATGCGCGCCAGCGCTGCATACAGCGCGACGATCTGCGGCCAGTCGGTCTCCGCGGCCGTCTTCGCTTCCGCATGCACGGCGGCGATCGCGCCCTGGAGTGTGTAGCGGCCGAAGCGCCGCGATGAGAGAGCGCGCTCGACGAGCAGCGTCCCCTCGCGGATCTGCTCCGCGTTCCAGAGCGCACGATCCTGCTCGTCGAGCAGCACGAGATCGCCCGACGGCGACACGCGCGCCGCTCGACGCGACTCCTGCAGCAACATGAGCGAGAGAAGCCCCGCCACCTCGGGCTCCGGCAACAGATCGTGGAGCAGGCGGCCGATGCGGATCGCCTCTGCGGAGAGATCAGGCCGCAGAAGCGCATCGCCCGACGATGCGGAGTAGCCCTCATTGAAGAGGAGATAGACGACGTGCAGGACGGCATCGAGCCGCTGCGGCAACTCCTCCTCCGGCGGTACCTGATACGGAATGTGCTCCGCGCGAATCTTCGCTTTCGCGCGAACAATGCGCTGCGCAAGTGTCGGCGCCGTCGTCAGAAACGCGCTCGCGATCGCCTCGGTGGTGAGGCCGCAGACCTCACGCAGCGTCAGCGCCAGCCGCCCTTCAAGTGGCAGTGCCGGATGACAACACGTGAAGATCAGCCGGAGACGATCGTCCTCGAGCGCCTCCGGCTCCGGTTCATTCGTGGGGAGCTCGAACTGCTCCGCGAGTGCCGTTTCCACCGCGCTGAGCCTCGAGCGGCGGCGAAGCGCATCAATCGCTTTGAAGCGCCCCGTGGAAATCAGCCACGCGCGCGGGCTGGAGGGAACTCCTTCCCGCGGCCACGCCACGAGCGCTGCCGAAAACGCCTCGTGCATCGCATCCTCGGCAAGATCGAAGTCGCCGAGGAGACGAATGAGCGTGGCGAGAATCCGTCCGCACTCTTCGTGATAAATCGCGTCGAGTTGCCGGCGGATCTCCTCCATCGCGCCGGATGGTAGAGCAAATTTTTTTCAGAGACGTGTCGAAATCGACGGCGTGCGAGCGACCAGAGGACAAAGGAGACGAAACAATGAAATACATCTGCCTGGGATACATCGATCTGAAGGAATTCGAAGCTCGGCCCGAGAGCGAGCGGCAGTCAATGATGGATGAGTGCTTCAGCTACGACGACCTTCTGCGGGAGAACCGCCACTTCGTCGGCGGTGAGGCGCTGCAGCCCTCGGAAAGCGCGGTGACGCTGCGCTGGAAAGACGGCAAAGCAACTGTCACCGACGGCCCCTACGCCGAGACGAAGGAGCAGCTCGGAGGAATTCTCATCCTCGAGGCGCGCGACCTCAATCACGCCATCGATCTCATGTCGAAGCATCCCGGCGTGAAGGCCGGCCCGTTTGAAATCCGCCCGGCCGCCGATCTCTCCGACATGATCGCGGTCAGCGAGCAGCGGCGAGCGAAGTAGTTGCTGCGAGGCAAAGCGGATGGGTGAGCACGGCGGTGGATAGTCCGCCGTGCTCCTCAGACTCCCGGCCCTGCGCCGAGAGGCTTGACGCGCAGCACCAGCGGCATCGGCCTGTCGGGAGGTGCCGTCGCGACCTCGCGATTGAAGTGCAGCGTCGTTCCGTCGAACGACCAGCCGCCGTCGCTGCAGCGCGAGGCGGTTTCGATCGGCTTCCCTTCGCGCACGCGCAGCGCGTTCGCCGTCGCCTCGCGCTCGGCGCGGTAGCGGAACGCGCGGCGCCAGACGGATGTCAGGTGTGTCCCCAGCTCATTCGCGTGCGCGTTCACGTCGCACCGAGTTTCGTTGACCAGCTCTTCAGCGATCCCGCGGTCTCGATCGATGGAGTCCGCGAGCATCTTCGTCGGAAAGATCCGCAGGCCGTCTTCCGAGTACGACGCGGTCTGATGCTGAAACGCATCGAGCAGCGGCGGCACGCTGTCGCGCTGCTGCAACTCGCCGAGCCATGCCGGCGCAGGCAGCGGCATTTTCCAGGCGACCGCGTTGATCATCTGCACCATCGACAACGCGGCGGTCTGCACCATCATTTGCGGATGCCCGTTCAGCGAGAGCGCAAGGTTCCACACGGCGTGCAAGTCCTCCCACGCCGCCGGATCGTTTGCGCGTGCTTTCGCGAGAGCACTCGCGACGAGCGTTCTCGCCGCCGTCAGCTGCACCGTGCGAGCCGCTGACGAGTCGTTGTCGCCGCCAATCCCGTCGACGCGTTTCCAGACGATCGGCTTGCGCAGCAGCAGCTCGCGGATTGCGGAGACGTCAGGGAGCGCCGGCGACGCGCCGATGGTGAGCTCGCCTCGTGCGATCTCTCGCGCAACGAACGCGTCGACGGCTTCGTTCTTCGTCAATGTGTTGACCAGGGCCGTCAGCTGCACGGCCGCGTCGTTCGCCTGCAGTGGCGGCACTCCATCGGCGACGGATTTGAGAGTCCCCATTCTTCCCGGCCACGGCCGCGCGGCCGAGGTGGCAACGGCGTCCGGAGTCCGGAACCACGAGATCACCCATACGACGAGGGCGACCACGGCTGCGATCACCAGCACTTTCTTCATCACTTCCTCAGACCGGAGCTCGACGCCGGCGCACGCTCCTCACCTTGCCGCTCCTCCCTCCGCCGCAAAAGAACTGATCGCCGCCGTCGGACTCGAGTCCCGACACATGAACTCCCGGCGGCATCTCGAGCGTTTCCAGCACCTCTCCCGTTCGAGGATCGACTCGTCTCAAATCGCTCTCGTTCCCTTCCCACGTGCCGTGCCAGAGCTCTCCGTCGACCCAGGTGACGCCGGTGACGAAGCGTTTGGATTCGATGGTGCGAAGAATCGCGCCGGTCTCCGGATCGACCTGATGAATCTTCCGCTCTCGATACTGGCCGACCCACAGCGTTCCTTCGGCCCACGCCAGTCCCGAGTCTCCGCCGCCGCCTGGCGCCGGGATCGTCGCGAGCACCTCGCCGCTCTTCGGGTCGATCTTCCGGATGCGATCCTCGGCGAGCTGAAAGAGATGCTGGCCGTCGAAGGCCGTTCCCGCATGCGCGGCGACATCGATCGAGCGCAGCGTTTTCCCGCTCGCCGGATCGAAGGCGTTCAACTTGTCCCCGCTGGCAAACCAGACCTGCTCTCCGTCGAACGTGACCCCATGCACCTCGTCGACGTCGGGGAAAGGTCCGTACTCGCGCACGACTTCAGCCGCTGATCGATTCATGCGGTCATCTTAGTTACGCGGGAGTGAAGCAGGGAGTAACAGGGTCGTCATGAATCCGAGCACCGGCGGCGTGATCCAGCGCCGAGCGCGCCCGCGCCCAACCGACTGAACCCGGCCTGCCGCGGCAAGCGAGTCGAGCGCCCTCTGCACGGTTCGCTGGCTGGTTCCAAGCGCGAGCGCCAAACCCGAGCTCGACCAGGACTCACCGTCGGCGAGGAAGGCGAGCACCGATCCATGCTCTTCATCGACAGGCCGCGCGAGCACGACGACTTCGCGTGCGACGCGCGGCTTCAGCGCGAACCCTTCTTTCGTTGCGCTGACGTCAGCCACTTTCCGAAGTACTGCGCGAAGCCGCCCGACTTCGACGCGCAACCGCGCGCGATGCGATTCATCAGCGTGCTTCCCTCCGAATGCACGCGCCACGAGCGCGTCTCTCGATACGTCTCCCGGCCACGCCTCGGCCAGCGCACGTGCAATCGCAAACAACACGGGCCGTGTTGCCAGCGAGACCACGGTGCCGGCGTCACGCACGGCATGACGCCACGCGTCGACGACGAACGCTTTCGACGCCAGCAGCGCTTCGACTTCGTCGAGCAAAAGAAGTCGCTCCGCGCCGCTCACAATCACGCGCGCAGCGGGCATGTTCAGCACGACGATTGCGCTCTCGACCTCGGCTGTCAGCGCCGGAATGCCTGCCTGTTGCGCGGCGCGCTCAGCTCGAGCGAGCGCAGCGCGCGCCGCTTTCGTTCGGAGTCTCCGCATCGCGATTCCTGCGACCACCAGCTCGTGCGCGGTCCTCGATGCAGGAGGGAATGGCGAAGGGTCGAGGTCGTCGAGCGTGCGCTCGGCCTCGTCGAGATGCCCGAGCAACAGCAGGCGCCGAACCTCGAGGTGTCGTGCGTGCGCGACGTTCAACAGATCGCCATGCTCTTCGAGTGTCGTCCGCGCCGCGTCGAGAGCTTTCGCAGGCCAGCCAAGATCGCGCGAGACGAGCGCGATCTCCGCCTCGGCGACGACGCACCGCGCGCGAGCTACCGCTTCCTTCGGACCGAAGGCACGCGCCGCACGTCGCAGGAGAACCTTCGCGCGAACGAGATCGCCGAGCTGCGCCATCGCGATGCCGCGAAGCGCGAGCGCAGGCGCGTCGTCGCGCAGCGCGACTCGTTTCAATGCGCCGAGGGGATCGCCGGCTGCGAGTGCACGCGCCGCGGCAGTGATCAGCGAGTCCATCGGAATCCCGCCACAGTTGTCACTCCCATCGTTCGACGCCCCGGTCGCAATCTATCGCACGTCGTATCGAGAAACGGTACGAACGACGAAGAGACGAAAAGGGAGAAGAACGATGACGCAACACATTACGAGTACACGTGAAGAGTGGTTGCCCGCGCGGCTCGAGCTGCTCGAAGCAGAGAAGGAGCTGACGCGGCGCAGCGACGAACTGGCGCGTCGACGTCAGGAGCTGCCGTGGGTTCGGGTCGACAAGGAGTATCGATTCGAGACCGAGGAAGGGAACGTCTCGCTCGCCGATCTCTTCTGCGGACGGTCGCAGCTCCTCGTCTACCACTTCATGTTCGGCGCCGACTACAAGGCTGGATGTCCGTCGTGTTCCGCGATCGCCGATGGGTTCAACGGCTTCGCGGTTCACCTGGTGAATCACGACGTCGCGCTTTCCGCGGTGTCGCGCGCGCCGCTCGCGAAACTGCAGGCGTACAGGCAGCGGATGGGCTGGAGTTTTCCGTGGGCCTCGTCGTTCGGGAGCGACTTCAACTTCGACTTCCAGGTGGCGTTTACGAAGGAGCAGCAACTGGCCGGCGACACCGAGTACAACTTCCGCCGGCTGAAGCAGTCCAGGCCCGACTCAGTGAGCTGGAGTGAGCTCGAGAAGGAAGGTAAGGGCGGGCCGCTCGCCGAGAGCGCGGCCAGTGTCGGCACAGACACGGCGACGTACTCGCGCGAGGCGCCCGGCATGAGCGCGTTCGTCCTCGAAGACGGCGCGATCTATCACACGTATTCGACCTATGCGCGCGGACTGGACGGCCTGTGGGGCATGTACCAGTGGCTCGATCGCGCGCCGAAAGGGCGCAACGAAACAGGGCTCTGGTTCCGGCGCCATGACGAGTACGAGAACGCGAAATCAGGCTGCTGCGCATCGCACGGCTGATCGACGGACGCATGGTCTCCGAGCGAGCTTCCCGTCGACTTTTCTTCGTCATCGCCGCGCTGGTCTTCGCGATCAGCGCGGCGGTGACGATCGTCTGGTGCATGTCGATGTCGAAGATGGGCTGGATGCCGATGCCGGGCGGCTGGACGATGTCGATGGCGTGGATGCGGATGCCGGGACAGACGTGGTCCGCCGCCGCGGCAGCGTTCCTCGAAATGTGGCTCGTGATGATGGCCGCGATGATGCTGCCATCTCTCGTGCCGGCGCTTTCGCGCTACCGCGAGGCGGTTGGCTGGACAGCCGAGACGCGACCGGGCCGGCTGACGGCTCTGGTCGGCGTCGGGTACTTCTTCATCTGGACTCTGTTCGGAATGGTCGTGTTTCCGGCCGGCGTCGCGCTGGCGGCGATCGAGATGCAGCGGCCGGCGCTGGCGCGCGCCGTCCCGATGGCGATCGGCGTAGTCGTGCTGCTCGCAGGCGCACTCCAGTTCACCGCGTGGAAAGCACATCACCTTGCCTGCTGCCGAGAGTCACCCGGACGTACGTTGCCGGCGGACGCACGCACCGCCTGGCGACACGGCGTGCGCCTCGGTCTCCACTGCAGCTACAGCAGCATCGGACTGACCGCGATCCTCCTCGTCATCGGCGTCATGGATCTGCGCACGATGGCTGTCGTGGCGGCCGCCATCACCATCGAACGTGTCGCGCCCGCCGGTGAGCGGGTCGCGCGTGCGATCGGCGTGCTCGTTGTCGCGACAGGTTTGTTTCTGATGGGACTCGCAGCCGGACTCGGATGAGCTCGGCCTTCAGTTCTCTACAACACGAGCGAGCTCGCGGAGCAACGCAGCGCCGTCGCCGCGCCACGCACTGCCGTGCATGCATGCGAGCGTCTTCGGTTCGAACGCAGCCAGTTTCTCGAAAAGCGGACCGGCGTTTTTCGAGTGCGCGTAATAGTCCATCGCGGCGCGGAACGCCTCGCTCGGCCCGAGGATGTCGGCGTCGGTAAGAGCGACCTCGCCGCGGCCCGGCTGGGTGAAGAGATCTCCGCAGAAAAGTGTCCGCGTCGACTCATCGGCGAGATAGCCGGTCTCCCAGCCGTGCGGCAGATGTGGCGTGTCGAACCAGCGGAGCGTGCGCCGGCCGGTCGCGAGCGTCTCGCCGTCTGCGAGTGCGCGGGGCGCGCGATCGGCGACGTCGGCCACGGAGACCATGGCGGCGGTGGCGCTGCACAGCGGCTGCGCCGACGAGGCGATGGCCAGCCACTCGTTGAGAGATCCGCACTCGTCGGCCTCGAAATGCGAGAACGCGATCCAGCGCAGGCGCTCCGGCGCCAGAACGCTCGCCACCGCTTCGCTCACCAGCGGGAACATGCGGCGCGGCCCGGTGTGGAAGAGAAGCGGCTCGTCATCCTCGACCAGGTATTGATTGAAGGAGAAGGTGGTGCCCGGAATGTCGAGCGGCGTGTTGATCCGATAAATGCCCTCGGCGATCTCCTGGACGTTGGTGCCGGTCTGTGCGTTCGTGATCATGGGTCGTTCCTTTTCGTTGAGCAATCGTGTTTAACGAATATTGGTTCGCGCCTTTCAATCGTCAAGTACATTTGTGTAAACATCACTGTTTAGCGAATTGGGCTATCATTGGCGCGTCATGAAGCGCTCCAGGCCGTACACGAAAGTGCGCCGCGCCGTGGCTGAGGAAGCGACGCGCGAGCGAATCGTGTCGGCGCTCGTTGCGTTGCACGAGGAGATCGGCCCGGCCCGGACCACGGTCAGCGCGGTCGCCGAGCGCGCCGGAGTCGAACGGCTGACGGTCTACCGCCACTTTCCGGACGAGCCGTCGATGCTTCGGGCCTGCTCGGCGCACTGGAGCGCGCTGCACCCGCCGCCGGCGATCTGTTCCGCGTCGGGCGATCCGCTCGCGGACGCTCGCCGTACGATTCTTCGGCTTTACGGCTGGTATCGGACGAACGAGGCGATGCTGGTCCAGCTCGCGAAGGATGCGCGGCAGCTGCCGCTGATCGCGGAGCTCATCGCGCCGTTCGAGAACGATCTCGACCGCGTGGCGGCGGAGCTCGACAGCAGGTGGCCGCGGCGGAGCACGCGGCGCTCCAAAACGATCCGCCATGCCCTCGAGTTCCCCACGTGGCGTTCGCTCGAACGGATCGCCGGCAGCGATCGCCGCGCGGCCACGCTCGCGGTCAGCTGGCTCGACTGAGCTTCGCGACTCACTCGTGATCGCTGCGCAAACGCGTTCTGCCGTTCGTCACCCAGCGATACGGAATCTCCTCCGAGTCCCACGGCAGGCGATAGTGGTCCGGATCTTCGTGGTGATACGCGCGCGATGGATAGTTAAGCATCAGCGCATCGTTTCCACCGACGTTCTGCACTCCATGCCACACGCCAATCGGGATGTGCACGAAGGCCGGACGCGCATCGCCCGCGTGCAGTTCCATGATGCGGCCGTATGTCTGGCTTTCTTCGCGGCCATCGTAGAGAACGATCTTCAGATGTCCGTGATTGACGAAGAGCCGATCGATCGTCAGCGCGTGACAGCTCCACGCGCCGATCGCGCCGGCGTAGAGACGTGACTGATACACGTGCACGATCGGCAGGCCGCTCGGATCCCACTCCGGACGATAGGTCTCGGTGATCACGCCGTGATCGCGCGGCACGTGCAGCACTTCATGAACCGACACGCCGTCGATCGACGGTTGAACGAACTGCCAGTCCTTCGTAACCAGCTGGCCGTCTTTGCGTGCGGACGTCAACATGATTCCTCCTGCTACAGACCTTTGAACCGTCGGATGACGTCGATCGATTCACTGCGAAATCGGAGCCGCTTGCGCATCCTCCGCGCGGTCTGCCGGATGAAACCACGCAGCAGCTCGCGATATGACCAGCTCTCCATCAGATTGCTGCGCGTGGTCACTGCATGAGCAAGCTCATGTACTTCGAGGTCGCGATCGGAAACGATGCGCGCGGTCCACACCTCCTGCTCGCGATGAGGCCGTGTACGGTAAACGTTCCGCCGCCCACTGGCCGGAAACTTGATTCCTGTCAGACGAGGAACGAAGGTGAAAGCCGCTCCCGATGCTGCAGCGCGTCGCCAAAGCTCGACGTCGGGAGGCGTCGTTCCGAGCTCGTGATAGTCGCGCCATCCGCCGATGCGCTCCGTCAGGCTCCTGCGGTGCGTCACGCAGAGCGGCGGAGCGTAAGAGCCGAGCTCCGGTTGAGGGATGATCAGCCAGCCGGCTTCATCATCTGACGGCACCAGGAGACAGAGCGAATGCGCGAGGTCCGCGCCACTCGATTCGAGCGCGTCGACCATTACCGCGAGATGATGCGGCAGCCAGAGATCGTCGTGTCCGTGGTACGCGACGATCTCGCCGCTAGCCTGGCTTAGTCCGACGTTGTTCGGTGCGCTCTGATGCCCCGAATTCGTCGGGAGCCCGATCCAGCGAACGCGCGCGTCGCCGGCCTCCACAACCACCTGCGCGGAATCGTCGGTGCAGCCGTCACCGATGACGAGCAGCTCGTAATCGGTGAACGTCTGCCGCAGCACGCTCGCGATCGCGTACCGAAGCACGCTGCTCCAGTTGTACGTCGGCAAAATGACGGTGACGCGCGGCACACGAACAGCTTACTTTGTCGAGCCGCCGACGCACCGGCGGCGGGACAATGCCGCGCGATGTCCGATACCGCTCTGCCGCACTACTCGCTCGGCGCGACCGATGAGGAGCATCGCCGTCTCGTTCACCTCGCGTCACACGAAGAAGATCGCGTGATCGATGCGTGCAGACGCGCGGGCGTCGGCGAAGGCGCTACAGTGATCGACGCCGGATGCGGTCCCCTCGGCGCGCTCGCGGCGTTGTCGCGTGTCGTGGGGAACGCCGGCACGGTCATCGGCGTCGACGCGAATGCTGCAGCGCTGGAGAAAGCGCGTCTGCTCATTCCGCGCGTCCGCCTCGTGCACGCCGATGTGAATGAGGTGCAGCTCGAGGAAGCGGATCTCGTCTACTCGCGGCTCATGCTGCTGCATCAGGCGGATCCGCTGCACACGTTGCGCTGCATCGCGAAGCTCGTCCGTCCGGGAGGCGTGCTGATCGCGCACGAACCGTCGGACCTCGCGCTGCATGCGCCTGCGTCGGAGCCGCCCGTGCCTGCGATGACGCGCGTCTGGGAGCTGGTGATCGCGGCCGCGCGTGCTCGCGGTGCGCGAACGGATTTCGGCCGGAAGGGACGCGACTACCTCCGGCAGGCAGGCTTCGAGGTGATCAGCAATCGCGCGTACGCCGTCCACTATCCGCCTGAGATCGGCTTCGACATTCCGCGCGTGGCGCTCCACTCATTGCGTCCAACGCTGGCCGAGCATCGGCTTGCGAGCGAGGAGGAGATCACGCGTCTCGATCGCGAGCTCGAAGAAGCGAAGCATCGCGACGACGTGCAATGGGTCTCGAGTCCGTTGATGCTGGAGTGGATCGCGCGCCGGTGACCGTCCCGCGAAGGCAGGACGGTCACGGCGCAACTGTGAGGGACGACGATCAGTTCACTTCCTGGAAATAGCAGCGCGTGAGCGTGCAGCCCGCCGCGTCGGTGACTTTGACGCAGACGAAGTAGTAGCCGGCCGCGGTCGGAGTGCCGCTGATCAGGCCGCTGCTGTTCATGCTCACACCGGGCGCGAACGCTCCCGACGTCACCGTCCAGGTGTAGGGCGCCGTGCCGCAACAGGCGTGCAGCTGAAGACTGCCTGGCGTGCCGACGGTCCACCCGCCGAGCCCCTCCTCCAGGATATCGAGGGTATTACACGCCGTGTAAGCCAATGGGGCGATAACCAACAGCAGCATCGAGAGAACGAGAACCTTTTTCATGCAGTCGCTCCTTTCAGTACTGGCGGATGAAAGTAAGACCTTCAATATACGTCCGTTGACCAGAAAGAAGAAAGGCCAGTTTTGGTAAATTAATCAACAGCGTTACGTCAGGAAGGCGACGCGGCTGAGGTCGAAGATCTCCTCGCTCTGCAAAGCGCTAAACACAGCGGACGTCCCTGAGGTGGCGGATTGCTGCCGACGGTGGCGCACTTTCTGAAGATCATCCGGTCGTGCACATGGAGCCGATCGAATCAGAGGCGATCAGCGCGATTGGCTACGATGAAAGCACGCGCATTCTGCGCGTGACGTTTCGCACCGGCAGGAGCTACGAGTATCTGGACGTTCCGCCGGATGAGTACGGCCGCTTCATGAGCGCCGAGAGCCGCGGCTCGTACATGAATCAGGTCATCAAGCGCGAGTACGAGTGCCGCGAAGTCGAGGCGTGAATGGCATGATGCGCGGCGTATGAATCGTGAAACAGAACCGCGCCTCGTCGAGCGGCGCGAACGAGGGGTGATCCGCCACGCCGGCTCGGTTTATGGCGCATCACTCGAAGGGATTCCTCTCACCGTATGGCTCCCCGAGTCGGGAGCCGCGGAGATCGTCGTTCTTGCTTCGATCCATGGCGACGAAGCGGAGACGACGGTCGTCGTTTCGGAAGCGCTGCGATGCATTCCGCGCGGTGATCTGCAGGCCGCGGTGATTCTCTGTGGCAACCCCGACGGAATGCTGCGCGGAACGCGCGGCAATGGACGCGGCGTCGATCTGAATCGGAACTTTCCGACCTCGAACTGGAGTCCCGATCCCGTCCACTACAAGACGCGCGCGAACGATGCTCGCGACATCGCCCTGAGTCCGGGAGCGGAACCGGCGTCCGAACCGGAAACGCGCGCACTCCTTTCGCTGCTGGAACGGCTGAAGCCGCGCGCCGTCGTCAGCCTCCACGCCGCACTCGCCTGCATCGACGATTCCGGCAATTCGCACCTCGGCCGTCAGCTCGCCGCGCGCTGCGAACTTCCTCTGCTCACGGAGATCGGCTATCCGACGCCCGGCTCGATGGGAACGTGGGCAGCCGAACAGCGATTGACTCTCGTGACGTGGGAGCTCGAAGCGGCGTCGCTCTACGACCTCAAAGATCGTCACGTTCCGATCCTCATCGATCTGATGACGGGACGGATCGAGCTCGAGGGATAGCGATGCATATCCTCATCACCGACTCCGGCGTCGGCGGTCTTTCGGTCTGCGCGTACGTGGAGCGGTTCGTGCGCACGCACGGCTTCTCCGAACCGGTGCGGCTGACGTTCGCCAACGCCGCTCCCAAAAACGATTACGGCTACAACTCGATGCCGTCGAGAGAGGTGAAGCTGCAGACGTTCGACCGCTTCCTGACGAACGTCACCGAGAGGTTCGCGCCCGACTTCATCTATGTTGCCTGCAACACGCTCTCGGTTCTGCTTCCCGACACGCCGTACTTTCGCAACGCGGACATTCCGGTGAAAGGGATCGTCGAGACCGGCGCCGAGCTCGTGATGCGCGAGCTCGAAACCGATCCGCGCAGCGTCGCGATCATCTTCGGAACGCAAACGACGATCGACTCCGGCGTTTATCCGCGGCTGCTCGAAGCGTGCCGAATCGAAACGCCGCGCATCATCAGCCAGGCCTGTCCCGGCCTCGCCGATACGATCTCCGAAGATCGTGAAGGAGCTCGAACGAAATCGGAGATCGTTCACTGGGTGCGAACGGCGATCGAGAAGATGCAGAGCACCGACAGACCGGTCGTCGCCTGTCTTGCCTGCACGCATTACGGCTATCGAAAGGAGCGATTCGCCGAAGCGTTTGCCGACGCCGGAATCCGCGCGACAGTCGTCAATCCGAATGAGCGAGCGGTCGACGATCTGTTCGGAACGCAATCGGACGCGGAGGCGAATCGCGAAGTCGCCGTGCAGTTCGTGACGCGCTACGCGATTCCGCCGGCGACCGTGGAAGCGCTCGACTGGTTCCTGAGCGGCGTCTCGCCGCGAACGGTTGCAGCGATGAAGAACTTCGTGCTGCTCCCCGATCTCTTCTGACGCGTCAGAGCGCAGGCGCGGCGGATCTTCGATACTCGCCTGGCGGCACGCCGAGGACTCGTTTGAAGGCGCGATTGAACGCGCCGTCGGAGTCGTAGCCGACCGAGTTGGCGATCTGAAGAATCTTCCGCTCGGGATCGCGCAGCAGACGGCTCGCTTTGTACATCCGCCAGCGCGTCAGGTACTCGAGCGGTGCTTCGCCGACGAGCTGTTTGAATCGCAGCGCGAACGCCGCGCGCGACATCCCGCCACGACTCGCGAGCTCTTCCACCGTCCATGGATGTTCGATCTCTTCGTGCATCACGCGCAGCACTTTGCCGACCTGCGGATCGGCGACCGCGCGAAGCCAGGCCGATGTGCAGCCGCCGTGCTGCGACATATGAAAGCGGATCGCCTGCAGGAAAAAGACGTCGACGAGTCGATTGACGACGATCTGCGAGCCGGCCGCATCCTCCGCGATCTCGCCAGCAAGCAGACGGATGGTGGTCTGCAGCGCGGCCGACTGCGGATCGTCGGCGCGGATATGAATGAACGCCGGCAGCAGTTCGATCATCGACTGACTCGCCGCCGGATCGAACTGAAAGCAGCCGCTGATCATCGACGTCGTGCGACCGCCGCCGCCGAACTGCAGGTGAGTGCTGCGGCCCACACTGCTTTTGCACGCGACCACTTCTTCGAGCGTCATCAGCGGCGACTTTTCGTCATCGCGCAGCGAATACGCGACCCCGCGCGGCAGCAGGAAGCAATCGCCGCCGGCGAGTGAGACCGGCTCTTCGAATCCGTCGACCGCGAGCCAGCAGTGGCCGCGAACGACCATGCCGAACGACGAGTGTCCCGCGGGGAAGCCGATGCCCCACGGCGCGGACGCTTCGAGGCTTCCGTACAGCACGTTCTCGGCCTGAAGCGCGGTAAAGACGTCTGCTACCGGGTCCATCGTATCTTGCTCCTGTTTGGACGAATGGTGCGTAAATCGAGAGTTTTGGCGATTGATCGTCTCGTTCGCTGGACCTATTGTGCATCAGGAAAAAGGAGAAAGCCAATGAATGACTCGCAAAAAGCACAATCGGACGGCGGCAAATGGCTGCGCGTCGCGCTCTGGTCGGCGCAGATTCTTCTCGCTGTCGTCTTCGGAATGTTCGGCCTGATGAAGATCACGACGCCGATCGCACAGCTGGCGAAGAACATGCCGTGGGTCGCCGACTACGCGATGCTCATCCGCTTCATCGGACTCAGCGAAGTCGCGGGCGCGCTCGGACTGCTGCTGCCGGCGCTGACGCGCATCGCGCCGGTGCTGACGCCGATCGCGGCATCAGGTCTCGTGATCGTCATGGTGCTGGCGTTCGCATTCCACACCGTGCGCGGAGAGTTCAGCGGGCTGCCGTTCGTGACCGCACTCGGCGCAATCGCGGCGTTCGTCGCCTGGGGACGTTTCGGTCGTGCGGCCATCGCGCCGCGCGGAACGACGCCCGCGACTCTTCGCTCGGTGACTCATTGATAAGGAGAACGAACGTGAGCAGCAGAAAAACAATCCTCGTGATCGGTGCGACCGGCGCTCAGGGCGGCAGTGTGGCCCGCGCGCTTCTCGAGCGCGGTTCATTCAACGTTCGCGCATTCACGCGCAAACCCGACTCGCCGGCGGCACTCGAACTGGCGAGCCGCGGCGCCGGGATCGCAGCGGGCGATCTCGACGATCGCGACAGCATCGCGGCGGCGCTCGACGGCGTGCATGGCGTCTTCGGCGTCACGAATTTCTGGGAGCACTTCGAGAAGGAAGGGGAAGAGGGACGCAACCTCATTCGCGCCGTTGCTGACGCCGAAGTGCCGCACTTCGTGTTCAGCACGTTGCCTGCGATCGAAAAGGCGACGGACGGCGCGTTGCACAGTCCGCACTTCGACATCAAAGCGGAGCTGGAGCAGTACGCCCGCGCGCTTTCCGTTCCGGCGACGTTTATCCACATGCCGATGTATTACGAGAGCTTCGTGCCGCTGCTGAAACCGGACGGCGACGCATTCGCGATGCGCATTCCGATGGGAACGAGTCCGCTGGCAATGATGTCGGTCAGCGACCTCGGTTTCATCGTGGCGCGCGTCTTCGAGCAGCCGAACGAGTACATCGGAAAAACGCTCGCGCTTGCGGCTGAGGAGATTCCGGTGGCGCAATACGCGGAGCTGCTGAGCGGAATCATCGACGTCGATGTTCGCTACGAGCACGTTCCGCGCGAGACGTTCGCGTCGCTCGGCTTTCCCGGCGCGGCCGACATTGCTGACATGTTCGAGTTCTACCGCGCGCACATGCCGAGGCGCGCGGAGAGCATCGAGACGTGGCGCGCGCTCGCGCCGGAGCTGCAGAAATTCGAGACGTGGGCGGTGCGCAATCAACAGAAACTTCGCCTCGCCCTCGGCGTGCGCGAATCGGCGGCGGTGTGACGATGAGATACGCACCTCTTGCCCTGCTGATGCTCGTCCTCGCCGGCTGCGCCACCGATTCGAATTCCGACGGTGCGCTCTTCGTGCCGCTCGTCGGTCGCGCGATCGAACAGCGAGAATTCGCCGGAACCTGGAACGGCGCGGTCACCTTCGATGATGCGCATCGCAACCTCGACTCACGAGTGACGTTCGCGATCGTTCCAGGCGATAGCGACATCGAGACCGGCCGCCTCGTCTTTTCTTCACCGATGCCGCAGTCGTCACTTTCCTGGGTGCGGGTCGACGGCAATCGGATGCTCGGCGCCGTGCCGCCGCAGTTCGATCGCGACTGCGCGTGCACGGTCTACACGACCTTCGAGGGAAAACTGAATGGCGAGGTGATCACGGGACGCGTGCAACGTGTCGAGAATCGCAGCCGCGTCGTGACCGGAACGCTGCTCGTGTCGAGGTCACGGTAACGGCGTTCACGCCACCTGTTCTTCGACCGACATCTCGACGCGATTGCGGCCGTTCTCTTTCGCGCGATAGAGCAGCTCGTCGGCGGCTGCGATGGCGGTCTTCGCGTCGTGTTCGCCGGTCACGCAAACGCCGAGGCTGATGGTGACGTGCAGGTCGGCGGCGATGGAGGAGAGATCGAGTTGCTCGACGGCGGCGCGAAGTCGTTCGGCGACTTCGCCCGCCTGTTGCGGGCTGGTCGCGCCGTGCAAAACGATCAGGAACTCCTCGCCGCCGATGCGGCCGAGCTGATCGGGAGTACGCAGCGTGAGACGGCACGTGCGCGCGACGCGTTTCAGGATCTCGTCGCCCGCCGCGTGTCCGTACGTGTCGTTGATCCGCTTGAAGCCGTCGATGTCGAGCATGATCAGCGCGACCGGATGTCCGTTGCGTTGCGCTTCGGCGAGCTCCAGCTCGACCGTCGCCAGGATATGCCTGCGGTTGGGCAGACGCGTGAGGTCATCGGTCATCGCCATCGCGCGCATGCGCCGCGTGTTCACCGCCTGCCGCCAGAAGAGAAGGGCGAGCGCAACTGCCAGCAGCGCGGTCAGGATGATGACGGCGAGCTGCAGCTCCTGATTGTGTTCCGCCTCGCGGAGGGCCGCGGCGCGCAGAGCGTTCTCGCGCGCGAGAGCGCGGTTCTCGCGCTCTTTCTTTTCCGCGTCGAACTCTACCCGCAGCCTTGACGCAAGCTCATCGCGCCGCGCGACGGCCAGCTCGTTCTGCAGCGCCTCGTGACGCTTGCGAAAGGCCCAGGCGTTGCGCCAGTCGCCGAGCTGCTCGTAGACGAGCGCCGTCTCGTCGGCGTTTTTCTCCAGGTACCGCGTGTTCTTTTCTTTCTCGAAATAGATGCGCGCCGCTTCGAGGTCGCGCAGCGATGCGTCGGAGCGGCCGAGTCGGCGGTACGCGCTGCCGCGGAACTCCTTCACGAACGCGATGCTGCCGCTGTCTTTCTTTTTTTCGTAGAACGCGAGGGCGGCGTCGAAGTGCGGCAGCGATTCCGTTGCGCGGCCCTGCTTCATCAGCGAGGAGCCGAGGGCGCGGCGGGTGTAGATGATGTCGTCTTCCGACTTCAGCGCTTCGAATGCGGCGAGCGCGCGGCGATAGTGGAACTCAGCCGCCGCCTGGTTTCCTTCGCTCTCGAACGTGCTTGCGATGTTGTAGAGCGTGTCGGCGATCTCACTCCGCAGTCCCAGCTTTTCGTAGCCGGCGACGAGCTGCCGGTAGTACTCGATGGCGCGGTCGTACTGCGCTACTTTCGAGTCGGCGTAGACGTTCGCCATCATCGTCAGGGCGTCGAGCCGTCTCTTCTCGTCACCGCGGCTTGCGCTGATGCGATAGGCGGACTGCAGGTTGGACAGCGCGTCCGCCATCGCGCCGCGGTTGTATTCGAGAAAGGCAAGATTGACGCGCGTGTCCGCTTCGACCGCGCCGTCTTTCGCCTCTGCCGCCAGCTTCATCGCGGTCGCGTAATCGGCTTCCGCTTCGTGCGGCTTCCCTTCGAACTGCAGCGCGTTGGCGCGGCAACCGTAGAACTTCGCTTTGAGGACGGAGCTTTTCGTCTGCTCGGCGATCGCCATTCCGGCAGCGAAAAAGCGATAGGCCGCCTGCGGCTCATCGCTCCAGATGCATTCGAGGTAAAGCGCCTGCCCGCGAACGAGTGGATCGGTCGCCGGTGTGATCGTGCGATTGACGGCGTCGAGCATCTGCCGCGACTTCGGTTTGTCGGCGGAGCGAATCCGTTCCGCCTCCGCAAGCATTCGGTTTTGCTCGCTCGCAGAACCGAGCGCACTCGCAAGGAGCACCACGAGGAGAACTCTCGCGAAGGGCATGAGAGAGAAAGTGTCTCACGTGACGGAAGTTCGATTACTTTCCGCGCCGGATCGCTTCGAGCTTCGCGATCTGTTCCGCCGTCAGTGCATTGCGGATGCGCACCAGCAGCGCGAGGTGCGCCCGTTTGATCTCGCGCTCCAGCGCCATGATCCGGTCGGCCTGCTCGAGGACTTTCGTCTCGTCGACCGGCGACTGCTGCAGCAGCTGCATCATCTTTCCGGTCTGTTCCTGCAGATCCCACTGCGCGTCGACGAACTTCGCCTGCATCTTCTGAATCTCGGACTTGATCGTCGTTCGCTGTTTGTCAGTCAGGCCGATCTGCTCCGACTGCGTCATCACCAGCTCGGGCGGAATCAGATAGCGTCCGATCGGATCGTTGTCCGGCTGCGGCGACTGCTGCTGTGCGAATGCGGCGACCGACACGAACGAGAGAAGGATGAGCAGGGCCGATTTCATCGCGGAATTCCTTTCAGATCGGGGATGCGTGGAGTGGTCGTCAGCAGCTCGCTTCCCGGCGTGCGCAGCAGAAAATCGGTCGGCGGATGCCACTCGGCGACGGAGCGGGCGGCGGCGCGATCGGAAGCGGAGAAGCTCACGCGGCCGGGCCGGAGCGTGAACGCGACGATCGCGACGAGCAGCAATGCTGCCGTCGTCGCGATGAGAGTCCGCAGCGGACGCAGTTTGCGCGCGCGCGGCCGGAGCTCGAATCGCGGAACGGCGCCTCGCTCATCGGCACGAAGCCGGGCGAATCGTTCGCGGAGAGTGGATTCGTCGATCATGGTTGTGCTTTCAGCTCCGCGAGCAGCCGCTGTTTGGCGCGATGGTAATGAACGCGCGCCGTGCCGACCGAGACGCCGGCGACGGCCGCCGCTTCCTCGATTGTCAGCTCGTGGTAGAAAACGAGCTCGATCACTTCGCGCTGTCTTCGCGCGAGACGACTCAGTGCACGAACGAGCGCCGATGTCTCTTCGGAATGGATGACGCGCCGCTCCGCAGAATCGTGATCGTCGGCGACGGAGCTCACATCGAAGAAAACGAATCGCAGCTCGCGCAGCCAGCGACTGCGTTGTCGTGCGGCGGCGGTTCTTCGAATCACGGCGAACAGCCACGTCTTCAGCGTCGATCGTCCGTCGAATCGCGCCTTTCCATCGAAGATCTTCAAGTACGTCTCCTGCAGAACGTCCTGCGCGTCGTCGTCGTCGCGTCTGCATAACGCCAGAGCCCACGCGAAGCTCGCCGGGTGAAGCTCCTCGAGCTGCTGTTCCAGATCGGCTCGATTCACCACGGTCGCTCTTCTTTTGGTCGCGTCGACGGCGCCGTCATATGACACGACGCCGGAGCTCACTAAAGGCGCAAAGGAGAACGTCATGAAAGGAACCTTCCTCGCCGTTGCCTCACTGCTGATGATCCTCCATTCTCCGCTCGCTCTCGCCGATGAGGGACTGCCGGCTCCGATCGTCTTCGTCACGAACGTTCTGCAACTCTCCGAAGATCAGACGCGCGCGTTGATCGTGATGATTCAGACGCGCGACGCCGCGCTGCAGCCGATCGCGGCGAAGGTTCACGCCGATCGGGAAGCGCTCGGCCGCCTCATCGAGTCGCCGAATCCCGACGTCGCAACCGCTGGACGGCTCGTCATCGAGATTCACGCCGGTGAGAAACAGGCTGGCGAAGTGGCGCGCGCCGCGGCCGCATCGTTCGAAGAGATTCTCACGCCGGATCAGCAGCAGCGGCTGCAGTTCATCCGACAGGCGGCGCAGGTCGAGCCGGTCATTCCGGCATTCAAAGCGGTCGGTTTGCTGTAGCGGACACGACGCCGGAGTGGCGCGCTCACAGCTGTATTGGCATCGCGGATACACTGCGGGCCGCACATGGTTGCCCCACGGGTTTCTGTTGTCCTTCCGGTCTGGAACGGTGAACGATTTCTGGCACGCGCGATCGACAGCGTGCTGTCGCAAACCTTCACTTCGCTCGAGCTGCTCGTCATCGACGACGGTTCCACCGACGAGACGGCCGGCATCGCGAGCGGATTTGCCGAGCGCGACCCGCGTGTGGTCGTGATCACTCGCGAGCATCACGGCTTTGCGCAGGCGCTGAACGCCGGCCTCGCTGCCGCGAAGGGGCAGTACATCGCGCGGATGGACGCGGACGACGTCTCGTTCCCGTCGCGCCTGCAGAAACAGATCGCGTTCCTCGACGCGCGGCCGGATTGCGTGGCCGTTGGAACCGCCATCGAGATCATCGATGAGGTCGGTGAGCACGTCGGCACGAAGACGTTCGCCGAAGCGCACATCGACATCGAATCGGAACTGATCGGCGGCACGTCGGCCATCGCGCATCCGACCGTCCTGGCGCGGCGCGAAGCGCTCCTCGCCGTCGGTGGATACGATCTCGATCGCTATCCGAGCGAGGACTACGATCTCTGGATTCGCCTCGTCGAGAAGGGACAGCTCGCCAATCTTCGCGAGCCGCTGCTTGCGTATCGCAGACACCGCGGCGCGATCGGCATCCGGCATCGCGAGTGGCAGCTGTCGATGGGAGCGGTGATCAACAGCAGGGTGCGCGTGTCACGCGGTCTGCGGCCGCTCGCCGTGCCGGCGTCGCGGCCGCGCACCAGTCACGTCGCGCGCTATCACCTCGACTGCGCGCGCATCGCACTCCTCGGCGGTCCCCGCGCCGCCGCGATCCGGCACGCGCGCGCAAGCATCCTCTTCGAGCCGCTCTGGTTCGAGGCTTACGCGGCGCTGGTCGCGTGCGCGGTCCCGAAACCGGCGCTGCGACTGATCGCTCGGCTGTGGCGCGCGCTCGATCGCAGCACGATTCGGGTATGAGCGAGATCGTCTACACGTCGGAGTCCGAGCTGCGGCACCCGCGGCGATTTTTCGCGCAGGCTCTTGCCGATCTCCGCCGCGCGCCTGGCGTCGCCTGGCGGCTGTTTCGGAGTCACACACAGGCGCGCAATCGCCGCACGGCGCTCGGGTATCTCTGGCTGCTGCTGCCGACGCTCGCCACCACGCTGATCTGGGTTTACGTCCAGTCGCGTCGCATCATCGCAATCGAAACGACCGCGATTCCGTATCCGATTTACGTTCTCACCGGCATGATCTGCTGGCAGGTTTTCGTCGACGCGCTCAACGCGCCGCTGCAGCAGCTGACGGCAGCGCGACAGACGATCGCGCGCAGCCGCGTGCCGCACGAAGCGTTGCTCGTCGCCGGCGTTTTCGACGTGCTGCTCAATTGCGCCGTGCGACTGCTCGTGCTCGCGGCCGCGCTCATCGCGTTTCAGCTGAAGATCGCCGCGACGGCGTTGCTGATGCCGCTCGGACTCATCGCGCTCGCGACGCTCGGATTCGCGCTCGGTCTGCTCGCCGCTCCGCTCGGCATGCTGTACGACGACGTCAGCCGCTCGCTGCTGATGATCACGAGCTTCTGGTTCTTTCTGACGCCGGTGATCTATCCGACGCCGGCGACCGGAATCGTCCGCTTCAATCCGGTCACACCACTCCTCGACACGACCCGCTCCTGGCTCCTCGGCGGCCCGGCAGCGAACGGTTTCGCCGTCGTGATGATCTTCGCGATCGCGACGCTCATCGTCGCGTGGCTCTTCCACCGCCTGGCACGACCGCACCTCGTGGCACGACTCGGATGACTCTGCTGCCGCGCATCATCCGCAAAGCGAAACGCGTCGCCGGCCAGGTGCGCGAGCGGATCGCGCCGCGCGAACGGTACGTGCTTTTGTCGTTTGACGATCAGCAGCTCGACGACGTCGATCGTTTGCGGGATGCTGGCGTAATTCCGAATGCCGTTGCCGGTACAGGTTTGGGAGAGATCACCGCTGCATACGCGGCCGGCATGTTGTCGCGCGATGAAGCGATGGCGATCGGCTCATCGCGCGCGCTGCACATCGTCGCGCGGAAGCCCTCGTGTCCCATCTACTCAGCCACGTTCGGCGGGCGATTGCCTGACGACACTCCGCTCGACGCCACGTACTGGAGTCGCATCACCGCGGCTTCGGCCGGTTTCGCGGATGCGCTGGAAGCCGCGCGTGAAGACGGGTACGAAGTCATCACCGACGTCGAGCGCGTCCGTTCGCTGCGCATCGCGAACGGTTCGCCGCCCGCGAAGCCGATTGCCGTCACTGCCGAAACGCTCGATCTCAACGCATTCGCGGTCGCGCGCGATCCTTTCCCATATTACGAAGCGCTCCGCGCGAAGGGATCAGTCCACTACCTTCCGCGTCACGACTTTCACATCGTCCTCGGCTTCGACGACGTGCAATCCGCTTTCGCGCAGCCGCAGCTTTTCTCCAGCAGTCCGTGGGAGCCGATCGATGCCGTGCTCGCCGCTGCCGATCCGCCGAAACATACGGCGATCCGCCGCCTCATCTCACGGCACTTCGCTCCTGCCGCCATCGATGCGCTGCTCGCGTCGGCGGAACGTCACGCCGCGCAACTCGTGAAGCGCGAGCTCGACGTCGTCGCCGATTTCGCCGCGCCAATCAGTTTCGGCATTGCCGCGCAAATCATCGGTGCCGATGACGCGCTCACCGCATCGATTCGCGAAGCGACCGGCGCGGCGTACAAAACAGAGACGCCGTTTCCCGCGCTGCTGTCATCGCTCGACGCGCTCGTCGAACGCGCATCGCTCTACAAAACGCTGCTGCACGAGAGCGCCGGTCTTCTCGACGAAGCGGAAGCGCGCAGCCTCGTGCGTCTTTTCTGGATCGCGTCGACGACGACGACCGAGCGCGCGATCGCGCATTCCGTGCTCCGACTGTTGCGCCACGACGTCGAACGCGATCCGTCGCGGCTGCAGCCATTCATCGATGAAGTGCTGCGCCTCCATCCGGCCGAGCATCTCGTCGCGCGACGCACGACCGCCGCCGCCGAGCTCGGAGGCGTGACGATTCCGCGCGGCGCGCTCGTGCAGCTCTGCGTCAGCGCCGCGAATCGCGATCCAGTGCATTTCGATGACGCTGCAACGCTGCGGCTCGATCGGACGCAGCGCAGTCTCACGTTTGGCCACGGCATCCATTACTGCGTCGGCGCTCCGCTTGCGCGTCGCGTCGTCCACGCGGCGCTGACGACCCTGATCCGCGACCTCCCGGGATTTCGCGCGCTGCAGCCGCTGGCATCGGTTCGACACTTCCGTTCGATGACGACGCTCGCACCGCTGGAGCTGCTGATCGGCGTATGACGAGCGACGCCGTTCTCGCCGTCTCGCACCTCTCGAAGAAATACTGTCGCGAGCTGCGCCGCGCGCTCTGGTATGGCGTCGTCGATACCGCGCGCGAGCTGTTGCCGTCCGCGCGGGCGCTGACACTGCGAGCGGGAGAGTTTCTCGCGCTCGACGACGTCTCGTTCGATGTGCGCGCCGGCGACGCGCTCGCCGTCATCGGTGCGAATGGCGCCGGCAAGAGCACGCTGCTGCGAATTCTTTACGGTCTGCTCA
The DNA here is from genome assembly GCA_034667465.1 of Acidobacteriota bacterium. Lineage (GTDB taxonomy): Bacteria > Acidobacteriota > Thermoanaerobaculia > Gp7-AA8 > Gp7-AA8 > JAOBAU01. The sequence continues at coordinate 314,471 of JAXDJV010000002.1, read as the reverse complement.
AACCGGACGGCGGCGAGGTTCGATTGCGCGGTCGCGTCGAAGCGCTGATCGAGCTCGGCACCGGATTCAATCCGCTGCTCACCGGACGCGAGAACATCGGCGTCGGCGCCGCGCTCTACGGACTGACGCGCCGCGAGACCGACGTGCTCGCCGAGGAGGTGGTGGAGTTCGCGGAGGTCGCGGAGGCGATCGATGCGCCGGTGCAGTCGTACAGCTCCGGCATGAAAGCGCGACTCGCATACGCACTCGCCGCGCATCTCAAGCCCGACATTCTGCTCGTCGATGAAGTGCTGGCTGTCGGCGACGCCGCATTTCAACGCAAATGCGTCAGCCACATGAACGCGTACCTCGAGCGTGGCGGCGCGCTGTTGTTCGTGTCGCACAACACGCATCAGATTCAGTCGCTCTGCAATCGCGGGATTCTCCTCGAGCGCGGCCGGCTGACGTTCACCGGCACCGCGGTCGAAACGCTCAATCGAATGTTCGAGCAGCGCCTCGGCGCAACGCCAGGCGAGCGCGTTTCCGCGCCGGCAATCGGACCGATCGTCATCACCGAGGTCCTCGCCGAGCCGTTGCAGCGCGATGAGATTCGCAGCGGTGAGCCGCTCCGGATCACGATCCGTTATCGCGCCGACGAACCGGTCGACGTCGCGTGGGGCTTCAGCATCTGGACCGCCGATCAGTGGGTTTGCGTTTGCGGCGAGAGCGATCTGACGCGGCGCACGCTGCCGTCCGGCGACGGTGAGCTGACGTGCGTCATTCCGCGGCTGCCGCTGGTCGGCGGACGCTATTCGCTGCGCGCCGCAATCCAGGATTTCGAAACGAAGCAGCCGCTCGCGCTCTACGGATGGCACGACGCCGCTGCCACGCTCGACGTTCGTTCCGACGCGACGCTGCTCGGCAACGCGCAGATGGAACTCAATCAACTCGTCAGAGTGGACGTCGAATGGTCTTAGGATTCGACGCCGCGCTCGCGCGCGCGATCGCGTTTCTCGAGCGGAGCCAGCTGCCGAGCGGTGAGATTCCGGTCGGTGCGTTTCGCGCCGGCCACAGCGCGCGCGATCCGTCGGTCTTTCCGACCGCCATCGCCGCGCATTCGTTGTCGTTCGCGCCGGATGCGCGCGTCGTGCGCGAACGCGCACTCGATTTTCTCGCGGCGGAGATGGATCGCCGCGGTGTGTGGCGTCACTGGAGCCGCGAGCATCCGCATCATCGGCTGATCCCGCCGGATGCCGACGACACCTCGTGCGCGACCGCGGCGTTGCGCGCTGTCGGCCGAGCAGTGCCGGACAACGTTCCGCTGCTCCTCGCGAATCGCGATCGGCGCGGGCTGTTTCGCACGTGGCTGCTGTCGCGCGAGCAGCTCGCGCATCCGCTGGCGACGTGGTTTTTCTTTCGTCGCACATCCGCGAAGCCGTTCGATGTCGACGCCGTCGTGAATGCGAACGTGCTCTTCGCGCTCGGCGATCGCGCGGAGACGCGGCCGGTCGTCGATCATCTGCTGCGCGTGCTTCGCGCGAATGAAGAGACGTCGTGCGACAAGTGGTACGAGCAGCCGTTCGCGGTCTGGTATTTTTTTTCGCGCGCGCTCCGCGCGATTGCACCGGAAGCGGGCGATTTGATCACCGCACGCATCGCCGCGGCGACGCCGGCGAACGCGCTGGAGTCGGCGCTCGCCGCCTGCGCGCTGCTCGACTGGAACGTCACGCCCGATCTTGCGCCGCTGCTCGACGCACAGCTGCCTTCAGGTGCGTGGCCGCGCGCCGGCCTGTATCACGGTGGACGAAAGCGCCTGTCGGCAAACGCGTTCGCGCCGCCTCATCCCGACACGCCGTGGTGGGGCTCGGAAGAGCTGACGACTTCGTTCAGCATCGAAGCGCTGACGCGCGGAATGTCCGCTTTGCGCGCCGACGCCAGGACGTAAAGCGACAGCGACTCTTCGATCGCGCGCAGCGATGCCTCGTGACCGGCGAACACGCCGCGCATCGCCGCGCAATACGGCCGCCAGCAGAGGTCGGTGGCGTCGCGAACTGCGATGTCGACGAAGCCTGCATCGGCGAGCGCCTTCGTGTAATCGGCGAGCGACGCGATCCGATTCGCCGGCGGCAGCATCCACGCGCCGATGACGTCCGCGTCGACGAACAACATGTCCGACAATGTGATGACGCCGCCGGGCCGTAACACTCGATGTGCTTCCGCGAAGAAGTTGGCGCGCGTATCGAAATGCTGCGGCGATTCGATCGCCGTCACCGCGTCGACCGCATCGCTCGCGAGCGCCTGCCGCGCCGCGTCGGTTACCACCGCGCCGACGCCGCGAGCTTTCACCTGCGCGAGTTGCCACAACGAGAGATTCAGTCCGGTCACGCGCGCAGCGGGAAAGCGCTCAGCGATCCGTCGCGTCCCCGCGCCGAGACCGCAGCCGATGTCGACGATCGTTCGCGCACTCGCCGGGATCGCCGACGCGATCTCATCGACGAGCCGGTCGCACGCGTCGACCAGGTTCGTGACGCCGGCCGGCCAGTAGCCCGTGTTGAAATACCCGCTCGTGCCGTACAGCGCGCGCATTCGCGGCTCTGAAATGATGGCGTCGTAGCGCGCGCCGAAAGTTGCTCCGTTCATCGGGCTCCGCCGTCATGCTACAAGCATTCATGACCGGTCATCTCATCCATATCGGCTACCCGAAAACCGGCTCGAATTTTCTGCGCCGCTGGTTCTCCGGTCATCCGCAGCTTGCGTACGCGCACGGCGGGCTCGCCGGATATCACGACATCTACCGGCTCGTGCGAGACGCCGCCGCGCCGCCGGCGCGACAGACGCTTTATCGCGTGACCAGCAGCGAAGCGTTTGCGACGCCGACCGCATCGTTCGGCGAGATCACGTCGGACTTTCACGACGAGCCGGCCGTGCCGATGGAAACCGCACAGGCGTCGGCGTGCGAGCTGCTCGCCGATCTCTTTCCGAACGCGAAGGTGCTCGTGGTCACGCGCGGATTTCGATCGGCGATTCCGTCGATGTATTCGCAAACGGTGCGAGGCGGGATCACGCAGTCGTTCGAGGAGTTCTGCGCGCGGCTCGAGACCGCCGTGCGCGAGCGGCGCGATGGCTGGGACTATTGCTCGCTGCTCGGCCTCTATCGAAAACGATTCGGCGACGAGAACGTCATCGCGCTGCCGTACGAGCTCCTTCGCGATGACGCGAACGCGTTCACCGCCTCACTCGAAACATGCCTCGGGCTCGAGCGTTTCACCGTCGCCGGCGAGCGTGTCAACGCGGCGCTCTCGCCGGTCGAGCTCTACTGGTATCCGCGGCTCTCGAACTTCGCTGCACGTTTCGGCGGTGGCCGCATCGGACGAGCGTACTCGCGCGCCGTCTTCAACAATCGCCTGCGGCTGCCGATCCGTTTGCTGCAGCGTTTGCGGCCGGGAGCGCCGATCAATCTCGCCGGCGTTCCCGAAAGCCTCGTCGACGCGTTCCGCGGACGCGCTGACTGTCTGCGAGGCCAGCCGTATTACGCGCCGTACGCCGCCGACTATCTCTGGTAACGCAGCCGCGGCATCAGCTTCCAGAAATCGACTGCGGTCTGCGTCGCGCGCGCGGGAAAAATCAGCAGATGCGCGAGCAGCGCAACGCCATCGATCGGAAAGCGAATCGCCGACGCGATCAGCAGCGAGATCGGGAAGAGCACGTTGTAGTACTCGTGCAGCACGATGAAGAAGTGCGGCTTCGGCGCGACGATCGCCGCCTCCATCTTCCAGTTGCGCATGCGCCGCGCCGACATCAGCGCGTAGATCGCCAGGAACAGCAGCGGCCACGCGCTCTGCAACTGCCACAACATGGCGCCGAACGCGATGAGCTCGAGCGGAAACGCTCCGAACGTCCCGAGTCGTGCGGCGACCTGCGGCGGGTGACGGTGCGCGAACGTGCGCACGCCGGCGCTGCGATCGTTGTCGACGTCGGTCAGCTGATGCCAGAGGATTCCGCGCAGCCCGTACGCGAATGCCCAGACGCCGACGCTCACGATCCACGGAATGCTGACGTCCCGTCCGGCTGCGCGGAAGGCGAGGATCACGGCGACGAGCGTCGGGAAAAGATGAGCGCCGCTTGCATCGCAGAGCACGCCGGCGAGTCCGCGAATTTTGAAACGGAATGGCGGCAGCGAATAGAGCGAGAACGCGAGCCACGCGGCGAGATAGCAGCTGAGCAGCAGCGTGTCGTTGCGCCAGAGCCACGCGAAGACGACTCCGGCCGCAACTGTTGTTCCGATCAGCATCGCGATCGTGACGCGTGTGCGTCCGATGAGCCGATTCGTTTTGCCGGCGGCGAGATCGTCATCGCGATCGGTGAGATCGTTGATCACACTGACGTACGCGGCGCCCGGAATCAGCGAGAGCAGGATCGTCAGCGCGGCGCGCCACATCGAGCTGATCGGAACGTCGAGCACGATCGCGGTGGCGTAGAACGCGGCGAAGATCGGGACGAGCTTGTGCTCCCACCATTCGCCGGCGCGCACGACTTCTCTGAGCTGTCCGCGCAAATGAAGTCGAGGATATACTGCGCCGCCTTCCGCCGTTACTCCATGAAATCCGACCCTCATGCGCGGCCTCTCCGTTTCGTTTTCGTCAGCGGCAACCGAACCTGGGGCGGCAGCGAAGAGCTCTGGAGCGCCACCGCCGCCGAGCTCGCCGCGGATGGCCATCGCGTCACGGTGCTGAAAAGTTACGTACAGCCGAAGGAGCCGCGCATTCAGCGTTTGCGCGAGCTCGGCTGCCGCGTTCGCGATCTCACCCGCTTCCCGCTGATTCCGCGACAGCTCTTCTCGGTCATCGCCATCCTGATGTGGCCGTTCACGTTCATCCACGAAGCGGCGCGGCTGCAACTCGGATTCGTCTTCTCGCGGCGTCCCGACCTCATCGTGATCTCGCAGGGCGGGAATCACGACGGCTGGCTGCTCGCGGATGTCTGTCGCCGGATGAAACTGCCGTACGTCGTCATCTCGCAGAAAGCGTCGGAGATGTACTGGCCGACGGATAAGCGGCTCAGGCGGCTTCGCGGTGTCTATCAGTGGGCGCGCGCCTGCTTCTTCGTTTCCGAGCACAACATGCGACTCACCGAGGAGCAGCTGGGGTTTGCGTTACCGAATGCGAGCGTGGTGCGCAATCCGTTTCTCGTGCCGTGGGAGCGTCGCAGCGACTGGCCCGACGATCGAAACGGAATCCGTCTCGCCTGTATCGGACGTCTCTATCCGATGGAGAAGGGACAGGATTTGCTGTTGCGCGTGCTGGCGCGCGATCGCTGGCGCGAACGGCCGTTGTCAGTCTCGTTTTACGGAAGCGGTCCGCATCGCGCGGGACTCGAAGAGATGGCGCGGCATCTCCGGCTGACGAGCGTTTCGTTCGCCGGATTCGTTCGCGACGTCGCCGCCATCTGGGACGATCACCACGGTCTCGTGCTGCCGTCGCGTTGTGAAGGATTGCCGCTCGTGCTCGTCGAGGCGATGTTGAGCGGACGCGTCCCGATCGTCACGAACGTCGCCGGAAACGGCGAGATCGTCGAGAACGACGTGACCGGATTTCTCGCTGCCGCGGCGACCGAGGATGCGATCGATGAAGCGCTCGACCGCGCGTGGCAGCGGCGCGCGGAGTGGCGCAGCATCGGTCAGCACGTGGCGGAGCGCATTCGCACGATGGTGCCGGAGAATCCGGCGCGATCGATGGCGGACGCGCTGCTTCGCCTGGTCTGAGACGCACGGCGGGAGAGCTGCAACGATTAGTTTGGCGGACCGCGCATGTCGCAGCCGGTCGCAGGCTCCTAACTAACAGCTGAAGCTGCCGACCCGCTATCTCGAGATCAACGCTTCCGCGTTGGCGAGCCCCGCTCGATTAGCGCGAGTCAGAAACCGCCCATTCGAGGAGACGCAGACGCTCATCGCGCGTCCCCTGAATTTCGATGATCCGTGGTGAGCCGCTGGTGAAAAGCGCGTACTCATCGCGTGTAATGAGATCGAGCAGCCGTTCATTCATCGCATCTCTCAAGTCGAGATCTTCTGACTCCGGTGCGGCGATGCGATCTCCGTCGTTCAATGGCAGCACCACGAGCAAATCGATGTGTGCGATGCCGGCGGCCGCAATCTCGGCAGCAGACGTGATGATCTCGCGATCGTGGCCGGGACGACTCAGATCGCCCAGCGCGAGCATATAAGCCAGAAAGTCGACGGGGCTTCGTTCGGCGATCACTCGCGCGCCGCGCTCGTAAGTTCGGAGCCGCTCAACCGAAAGCTCGAGTTGCCGCCGGAAGTCCTCTGTCGTCGGTTGATCGGCAATCGCTTCGCCGTACATCGCTTCCAGCCACTCGTACGGCTCGGGCTCGTGAAGGTAATCGCGATGAGCAGCGACGAAATCTTCCGCCAGGGTCGTCTTGCCGGAGCAATGTGTACCGGAAACAGCGATCCTCACGCGACGCGAATGTAGCATCCCTTGACACGCGTTCGCGCTTCCTGTATTTAACCGATCAGCTATTTAACTGAAAGGTTGAATACGATGGATCAATTGAGCGCGACCTTCGCAGCACTCGCCGACCCGACGCGGCGCGCCATCCTCGCCCGGCTCACCACCGGCGAGGCGTCCGTGACCGCGCTGGCCGAGCCGTTCGACATGAGCATGCCGGCCATCTCGAAACATCTGAAGGTGCTCGAGCGTGCCGGGCTCATCGCCCGCAGCCGCGATGCGCAGTGGCGCCCCTGCCATCTCGAGCCCGCACCGCTCAAAGAGGTCGCCGACTGGATCGAGCACTATCGCGAGTTCTGGGAACAGAGCTTCGATCGACTGGACGCATATCTGCGCGAATTGAAAAAGAAGGAGAAGAAGCATGGACGCAAACAGCGAAAGTAATCGGGAGATCGTCTCGACGCGTCTGTTCGACGCGCCGCGCGAGCTCGTGTTTCGGATGTGGACCGAGCCGGAGCACATCAGGCGCTGGTGGGGACCGCGCGGGTTCACGAACACGATCCATACGATGGACGTTCGTCCGGGCGGCGAATGGAACTTCATCATGCACGGCCCGGATGGCACCGACTACACGAACAAAATCATCTATCGCGAGATCGATCGGCCGTCGCGCATGACGTACTCGCATGTGAGCGGACCGCTGTTCGAAGCGACGGTGACGTTCGACGAGGTCGGCGCAAAGACTCAGGTGACGGTGCGGATGGTCTTCGAGACCGCCGAGCTGCGGACGCAGGTCGCCGAGAAATTCGGCGCCGTCGAAGGTCTCCATCAAACCCTCGAACGCCTCGGCGAGCAGCTGGCCGATCGCCTCGTTATCACGCGCACGTTCGATGCGCCGCGCGATCTCGTGTTCCGCTCGTGGACCGAACCGGAGCGGCTCGCGCAGTGGTGGGGGCCGAAAGGATTCACCGTTCGCACCGCGAAACTCGAGCTGCGGCCGGGCGGACTCTTTCACTACTGCCTCGTCGGGCCGAACGGTGCGGAGATGTGGGGACGCTTTGTTTACGGCGAGATCAAACCGCCGGAGCGGCTCGTTTTCATCAACTCGTTTTCTGATCCCGAAGGAAACATCACGCGTGCGCCGTTCGCAGACGGATGGCCGCGGGAGATGCTCAACATCGTGACGTTCGAAGAGCACGACGGGAAGACGACGCTGACACTCACCGGCAGCACGGTTGGCGCGACTGATGAAGAGCGCGAGACGTACAAGGCCGGACACAAGTCGATGCACCAGGGCTTCGGCGGTACGTTCGATCAGCTCGACGCGTATCTCGCGAGCGAAGGAAAATCATGAACATCGCCGATCGTTTCACCGCACAGGCACCGCGGATTCTCTCCATCGTTCGGTTCATCACCGGCGTCCTGTTCGCGGCTCATGGCTCACAGAAACTGTTCGGCTTTTTCGGCGGCATGCCTCCCGGCGTGCCGCCGTTCATCACGTACGGCGCCGGCGGAATCGAGTTCTTCGGCGGCATCCTCATCGCCATCGGTCTCTTCACGCGCAGCGTTGCGTTTCTTGCGAGCGGACTGATGGCGTTCGCCTACTTCATGGGCCACGCGTCGGGCGGTTTCTGGCCGAACGCGAACGGCGGCGAGCCGGCGGTGTTTTTCTGCTTTCTGTTTCTCTACATCTCGGCGCAGGGACCGGGCGCGTGGGCGATCGACAATCTGATCAGAGCAACTCGCGCAAACGCTCATAGCCCGCGCGGCTGACGGGAATCCGCGTCCCGTCTTTGAGGACGACGACGCGGCTGTCCTTTCCGTACGGCTCGACGCGCGCGAGGCTGTCGAGATTGACGATGTAGCTCCGATGGACGCGGACGAAGCGCATCGGATCGAGCAGCGTGGCGAGCTCGCCGAGCGTCTGCTGCCTGGTCCGTTTGCGCCCCGCGGCGGAGACCTGCACGTAATCGTCCTGCGCTTCGATGTAGTCGATGCGCTGCACCGGCACGACGTCGATCGCGCCACCTTCGCGGAAGGCGATGCGCTGCAACGGACGGCGCACGCCATTTAGAAGCGCGATCGGTTGCGATTCGGCGCGGCGCACCATCTGTTCGACATGCGCGATGACTTCCGCGAAGCGCGCGGCGGTGAACGGTTTCAGCAGGTAATCGAGCGCATGGACTTCGAATGCGCGGACGGCATGCTCGTCGTACGCGGTGACGAAGACGACTTTCGGTTTCACCTCGAGCAGCTCGAGCACTTCGAAGCCGTCGAGCTTCGGCATCTGGATGTCGAGGAAGAGCAGATCGGGACGGTGCTCGGCACAGGCCTTCACCGCTTCGTAGCCGTTCGCGCATTCAGCGACGACAGCGAACTGCGGATAGTCGGCGAGCAGCTCGGCGACGATTGCGCGCGCCGCCGGCTCGTCGTCGACGATCACGACTTTGATGGCGTCCATGTCGTTCATGACGGCAGCGAGAAGGCGACGCGAAAGCGCGCCGGCTCATCGATTACTTCGATTCGCGCGTCGTCGCCGTAGTACGTCGCGATGCGGCGCCGTGTGTTCGCGAGTCCGATCCCTTCACCATGATGCGACGGGCGATCGGGATCGCAGCGATTCTCGACGCTGATCTGCACGCGCGTTCCTTCGCGATGTGCGTCGATCTGAACGACTCCGCCGTCGAGCAGCTGGCCGATGCCGTGACGGACGGCGTTCTCGACGAGCGGTTGCAGCAGCAGCGGCGGCACGGCGAAACCGCGCACGCTCTCATCGATCGTCTGCTCGACTTCGAGCCGCGGGCCGAAGCGAATCCGTTCGATGGCGAGATAGCTCGACGTCAGCTCCAGCTCTTCGGAGAGTGTGATCGATTGCGCGCTGCCGATGCGCAGACTCTTGCGCAGGTATTCGGCGAGCAGCGTCGTCAGCGTCCGCGCGGTGGCGGGATTCGAGCCGCAGAGTGAGCTGATCGAGTTCAGGCTGTTGAAGAGAAAGTGCGGATCGAGCTGCGCCTTCAGCACCTTCAGCTCCGCTTCGCGCGCCAGCACCTTCACTTCCATTTCGCGCGTTTCGATCTGGCGTGCTTCCTCGAACGCGACGATCAGATAGTGAAGCGCCATCGCCAGCAGATACAGCAGCGCACCGGCGACGACGAAGACCGGCGCGTGCGCATCGACGACGCGCGTGAGTCCGAGCAGGCGGCCCCACAGTTTGAACATCGCCAGCCAGATGCCGCTCGCGCCGAGCGACGTCAGCACATACGTGACGAGCAAAACCCAGGCGCGCGACGCGCGGAGCGGCAGCGCGCGCGCCTGATACCAGCCGGCCATGCAGACGAACGCGTAGAGCAGCGTCGGCGGAACGGTCAGCCGGATCGCGTCGCGCAGGGCCGTGCCGCCGGGCTCGATCGCAAGCAGCGCGACGAGCAGAGCGACGAAGCCCCACGCGAGCAGATAGAGCGCGAGCCGTTTCCGTTCTGCAAGGACGGGATGCATCACGTCAGTTCTTCACCTCGACCGCTCCCATCAGCGCGACGCCGCGCACGATGAGGATCGGACCGGTACCGTTGCTGGTCCCGCGCGTCTTGTCTTCGAATCCGCCCATGAGCGGCATGACCTTCCCGACCACGCGCCAGTTCTCCGGCACGGCGATCTCGACGCCGCCCCACCATGCGAACGCATCGATGACCGCTTCCTCGCCGTCGGCGATTTTGGCGTTGCGCAGATCGAGCTCGATGCCGCCCATGATCGCACTGGCGTCGCCGCCGCGAAACGCCAGTGCGCTGCTCTGGCGTTTCACGCCTGCCATGAAGGCGAAGGCGCTGATGATCGCAGAGGGATCGGTGGTGGCGGCGACGTCGCGCTTCGCCGATCGGCGGCCGAGCGCGTCGATCACCAGCTTGCCGCCGAGCACCGCGATTCCGAGCGGGATCAGATCGCCGGGATTGAAGTTGATGAGGTTCGCGACGTCGAGGAGCAGCAGCACGCCGACGACGATGAATGTGAACGCGCCGAAGCGGCCGGCACTGCGATCCATCAGGCGGACGACGCCGACGGCGACGAGGATGATTGGCCACCAGCGGGTGATTGCTTCGGATTCGACGACACCGAGGTTGTCGAGAGTCCATAGCAGACCGACGACGAGGATGCCGAGGCCGAATATGAGCCGCGGCGTGATGCGGAACGGACGATCAACTGTTTCCATGAATCTGCTCCTGTTCTTCTTTCTTCTGGCGCGGACGGTCGATGATGGCGTGCAGCAGCATGCCGAGACCGAAGACCGCGATGCCGACCGGGAACGCGGTGCGATGGTTCAGTCCGAAAAAGTGATGCGTACCGATCAGCAGCCAGACACCGACCGCGATCATCACGCTGCCGCCGTCGCTGCGGCGCTGACTCAGCGCGCTGATCTCATTCGTAAGACCGATCGCGATCAGCCCCAGCGGCCACCACGACCAAAGATTTCCGATCTCCCACCAGTCGATCGCATCGAAGAATCCGGCGATGCCGACGAATAGCAGGAGCAGGCCGAATACGAGCTTGCTTCCGTTCATCTGTAGCCTCCGCGGGCAAAGTACGGAGATTTCCCGCTTTCGTCTCGCGTTGATCGGCGAACGGAGGCTGCGCACCGGTGAATGACGACGCGGCGCGCGCAGGGTACTCTCTGGCCGCGCATGACACCGTTCATCTGCCCGTATTGCCGCGGCCCTCTGGTCGCTCCGCTGGCGTGTGAAACGTGTGATCGCGTCTATTCAATTGAAGATGGCATCGCCGATTTCGCGGAAGGCAACTATTACGATCGATACGAGCCCGGCCAGCCGCTGCCGGACGATCATCTCGCCGGGCTCGAAGCGGAGTTCATCGGCACGCAGTCGCGGATCGTCGACTACTACCTGCCGCGACTGCCGCGCGGTGCGCGCGTGCTCGACTGCGGTGCGGGAAACGGATTGTCGGTCGATCTCCTTGCGGAGCGCGGCTTCGATGCGTGGGGCGTCGATCTGTCGCAATTGCGCAAGTGGCAGTGGCGCGATCGCGCGCAACGCGAAAGGCTCATCGTTGCGGACGCGTTGCGTCTGCCGTTCCCGAATGGCTTCTTTGACGTCGCGATCTCATCGGGTGTCATCGAGCACATCGGCGTTGAGGAAGCGCGCGATCCCGACTATCGCGTTGCGCCGCTGCCGAATCGAGATGAGTTGCGGCGGCAGTTTCTTGCGGAGCTGGTGCGGGTGACGTCGCGCGACGGCGCGGTGTATGTCGATTGTCCGCACGGCGCGTTCCCGATCGACTTCTGGCATCGCGGTACCGGACGCGGATTGCGCTTTCATTCGCTGAAGGAAGGATTTCTTCCGACGTTCGGCGAGATTCGCCGGCTGGTTGATCCATCGCTGAGAGTGGAAGCGCTCGGCCCGCATCGGCGGCTGCGATTCCGGCAGGTGCGTCAGCGGTGGTACGGCGTGTTGTTTTCGGCGCCGGTGTCGCTCCTGTTTCGGGCGATGTCGTGGCCGGGATTGCGCGTGCTGGCGAGGACGGCGATGAACCCGTTCCTGGTCGTGAAGATCTCGCGCCTGTCACCCCGAGCGTAGCGAGGGGCCCGGGCGGGTGGGGTACGACAGCGCGCGCCACCGCCCGGATCCCTCGCTCCGCTCGGGATGACAATTCACTCCAGCGTCGTCCGCAACCTCTTCTTCTCTCCGCGCTTCTTCTTCTCGTCGAGCCGCTTCGCTTTCTGCGATTTCGACAATCGCGTCTTCTTTCTCTTCGCCTGCACGACGAGCGCGTCGCGCAGCAACTCTTCCATTCGCGCCAGCGCGCGATCGCGATTCGCCAGCTGGCTCCGCTCCGCCTGCGACGTCACGCGCAGCACGCCGTCGCGATTGATCCGGCCGGCCAGCCGCTCGCGCACGAGCTGCTTCTTCTCGTCAGTCAGCGGAAGCGTGTCGACGTCGACTTCGATCGTGACGCGCGTCTCCAGTTTGTTCACATTCTGGCCGCCCGGGCCGCCGCTGCGCGACGTCACGCCGCGCAGCAGTTGCGCGGGAACGAGCGTGCCGCCGCCGAGATCGAGGTCGCGCATGAGAGGCCGATGATACCCGTCGCGATGTTGTAACCGCTCGCCTTCAAAACGTCACCGGTGCGCGACGAACTTGTTCGGATTGGGGGCGTATAACCATCAAGCCAGCTCACACAGCAATCGTCGCTCGCATCATCCCCGGGGAGGTTCCGATGAATTCTCTTGATGGCCGGAAAGTCGTATCTCCGCAGCGCTCTCCCTCGGACGAGATTGCGCGCGAGACACTGCCGGCCAACACCGTCGTCGGCCGCTACCGCATTCTCTCGCTGCTGGCGTCGGGCGGAATGGGCGATGTCTATCGCGCGCACGACGAAGGGCTGGGCCGCGACGTCGCGCTGAAAGTTCTTCCTGCCGAACTGACCAACGACACCGAGCGTGTGCAGCGCTTCGCGCAGGAAGCGCGCTCGGCGTCGGCGCTCAATCACCCGCACATCGTCGCCATCTACGAAATCGGCCACGCGCGTCCGTCGCGCACGGTTCGCTCCTTCGCGAAAGAGCGCGATCCGAAGCGCCGCGACATTCACTACATCGCGATGGAGCTGATCGAAGGCGAGACGCTGCGCGAGTACATGCGCGGCGCCGTCCAGCTGCGCCGCCGCATCGAGCTGCTGACGCAGATCGCGGAAGGACTCGGCAAAGCGCACGCCGCCGGCATCGTGCACCGCGATCTCAAGCCCGACAACATCATGGTGTCGTCGGAGGGATACGCGAAGGTCGTCGACTTCGGCCTCGCCAAACTCATCGAGCCGACGCGCGGCTGGAATCCGATCGGCGCCGATTCGCCGACGATGCGCGCGCTGACGCAGCAGGGTGAGCTGATCGGAACGGCCGGCTACATGTCGCCCGAACAGATCGCCGGCAAGCCGATCGATCAGCGTTCCGACATCTTCTCGTTCGGCTGCATCGCTTACGAGATCATCGGCGGCACGCGTCCGTTCGATGGCGATTCGTTCGTCGACACGCTGCATCAGATTCTTCACGCCACTCCGCCGCCGGTTGCGAACGCGACGACGGAGCTGCAGCGAATCGTGGCGCGCTGCCTCGTCAAGGATCGCGAGGAGCGGTATCAGTCGATCCGCGACGTCGCTATCGAGTTGCGCGACGTGCTGCGCCAGCTCGACTCCGGCTCCGGCGACGTGATCGTGTTGTCATCGCTGCTGACCAATTCGCGCAAGCTGCCCGCGACGATCTTCGCGGTCGTCGCCTGCGTCATCGCCGCGGCCGCGCTGATCTTCGGTCTGCGTACGAAGCCGACCACTGCGCCGCCGCCGTCAATCGCCGCGTCAGCGGAAGTGCCCGCGGCCGAGATCGCGATGCGCCGGCTGACAAACAGCGGCCGCATCACGCACGCCACGATCTCGCGCGACGGCCGCTACATCGCGTACGTGGCGCACGACGCAAAAGGGGCGACCATGTTTCTGCAGCAGGTCGCGACCGGCAGCAGCATCACGATCGTTCCGGCGCTCCTGAATTCGCATTACGCGGGACTGGCGTTCACGCCTGATTCGAACCACATCATCTTCACGCGCTACGACGCGTCCGTCTTTGCGGCGATCTACGAGCTCCCGATCCTGGGCGGCACTCCGGAGAAGATCGTCGACGACGCCGACACGACGCCGGCCATCTCGCCCGACGGACGGCAGATCGCGTTCGCGCGCGACGATTACAACCTCAGCTCGTCGGTGGTGATGATCGTTTCGCGCGACGGCACGAATCTCCGTCGCGTCGGCAAGTGGGCGCTGCCGAATCGCGCGCTGTCGCCGGCGTGGTCGCCGGATGGAAAGACGATCGTCGTCGTGCGTGGCGCGGAGCTGTTCGCGATCGCGCTGCCGTCGAATCAGGTGACGTCGATCTCGCTCGGCGGCTGGCGCGGTGTCTTGCGCAGCGTCTCGTGGAGCGCCGACGGAAACTCGCTGATCGTCTCCGGCGCGAGCGAGCGTTCGAGCGGCAACATGCAGCTGCTGCGCGTGGCGTGGCCGGAAGGGACGGTGACGCAGTTGACGAATGACTCCGACGATTACGCGGAGCCGGTCGGCGCGACGAGTCCCGCTATCAGCGCGGTGCAGGTGAAGCGCGAATCGAACGTCTGGAGCGTGAACGCGGACGGAACATCGAAGCAGCTGACGCGCGGCCTCGCGTCGTCGGCAGGAATGGGCGGCGCGTCGTGGACGCCTGACGGCCGCATCGTCTATTCGTCCGGCGCATCGGGAACGTTCGACATCTGGCTGCAGGATCCTGCAACCGGCGTCGCCGTTCCGCTGACGCACGACATCACGGCCGAATATCGCCCGACCGTTCTTCCCGACGGGAAGAGTCTGCTCTACGTCGCGCGCACCGCGTCATCCGGTTCTATCTGGCGCATCAATCTCGACGGGACGAACAAGCAGCAGATCACGAGCGGCGGCGATGACTACGAGTACGTGCTCTCGCCCGACAACAAGCGGGTCATCTACGCGTCGCTCGATGCGAAGGCGAATCGCTATCTGATTCGCAGCGTCGCCATCGAAGGTGGACCCGCGACGACGCTCGCCACCGGCGGCGCGGTGCTGAAAGACCTGCGCGTCGCGCCGAATGGCGAGATCGTCTTCACCGCTTACGAAGATACGGCGCTGCGCGTGTTCAAGGTCGCCGCGGCCGGCGGCGTGATGCAGCGGCTGACGGCCGGAAAGGCCGGCGGCGCCGCGATCTCGCCCGACGGTACGCACGTCGCGATGAGCTACGAATGGGACGACTACGCAAAGACGAAACTCGCCATCGTGCCGCTCGCGGGCGGGGAGCCGTCGAAGATCTTCCCGCTCGGCGGCTGGCGCTATCGCTGGATGCCGGACGGCAAGTCGATCGCGTACACGCTGTCATCGGGCGAGACCGAGAACGTATTCGTGCAGCCGATCGCCGGCGGAAAACCGCGCAGGCTGACGTCGTTCCAGGATGGCGCGATCGCCAACTTCGACGTCGCGCCGGACGGACGGCTGCTCGTGACGCACTATGTGGAAGCGACCGATGTCGTAGCGCTGGCCGCGAAGTAGCTGTCATCCCGAGCGTAGCGAGGGATCTGCGCGGGCGGGGCGAATTGCTGCCGCGTGCCCCGCCCTCCCGGATCCCTCGCTACGCTCGGGATGACGTCAGCCCGTAATCACTTCCAGCTCGTCGCTGATGTCGCGCAGCGACTGAAACACGAGCGACGCCGGCTCTTCGATCAATGCATCGAGAGCCGGTGTTGCGAAGCCGGCCGCGGCCAGCGCGTCGCGTAACGGAATCGCATCCTCACGCAACTCATCGGCGGGATGCGGCGGCGTCTGCTCCGGCGATCCTTCCGCGCGATAAAGATTCCGCTCGATCGCCGAGCGTCGCGCTTTCAACTTCGCCTGCAACGCCGCGATCGTCGTCATCACATCGGCAGACAGCGACGTCTCTTCCTTCAATCGCGCGACGTCCTGCCGCAGCAGCTCGACCGCCGGCGCAATCATCTGCGCATCCGCGGCGCTCAGTTCATCGACGACGGCCGCGAGATCGCTCAGCGCGAACTCGACGTCGTTGACCGTCGATGCGTTGAGCGATTCGCCCGCGGCCGCGATGGTGTTGCCGAGGACGCTGGTGGCGAGGTTGAGCTGCGACGCGAACATCTCGTCGGTGATCGAGGCGGCGGCTGCCCGCAACTGAAACAGCGCCGCCTCGAGCAGCACGACGTCCGTCATTTCGGATGATTGACGGCCGACGACGTCAGCAGCGACAGCATGTCGATCGGCAGCGGGAAGACGATCGTCGTGTTCTTCTCGACGCCGATCTCAGTGAGCGTTTGCAGGTAGCGCAGCTGGAGCGCAGCCGGCTCGGTGGCGAGCACTTTCGCCGCATCCGCGAGCCTTTGCGAGGCCGCGAACTCGCCCTCGGCGTGAATCAGTTTCGCGCGCTTCTCGCGCTCCGCTTCGGCCTGCTTCGCCATCGCGCGCAGCATCGATTCCGGCAGGTCGACCTGCTTCACTTCGACGTTCATGACCTTCACACCCCACGGCTCGGTGTGCTGATCGAGGATCGACTGGATGCGCGCGTTGAGCGCGTCGCGATGCGCGAGGAGCTCGTCGAGCTCGACTTCGCCGAGCACGGACCGGAGTGTGGTCTGCGCGAACTGCGACGTCTGATAGCGATAGTCGAACACTTCGACGACCGCGCGCCGCGGCTCGATGACGCGGAGGAAAACGACCGCGTTCACCTTCAGCGTGACGTTGTCGCGCGTGATGATGTCCTGCGGCGGAACTTCGAACGCTTCCTGCCGCAGCGAGACGCGAACGATCTTGTCGATCGGCGCGAAGACCAGGAAGATGCCCGGCCCTTTCGCTTCGTCGAGCAGCCGGCCGAGACGGAAGATGACGCCGCGCTCGTACTCCGGCAGGATCTTGATGGAAGCGAAGAGATAGATCGCAAAAAAGACGGCGATGATCAGAATGCCTGGGGTCACGAGACACCTCCGGTGCTGCGCTGCTCTGTCGTGGACGCGAGCGATTCTATCGAATCGGCCGGCTCGACGATGAGATGAAGTCCGTTGATCGCCGCGACACGCACGCGCGCACCCTTCGGCAGCGCGCTCTTCGCGATGGCGTTCCAGAGCTCGCCGTGCACGAAGACTTTTCCTTCGAGACCGAGCTCGGTGCGCGCGACGCCGATCTCGCCGATCATTCCTTCCTGTCCGGTGACGACGCGCTGTCGCCGCACGCGCAGCGCGAGCATCATCAGAAAGATGGTGATGGCGCCGAGCGGAATGCTGACCGCGATCGCAGTCCCGACCCTCACGCGCATCTCGGGAATCGGCGAGTCGAACAACAGCAGTCCGCCGATGGCCATGCAGACGATGCCGCCGGTGCCGAGCACGCCATGCGACGTGAATTTCGCTTCGAGTGCGAAAAGTACGAACGCGAGGAACAGCAGTCCGAGCGCCGCGTAACGCGTCGGCAGCACGTTCATCGCGAAGAGCGCGAGTGCGATGCAGACGACGCCGGTCACGCCCGGCAGCACGGCGCCGGGATGATTGAACTCGGCGACGAGCGCGAAGACGCCGATGACGAGCAGGATGAAGGCGACGTTCGGATTGAGGATCGTCGTCAGCACCCGTTCTTTGATCGTCATCTCATACGTGATGACCGGCTTTCCGGCGACGTGCAGCGTCGCATTCGTGCCGTTGAAACGCCGCAGCGTGCGCCCTTCGAGCGACTTGAGGAGCGATGGCGTGTCGGCCGCGACGACGTCGATGAGCTTGTGCGTCAGGGCTTCCTGTTCGGTGAACGACTTCGATTCGCGCACGGCGCTTTCCGCGATGGCGACGTTGCGTCCGCGCGTCGTGGCGATCGTCCGCATGAACGCGGCGGCATCGTTCTCCATCTTCGCTTTCATCACCTCGTCGATCTCGCCGCCGCCGAGGATGACCGGATGCGCGGCGCCGGTGTTCGTGCCGGGCGCCATCGCGGCGATGTCGGCCGCTTCGAGAATGAAGAAGCCGGCCGACGCCGCGTAGCCGCCGCTCGGCGTGACGTAGACGATGACCGGAACGGACGAGTGCAGGATCTTCTCAACGATGCCGCGCATCGAGTCCATCAATCCGCCGGGCGTGCGCAGCTCGATGATGACGGCGTCGGCTTTCGTTTTCTCCGCTTCATCGATCGCGCGTCCGATCCGCTCTTCGGTGATCGGATGGATGACGTCGTTGATGGCGACGCGCAGGACGGTCGCTTCTGCATTGACCGTGATCGCGAGAGTGAGAAGGGCGAGAAGGAGCGTCCGTTTCATCCGGCTATTCTCCGCCTTTCGCGTACCATGCGCTGACGGAGATGAACGATCCGGCGCAACCTCCCGGCGTCGCCCTGGCGCGGAGCTCGCGAATCGCGGTTGGCTGTGTCACCGCCTTCATGGTGCCGTTCTTCGGCGCCGGCGCCATGCTGCTCGTGCAGGCGTGGCGCGAGTTGCAACGCGGCGCAACGGTGCAGGCGATCGTCGTGCTGCTCGTCGCCGGATGTCTCTTCTGCGGCGTGGCGCTGACGATCGTCGTGGTCGTGATATGGGGAACGCGCGTCGCCTCGTCGCAGCTAGCGCTCCGAACGTCGAATCCCGAAACGCCCTGGCACTGGCGTCCCGACTGGGTCGCCGGCGTGATCACGGAAAGCCGCGTCGGACAGGCGCTCGTGCTCTGGCCGTTCGCGATTTTCTGGAACGCCGTCTCGCTGCCGGTCTGGTTCCTGGTCTCTCGCGAGCTGGTGAAGCAGAACCGTGCGGTGCTGATCACGCTCCTCTTTCCGATTGTCGGCGTCGGACTGATTGCCGCGGCGATCTATGTGACGGCGCGTCGCGCGAAATTCGGCGCGTCGACCTGCACGATCGATCGCATTCCGCTGCAGCCCGGCACGACGTTTCACGGTGAGCTGCGATTGCGTTCGCGTCAGCGACCGGAGGAAGGATTCCGTTTCGTGCTGACGTCGATCCGCGCGATCACGACCGGCAGCGGCAAGAGCCGTTCGACGCGTGAGAACGTGCTGTGGCAGGAGACGCGCGTGGTCAGTTCATCGACCGCGGCGCCGTCGCCCGACGGGATGCGCGTGCCGTTCTCGTTCGAGCTGCCGCCGGACGCGGAGTCGACGGATGAACGTCAGACGGACAATCGTGTGCTCTGGCGACTCGAAGTATCGGCGGAACTTCCGGGCGTCGATTACTACGCGATCTTCGAGCTGCCGGTCTTCCGCACCGGCCACGACGCCGAGCTCGAAGCGAAGGTGGCGACGTACCGGCTCGCGCATCGCGAGGAGTTCGTCCGCCGCGAGCTGCCGCCCGATTCGCAGGTGACGATCGAGCCGTTACCGAGCGGCGGATTCGAGTTCCGCATCCGCCCGCGCCGCGATTTCGGTTCCATCGCAGGATCGCTGTTTTTCCTGATCATCTGGTGCGGTTCCATCGCGCTCATGCTCAGGCTCGGCGCTCCAATCCTCTTCCCGATCTTCTTCGCACTCTTCGCCCTCCTGATCCTCCTCGGCATGATCGACGCGTTCTTCGGCCGCTCGGTCATCAACGCCGAACGCGCAGGCCTGACGATCCGCCGCAGCTGGCTCGGCTACGCAACAACGACGAACATCGCCCCGAGCGATATCGAGTCGATCGTCATCAAACCGATCGGCTCCGCGACGAAACCGGTCTACGACGTCGAAGTGCGCCTCAAAACGCAGCCGGTCGCAAAGACACTCGGCTGCTACCTGAAGGAGAAGGACGACGCGGAGATCGTCGCCGCCCGAATGTGGCGGGCGGTGGGACGGGAGTAAGATCAGGACGATGGCTTCCACGTTTACGGCCGTGTTCGAAGAAGCGGAAGAAGGCGGCTACGTCGCGTTCGTCGAGGAGCTTCCCGGCGCAATCTCGCAGGGTGAGACGCTCGAGGAAGCGCGCGAGAACATCCGCGAGGCGATCGAGCTGATTCTGGATGTGAATCGCGAGCTCGCGCTGCGGGACACCGACCCCGCGCGAGTTGTGCGCGAGAAGATCGTCGTCGGCGAGTGACTAACGGAAGGGCGGCCGCGGAATGTCGAGCGTGTCGCAGATGCGGCGTGCGGTGCCGAGTTTGATTTCGCTATGGCGCGGAACCGCCGCGACCGCGCCGTTAGCTGCACTTTGATAGATCGTGTGGCCGCCGCCCTCGCGGAGAATCTCGCAACCGTGGCGACGCAGGTGAGCGTCGAAATCGCGCAGTCTCATTGATACGAGTGTACGAGTGTCTACATTCGGTAGATCGCAACGGCTGCCGCTACTCCGGCGTGTAGTCCGGCTGCGGCTCGTAGTTGAAGAACTTCGTGATGTCGTGGCGGAAGACGAGCTTGAAGTCGCCGATCGGGCCGTTGCGCTGCTTGGCGATGATGATCTCGGCGATCCCCTTCTCTTCCGTCTCCTTGTTGTACACCTCGTCGCGGTAGATGAAGGCGACGAGATCGGCGTCCTGCTCGATCGAGCCGGATTCGCGGAGGTCGGCGAGCTGCGGGCGATGGTCGCCCATCCGCTGCTCGGGACGGCGCGACAACTGCGACAGCGAGATCAGCGGACAGTTGAGCTCTTTCGCGATCGCTTTCAGGCCGCGCGAGATCTGCGAGATTTCCTGGTTGCGCGATTCGACTTTTCCCTTCACCGACATCAGCTGAAGGTAGTCGACCATCACCATGTCGAGGCCGACTTCCATCTTGAGACGGCGAGCCTTCGCACGCATCTCCATGATGTCCATGCCCGGCGTGTCGTCGACGTAGATCTTCGCTTTCGACAGTCGCGCCGACGCGTCGGCGAGCTCGCGCCAGTTTCGTTCGCTCAGCATTCCGGCGCGGATCAGATGATTGGAAACGCCTGACTCCGACGAGAGGATGCGCAGGCCGATCTGCTCCTTCGACATTTCGAGCGAGAAGACGCCGACCGAATGCAATCGCTGGCCGCCGTTGCGCGGCTGGCCGTCGCGTCCCGGGATCGCGATCGACTCGGCGATGTTCATCATGAACGACGTCTTTCCCATCGAAGGACGAGCGGCGATGATGATCAGATCCTGCGGCTGGAAGCCCGAAGTGAACTCGTTGAAGCGGTCGTAGCCGGTCGGGATGCCGGTGATGAGTTTTCCCGAGCCCTGCATCTGCTCGATCGCGGTCATGTTGGTCCGCGTGATCTTTTCGAGCACGACGAATCCCTTGTCGATGTTCCCTTCGGCGATCTCGTAAATCGATTTCTCGGCGATGTTCAGCACATCGCCAGGCTCGCCGGGCGTGTCGAGCGCGGCGCGCATGACGGAGTTGCCCATCACGACGAGACGACGCAGCGTCGACTTCTCTTTGACGATCTTCGCGTAGCGTTCGACGTTCGCGATGTCGGGGATTCCATCGACGAGTGACGCGATGTAACCCGGTCCGCCGACCTGATCGAGCGTGCCGTGTTTGCCGAGCTCGTTTTTCAGCGTGATGAGATCGATCTCGCGCGATTCTTCGGCGAGCGCGCGCATCGTCGCGAAGATCGTGCGATGCGCATCTTTGAAAAAGTCTTCGGTATCAATCGTCCCGACGACGCGATAGAACGCGTTGTTGTTGAACAGAATCGCGCCCAGCACCGCGCGCTCCGCCTCGGGGTTCTGAGGCAGAGGTCTGTCGAGGACGACATCGAGTTGTGCAGTTGCCATTGGAACGGTGACGGATTCTCAGACCGGTTTCCGGCGGCTGAAAAAGCCCGCATCTTTTCCGCAGGTTTTTCCGCACCTGCGGATCGGTTGCTCCCTCCCTGCCTCCCCCTTTTCCGCAATCTGCTGCGCGTGGTCTTGACGAGGAAATCTCGTGATGATGATTTTCGCACGCCGGCGCTGTCCCGTCCGCTGCCGGAATGCTCCCGCCGTTTCCCCCTGTTGGTCAGCGAGTCCGCGAAACCTCTGCGCGCTCGCGGCGTCCTACTCCCGTCCTCCGGAGGATTCATGAAGAGATTCAGCACCACGATGCTTTTCCTTGCGCTCGCGCTGCCTGTTGCCGCGCAGAACGCCGCACCTGCAGCACCGGCACCGGCGTCGCCCGGCTCGCGTCCCGTCGCGGCCGTGAACGGCGAGGTCATCACGGCCGACAAGCTCAACGCGCTTTGGGCGACAGTCAGCCCCGCGCGTCGCGAGCAGTACGAGAAGAACGGCGGCAAGTCTGCCTTCCTCGACAACTATCTGCGCAAGCGCCTGCTCGTGCAGGAAGCGCTGAAGAGCGGCTTCGACAAGCGCCCCGACGTGCAGGCCGACATCGAAGCGGCGAAAGAATCGGTGCTCTTCGATCGCTACATCCGCGACGTTGTTTCGCCGCAGATCGTCACCGATGCCGAAGTCCTCAAGTTCTACGAAGACAACAAGAAAGACTATGAGACGCCGGAGCAGCTGAAGATCCGCCACATCGTCATCCTTCCGAACGGCGCAGGTCCGCGTCCGAAGACGAAGGAGCAGGCGATCGAGCTGGTTAAGCGGGTCGCGATGGAGCTCAATGTCGCCACGCTCCATACTCCGAACGATGAGGCCGGGATGCGCGCGACCGTTCGCGCGTTCGAGGCGGCTGCGAAGCAGTACTCCGAAGATGGGGCTGCAGCCGATGGCGGAGACCTTGGTTACGTCGGCAAGGGACAGCTCGATCCGACGTTCGAGACGACCGCCTGGTCGCTGCCGATCGGCAAGATCAGCGGTGTCGTCGAGACGCCGTTCGGCTATCACCTGATTCTCGTCGAGGACAAGCGGGCCGCCGGCGTGCAGCCGTTCGATGTTGCCGGACCGAAGATCCGCGAAGGGATC
This sequence comes from Acidobacteriota bacterium, assembly GCA_034667465.1. Taxonomy (GTDB): domain Bacteria; phylum Acidobacteriota; class Thermoanaerobaculia; order Gp7-AA8; family Gp7-AA8; genus JAOBAU01. Next base: position 291,661 of record JAXDJV010000002.1, on the reverse strand, counting down.
ACTGCCGCCCGTTCCGCCGAAATCGTCGAGGCGGTCACGAAGCTCACCAATGAGCTTCGCAACGCCAGCAAGATCAGCGTCTACCCCGAAAACATCAGATAGCGTTTCGTCGCGTGTCTGCCGCGCGTGTGCGCGGCAGCACGCCGGCGAAGTAGCGCCGGATCCGCACGAGGAACGCCGCGTACGCGATCCACGCCGCAATCATGATCGCCCACAGCGCGCCGAGCCTCACGCCGCTGCCGCTCATCAGTGAAGCAACGGCCGCGACTGCGCCAAGGACGTGCAGCATCATCGTCGTCCACCACGCCGACTGCTTCAGCAAATACAACTGCAACGCGAGATAGGCGAACAGCAGCGCCATCGCGAAGACGGCGATGCCGGCCGGCGCACCGTTCAACGCGGCCGGCAGTTGCGCGGATGCGTTGCCGAGGTTTGCGAGCAGCGTCACGGAGCTGAACGCCATCACGAGAACGATGGCGAGTACCGATAACGGCACGCGATCGGTCCAGCGCGCTTCGGGATCGAGACGATCGCAGGTCAAGCCGACGGCGCGTGAGCGATAGAAGAGATGCAGCGCCAGCGGCATGACGATACCGGCGATGAGATAGCGCAGCAGTGACGCGGAGCTCGGGCCGATCGTGATCGTTACGAGCGTGGCGATGGTGCCGATGGCCAGCCAGATCGCGGTGACCGCAACGCTCAGCGCGCGCGCCCAGCGGCGGCCGCGGATGGAACCGATTCCGGCGGCGAAGAAATAGAGAGTCGCCGTTCCGAAGAGAACGATGTTCGAAGCGAGCTGCGGCGCCGGCGTATCGGATGCGCTGATAGCGAGCGACAGGACGCCGGTCGCCACGCCGAAGAACACCTGAATGATGCCGAAAGCAACGAGCCCGGCGCTTCGATCGCGGTGATCGGACTCAGCCGCTACAGGCAATGCGAAATCAGTCATTGCACAACCTCCGGCGGGATGAAGTTCAGGAACGATGCCGGGGCACACAGACACACCTGAGCTCAGAGGCTCAGCGTTTTCTTCGCCGCTTCCACGATCTCACTCGGAAACTTCATCAACTCCAGCAGCGCGATGGCGTTTCGCGTCGAGGAGCGGCCGGGCTGGATGCGGTAATCGAATCGCAGCTCGTCGCCATCGATCAGCTCGCGGAAGTGATGTGATTCGTATGCGTCGCCGAGGAGATCGATGAGCTCGACGTCGTGCGTGGCGACGAAGACGAGGTCGTCACCGCGATTGAGATAATCGAGCACGCCGCGCGACGCCGCGATCCGTTCGCTGGTGTTCGTGCCGCGGAAGATCTCGTCGATCACGAAGAGATGCTGCACGTCGCCGCCGCTGTCGCGCACGAGCAGACCAACACGCTCGACCTCGGCGAGGTAATAGCTCTTGCCGAGCGAAAGATCGTCGCCGCGTCCGATCGAACTTTGCACGCGCAGCAGCGGCGCGCGCCAGCCGCGCGTGAGCGTCGTCGCGATCGATTGCGCGAGCACGGCGTTCACGCCGATCGTTCGCAGAAACGTCGTCTTCCCCGACATGTTCGAACCGGTGACGAGGACGCTGCGCTGTTCGACGTGAATCGAGTTCGGGACCGGCTCGGCGATGATCGGATGGACGGCGTCGATCGCTTCGAGCGCTTTCGCACGCGGTGTGAAGAGCGGCCGGCTCCAGAACTCGGCTCCTTCGCGAAACGACGCGACGGAGATCGCGGCATCGAGCGTACCGATGGCGTCGAAGACGCGCTCGACGACGTCACGCTTTTTCTCGAGCACCGCGAAGCTCGCCGCGAACGCATTCACGTCGGCGAGGAAAAACATGTTGAGGTATTGCCAGACGATCGTCATCGGATCGTCGAATCCTTCGCGCTCCAGCGAGAGCCAGACAGTCGAGCGCGTGAGCGGTTTCAGCGCCACGACGTCGGCGGCGAGTTGCGGGAAACGTTCGCGAACGATGGCGAGCTGCGCGACGGCGCGTCCGGTGCGCAGCAGCGAGTCGAGCACGCGCAGCGGGCGAACGTATTCGTAGATGCGGCGGCGAAACGTCATTTCGATGCCGATGTTCACGACGAAGATGGCGATGGCGACGAACAGCATTTGCGGGACGACGAAGATGCTCGCGATGCTGGCGACGGCGAGGAACGTCAGCAGCGGAAAGAGCCACCGAAACCGCGGACGCCACGGCAGCGGCAGCAGGAAAAGATTCGGCAGATAGAACGCTTTCGCGCGGTTGAGCCGCTCGAGCAGTTTCGCGATCGCGTTGCGCGCGGTGCCATCGCGCGTGAGCCGATCAGCGAGCTCGTCGAAGTCGTCGAGCCGTTTCGTGTCGAGCGTCGGCGTGCGCAGCAGGTGATAGAGAAACTGCTGCCCGACCGCACTCTCACATCGATCGACCACGGCATAAACGAGATCGAGATCGAGATCCGACCACGTCCGCTCATCGAGCGCGTCTCCGCCGTCGCGCTCGATGCGAGCGCGGTGGTAGAGAGCGATGTCGTCCATGTCGCGCTCGGCGACTTTGCGCTGTCCGAACGGCTGCACGGGCGGCGAAGCTTACAATGACTGTCATGCGCAAAGCCGTGGCAGTGATCGTCGCGTCTTTCCTGTCGTTTGCCGCCTTCGCCGCCGAGCCGACCACGATCGAGCTCGAGCGCGCGAAGTACGAGCAGGTCCTTGTGCCGATGTATTCGATCCAGATCGTGGCGGGTGCGAACGGCTCGCTGTGGGAGACGGAGTTCACCGGCCGGAACGGCGGCGCATCGCCGGCGCTTGCGTTTCAACGAGCGGGCGACGGAGTGGAGCCGACGGCGCTGGCGAGCGGGCAGACGTTTCACATTCGCCCGGCCCGCGACTATCAGAATCCCGCGAATCCCGGCGTCTTCATCTACGTCGACAAAGAGCACGCCGCGACGATCAGCTTCGCGCTCCGTTTGCGCGAGTGGTCGCAGCCGGCGGATTTCGTCGAGCTGCCGATCGTGCGCGAGCGCGATTTCTCGTCGACGACGACGCAGCTTCTCGAAGTTCCGACGAGCCCCGCGACGCGCGTGCACCTTCGTCTCTATGGTTCCAGCTCGCCGAACGGACGCGGCGACGTCATCGTCCGGATCTTCTCTGCCGACAACACGAAGCTCTTCGAGCAACCGTTGTCGCTGACACCGGCCGGCGGCCTCGCGGCGATTCCGGGTCCGACGGCGTTCAGCGAAAACCCTGCGTACGCGGAGCTCCCGAACCTGACGGCGAACTTCGCCGGACGTGGCAACGTCCGTGTGGAGATCGAGCCGGTGACGGCGGGACAGCGCTACTGGTCGTTCATCAGCGTAACGAACAACGCCACGCAGCGCGTCTCACTGATCACGCCGCAGTAACGCTACGACGCCGCGGTCGCAGCGACTGCGGCGCCGTGCAGCGTTTCCCACTCGTCGGCGTCGGTCGCGAAGTACATCACGCGCGCCTTCTTGTACTCCTTCACCGGATAGAGCGTCTGCTTCTGCTCGATGCCGGTGTCGATGGCGAGATCGTTGATGATCGATTCGCACTCGTCGATGGAGCGGCCGTGCACGGTCGTGTAGAAGTTGTATGGCCAGTCGCTGTACGTCGGACGGAGGTAGCAATGCGAGACGGCGCGGTTCTGCGCCATCAGCTGGCCGACTTCATCGGCGCGCTCGTCCGGGACGATCCAGACGCCCATCGCGGTCGCGGAGAAACCGGGACGACGCGTCGGAACGATCGCGCCGAAGCGGCGGATCTGGCCGCGCTTCACGAGCAGCTTCGCGGTCGAGAGCAACTCGTCGGCGCCGGCGGTACCGCTCTTCGCCAGACCTTCAAACGGCCGCGGCTGCAGCGGAAGCTCGTGCTGCAACAGACGAACGCACTCGGTCTCGAGCGGCGTGAGCGGCACATAACGCTCGTCGCCGTGCTGCTCGTCATTGACGTGATGCTCGCTGCCGTCGCCGGCTGACGTCTTGAAAAGCTTCAGCGTCGGCAGCGGACGAACGATGTCGCATCCCGCTTCGTCGCCGAGCAGCTCGATGGTTTTTTCGAGGCCGATCCGCGAAGAAGGCGAAACAGCGATCGTGAACCACAGATTGAAATCGTTATTGCGGCGGTAGTTCTGCGTAACTCCGGGGTGCAGGCTGATGGCCGCGGCCGCTTCATCGATCCGGTCGGCGTTGACTTTCGCAGCGACGAGGCACGAGCGATAACCGAGCGCGCGCATGTCGAACTGCGCGGCGAACTGCCGCACCAGCCCCTCGCGACGCAGTCGTTCGATTCGCTTGATGACCTCTTTCTCCGACATGTCGATCATCTGTCCGATGACGGCAAACGGCGTTGAAACGAGCGGAATCTCACCCTGCAGAGCGCCCAGAAGCTCCCTGTCCCGCTGATCGATTTCCTGCATATCGTCGGATCCTCGGTCGTGAGGTTTTGCGTTGGGGATGGTCACGCAAATTGTATCCCATCACCAATCATCGCGCGGCGGGATTGATGACACCTCTTCGTCAATAAGTGCGAGTTTCGGGAAGTCGCTCTCAGCAAGCGACTCCGCGCGCGCCGCTCGCTCGCGGTCGCGCCGCGCAGCCGACTCCGCTTCCGCGCGATCGATACCGCAGAAGCGCAGCGGGAACGGCGCGAGCTTCGCGAGCGCGGCATCGATGAGTCGCACCGCGCCGCGAAACGTGCCGCGTTTGATGTGGTGATACGCCGCGGCGAGCTGAATCAGTCCCTGAAGGAACTGATGCAGCTCCGACTCCGCTTCGAGCCACAGCTCTTCCCACGATTCATGCGCTTCCCAGAACTCGCGCGCGTTGAAATGCGCGACTCCCGCGACGAACGATGGGCGGAACGGCGGCTTCGGCACGGCTAAAGGCCGCGCAACGTCTCACAGATGGCGGAGGTGAAATCGGACGTCGTACCGGTGCCGCCGATATCGCGCGTCCGGCGTTCGGGACCCTGCGCGAGCACGGTGGTGATCGCGTCGTTGATCTTTCGCGCCGCGACGTTCTCGCCGATGTAGTTGAGCATCAGCACGGCCGACTGCAGCAGTGCCAGCGGATTCGCTTTGTTCTGACCGGCGATATCGGGAGCGCTGCCGTGCACCGCTTCGAAGACCGCGCCGTTCTCGCCGATGTTCGCGCCGGCGACGACGCCGAGTCCGCCGACGAGCCCCGCGGTGAGATCGGAAACGATGTCGCCGTAGAGGTTCTCGAGCAGCAGCATGTCGAACTGATTCGGGTTCATCACGAGTTGCATGCAGAGGTTGTCGACGATGCGATCGTCAGCAACGATCTCCGGATAGTCCTTCGAGACGTTGCGGAAGCACTGCAGAAACAGACCGTCCGACAACTTCATGATGTTCGCTTTGTGCACGACGGTGATGCGCTTGCGATTGTTGGCGCGGGCGTATTCGAAGGCGAACCTGGCGATGCGCGTCGAGGCGCGCTCGGTGATGATCTTCAGCGACTCGACGACGCCCGGCACGACTTCGTGCTCGAGTCCCGCGTAGAGGCTTTCGGTGTTCTCGCGCACCACGACGAGGTCGACGTCGTCGTAACGCGTTTTGATGTTCGGCATCGACCGCACGGGACGGAGATTGCTGTAGAGGTCGAGCGCTTTGCGCAGCCGGACGTTGATCGATGAAAAGCCGGTGCCGACCGGAGTCGTGACCGGTCCTTTCAGACCGACCTTGTTCTTCACGATTGATGCGAGGACCTCGGCCGGCAGCGGATCGCCGAACCGCGCGATCGCTTCCGCACCGACGAAAAACTTCTCCCATTCGACGTCGACTCCGGCGCATTCGATGATGGCGACGACCGCGGCCGTCACTTCCGGTCCGATGCCGTCACCGGGAAGAAGCGTGATCTTGTGTTTTGCCATTGCTGCTCCTCAAAGGCGCGAATGGTAATGGATCGCTCGTTCGCGCGCGTCACCGAGCGAGAAACTCATCGGAAACAGCTCGGCGATCTCGCGATGGCCGGGGAGTTCCGAGAGACAACGGCGAACGCTGTTGAGCGTCGCCGGGATGAAATCGAGGTAGTGCATCTTTCCGCGCTCGAGCGGCTGACGCGAGAAGGTGCCGAGGATTTTGAGCGAGCGTTGCAGGAGCGTTTCGAAGTAGCGGCGGCGCAATCCTTCGTCGGCTTCACGCAGCTCGCGATAACGCTCGATGAGCGCTTCTTCGGTGTCGTCGCCGAGGATCTCGCAGACGCCGCGGTCGCGCACGAGCGAGGCGAGATCATACGTGTCCGGCCCCATTCTCATGTCCTGAAAGTCGATCACGTAAAGCTGCTCATTAAAGAGATGGATATTCTGGCCATGAAAATCGCGGTGACAAAGAACGTACGGATGCGAGGCAACTTTCTCGGCCAGCTTTCGAAACGGATTAATGAGACTCTCGCTGACTGTGCGCGGGGTTTCCATCAGCTTCTCGACGTAGAACTCGCGCGTCATCGCAAGCTCGTTCGAGAAAAACTCGGCGGTGAAGCGCGGGTTTACCTCGCGAACGCCGGCGTGCTGAAAATCGACGAGCAGCTCGATTGCCGATTCGTACAGCTGTACGCCGTGCTCGCGATCTTCGTGGAGGATGTCGAAGAGCGTGCGATCGCCGATGTCCTGCTGCAGCACGGCCGCGGCATCGTGACGGACGACGCGCGGAATGCGCGCGTGCTCGACGACGGCATCGTGTGCTTCGAGGTTGCGATGCACGTCCATCCGCACTTCCTTGGGGTACCACGCGAGGACGAACGTGTTTCCGTCCGACGTGGCGATCCGGTAGTACGCGCGCACCGAGGCGTCGCCGGCCAGCGGCCGCGCCGTCCACTCCTCACCCAGCCATTCGCGCAGGAGCGCTGCCGCTTCGGCCGGGAGAGGAGTGTCGGCGGGCGGCATCGTTACTTCGGAGCGGGACCCTGTTCGTCCGCGTTCGCGTCGCGGACCGTGATCGAGTCGATCGAGACCGGCTCGTTCGGGCGGTCCTGAGCATTGCGCGCGCCGCCGACGATCTGATCGGCGATTTCCATCCCTTTCGTCACCTGACCGAAGACCGTGTACTGGTTGTCGAGGAACTTCGAGTCGGCCACGACGATGAAGAACTGCGACGACGCGCTGTTCGGGTCGTTGGAGCGCGCCATCGAGACGATGCCGCGGCGATGCGGAATGGAGTTGAATTCTGCCTTGAGGCGCGTCGGCGAACCGCCCGTGCCCCACGTTCCGGGCGCACCGGAGATCGTGTTCGGATCGCCGCCCTGAATCATGAAGCCTGGGATGACGCGATGGAACTTCGTGCCGTTGTAGAAACCCTTGCCGGCCAGATCGAGGAAATTGCGGACGTGGCCGGGTGCAACGTCGGGAAAGAAGCGGATGTGAATGTCGCCCTTCGACGTGTGCAGTTCGGCCACCTTGCTGGTGTCGTCGCTCATCGTTTCTCCTTCTCGTTTTTGTTTCGGACTGCGTGCCAGCGCTATTTCGGCGCCGGACCTTTTTCAGCGTCGGTGGCGGCGCGGATGGTGATCGATTTGATCATCTCCGGTTTGTCCGGACGGTTTTGCGCGCCGGTCGGCGCCGAGACGATCTGATCGACGACATCCATTCCCTTAGTCACTTCGCCGAAGGCGGAGTAGCCGCCGTCGAGATTCGGTGCGTCAGCGACGCAGATGAAGAATTGCGAGGAAGCGCTGTTCGGATCGCCGCCGCGCGCCATCGAGACGATGCCGCGTCCGTGATGAATCGAGCTCGGCTCGAGATCGACGTATTTACCGGAGTTGCCGGTGCCCCACGTCGACGGATCGCCGGAGATCGAGTTCGGATCGCCGCCCTGAATCACGAAGCCGGGGATGACGCGATGGAACTTCGTACCGTTATAGAAGCCCTTCTCGGAAAGATCGATGAAGTTGCGGACATGCTTCGGTGCGACGTCCGGAAAAAAGCGGATGTTGATGTCGCCCGCGGTCGTGTGGATCTCGGCAACTTTATCCGTGTAGTAGCTGATCGGCTTCTGCTCGTCGACCGGTTTGGCGGGAGCAGGCGGCGGCGCGGGAGTGGCCGATGCGCTCTGCGCGGTGGCGGATGAATCGACGCTGGTCGAAGCGTCGCGGTTTGCGGGAGCGCAGGCGGTGATGGCGAGTGCGAGGAACGTGTACGTGAGTCGTTTCACAGGGAAGACCTCCTTCGGTGTCGATGCGACGCGCGATCCTATCGCATCGAGGAGGAGGCAGGCGGACAGGCGCTGAGCTGCGCGCCTGTCGCGTGTCGTCCGGGACAGGCGATGCGCCTGTCCTCATGCTTCACGCCGCTCAGTAGTCGCGGCGGCCGCCCTGAAAATCGCGGCTCGTTTCGCTGGTGCGCGGATTCGAGCCGGAGCTCGACGCATTGTTGCCGCTGTTCTGCGACAGAGTGCCGCGATCGTTGTTGTGTTCCTGTCCGATATAGCTCGGACGCTCGTTCGATTCGCGCGCGGTCATGCCGCTGTTGCCGGGCGCGTTCTGCTGCAGATTGTTCGGGATGTTCGTGCTCGTAGCCGGGCTCGAAACGTCCGGACGCTGTTCCTGGCGAGCGCGACCACGGCTGTGTCCGCCTTCGCGGCCGATTGCCGACATATGTGCGCGATCGCGACTGACGGCCTCGCCACCTTTCCGGCCGGCGACGCGTGCCTCGTCCGAAGTAAATTCGTGCGCTGTACCTTTCGCGTGTGCGGCTCGGCCGCCCTTGCTCGCGATGTCTTTCTGCCTGGATGGATCCATCGATGCAAAACCGCGTTTGCTCGTGTTTGCCATGGGGTTCTCCTTAGAACTCGAAAAAATGAGTACTGCGTGAACTGCTCGGCGCGTTTGCGGCCGAGATGAACTCGCTTCACGAAATGTGCCTGAGCTGGTTATTTCGTGTTTAAAAAGGAGTTCCCGTGAGGGAGGAAAGGGAGGGGAAAAGTTGGCGGAGAGAGAGGGATTCGAACCCTCGGTAGAGCTTTAAGGCCCTACGGCGGTTTAGCAAACCGCTGGCTTCAGCCACTCACCCATCTCTCCGTCTGGTGGCCCTGGTGGCATCTTAAAGCCGTAAGCGGGAATGTCAATTCCAGAGCTGGAAAGAATTTCGACTCAGGCTGCAAACAGGCGAATGCCCGGAAAAGAAATGAAGGTAGCGCCGAGGCTATGCCAACCAGCGCACCGGGCCGTGCCCGGCGCCGGAGGAGGTGGGATTCGAACCCACGGTACGGTTTCCCGTACGGCGGTTTTCAAGACCGCTGCCTTAAACCACTCGGCCACTCCTCCTGGTGGAGGCGCGGGAGCATTCTACGGCAGCAGGTTCACGTCAAGCGTGATCTTCAGCCGGAGACGGCGATGTTGCCGAATCTCATCGAGCGAAAGATTGAGCGGGATGCTCACCTCTTTCACGAGACCGTCCGTCGCACGACGCTCGGTCGGCGCGGCGGCTGCCGGTGCAGGCGGCAGCGGCTCATCGAGGTCCGGCAGCGAATTGAGAATGCCGGCCGGCAGCGGAATCTCGATCGACGTCAGCGGCACTTCCATCGGCAACTCGCCGAACGGCGACGAGGAGTGTCTCGATGATGTTGCCGGTGGCGGTGCGGGTTGCGAAGGGGGAGGAGCAGCCGGCGCCGGAGCGCTGGTTGCGAAATAGTCTTCGACTTCCATGAACGGACTCTGCGGTGAGCGGGTCGGCACAGGCGGCGCGGTTGCCGTCGCGGAAGATGTCGTGGTCGAACCGATCAGCTCTGTGGCGACGAGCGGGATGTCTTCATCGTCGTCCGCGTCGTCGACCATATAGGGATTCGCGGCCGGTGCCGCGGGCGGCGGCGGTGCCGGTGCGGCGGCCGGTGCGACATCGTCATCGTCGTCATCCCAAAGCGAGTCGGCGCTTTTCTCGCGCGGCACGGTCGGATTGAGAATCTGAATCTCGCGCTCGAGCGGTTCCGAACCTTCCAGTCCGTACTTCTTCACGAGATGCGCGAGCACCAGCTGCGTGATTCCCTTCAGCGTTTCTTCGACGCCGATGCCGGTCGTCGCCACCGAGGAGTAATGCGGCACATGCAGCTTGTTGACTTCCTTCTCGAGCTCTTCGGCAGGAAGCGCGTTCGGCAGGTCGCGTTTGTTGTACTGCATCACGACCGGGATCTCGCGGATGCGAATCCCCTGACGTTTCAGGTTGTCTTCCAGGTTCTGCAGCGACTCGAGATTCGCATCGACCGCGAAGTCCTGTGAATCGGCGACGAACACGATCCCGTCGGCGCCTTTCAGCACGAGCTGGCGCGTCGAGTTGTAATAGACCTGCCCCGGCACCGTGTAGAGCTGCAGCTTGGTGCGCATGCCACGGATCTTTCCAAGGTCGAGCGGAAGGAAATCGAAGAACAGCGTGCGATCGGTCTTCGTCGCCAGCGAGAGCATCTTGCTCTTGTTGTTCGACGGCAACGAGTCGTAGACGAACTGCAGATTTGTCGTCTTTCCGCAAAGTCCGGGACCGTAATAGACGATCTTTGCGGTGATTTCCTTCGTTGCGTAATTGAAGAGGACCATGGGATCAGGGGAGGGTATCGGGAAGCGGAAATGGAGTCAAACCACTTCCCGATACCGGTTTAGCGGCCTATTCGCGATCTACGTTCCGAAGCGCAGGCCGACGATCGTGCGGCGTCCCGGCGACGGATATCCGAGCACTTCCTCATATCGCGTGTCGCGCAAATTCTCGATCCGCACGTACGGTGCGAAGCGCGCCGCGCGCCACTGCAGATTGACGTCGATGGTCGTGTAGCCGCGGTTTTCGGTGCGCGAGTACGGAGCGATCGGCAGGATGTCGGTGCGCGCGCCGCTGCGAATCACCGCGACATTCGTGTCGATCGAGCCGCGCGTGTATCCGAACGCAAGCGAGCCGCTGTGTTCCGGACGCCGCGCCAGTCGCAGTCCGGTCGATTCATCTTCATCTTTGTGCAGCCACGTGTAGCTGAGCGATGTGTAGAACTGACTGGCGATGCGGCGCGAGAAGCCGGCTTCGATTCCGTCGCTCTTCGCGCGGCCGATGTTCGAGAAGATGAACGTCGCCGGATCGAAGATGATCAGGTCTCGATAGCTGCTGTTGAAGTACGTCAGCGACAGCTGTGATGCGGTGCCGAGGCCGCGATCGAAACCGAATTCGAAACTGCGGCTGTGCTCCGCATTGAGATTGCGATTTCCGGAGAACGGGAAGTAGAGCTCGCCGACGGACGGCGCGCGAAACGCCTGACCGTATGCGGCGCGCCACTTCGTGCCGCCCCGGGCGAGCGCAAGAGCGATGCGCGGCGAGGTCTCGCTGCCGAAGGTGTCGAAGTCGTCGTGACGCGCGCCGAGGGACAGTTCGAAATGCGAGCCGCCTTCCATCTCGTGCGACAGGCGATCCTCGACGAAGAATGAGCGTTCGGTGCGGCGATTGCCGGCGAGATTGACGCCGTAGGTCGACGCGTCGTCGACGATGGCGCGCGCGTATTCGCCGCCGAGCACGATCGTGCCGATGCCGGTGACGGTGCGCGTCACCAGCCGGGCGCGACGCACTTTCGAATCGGTGCGCGATTCGGTGAGACCGTACGGATCGTCTGGATCCTGAAAGTCGTCGCGGCGCTTGTTGTCGGAGAGCGCGACGTCATACGAGAAGCGGCCGATCGCCTGCGTGATCGGAATCGCAATCTGCCGGTCGTTGCCGCTGCCGCGGCGATTCGGACTCGGTACGAGCTCGGTTCCGAAGAAGTTCGTGTTTACAGGGATGCCGAGGTCGTAGGAGTTGCGGCGCGCCGAGGCGCCGAGCGAGAAGTTGGCGCCGGGCATCCACTGCGCGTAGACATTCCCGCTGTCCTGACGGATGTCGTCGTTGGGAGCGAAACCATCATCTTCACGGCGTCCGCACGCGCCGCTGATTTTCCCGGACGTGCCGGCGTATGCGCCGGAGAGTTCCCCGTTGCGCAACCCCTTGCTGCCCCCTTCGACGCTGCCGCGAAAGTAGCTCGAAGCCGGTGAAGTCAACACGTTGACTACGCCGGCGACGGCGTCCGATCCGTACAGCGCGGAGTACGGACCGCGCACGACTTCGACCTGCTGCACGCCGGCGGTCGAGAACTGGCCCCAGTCGAATCCGGAGAAGTACGGATTGTTGAGCTGGATGCCATTCCAGAGCACGAGCGTGTGCGTGGAGTTCGCGCCACGCGTGAAGAGCGAGGTGGCGCGGCCGGCCGAGCCGGTACGGCTGAAGGAGAGACCGGGAACCTCGCGGAGGACGTCGGCGAGATCGGTGGCGCCGCGCTCTTCGATCTGTTTGTGCGTGATGACGGTGACGGCGGCCGGCGTCGTCTCGACCGTCTCCGGAATCGCGGAGGCGGTGACGACGATGTCAGCACTCGTCTGTGCGAATGCGGTGGTAACAGCAGTAAGAAAAAGGAGAAACGACAGGACAGTTTTCACGACGGCTTCCCTCCGAAGCGTGCATGCGTTGTGTCCGAGACGGTCGGTCTCCTGGCTTCCGGGTCATCCTTCTCATGCTCCCTTCCCGCACAATGCAGTGGGGGCCTCGCTGGGGCCGCGCATGAGTCGTCTCCGGGTACAGTGGCGGGGGCCGCGCCGGTCTTAAACCGGCTTCCCGAGCACCGTCTCGAACTGAGTTGTTAAAGAACTGAAGGGCACGGCCCGCTGCGCTGGAGGGCGAAGCCTACACGACGTGAGGCTCCGTTGTCAGGTGCTGCAGCGCCGTGGGAAAAGATCCGCCGCGAAGCCGTTGGCTGACGCTGCGCGAATCAGCGCATCGGCCCGTGGCCGACATATCGGTTTCCGCGCAAATAGAACCGCAGCGGCCATGGCGCCGCCTCGCCCGAATTCTCCACGCCGATCCTCGCGCTCACCGCGATCTCTTCTTCGCGCACATCAAGATCGCGCGGCGTGATGAAGAGCGCCTTTCCATCGAGCGGCACGCCGTCGAGCGCTTTGTCGATCGCCATCGCCGCGCAGAGTTTTCCTGGTCCATTCATCAAATCGAAATCGCGTTTTGCTTTCGGACGTCGCGTTCGCATCGATTTGATTCCCTGCAGCGGCTCGAGTCCGCGCAGCAGCACCGCTTCGGCGATGTCGGCTTCCTGCGTGACGACGTTCATGCAGTAGTGCATGCCGTAGGTGAAGTAGACATACGCGTGTCCACCGTCGAGATACATCGACTCGACGCGCGGCGATCGCAGACCGCGTCGCGCGTGGCTGGCCATGTCGTTCGCGCCGAGGTAGGCCTCGGCTTCGACGATTCGTCCGGCGAGTAACTCGCCGTCGAGACGGCGCCACAACACGCAGCCGAGGAGCGCGCGGGCGATCGAGACAGTGTCGTTCAGATAGAAATCACGCGGGAGCGGTTTCATTTGCGGCGATCGAGCTCGTCTTCGGTCACGTATCGATTGATCAGCTTCAGCAGTTCCGCGTGTACGCCGCGCGGCGCGCCGATGATGTTGCCGCGCGCCAGCCAGCGATCGCCGCCGGAAAAATCGCTCACTACGCCGCCCGCTTCGGTGACGAGCAGCGAGCCGGCTGCGACGTCCCACGACGCCAGGTGCAGCTCGAAGAAACCGTCGAATACGCCCGCGGCCGTGTAGGCGAGATCGAGCGCCGCAGAACCTGCGCGCCGCACGCCTTTCGCGATCGAGATCACATCCTGAAAGATGCGGCAGTAGGTGGCGACGAACTGCTGCGCGCGAAACGGAAATCCGGTCGCGAGAAACGCCGCTTCGACGCCCGGCTGTTCGGAAACGCGCATCCGTGTTCCATCGCGAAACGCACCGGCGCCACGCTCCGCGGAAAAAACGATGTCGCGCAGCGGTTCGTAAACGACGCCGGCCACGATCTCATCGCGCTGTTTGAGGCCGATCGACACGGACCAGAACGGGAAATGCTGCAGATAGTTCGAAGTCCCGTCGAGCGGATCGATGATCCACGTGCGGCCGCTCGTGCCGGCGCTTCGTCCGCCTTCTTCGCCCTGAATCCCGTCCTCGGGTAACTGTTCGTTGAGATACGCGACGATCGCCGCTTCGCTCTCACGATCGGCGGTTGAAACCCAGTCGTTGCGCGCCTTGATGTCGGCGTCTTCTTTGCCGAGTTGCTCCCAGTATTTGAGGAGCACGGCGGCGCCGCGGCGCGCGGCTTCGGTGGCGATCTCGGCTGTATGCACTCGGTTCTCCGTTCCGGCCGCGCATTGTAGCTGCGGTAAGATCTCCGACTCTCGTTACATCAAATATATGAATCGCATTGCGACCGCCTTCCTCCGACTCGCGGTTATCGCTGCGTTCGCAGCGTTGCCGACGGTGCTCTTCGCGCAGTCAATTACGACCTACGCCGGCGGCGGAATCGAAGACGGCCAGCTCGCGACCGACATCGCGGCCTACGGTCCGCGCGGTGTCGCGCTCGACGGCGCCGGCAACATCTACTTCACGGAACGTTTCGCGGGACGCGTGCGACGCGTCGATGCAGCGACCGGCCGCATCACGACGATCGCCGGAACCGGCGCCGCAGGATTCAGCGGTGATGGCGGAGCAGCAACGAACGGTTCTCTCAATCAGCCGCGAGGTCTCGTCGTCGACGATGCCGGAAACGTCTTCGTCGCCGATCACGACAACAATCGCGTGCGGCGCGTCGACGCAGCGACCGGCATCATCACGATGTTTGCAGGCGGCGGCACGCCCGAGCAGGGATTCGGAGATGGTGACGTCGCCACGAAGGCGACGCTTGATGGCCCGTGGGGACTCGTCATCAGTCGCGGCGCGCTCTTCGTCACGGAGGATGGATTTCGCGGCAACCGTATTCGGCGCATCGATCTGACGACGAAGGTCATCAGGACGATTGCCGGTGACGCCGGGGGATTGCCGGGCTACACGGGCGACACCGGCAATGCCTCCGACGCGAAGCTCTTCCAGCCGTTCGGCATCACGGCCGATGCAAGCGGCAATCTGTTCTTCGCGGACAGCGGGAACAATCGCGTTCGCCGCATCGATGCCGCGTCGAACACGATCACGACGTACGCGGGCGGCGGGACACTGGTCGATGGCAATGGTGTCGCGGCGACGAACGCAAAGCTCGAGTTTCCAACCGTCGTTGCGCTCGACCGGAACGGCAATCTCGTCTTCGCCTCCGACAGCACCGTGCGCAGAGTCGACAGGAGCAGCGGTGTCATTTTCGAGCTCACGAATCCGCAGACGCTGGTGTACGGACTCGCGTTCGGCAGCGGGAAATACGGTTACTACGAAGACGAGGCGCTCAACGTCATCCGCCGGCTCGACGTCGAAACGGGCGACGTGACCACGGTTGCGGGCGGCGGGTCGTATATCGGCGACGGACTCCTCGCCACCGGCGCGGTCCTGCACGAGCCGCTCGGCCTCGCGGTGAACAGGAAAGGCGATCTCTTCATCGCCGACGCATCGAACAACGTCATTCGGAAGATCGACGCAACGACGCATGTCGTGACGTCGGTTGCGGGACAGGTCGGCCGTTATTACGCCGAACCGCAGGAAGGTTTCGACGCGACGAACGCCGTGATCGGCGGACCGCGCGACGTCGCCGTCGATTCGGCGGGGAACATCTACATCGCCGATGGTCACAACCTCCGCGTCTGGCGTGTCGATGCGTCGGGGAAGATTGCGACGTATGCAGGCGGCGGAACGACGCTCGGCGATAGCGGCCTGGCCACCAATGCGCTGCTTCGTCCTGAAGCGCTGGCATTCGACAGCGCGGACAACCTTTATGTTGCCGATCCCGAAGCGCATCGCATCCGCCGCATCGATGCGAAGACGCGAATCATCACGACGGTCGCAGGCAACGGTGTACAGGGTTTCAGCGGCGACGGCGGTCCGGCGACCGCGGCTTCGCTCGACACGCCGCGCGGGCTTGCGGTGAACGCGGCCGGCGACATCTTCATCGCCGACATGAACAACTACGCGGTGCGAAAGGTCGACGCCGTTTCGCACAACATTTCTTTGTGGGCCGGACGCGGACAGTCCGAGGGGAATGGAGATGGCGGAGCACCGACGGCGACGTTTATCGGCGTGACGCGACTCGCCATCGAGCCGTCGACCGGCGATCTGCTCCTCATCGATGGCAATACGCATCGCGTCCGCCGCATCACCGCGAACGGCTCGAAGATCACGACGTTCGCAGGCTCCGGACCTCCAGGCGATTTCGCCGGCGACAACGGTCCGGCCACCAGCGCAAAGTTCAACTTCGGGTTCAACCTCGGCGGTCTCGCAATCACGACGAACGGCAACGTCTACATCGCCGACACCGACAACAATCGCGTGCGCGCCGTCTTCTCGTGCGGTGCGATTGCGGCGCCGGTGTTGCTCTCGCCGTCCGCGAATCTGACGACCACGACCGCGCCGCAATTGACGTGGTCCGAGCCGCCGCTGGCCTTCCGCTACGACGTGCTGCTCGACACCGCGAATCCGCCGGTGAAAGTGGTCGCATCCGACGTCACCGAGCCGTCGTTCACGCCGTCGAATCTCGAGCCGGCGACGACGTACTACTGGCGCGTCATCGCCAAGGGCGATCTCTTCTGCACGCCGGCGGTGACGACTCCGTCCGCGATCTCGTCGTTCACGACGACCGGCAAATGCGCCGCGTCAGCGTTCAACACGATCTCGCCGGCGAACGACGCAACGAACGTCGCCTCACCGGTTCAACTGACCTGGCAGGCGTCCGCCGGTGCTTCGTCATACGACGTTTACCTCGGCACCACGAATCCGCCGTCGCTCGTTCAGAACGTCTCGACGACGAGCTACACGGCGACGGTTTCGACCGGCCGCTATTACTGGCTTGTCGTCGCGCACGCTACGTGCGATCGGACGGAAACCGCGTCGACATTGCTGCAGACGTTCACCGCTGCCGACACGCCGTGCAATGGTCCCGCTCCCGCTGTGCAGATCGTCTCGCCCGCCGAGGGCTCGTCGTCGGCAGCGCTCGACGTCAATCTGACGTGGCAGCCGTCAGGCCGCATCGATTCATTCGATCTCTACTTCGGCGACAGCGCGAATCCGCCGCTGCTCGCCACCGCGCTCGCGTCATCGTCGCAAACAGTCAGCGGTCTGCGTCCGGGCACGAAGTACTACTGGCGCGTCGTCGGTCGCGGACCGTGCAGCAACGGCGTCACGTCGCCGACCGTTTCGTTCACGACGCGTTCGTGTGACGTGCCGGGCGCGACGTCGATCGTGTTCGCGCCGGCGTCGGTCTCCGCCGGCTCGACCTACTCGATCGTCTGGTCGCCGGCCAGCGGCAGCGACGCCGATGCCGCCTACGTCGTGGAGCGTTCGCGCAGCGCGTCATTCGGCGACGTCGAAACGCAGGTGCTCAGCTCGACCGCCGCAACGTTCGTCGCCGATGCAGCCGGCACGTACTACCACCGTGTTCGCGCAGTCGCCGGCTGCGACGTCACGCGACTCGGCGACCCTTCCAATGTGACGAACGTCTCCGTCGTGAACGCACGCGCGAATGTCGTTTTCGCCGTGCAGCCGTCGGCCGTGATCACCGCGCTCGGCGAAAAACTCGAAGAGCGCCGCACGACGTTCACGCTCGAAAACCTCGGCGCTTCGTCGCTGCAGGTGATCGTCGGTCGTCAGGAACTGAATGGCTCGCAGCCGTTCTTCTCGATCATCGATCCGCTCGGTCAGGACGTGGCGTTCGTGACGCTCGAACCGCATACGCCGAAGAGCTTCGCGATTCGTTACGCAGGCCCGCGCAACGACGCGGCCGGTTCGTATCAGGGCGTCATCTTCGTTGCGTCGACCGGCGAAGGGCTCGCCGTCACGCCGTACGCATTCGTGAATCTGAAAGTCGGCGGCGGCGTTTCCGCGGCGCCGCGCTTCACCATCGATGGAGTAGCGACCGAGTACGCGTCGTTCGCGCCGTTCAGCGGCAGCGACGACAGCGGACGCGCGCCGCTGCAGGTCGGCGTTCGCAACGACGGCTCGTCGCCGATGGAAGTCGGCTTCGACATCGGACCGGAAGTCTGGCTGACCACCGATTCGACCTGGAACGCGACGCCGATCGCACCGCAGTCCACGCGCATCGTCAACCTGTTGACCAGACGCGGCCGCGCGCCGAACGGCTCGCCGCTGCCGCGTTACACGTATCTGACGGTGCGGACCAAAGACGGCGCGTCGTCGCGGCTGCTCGTGCAGGACAACGATGCGCTGGCGGTCGCGAACGGACGCGCGTCGCGACTCGACGTCGGAGTCCGCTCGTTCATCGTGCCGGAAGCGATCAGCATGACCAGCACGCGCGGCGCGCGGCTGGCGACACGCGTTCGACTGAGCAACGTCGGCAGCGACGCCGTGCAGGCCGAGCTGATCTTCACACCGGCCGGCGCGGATGGATTCGATCCGGCGCTCGTCCGCCGCGCGACGGTCGTCGTGCCGCCGAATGACGTCGTGACACTCACCGATCCGCTGCCACAGCTCTTCGGCGCGACTCGTCCGGCGAGCGGTCAGCTCGAAGTGCGACTGCCGCGCGAACGAATCGGACTCGTCGCGATCTCCGCGACGACCGGCGTCGCCGGCGGCAGCGGCTTCGCGGTGCCGGTCGTCAATCGGAGCGAAGGCGCGCGAATCGGATCGGCGCACGTGCTGCCGGCGATCACGAAGTCGTCGACGGTGACGACGGCGGTCGTCCTCGCCGAGACGAGCGGAAACGATCACGCCGCCGGTCGCATCGTGCTGACGAGCGCGTCGGGCCAGAAGCTCGGCGAGAAGACGTTCGACGTTCCGCGCTACGGCTACCTTCGTTACGACGATGTCGTTGCAAGCGCCGGCGCGAGCGCTGCCGACAATGCGCGCATCCAGGTCACCGTCGAAAGCGGCGGTGGTTCCGTCGCCGCGATGGCGATCGTTTCGTCGAACAACAGCGACAGCGGCGCCGCGGTGTTGAGCCGTCCGCTCTCCGATTCGCAGACCGCGTTCGCGCGAACGATGCGGCTGCGCGGCAACGCGAACAGCTCGTTCAGCGTGACGACGGTCGTGCCGGTCGTGCCGTCGGCGGCGTACGCCACCGCGATCGGACTGACAGCATCGCCATCGGAGGCGACGACGTTCACGCTGACGTTCCGCGGCGCCACGACGCTCATCAAAGAGGTGTCGGTGCCGGCGGGAACGACGAAGATCTTCCCGAACGTTCTCACCGATGTTTTCGCGCTCGCGCCGTCCGTCACCGGCAGCGTCTTCGTCGACGCACCGACGACGTCGCGCGTGCAGGCCGTGCTGCAGCCGCTCTCCGCGCCATCGGCCGCACCATCATCATTCGTTCCGCTGCCGACGACGCTCTCCGAAGCGCTGACGAGCGCCGGTACTTCCGCGCGCCGTCCGCTCTTCTTCGACGGACTCGAACAGTCGATCGATCCCTCGCGCGGCGCGCGCTGGTCGCTGCTGCTCAATGAAGTCGGCGGCAGCGGCGGCAACGTCGACGTGCTGTTGTATGAAGCGGGCAATCGCACCTCGCCGATCGCCGGCGGGACGATCACGATCGCGCCGTTCCAGCAGCTCCAGCTCAACACGATCTTCGCGACGCTCGGACTCGATTCCGCGCTTCGCCGCAAGGAACGGACGAACGTGCAGTGCGTCGTGATCGCGCGCGGCGGCAGTGCGCGCGTCGCGGCGACCGCGGTGTCGGTCGACAACGTCAGCGGCGAGACGAAAGCGTTCGCGCTTGCGCCGGTGGCCGGTTCGGCGACGCCGAGCGTCAGTCTGGTGGAGCCCGTACTGCCGCGAATTACGATCCCCGGCAAACGACGGACGGTCGGTCACTGAGGTGACGACCGTCCACGACCGGCGCGCTTTCCGTATATCCTGCGCTATCGGCGCGCCATGAACCCCAGCCAGATCTCGCACTACCGAGTCGACCGCTTGATCGGCGTCGGCGGAATGGGAGAGGTTTACCTCGCGGAAGACCCGACACTCCGCCGGAAGGTTGCTCTCAAACTTCTGCCCGCGCGTTTCACGCAGGACGAAGAGCGCGTTCGCCGCTTCCAGCGTGAAGCGCGCGCCGCATCAGCGCTGAATCATCCCAACATCATCACGATTTACGAGATCGGCCAGTCCGACTCCGTTCATTACATCGCCACCGAGTTCATCGAAGGGGAAACGCTCCGCCAGCGGATGACGACCCGCAAGCTGACGCTCGGTGAAGTGCTCGACGTCGGCATCGGCGTGACCAGCGCGCTCGTCGCCGCGCACGACGCCGGCATCGTCCATCGCGACATCAAACCCGAGAACATCATGCTGCGCCCCGACGGCTACGTGAAGGTGCTCGACTTCGGGCTCGCCAAGCTCGCCGATGGCGGCGACGGTTTCCTGAAAGACAGCGCCACCGGCGCGGTCATGGGAACGCTGCTCTACATCTCACCCGAACAGGCGCGCGGCTTTCAGCCTGACGCGCGTTCCGATCTCTATTCGCTCGGCACGGTCATCTACGAGATGCTCACCGGTTCGCCGCCGATCACGAGCGAGAACTTTCTCGATCTCGCGCTGGCGATCGCGAATCGTGTCCCCGATCCGCCGTCGGTCTTCGCCGCCGGCGTGCCGCGCGAGCTCGATCGCATCGCGCTCAAAGCGCTCGAAAAGGATCCGCGCACGCGTTACCAGAATGCGCGGGAGCTGCTGTCGGATCTGAAGGTGCTGCGCCGCGAGCTCGAGTACGAGAACAATCTCACCGGCGATCTGCAGCGCCGCTATCACGCGTCGGGTATCGGCTCGCAACCGACGTCGATCATGTCGTTCCCGCCGAACGCGTCGATCACGGCGAACATGCTCACGCAGAAGCTGCACCCGCTGCGCGCGATCGTCGTCACGCTTTGCGTCGTCGCGATCGTCGCCGTCTCCGGATTCGTGATCGTGCGACAACGTTTCTTCGCCGCGACGCAAATCGATTCGATCGCGGTCCTGCCGTTCGTCAACGCCAGCGGCGATCCGTCGACCGAATATCTGAGCGACGGCATCAGCGAGAGCGTGATCGATTCGCTTTCGCAGCTGCCGCAGCTGCAGGTCACCGCGCGCAGCACGACGTTCCGCTACAAAGGAAGGACGATCGATCCGCTTGCGGTCGGACGCGACCTGCACGTCGACGGCGTCGTCACCGGTCAGGTGATGCAGCGCGGAAACACGCTCGTCATTCGCGCGCGGCTGACCGACGTGCGCAGCGGAAACCAGGTGTGGGGCCAGCAGTACGACCGCAAACTCTCGGACGTCGTCGCCGTGCAGCAGGAGATGGCGGAGGAGATCACCGGCCAGCTGCGGATGCATCTCAGCGGTGAAGAGAAGCGGCTGCTGACGAAAGGGACATCGGAGAACAGCGAGGCTTTTCAGTACTACCTGAAGGCACGTCACTATCGTCAGAAGTACGACGAGGCCGCGATCCGAAAATCGATCGCGTATTACAACGAGGCGATCGAGCGCGACCCGACCTACGCGCTGGCGTGGGCCGGACTGGCCGACGCGTATTACGGTCTGTCGAATCTCTACGCGCCGCCGCATGAAGCGATGCCGCGCGCTCGCGAGGCGGCGCGCCGCGCGCTGGCGCTCGACGACACGCTCGCGCCTGCGCACGCGTCGCTCGCTCAGGCGATGGTCTGGTACGACTGGGATTTCCGCGGCGGCGAGCGCGAGTTCAAGCGCGCCATCGCACTCAACCCGAATGACGCCGACGCGCGCCGCATGTACGGTGACTTCCTCACCGCCATGGGGCAGTTCGATCGCGCCATCGCCGAGAAGAAACGCGCTGAAGAACTCGATCCGCTCTCGATCCTCGCAAGCTGGGATGTCGGAAGAACGTACTTCTACGCGGGACGACTGAAGGAAGCGGAGGAACAGGTCCGCCGCACGATCGAGCTCGACGAGCATTTCGCCTATTCGTACTTTTTGCTCTCGCAGATCGCGTGGCGCCGCGGCGATCTCAAGCTGGCGTTCGCTCACCTGACGAAAGCAATCTCGATGGCCGGCCGCAAACCGCTCCTCATCACGTGGGAGGCCTACATGCACGCCCGCCTCGGCCACCGCGAGGAAGCGCAAAAAGGAATCGACGAGCTGAAGGAACGCACCGGCAGCTACACGCTCCCGCTGTTACTCGCCCGAATCGAAGCCGGCCTCGGCGACAACGACGCCGCCAATCGCTACCTCGAGCAGTGCTACACCGACCGCTCGGAGTCGATCGTCTGGCTGAAGGTCGATCCGTCACTGGAGACGCTGCGCGACGATCCGGCGTTTATCGCGATTTTGAAGAAGGCGGGGTTGCAGTAGGGGGGACTGGTCGTCTTTGCGGTGCTAGTACCAGTTTTCGACATTCAAGCCGTCGACGCGGTTGAAGTGCTTCACATTGTTGGTGACCAGCGTCAGCTCCAAACTCACGGCGTGCGCGGCGATCAGCGCGTCGAATTCGCCGATCGGTGATCCGCGCTCTGCCAGCTCGCTGGCGATGATTCCGAACTGTACGGCGCAGCTTTCGTCGAACGGAATGACGGCGACGTTGCTCGTGAATGCGTCGATAAGCGCGTGCAGCTTCGCGGATTTGCGGCGCGCGGCGCCGTAACGCAACTCTCCCACGGTGATGGCGCTAACGCAAAGCTCCGACGGCCGGTGCTTCACGATCTCTACGGCGACTCGACCCTGACCGCGCAGTGCGAAGCTGACGGTGTCGGTGTCGAGCATGAAGACAACACTCAATCGAACGGATCCTTCTTCTTCGCAATGGCGCGTGAGCGTGGTCGCGCAATTGGTTCATGCCAGGCGCCGAGGGCTTCGAGGAACTCCGTCGACCATTCGTCCGCGGGCTCGAGAATTACTCGCCTGCCGACACGACGAACGAGCACTTCCCGCTGATCGTCGGGAAAGCGGACCGACTTCGGCAGCCGAACCGCCTGGCTGCCACCGTTACTGAAAATCTTCGCGCGCCCTGCCATCGCAACCGAGTATATACGGCCGTACTACTTCGGCAAATCTAACTTGTTTCCAAAATTGCAGGTAGGGAACTCATCGTTTCTGCAACCCCTTTCGCGATGCCGATGCGCAGCGGTTCCCGACGCGCGCGGGCCGAGCTTCGGCTCGAGCTGCGCCATTTCGGCTGGGATCGCGCCCTCATTGCAACCGCGCGTCACTCTTCGCTTCCGTGGCATGACGCGTTCGCGCCGGCGGTGACGCTTGATGCGGTTTCGCTCTCCGCGTTGACGAGCGTCGGCGATCGCGATCGGCTTTCGCTCGTGGCGCAGTTCGCGGCGCATCAGTCGTTTCTGCAGTTCGCCGGGATCGCGGATGGCGAGTGCGATCCGGCGGAGTGGGCGGTGGCGCAGCGGCGGGGGTCCGATCCGCGTTTGCTGCGGATTGCGGCGTGCGCACAGGCCGACGATTCGCCGCCGGTGCTGACGTCGATTCAGCAGTTCGCGGAAGCGATCGGCGCGCCGCGGCTCGATGTGTTGAAGCAGTCGTGGGGACGGGCGGAGGCGGTCTATCACGAGGTCGATGCGCGGTTGCGCGGCGACGCGGCGGCCGATCTTCGCTGGATGCGCCGCGCTGCGTGCGGTGAAGTGCGCGCGCCCGGTCCCGACGCGCTTCGGATGCTGCTCGGCGCAACGAGCGGTCGCTTTGGATGCAGCGGCGGCATCGATGCGGTTCGCGATGCGGC
Source organism: Acidobacteriota bacterium (assembly GCA_034667465.1). Lineage (GTDB taxonomy): Bacteria > Acidobacteriota > Thermoanaerobaculia > Gp7-AA8 > Gp7-AA8 > JAOBAU01. Next base: position 268,019 of record JAXDJV010000002.1, on the reverse strand, counting down.
GCTGCTCGGACTCGCGCCCCGCGTGGTGACGCTCGGCGGCGGCAGTCCGCTGCAGCGTGGCTCCGCGCTCACCGAACTCATTCCGCTCATCGGCGCGATTGAAAAGAAGAGCGAGAGCGAGATCGCGGAGCGTGTCGTCGCGGCGATGAGCAACGCGCGGTTTCTCTTCGTCGTCCCGTCCTTCGATTCGTTCGACGCCTGTTCGCGCACGGTCGTGCAGATGCTGGCGGCGATCGACGGCGCCGTGTGGCTCATTCCGGGCAGCGACCTGCCGGAGTTGCGGACGTTTCTCCTTTCCACGAACCTTGCGGCGCGTCGCGAGCTGCGCATCACCGCTGCCGCGGCCGAGCGTTTCGTGGCATCGCGCGAGTTCGCCGACTATCTCGATCACGGTGACCTGCCTCGCGATGAGAGCGTGTCGCCGTTTGCATCGATCGGCGAGCCGAAGCGCTCGTGGATCGCGGCCCTGGCGCTGCTCGGGACGACGATGCCGCGCGAGCTGGCGTCGCGATTTCTGCGCGAGCTTTTCTTCGAGGAACCGCTGGAGACGCTGGCGATCGATGGCGTGACGTCGGTCGGCGAGTCGTTCTCATTCGCGACCGACGCGATTCGCGATGATGCCGGGCGTCTCATTCCTCCTGCTTCGCGTCCGTCGCTTTGTCGTCTCGCCGCCGATCTGACAGACGGCGAGCGCGCGGCATCGTTGCTCATCGAAGCGGGCGAAGGTGCGCGTGCGACGACGATTCTCGAACAGTGTGAGTGGTCGTCAGCGGAAGAAACGATTCGTGCGTTGCGCGGACTGCCGCGGCCACTCCTCGCGTCGTCACCCGTGCTCGCGAAACGCCTGGCCGACGTGCTGCTGCAGTGCGGCCGTTATCGCGATGCGCGCGAGCTCGCACCGCTTCTCGACGCGCCCGACGGCGACCTGCTGCTTGCGCGCATCGAACGTCGCAGCGGTGATTACGCGCCGGCGCTTGCGCGACTCGAGCGGCTCTCGGAACGGACCTTCGATGCTCAGCTGCTGCTCGGTGAGCTCCTCTTCCTTGAAGCGCGTTACGACGATGCGCGGGCCGCCTTCGCCGCATGCGATCAGAACGATGAGCGGCTCATCTATCACCGCGCGGTGCTGGCGAATGAAGTCGGTCAATACGTTGACCAGCTGCCGGCCGGCGGATATTTCGCGGCGCGCTTTCGTGTCTACGCCGCGAACGACGCCGAAGAAGCCGCACGACATGCGGCGGACGCATTTGTGCTGGCGTCGACGCTGACGGAGCGGATCGACGCGGCGCTCGATCAGGTCTTCTCGAACTTCACCGCCGGCCGCTGGAATGAAGCGCGCGCGCTGGCGATGAATGCGCTGTCGCTCGTCGAGGAGACGCAGGGCGACCGCGCCGCCGGCGGACTGCTCTTCACGCTCGCGTATCTCGCCGCCGACGACGGGCAGTGGGCGCACGCGGCGCAACGCATCACGCGGCTTCGTCACTTCTACTCCGGCACGCACGACGAGCGCCGGCTGCGCGAGCTCGAGCTGCTCACCGCGCATCTCGATTTCTCGCGCGGCCGTTTCGATGACGCTCGCCGCGGCGCCGGCGCGGTGCTGCGCGAAGAGTTGCTGCACCCGCAGATTCGCGAGGCGGCGGCGCTGATTGCCGACGAGATCGATCGCATCGAAGGGATCGACGCGCCTCTCCGCTCGACCGGCAAAACGAGAAACCGTGAGCTGACCGCGCGTCATGTGGCGCTGCGCGATCGTTCCGCAACCATCGTCGATGACGATGACAGCCGTTCCGCGAAACTGAAGCGCTTTCGTCGCGCGCTCATCGACGGACAGAGCGACCTCGCCGCGCCGCTCGCCAAAGAGCTCGGCATCACGATCGATCTCGCCGCCGACGCCGCGAGCGCGGAGCTGCGCATCCTCCGCATCGCGGCGCGACGTCCGTTCCCTTTCGACGTCACCGATTTCGGCGCGCTCGGCTGGCGCTTCGCCACGCGCAACCGGCTCGGTCAGTGGCAGGAGCTCGGTTCATTGCCCGCGCTCCCTTCCGCGGAGCTCGATCGCATCGCAGCATCGGGCGAGACCGACTGGATCGCCTGCAGCGACCGCGAGTTGCTCTATCTCAGCGGCGTCGAACGCTGGAGCGCCGATTCGCGCGAAGCGATCGCCGCGCTCTTTCGCGTCCGCTCGGAACATCATCGACTGCAGCGAATCGTTGCGCAGGAAGACGCCGCCGTTGCGGCAACCCCGCCGTCGTCAATCGAAGGGATCGTCGGCGACTCGCCGGTGATGCGCGAGCTCTCGCACCTCATCACGCGCGTCGCTTCGCGCGACGTCGCCGCCTGCATTCTCGGCGAATCGGGAACCGGCAAGGAGCTCGTCGCGCGCGCCATTCATCGGCACTCCTCGCGTCGCGGCCGGCCGTTCACGCCGGTCAACTGTGCGGCGCTGCCTGAGAATCTCATCGAGAGCGAGCTGTTCGGCTGCGTGCGTGGCGCATTCACCGGCGCCGATCGCGATCGGGCCGGACTGATCGAGACGACCGACGGCGGAACGCTGTTTCTCGATGAGATCGGCGAGCTGCCGCTCGCGGCGCAGGCGAAGCTGCTTCGCTTTCTCCAGGAGAACGAATTTCGGCGCGTCGGCGACACGCAGACGTGCACCGCCGACGTTCGCATCGTCACGGCGACGAATCGCAAGCTCGAGACCGCGGTCGAGGAAGGACGTTTTCGCGAGGATCTCTACTATCGCGTGCGCGGAATCGAAGTGTCGCTGCCGCCGCTGCGCGAGCGCGCCGGCGACGTGCTGTTGCTCGCGGCGACATTTCTCGCGCGCGAGCGGGAACGGCATCGCGGCGGCGCGTCGAAGTTCTCGCAGGACGTCGAAGCGCTCTTCGCTTCGTACTCGTGGCCGGGGAATGTCCGCGAATTGCAGAACACGATACGCGCCGCGCACGCCATGGCCGGCGACGCCGCTTCCACGATCGGACTTGCGCATCTGCCTGAGCGAATGCGAAACGCGACGATCGTTCGCGCGAGCGCCGGTTCATATCAGGATTCGGTGGCTCGTTTCCGGCGCGAGCTGATCGAAAAGTCGCTCGGCGAAGTGAACGGAAACCAGAATCGTGCGGCTGCGATGTTGAAAATGTCGCGGCAGGCGCTTGCGTATCAGATTCGCGAACTCGGGATACTCGTTCATCCGGTGCGCCGATCTGAGCCTTAATTACGGGTGGACTGTGGCAAAATTCGGACGGTCCCCTTCAGCAAGCACGAGTTTCGCAGTGGGTCGGTACCCGGAGAACGATTCTGCACAAGACCATTCAATGGCTCGTGGCGATCGCACTCGTCGCCGGAAGTTCGTTCGCGGCGTCGGGCGACGATTTTTACGACGGCCTCTATCGGCGTGGCATCTCGCATTTCAACGACGGCAAATATGAGGCCGCGCGGCGTGAGCTGCAGATCGCCGCATTCGGCCTGATCGAGTCGATTCCGCGCTACGAAACTGCACACGCGTACCTGATTGCCACGGCGCGACAGCTGAAGCTGGATGGTGAAGCGCGGATCTCGCTGCAGCGGATCCTGAATGCGGAGAAGGTGGAGCGCCGCTATGCGTCGCTGACGATTCCGGCGCCGGTTCGGCAGCTTGTCGATTCCGCTGCGCGCGCGCTGCTGACGAAAGAGGAAGCGGCGTCGTTGCGCGAACGCGCCGGCGCGGTACAGGCCGCGGCGATGGATGTTGCGCCGGCGGCACCGGCGCCACAGGCTTCGGGATCGACGCCGGCGGACGCAGTTGTGGTGTCGGCCGCTTCGGCCGACACGGCGGGCGAAGCGCCCGCCGCCACACCGGATCCGCAGCCGATCGTCGCTCCGCCGCTCCCACCGCAACCTGCGCCGCCACTTCAGCCGAGCGCGGCGCCGCTGCCGAGTCCTGCGCCGACGACCATCGCGCCACCGCCCTCGCAACCGGCGACGCCGAAAGCTGCGCCGCCACCGCAACCGCAACCTGCGTCACCGCCACCCGCGAACAAAGTCATCACGCCGCCTTCCTCCACCTCACCGGACGGCTGGAAGATGCCGGCGCCGGCGCCGCTCGATATCGCCGCGCAGTTCCGCACCGCCGATGCGGCAACGACTCGCGGCGATCTCGTGAGCGCACGCGCCGCATATCGCTCCGTGCTCGCCGCCGAGAGACTCTCCCACGCCGACGCGTTGCGCCTCGCGGAAGGGTTGTATCGCTCGCGCGACTTCGCCGGCGTCGTCACCGCCTTTGCGCGGGCGGGGACGATCGGCCGCGGTGAAGAACCGTATCGCTACTACCTCGCGGTCGCGTTGTATGAGACCGGCCGGTACGCCGCCGCGAAGCGCGAACTGGAAGCGGTGATGCCCTTCATCGAAGTCACGCCGGACGTGGCGCGATACGGCGCGAAGATCGCGGCAGCCATCGAGTAGCTTCCCACTCGCTGCCGATTTCATTAGAATCCCGAAAAATTCAACGATCGACTCCACCGTGTCGAAAGGTGCGTTCATGAGAAAGTTTGCCCTCGGAATTCTGCTTCTGATGTGCGCGATGGCCACGATGGCCGCCGATCGACAGACCGCGCCGGAGATCAACCCGCCGAACAACGGTGAGGAATGGCTCCGTCTCAGCAGCAGTGAAAAGCTGTACTGGTCAATCGGATACGCACAGGGCTATCTCGACGCGCTCAACAAGATCGACGTTGCTTCCGGCCCGAACAGCGCCTGCGCCAGCCTCGCGGCGCGCACCGAGCGGCAGTCTTCGACCGCCGGAAAGGTGAGCGGCTTCGAGCTCGTCTCCGGTCTCGAGAAGTTCTACGCCGACCCGGCCAACATCCAGATTCCAATCGGGAGCGCAATTCGCATATACCTGCTTCAGGCGAGCGGAAAAGATCAGACGACGATTCAGGAACTGATCGAAACGGCGCGCACTCTCGGCGCCGAAGCGGCTCGCCGGCCGACGAAGTAAAACCGTTCCGCTTCATTAACCCGGGAGGGCGTCGTGGGATCTCAGCGAGTCGCCGCGTTCGCGCTATTTCTGCTGCTCGTTCCATCGTCTGAAGCGCTGGCCGAAGAAGCGCTCCCGGTCGTCCGCGCCCGCACGTTCCTGACCACCACCGTCGACCTTCCGGTCGAGCCGCTCCGTGACGACGCCTTCGTCACGGTTGCGCTGCCCGACACCAGCAGCACTCCGGCTCGCGCGATGGAAACGCTTCGCGCCGCCGTCGCCGCGAATGACTTCACAGGTTTTCGCTCCGCGCTGACGCAGGCGACGGCGCTCGCCGATCGGATGCCGCTCGGCGACGCGCGCAACACGCTTCGCCGCAATCTCCTGATCTATCGCGACGTCGAACAACTCTGGAGCTTCGCGCGCACCGATCGCTATGGCGCGTTCTTCGATGACGAAGCGCTGCCCGGCATGCGCGATCATCTCGCCGCCGACTATCGCGGATTCGATGCGTTCCTCGCCGCGAACCGGATCGTCGATCGCAACGGAGTCGAGCTTTATCCGACTTCGGAAACGCGCGCGTTCCTCATGCGGCTCGTCGAGCCGTCGCCGCGCGGCGTCCGTTCGCCGTCGCTCATCGCATCGACGTCAACGAAAGCCGTTCGCCATCGCGCGACTCCTCGCATCGCACGTCATGTCGTTGCGCACGTTCCGCATGTCGCCGCTGCGGTCGCGCCCGCGGCGGTTGTCGCGCCGCCGGTGACGGTCGCTCAGGCGACGCCGATCGCCACGCCGAAGAGTGACGCGTTCGCGATGCCGGAGACGGTGGCGGTGCTGCCGAAGCAGACGCAAACGCCGGCACCCGTGCAACCGGCGCAGGTCGTCACGTCGCCGTCGTCCGGCCGCGGTCTCTTCTTCATCATCATCGCGCTGGCACTCCTTGGCGGCTTGATGACGATGCTGCGCGCGGCCGATCCGGTTCCGACCATCGTGCCGGCGCCGGAAGAGCAGAAGCCGATCAGACGCGAAGACGAAGTCGTGCCGCTGAAGAAAGCGCAGTGATCACGAGATCGCCTGGATCGCGCTGATCAGCCGCGCGCCGGCGGCGCTTCCCTTCATCACGATTCCGTTCACGCCGTGCCGCAGCAGTTCGCGGTCTTCTTCCGACAGATCCTTCGCGGTGAAGACGAGGATCGGAATCCGCGCCGTCGCTTCACGCTCCTTCAATCGCGCCGCCACCTGGAATCCGGACATGCCCGGCATCGAGAGATCGAGGATGATCACGTCCGGCTTGCCGCGCTCGGCGCGCTCCAGACCATCGCTTCCCGAGAATGCTCGTTCGAGCTCGTAGCCGTTGCGCGTCAGCTCCGGCTCGAGCATCTCGTGCACGGCGATGTCGTCGTCGATGAGCAGCAGACGCGGACGGTCGGGCGTCGCGGTGTGCGCGGTGAGCTCGCGAAGACGACGCATCAGTCGCGGCCAGTCGACCGGTTTCGTGAAGTAGTCGTCTGCGCCGAACGCGAGTCCGAGCTCGCGATTCTCGATCATCGAGATGATGATCACCGGCAGCGATGCCGTCCCTTCGTCCGACTTCAGTTTGCGCAGCACTTCCCACCCTTCGATTCCCGGCAGCACGATGTCGAGCGTGAGTGCGAGCGGCTTCATCGTGCGCGCCAGCTTCAGCGCTTCATCGCCGCGCCGCGCACGAATCGGCACGTAGCCGCCGGAGACGAGGTAGGTGCTGATCGCGCCGTATGCGTGATCGTCATCTTCAACGACGAGGATGCGATTGCCCGGAGGAATGACGGTGCCGTCCGCGCTGACGATCGGACTCGGAATCGTCGCGCCCTGGAAATGGACCGGCAGCGTGAACGTGAACGTGCTTCCTTCACCCGGCGTGCTCGTCACGCCGATCGAGCCGCCCTGCAGCTCGACGAACTTCTTCACGAGCGAAAGGCCGAGTCCCGTGCCGCCGTATTGCCGGCTCGTCGTCGCATCGACCTGGCGGAACTCTTCGAAGATGACGTCGAGATATTCGCGCGCGATGCCGATGCCACGATCGATGATGTCGATGGCGATCGACTCCGGCTCGTCGTCGAGCGCCGGGACGAAGCGCGCGCGAATCGTGACCGTGCTTTCCGGCGGTGAGAACTTCACCGCGTTCGACAGCAGGTTGTAGAGGATCTGTTTGAACTTCGCCTGATCGGTCTCCAGCAGATCGACGTTGTCGGCGACGTCGATCTCGAACGTGATCGACTTCCGCGCCGACAGTCCTTTCATCACCTGACCGACGCTGTCGATCGCGCCGATGACGGAGAAGCGTTCCGGGAAGATCTCCATCTTCCCCGCTTCGACTTTCGAGAGATCGAGGATGTCGTTGATGATCTCGAGGAGATGTTTTCCGGAGCTGAGGATCGAGCGAAGGAAGTTCATCGACTTCGGATCGATCTGCGGCGCGAGGCGATCGGTGAGGATCTCGGAGAAACCGATGATGGCGTTCATCGGCGTCCGCAGCTCGTGGCTCATGTTCGCGAGGAAGCGGCTCTTGGCCTGATTCGCTTCTTCCGCTTCCGCGTTCTTGATCTGCAGCTCGCGCAGGATGCGCGCTTTGCCAATTGCGGAGATGGCGTGCTCGCGTACGCGTGAGAGTTTGCGAACGTCGTTGCGGCTGAACGCTTCGCCGTCGGTGAAGTTGTCGAAGATGAGGAAACCTTCGATCCGTCCGTCGAGCTCCACGACCATCGCCAGCATCGACTTCGGAATCGGCAGATGCGCGGTCTTGTCGCTGCCGGCGCGATCGCGGAAGACGTCGCCGCGAATGAGATAGACCCCTTCTTCGAGCTGCTCGGCGCGCTCCGAGTAACGGCGCATCGCTTCGTCCAGCGACAGATGCACGCCGCGGAAAAGCTCCGGTGCGTAGCCCGACGCGGCGATGACCTCGGTGCGGTGCTTGTCGTAATCGAAGCGAAGGAAGACCGCTTTCTGCGCCTGCGGAAAGAGCTTCAGTCCCTGTTCGAGAATCGCATGCAGCACGTTCTCGAACGCCACTTCGCGATTGATGATCTCGAAGATGCGATCGAGCGTTTCGAGCTCTTTCGCCTGCGCGCGAATCTCTTCGGTGCGCGCGAGCACGAGATCTTCGAGCGCGCGGTTGCGGCGCTTGAGATTGCGCGTGCGGAAACGGTTGATGAGATGGCCGATGAAGAACACCACGGCGAGGTAGCCGAGGAATGCCCACCAGCGCAGCCAGATCGCGGGAGTGATGGAGAGTTGATACGTGAGCGGCGTTTGCGACCACGCGCCGTCGCTGTTGCGCGCCATCACCGCGAACGTGTAGTCCTTCGGGAAGAGATACGCGGGGAGGTTCGTGTAGCGGATCGTGACGTCGCGTTTTTCGGGCGACCAGTCTCGGTCGTAGCCGATCAGCTTCGTCCGATAGCGAACGCGCGACTCGTCGGTGAACGTCAGCGCCGCGTATTCGATCGAGACTTCATTGTTGCCGCGGCGATCGTGTTTGATGCCGATATGACGGAAGCGCAGGATCGGCGGCTTCGTGACGGTCTCGCGCAGCGACGGATCGAAGATCGAAACGCCGCTCGGCGTCGCGAGATAGATGCGGCCGTCAGCCGCGATGTTGACCGGGCCGTATGCCCACGCTTCGTCTTCAACGAGCCCGTCGACTTTCGAAACGCGCGAGACGACCTGAAACGTTTTCGGATCGACGGCGACAAGACCGGCGTTTTGCGCGGCCCAGACGTAGCCGGTCGTCGGTGACGCGGCGACGCCGATGACGAGGTTTCCGCCGAGCACGCTGCTCGGAAGCGCGGCCACCTGTTTGATCGGCGACGGTGAGAGAACGACGAGACCGTTCGACGTTCCCGCCCATAGCAGCTTGCGATGCCAGAGCAGCGTGCGAACGGAGTCGGTCGTCGCGCCGCTTGCGCGCGACCACGCCGACGCGAACGTCGGACGCGTGATCTCGTGCGCGGCGTTGCTCTCCGCGCGCAGTTGCGCGACGTCGATCGGTGAGAGGCTGCGCAGCAATCCGGCGTCGGCGGTGCCGATCCACACGATTCCGTCGTCGTCGACGGCGATGCTCGTCGCGCCGCTGGCCGGCAATCCCGCGGCGGTGCGGAACGTGAACCACTCATCGCCGATCATGCAGCTGACGCCATGCACGCCGGCGAACCACATCGAGTCGATGCCGCCGGCGAGCATGAGGTTGCGCACGGCGTAGGTGACGTCGAACGGATACGACGTGACGATCGCCGGCGCGCCGTCGAAGACGATCGATTTCTGCGTCAGGCGACCGTTCGTCGCCGGTGATTCGTTCGGACGCGAGAGACAACTGAAACCGCCGACCGTTCCGATCCAGAGCCGTTGCCGGCTGTCGTATCCGAGTGAATAGATCGAGTTGCTGAGCAGTCCCTGTTCGACGCGCAGCGTCGACGTGCGGCCGTGCGGATCGATCGCCGCCGCGCCGCCGCCGGTGCCGACCCAGAGATAGCGATCCCACGGACCGGTGCCGCCGGTTCGTGGCGGAAACACGGCGAAGGCACTCGGATCGGGAAGAGCCGGTTGCTCGCCGGCGTGCGAGAGGCCGGTCCAGGCGAGGAACGCGCGATAGTCGGAGCGCAGTCGCGACGCGCCGCCGTTTTGCGCGAACCAGATGTTTCCTTCGCGGTCCTCGATCATCGACCAGAGCGTGTCGCCGATGAGACCGTTCCTGCGGCGGACGAGCTGATGATCGGCAGGATTGCGCGGATCGATACGCATCGCGCCGGCGCCGAGACTTGCGACCCAGATTTCACCTCGCGAGGTCTCGAGGATCGTGACGATCCGTTCGGTGAGCTCACTCGGCACCGGCGTGAATATCCGGCCGTCGTAAACCCAGACCGCGCCGCTGGTCGTGCCGGCCCACAGACGTCCGTCGCGTGTTTCGAGCAACACGCCGACGGTTTCTGTCGGCATGCCGTTCGTGGCGCCGAGCGTGCCGATGAGGTGGCCGTTGCGATCGAAGCGCAGCAGCGGACCGTTGTTGACGGCGACGAACACTTCGCCGTTCGCGCGCGCCATGAGACACGACGTGCCTGCCGGACGTTCGACCGCGACCGCCTGCACCGGCGCTTCCTGCAGCTTCCCGTTTTGGAAGCGATAACGAAGAACGCCGTCCTGTGTGCCGGCCCACACTCCGCCGTCGCGATCGGCGATCAGACAGTTGCGGCGAATGCGTACGTGCGGCAGCGAGACGCCATCGATGAAGGAGACGAAACGAACGCGGCCGCCGGGCTCGTATGCGTCGAGCGGTTTCTCCGAGACGACCAGTCCCGCTTCGGAACCGACCCAGAGGTGATGCGAGGAGTCTTCGACGATCTCGCGCGCGGTGAGATCGGCGATGCCGTCGGCTGTGCCGTAGTTCTCCATCGCGTGGCCGTCGTAACGGGTGAGGCCGGAGGAGTAGAAGGCGAACCAGATGTATCCGAGATGGTCCTGAAGGATTTTCTGAACGCTGCCGGAGGAGAGAGGTGAGACCTGATCGTTGGGCGTGAAATGGGTGAACGGAAGTTCCTGGCTGGAGAGAGGGAGAGACAGAAATGCCGCCAAAAACAGAAAGTACAGACGTTTGAGGGGCATCGGCAAAGTGTACCTCTGCGACCGCCACGCAACCCCTCAGTCGCCCGCCCGTACAATGCCCCGGTGGCGCGTTTCCGCGACTGGCTGGATCTCGGTAAGAGCACGGTGACCTCCCTCAAAGGGAGCGACGTGACGAACCTGTACGTCGTCGAATGGCCGGAAACGAAAAAGATGCTGATCGCCGATCACAGCGCCTCGATCGACGGCGAGCCGCGGCGAGTCAGGCGCTGGATCCGGACTGTCAGCGCGATCATGTACGGTCTCGCGAAGCGTCTCGCGCCGCACCGTCGCGTGCTGTTCGCCGCGTCGTTCATCGCCTTCTTCGTCTGCCTCCTTTCGCTCTATCTGAAAATGCGCCGTCCGCCGCTCTGGACGTTCGTCGAAGTGGCGGCGGCGTTCGTGATGCTGACCGCACTCCTGGCGATGGAGTTGATCGACAAGATTCGCTTCCGCGATGAGCTGGAGCTCGCGCGCGATCTGCAGGCGCATCTGATTCCGGCTCATCCGGCGCAGAGCGAGCACTTCGAGATCGCGGCGTTCAACCTGATCGCGAATACGGTCGGCGGCGACATCTACGACTTCGTGCCGCTCGAAGACGGCCGGATGGCGGTGCTGTTCGGCGACGCATCGGGACATGGAATGGCGGCCGGTCTCGTGATGGCGGTCGCGCATGCGGCGTTCCGCACGCAGCTCGACATTGATCCGGCGCCGGCGTCGATCATCAGCAGTCTCAATCGCATCCTCTGCCGCACAGGCGGCTCGCGCTCATTCTTTTCGTGCTGCTACGTGCTGCTCTCGCCGGATGGAACATTCACCGGCACGATCGCCGGCCATCCGCAGGTGCTGAAAGTCGATCGCGGCGGCAAAGTCGTCGATCACATCGGCCGCGGTTCGTATCCGCTCGGAGTGAAAAGCGGAATGGTGTGGGACGAGCTCTCGGGAACGCTGACGTCCGGCGAGCGACTCGTCTTTCATTCGGACGGTCTCACCGAAGCACGCAACCCGAACGGCCGCGAGTTTGGTGAAAGCTACGTCGAAGCAATCCTCGGCTGGAGTCCCGCGGCAACCGCGGCGGCGGTGGTCGAGACGCTGCTCGCGGAATGGCAGCTGTTCACGGCGCGCCGTCCGCCGGAAGATGATGTGTCGGTGGCGGTGGTGGTGAAGCGCTAGTCATCCCGAGCGTAGCGAGGGATCCGGGCGGGCGGGGCAGAACAACAGTATCCCGCCCCGCCCGCCCGGATCCTTCGCTACGCTCAGGATGACGTGGCGAACCGTTTCTCGACCAAACCCTCAAACACCTGCAGCGCGAGATCAACCCTTCCCAGCGGCGCCGACACCTGCACTCCCGCAACTCGCGCGCGTACCTGTGCAAGTGTGTCGCGTGCGATCGAGACGCCTTCGCGCAAGCCGTGCTCTTTGCTCTTCTCGCTCGCGATGCGCATCCGTTCCATCACGTCATCGGGCACCGATACGCCGGGCACTTCGTTGTTCATGAACTGCGCGTTGCGATACGAGAGCAGCGGCCAGATGCCGGCGACGACCGGCAGTTTCATCGGCGCGATGCGATCGAGAAAATGCTCGAGCTGCCGAACGTCGAAGACCGGCTGCGTGATCGCGTACTCCGCGCCCGCTTTCACTTTCCAGTCGAGGCGGCGCAACTCCAGATCGAGATCGAGATGGCCGGGATTGACGCCGACGCCGATCGTGAACGACGTCGGTTCGCCGAACGGATTGCCGCCGAGATCGAGTCCGTGATTCATCAGGTTCACCATGTTCGTGAGCCCGATCGAATCGATGTCGAAGACGGCGGTGGCGTCGGGATACGGTCCCATCTTCGGAGGATCGCCGGTGATGAGGAGCAGGTTGCGAATGCCGAGCGCGGCGCATCCGAGCAGATCGGAATGCATGCCGAGAAGATTGCGGTCGCGACAACAGTAATGAAGGACCGGCTCGATGCCGACCTTCTGCTGCAGCAGCACGGAGACGGCGATCGCGCCCATTCGATTTTGCGCGCGCGGTCCGTCCGGCACGTTGACGGCGTCGACGCCCGCTTCTTTGATCGAGTGCACCGACTTGATCATGGCGTCGGCGTTCGGACCTTTCGGCGGCGTGATCTCGATCGTCGTCACGAATTCGCCGGCGGCGATTTTGCGGCCCCAGTTCGAGCGCGATGCGAACGCGACTGGCTCCTGTCCCTGCGGTTTTTCGACGGCGGGATCGCGCTCGACGATGATGAACGAGCGGCGCGGTGAAAGCGGACGGACGGCGTCGGCCATCACTTTGATGTGCTCGGGCGTCGTGCCGCAGCAGCCGCCGAGGAACTTCACGCCTTTGTGGATCAGCCGCTTCGCATACTTCGCCATGTAATCGGGCGAAGCCATGTACATCTGGCGGCCGTTGACGTCGCGCGGCAGACCGGCGTTCGGCTGCGCGGAGATTTTCTTCGCGGAGATCGCGGTCATCTCTTCGACGGCATCGAGCATGACGTCGGGACCGACCGAGCAGTTGAGACCGATCACGTCGGCGCCGGCAGAGTCGAGTCGTTGAGCGATGAGCGACGGCGTGTCGCCGTAGATCGTTCGCGCGTCGGTGCCGACCGTCATCTGCGCGATGACCGGAATGTTGCTGATCTCGCGGATCGCGGCGATGGCCTGCTCGATCTCGACGATGTTGGAGAAGGTCTCCAGCACGAAGAGATCGACGCCCGCTTCGCGCAGCGCGCTGGCCTGTTCGCGGAAGAACTCGCGCGCCTCTTCGATGGCGGTCGGCCCATATGGTTCGAGACGAATGCCGAGCGGGCCGATGGCGCCTGCGACGTAGACGGAATCGCCGGCCGCTTTGCGCGCCAGCTCGACGGCGCGTATGTTGATGTCGCGCAGCTCGTCTTCGATGCCGAAGCCGCGCAGCTTCACGCGGTTCGCGCCGTATGTGTTGGTCTCGAGAATCTCGGCGCCGGATCGGACGTACTGTTTGTGGACTTCGAGCACGATCTCCGGATTGCGGAGATTCAGCTCGTCGTAGCACTTGTTGATGAAGACGCCCTTTGAGTAGAGCATCGTCCCCATTGCGCCGTCGAAGAGGTAGACGTGCTCGTCTGCGATTGCCTGTACGAAATCCTGCATAAAGAAAAAGGCCCCACGTCGGAGAACGCGGGGCCGGTCGAAAGCGGATCGACAACAAGCGGCGATTTAGCTTTTTTTATGCTGGTTGCAAGCGACCCCAAATCACTCCAGCGTTGGAGGTAATCTAGTCGGCGCTCGTAGTGTTGTCAAACGGACCTTCCCATGAGAAAGACAATTTCCTGCGCCGCGCTGGCGGCAGCCGCTCTCTGTTCGCCCCTGTTCGCCGAGGCTGTTTCGCCCTCCGCGATCCGGATGAACGCCGCGACGATGAAGGAAATGGCGGCGTTCTCCGTTCCTCCGCACGGCGAACGTGAAGAGCGAGATCGCAGACGCGAATATCAGCGGCCGCTCCCGCGAATCGCAACGTCGGCGAACGCGATCGAAGCGAAGGCGTCGATCGTGACGGTGAATGCGGCAAGCGCGCCGGCACCGGCGCTCGGCGTCAACTTCCGCGCGCAGCTTGGAACTCCGGGAACGTATCCGGCGGATGCGTCAGGCGCTGTCGGCCCTGTTCACATCGTCAGTATTTCGAACACGACCGTCGTCGTGCACGACCGAACGGGCAAACAGCTGGCGTCGTCGTCAATCGACCAGTTCTTTCACGATCCGTCGACGCCCGACGGCTTTCTCTACGATCCGCGCGTCACCTACGACAAGACGAACGATCGCTGGATCCTTCTCTGTCTTTATGACGTCGACTTCACACACTCGGCGCTGATGGTGGCTGTCACGGCGAGCGGCGATCCATCCGCGACCTGGAATCGCTATCGGATCGCGATCGACCCTGCCGATCTGCTCGACGGCGATTTCACGCGCGTCGCGTTGACACGCGACTCCCTCGTCGTCACGACCGGCACGTTTGCGGGAGACTCGCCGGTTGGAACGGAAGTCTTCATCTTCCCGCGTACGTCGCTTCGCGACACACGCACCGCGCTGCCGTATCGAATGATTCGCGACAGCAGGTACGACCTCGTGCCGGTGACGAACCTCGACGACACCTCCGACATTAATCTCGTCGACTTTCCCGACGCCGGATACATCCGCCTTTTCACCGTCAGTCAGACGACGATCACCGCTCTCGAGACATATCGATCGTCTGTCTACTTCGACGGATTTCTCGCGGCGAGCGGGCCGCAGCTGGGCGTGACGAAACCGCTGATGGATGTCGGCGACATCCGGCTGCAGTACTGCATCGTGCGCGACGGAACGTTGTGGGTCGTGCATCAGGCCGGAGTCGCGGGAAGCAGCCTGCCGCGCTCGGTCATCGCGCTCTGGACGGTTCCGCTGAACGGCGCGGGCGCACCGCGCGTATCGCTGCTCGATGAGCCGACCGGCTCGACGTACTTCTCATTTCCGTCGCTGGCCGTGAATCGCAATCACGAAGCGCTGATCGGTTTCTGCAGGATGTCGGCGACGCAATATCCGTCGGCTGCTTATCTCTTTGTCGACAGCTCCGGCGCGGTGCGTGGTCCGGTCGATCTGAAAGCGGGCGAAGGCGTTTACTACACGCAGCGCTGGGGCGACTACACGACGGCCGCCGTCGATCCGATGAACGATCGCGATTTCTGGCTCGTCGGTCTGTATCCGTCGGCGGAGTTTCCGTCGTACTCGCGAACGGTCTGGGCGATGTGGTGGGGAACGGTGCCGGGCGGACAGTCGCGCGGACGCGTCGCGCGTCATTAGTTGCCGAAGATTCGCTTCAGCACTCCGATGCCGCGCTCGACTTCCTTTCGATTGCGATCGACTTCCGCCGCCCATCTGCGGAACTGATCGAACGTGATCGCGGCCGGCTCATCGAAGTGATCGCGATCGAAGAAGACTTTGCGAACGACTGCGCCGAGCATGCCGCGCGGACAGTGTCGCGTCGGTGCGGTGCCGTTGAGAAAGACTTCGCGCAGCGGGCCGGGACAATCCTCGTCCCACAACATGCCGGTGTCGGGATCGATGTTGCGGAACGTGACGCCGGGCGGCGGCTGCACTTCGTTGCGATCGTGCGGGAAGGCGCTCATGTACGCGCCCCAGATCGGAATCGCTGCTTCGCCGGATGAGAGTCGCAGCGGCGCGCCGTGATCGAAGCCGAGCCAGACGGTCGTGACGATGTCGGGCGTGTAGCCGACGAACCACGCGTCGCGATAGTCGTTCGTGGTGCCGGTTTTGCCGGCGACGTAACCGAGGCCGTAGCGTTTGAGACGTGATGCAGTGCCGCGCTGCACGACGCCGCGCAGCAGCGAGTGCATGACGTACGTCGCGTCGGCGCGCGCGACCCGTTTCGGTTTCGCCTCGTGCTCGTACAACGTTTTGCCGCGATGATCGAAGATGCCGCGCACGACGTACGGCTCGACGCGCTCGCCGAGATTCGGGAACGGCGTGTACGCCGCGGTCAGCTCGCGCATCGTCACTTCGGTGACGCCGAGCGGGAGCGCAGGAATGCGCGCGAACTCTTCGCTGAAGCCGAAGTGCTCGGCGGTGGTGATGACGCGTCCGAGTCCGACCTGCTGCGTGAGTCGCACGGTCGGCACGTTGAGCGATTTCTCGAACGCTTCGCGCACGGTGACGCGTCCGCGATATTGCTGGTCGTAGTTGTGCGGCTCCCACGTCTCCTTTTCGTTGACGTCGATCGAGACCGGCGCGTCGAGCAGCAGCGATGCGGGCGTGGCCTGCTTCGACTGAATCGCGGCGAGATACGCGAACGTCTTGAACGCGGAGCCGGGCTGGCGTCGCATGTTCGACGTGCGATCGAATGGCGAGAGGTCGTAGTCCGATCCGCCGACGAGCGCGCGAATGCCGCCGCTGCGCGGATCGACGGAGAGAATCGCGACCTGCAGCGGTTCGTTGCGCGACTGCGAGCGGATCCACGAGTAGCGCGATTCGAGTTGCGCCGGCGCGTGACCGGCGACGCGCTCGGCTGCGCGCTGCGCGACCGGATCGAGCTCGCAGACGATGCGCAATCCTCCTTCGATGATCGGACGGATGCCGAGCTCTTTCACGACTTCGCTGCGCAGCGCGCGGAGATAGAAGGGGAACGGCGCCTGCGGCATCGAGCCGCGAGCGAACTCGACGTCGCGTGTGAGCGCCGACTGAAACTGCGTTTCGTCGATCCAGTTGCGATCGCGCATCACGCGAAGAATGGCGTCGCGCCGGACGCGCGCGACATCGGCATGTTTCTCCGGCGTGTCGCGATTCGGTGCGCGAATGATTCCGGCGAGGAGGGCGGCTTCATCCGCGCGCAATCGCGACGGCGGTTTGTTGAAGTAGATGCGCGACGCTTCGTCGATGCCGAGAATCGGACGGCCTTCGCTGTGCCCGAGGTAGACGTCGTTGAGGTAGATCTCGAGGATCTCGTCTTTCGACATGCGCGCGTCGAGCAGCAGCGCGAGTGCGATCTCGGTGAACTTGCGTCGCCACGTGCGCTCCTGCGAAAGGAAGCGTCCCTTCACGATCTGCTGATCGATCGTCGAGCCGCCCTGCGCGATGCCGCCCGCGCGCACGTTGCGCATCAGCGCGCGCGCCATGCCGATCGGATCGATGCCGGGATGATGACGAAAGCGGACGTCTTCCGCGGCGAGAAACGCGGCGGGAACATGCGGCGGCAGCGACTCGATGGAGACGAGCGGCGTGATGCGCCAGTCGACGCCGTAGAGTCGCGCGACTTCAACGCTGCGATCGTGCGCCACCGATTCGATGATCGTCGGCTCGCGCCATGTGTGTCGCACGAGCTCGCGTGTGAGACGTCGATTGAGAATGAAAAGGTAGAAGCAGCAGGAGTAGAACGCGATGAAGATCGCGATCGCGATTGCGACGCTCCATCGTGGAAGCCGGATCGAACGTGACAATCGTTGCATCTTCGTCTACATTGAAATTCGTGCAACGCAGTTGCCACGCAGGCATGCGACTCTGCAATTCAAACAGTACGGCTCCCCAACCTACATGTTTTGAAATAAGGAGAGAAAGCAATGGCTGCAAAGAAAGGTTCTGCGTCAAAGAAGTCGTCCGCAAAGAAGTCAGCTGGTAAGTCGTCCGCAAAGAAGTCTTCGGCAAAGAAGGCAGCGCCGGCGAAGAAAGCTTCCGCAAAGAAAGCTTCCAGCAGCAAGAAGGCCTCCTCGGCCAAAAAGTCGTCCGCGAAGAAAGCCGGCGGCGCAAAGAAGTCGTCAGCCAAGAAGGCTGGTGGCGCAAAGAAAGCGGGCGGCGGAAAGAAGTCCGCTAAAAAGGGTGGCTCCAGGAGCTCCGGCTCTCGCGGCGGAGCTGGAGGACGGGGCGGAGGTGGTGGCGCTTCTGCAAAGAAAGCGTCTGCCTCTTCGAAGAAAGCTTCGTCTGCAAAGAAGGCGTCGCCAGCCAAAAAGGCTGCTGCTGCGAAAGGCGGTCGCGCTGCGGCCAAAGCTCGCAAGCGGAAGTCAACCGTGCGCAAAGTTGCAGCGGCGGCCGTGGTGGCCGGTGGTGCAGCGGCGGCAACGGTTGCAGCACGTCGTGCAGGCGCCGGCTCGAAAGCGCGCAGCGTGATCAGTCGCGTCGTCGAGCAGGTGAAGGATTCATCGGTCGGCTCGCTCTTCGGCGGCGGCGATGAAGGCAAAGGGATGTCCGGCGGTGGCGATGCCGGCGGTA
Organism: Acidobacteriota bacterium; assembly: GCA_034667465.1. Classification (GTDB taxonomy): domain Bacteria; phylum Acidobacteriota; class Thermoanaerobaculia; order Gp7-AA8; family Gp7-AA8; genus JAOBAU01. The sequence goes on along the minus strand of JAXDJV010000002.1, from coordinate 249,707 downwards.
ACGGTTCGCTTTAGTTTTCGCCAGCTTCGATCAACGAAAAAGGCTCCGGGTTCTCCGGAGTCTTTTTCGTTTGCCGGCTAACCCGCGTTCTCGAACGCGCGGCGAATGCGACGCGAGAAGTACTTCTCCGGCAGTTCGCGTCGTCCGTACTGCTTCGCTTTCTTGAACGACTCGAATGCGCGGCGGCGGAACGTCTCGTCGGCTTCGAACGCGTACTGCGAATACTGCGACGCGCCGAGGAACGCCCAGATCCAGCCGTTCTTGGGAAGCTGTTGCGAGAGTGATTCGAAGTCGCGCGCGGCGAGCTCGAACTCGCCGTTGAAGTAGTTGCGCAGCGCGCGGCGCAGCACCGGCTGATAGTCGGCGAGCACCGTGGTCGCGGCGGACGTCGCTTTCGGCGTCGGGATCGGAGTCGGCATCGGTGCGGGCGGCGCACCCGGCGCCGGCGCGGCATCGAACATCATCGTGGCGTTGTCGGCCGATGCGATGACGGCGTTGAGATCGTCATTCGATCGCGCGTTCGCATTGCGCGAGTTTGCATCGGCGAGGTACTGCGTGCCCTGCGAGAACTGCGGAGCGACGGTTGCTTTGCGTCCCTGCGCGGCGCCCATTCGCGCGCGCGCCTGACTGATCGATTGCGCGGCGCGCTGGCGCAGCGCGGGATCGATGACCGGCGCGGAAGGCTGCGGTGCAGGAACGGGAGTTGGCGGCTGCGGAGTCGGACGTGGTTGCGGTGCGGGAGTCGGCGGCGGCTGCGGCTCGGGTGTCGACGACGCGGCGAGCTTCGTCTTCGCGCGCTGAATCAGCTCCCCGATCGAGCCGAGATTCTCTTCGCCCGGTCCGCTCGCTTTTTCGAAGTCGCTGATGGCATCGTCGTAGCGGCCGAGGTTCAGGTTCGCGACGCCGCGGTAGTAGTACGGGTGATAGTTGATGAAGATCGCGCCGTAGGTTCGCGCTTTGTCGCTTTCCTTCGCATTCCCTTTGATCGCGGACGACATCTTCGACAGGACGACCTGCCAGTTGCCTGACTTCGCGGCGTTCACGCCGGCGTCGTAATCGTCGTACCACGATGCCGCGGCGATCGACGCCGTCAGCAGCATCGCCACGACGGCGAACGAAGCTTTGACCGCAGAGCTCATTGCTTGTTCACTTCCTTTTCGAGGTCGTCGTAGTTCACGGTGTCGAGCTCGAGGTTCTTCGCGGTCGGTTTGCCGGCGTCGATCTTTACGTCGACCGTCTGCGTTCCTTTCGGTCCGGTGACGGAAACGACGTACTGGCCGGGCGCGAGCTCGATGCGCGTCGGCGTGGAACGTTTCTCTTCGCTGAGGTCGACGTTTTTGTTGTCGTCTTTGCGAACGATCTTGTCGAGATCGCCCCACGGTGACGCGGAGAGAAGCAGGACGCCCTGGTTCGCCGGAATCACGCCGCCCTGCGAAGTCGTCGCGGTCGATGTGATCTCGGTGCTGGCGGTCGGCTGCGGTCCGGGAACGACGGGTGTCGTCGCTTTGCGCGTCATGAACCAGGCGCCAACCGCGATCGCAATCACGAGCACCGCGGCGATCGCGGCGATCATCGGCGTTTTGCTCTTCGCAGGCGCAGCGGCCGCGCCGCCGTCGTACTTCCGTTCAACGACGGTCGCTTCGGCGGCCTGCGATCCGCCGCTCCACTTTTGTTCGATGGCGGTCGGTGCCGTGCTTGCGCCGCCGAGTCGTTCGACGACGGTCGCTTCGTTGCTGCCCGACATCGTTCCGCGGTGCTCGGCCTGCGTCGGCTGCTGTCCCGACATCGTCTGCGGGCCGAGGTTCTTCTCCATCACCGTCGCTTCGTCGCTGGCGGCGCGTGTGCCGGTTGGTCCGGTCTTCGGCGCGACGGACGTTCCGCGCTGCGTGCCGCCCGGACCTCCGGCGGTGAAGGCGCCGGTCGGCATTTTCTGGAGATCGGCGAGCGTCGCGGCGCCGGAGAGGGTGATCATCCGTTCGCCGAGGCCGTATTTCTGATCGGGATGAATGGTGTTGCGCACCGCTTCGAGTGCGTGCTCGAACTCGCCGGCGGTGGCGTAACGCGCGTCGCGATTTTTTTCGAGCGACTTGAAGATGATGCTTTCGAGCTGCGGCGGAACTTTGACCGCCGGATTCAGCTCGGAGATCGGCGCCGGTTTTTCGGTGACGTGTTTGAGGATGTAGCCGTGCGGGTTCGTCGCCTGGAACGGTGCGCGTCCGGCGAGCATCTCGTACATGACGATGCCGTACGAATAGAGATCGGAGCGCGGATCGAGGTGCTCGTTTTCTTTCAGGAAGCCGGCCTGTTCGGGCGACGCGTATTTCAGTTTGCCGAGGAACATGCCGGTCTGCGTCAGTCCCTGGCCGCCTTCACCTTCGGCGAGCTGTTTGGCGATGCCGAAGTCGATGACCTTCACGAGCAGTTTTCCGTGATGGTCCTGCGACAGCATGATGTTTTCGGGCGAGATGTCGCGATGGATGAGTCCCATCGAGTGGAGATGCTCGAGACCGCTCAGCGCCTGAACGGAGATCTCGACGGTGAGCCGCGGAGGCATCGGACCGTTCTGCGCAATCCACTTCTGAATGTTCGTGCCGTCGATGAACTCCCACACCATGTAATACGAGCCGTCCTCGAGCGTCGAGAAGTCGTACAACATGGCGAGGTTCTTGTGTTTGATCATCGTTGAGGTGCGCGCTTCCTGGAGAAAGCGCTGCAGCCCCTGATCGTCGGCGGCGACGTTCGGCCGCATGATCTTGATGACGCGCAGTTCGTTGAGATGGATGTGGCGAACTTTGAAGATCTCGCCCATGCCGCCGATGCCGAGACGGTCGAGGATCTGATACTTCCCGTCGAGCAGTTTCGACGAGTACGTCCGCTGAAAGAGAGTGACCTTTTCACCGCACGACGGGCATTGCTCGACGTTCGGGTCGATCGACTCTTTGCAGCGAAGGCAGGTGATGTTGCTCATCTCTCGTTGCTCCCGGTGGTGACCAGCATGATTAACGATCGCGCAGCACGTAACTGCACGCCGGATCGGCGCCGAATCGCACGACGTCGCCCGGCTTGATCTTCGCGCGTTCGATGCGCGTGTTGTTGACGTAGGTTCCGTTCGCGGATTGCAGATCTTCGAGCAGGCACGACGCGCCGGTCAGCGTGATGCGCGCATGTCTCCGCGAGACGGCCGGATGCGCGAGCACGATCGAGCAGGTGCGGTCGCGGCCGACCATCACGCTCTCGCCCTGAATCGGATGTTTTTCGTTCGCGTCCGACTTCACGTTGACGAGCGTCCACTGCGGCGGCGGAGTCGACGGATTCGCCGGCGGATCGGGAACGATCGCCGTCGCTTTCGCCGACGAGCGCATCGGCCGCATGTTGTATTCCTCGAGCGCTTCGAAGAACGCGCGCGCGCTTTCGTAGCGCTCGTTCATCCGCGGATGCATCGCTTTCAGCACGATCGCTTCGAGCTCTTTGTCGACTTCCGGACGCAGCGACGACGGCGCCGGTTTGTCGCCGCGATACACGGCGTCGATCAACTTCGGCAGCGAGCGGCTGTTGAACGGCAGCGTGCCGGTGAGCATCTCGTACAACACGACGCCTGCCGAATAAACATCGCTCTTCGCGCCGGCATCTTTCGGCTCGCGGATCTGCTCCGGCGACATGTAGTGCGGCGTGCCGAGGAGGAAACCCGATTTTGTCAGCACGGTCGATCCCGGTACGGTGCTGCCGTCTTTAATTTTGCCGATGCCGAAGTCGGTGACCTTCACCGTTCCATTTTTCTGGCGGATCAGGTTCGCCGGTTTGATGTCGCGATGAACGATGCCTTTGCCGTGCGCGTAGACGAGCGCTTCGAGCATGCACTGCGCGACGCCGATCGCATCGGCGAACGGCAGCGCTCCTTTTTCGGAGAGCAGCACGTCGACCGGCGTTCCTTCGACCCACTCCATGATCAGCACGGCGTTGTCGTCGCGATTGATGAATTCGTAGAAGCTGGTGATGTAGCGGTGACGGAGTTTCGAAAGGATCTGCGCTTCTTTGACGAAGCGCTTGCGCGCGGTCACTTCGCCGGCGAGCTCCTCCGACATCACTTTGAGGACGACCGAGTAGCCGGCGGGAAGGAAGTCGGTCGCGGCGATGGTCTGGCCGACGTAGACGTGGCTCATTCCGCCTTCGCCGATCTCGCGCTCGATCCGGTAGTTCCCGATGACGGTGTCGATCATTTCAGTGCGCCCTCGTCATCCCAGTAAAAGCCGTCGCGGCAGAGCGGCATGAAGAGGAAGCGATGCGAGCCGATCCGGATCACGTCTTCGAGCGCGAGGTCGCGCCGCGGCTCGATCTCCGTTTCGTTGACGTATGTGCCGTTCGTGGAGTTGTGATCCATCAGGATGAAGCGCCGTTCTTCGGGACGAAAGACGAGATCGGCGTGATGCGACGACGCCTGATCGTCGTTGACGACGATGTCGGAGCGGCGATCGCGGCCGAGGACGTTGCGTCCCATTCGAACCGGATACGACTCGCCGCGCACGGTGCCGTTCAATCCAACCAGCCAGCCGACGACGTAGCGTTTCGGCTGCAGTCCCGGATCGACTTTCTGCACCGCCATCGTCCGTTCCATCGGCGGCGCCTGCACGGCTGCTTCGGCGCGTCTCACGCCGCTCGGCGGCGCCGCGGACGAAATCGGAGCAGGAACGACGCGCGGGGCAACGTCGGGAGATGGAGTCGGCGCGGGAATGGCTCGCGGTCCGGGTCCGGGTGCCGTCGCCGGCGATCCGACGCCGATCTCGGAATTGAAACGGGTCGGACGGACGACCGGAATCTCCGCCTCCGCCTGTTCCGCCGGGCAGTAAGGACAGAGATCCCACGACTCGTCGATGAAGTGCCCGTTCTCACACCGCTTGTCAGCCACGATTTCCCTCACGCATGAAATGCGACCGCCACGGCATTGCGGCCCCCGAAGTAGATGATGTCGCCGTCTTTGAGGAATCGTTTGTCGATCTTCTGGTCGTTGACGTACGTGCCGTTCGATGAATTGCGGTCGATGAGGAGCACTTTTCCATCGATTGAAACGACTTCCGCGTGAAGACGCGACACCTTCGGATTTTCCAATACGATCTCACAAATCATCGATTCGCGTCCGATCCGAATGCCGGAGCCGCCGAGGCCGAGGCGCTCGCCGGCGCGCGATCCGTTGAGGATCGTGAACTTGCCGAGGATGCGCGGCGCCAGTCCGCCGAGCGGCCGATCCTGCGCATCGCGACCGCCCGGTGCGACGACGGTCTCGGTCGTGGCGTTGAGCAGTTCCTTCGGAAAGCGCGGTTTCCGCGACGTGAAGACGAGCGTGAGACAGAAGATCAGCGCGAGCGACAACACGACGGCCGCGAGCGCACTGGCCAGTGGATGCTGACGCCACATCGGCATCACTCGGACGGCGCGATCGATGTCGGCGCCGAAGCGAATGAGATCGGGCGAGTTCGGGAAGAGCTGGTTCGCGCTCGCGAGCTGGCGCCGCGACAGGCTCCAGTCGCCATCGGCCGCGGCGTCGAGCGCGGCGCGGTAGTGACGATTGAATTCTCCGTCGACGTTCATCGCCACTTTCGCCGATGCCAGCAATCCTTTGGCGACGTTGATCGGCACGAGGAATTTGATCTGCTCCGCGTCGGTGTGTCCCCAGGTCGAGATGCCGACGACGAGTCCGGCGCGATTGACGGTCGGTCCGCCGGAGTTGCCGCGATAGATGGCGACGTTCGACTGGAAGACCGGAACGTTGTCGCGATTGCGTTTGAGCGCGGTGATGATTCCCGGATTGAAGGTCGCTTCGAGATCGCTGTCGCGCGACAGCCAGCCGCCGATGACGTCGTCGGTGCTGCTGGCGACGGCCGGATATCCGACCGACCAGATCGATTCGCCGACGCGCGACGCATCGGAGTCGCCGAGCTGCAGCACCGGCAGATTGCGATGCTCGATTTTCAGCAGCGCGAGGTCGGTGCCGTGCTCGGCGAGAGCCGGAGAAAACTGGCGAACGACGAACGGCAGCTTCTCGCCGTTCGAGAGCTCGACTTCGTTCACGACTTCGATTTTCTCGAGTCGTCCGCGCGAGGCGAGCGTCGAGATGTACGGTTCGAGTCCGTCGCCGCGATAGAGCTTGCGGAGATCGTCGAGCGGGAAGTGTTTGACGAGCGCGGAGATGGCGCCGTTGCGCAGCAGGTCGCGGCGCAGCAGCGTTTCATCGCGCGTCGGCGCGACGACGTGGCCGCAGGTCAGAATGAAGCCGTCGGGATGCACGACGAAGCCGCTGCCGGAACCGCCGGCGCCGGTCGCAACCGATGTATCGCCGGCCGGCGGATTGCGCGCGACGAGATCGTCCTGCGATTTCTCGGTGAGCGCTGCGACCGCCGCGGCGTCGTAATGAAATTCAGCGGTCGCGAATGCACTGATGCGGACCACCGCCGGCTTGACGCTGTACGCCATCTTCCCGACCTCGTCGAGGCGCGCGTCATCGCTGTGGCATCCCGCAAGGACGACGGCGAAAAGCGCGACGGCGAGCGGGCGGGGGCGCGGGGGCATATCCGTTTAACGCGATAGAAAGAACCAGGCGCCGGCTGCGCCCAGTGCGGCCACTGCGAGGAGAAACCACTTCATGATGCCGCCGCCGCGGTTCGGCACGGGCGTCGACGTCGCCTCAGGTTCCGGCTTTTTCGTTTCTACCGTGTCGTCGCCAAGGATCTCGATCGCAGGCGGTTCGGGCGCGAGGATGTCGGAAGGAACGGCCGGGCTTTCCTCCACCGGAATGATCGGAATGCGATCGGTGTCGCGCTGTGTCTCGTCGAGCGCTTCGGCGACGGCGGCGCGCGGGCGATCGACCACGGTGTCGTCGCCGTCGATGGAGCGAACGACGCGCGCGACGATCACCGTGACGTTGTCCGGCGCGCCGCGTTCCATCGCCAGCTTCACGAATTCATCGGCCGCCCGGTCGATCGAAAGTTTCGCGACCTCTTTCAGTTCCGGCTCTTTGACGACGCCGTGCAATCCGTCGCTGCAGAGAATGTAGGTGTCGCCTTCCTGCACGTCGAGCGGACCGCGCACGTCGATGTCGACCTCTTCGGAGACGCCCATCGAGCGCTGCAGGACGTTGCGGCGCGGATGCGTCTCCGCTTCTTTCGACGTCAGCAGTCCTTCACGAACCATCGACGCGACGAGCGAGTGGTCATCCGTCAGCTGGCGGATTTCATCGCCGCGCACGAGATAGATGCGCGAGTCGCCGACGTGACCGAACCATCCCTGACCGTCGCGAATGACGAGCGCGGAAGTCGTCGTTCCCATTCCGCGCAAATCGGGATTGGCCTGCGCCTCGGAGTAGATGCGTGCATTCGCGCGCAGCAGCGCGTCATGAATCGCCGCGGCGATGTCGGTCGTCTCGCTGCCGAGGTATTGCGCTTTGACGGTCTCGCCGGCGATCTTCGATGCAGTCGCACCGCCGCGATGTCCACCCATACCGTCAGCGACGACAAGAAGTCGGCCGCCGGGATGGCTGTCCCGTTCTTCTTCCGGTGTCGTGACAGTACCGAAGTCCTGGTTCTCGGAACGAACCAGACCGACGTCGGTCCGAAGGGCGGCTTCGACCGCAAGGCGTCCTGTCGACACAGCAGTCGTTTCTGCCGGTTGTTCGCTCATGATTGATGTTTGGACGAACGCGGATTATAGCGGACACCAGCGTTCAATCTCTCATCACTCACCTCGTTCTATAATCTCTCGTTCAGTGGAAGAGCTCCAAATCCATTACGTCGACCTCGGCGTCCCCCGGATCGCCGATCTGCGGGGAGAGCTGTCCGTCGGCCGGACCGAGGGAAACGATTTAGTTCTCAATCACCCGTCGGTTTCGCGAAAACATGCGCGCTTCGAAGGCCGCAGCACCGGCTGGTGGATCATCGATCTCAAGTCGACCAACGGCGTGAAGGTCAATGGAAACCTCGTCACCGAAGCGCAGGTCGACGCCGGCGACAAGATCCTCGTCGGCTCCGTGCAACTCGAATTGAAGAAGCAGCCGTCGGTGAATTTCACCGGCGACTCGATGTTCGACAATCCGTCCGGCACCGTCATTCGCCGTATCTCCGATTTCAATTCCGAGTTCGGTCTCGATCTCGAACAGGCAGCGGCGGAGAGCGGACCGCGCGCGCCGTCCGATCCCGGCTTCAAGCCGGAGCCGGCCGTTACGCGCGAAAAAATCTTCCAGGTGCTCGTGCAGGTCGCGAAGGCGCTGCTGTCATCGGAAGAGCTCGGCGCGGTGCTCAACACCGTGATGGACATCATCTTCAAATATCTGCCGGTCGAGCGCGGACTGATCATCCTCTTTGATGAGGATGGCAATCCGGTTCCGAAACTGACGAAGTTCATCGAAGGAGCCGACGCGGGCGACATCCCGATCTCGCGCACGATCCTGAAGATGGTGGCGGAGCAGCAGGTTTCGCTGATGACTTCGAACGCGCTCGAAGATGCGCGCCTCCTCGGCGGGAAGTCGATCGCGATTCACGGGATTCGTTCCGCGATGTGCGTGCCGCTCTGGAATCGGCAGCGCGTCATCGGCGCGGTGCAGGTCGATTCGCCGATTCACATCGGACGTTTCGCCGAGGAAGATCTCGATCTGCTGACGGCGCTCGCGAACTTCGCCGCGGTGGCGATCGAGCGCGCGCAGATGGCGGAGAAGATCGAGCAGGAGCGGAAGATTCGCTCGAAGATGGAGCGCTATCACTCGCCGGCTGTCATCGACGAGATCGTCAAAGGCGTGATCTCGACGGACGAGACGGAGATTCGCAACGCGGAGTTGTCGATTCTCTTCGCCGACATTAGCGGCTTCACGACCGTATCGGAAACGCAAAAACCGGAAGAGGTCGCCGAGTTTCTCTCGCACTTCTTTTCCTGCGCCGTGGAATCGATCTTCGCGTACGGCGGCACGCTCGATAAATTCATCGGCGATGCGGTGATGGCGTTCTTCGGCGCGCCGATTCCGCAGGACGATCACGCCGATCGCGCCGTGCTCGCCGGTTTGATGATGCAGCGCCTCGTCGGCGACTGGAACGCGGAGCGCGCGAAGACCGACCTCGCGCCGGTGTTCATTCGCATCGGGATCAACAGCGGACCGGCGGTCGTCGGAAACGTCGGCACCGAGAAGCGCGTCGATTACACCGTGCTCGGCAGCGCCGTGAACATCGCGTCGCGGCTCGAGAGCGGCGTGGCGAAACCGGGACAGCTGGTAATCTCGAAGAACACGCTGGAACGGATCATCGGCAGCTTCGAAATGGAGCCGCTCGGCGACTTCGCGCTGAAGGGTCTGCAGCAGAAGATGCCGGTGTACGCCGTGATCAGCGCGACCGGCTCGCCGTCGAATCTCGCCGCCGCGGATGCGGTGCCGGCGACGCGGACGGGCAGCGGAACGTACGCGGGCTCGAATCCGATCACGCGGTAGCTGTCATCCCGAGCGTAGCGAGGGATCCGGGCGGGCGGGGCAGGAGTCGGACGTTGCGTGCCCCGCCCACCCGGATCCCTCGCTACGCTCGGGATGACCCCCGGAACAATCCGCGCATCCCCCGCGTCTAACTGACCGGTATGCGATCGCAGCGTTCTCTCGCCCGCCTCATCGCTGAGCCGATCGTTCTTGCGATCGTGCTCGCGCTGATCGTTCGTACCGCCTTCTTCCGCATCTACGCGATTCCTTCGCCGTCGATGACGCCGACGCTGCAGGTCGGCGATCACATCGTCGTCACGCCGTTTCGCGATGACGCACCGGCGCGCGGCGACGTCGTCGTCTTTCGCTCTCCGCTCGCCGACGATGAGCTGATGGTGAAGCGCGTCATCGCAACGGCCGGCGATCTGGTCGAGAGTCGCGGCGGACGGATCGCCATCGGAGGCCGAACGCTGGCCGAGCCGTATCTGCGCGAGATGAACACGAGCGGCGCGATCGCTCCGATGATCGTCCCGGCCGGCTGCTACTTCGTCATGGGCGACAACCGCGCGAATTCGTATGACAGCCGCGGCTGGGGCGTGCTCCCCGCGGAGCGCGTCGTCGGCCGCGTGCGTCTCGTGCTCTGGTCGTCAGGCGACGGCAGCACTTTGCGCGGCGCAGCCGAGCCGATCGCGCGTGCGGCAGCGCGCGTTGATCCACTCCTTCCGCCGCGCGTGCCGATCGGTTTTCATCGCCTCTTCCTTCCGGTGCGTTGACTCCCCCTCCCTCTTTCCTTACGCTCATCCGCGTAATGGGAGGGAACTATGCGTCGACGGAATCAGCGTGAAGCGGGTGAGGGCCAGATGGGATGCCTTGTCGGGGTCGTCCTGCTCGCGCTTGCACTCTTCATCGCGTGGAAGATGATCCCGGTCAAGGTGCGGACGGCCGAGCTGCGCGGCACGGTTGTTGATGAAGCGAAATCAGCCGGCACGCACGACGACAAACGGATCACGGCAGCAATCCTCGCGAAGGCGCAGGAAGAGAACCTCCCGGTCCTCGAGGAAAACATCCAGATCGTGCGCGCCTCCAGCGAGATCACGGTGGACGTCGAGTACACGGTGCCGATCGAGTTTCCCGGCCATACGTTCAACTGGCACATCAAACATCACACGCAGAATCCGATTTTCTGACGAAGGACGAAAGGAAACGAATGACGATCACGATCAAGCTCGCGGAAAACGGACCGCTCCTCATCGACGGCGATTTCCGCATCACCGACGCGCAGGGCAATGAGATTCCGGTGAAGAAGAAGGCGCTCTGCCGCTGCGGCGGTTCGACCATGAAGCCGTTTTGCGACGGCACGCACTCGAAGATCGGCTTCCAGGGCGCGGCCGCCGCGGTCGCTGACGCGGAAAAGAAAGGCTGACGATCAGCCGTCGTCTTCCTCTTCGTCCTCGAGGCGGAAGACGACGGTCTCCCATCCCGTATTCGCGTCAGTGCGCGGCTGTTCCCCGTCGATGTCGTCCTGAATGAAATCAAGCTCCGGCAGTTTCATGCGGAGCGCTGCTTCAAGGGAGGCTCCGGGATGGGGTGCTTTTGGTTTCAGCGAGTTAGCGATGGTGCGTCGTCAATTGGTGGCCGGTGCGGCAAAAGTTCTTGACGCGGGAACGGTCCGCTCATTGCGTCCCGGTCGTTGAGCTGCTGTCCGAAGGTGGCGCGGTTTCCGTCGGCGGAGGTTCCGGCTCCGCCGGCGCCTCGCTCGTCGTCGCAGTCGGCGGTTCTGCCGGCGTGGCGGTATCGTTCGGCGGCGTCTGTTCGAGCGCGGTATCGGTCTGCGGGACCGGCGGCGCTTCCGGCTGCGGCGCGGGCTTCCGCTCCGTCAGCACTTCCTTCTCGAAGATGTAGCCCCACCGCTTCATCCGGCGGAGGATCATCGCCTGCCGCCAGCGCAGCCGTTTGTTCGGCGCGCCCGGATTCATGATGCGCGGATTTGGCAGACAGCCGGCCAGCAACGCCGCCTGCGACGGCGACAAGCCGGCCGCCGACGTCCTGAAATAGTGATGCGCGGCCGCTTCCGCGCCGTACGTGCGCTCGCCCATCTCGACGACGTTGAGGTAGAGCTCCAGAATCCGTTTCTTCGTCAGGTGTTGTTCGAGCGAGCGGGCGATGAAGTACTCGCGCAGCTTGCGGATCGGATTTCGCGACGGCGACAGATAGAGATTTTTCGCCAGCTGCTGCGTGATCGTCGAGCCGCCGTGCGTCAGCTTCTTCCGCTTCCAGTCCTTCTCCAGCGCTTCCTGCAAGCCCTTCACGTCGACGCCGTTGTGCTCGTAGAACGTATCGTCTTCCGCGACCAGCGCCGCGCGCCGGAGATACGGCGAGATCCGGCCGTACGGAACGAAGCGATAGTCGATCGCGTCGCTCTGTCCGGCGGCGCGCAGCTCTTCTTTGCGGCGTTCCATGAACGCGGTCGTCTTCGGCGCTTCCTTCGCGAGCCGTGCGACGTCCGGAAAGGTGATCCACTCCCACGCAATGAAGAGCACGACCGCGGCGAGCAGAATCAGAAACGCGCGCTTGAACACGAGCGCCGATTGTACGTGCAGCGCCGCGCGATAATGAACGGATGATCGAAGCCGTCATCGTGCTGACGACGGTCGGCGCCTTGTTCGATGCAAAGCCGCTCGCCCGCGAGCTCGTGGAGCGCCGGCTCTGCGCGTGCGTCAGCATTCTTCCGCGCGTGGAATCGATCTACATGTGGGAGGGAAATTTGACAGAGGACGCCGAGCAGCTCCTCATCATCAAGACCGTCGCGGAACGTGTCGACGAGTTGCGCGATCGCGTCCTCGCCCTTCATCCGTACGACGTGCCGGAGTTTCTCGTCCTCGACGTCGCCGGCATCAGCGGTCCGTACCGCGAATGGCTTCTCGGCGCCGTCTCGTAAAGTCAATTTCCGGGGTCTGACCCCCGAAATTGACTTTACTCCACGAGCCGGATCGTCGCCTCGCGCTGAAACGCTTCCTTCGAGATTTCGTCGCGCACGGTCAGCTTTACTTTGTATTCGCCGCGCGGCAGATGCGAAAGATCGACGGTGGTGCCGAGGCCGTAGTGATTCTCGACGCCTTTCAGTGGAGATGCGTCGATCGGCATCGATGTGCCCTTCATCTTCTTTCCGTTTCCCTCGACGTCGATCGTCGCCGTCAGCTTCGGCAGTTTGTCGCTGCCGAGTGCCGGATTGCGCAGCTCGGTGAAGAGCCAGATTTCGTCATCGGCGTGAAATGCGCGATCCGGTTTCGGCACGACCTTCGTGCCGCCGAACGCGAACGGATCGAGCGGCTTCTGCATCTGCGGGAGGTTGTAGACGTTGTTCGAGACGAGCAGCGGCGAGATGCCGGGCGACGTTTTGTCCGGTGCGTCGAAAGTAAACGTCGTCCGCGTCAGCGCGAGCACCGTACGTCCGCGCGCGATGCCGAACGTGCCGGTCGCGCCGCGAACGTTGTCGAGCAGCGAGCGCTCGATGAAAACGTCGCGCTTCGATGACGCCACTTTCGCAGGCTCTTCGAAGTCGTAAATCGTTTTTCCTGATTCGTTGACGATCTCGCCGAAGGTCACGATCTTCGAGTCCGCCTGCAGCGCAACGTCGGGCGGCGGCGCCAGCTGCAGCGCGACAAACACGCGTCCTGTGGCGGTGATGAACTCCGCCCAGTTCACACGCAGCTCCGGAGTTTTGCCCGGCGTGTATTCGCGCAGCGCGCGGCGAAACTCCGCAGTGCGCAGCTCGACGTGCACTCTGTCCAGCTCCTTCTTGTGATTAACCTCGTCCTGGTACGCGTTGATGTACGCGCCGGTCTTCGCCCGGTCCGCCGGATCGTTCGTTCCTCCGGCGGGCCGCGACGGCGTTTGCGCATTCGCCGCGGCGGCGACGAGCGCGAGGGAGAGGACGATGGGGGCGATTCGCATCGGGCGATTGTGCCTCAACATCAGAGGACGGCCAGCAACGTTTTCCAGAGCAGCGGGTTCTCCCAATACTCGACGTGCGCCGCGAACGGTACGCGCGCATCGGGATCGATGATGTTCTGCACGCGCGCGTGGCGCGGAGTGAGCGCGCTGTCGAAGTACTGCAGACCGCCGCTGATGATGTCGTGATGTGAATGGATGTTGATCCATCGCGGCCGCACCGCCGAATTGGCGAGCATCGGCTGCACCGAGGTGATGCCGGTGCGAAACAAAAATGAAACGACGTCGCGCAGCGTCACCTCGCCTTCCGTCAGCGCCCAATACGCCTCGTAGATATCGACGTTGTTCGGTCCCGTATCAGCCGGCAACTCCAGTTCGACGACGCCAACAGCTCACGCCGCTTCGCGCTGCCGACCTCGAGCTCCAGACTCATCCGTTTTCTCCTCTGGATCAGGAGATGGCCGAATCGGCCATTTTCCTACCCTGTGTAGCGTGGGAACAGGCGCGCCTCCGCCGGAGTTAGATTCGAGACCCATGGATTCGATCATCATTCGCGGTGCTCGCGAGCACAACCTCAAAAATATCGACGTCGTCGTCCCCCGAAACAAGTTCGTCGTCATCACCGGCGTCTCCGGCTCCGGCAAATCCTCTCTCGCCTTCGACACGATCTTCGCCGAAGGCCAGCGGCGCTATGTTGAGTCGCTCTCCGCGTACGCGCGGCAGTTCCTCGAGCAGATGGAAAAGCCGGACGTCGATTCGATCGAAGGGCTCTCGCCCGCGATCTCGATCGAGCAGCGAACGACGTCGCGCAATCCGCGCTCGACGGTCGGCACCGTCACCGAGATCTACGACTATCTCCGTCTTCTCTACGCCTCGATCGGCGTTCCGCATTGCACGAGCTGCGGCCAGGAGATCCGCCCGCAGACGATTCAGCAGATGGTCGACCGGCTGCTGACGCTGCCGAACGGTACGAAGTTCACCGTGCTCGCGCCGTATATCCGCGGCAAGAAGGGCGAGTACCGCAAACAGATGCTGCAGATGGTGAAGGAAGGCTTCACGCGCGCCATCGTCGACGGCGAGATGATCGAGCTCGCCGATCCGCCGACGCTCGACAAGCAGAAGAAGCACACCATCGACATCGTCATCGATCGTCTCGTTTCCAAAGACGGAATCGCGCAGCGGCTCGCCGATTCGCTCGAGACCGCGACACGCGTGACGAAAGGTCTCGTCAAGATTCTCTACGCGGAAGGGAATCGCGAAGAGCTGTTGTCCCAGAACTACGCCTGTCCCGATTGCGGAGTCTCCATCGGGGAGATCACGCCCCGTCTTTTCTCCTTCAACTCTCCCTATGGCGCCTGCCCGCGTTGCTCGGGCCTCGGCGTGCTGCTCGAAGTCGATGAGCGGAAGATCGTGCCCGACGTCACGAAGTCGATCGAAGAAGGAGCGCTCGCGATTTGGAAGGAAGGCGCCGACAACTGGCGCATCAAACAGATTCACACGATCGCGAAGCAGTATCGATTCTCGGTTTCGACGCCGTGGTCGAAGCTGTCGGAGAAGGCGCGCAACTGCATCCTTTACGGTTCCGAGGACAAGTTCAAATTCGAATTCCAGGGATCGGACAGCTCGTACGCGTACAGCGGTCAGTACGAAGGGCTCGTGCCGATGCTACAGCGCCGCTACAAAGAGTCGGACTCGGACGATATGCGCGAGGAGATCGAGCGCTTCATGACTCCGAAGAAGTGCCCCGATTGCGACGGCCGCCGTCTCAAGCCGGAATCGCTCGCGGTTACGGTCGCAGGAAAATCAATCGATCGCGTCGTCGCGCAGCAGCTGAAGGAAGCGGAACCGTTCTTCCGCACGATCGCGCTGACCGGCCGCGAGGAAGCGATCGCCGGCAAGATCCTGAAAGAAGTTCGCGATCGCCTCGGCTTCCTCAACTCCGTCGGCGTCGGCTACCTGACGCTCGATCGCAACGCCGCGACGCTTTCCGGCGGCGAAGGCCAGCGCATCCGCCTCGCGACGCAGATCGGCTCGAAGCTGATGGGCGTTCTTTATGTGCTCGATGAGCCGTCGATCGGTCTGCATCAGCGCGACAACCGGCAGCTCATCGATTCACTGATCGAGCTGCGCGAGCTCGGCAACACCGTCATCGTCGTCGAGCACGACGAAGAGACGATCGAGTGCGCCGATCACGTCATCGATCTCGGTCCGCGCGCCGGCGTCCACGGCGGCGAGGTGGTGGCCGAAGGGACGGTCGAGCAGATCAAAACGTTTCCGAGCTCGCTGACCGGAAAGTATCTGCGCGGCGACGCGCGGATCGAAGGTCCGGCGATGCGACGTCCGGCCGGTGACAACGAGCTGGTGATCCGCGGCGCGCGTCAGAACAATCTCAAAGAGCTCGACGTCACGATTCCGCTCGGACTCTTCGTCGCCGTTACCGGCGTCAGCGGCTCCGGCAAGTCCACGCTCGTCAACGACATTCTCTACAAGGCGCTGTCACGCCATTTCTACGATTCGCTCGACAATCCCGGCGATCACGATCGCATCGATGGACTGGAGTTGCTCGACAAGGTCATCGACATTGATCAGTCGCCGATCGGCCGCACGCCGCGCTCCAATCCGGCGACGTACACGCAGCTCTTCACCGAGATTCGCAATCTGATGTCGCAGACGCCGGAAGCGCGCATGCGCGGCTACGGGCCGGGACGCTTTTCATTCAACGTGAAGGGCGGACGCTGCGAAGCGTGCAAGGGCGACGGGCAGATCAAGATCGAGATGCATTTCCTCCCCGATATTTACGTGACGTGCGACGTCTGCGGCGGGAAGCGCTACAACCGCGAGACGCTGCAGGTGACGTACAAGGGATTTTCGATCGCCGAGATCCTCGATATGACGGTCGAGCAGGGGCTGGAAACGTTCCGTCCTGTCCCGAAAATCGCGAACATCCTGCGCACGCTCGATGAAGTCGGCCTCGGCTACATCAAGCTTGGCCAGTCGTCGACGACGCTTTCCGGCGGCGAAGCGCAGCGCGTGAAGCTGGCAAAAGAGCTCGCGAAACGAGCGACGGGACGGACGCTTTACATTCTCGACGAGCCGACGACCGGCCTGCATTTCGATGACGTCGCGAAGCTGCTGCATCTGATGCACGGCCTCGTCGACCGCGGCAACACGGTCGTCGTCATCGAGCACAACCTCGACGTCATCAAGACCGCCGACCACGTCATCGATCTCGGTCCCGAAGGCGGTGACGAAGGCGGACGCATCATCGGCACCGGCACACCGGAACAGATCGCGAAACTGAAGCAGAGCCCAACCGGCCAGTACCTGAAGAAGATGCTAGCCAAAGACGCGGCGTTCGCCGCGAAGTAGCGCTATTCGAGGGCGCGAACCAGCGCGTTCGAAAACGCGATCGCCCCTCTCGAATTCATATGTTCCGCATCGCTGAAGTTCCGTCCATCGCGTGCGAACGCCTCCCCGCCGACCAACGCTAGTCCATCGATATACGGCACACCACTCGCCGCACTGATTCTTCGCACCCGCGCGTCGAAACCGGAGCTCGCATCCTCAGTGCGGCGGATGCCGATCGCGGTCGGGATTCTCACGATCACCACTCTCGTGCCGCGTGCGCGGAAACGCTTCACGACGGCGATCAATCGCGCGGACGTCTCGGCTTCGTGCGCGATCATCTCGGCGGCGACGTTGCCGAGTTGCGGCTCTTCCATGTCGGCGACAGACGCGATTTGCGCCGATGGCGTGTAGCCGTCCGTCGTCCGCGCGCTGCCGACCGGCCCGGTCGCATCCTCATTGTTCAGAAACGCGAGCACGTTGCCGCCATCGCGCACGAGCTCGAGCCATTCGCCGAGGTTGCGATGACGTTCGTCGGTTGCTCCGTGAAGTAGCGAGTACGTTGCGATACGGGCGGCGTCGCCGGGGCCGTGGATTGAGTTCGGCGTCGCTGCTTCGCGGGAAATGCTCGCTCGCTGCACGGCGCGCTCGCCGCGGACGATCGCCATCGGCGTAAGATCCATCGGCGTGACGCTGACGATGAGCAGCTTCGGGTGGAGTCCGAGTTGTTCGAGCCATTCGAGCGTCGGTGTCGATGAAACGCCGCCGATGCCGAGGTTTTGGGTGAGGCCGAAATGTGGCGCGAGGATGTCGGGTCGGATGGCGTACTCCACGCGTGACGTGCCGACTGCGATCGTGTCGTATCGGCGTCCGGCAGCGAGATCGGCGAGGAAGCCGTCCACGCGCGGCGAGATCGTTTTCGGATCGGCGATGCGCGCGCGATGCACTCCGTAACGTCGCTCGGACGCGCGCACGAGCGCTTCGTACGGCACGAGCAACGCGAAGAACACGACGACGAACGTCGCCATCGCACGCCGATCGAAGGCGCGTTCAGAATCGGAAGTAGATGAAGGCATTCGCGTCGGCCCACGTCACGATCGTCAGAAAAAGCATCATCGCCGCCGACGTTCCCCACGCCCACGCCGGCATCCGCGCGAGCGCCCGCTCCGGCGCGATCAGCGCGATCGCAACGGCGATCATGCCGATCGCAACGTAGGCGATCGCGGGCGATGCGAGATTCATCTGCAGCGTGTTCGGCAACAGCATCTGCGTCAGCATCGCCAGCGCGGCGTGGATCGTCGGTGCGCGGAAGAAGACCCACGCGATGCAGACGAACTGGAACGTCATCACCGCGACCGCGATGTGCGTCGCGCGAGAACTGCGAACGCGCTCCGGAATCCGCTTCAGCAGCGGCTGCGCGAGATGTTCGATCGCGAGATATGCGCCGTGCAACACGCCCCAGACGACGAACGTCCAGTTCGCGCCGTGCCACAGTCCGCCGAGCGACATCACGATGAAGAGATTGCGAATCGTCATCGCCGTTCCGCGGCGATTCCCGCCGAGCGGCAGATAGAGATAGTCGCGCAGCCACGTCGACAACGAGATGTGCCAGCGCCGCCAGAACTCGCGGAAGCCGGCGGCGATGTACGGCATCCGAAAGTTTTCCGGAATCGCGAAGCCGAGGATGCGCGCGCAACCGATCGCCACGTTTGAATAGCCGGCGAAGTCGAAGTAGATCTGGAACGCGAACGCATACGTGCCGAGCCAGAGCTCGCCGGTGTTGAAGCGCACCGGCTCATCGAAGACGAGGTTCGCGAGCGGCGCGAGGTTGTCGGCGAGTGCGACCTTTTGGAAGAGGCCCAGGATGATGAGATACGCGCCGATGAGCCAGTCGCGGCGCGTGTTGATCCGCTTCGATTCGAGCTGCGGCACGAAGTACGACGCGCGCAGAATCGGACCGGCCACCAGCTGCGGAAAGAACGCGACGAACAGCGCGAAGTCGGTGAGCGAGCGCTCCGCTTCGATCCGGCCGCGATAGACGTCGACGATGTAGCTGACGCCGTGAAACGTGTAGAACGAAATGCCGACCGGCAGCAGTACGTGGACGATCCACGGCGGCATCACCGGCGCTGCAAATCCGGCGTGATGCGCGAGCGTCTGCCACGTCGAGACGATCAGTCCCGAGTATTTGAAGATGACGAGGACGCCGAAGTTCGAGATGCAGCTTGCCGCCACCAGCAGCTTGCGCCGCAGCGGATCAACCGACGCTGCGATTCCGCGTCCGACGAAATAGTCGAAGACGCTCGATCCGACGAGGAGTAGCACAAACGGCGGATTCCAGCAGGCGTAGAAGAAGTAGCTGGCGGCGAGGAGGAAGAGTTTGCGCGCGCGCCACGACGGGATCGCGTAGTAGCCGAGCAGAACCGTCGGAAAGAACCAGAGAAATGAGAACGAGTTGAACCACACGGGCGCCGGAGAATCTTACATGCTGCGCCCGCTGTTCTTTTCGCGATGGCTCGCACCGTCTTTCTTCTGTCGCCCGCGAACCTCGGCGGCCTCCGCGCGAAACAGCTCACGTCGCCGCGCGCGAAGTTCGACGCGGCCGTGCAATACCGCTCGCCGGAAGGCGTGCCGATCGCGCTCGCCTTCGCGTTCATGAGTGCGCTCTACTTCCGCGGAAAGATCACCTACTCGCTGCACTTCGGCGGCGTCCCGAACACGTTCGTGATCACGACCGGATTCGGTCTCGTTCCACCCGACTGGGCGCTGACCGAGCCGCGCCTGAAGAAGATGCAGAAGGTCGACGTCGACGTGAAGAGCCGCGCATACGCGAAGCCGCTTCGCGAAACGGCGAACGCGCTCGTCGCGGAGCTCGAAGACGACGCGCAGGTCGTGCTCCTCGGCAGCGTCGCGACCGGCAAGTACGTCGACATCCTCTGGCCGATCTTCGGCAATCGATTGCGCTTCCCCGCATCGTTCGCCGGCCTCGGCGACATGTCGCGCGGCGGTTTGATGCTCCGCGCCGTCCGCGCGAACCGCGAGCTCGAATACACGACGCTCGATACGCCGCGCCACCGTCAGCCGGGCGGCAGCGGGAAGATGCCGCCGCTGCTGCCGTAAACTGCGTTCGACATGGCAGCAGCAGCCAAAGCGCTCGTCATCCCCACTGACGCAAAAGACGTCACGCTCCGCTTCGGCGAGCGCGAAGTGCGCCTTACCAATCTGCCGAAAATCTTCTGGAAGAACCTGAAGATCACGAAGCGCGATCTACTGCAGCACTACGCCGACATCTCGCCGTACCTGCTGCCGCACATCGTCGAGCGGGCGATGGTGATGAAGCGATATCCGAATGGCGCGGAGGGCGAATTCTTCTACATGAAACGCGCGCCGGAACCGCGGCCGGAGTGGATCGACATCTGCGCGATCCCGCACACCGCCGGCCTCGTCAACTTTCCGATCGTGCAGGATCTGCCGTCGCTCCTCTGGCTCATCAACCTCGGCTGCATCGATCTCAACCCGTGGTACGCGCGCTGCGACGACACCGATCGTCCCGACTTTCTCCACTTCGATCTCGATCCCGGTCCCGGCGCCGACTTCGAGAAAGTGCGCGAAGTGGCGCTGTCTGTTCGCGACATCCTCGGCGCGCTCGGTATGCCGACGTTCGCGAAGACGACCGGCTCGAAAGGGATTCACGTCTACATCCCGATCGTGCGCGGGCCGCTGCAGAAAGAAGTCTGGACGTTCGCCAAAGCGATCGCCATCGAGCTCGAATCGCGGCATCCCGAGATCATCACCGCCGAATACCGCAAAGTGAAACGTCCGCACGGACGCGTGCTCGTCGACTACAACCAGAACGCGTGGGGCCGGACGCTGGCGTCGATCTATTCGATTCGCCCGACACCGTTCGCGGGCGTCTCGACGCCGGTCACCTGGGAAGAGCTCGAAGCAGGAGCGGACATCAAAGACTTCCGCATCGACAACGTCGTCGAGCGCGTCCGCAAGCTCGGCGATCTCTGGAAGCCGGTGCTCGGGAAGAAACGCTTCGATCTGTTCAAAGTCTTCGAACCGCCGAAAAAGAAATCGCGGAAGAGTGCATGAGCCCTGCGCCGAAAAAAATCTCCACGCAGACGTTTCCAAAGATCGACCTGCCGATCACGCCGCCGTATCCGCCGATGGAGGCGAAGCGCGCGTCGAAGATTCCGGCGGGCGACAAGTGGCAGTTCGAGCCGAAGTGGGACGGCTTCCGCGCGATCGTTTTTCGCGATGGCGACGAAGTCGCGATTCAGTCGAAGTCGGGACAACCGCTCGGCCGTTACTTCCCGGAGCTCGTCGAAGCGTTTCGTGCGGTGAAAGCGAAGGACTGGATCCTCGACGGCGAGATCGTCGTGCCGATCGATGGACACCTTTCCTTCGACGCACTGCTGCAGCGCATTCATCCGGCGGAATCGCGTATTCGGAAGCTCGCCGAGGCGACGCCGTCGAGTTACTTCGCATTCGACTTGCTGTGCGCGAAAGGCAACGTGTTGACTACCGAGCCGATCGAAACGCGACGCGAGAAACTCGAAGCGTTCTTCGGTGCGATCGATGAAGACGGCCCGATCAAACTCTCGCCCGCGACGACCGATCGGAAAGTCGCGCTCGACTGGTTCTCGAAGTTCGGCTCGGCGGGACTCGACGGCGTCATGGCCAAGCTCCTCGGCGAGCCGTATCACTCCGGCGATCGCGAAGGAATGGTCAAGGTCAAACATCTGAAGACCGCCGATTGCGTCGTCGGCGGTTTCCGCTACGGCGAAGGAACGCGCACCGTCGGCTCGCTGCTGCTCGGACTTTATGACGACGAAGGGCGGCTCGTTTACATCGGCCACACGTCATCGATTCGCAAAGACGATCGCGAGGAGCTGACGAAGACGCTCGAAGGGCTGCGTGGCGAGAATCCGTTCGAAGTCCGCGTTCCCGGCGGACAGAGTCGCTGGTCGACGGAGAAGAGCGGCGAATGGGAGTCGCTCCGCCCCGAGCTCGTTTGCGAAGTGGAGTACGACTATTTCTCGCAGGGCCGTTTTCGCCACGGCTCGAAGTTCCTCCGCTGGCGGCCGGAGAAGAAACCGAAGATGTGCACGATGGATCAGGTGCTGCCGGCGCGGGGAACAACCGGGAAGAAAGTCGGCTCGCTCATCTGAGTTGTGGCGGCGGGCGCTTCGCCCGCCGAGTGCGGCCGAAGCGGCCGCACCCACACCTCTTCACGGATGCGCCTCCACCCACGACTTCAACGCGTCGCCGAACAGCGCGCGCCATCCCTCATCGAGATGTCCGGAGGTGCAATCGTCGGTTCGTCCCATCACCGTGTCGGAGATCGTGAGGATCGTCGCACTGCCGCGCGTCGTCAGTGACAGCCGCAGCATCGACATCCTCGGGCCGCCGAAGCGCGGCGTGGTGTGACAGAGCAACTCGAGCGTCGACAGCGGATCGAGCAGCAGCACCGTTCCCCACAACACGCCGGCGTCGTTGCCCCAGTCTTCGAACATGCGTCCGCCGACGCGCGGTTCGATGCGAAACGCTTTCGCGTCCGGCGAGACACAGAAGTCGCGACGCCACCACTGCGTCGTCTCTTCGAGCACCGCTTTCCAGACGCGCTCGCGCGTCGCGTCGATCGTCACTTCCAGCTCCACTCCGACGATGTTGCAGGCTTCGGCCATCGGCTTCTCCTTCTCCAGCTTCTCTTTGAGTCCGACCAGCCCGGCGGTGACGCCGCTTCGTACGGTCGAACCCAGGATCGTACGCCGCACCGGATTGGCGAGCGCGCGAAATCGAAGAGGGAGAAGGATGGATCTTCGAAGCAACCGTGTTATCGCCCCTCGTGAAACGTCTGCTCTTCCTTTTTCTTCTCGTCCTGCCGCAGCTCGCCGCCGCACAGGCGGTGCGCATCACGCAGAAACCGGATGGTGTCGTCCGCGGCGATCTGCTCGTGCCCGTGACGACGGCCGAGAACGTCGCGCGCGTGGAATTGCTCGTCAACAATGTGAAGTACAGCGACGCGCGCGGACGCTCGGTCGTCATGCCGGTGAAAGTCGGCGACTACATTCGCCGCCTGCGCATTCGTGTCGTCGGCTACGACGCGCAGAACGCCGTCGCCGGCGTCGACGAGATGGTCATCAATGATCCGCGGCCGCCGTTCCGCGTGCGACTGCAGGCGCCGGGAAAATTACCGGAACACGGCAGCGTCGCGATGGCCGCGAGCGTCATCACGCCGGCCGGCGTCGGCGTGCAGAGCGTCGACTTCTTCGTCGGCGAAGAGAAGATCGCCAGCATCGTCGCGCCGCCGTACACCGCTGCGTTCGACGCGGAGAAATTCGCGAAGAGCGTTTACGCGCGCGTCGTCGCGCATGCCACTGACGGCAACGAAGCGAATGACGTCGCGTTCTTCGGCGATCAGCCGCGCGATCAGATCGACGTCACGCTGCAGCACATCCCGCTCTCGGTCGCGGAAGGCGACAAGCGGCCGCTGCGCATCGAGCAGCTGACGCTGATCGACAACGGTGCGCCGCGCAAGCTCGAGTCGCTCGTCGGCGCCGCCGATCAGCCGCTGAACGTCATCCTGCTCATCGATTACTCGGAGAGCATGCTCGAAGAGCTGCCGGTCGTGAAGGCGGCGGCGAAGCAGTTCGCGCAGCGGTTGCTGCGGCCGACCGATCGCATCGCCGTCGTCGGATTCAATCAGTCGACCTTCTGGCTGACGCCGTACACGAACGATTTCGCCGCCGTCGCAGCGTCCGTCGATCGCGTGAAGCCGGCCGGCGAAACGCATCTCTACGACTCCGCGATCGAGATGCTGTACGAGCTGCAGAAGCAGCCCGGCCGCCACGCGCTCGTCGTCCTGACCGACGGCGTCGACCAGGGGAGCAAGTTCAAGCTCGATCATTTCGTTCATTACGCGCGGTACGCCGGCGTGCCGGTCTATCCGATCGTGAAGAACAAGCGGCTGACGCGTTTCGTCCGATTCGGCATCGGCCGGCTCGAGCTCCGAAAGCTCGACGCGATCGCCCGCGATACCGGCGCGACGTACTTCGTGATCGAGAAGGAGAGCGAGCTGCCGGCGGTCTACGCGAAGCTCGCCGACGAGCTGCGGCAGCAGTATCAGCTCGTCTTCTACTCCGATCCGTCGCCCGACGATTCGTGGCATGCGCTGCGGATCGAGAACCGCGGTGGACAGCCGCTCCGGATCCCGCGCGGGTACTTCCCGTAGCGACTTCGGCACAAAGCGTGAAGCGTCGCGGCTCGTGTCAGCAGCCGCGTCCGATCATCGCCTGCCTCCGGAGCCTGTCAGGCGGCACCGCGTTTTCGGCGGATTGAACGAACGGCAGGAGCACATCTTCACGTGGATCGCCGTCGTGGTCGTGCTGCTGTTCATCACCGGCTGGGTCGGCGCGGTTATCGATCTGCGCGACCAGCAGCGCGAGATTGCAGCGGCCGCGCACGCCGCCGGAGTGCCGGCTGCAGCCCTGACGCCGCCCGTTCCGGCATCGCGACAGATCACCGGCGCGCTGCTCGATCCGAAAGCGCCGACAACCGCGTTCATCAACGATGCGATGCTGGAGTTTCTCGATCCGCTGCGCGGCGAAAGCGGGAAGCTGCGCTTCACGACGGCGACGCCGGGCGCACAGGTTGCGACCGGCGCTCCGCAGAATGCGAAGGCGGTCTTCACCACCGGCGGTCCGGAGCGCATCGAGACCGGCTTCGTCGCGCCCGACCAGCCTGGCGTCTACAAACTGTCGGTGCAGGTCGATCAGGCGACGAGCGCAATCCGCGATCTGAGCGTCGTCACGCTCGTCCCTTTCGCCGAAAAACAGAAAGGCCGCATCGGCCTTTACTACCTCGGCAGCTGGCCGTTCGAAAACGGCGGGAAGCCGCCGAAACCGTCGTACGCGAACCCGAACGGATTCATTGAAGTGACGCGCGAAAACCAGGACACGAACGTCTCCGAGCATTTCAGGCTGCGCGATTTTCTGACGAAGGATCAGGCGAACGTCTGGCCGAAATACCTGCTGCTCAATCCGAAGCTGATCGACAAGCTGGAGCTGGTCATCGCCGAGTTGCAGTCGATGGGCATTCCGGTGAAACACGTCACGATCATGAGCGGCTTCCGCACGCCTCGCTACAACGTCGGCGGCGGTAATACGGAAGGACGCGCGAACCTCAGCCGGCACATGTACGGCGACGCGTCCGACATCTTCGTCGACAACGACGGCAACGGCGTCATGGACGATTTGAATCACGACGGACGCGTCGACGCGCGCGATGCCGAAGTGATTCTGCAGGCCGCCGAGCGCGTCGAAAGAAAGACTCCTTCGCTCGTTGGAGGAGTTGGCGTTTATTCCGCATGTTGTGGACACGGACCGTTCACGCACATCGACGTTCGCGGCTTTCGCGCGCGGTGGCGTGGCACCGGCAATGGGTAGCAAGGAGGTTGTTGTGGCAGATGAACAAAGGTGCCCCGAATGCGACGCGAGACGGCCTGATTTCTCGAAGGTCTGTCCGGCGTGCGGCGCGCCACCTGTAAAGACAAGCGATCACCGCGACCGCGAAGAAGAGGTGCGCGGCGAGGATCTCGAACCGTATGTGACGCTGCGCTACATCGCGCTGCTCTTCAAAGTGCTGGCCGTGATCGTGCTCGTCATGCTGATCGGCGAAGTGGCGCTCGGCCTGATGCGGGACGGTGTGCATGCGCTGACGATGCTGATCGGCGAAGCGTCGCAGCTCCTCGTCATCGGCTGCGTGTTGTGGGCTGCCGGCGACATCGCCGTGCTGCTCGTCGACGCCGGACACGATCTGCGCGTTGCGCGCATTCTGCTCGGCCGCATCAACTCCGCGCTGCACGAGCAGTCGAAGCAGGAACCCTCATCGACTACATCGTCATCGCCGAACGAACGGCGCGTCGTGACCTAAGCCGTAACGATCGCCCGCGCCAGCAACTCGCGCATCTCCCGGTAGACGTTCTCCGGCGGGATGCCGAGGTCGCGATATCCGGCCGCGCGCTTGAAGAGAGTCTCGGCTGCTTTCTCATCGAACACGCGCGCGTCGAGCGCGCGATTGTTCAACTCGCAGAACGCGACGAGCGACGCCAGCGCGACGCGACGATTGCCGCCGCGGAACGGGCTGTACTGCAGCAGCGCGAAGAGGAACGCGGCCACTTTTTCGGAGAACGTCGGATAGGCTTCGCGGCCGAGCGTCGTGACCTGCGGACGCTGCACGGCATTGACGAGACCGAATTGCGAATCGACGACGCCAGGCTGCGCCTGGTTGCCGCCGAACTCGATGCTGACGGCGCGGTGCAGCTCGACGATGTCCTGAACGCTGAGGTAACGAACTCCGCCGTCAGTCGGTGAGGCGGCGAAAAGCGTTCGGGAACTTTTTGACGGCGCGCTTGAAGGCGTTGCCGACGACGTCGTTGGTGAAGCCGCCGGTTTCTTCGACGGCTCGGGCAGCTTTTTGCTTCCCGTTGCCGCTCGAGGACTTGCTGCTGCCGGTGACGGCTGCGGCTTTTTGGGCGCCGGCTTTTTTGCCGGCGGCTGCTTTTTCGCCGGCTTTGGCGCTGCTGCCTTTGCCGGCTTTTTCGGCGCTGCTTTTGGCGGCGACGACTTTGCCGGAGCTGCCTTTTTTGCTGCCCGAGGCTTTGGCTTTGGCTGCTTTTGCTTTGTCGCCATGCTTCATCTCAGTCCTCGGTGGTGCATCTTAAAGCTTCTAAGTGACTGAGTCAATGGCGGTTACGAAGTTCGTCAACGTCTTGACGATCTAAATTCAACCAGCAGTGGCACTTACGCTGTGCAACGAGAGCTGTGCATTTACGCTTCGGCGTCGGCTCCGCCCTTTTCATAACCCGGCAACGGGTCGTAAGAGAGGAACTCTTTCGCCTTCCCGGTGAGCGTGAAGTTCTCCCGCGCGCCGTCGGCGGTGAGGTATCCCTTTTCGAGCAGCGCGAACGCCGGCGCTTCGCCGCCGCCGACCGGATGTTTGATCTTTTTGATCGCTTCGATCGACAGCGTGTCGGTCGTCAGTCGGCGAAACTCCTGAAGGACGCGGATCTCCTGCGGGGTCATCCCTTTGATTGGCAGCATGCGCGCCGATTCTAACCGACCACGCGGAACGAGCGGCTGCGCATCGCCAGCCAGACGCGCCGTCCGGTGACGAGATCGAGATCGTTCGCGGCGCCGCGCGTGACGCGCACGTGCACCGCTTCGGGCGTCGCGACCGTCAGATCGACGGAGCCATCGCGTTCGCGTCGCGCGACGATCTCGCCTTCGATGACGTTGCGCGAAGAGATCGACGTCGGCCGCTCGCCGAAGACGACGATCTCTTCGCCGCTGATGCGAACGACGAGCGGGAAGATGGCGGTCGCGACTTCGTCATGCGGCAGCGCGAGCTCGAGTCCGGACTTCGTTGAGACGTGCGTGATGCCGCGCTCCGGTTCGTGCCGCGGCTTCGCCACTTCGAACACGTTGTCGACCTCGGCGGCGAATTCGTACAACACGTCGCGCGGCGCGCCGTGCGCGATGACGCGGCCTTCGTCGAGCACGATGCACGACGTCGCGAGCGCGAGCGCTTCGAACGTCTGATGCGTGACGTAGATCATCGGGACGCCGAGGTCGCGAATGCGGCGGAGAAAGATAAGGATGCGCTCGCGGAGCGGTTGATCGACGGACGCCAGCGGCTCGTCGAGCAGCAGCAATCGCGGCGCGGTCATCAGCGCGCGTGCGAGCGCGACGCGCTGCCGTTCGCCGCCGGAGAGTGTGGATGGTGAGCGTTGCAGCAGCGGCGCGAGCTCGAGCGTTTCGGCGAGCGAAGTGAATCGCGTTTCGTCGCGCGAGCCGAAACGAATGTTGCCGCGGACGTCGAGATGCGGAAAGAGCGCGACGTCCTGCGGCACGTAGCCGATGCGGCGGCGTTCGGGTGGAAGTTTCGCGATGTCGACGCCGTCGATGATGATCCGTCCGCTGGCGGGTCGCAGTCCCGCGATCGACTCGAGCAGCGAAGTCTTTCCCGCGCCGGAGCGTCCGACCAGAGCCGTGACGCGTTCGCCGAGAGTTGCGCGAACTTCGAGAATGAAACGCGGAAGCGGCAGCTGAACGTCGAGTTCGATCACCGCGCCTGCCGCCTCCGCTGTGCGCGCGATAGCAGCTCGCTGGCGACGACCGCGCTGAACGCGATCGCGACGACATACATCAGCAGCGCGCTCGCACTCTGTCCCGATTGCACGCGATCGAAGATCGCCAGCGCGAGCGTCTGCGTGCGTCCCGGAATGTTGCCGGCGACGAGGATCGTCGCGCCGAATTCGCCGATGGCGCGACACCACGCGAGGATCAGTCCCGCGGCGAGTCCGCGCCACGCCAGCGGCAACGTCACGCGCGCGAATGCGTTTGCGCGCGATGAACCGAGAGTCCGCGCGATGTCGAAGCAGCGCGCGTTCGAGTCATCGATCGCCACGCGAAAGGCGTTGAACATCAGCGGAAACGACATCACCGCGCATGCGATGACGACCGCCGCCGGTGTGAAGAGAATGTCGACGTGCATCGCATCGAGCGCGCGTCCAATTGCGTGCTGCCGCGACAGCAATTCAAGCAGCAGATAGCCGACCGCGGTCGGCGGCATGACGAGCGGCAGCGTGCCGAGCGCATCGACGATCGTTCGTGTCACGCCCGACGCGCGCCACGACCACGCCGCCAGCAGCAGCGCGAACGGCGCGATGATCGCCGTGCTGATCGCCGCGACCTGCAGCGTGAAAAGGACGATGCCGAAATCCGACACCGCGGAAGAATGACACTACCTGCCGAGTGGTTTCCAGCCAGGCGGCGCCGGCTGGCATTTCGGGCACCAGTACGTTCCTCGCACGTCGCGTCCCTGCTTTCGATATTGAATTGGCGTCCCGCATTTGCGGCAGGGCTCGCTGCCGCGGCTGTAAACCCAGAGACCTTCGGCCGGATGCGCTCGATCGGTGGTGCGGCGCTCGCGACTGCCGGGGCGGACGTTTTGCTGCATTAGTCGGCGGCCGAGTTTCAGGATTGATGCGAGCTCGTCGTCGGTGACGTTCGCGACGACGCGAAACGGATTCACGTTCGCGAGGAACAGCACTTCCGATTTGAAGACGTTGCCGATGCCGGCGACGACTCGCTGATTGAGCAGGACGTCGGCGATCTCTTCATCGGCGCGTGCGCGAATTCTTCGCGTCGCTTCCGCGACGTCGAATTCTTCCGCGAGAAAGTCGGGGCCGAGATCGAGTTTGTCGACGGTTTCGGTCGGTTGCAGCTCCGCGATCGGTACATTGAAACCGACCGCCACGTAATCGTCGGTCGCGACGACGACGCGCATGTCGCTGCGCGGCCGCTGCCAGCGCTCGCCGGTTTTGTAGATGTGCCAGCTGCCGTTCATTCGCATGTGCGTGCGCAGCGAGAGGTCGCCGGAGAAATCGATGATGAGGTGCTTGCCTGCGGCGCGGACGCGCTCGATCGTTCGTCCGGCGATCGGCGACTCGTCATCGATGCGCGCCAGTTGTGCGAACGCCGTCTCGAACTTCGCGACGCGCTTTCCTGCGAGCGCGCGATGGAGCGTCCGCGCCGCGCGGAAGATGGTGTCGCCTTCCGGCATCAGAAACTCGGATGGATCGACATGAATCTCCACGCGCCGTCGCGTTTGACGAGGACGGCATCGAGACGATGCTTGAGCTGATACAGCCTGCCGTTCGGCGCGCGGACGTCGTCGATCACCGCCTCGCATTCGGCGACGACCGACTCCGGAGACAGCTCGCGAACGTTGACGCTGAGCAGGCGATAGCGGCTGTCACGCATCGGCGCTTTATGTTCGCTGGCGAGCAGCTCGATGACACCGGCGCGACCGACGGCGAGTTTTCCCCAGAGATCGATGGCGTTCCCTTCATCGATCCAGCAGTCGGCCATCGCTTCGACGTCGTGCGCATCCCACGCGCTCGCGAAGCGGTCGAACGTCGCGCGCACTTCCTCACTCATCGTTCATTCCTCGCTCTCATCTGATATCCGAGCGCCGACGGGACAAATCCCTCTTCGGCGAGAAACGGCGCGACGGCACTGCGCGCGATCGGCTCGTCGTTCACTTCGGCGATCAGCATCGCGCGACGCTTTCCTTCGCGCACGAGCGACGCCAGCGCGCGCGCGATTGCTTTGGCAACCGCGGTCCGATTCGGTTCGTCTTCCGGCAGGAAGATCGTCAGCTGTTTTTCGCCGCGCGCGATGTACGCGGCGAGCGCGCCGTTGACGACGATCACGCTCGCGCCGACGCTGCGCGTCAGTCCGGCCGCCGGCCATTTCAGCAGCGCGCCGTACGGATTCGCCGGATCGGTTGCCGCGAGCAGCATCGTTTCGGGCTCGTCGGGCTCGTCGCGATATGCGCGCAGCAGATCGAGCGCGCCGCCGGTTGCGAACTGCGTGGCGCCGAGTCCGGCGACGAAGTAGCCGCGCCGCACGCGGCCGGCATCTTCCATCGCCTTCAGTACCGGATAGACGGCGCTGAAACCGCCGGCGAGCGATTCGGCGGCACCGACTTCGCGAATGACGACGCCATATCGCGCGAGCAGCTGATGCGCGAGCGCGGTCGCATGTTGTGTCGGATTGACGGCGACGCCGAGCGTTGGAATCAGCGACCAGCGCCCCTGCGTCGACGCCGGCGCGACGCGGCGCGAGCGATAGCCACTCACGCGCGGCGCCGCTTTCGGCCGCGTGAATGCCCGCAGCGCGTGGAACGTATCGTTCGTGACGACGCCCTTCCAGACGAGATCCCACATCGCATCGATGAGCGTCGCCGGAAAGCCGCCGATGGCGGCCTGCATCTGCGCGTAGAACGACGCGCCGTGCGCGCGCAGGTAATCGACGACGCGCTGTTCGAGCTCGCCCAGCTCCGCGGCCGCGGGCGTATGCAGGATCGGCAGGTTGTCGGTGAGATAGAGCGCGATGCGACCGTCGCGGCCGCCGAGCGGTTCGACGCCGACCCAGACGATCTCGCCGGCGGCGCTCAGCGTGTCGAGGTCGGACGGTTTGTAATCGTCGATGCGCGCGGCGAGGATCTCGCGCTCGAAGATCGAGGCGGCGAGCGGATAGCCCTGAATCGATTCGAGTGATTCGAGGATGCCGTCGAGACCGCGGCGTCGCCGCGTGACGCCCTGCCAGCTGGCGATGACGCGCGCCAGCGCCGGCTGTTCGACCGGCTCGATCTCCTGCCGCAGTTTCGCGAGCGACTTGCGGCGAATCGTTCGCAGCACGTCGTTGTCGCACCATTCGCGCTGCGTGCCGCCGGGCCGGAACTCGCCTTCGATGAGCCGTCCGCGCTCGACGAACTTTTCGAGTGCGGTCGCCACGATGGCGACGCCGAAGCCGTAGCGCTTCGCCAGCTCGCTCGGCGTGAAAGGACCGTGCGTGCGCGCGTAGCGGAGAACGAGATCGGCGACCGGATCGGCGACCGGCTGCAGCAACCGCTCGGGAAGCCCGGGCGGCAGCGGAATGCCGAGCGCGTCGCGATATCGGCTCGCATCTTCGACTGCGATGAAACGCTTTTCGCGCGCGACGACGATCTCGACGATGCGCCGCTGCGCGACGAGCTCGCGAGTCGCTGTTGGTGCATCGACGAGCGACCGCGCTTCGATCTCGCTCGACGTCAGATCGCCGATGCGCAGCAGCAGATCGTGAATCGCATCGAGCGATTTCGCTTTGTGCCGTTCGTCGAGATGCTGGAGCTCGAGCTCGGTCTGTTCGATCGCGGCGGGATCGAGCAACTCGCGCAGCTCCGGTTCGCCGAGGAGTGAGCGGAGCTGCGATTGATCGATGGAGAGCGCCTGAGCGCGGCGTTCGGCGAGCGGCGCGTCGCCGTCATAGATGAAGTTGGCGACGTAGCGGAAGAGCAGCGACGCGGCGAACGGCGACGGTTTGCGCGTGTCGGCGATGACGACGCGGATGGAACGCTCGCGGATCAGCTTCAGCGTTTCGATCAGCGACGGCACGTCGAAGATGTCGCGCAGACATTCGCGATACGCCTCGAGCAGAATCGGGAACGAGCCGAAGCGCGACGCGACCTGCAGCAGATCGTAGGCGCGTTTGCGCTGCTGCCAGAGCGGCGTGCGGCGATCGACGCGCATACGCGGCAGGAGTAGTGCGCGCGCCGACGCTTCGCGGAACTTCGCGGCGAAGAGTGAGCTGGCGCCGAGCTGGCGGATGACCAGCGCTTCCACTTCATCGGGATCGGGGATGACGAGCTCGGACGGCGGCGGCGCGTCGGTTTCGGGGAAGCGGATGATGAAACCGTCGTCGCTCCACATCGTCTCGACGTCGATGGCCAGCTCGGCGCGAACGCGAGCGGTGACCGCCATCGCCCACGGCGCGTGAATGCGTCCGCCGAACGGCGTGAGGACGCAGACGCGCCAGTCGCCGAGCTCGTCAACGACCCGCTCGACGACGATGGTCCGATCGTCGGGAACGGCGACTGTCGCTTCGGCCTGGTCGTCGAGATACTGCAGCAGATTCTCGGCCGCGCGCCGATCGAGATCGTGTTTGGTGGTCAACGTGTTGACCGCATCGTTTCGCGGCGCCGTGCGCAACTCGCGGACAAGACGGCCGATCTCGCGCCCGAACGGAACCGTGCGCTCGCCCGACTCCGCTTTCCAGAACGGGATCTTGCCGGGCTGTCCGGGCGCGGGTGAAACAATGACGCGATCGTGCGTGATCTCTTCGATGCGCCAGGTGGAAGCGCCGAGGAGGAATGTCTCGCCGACGCGGCACTCGAAGACCATCTCTTCATCGAGCTCGCCGACGCGCGCGCTCGATGTCGTTTCGCCGCCGGCGAGGAAAACGCCATAGAGACCGCGATCGGGAATCGTCCCGCCGCTCGTGATCGCGACCCGCTTCGCGCCTGGCCGCGCGGTGAGCACGTTCGTGACGCGATCCCACGTCACGCGCGGACGGAGCTCCGCGAATTCGTCGGACGGATAGAGGCCGGACAGCATGTCGAGCACCCCTTCGAACGATGCGCGCGACAGCTCCGCGAACGGCGCCGAGCCGCGCACGGTTTCGAACAGATCGTCGGCGTTCCAGTCTTCGACCGCGATCATCGCCACGAGTTGTTGCGCGACGATGTCGAGCGGATTGCGTGGATAGCGCGTCGGCTCAATCACGCCGCGATGCATGGCGTCGGTGACGGCGGCGCAGGCGATCAGATCGCCGCGATATTTCGGAAAGACGATTCCTTCACTGACGGCGCCGACCTGATGGCTGGCGCGGCCGATGCGCTGCATGCCGCTTGCGATCGACGGCGGCGCTTCGATCTGGATGACGAGATCGATCGCCCCCATGTCGATTCCGAGCTCGAGCGACGACGTTGCCACGAGCGCCGGCAGGCGGCCGGACTTCAGGTTGTCTTCGATCTCGATCCGCTGCGCGCGTGCGATCGAACCGTGATGCGCGTTGACGAGGGTTTCGCCGGCGAGCTCGTTGAGCGAATTTGCGAGCCGTTCCGCGAGGCGCCGCGAGTTGACGAAGATGAGCGTCGAGCGATGCGCGCGAATCAGTTCGAGCAGTCGCGGATGAATGGCCGGCCAGATCGAGCTGCGTGCTTCGCCCGCCGCGGCCGGACCGCTCGGCACTTCGGTCAGCTCGCCGAGCTTCGCCATGTCTTCGACCGGGACTTCGACGTGGAGTGAGAGTTGTTTTTTTTCGCCGGTGTCGACGATGGTGACGGGACGCCATGTCATCCCGAGCGTCAGCGAGGGATCCGGGGGGGAGGGGCTCGAAGTCAGCTCTTTTGCGCGCCGCCCGCCCGGGTCCCTCGCTACGCTCGGGATGACACCCAATCCACCCAAATAGCGCGCGACCTCTTCAAGCGGACGCTGTGTCGCGGAAAGCCCGATGCGTTGCGGCGGCTTTTCGCAAAGGCGCGTCAGTCGTTCGAGCGACACCGCGAGATGCGCGCCGCGTTTGTTCGGCACGAGCGCGTGGATCTCATCGATGATGATCGTCTCGACGCTGCGCAGCAGCTCGCGCGCGTTCGACGTCAGCATCAGATAGATCGATTCCGGCGTCGTGATGAGAATGTCGGACGGATCGCGCAGGAATCGATTGCGCTCGCCTGGAGGCGTGTCGCCGGTGCGGGTGGCGATCGCCGGCATGACGAACGTTTCGCCGCGCTCCTGTGCGAGATTCGCGATTCCGGCGAGTGGTGCGCGCAAATTTCGCTCGACGTCGACCGCCAGCGCTTTGAGCGGCGAGATGTACACCACGCGGCAGCGTTTCGTCCGTTCGGGAAGCGGCGCGAACATCAGTCGGTCGAGCGCCCAGAGAAATGCGGTGAGCGTTTTGCCGCTGCCGGTCGGGGCGGTGATGAGCGTCCAGTCGCCGGCGGCGATGGCCGGCCAGCCGAGTTGCTGCGCTTTCGTCGCCGATGGAAACGCGTTCGTGAACCAGTCGCGAACGGTGGGATGAAACGGCTCCAGCGCGCGGGTGGTCAACTTATGAACGATCATCGCGCTGCTGGACATTAACTCTTTGCACTGCAAGAATAGTAGCCAGTCCCAGGTCAAGTGGCAGCGTGAAGGAAGGGAATGCGGCTTAAGGTGCTCGGCGCCTACGGGGCGTCAGATGCGGAACATAACCTGACCGGTTACCTGCTCGACGACTGGTTCGCCGTGGATGCCGGAACGCTGACTTCCAAGCTCTCGTTCGCGCAGCAGGGACGGATCCAGGGAGTCTTCATTACCCATCCGCACGCGGATCACATTCGCGATCTCCCGCATTTGATTCACAACCGCTTCAGCCAGAGCAGCGGACCGCTGACGATTTTCGCAGCGCGCGACGTGATGGACCTGCTGGTCCAGAACGTCTTCAACGGAATCGTCTGGCCCGATTTCTCCTGTCTCATCTCGCCGCTGACGCAAAAGCCGGCTGTGCAATATCGCGCACTCACCACCGGCAAGAAGGTGATGTTCAACGACATCGGCATCACCGCGGTGCCGGTCGATCATCAGATTCCGGCCGCCGGCGTGATCGTCGAGATGGGCGGACAGACGATCACCTTCACCGGCGACACCGGGCCGACGAGCGAGATCTGGAAGCGGACGAACAAGTGTTCGAACGTGGTCGCGGTCGTGACGGAAGCATCGTTCCCGAACGATCAGCAGTCACTGGCTGATGAGACCGCTCATCTGTCGCCGAATACGTTCGGTGAAGAGCTGAAGAAGATCACCGTCGACGCGCCGGTTTATGCCAGCCATCGCAAGATCCCGTTCGAGCGCGACATCGAGTCGCAGATCAAGAACCTGCGGGATCGGCGCGCGCGGGTGCTGCTCGAAAAAAACTACACGTTGTAACGAATGCTGAATGATGAATTCTGAATGCTGAATGGCAGCAATTGTCATTCCGAATTCATCATTCATCATTCATCATTCGCTTCATGTCCCGCGTGCCGGTAACGGCCATCGTCCACACGCTCAACGAGATTGAGAACATCGACGATTGCCTTCGCTCCGTCGACTGGGCGGACGAGATCTATCTCGTCGATTCGTTCTCGACCGACGGCACCGTCGAGCGCGTCCGCGATCACTTCCCTCGCGTGCGCCTGGAGCAGCGCGAATACCTCGGCGCCGCCTCAACGAAGAACTACGCGATCGATCGCGCCACGCACGACTGGATCTTCGTCATCGACGCCGATGAGCGCGTGACTCCGAAGCTGCGCGATGAACTGCTGCGCACTCTCGACTCCCCGCTCGATCGCTGGGCGTACTCAGTCGGACGCCTGAACTTCATGCTCGGACAGCCGGTCCGTTTCAGCGGACTGCAGCGCGATCGTGTCACGCGACTCTTTCATCGCGGACACGCGCGCTATCCGAACAAACGCGTGCACGCCGATCTGCTCGTTGATGGTGAGACAGGCGCGCTGCGACAGAAAATGGATCACTACTACATCCGCACGTTCGATCACATGATCGCGAAGATGACGCGTTACGCGAACTGGTCGGCCGCCCAAATGTACATCGACGGCAAGACCACATCCCTCGGCGGAATCATCGGTCATCCGATCGGCAAGTTCTTTCGCGACTTCATCATCAACGGCGGCTTCCTCGACGGCACGCGCGGCCTGATCTCCGTCGGTATGCACGTCTATTACACGTTCTGGAAGTACGCGAAGCTGTGGGAGCTGACGCAGCTTCGCAAACTGGGAAAGCCGGTGCCGCTGCCGAAGCTGGATGAGGGGGAGGGGCGGTGGGAACTGCCCTGGAAAACCGAAAAACCGGGTGCAGAGTGCTGAGTCGCTGCGCGTCGGCCGCCTTTTTCTCAGCACCCAGCACTCAGCACCTTATTTTTCGGTATCTCTGATGTACTCCGCCATCTCCGCCGGCACGTCGCGCTTGAGCGTGTCGACTTCGCGGAAGGTGATGCCGCCTTCGAAACGCCAGGTGTGTTTCGGGCGATAGACGCCGATGTCGTGGACGCGTGAGCCGACCACGAAGCGGATGACGCCGCGGCGGTAATCGAATGCGCGTCCGTTGCGCGTGTGGATGGCGGCGTCGACGCGATAGGCGCCGGCGACGAGATCGAGCGACGGCATGATGAAGTGAGCGCGGCCGTTCGATGCGATCCGTTGCGCGAGTAGTCCTTCGATGTCGGTGTTCGTGCCGTACACGCACGAACCGTCGGCGTGATAGATGCCGATGCCAAAGACGAAGTCTTCCTGCGGCGTGCGCACTTCGACGTCGAGCGCGATCGTGACCGGTGTGCCGGCGCCGAGCGCGACGAGATCGCGCCCCTGATCGTCGGTCAGCGACACGCGCGTCAGCAGCACTTCGCCCGAGCCCCAGCGCTCTTCTTCGAGCGGATCTTTTTTCGTTTCTGCCGGCTCTTCGGCGGCCTGCGTTTCGGTCGTGACTGCTGCAGCGGGTTGTGGCGTGTGTCCGGCGACGACCTGCAGATATTCATCGACGACGCGCACCGGATCGCCGACCGCGGCGACGCTGCCGTGATCGAGCCAGAGCGCGCGATCGCAGAGATCGCGAACCTGTCCGAGCTGGTGCGTGACGAAGACGAGTGTCACGCCGCGATACTTCATCTCCTGAATTTTCGCGATGCACTTCTGCGAGAACTCTTCGTCGCCGACCGACAGCACTTCATCGATGAGCAGGATGTCGGGATCGACGTGCACGGCGACGGCGAAGCCGAGGCGAACGTACATGCCGGACGAGTAAGTTTTGACCGGCTGGTCGATGAAATCGCGAATGCCGGAGAACTCGACGATCTTCTCGAAGCGGCTCTCGATGTCGCGCCGCGTCAGGCCGAGCATGATGCCGTTGATGTAGATGTTTTCGCGTCCGGTGATCTCCGGATGGAAGCCTGCGCCGAGCTCGATGAGTGCGGCGATGCGGCCGTTTACGGCGATCGCGCCGGAAGTCGGCTTGAGGATGCCGGAGATCAGTTTCAGCAGCGTTGATTTGCCGGAGCCGTTGCGGCCGACGATGCCGAATGCTTCACCGCGATGGACGGAAAACGAGACGTCGCTCAGCGCGGCAACCGACGCTTCGGGAGCGAGCTTCAGATCGCGCTTCAGCAGCGCGCTCTTGAGCGTCGCGAATTGCGAACGGCGTCCCCAGAGGCGGTACGCCTTCGAGACGTGATCGAGGTGGATGGCGAATTCGGGCGTCGCCATCAGATCGCCTCCGCAAGCGTGTCGCGCAAACGATCGAACACGGTGAAGCCGATGACGATCGAGGCGAAGGCGTAGGCGAGCATCAGGAACGTGTCGGAGACGCTCGGGAATCGGCCGAAGAAGAGCACGTCCTGATACGCGATAACGAACGGCGTCATCGGATTGATGCGCAGCAGCGCTCGCAGCACGCGCGAGTCGATGCGGTCGATCAGATAGATGATCGGCGTGACGAAGAAGCCGAGCTGCATCAGGTTCGTGACGAGATCGCGCAGGTCGCGAAAGAGCACCGACACCGACGACACCGTCATCGCAACGCCGGCGACGAAGATCGTCTGCACGAGCATCAGCACAGGCACGAGGAGAATGATCGGCGACAACACCGTCTGGCCGAGGATGACGAAGATTACGATCGCCCCGAGCAGCACCGGAATGGCCAGCGCGAAATGCACCAGATGCGACAACACCACAACCAGCGGCAACGCCTCGGCGGGAAACATGACCTTCTTGATCAGCCCCGCGTTGCTGGTGATTGCATTCGTCGATTCGAGTGTCGCCGCGGAGAAAAACGTCCACGGCAGAATCCCGGCGAAGAGAAAGAGCGGATACGGCGACACGACCTGCTGCGGAAAGAACTTCGTGAAGACGAGGGTGTAGACGGCGAGCAGCAGGAGCGGATTGGCGAGCGACCAGAAGAAGCCGAGGACCGAACCGCGATAGCGGGCTTTGAGATCGCGCGCGGTGAGGGCGGCGATTAGTTGTCTCGATCGGTAGAGAGTGGCTAGTTGGTTCATTGAGGTATGAGGCATGAGGGATGAGGTATGAGGCAAAACCGACTCATGCCTCGTTACTCATTACTCATGCCTCATCTGTAACGATCAACATCAGCGTGGACGTCCCGACCTGAAACTCCGACTTGTCCTGGAGCTCGGTGGCGTCGGTGATCTTTTCGCCGTTGACCATCGTGCCGTTGGTCGACTTCAGATCGTGCAGGAGATAGATCGTGTCGCGCACTTCGACGGCGGCGTGCTGGCGCGAGCATTCGCTGTCGTTCAGCGTCAGATCGGCGCCGGAGCGGCCGACGGTCACGCGCGGTTTGGTGATGCGATAGACGCTGCCGGCGTCGGGGCCGTCGATGATCGCGAGCGAGAGCCGCTTGCCGGCGGGGAGCGCCGGCTCGATCAGCTGTTTGCCGGTCGAGGGGATGCTCGCCTCCGCGGTCGTGTCGTCGGCGCGCGGCATCGGCGCTGACGCTTTCGTTTCCTCGCGTCGGGTCGAAGTGGCGTCGCCCGGACCGGTCTCCGGTTTCGCCGCGAATGCGGGATTGTGAATCTCGAAAACGGTCCCGCATTTCGCGCACTTGATCTTCTTCGACGGCTTCCGTTCGAAGCGGTCCTCGTCGTACTGATAGCGGGAATGACAGCTGCTGCACTCGATGATCACAGGGGCGGGACGATAACAGAGCGGTTACGAACGGCGCAACGAGCGCAGGCGAGGACTAGAATCGCCGGCCATGAAACGCACGCTGCTGCTCCTCGCCGCCGTCCTCCTCGCCGCCTGCCAGCCTGAGACCTCGCAACCTGCCGCCGCGAAGGCGTCTGCAGCGAGCAAACGTGAAATCGCGCCCGACGTTCCGGCGCGTCTCGCGCAGCTTCCGCGCACGACCATCGATTACGACCGCGCACTGCTCAACGATGAAGAGCGCAACGTCGTCGCGAAACTGATCGAGGCGTCGAAGCTGATCGATGAGCTCTACTGGCGCCAGGTCGCGGCGGAGAACCCGGCCGTGCGCGCGGAGCTGGAGAAGCAGTCATCCGCATCGCCGCTCGATCGCGACGGCTACGCGCTCTTCGTCGCCAACAAAGGCCGGTGGGATCGGCTGAAGTCCGACGAGCCGTTCATCGCGCCGTTCGGTGCGGAAGGGAAGAAGCCGGAAGGCGGCGGTTTCTATCCGACCGACATGACGAAGGAAGAGTTCGAGAAATACGTCGCCGCGCATGCCGATCAGAAAGAGGCGTTGCAGGGACTGTTCACCGTCATCAAACGCGATGGCGCGAACTTCAAAACTGTTCCTTACTCCGACGAATATCGCGAGTTC
This sequence comes from Acidobacteriota bacterium, assembly GCA_034667465.1. Lineage (GTDB taxonomy): Bacteria > Acidobacteriota > Thermoanaerobaculia > Gp7-AA8 > Gp7-AA8 > JAOBAU01. The sequence goes on along the minus strand of JAXDJV010000002.1, from coordinate 210,186 downwards.
CTCGAGCCGGCCGCGCAGCGGCTTCGCGAAGCGGCGGCGCTGACGAGCGACGCGCATCTGAAGGATTACCTCAACAAACGGGCGGCGGCGTTCGCGTCGAACGACTATCGCGAGAGCGACTTTGCGTGGATGGATCTCAGCGGCCCGATCGAAGTCGTCATCGGACCGTACGAGGTTTACGAAGACGAGATGTTCAACTACAAGGCGTCGTTCGAGTCGTTCGTCTGCGTCGTCGACAAGCCGGAGTCGGAGAAGCTCGCCGCGTACGCGCACGCGCTGCCGGCGATGGAAAAGAATTTGCCGGAGCCGGAGGCGTACAAGAATCCGAACCGCGGCAGCGAGTCGCCGATCAAAGTCGTGCAGGAGCTCTACACGGCCGGCGACGCGCGGCGCGGCGTGCAGACGGCGGCGTTCAATCTGCCGAACGACGAGTTCGTGCGCGAGAAGAAGGGCTCGAAGAAAGTCCTGCTCAAGAACGTGATCAACGCGAAGTATCGGCAGAGCGGCCAGCCGATCTCGCTGCGCGTGCTCGACGAGTCGCAGCAGAGCCTCGTCAACTTCGACGCCTTCTTCAATCAGATTCTCTTCCACGAGCTGTCGCATGGACTCGGACCGGGAATCATCACGTTCAAGGGTGAGCGCGTCGACTCGCGCATCCCGCTGAAGAATCTCTATTCGACGATCGAAGAGTCGAAGGCCGATGTGCTCGGCCTCTGGAACATCGCCTTCGCGCAGAACCAGAAGCTGCTTTCGGGCTTCAATGAGCAGCAGCTTTACGCGACGTACGCCGCAATCATGTTCCGCTCGCTGCGCTTCGGCGTCGGCGAAGCGCACGGACGCGGCACCGCGCTGCAATGGAACTGGCTGCGCGAGAAGGGCGGCATCGTGCCGTCGACGAACGGCCGGTTCAAGGTCGACTTCGATAAGTTCCGCGAAGGAGTGAAGTCGCTGGCGACGGAGCTGCTGACGATCGAAGCGACCGGCGATTTCGATCGCGCCAACACCCTGCTCGAGAAATACGGCGTGTCGAACGCGGAGATCGAGGCGGTCAACAAGAGCCTGAACGACATCCCGGTCGACATCACGCCGGTGTTTCCGGCGGCGGGAGAGAAGTAGCTGAATCGAAAGGATGAAGGATGAAGGATGAATGTTTGGTTTCCTTCATCCTTCATCCTTCCTCCTTCATCCCTCATCCTTCAAACCATCGGCATCCCTGACCGCCGCGTGTCCGCGGTGATCGCCGCGATCGTTCGCAGCGCGGTCTCCAGTTCCGCGGTGTCGGTCGTCACGCCGAGTGACAAGCGCACCGCGTTTGGTGCGTGGCGGCGATCGAATGCGAAGACGGCGGCCGGCGCGACCGGATAGCCGCGCGTCGCTGATTCATGCGCGAGGTCCTGCGCGCTCCATGAATCATCGAGCTGCATCCAGGCGTGCGGGCTGGCGGCGTGCGTGCCGCCGAGGGCGTCGCCGAAGATGCGTCGCGCGAGGCGCTGATGTTCGCGGATGATCTCGCGCTTGCGGGCGACGATCCGATCTCCTTCGCCCGACTCGACGATCGACGTGAAGATCTCCGCCGCTGCGGTCGATGCGAAGGCCACACTCGCTGCGAGTGTTGACTCGATGCGCGGCAGAAACGCGAGTGGCGCGGCGACGAAGCCGATGCGCAGCGCGGGGCTGACGCTTTTCGAGACGCTGGCGACGTAACACGTTTGCTCCGGCAGCAGCGAGAGCAGCGTCGTCGGACTCTTCGGCATCAGGAATCCGTAGACGTCGTCTTCGATGATGACCAGCCCGTGTTTGCGCGCGACCGATGCGACGTCGCGCCGCCGCTGTTCGCTCATCGTCGCCGCGGTCGGATTCTGAAAGTTCGGCACGCAGTAGAGGAGCTTCGCGCCGGTGGAGCGGCAAAGGCGATCGAGCGCTTTCGGCTCGATCCCTTCGTCGTCGAGCGTCACCGTCTCGACGCGCGCGCGGAGCATCGTGATGAGCGAGCGAAAGCCGGGATAGGTCATCGGCTCGGAGAGCATCACGCCGCCTGGTTCGAGCAGCGTCGAGACGAGTGCGAGCAGCGCCGGCTGCGCGCCGGGCGTGACGATGACGCGATCGGTCGACACCTCCGCGCCGGCGCGTGCGATCCACGCGGCGCCGGCAGAACGGTGGCGCGTGCTGCCGGACGATGGCGACTGATAGTCGGCATTCGCGATGATGCGCTGCAGGTCGGCGGCGAGCGATCGCGAGAGCTCGATGTCTTCGCCGCCGCGGATGATGTTGTGCGAGAGATCGACGCCGCGCCGCTCGTCGTTGCCGGTGGTGCGAGCCGCATTCGTCCGGACGAATGTGCCGCGTCCGACCGTCGATTCGATCAGCCCCCGCCGCGACGCTTCGCCATACGCGCGCGTGATCGTCAGCGTCGTCACGCCGAGTTTTTTCGCGAGCTCGCGATGCGTCGGCAGGCGCGAGCCGCCGGCGAGGACGCCGTCGCTGACGTCGCGCTCGATGGCGTCGGCGATGGCGCGATAGATGGCGCCGGCCGGACGGCCGAGGCGCGGCTGCCAGATTGTCTTATTCATATTGCGCTACTTGACCGTGGATTGATGTAGCCATACCTTCACGATTGTATCACTCACGAGGAGGACGCCATGCCGACCAACGAGACCGAACGGACCGCCGCGCTGTTGTCGCAGGCGGCCTCGTCGGCGAACGCGTTCCTCCGCACCGTGCAGCAGCGGCCGGTCGTCGCATCAGCGACCGCCGATCAGTTGCGCGCGACGTTCGGCGTGCCGTTCGCCGCGAATGGCCGCGATCCCGAAGAGGTATTGCGCGCGCTGATCGACGCCGCGGAACCGGGACTCGTCGCCTCGGCTGGTCCGCGCTATTTCGGATTCGTGATCGGCGGCGCGATGCCGGTCACGGTCGCCGCCGACTGGCTGACGAGCGCGTGGGATCAGAATGCCGGTCTCTTCGTCGCATCGCCCGCCTCGGCCGTCGTGGAAGACGTCGTTGCCGAGTGGCTGATCGACCTCTTCGGTCTGCCGGCCGGCGTCAGCACCGGCTTCGTGACCGGTTGTCAGATGGCGAACTTCACCGCGCTCGCGGCAGCGCGTCATTCCGTCCTCGCCGCGCAGGGCTGGGACGTCGAGCAGCACGGTCTCATCGGCGCGCCGCCGATCGAGCTGGTCGTCAGCGCGGAGCAGCACGTCACTGTTTACACCGCTCTCCGTCTCCTCGGCTTCGGCGTCGCGCGCGTCCACGCAATCGCGACCGACGAGCAGGGCCGCATGCGCGCCGATGCGCTCGGCGAAACGCTGCGCAAGGTCGCCGTGCCGGCGATCGTCTGCGCGCAAGTCGGCAACGTGAACACCGGCGCCTTCGATCCGATCGCCGACCTCGCGCCGCTCGTCCGCGCGAACGGCGGCTGGCTGCATGTCGATGGCGCGTTCGGTTTGTGGGCGGCCGCGTCGCCGTCGCAGCGCGCGCTGGTGCGCGGCATCGAGCTCGCCGATTCGTGGGCGACTGACGCGCACAAGTGGCTGAACGTTCCTTACGACTCCGGCCTCGTCTTCGTGCGCGACGCCGCTGCGCATCGCGCGTCGATGGCGCTCATCGCGTCGTATCTGATCGGCGGCAATCGCGGTGAGCGCGACAACTTCGACTGGGTGCCGGAATCGTCGCGCCGCGCGCGCGGCTTCACGATCTGGGCGGCGCTGCAGACGCTCGGACGCGACGGCGTCGCCGATCTCGTCGCGCGCTGCTGTTCGCACGCGCGTCTCTTCGCGGAACTGCTCGGACGCGAGAGCGGCGTCACGATCGCGAACGACGTCGTGCTCAATCAGGTGCTGGTTCGCTTCGGCTCCGACGACGTGACGCGTGACGTGATCGCGCGCGTGCAGCGCGGCGGCGTTTGCTGGCTCGGCGGCACGACGTGGCACGGTGCGGCGGCGATGCGCATTTCCGTGTCGGGCTGGAACACGACTGAGGATGATGTGAAGCTGTCGGCGGCCGCGATTGTTGAAGCGTTCCATGCTGCTGGGGGCGGTCGATGAGTGCGGTCGCGGATGTCCGTGACGTGCCGCAGACGCGCGCACCGATCGGCGCGTATGTCGCGTTCGTCGCAATCTGCCTGATCTGGGGAACGACGTTCCTCGCGATCCGCGTTGCGGTCGAAACGATTCCGACGCTGGCGCTGACGGCGATCCGCTTCATGGGCGCCGGCGCGATTCTGCTGACGATCTGTCTCGTGCGCCGCGAGCGTTTTCCGACGAGCCGTCGCATCTGGATCGATCAGATCATCAACGGAATCATCATGGTCGCGATCGCGAACACGTCGGTCGTCTGGGCCGAGCACTACATCACCAGCGGACTGGCGGCGCTGCTCGCGGCGATGATTCCGCTCTGGATGGGCGTGCTCGAAGCGGTCACCGGCACGGCGCCGTTCACGCTTCGCAAATCGGCCGGCATGCTGCTCGGATTCGCCGGCGTGGCGCTGCTCGTCGCACCGGGATTGCGGCAGCCGGAGCACAGTCTCTATTTCTTTCTCGCGGTCGTGGCGATGCAGGTGAACTGCATCGGCTGGAACATCGGCGCGCTTCGTTCGAAGCTGCGTCCGGCGAACGCGGGTCCGCTCGCTGTTGCGACGATTCAGATGTTGTCGGGCGGCATCGTGCTGACCATCGCCGCGCTGGCGACCGGCAGTTTCTCGCACCTCGCGTTCTCGCAGCGTTCGCTCGCGGCGTTGCTCTATCTGATGATGTTCGGTTCCGTGATCGCGTACAGCACGTTTCTCTACGCACTCGCACGCATCCGCGCCAGCAAGCTCGCGCTCTACGCGTACGTCAATCCTGCGGTCGCGGTCGTCGTCGGCTGGCTGCTGCTCCACGAATCGATCACGGCGCGGATGATTCTCGCGATGCTCGTCATCCTCGGCGGCGTCGCGGTCGCGCAAAGCGATCGCGTGCGGAGAGTGGCGTGAGCGCGGCGGCGGAAGTGACGACGCACTGGTGGGCGCGCTCCGGCGCGGTGCCGCGACTCCTCGCCGACGCCGACGCGGCGTTTCGCATCTGGCGTCGCACGTCGATCGCCGCGCGCGCCGAGGCCGCACGCCGCGCTGCCGGCATCCTCGAGCGCGACGCGAACGCATACGCGGAGCTGATCACGCGCGAGACGCGCAAGACGATTCGTTCCGCGCGCGCGGAGGTGGCGAAGTCGGCGAATCTCGCGCGCTTTTATGCCGAGCACGCGGCGGCAATGCTGGCCGACGAAAACGTCGAGACCGAGGCGTCGCGAAGCTTCATTCGCTACGAGCCGCTGGGCGCGATCGTCGGCGTGATGCCGTGGAACTTTCCGCTCTGGCAGGTCTTTCGATTTGCGATTCCGGCGCTGCTGGCCGGCAACACCGTCATCGTCAAGCACTCGCCGTTCGTCCCCGACTGCGCGACTGCGCTCGAGCAGTTGATGAGCGAAGCGGGATTCGGCAGCGGTGTCTTCGCGGCCGCGTCGCTGCCGGCCGAAACGGTCTATTCGCTGATCGCCGACGATCGCATTCGCGCGGTTGTCCTGACCGGCGGAGAGGAAGCGGGAAGCGCGGTCGCGCAACATGCGGGACGGCACGTGAAGAGGATCTCGCTCGAGCTCGGCGGCAGTGATGCGTTCATCGTGTTGCCGTCGGCGAACCTCGAACGCGCCGTCGCCGAGGGAGTTCGTTCGCGCATGCATGGCAACGGGCAGGCGTGCACGGCGGCGAAGCGCTTCATCATCCATCGCGATGTTTACGACGAGTTCGAAGCGCGCTTCGTCGATGCGATGTCGTCGCTGCGCGGCGGCGATCCGCTCGACGAGCAGACCGATTTCGGCCCGCTGCTGAATGACGAGATCGCCTCGCGGCTCGAGCGCCAGGTCGATGCGACGGTTGCACTCGGCGCGACGCTGCTCACCGGTGGCCGCGGCAGTGCGACGTTCTTCGCGCCGACCGTCCTTCGCAACGTGCCGCTCGATTCGCCGGCCGCGCAGGAAGAGACGTTCGGTCCGGTCGCCGCGCTGTTCCGCGCGAACGACGTCGACGAAGCGATCGCCATCGCGAATGCAACCCGCTTCGGACTCGGCGCCAGCGTCTGGACGAACGATCGCGCGGAAGCGGCGCGCTGCATCGCCGGCATCGACGTCGGTCAGCTGTTCGTCAACGCGGTCGTCTCCTCCGATCCGCGGCTGCCGTTCGGCGGGACGAAGAGCTCCGGCTTCGGACGCGAGCTCGGCGTTGCCGGGATTCGCGAGCTGACGAACGTGAAGAGCGTTCGGATCGAGTAATGACGAGGCTCAGCGTCAACGTGAACAAAGTCGCGACGCTGCGCAACACGCGGACGAGCGGCATTCCCGACGTTGCCCGTTTCGCGCGGCTCGCGCTCGCCGCGGGGGCGGACGGGATCACGATTCATCCGCGGCCGGATGAGCGGCACATTCGCGCCGGCGACGTTGCGCCGATTGGGGCGGCCGTCGCGGAAGTTGCGGGAGTCGCGGGCGCTGAGCTCTGCATCGAAGGAAATCCGTTCACCGGTTTGCTCGAGCACGCTCGTCGCGTTCATCCGACGCAGTGCACACTCGTGCCGGACGCGAACGACGTGCTCACATCCGACGCCGGCTGGGATCTCTCGCGAACCGCGGCGCAACTCGCGCCGGTCGTGGCGGAGCTGCGTGCGCTCGGCATTCGCGTGTCGCTCTTCATGACGCCGGGCGAGCCGCTTGCGATTGCACGCGAGCTCGGCGCGGAAGCGGTCGAGTTGTACACAGGGGCATACGCTGATGAAGCACGCGCCGGCGATGCGTCGCGCGAGCTGGCACTGCTTCGTCAGTCAGCAGATGAAGTGCGCGCGCTCGGATTACGGCTGCACGCGGGGCACGATCTCGATCTGACCAATCTGCCGCAGTTCGTCGCGCTGATGCCGGAGGTTGCGGAGGTGTCGATCGGACACGCGCTGCTCGGCGATGCGCTGGAGTTTGGGATTGCGGAGACGGTGCGGCGATATCAGGAAGCAATGAAGGGGCGGGCGCTTCGCCCGCCCCTTCGGTCCTGATCAGGCTAGTTTCGCCATCGCTTCTTCGACCTGTTGCGCGGTCGGGGTGACCGGCTGGACGAGATCGCCCTCGAACCAGTCGTATTCGCCCTTCAGGAAATTCATGACGAGCTTGTACGACGCGTCGTCGTGATTATCGAAGAGGTGCTTGAAGTTGTAATCGATCCGCTGCCGCGCTTCGCTGCAGAAGACGTCGGCGAGATCCATCGCGTTCTTCGTGTCGCCGCCCTTCTTCGCCAGCATCGTCGCGTAGCTGATCGCCGACGACATCGCGAAGAGATCCGTGCCGATGTCGACGATGCGGAAGAGAACCGCCTGCTTCCGCTCGAGCTTCGCGCCGAAGCGCATCATGGCGTGGAAGATCGAGCGCGACAGATGGCGTGATGCGCGCTCGACGTAGCCCATGTGATGCGAGAGCTTTCCGAACTCGCCGAACTTCGGGAAACGCGACCAGCCGACGTAGCGCGTCGGATACCACGTCGCGTAAAACGCGCCGGCCTTCGCGGCGGCGCTGATCTTCTCGCCGGTCGGTGTTTCCGGCAGGAGGATTTTGTAGCCGCGCTTCATGTGCGGATCGACCGCTTCGCGCGCGATGAAGAGATGCTGAATCTCGCTCGTTCCTTCGAAGATGCGATTGATGCGCATGTCGCGCATGATCCGCTCGACCGGCCATCCCTTCTCGCCGCGCTCTTTGAGCGACCGCGCGGTTTCGTAGCCGCGTCCGCCGCGGATCTGCACGAGGTGATCGACGCACTGCCACGCAACTTCCGTGTTGAACAGTTTCGCCATCGCCGCTTCGAGACGGAGATCGACGTCGCCGCGATCGGCGAGTCCCGACGTCAGCCATACGATCGCTTCCATCGCGAACGTGTGTGACGCCATCCACGCGATCTTCTGCGAGACGCCTTCGTGCTTGCCGATCGGCAGGCCCCACTGCACGCGTTCGTTCGCGAAGTCTTTCGCGATCTCCAGCATGCGGCGGCCGCTGGCTGCGCATCCGGCGGGAATCGTCAGACGTCCGGTGTTCAGCGTGATCAGCGCGAGCTTGAGGCCGAGCCCTTCGCCCCAGAGGATGTTCTCGGCCGGGATGAAGACGTCCTTGAATTTGATCAACACATTGCCGATTCCGCGCAGCCCCATGAACTGACAGCGATGCGCGATCTCGACGCCCGGCGTGTTCGTCTCGAGGACGAACGCCGTGATCTGCTTCTTCTCTTTTCCTTTGACGACCTTCGGCGGCGTCTGCGCCATGACGACGATCAGCTCGGCCTTGAGGCCGTTCGTGCACCAGAGCTTCTCGCCGTTGAGGATCCAGCCCTTGCCGTCAGGTGACGGCACTGCGCGCGTCTCCATCTTGGCGGGATCGGAACCGACGCCCGGCTCGGTGAGTGCGAATGCGGAGATGGCACCGTTCGCGAGCCGCGGCAGCCACTTCTTCTTCTGCTCGGGAGTGCCGAACAGTTTGAGCGGCTGCGGCACGCCGATCGACTGATGCGCGGAGAGCCACGCCACCGATGAACCGCACCACGTGGCGACGAGACCGATGGCGCGGTTGTAATTCGTCGCGCTGAATCCGAGGCCGCCGTACTCCTTCGGAATCTTCATGCCCCAGGCGCCGAGCTTGCGGAATTCTTCGAAATGCTCGTAGTCGTATTCGCCCTGTTCGTCGATCTTGTCGGCATCGACGTTTTCGGCGAGATAGCGCTCGAGCTTTTTGAGGAACTCGTCGGCTTCCGCCTGATCGGCGGCCGGCTGTTCGGGGAAGGGATGAATGAGATCGAGATTCAGCTTGCCGAGGAAGAGGTCACCGACGAATGAGGGTTTTTCCCATTCGGTCTCGCGAGAGGCCTCCGCGACCTCCATCGCCTCGACGGCGCCCTGGGATTTGACTTCGGCCATACACAGCTCCTTCGCATTTACGGGATCGTGGCTACATTACACGATCCGTTCCGGTGATTGTGAATGAGAGCTCATTCAGCGTCAAGCTGCGAGAGAAAAACCACCTCAGGTACTAGACTTCGCACCATGAAAGTTACGGAAGACCTGCTCCTCCAGGACGAACGCCCGATTCTCGCCGGACCGCGGCCGAGCGTCGATCGCGACCAGCTGATGCTCCATCTGCACGAAGCGCTGCGGCTGCTGCATGTCGACATGGAGGATGAGAATCTGATCGATACGCCGCGCCGGTGGGCGGACTCGCTCATCACGATGACGAGCGGCTACGACTTCACGGACGTCAAGAAGTTAACGACTGTCTTCAAGCAGGCCTGCACGGCAGCGGATGCAAGCTGCCAGAACCTCGTCGTGATCGGCGGGACGTACAAGACGCTTTGTGCACATCACATCCTGCCGTTTTTCGGGCAGTTCATCATCGGATACATTCCGGAGAAGCAGATCATCGGCGCGTCGAAGATTCCGCGCATCGTCGAAGTGCACATGCGCAGATTGCAGTCGCAGGAACACCTCGCGCACGACGTCGCCGATACGATCCAGAAGATTCTGGAGCCGCAGGGGATCGCGGTCTGGATGGGCGGCCTGCATATGTGCATGGTGATGCGCGGCGTCGAGCAGGAGTCGTCGTTCATGGAGACGAACGTGCTGCGCGGCAACTTCCTCTCGGATGAGAGAACGCGTCAGGAGTTCATGTCGATCGTGAACCGCAAGGGATCGCGGTAGCCGTCATCCTGAGCGTAGCGAAGGATCCGGGCGGGGGGGGCGCGGAACGGCTGATTCGCCCCTCCCGCCCGGATCCCTCGCTACGCTCGGGATGACTTACCTTACCGGCGTAAATCTGCCCGCGGCCGTCGCGCGAATCCGATCGATGTCTTCTTTCCGCGACACGCTCAGTGGCTGCGTGCTGTTGATGGCGTCGAGCAGCGTCGTGGTCGAAAGCGGCTGTTTCGTCTGCAGCGAGCGGTAGAGTGCCGAGATCACGGCCTGTTCGATTTCCGCGCCGCTGAAACCCTCCGTCGATTCCGCGAGCAGGTCGAGATCGAAGCGTTCCGGCTCCTGCTTTCGCAGTTTCAGATGAATCGCGAAGATCGTTTTTCGTTCGGCCGGCAGCGGCAGATCGACGAAGAAGATCTCGTCGAATCGCCCTTTGCGCAGCAGCTCGGGCGGCGTGCGCGTCAGGTCATTCGCGGCGCCGACGACGAAGACTTCCGCACGCTTTTCCTGGAGCCACGTCAGGAACGCGCCGAAGAGGCGCTGCGACAATCCGCCGTCCGAATCGCCGCTGCCCGACTGCGAGAACACCTTCTCCACCTCATCAATCCACACCACGACCGGCGCCATCGCCTCGGCGAGCGCCGTCGCTTTCCGAAAGTTCTTCTCCGATTCGCCGACGTACTTTTCGTACAGCCGTCCGGCGTCGAGCTTCAGCAGCGGCAGCTGCCATTCGCGCGCGATGAATTTCGCCGCGAGCGATTTGCCGCAGCCCTGCACGCCGACGAGCAGCACGCCCTTCGGCGCTTCGAGGTTCATCGCGCGCGCTTCCGGCGAGAAACCGTGACGCGCGCTGTCGAGCCACTGTTTCAATCGCGCGAAGCCGCCGAGCTCGAAGTTGTTCTCGTCGAGCGGAAAGAACTCGAGCACGCCGCCGCGCTCGATCATCTCGCCCTTGCAGCGAATAATCGTTCGGATGTCGTCGGATGACAGCGAGCCGTCGGCGACGATCGCCTGGGCGATGACCTGCCGCGCCTGATTGAGCGTCAGTCCCGACAGCGCCTGCACGAGGCGGCGCGCATCTTCGCGCGAGAGATCGACGCGCACGCGCTGGCGGACGCTCATCGAGTCGACGACGGTGCGGACGACCTCGCGCAGTTCATTCTCGTCCGGCAGCTCGAGGGTGAAGCGAACCGCCAGCGCCTCGATGTCCTTCGGCAGCTCGATCGGATCGCCGGTCAGAACGATGGCGGAACGGGTCGAGATCAGCCGCTGCGCCAGCTCGCGCAACGTGCGGTTGACGTTGACGTTGGCGAGATGAGGAGCGAGGTCTTTGAGGATGACGATCGCGTCGGTGTCGATCACTTCGTCGAGATGACGCAGCGCCGACAGTGCGTCCTGCGTGTTTTCCGCCCACGGTCCGTGCGGACGGCCGAAGCCGGAGGTGAGCGACCACTCGTACAGCGGCAGCCGGAGGTCGGTAGCGACCTCAGCCACGAGCGCGCGTACCCGCTCTTCCTCGACGGTCTCGATGGCGATCAGCGAGTGGAACGAGAGGACGAGACTCTTGAGGTCGTGGACCGACCGGCGGTGCGACATCGCAGAGCAGTTTAGGGCCACTTGACTTTTATTGCAATCGGCAATATATTACAAATCGCAATGAAGCTCGGAGACAAAATCACCCGCTTGCGCATCCTCGAAGGGCAGGTTCGCGGTCTCGACCGCGAGCTGACCCAGAACGAAGTGTCACAGGCCGTCCGCGCGGAGCTTGGTGGTCAGATCAGCCAGTCGTATCTCTCTCAGATCGAGAGCGGATCGCGGCCGCATCTGACCAGCAACACGCGGCTCCTGCTGGCCAGGTTCTTCAAGGTCCATCCCGGCTATCTCGTTGACGATCCGGAAGATGTTCATCTCCCGATCAAGCCGCGGCGCGATCTCGACGACCGTATCGATCTCTGGCTGGTCGAAGCAGCCGAGGAGTACGCGGAGGATCCGCTGCTCAGTCGCGCGCTGCTGCAGATCGCGAAGCACGAGCAGTCACGCGAGTGCCTGATCCTGCTCGGCTCGATCGTCGAGAACAAAGTGCTGATCGACCGGCTCATCGAGCGGATCACGCCGCCGGCGCCGGCGCGCAGACGCCGCCGTCTCGTCACGTAGTGCGTTGCGGGGAACTATGACCACACTGTTCATGATCTGTTTCTTCACCGGGTTCGGGCTGGCCGTCGTCTCGTTCGTCTCCGGTCTCGACAAGGTCAACGTCTTCGACCACATCCTCGGCCACGGTCATCACTTCCGTCTCGGCGGCCGTCATCACGGCCGTGTGGTGAAGGGCGGCCGCACGCCGATGGCTGTCTCGCCGTTCAACATGGCGGCGATCACGGCGTTCCTGGCCTGCTTCGGCGGCGCCGGCATGGCGTTGCTGCAGCTGACGCACTGGATGTCGTCGATCCTGATCGCTGTCGCGATCGCGTTCGGTCTGACCGGCGGCAGCATCGTCAACCGTTTCATCGGCGCGCTGATGAAGAGCGAGCGTTCCGCGCAGTCGATCAACTGGCCGGGCGTCATCGCGAAGGTGACGATTCCGATCCGCGAGCACGACGGCACCGGCGAGATCGTCTTCCTGCATGACGGCACGCGTCAGGTGTCCGGCGCGCGCAGCGACAGCGGATCGGCCATCGGCAAAGGCTCCGAGGTCGTCGTCACCAAATACGAAAAAGGAATCGCCTACGTCTGTACGTGGGAAGAGCTGCCAGCAGGACCGCTGGAGCACTAAAAGGAGAGTCACATGTTCTTCGGATTGCCGTGGTATTTCTGGGCAGTTGGCGCGGGCATCACGCTGATGATGCTGATGGCCTTCCTTGCATCGCTGTATCGCAAGGTTGGTCCGAACGAAGCGTTCATCGTCTACGGCTTCGGCGGCACGAAGGTCATCAAAGGCAGCGGTACGGTCGTGCTGCCGATGGTGCAGAGCTGCAAGTCGCTCTCGCTCGAGCTGATGTCGTTCGACGTCGCGCCGCAGCAAAGCCTTTACACGAAGCAGGGCGTCGCGGTGACCGTGGAAGCGGTCGCGCAGATCAAGGTGAAGTCGGACGACGAATCGATCCGCACCGCCGCCGAGCAGTTCCTGACCAAGACGCCGCAGCAGCGTGAAGGGTTGATCCGCCTCGTCATGGAAGGACATCTCCGCGGCATCATCGGCCAGCTGACGGTCGAAGAGATCGTGAAGCAGCCGGAGATGGTCGCCGACAGAATGCGCGGCACGTGCGCCGACGACATGAACAAGATGGGGCTGGAAGTCATCTCGTTCACGATCAAGGAAGTGCGCGACAAGAACGAGTACATCTCGAACATGGGACGTCCGGACGTGGCGCGGATCAAGATGATGGCCGATATCGCCACCGCGGAAGCGGAGCGCGACACGGCGATCAAGCGCGCCGAGGCGACGCGCAACTCCGCAATCGCGACGGCGGAAGCGGATCAGAAGCGGGTCGAGGCGGAATCGCTGTCGATGGCTGCGCAGGCCGAGGCGCAGCGCGACCTCGAGATCAAGAAAGCGCAGTACACCGAGATCGTCAATCGCCAGCGCGCGCAGGCCGACAAGGCGTACGAAATTCAGTCGCAGGTCATGCAGCAGCAGGTCGTGATGGAGTCGGTCAAGGTTCAGGTCATCGAGAAGCAGGAGCAGGTGAAGGTGCAGGAAGCGGAAATCATGCGCCACGAGAAGGAGCTCATCGCGACCGTGCTCAAAGGCGCGGAGATCGAGCGCGCCCGCATCGAGATGCTCGCGGCGGCGGAAAGCAACCGCATGAAGATCGAAGCGGACGGCCGCGCGTCGTCGGTGCGCACGGAAGGTGAAGCGGAGGCGGACATCATCTTCCTCAAGGGTGAGGCGGAAGCGAAAGCGATGAATGTGAAAGCCGTGGCGTACCTCGAGTGGAACCAGGCCGCGGTCGTCGACAAGCTGATCTCGAATATGCCGGAGATGGTGCGCGCACTCGCCGCGCCTCTCGCCAACATCGACAAGATCACGATCATCTCGACCGGCGACGGCGCATCCGCCGGCGCACACAAGATCACCGGCGACATGACCGCGATCGCCGCGCAGGTGCCGGCGTTGTTTGAGGCACTGTCGGGCATGCAGATGTCGGATCTGCTCGCGAAGGTGAAGATCATCGGCGAGAAAGCGCCCGGTGCGCAGCCGCCGTCGAAAGCGACGATCGTCCCGGCGACGACGACACTGCCGCCGCAGCCGAAGGCGTAAACCGATGCGGCGCGTTCTTCCGCTATTGATGCTGATGATGTGCACGACGCTCGGCGCTGCCGAGCGTCGTGTCTCTGTCGTCTTCGGTAACGATGGCGGTTACGTGATCGAGCCGATCGTGGGCGACGGAAGCGCGACGCTCCTCTATCGAAACGGAATGCGCGTCGGGACGGTTCGCGCCGGCGAGCCGAAGTCGCTCGGATGTGTTTCGGATGCGCGAACGGCGACGATCGACGGTACGAAGCCGGAAGAGCAGGAAGTGCTGCTGGCGACGAACTTCGAGGTTGCTGTCCGCGAGACTCGCGATCGTGAACTGACAGCCGATGAAGCGCGTTCGCTGCTGCGCTACGCGCGTGTTTTTCTGAAGACTCGCGCGGAGCTCGACGTCAACGCGCGAGTGATGGATGTTGGCGACGAGCTGTTGATTGTCGGCAGCTGGTCAACGCCGGAAGCCGCGTGTGCCGGGTCCCTGTTTTTGATCGCGCGTGTCGGCGATGTGAGCGCGAAGAGAGTGACGCCGCAGGTTGCACGATTTCGCGCTCGCGCCGACTGCACCGATGCCGCGTACATCGAACCGCTCGATCATCTCGATATTGACGGCGACCGTTTCGATGAAGTGATCACCCGCGATCACGCGAAGGAAGGATATGACTATCTCGTTTGGCGTCGCGGGGCGGGCGGGAAGTGGACGGTTACGCGGCGCGAGGGTTCGGGATGCTGATGACTGTCATGCCGAGCGTTAGCGAGGCATCCGGGTGGGTGGGTGGGTGGTGCGAGCTGCGCGCTCCTCCCGCCCGGATCCCTCGCGACGCTCGGGATGACTACTGGCGCCGCTGATTGCGCATCGAATCCATCTGCGAACGCTGTTCCGCCGTCAACAGGCTCCGAATCTTTTCGCGCGTTGCCAGTCGTGCGGCGCGCATCTGTTCGCGCAGCGCGATCAGCTCCGTCCGAACGCCCTCGGCGCGCGGATCGTTCGACTCCCGCAGCTGGCGAAGCTCGAACCGCTTTTCCCGCGCCGCCTCGAACAGACCTTTCGTCCGGTCGAACTCTGCTTTGCGGATGTCGCGGATCTGCGCCTTCTGCGCGTCCGTAAGGTTTAAACGCTGCACCGCTTCGCGGCGCATTTCGCGTCGCTCTCCGCGGTGCCCGCCGCGGCCGGGCTCGCCCGCGTCAGCGAACGCCGCGGTGATGATCGTGGTCGCGGCAAGTGTGGTGATGAGGAACTTTTTCATGGCTCTGTCTCCTTCTGCATGGCTGTACGATCAGACGGCGATGCTCCGAAAACGTTTATGACGAAATCAAAGGTGCTCTCCGAGTTGCGCGTCCTCGCGCTGATGATCCTCATCGTTACCTCGCTCCGCTCCGCGCTCGCCGACTGGAACGACGTGCCGAGCGGCTCGATGAAGCCGACCATCCAGGTCGGCGATCGCGTCGTCGTCAACAAGCTCGCTTACGATCTGAAGATCCCCTTCACGACGATCGAGATCGCGAAGTGGGGCGATCCGAAACGCGGCGACATCGTCGTCCTCTTCTCGCCGCAGGACGGCACGCGGCTCGTGAAGCGCGTCGTCGCCACGCCCGGCGACACCATCGCCATGCAGGACAACGAGCTCTTCGTCAACGGCAGAGCCGCGCGCTGGAAACAGATCGCGTCGAGCGACGACGCCGAGCAGGGACGTTCCATCATCGCCGTCGAAGCGCTGCCGGGTCACAGTCACAAAGTGATGTTCTCGCCCGACCGCTGGGCTCGCCGCTGGTTCGAGCCGCAGGTCGTTCCGCCCGGCCAGTACTTCGTCATGGGCGACAATCGCGACAACAGCAACGACAGCCGCTACATCGGCGTCATCCCGCGCGAGAAGATCGTCGGCCGCGCCACCGCCGTCGCGTTTTCCGTCGATCGCAAGCGCTGGTACACCCCGCGCCTTGACCGTTTCTTCACAGCGCTGGACTAAACGCCCGGACCGCCGGTCCTATACTGACGCCGTCCGGCCAGGAGGCTTCATGCGGCATTCACCCATCCGTTTCGCAGCTCTGCTTGTTCTCCCTCTCTTCTTCACCGCGCTCGCCGCACATGCGACGTGCGGAGGCGGAGGCGGTGGCGGGACCGGCGGCGCGATGCCGCCGATGAGCGGTTCTCCGCAGGTTTACTTCGTACCGTGGAAGGCGCTGAATCCCGGCGACGAGCCGCTCAAAGGTCCGCTCGTTCTCTACTGGGTTCCGGCGAATCGCGACGAAGTGAAAAAGTCCGATCTCCTCTCGTCGCGCACGCTGACGACGTACGCGTCGCAGTGCGTCGGCATGCAGCTCGTCAATCCCGATGACTCCGCAATGGTCGAGAAGCTCGGCGTCACAGGCAAAACACCTACGGCGCTCCTCATCGACGGCGATGGGAAAATGATCGCGCACGTCGACGCCGAAAAGGGCGCGCTGAAGCTCTCCGCCGTCGAGAAGATGGTGAAGGACGAGCTCCGCGCGCGTGAAGACGCGCTCGAAAAGCAGCTCGACGCCGCGAAAGCGAAAGTCACCGCCGGCGACAAAGACGGCGCAACCGAAACGTACAAACAGGTGTGGGAGCAGCGCTGTCTTTTTCCGCGCAAAGCGCGCGACGCGCAGAAGGCGCTAAAGAAGCTCGGCATCACCGTCGAGGACGCAATGCTGCGCACCGTCGATCCGATCCTTACCGCGGAGATGAATCGAAAGATCGGTCACATCATGATGCTTGGTCTCGAAGCGGAGATGGACGAGCATTACGAGAACGCGCGCAATCTCTATCAGGCCGCATCGAAGCTCGATCCTGCCGATCCGGTTCCTCTCCGTTTCCTCGGCGAGCTCTATCGCCATCACCTCGGCCAGTGGGTTCTTGCGCGGAAGACGTTCAATCAGATCCTCGCGATGCAGGCCGACCCGCTCTCGCGCGCCGTCGCGCTGCACGGCATCGGCAAGATGACGATTCACGAAGGCGATTCGAAAGCCGGCCTCGCGCTCTTCGAGCAGTCGATCGCCGCCTTCCCGCTGGCGCTGACGTATCGCAACCTCGCGGTCTTCTGGAACTCCGAGCGCGATCGTGCGAAGGCCGACATGTACGTGCAGAAAGCGCTGAAGCTCGATCCCGAAGAGCCGTTCAACCTGATCTTCGCCGCGACCTACATGGCCGACAGCGGACGCGGCGAAGAAGCGCTGAAGATCGCCAACGAGCATGAAGGGATGCTCTGCGCGTCATACAACCTCGCCGCAATCCACGCGCTCCTGGGAAACAAGGGGAAGGCGATGGAACTGCTGCACCGCCACTTCTACAAGTTCGAGCGCTTCGACGCGGTTCGCGCCAAAGAGATGTGGGAAGCAAGAGTCGATTACGTCTTCTCGTCGCTGAAAGATGACCAGCAATTCGTGAAGCTGACCGCCCTCGCGAACTAACTGTCATCCCGAGCGTAGCGAGGGATCCGGGCGGGGGGCGCGAACGAACAGTTCCGCGCCCCGCCCGCCCGGATCCTTCGCTGAACGCTCAGGATGACTTCGCAAAACAGAACGGCCCGGCGTAAGCCGGGCCGTTCTTCGTTTCGGGTGAGTTCGTGCGTTACGCCGGCATCTGCTGCAGCGCGCGAAGTGCCGACTTCCACTGTCTGCGCGACTGCCTCACGTGCCGGAACGCGCGGCGACGCGTGGCGCGCCATTCGCGCGACACACCCTCGGCGCGCTCTTCGGCGTGCTGACGCCAGAGCTTCAGCGCTGTCTCGAGGTGGCGAACCGCCTGGTTGACGCGGCGGCGGATCTCTTCGCCCATCGTCCCTTCGGCCTTCTCGAGCTTCTCTTCGACGACACGAAGCGCGGCGCTCATGCGAGCCTGCTCGATCTGCGGCTCGGCCGTCGTCCGGAGCTCGGACGCGAGACCGACCGACTTCAGTCCGGTGATGAACCATTTCGCCGGATCCCAGTGATACCAGCGGATGCCGTTGCGGAAGTCAGCCGGGAAACGGTGATGGAAGCTGTGGTAGCCCTCGCCGAGCGTCAGCAGGGCTACCGCCCAGTTGTCGCGCGCCGAGACTTCGGCGTTGTAGAGCGGCTTGCCGAGCTGATGCGCGAGCGAGTTCACGAAGAACGTCGTGTGATGAATGACGGCGATGCGGAGGAAGCCGCCCCAGAGGAGACCGGCCATCGCGTCGCCGAGCGCCCAGCCGATGAGAGTCGGCAGGCCGAAACCGACGACGATGAGCAGCACCTTGTGCCACTTGTGCTGCCACATCACGATCGGGTTCTTAACAAGATCCGGCGAGTTGTCGAAGTTTCCGGCAGCCGGATTGCGATAGAAGATCCAGAGGATGTGCGCCCACCAGAAGCCGCGCTGGATGTTGTACGGATCCCAGTCGTGATCGACGTGCTTGTGATGCACGCGATGGCTGGCCGACCACCAGAGAATCGAGTTCTCCGCCGCCAGCGCGCCGAAGATCGCGAAGAAGATCTGCACCGGAGCCGACGCTTCGTAGCTCTTGTGCGAGAAGAAGCGGTGATAGCCCGCGCAGATCGACATGCCGACCATCAGGTAGAGCACGGCGCAGAGCGCGGGCATCCACCAGTGGAAGCCGTGCGTCAGCGTCCAGGCAGCGGTGCCGGCGACACCGATCACCGGCGTCAGTGAAAGAAAGATGATGTTGACCCAGTCTTTTTCGGGCGCTCGGGGAGATACAACGTTGCTCTGTTCGATGACGACACCTCCGATGGGGAATCCGCGGGGACGTAATAGTAAAGCTTTTCGCGGAGTGCTGAGAGTAACCAAACGGTGGACGGCGGTATTGCCGCTCCCGTCCGGCAGGTCCGCTCGATGACGAAGAGTAAGTAACGCGCGTGCGATACTTTCGGCTCCTTGCCCATCAATGAAGGATGCCGACTCGGGCCGTATGAGATCGTCTCGCGCCTTGGCGCGGGCGGGATGGGAGAAGTCTGGAAAGGTCGTGACACGCGTCTCGACCGTTCCGTGGCGATCAAGCTGCTCCCCGCCGAGTTCGCGCAGAACGCGGAACTGAAGGCGCGGCTGGAGCGCGAAGCGAAGACCGTTTCGCAACTCAACCATCCGCACATCTGCACGCTTTACGATTTCGGCGTCGAAGGTGACACCTCGTATCTGGTGATGGAGCTGGTCGAGGGCGAAACGCTCGCCGACCGGCTCGATCGCGGTCCGCTGCCGCTCGCCGAAGTGCTTCGGTACGGAGCGCAGATCGCGGACGCGCTCGACCGGGCACATCGCGCGCACATCGTTCATCGCGATCTGAAGCCGGGCAACGTGATGATCACGCGCACCGGCGTGAAACTGCTCGATTTCGGCCTGGCGAAAGCGGCGCCGATGCGCGCGCAGCACGACAATACGACGGTCGTCAATCAGCGGCCGCTCACCGCGGAAGGCTCTGTCGTCGGCACGCTGCAGTACATGTCGCCCGAGCAGCTCAGCGGCGACGCGGTCGACCACCGCACCGACATCTTTGCGCTCGGCGCCGTGCTGTACGAGCTGGCCACGGGGCGGCGTGCATTCATCGGTTCGACCAATACGTCGCTCATCGCGGCGATTCTTTCGAGTGATCCGCCGCCGATGTCCGAGCTGCAGCCGCTCACGCCCGCGTCGTTCGAGCACATCGTCGCAAAGTGTCTGGCGAAAGATCCCGAAGGGCGGTGGCAGAGCGCGCACGACATCGCGGAAGAGTTGCGGTGGGTTGCGCAGCAGCCGAGCGGCAGCATGAAGACGGCGGTGGCACCGGCGCCGAAGCGAATACGATCCGCGTTGCCCTGGCTGATCGCGGCGGCGGCGATCGCGATCGCTTCGATCGCGTCGTGGCGTGCGCACAGCGTGGCCGCACCGCAGGTGACCAAAACCATCCTCAGCGCTGCGATTGAAAATGCGTGGAACACGGCGCCGGTGTTTTCGCCGGACGGACGGCGCGTCGCATATCCGGCGGAAGGCGCGCTGTGGATCCGCGCGCTCGACGAGCTCGAACCGCGGAAAGTGCCGCTCATCAGCGTGCGGCCGATGCTGTTCTGGTCGCCCGATGGCAAATGGCTCGCGTACGTCGATGAAGACAAGTTGTGGAAGATCGCGCAGGGCGGCAATGCTCCCGTGCTCATCGCGCCGCTGCCACGCAGCAGCAGGTTCTTCCACGCCGGCGCGTGGGGTGCGGACGATCGCATCATCCTGGCGCAGTACAAAGGTGGCTTGTTCGAGATCTCCGCGCGCGGCGGCTCCGCCACCGAATTTCTTCCGGCCGATCCCGAGCTCGTCGACTTTCACAACCTCTCTTTTCTTCCCGACGGAAAACGGCTCCTTGCCGTGCCGCACAAGCTGACGAACATGGCCACCGTCGAGGTGATCGACGGAACGAAGCGGAAGACGGTCATCGATTTCGGGCAGTCGATCGTTCGCGGCGTCTCGTACTCCTCCGCGACCGGTCACATCCTCGTCAGTCTCGGCGGGCTCAATGCCGGTGTGTGGGCCGTGCCGTTTTCCGCGGAGACGGGCGCGCCGACGGGGAAACAATTCCTCGTCGCGGCCGGCGCCGGCGCCTGCAGCGCGTCGGCTGACGGTTCGCTCGTGTATGTCGCGAATGTCGATGACGCGCCGCGGCAGCTTGTGCGCATCGACCGGACCGGAAAGATCGTTGCGAGGATCGGGGAACCGACGGCGACCGCGGGCTCGCCGGTACTTTCACCCGATGAAAAGACGATCGCGTACTCGTCGCATGAGGGCAACTTCGAGAGCATCGGTTTGTTCGACATCGCCACGGGCACGCGCCGGCGGCTGACGTCGCCGGTCGCGACCGATTCGCCGCGCGCGTGGTCGCACGATGGCCACTATCTGCTCGCTGACCGCAGCCCGTCAGTCGACTGGAATGACCAGGCGTTCGGTATCTGGCTCGTGCCGGTCGACGGCTCGGGCGAACCGACGAAGATCGCGAAGGGAGCGCCGAACAACTCCTGGGGAAACTTCACGCCCGACGACCGCAACATCGTTTTTCTCACGTTCGCCGTGCGCGATGCAGCGAACATCGCCACGGTTCCGGTGACCGGCGGAGTGCCGAGGGAGATCGTGAAGTCGCCGTTCCCGAAAACGGATCTCACGATTTCTCCTGACGGACATTTCATCGCGTACACGACGCGCGAATCGGGCACCGACGAAGTCGTGGCCACGCGCTATCCGGAAGGTCAGGGACGCTGGCCGGTGTCGCGCGGGCCGGGCTCGCGACCGGTGTGGAGCCGCGACGGCCATACGATCTATTTCATCGCCGCCAACAAGCTGTTCTCGGCGCCCGTCAGCTACGCGCCGCCGTCGATGGCGATCGGTGAGCCGGTCGTGGTGTTCGACGCCGCGCCCGCAGGTCTCTCGCTGAACAACGTCCGTTACGACGTCTTCCGCGACGGCAGCATCATCACGACGCAGGACCTGCCGCCGCCGAAACGACAGGTCGTTCTCGTGCAGAACTGGCTCGAAGAATTTCGGTGACCGGCATTAGTCATCCTGAGCGTCAGCGAAGGATCCGGGCGGGCGGGGCGCGCTGATCGCCGCGCCGCCCGCCCGGATCCCTCGCTACGCTCGGGATGACAGCATCGGCAGATCGACGCCGCGCTCTTTCGCCACCTCGATCGCTTCCTCGTACCCCGCGTCCGCGTGACGCATCACGCCCGTTCCCGGATCGGCGGTGAGCACGCGCTCCAGCCGCGCCGCCGCATCGGCGGTTCCGTCGGCGACGACGACCATTCCGGCGTGCAGCGAGTAGCCGATGCCGACTCCGCCGCCGTGATGGACCGACACCCACGTCGCGCCGCATGACGTATTCAGCAGCGCGTTGAGAATCGGCCAGTCGCCGATGGCGTCGCTCCCGTCTTTCATCGCTTCCGTCTCGCGATTCGGCGACGCAACCGAGCCGGCGTCGAGATGATCGCGGCCGATCACGATCGGCGCGCTCACCTTCTTCTCCGCGACGAGTCGATTGAAGAGCAGCCCTGCTTTGTCGCGCTCGCCGTAACCGAGCCAGCAGATGCGCGCCGGCAATCCCTGAAACTCGACGCGCTTTTGCGCCATCCGAATCCAGCGATGCAGCGCGGCGTCGTTCGGAAAGAGCTCGAGGATCGCTTCGTCGGTCACGAAGAGATCGTTCGGATCGCCGGACAGCGCCGCCCATCGAAACGGTCCGCGTCCCTCGCAGAAGAGGGGGCGGATGAACATCGGGACGAAGCCGCCCACTGCGAACGCATTGACGACGCCCGCTTTGTCGCGCGCCTGTCCGCGCAGATTGTTGCCGTAGTCGAACGTGATCGCGCCGCGGCGCTGCAGTTCGATCATGGCGCGGATGTGACGCGCCATCGTTTCGTACGACATCGCTTTGTACTTTTCCGGATCGGACTTCCGCAGTGCCAGCGCTTCGTCGAACGTGATGCCGGCCGGCACGTAGCCTTCGAGCTCGTCGTGCGCCGACGTCTGATCGGTGAGCACGTCGGGCACGATGCCGCGCGCGATGAGCGCTTCGAGCAGCTCGACCGCATTCGCGACGACCCCGATCGAAATCGCTTCGCCGGCGTCACGCGCTGCGAGCGCGCGCTCGATTGCGGCGTCGAGCGACGGCGCTTCTTCATCGAGATAGCGCTTTTCGATGCGGCGCTGAATGCGCGTCCGATCGACTTCCGCGACGAGGCAGGTCGCTTCGTTCATCGTCGCTGCAAGTGGTTGTGCGCCGCCCATCCCGCCGAGGCCGGCGGTGACGACGAGACGGTTGGTCAACTTGTTGTCGAAGTGCATCCGCGCCACGGCTGCGAAGCATTCGTACGTTCCCTGCAGGATTCCCTGTGTGCCGATGTAGATCCAGGAGCCGGCGGTCATCTGGCCGTACATCGTCAGACCGAGCGCGTCGAGCCGGCGGAATTCGTCCCACGTCGCCCAGTGCGGCACGAGATTCGAGTTCGCGATGAGGACGCGCGGCGCGTTTTCGTGCGTACGAAAAACGCCGACCGGCTTTCCCGATTGCACGAGCAGCGTCTCATCGTTCTTCAAACGCTTCAGCGTTGCCACGATGGCGTCGTAGCACTCCCAGTTGCGCGCCGCTTTGCCGATGCCGCCATAGACGATGAGCTGCTCCGGCCGCTCCGCGACTTCGGGATCGAGATTGTTCATCAGCATCCGCAGCGCCGCTTCCTGCTGCCATCCGCGGCAGGAAAGCTCCGTGCCCCGAGGGGCGCGAATGACACGGGTGGCGTCGATCGTGGTGGTCATGCGCGCGATTCTATAATCGCCGCTCCATGCGGAAGAAAACCGAGCGCGTCGCCGAAATCATCGTGTTGTTGAAGCGGCTGTATCCGAAAGCGAAATGCTCGCTCGACTTCACCACTCCGTTCGAGCTGCTGATCGCCACGATGCTCTCCGCGCAGTCGACCGACGTCCGCGTGAACATCGTCACCAAATCGCTCTTTCGGAAGTATCCCGATCCCGCGTCGTTCGCGCGTGCCGGTCAGGTGGAGATGGAGCGCGACGTGAAGCAGACCGGCTTCTTTCGCAACAAAGCGAAGGCGGTCATCGCCGCGTCGCAGGCGATCATGGAGAAGCACGGCGGCGAAGTCCCGCAATCGATGGAAGCGCTGACCGCGCTTCCCGGTGTCGGCCGCAAGACCGCGAACGTCGTGCTGTCGAACGCGTTCAACGCGCCGGTCGGAATCGTCGTCGACACCCACGTCACCCGCGTCGCCGGCCGCCTCGGCCTGACGAAGAATGTCGACGCGGTGAAGATCGAAGAAGACCTGATGGCGCTCGTCCCGAAAAAAGAGTGGACGAACTTCTCGCACCGGATCATCTACCACGGCCGCGAGATCTGCATCGCGCGCAAACCGAAGTGCGCGATCTGTAAGTTGAATGACGTGTGTCCGAGTGCTGAGGAAGCACCGGCATGAGGCATGAGGCATGAGGCATGAGGCATGAGGCATGAGTAAAGGCGTCGCCGACGCGAAGCGACTCATACCTCATGCCTCATCCCCATGGCTCCCTCGCCTCACGGCGGATCAATCGTTCCGAACCTCGTCCACGGTCCACACCTCGCGATACGCCACGCGGTCCTGGCGCCGCCGATCACCGCTCCGTACTTGCGCACCGATTCGCGCCCATACACCGAACACGTTGGCTTGAAGCGGCAGGTCACGACTCCGCGAAGATGCGGCGAGACGTGCGCGCGATAGAGATCGATTGCAAACAACGCCGGACGCGTACCGAACAGCTGCGCCGCGACGAGCAGCAGCGCTGCGGCGATCAGCCACGTTCGGCGGCTTTTGCGTCGTTCCACAGAGCGTCCATTTCTTCGAGTGACAGCTGATCGAGATTGCGTTCCTGTTCGCGCACGGCGCGCTCCATCGACTCGAAGCGGCGCGTGAACTTGCGGTTCGTCGACTGCAGCGCTTCCTCCGGATTCACGTTCAGTTTGCGCGCGATGTTCGCGATCGTGAAGAGCAGATCGCCGAGCTCGTCGTGTACTTTCGCCGCATCGCCTGACGCGATCGCTTCGTGTACTTCCGCGAGCTCTTCATCGAGCTTCGCGAACACATCCTCGGTGCGGCGCCAGTCGAAGCCGACGCGCGACGCTTTCTCCGTCAGCCGCGACGCTTTCTGCAGCGCCGGCATCGACAACGGCACGCCCGACATCAGGCTCTTGTTCTCGCTCTTCCGTTCCTCGTTCTTCAGCTTCTCCCAGTTCACGAGGACTTCATCGGCGTCGTTCGCCTGCGCATCGGCGAAAACGTGCGGATGACGACGCACCAGTTTGTCGTGCACGGCGGTGATCGAATCGTAGATGTCGAACGATCCTTCTTCGCGCGTCACCTCGGCGATGAAGACCGCCTCGAGCAGCATGTCGCCGACTTCCTCGGCGAGCGACGTCCGGTCGTCGCGATCGATAGCGTCGACGACCTCGTACGCCTCTTCGATCACGTACGGCTTCAGGTCCGGCAGAGTCTGCTTGCGATCCCAGGGACAACCGTTCGGGCCGCGCAGCGTCGTCATGAGCCTGACGAGATCTTCGAACGAACGTTTTTGCATGGCGCGGCATTGTACTGAGTAAGTCTGTTAGCATCGCTGAAGCGAAACCCCATGCCCAATCAGGTTTTGATCGTCGCGGCTGAGCTGGCAGCGAAGACGCCCGCGGAGGTCGCCTCTTCGCTCAGTTACCGGCCGGTCATCGCGGGAACCGAGCAGGAAGCGCTCGATCTCCTCGACGCGCACGACTTCCAGTTGATCGCCGTCAGCGGCAGCTCCGCGTGGCAGCGATTACGCGACGTCGCCGAGCGCAAACAGCCGATGGCGCGCGTGCTCGAACTGCCTGACGGCGGCGGCGACGAGTCGACAATTCGTCATCTGCTCGTGCGCTATCTCGATCACAAACCTCCCGATCGTCGCGCGAGCTTCAGCGAGGAACGCTATCGATTTCTGACGGCGATGCTGGAGTCGCTGACCAGCACGCTCGAGCTCAAGGAAGTGCTGCGCCGCATCGTCACGCTTGCGCGCGACGAATTCGGCGCCGACCAGGCGTGGATTCTCCATCCGATCAATGAAACGTCGGAATTCGCGCGCATCGCGTGGTCCGCTTCAGGTCCGAATGCCGTCGTCGATCACTCGAAAGATGGTCCGGTCCCGCTGACCGCATCACAGCCGCTCATTCTCCGCGCGATGAGCGCGTCGGGACCGGTCGTCATCAAAGAAGGGGATCCCGCGCTCGATCCGATCCTTGTCGAACGCTTCAACGTACGTTCGGAGATCGTGCAGATTTTGCGTCCGCGCGAAGGTGAACCCTGGGCGTTCGGGATGCATCAGTCCACGTCGGTTCGCGACTGGACCGAAGAGGAGATCAACCTCTTCGCCGAAGTCGGAAGACATGCAACGCTGGCGTTGAATCAGACGCTGCTGCACGATCGCGCCGTTCGCGAGATGGCGAAAGTCAACGCCATCCTCGAGCAGATTCCGGAATCGGCAGCGATCTACGACGCGTCGGGACGTCTCGAGCGGATGAACGCCGCCGCGAGCCGCGAGCCGTCGCAGCTCTTCACGACCGACGCCGAAGGCCGCCTGCGGACGAATCGTCATCGCTACATCGATGGCAGTCCGTTGTCGCCCGGCGACCTTCCGTCGATGCGCGCCATTCGCGGCGAGACGGTCAAGTCCGACTACCTCATTCACGACGCGCGCTCGAACGACGATCGGGTCGTCAATCTGAAAGCGGCGCCGATTCGCGACGATCGCGCGCGCGTCATCGGCTCCGTCGTGTTGTCGCGCGACGTCACCGAAGAGCGCGCGAACGCGGAGCGCGAATCGTGGCGCCGCCGCCGCGCCGATGCGCTCGCGAACCTCGGGCTCGAAGCGGTCACGGTCCAGTCGAGTTTCGACAGTCTCGACGAACCGTCGCGCCGCATCGCGGAAGCGGTCGGCGGCACCGCCATGATCTACATGTATCACCCGGCCAGCGGCGAGCTGCAGATGGTCGGCTTCGCGTCGATCGCGCCGACGAAAGAACACTTCGAACAGTTTCGCGACTACCTGCGCCGTCATCCGTATCACGCCGGCGAAGGTCTGCCCGGCACCGTCTTTCAGATCGGACGCCCGCTGCTTTTCTCCGACGTTCGCGGCGACGCCATCATCGACTTCGGACGCGACGATCAGGAGAAAGAGCTTCTCGCCGCACTCGACGAGCGAAGCCTCATCGCCACGCCGATCGAATCGTACGGAGATCGGATCGGCGCGCTGATCATTGCGATCTCGGACGATCGGCGAAATTTCGACGCCGAGGATCTGGAGTTCGCGCAGTCGGTCTCGGAGAGGATCGGGGCGGCCAGTCACATTCATACGCTCACCCGAATTTCGCAGGAAGGTCATCGCGCCGCGGAAGAGCTGGCGCGGCGCGAAGTCGATGCGCGTGTCCGATTCGAAGCGGTGCTCGAGACGGCGCCGATCGGCGTCGCCGTCGTCTCGGCTGACGAACTGCGCTTCGAGCTCGCCAACGTTCGGTGGCACGACTTCGCCGCGACGTTCGGGAAAATCTCGCCCGACACGAAGATCATCGGACTGCGCGTCGATGAAGTGCTGACGAACTGGGAACGGACGCTCAAGCAGGTCGCGGAGTCGGGCGAGACGCGCATCGACGAAGCGTTCGAGCTCGGCACGAAGCCGAATCCGATTTACGTCACGCGCATCATTTCCGCGGTTCGCGGACGTTTCTCCGGCATCACGCAGAACCTGACGATTCTGATTCAGGACGTCAGCGAACAGGTTCGCGCCAAACGCGAGATCGAAGCGCTCGCGCAGATGATGGCCGAGCGTTCCGCGCGACTCGATTCGATTCTCGGATCGATGACGGATGGCCTCTGGGTTTACGACGCCAACGGCCGCGTCGTCGACGTCAACCAGGCCGCGCTGACGATGTTCGGACTCGGCTCGCGTACCGAAGCGATCGAGAACGCCGACTTCGATCGCTTCAGCCTTCGTTATCCCGACGGACGCCGCGTGCCGCCGGACGATCTGCCGTTCGCGCGCGCGCTCAGCGGCATGACGGTTCCCGACTATCTCGCCATCGGCCGTCACGTCATCAGCGGCAAAGATCTCGACCTCTCCATCGCCGCCGCGCCGATCGAATCAAACGGCATCGTCGGCGCCGTGCTCGTGATGCGCGACATCACCGCGCTGCAGGAGCTCGATCGCAAAAAAGACGAGTTCCTCTCCGTCGCATCGCACGAGCTGCGGACGCCGCTCACGACCATCAAGGGTTACACGCAGCTCCTCGCGCAGACCGTGAACGATCTCGCGTCCGAAGAGCGGATGACCTATCTCAACGCGGTTCTCGGCGAAGTCGATCGGATGATGGGACTGATCTCCGAGCTGCTCGACGTCTCGCGTATCGAGACCAATCGCCTGCAGATCGATCCGCAGCCGATCCGCTGGCTCGAATTCATCGAGCGCCGCGTCTCCGCTTTCCGCGTGCAGAACCCGCAGCGGCAGCTCAGCTTCACCGCGGACCTCGATGAGACGAAGCTGCTCGTCGATCCCGATCGGATGCGTCAGGTCGTCGACAACCTCTTGTCGAACGCCATCAAGTACTCGGGAGAGACGTCCGACATCAGAGTGCACGTCTCGGCGAACGACGGCCACATGCTGACCGCGGTCATCGACCAGGGCATCGGCATTCCGAGCGACGAGATCCCGAAATTGTTCGAGCGTTTCCATCGCGCGCGCAACGTCTCCAGCCGCTACTACGGCGGCCTCGGCCTCGGTCTTTACATCGCCAAAGCAATCATCGAAGCGCATCAGGGATCGATCGCCGTCGACAGCGAAGAAGGACAGGGCTCACAATTCACGATCCGCCTGCCGATGCCCTGACGGGAAGAGGGCGGCGGCGAGCACGGTTTTCCAAATGTCACTACGTCAAGGAGGCTCACCGGAAATGCGGAGAATCACAGCAGCAGCGATTGCCGCTCTTTTCGCGTGCATCGCCAGCGCTCAGATGAAGCCGACGCAGACGCCGCAGGCAAAGGGAACGATCGGGACGAGCAACAGCAACGTCCAGATCACTCCCGCGTCGACGGCCGAAGCGTCGCTGGAATCGGCGCGGCGCATCACGCGTGAAGCAGCGATGAAGCTGGTCAAAGCGAAGAAGGCCGTCTACGTCGACGTCCGTCCCAAAGACCAGTACGACCAGGGTCACATCAAGGGTGCGATCAACATCCCGGAAAGCGAGATCGTCATGGGTATCCGACAGATCACGCCCGGGAAACTGATCATCACCTACTGTGCCTGACAAGCCGAGCACACGAGCGCCCGTGCGGTGCTGGATCTGAATGCTCACGGTGTCAAAAACACGGCCGCGCTTCTCGGCGGCTGGAACGGTTGGAGAGACGCAAAGCTCCCGACCGAAGTGACGATCATCAAGCTGAAGTAACGAACCGGGACCGCGGGCGTTTCGCTCGCGGTCCTTTTCGTTTCAGTAGCCGATCGGCCGCGTCTTCCGCGGCACGAACCTGTTCTCCGGCCCGAAATTCTTCGCGAGATACGCGACGATGACCGGTTTGTCGGCATCCTTCACTTCCGCACCCCAGCGGATCATCTTCTCGATTGATGCCGTCCACTGTTTCTCCGTCAGCCGCTGCTGCATGAGCAGATCGGCGGAGTGGCAGGCGTAGCAGGCCGCTTCCGTTTGCGCGCGTCCTTTCCCCGACGGCAACGTGCCGAAGCGCGTACCAACAGTCGGCAGCGACGGATCGAAGCGCGGCGCTTTTTTCGCGGCGGCGGCGACGAGCAGCATCGCCGCGCAGGCGAGAACCAGGACGCGTTTCATGCCGTCACCTCCACGTCGACCACATGCCACCCGTTGTAGAGATATCCGCTCTGGTTCCACGTCGCCTCGCGCGGCTGCACGACGCCGCGCGAATCGGTCGCACGCGCGATGACGCGCGCGGCGCCGGCGGCGCGCGGTGTCCAGCGATACGACCAGAGCCGCCACGCGTACGGCGAGTGACGCGCATCGAGTTGCGCTTCGTTCCACGTCGCGCCGTCGTCGTCGCTCACTTCGACTTTCGCGATGTCGGGCGCGCCGGAAAATGCGAAGCCGCGGATGTCGTGCGCGCTGCCGGCCTTCGCTTTCTTCGGCGCCGTGGTGATGTTCGACTTCACCGAGAGCTCCGTCACCGGCGTCATCTCCTCCGGCTTGAACGCGACGCCGGGCGCGCCCGGCTGCAGCGGATAGCGATACGCCGTCTCCATGTAGAAACCGCGCTGCGATTCCGGCTGCGGACTGAGGCGGACGAGCCACTTCATCCAGTGATCGCCGGCCCATCCGGGAACGACGAGCCGGAGCGGCGCGCCATGTTCCGCCGACAGCTTCACGCCGTTCATCTCGTACGCGAGGATCGCGTCATCCATCGCCTTCGTCATTTCGACGGAGCGATGAAACGGCGGCACTTTGCGCGGCGGATCGTCGCTGCCGAACAGGTGCAGATGCTTCGCCGACTCCTTCACGCCGGCGAGCTTCAGCACCTCGCTGACGCGCACTCCGCGCCACTCCGCATTACCGGCCGCTCCGTACCGCCACTGGACACCGGGCAGCACCGGCGTGTAGAGTGCGCGACCGTTGCCTGCACATTGCAGGACACACGTGACCACGGTCACGGGCAGTTTTCGCAAATCTGCGAGACTGAGGCTGACAGGCGTTTTGACTTCGCCATCGACCGTCAGTTGCCATCCGGATCGGTTAGTACGCGGGATCCAGTGGCTTCGGACGAAGAACAGTTCGTTGGGCGTGAGGTAGTCAGTCAGCAACTCCAGCGGCGTCTCGGCATTCACGGCATAGCCGTTCATCTGCAGCATGTGCGCTGATGGAGTGTCGTTTCGCGGACGCGTTGCGGCAATGACTGCCGACGACGCGAATGGGGCGGCAGCGGAGATAGAGAGGAACCTTCTGCGATTGATACGCATGAATCTTAGTTTAGCCGTTCCGGGCTCGGCCATTGCGCCCTGCGCAATCCCGTTTCCACGTCCTTTCGACGCGGACGCGATCTCCCGTGCGATCAGCGACTTGCTCGCGACGCGCGGAAAAGTGGTCCGTCTTTTGCCCTTTGGCGTTTCCGGTATGGCGATTTCGCAGCACACGGCAGCACGCGGCGCGGCACGCTGGGACTACCGTCTCATCTGCGATTGTCAGGAACACGCGCGCCGCGAACGAACATTGTGGCGTCGCTCGCTGCGCCTCGTTCGCCGCGGCGCGACACACATCGGCAGCGGCGGCATGGCGCTGCTCTTCGGAGTGCCGCTCGCTTTCGGTCTGCTCGGTTTCCCGTCGATCGAAGCGATGTCGATCAACAAGTTGACCATTCCCGAAATCATGTCGCGCGCGTCGAGGATGACGACGCGTCAGGCGGCGCCGACGCAGTCGCTGCCGATCTTCACCACCGCGAAAGTACGCGCCGAATTTCTCGTGCCGCGCGATGCGCAGCGCACCTTCACCATCGACGCCGCGAAGGAAGAGTTCTTCCGCGCGCACGTTCCGTACGGCACGCTGATTTATCGCGAAGCACGCCGTTACGGCCTGCCGCCGGAGCTCGTCGCCGCGGTCGTCGAAGCGGAATCCGATTTTCGTCCGCGACTCGTGTCGGACAGAAACGCGCAGGGACTGATGCAGATCGTCCCGGAGACCGGACGTCTGATGGGGACGAACGATCTGTTCAATCCCGAGAAGAACGTCGCCGCCGGAACGAAGTACCTCCATTACCTGATCAATCGTTTCGGCGATCAGCGGATCGCACTCGCGGCGTACAACGCCGGCGAAGGCAACGTCGAGCGTTTCGGTGGCGTGCCGCCGTTCCCGGAGACGATCAACTATCTGCAGAGAGTCTCGCGCCGCACGGACGAGTACCGGCAGAAAGTGAACGGCAACTTCATCGCCACGGCTCGTCTTCGCGCCACGCAGCCGCAATGATGCAGCCGCCGTGATGCAGCCGCAGTAACGTGTCACTCTCTTCAGCTAGAATGCCGCGCGGAGGGAGCGAACCCCATGGCGTATGTGATTGCTGAGCCGTGCATCGGAACCAAGGACACCGCGTGCGTTGACGTTTGTCCGGTCGACTGCATTCACCCGCGCAAGGATGAAGACGGGTTCGCCGAAGACACGATGCTCTACATCGACCCCGAAGTTTGCATCGATTGCGGAGCGTGCGAGCCGGCCTGTCCGGTGCAGGCGATCTTCCCCGCCGACCTCGTGCCGGCCAAGTGGGCGCATTTCACGCAAATCAATGCGGACTGGTACAAGAAGTGATCGGCATCACAAATCGACTCGTCGTCTGATGTAGAATCGCCGAACAGCAACGGGCCGGCGACGGCGACAAAGGGGCGTAATGCCCCTTTTTTCGTTTCCGCCATTTGGTTTTTTGTTCCTTGAGAAGACGATCGAGATCCTCCTGCATCGCTCCCACCTCGGACCCAGCCACGGTGTGCGGGCGAATGGGCGTGCCTCCGTGGACCAATTGCTGAAGCTACCTCTCTCTCTCTCTCTCTGCAATGCGAGCCGGAGGGTCTCGACCGTCTTCTCAACCTGCTGCATGATGCGCCGATGAAAATCGCATTCATCGGTCTCGGCGCCATGGGTTTCCCGATGGCGCGCCACCTCGCCAAAGAACATGAAGTGCTCGTGTGGAATCGCACCGCCGAAAAAGCGGAGCGGCACGCGCGCGAGCACGGCACACGCGTCGCCTCCGAACTTTCCGAGTGCGCGACCGCGCCGGTCATCATCACGATGCTTCCCACCAGCACCGAGGTTGATGAAGTGGTCGATAAGGTGATCGAGCATCTGCAGCCTGGGACGTTGTGGATCGATGCGACGAGCGGCGATCCGAACGTCAGCCGCGCAACGGCGAAACGCCTCGCGCAGAAACAGGTCGCGTTCGTCGATGCGCCGGTCACCGGCGCCGTCGTCGGAGCGGAGAACGCCACGCTCACGATCATGATCGGCGGCAGCGCGGAAGACTTCGAACGGGCGCGAGAGATTCTGCGCATCAACGGCAAGACGATCATTCACGTCGGCGACGTCGGCGCCGGTCATGCGATCAAGGTGTTGACCAACTCGATCATGGGGGCGACGGTCTGGATCACATCGGAATGTCTGCTGCTCGCGAAAGAGCTCGGCATCGACATCAAAACCGCCCTGGCCGTAACGAACGCCGGCAGCGGACGCTCGAACGCATCCGAGAACCTCCTGCCGATGCGACTCGCCGACGGCAAATGGCCGCTCGTCTTCAAGCTCGCGCATCACGACAAAGACATTCGCATCGCCAGCTCGCTCTCGCATCAGCTGCACGCATCGACGCCGATGCTCGCGCTGACGCAGCAGCTTTTCTCGGCGTCGCTGCATCAATTGCCCGAGAACGCCGACTACATCGAAGTCGCAAAAATCGTCGCGCAGATGAACGGCACGAACTGGGACGCGTAAACTTCCCGGCCACGTGACATTAACGCCGGGTACCCGCCTCGGTCCCTACGAGATCACGACGCCGATCGGCGCCGGCGGTATGGGCGAGGTCTATCGCGCGCACGACACGCGCCTCGGCCGCGACGTCGCCATCAAAGTTCTGCCGCCCGCCTTCTCCGCGAATCCGCAGGTGCGTGCGCGCTTCGAGCGCGAGGCGCGGGTGATTTCGAGTCTCAGTCATCCGCACATCTGCGCGCTCTACGACGTCGGTCACCAAGAGGACGGCACCGACTTCCTCGTCATGGAGCTCATCGAAGGCGAAACGCTCGCGGAACGGCTTCAGCGCGGCGCGCTGCCGCTCGAACAGATCCTTCGATACGGCGGCGAGATCGCCGACGCACTCGACAAAGCGCATCGCCGCGGCGTCGTCCATCGCGACCTCAAACCGAGCAACATCATCCTGACGAAATCGGGGGCGAAGCTGCTCGATTTCGGACTGGCCAAACCGTTCATGTCGTCACTGCTCGCCAGCGGCACGAGCGAAACGCTGCAGATGACGGTCTCGCGTCCGCTCACCGAAGAGGGAACGATCGTCGGCACGTTCCAGTACATGGCGCCCGAACAACTGGAGCTCGGAGAAGCGGACACGCGCAGCGACATCTTCACGTTCGGCGCGGTGCTCTACGAGATGGCGACGGGACGCCGCGCATTCGAAGGGAAGAGTCGCGCCAGCACGATCGCGCAGATCCTCGAGCACGATCCGCCGCCGATCACGTCGATCCAGCCGCTCACGCCGCTGTCACTCGAACGCGTCGTGGCCACTTGTCTGGCGAAGAATCCCGACGAACGCTTTCAGACCGCGCACGATCTGATGCTGCAGCTTCGCTGGATTCGCGACGAGCGCTCGACGCCATCGTCGGGAGTGCTCCCGCTGGCGCGCCGCCGTTCGGCGCGCGAAACGATCGCATGGAGCGCCGCGGCACTGCTGGCGATCGCGCTGATCGTCATCGTCGCGATGATGGCGCGGCGCAACGCCTCGAGCGGCGAGCCGGTCGTCTCATCCGTCATCGCGCCGGCGAACGGACGCTATCTCTTCACCGGTGACAACGGCGGCGGACCATCGATCTCGCCCGACGGACGAACGCTCGCATTCGTGGCAGTCGGCGAAGACGCGTCGCGCGGCATCTGGCTTCGTCCGCTCGGTTCTGCCGACGCGAAAAAAATCGAAGGAACGGCCGGCGCAATGGCTCCGTTCTGGTCGCCCGACGGCCGCAGCCTCGGCTTCTTCGCCGATGCAAAGCTGAAGACGATCGACGTCGGCGGCGGCGTCGCGACGACGATCGCGCCCGCGGCCGACGCGCGCGGCGGCGTCTGGCTCGACGACGGTACGATCGTCTACGAGCCGGTCACGCGCGAAGGACTCTTTCGCGTCAGCGCCGGCGGCGGAACGCCGGCGCGGCTCACGAAGCCGGACGGGAAACAGATCACGACGCATCGCTGGCCGATCGCACTGCCCGGCGGCAAATGGATTCTCTATCTCGCCGCCAGTCACTTCGCGCCGGCGTCACCCGACATGTCGATCTGCGCGCTGTCGACCGATGGCGTCACGAACAAGCGTCTCTTCGCCTGCGCGAGCAACGTCGCGTACGTCGATGGACGTTTGCTTTTCGTGCGCGACGGCGCGCTACTCGCGCAGCCGTTCGACAAAGACAAGCTCGAGCTGAGCGGCCGCGCAACGACCGTCGTGCCGCGCGTCCGCTACGACGTTTCGATCTGGCGCGGTGTCTTCGACGCGTCGAGCAACGGAGTGCTCGCCTATCAGGAAGGCGGCGATCCGAGCGGCAGCCGCATCTCCTTCGCCGACGTCAACGGCAAACCGATCGGCGCGCTGCCGGAGCGCGGCAAGTACTTCGACATCGCGTTCGCGCCGGATGGCGAGCGGCTGGCGATGACGGTCGGCGATCCGCAGGCCAACATCTGGATCATCGACGTCGCAAAGGCGACGCGCACGCGGCTGACGTTCGATTCCGATCGCGTCGCCAGTCCGGTCTGGTCCGCCGACGGCGCGTACATCTATTACACGGCGGGACAGGGACTCGGTCCCGGCTTCGGCAACATCTGTCGCAAAGCCGTTCGAGGCGGAACGCCGCGCGAAGTGCTGGCCACCGACACCACCGCCGACTTCATCGTCTGTTCGCTGACAAAGGATGCGAAGACGATCTTCGCGTCGTACGGAACGAGCACCGCATCGAGCACAATCGTCGCCGTCGATCTCTCCGGCGCGAATCGCAAACCGGTGCCGCTCGTCGCGCGGATGACGGCGTACGGGCCGTATCTCTCGCCCGACGGAAAGTGGATCGCATTCACCGGCATCGAGAGCGATCACGAAGAGGTCTACGTGATTCCGTATCCGCTGCGCGAAGGACAGTGGCAGGTGTCGAACGGCGGCGGACGGCTGCCGCGCTGGTCGGCTGACGGAAAGAAACTCCGCTTCGTGACGCTCAATCACGAGCTTGCGGAAGTCGACGTCGACGGTTCGTCGGATGCGTTCGTCATCGGCGCGCAGCGCAAGCTCTTCCGGATCGATCTCAATGCCTACGCGACCGCGCCGTACGACATCAGCCGCAATGGAACGGTCGCCATCAACGGCGGCGAAGGCGACGCGCTGCCGCTGACACTTGTTACGAATTGGCGCGTTCCCGCCGCGCGATAGGCGCCCGCCGTACAATGCGCCTCCGCAACTGAAGGAGGCGTATCCCATGCGCAAGTTCATCCTGCTGCTTCTCGCAGCACTCATCGCGTTCCCGCTGCTCGCCGACGAAGGGATGTGGCTGTTCAACCGCCCGCCGCGCCAGGCGCTCAAACAGAAGTACAACTTCGAGCCGACCCAGGCGTGGCTCGATCATCTGCAGAAATCGTCGATCCGTTTCAACAGCGGCGGCTCCGGCTCGTTCCTGTCGAAAGACGGACTGGCGCTGACCAATCATCACGTCGGACTCGACTGCCTGCAGAAGATCTCGACGGAGAAGAAGGACTACATCCGCGACGGCTACTACGCGAAGACGCGCGCGGATGAAGTGAAGTGCGTCGACCTCGAGCTGAACGTGCTGATGTCGATCGAAGACGTGACGGCGCGCGTGAACGGCGCAGTCACGCCGGAGATGAGCGCCGCCGATGCGCAGCGCGCTCGCCGCTCCGTCATGGCCGCGATCGAGCAGGAATCGACAAAGAGCACCGGCCTGCGCAGCGACGTCGTCACGCTTTACCAGGGCGGCGAATACCACCTCTATCGTTATAAGAAATACACCGACGTCCGGCTCGTCTTCGCGCCGGAAGTCGCCATCGCGTCGTTCGGCGGCGATCCCGACAACTTCGAATATCCGCGCTACGACCTCGACGTCGCGTTCTTCCGCGCGTACGAGAACGACAAGCCGGCAAAGATCGAGAACTATCTGAAGTGGAGCGCCGAGGGAGCGAAGGACGGAGAGCTCGTCTTCGTCTCCGGACATCCGGGCGGCACGCATCGCCTCAACACGATCACGCACCTCGAGTTCTTCCGCGACCTCGCCTTCTCGTACACGCTCGAACTGCTGCGCCGCCGCGAAGTGCTCTACAGCAACTACGCGGAGCGGAGCGCCGAGAACGCGCGCCGCGCGAACGAAGAGCTGCGCAGCTGGGAGAATTCGCGCAAGGCCTACGGCGGCATGCTGGCCGGCCTGCAGGATCCGCAGATCGTCGCTACGAAACGCGCCGCGGAACAGAAACTGCGCGACGCCATCGCCAACGATCCGAAGCTCGCCGCGGCCTATGCCGACGCCTGGTCGGGCGTTCAGAAAGCGCTCGATCTCTATCGCCCGATTCTTCGCGAGCGTTCGGTGACGAGCTTCAACAGCGCGCTCTTCGCGAACGCACGCGACATCGTCCGCCTCACCGACGAGTTGCAGAAGCCGAGCGGGGAGCGTCTTCGCGAGTTCCGCGACTCGAACCTCGAGTCGGTGAAGCAGGCGCTCTTTGCCGACGCGCCGGCGTACGAAGATCTCGAAACCGTGAAGCTCACCGACGCGCTCGCGCACTGGGTCGAAGTGGTCGGTGCCGACAATCCGCTCGTTCGCCAGGTGCTCGGAAACCAGTCGCCGCAGTCGCTCGCCGGGGAGCTCGTGCACGGCACGAAAGTCGGCGATGCGAAGTTCCGCCGGCAGCTCGTTGAAGGTGGCAAAGCGGCCGTCGATGCGTCGAACGATCCGATGATCCGTTTCGCGCGTCAGGTCGATCCGCGAACGCGCGAGATTCGTGCGCTGTACGAGCAGCAGATCGATGAGCCGCTGCGCCAGGCATACGCGAAGATCGCCAAAGCCGGCTTCGCGGTCTCCGGCGGCGAGAGCTTTCCCGATGCGACCTTCACGCTGCGCCTGTCGTACGGAACGGTGAAAGGCTACGAAGAGAACGGGAAGCAGATTCCGTGGGCGACCGAATACGCCGGTGCGTTCGAGCGCGCCGCGCAGCACGACAACAAGACGCCGTTCGATCTGCCGAAAAGCTGGCTCGCGAAGAAGACGGCCGTCGACATGAAGACGCCGTTCAACTTCGTCAGCACCGTCGACATCATCGGCGGCAACTCCGGCAGCCCGGTCGTGAACCGCGCCGGCGAATTCGTCGGCATCGTGTTCGACGGCAACCTGCAGTCGCTCTCGTGGGATTACCAGTTCGACGATCGCCAGGGACGTGGCGTCTCGGTGCACGCGCGCGGAATCATGGAAGCGCTGAAGAAGGTGTACGCGGCGACTCCGCTCGTGGACGAGCTGACGAAATGAAGAGAGTGATGTTTGCGCTGCTGTTCGTCGCTGCGACGGCAGCAGCGCAGACGACTCCGGCGCCGAATACGCTGACGATGAATGGTGAGGCGACCGTGAAGTTGCCGCCCGATCGTGCATCGGTCACGGTCGGGATCTGGGTTGTCGATCCTGACGTTGGTAAGGCGTTTCGGGAGGCAATCGCGCGCAGCCATTCGGTTGGTGATGCGTTGCGAGCGAAAGGGATTCGCGCGGAGGATCTGCAGACCGCCGACTTCAGCGTGTCGACCGTGACTGAGCGCGAAGACAAACCCGACGCGCCGCCGCGGTTCGGAGTGAAAACCACGATTACGGCAAGCCGTGACAGTGCGACCGATCCGACTGATCTCCTTACTGCTGCGATCGACGCCGGAGCCAATCGTGTCGAAGGAGTGACGTTCGAATCGACGCATCCGGCTCCGGCGCGCGATCTCGCCTTTGCAGCAGCATTCAACGACGCCAGGGCGCGCGCCGAGAAGGTCGCGGCCGTCGCCGGACGAAAACTCGGCGCCGTCATTTCGATCGCGAACATCGATTCGGGATTTGTTCAGGCCATTACGAAATCGGGCGTGTCGATCTTTGCCGGCACGAGCGAGGTCTCTGCGAACCTCTCCGTCGTCTTCGAACTCAAATGACCTCCCGCATCTGCCCCTCCTGCGGTTCCGATCGCGTTCGTCGCGGCGGAACCGCAGTGTGGACCGTT
Source organism: Acidobacteriota bacterium (assembly GCA_034667465.1). GTDB lineage: Bacteria > Acidobacteriota > Thermoanaerobaculia > Gp7-AA8 > Gp7-AA8 > JAOBAU01. Next base: position 171,712 of record JAXDJV010000002.1, on the reverse strand, counting down.
TACGTCGTCACGATCCTCTTCGCGATTCCTTCCGTCCTGTACTTCCACCTGCACGCGGGAATCGTCGCCGGAGTGATGCTGGCGGTCATCGTGCTCGCGCATCTCCTCATCAACGGCTGGTGGTGCGCGGAGTGCGGCCACCAGTGGCGCGGCTGAGAGACTGTCGTACCCACGCCAGGAGCCTCACGTCGTGAAGGCTATTGCCATCCAGCGCCGCGGGCCGTGCCCGCCAGGGATGACAATCCCGAACATTCGTGTTAATTGGTCCGCCGCGAATGCCCGACCCGCAGAATATCCGTAACTTTTCGATCATCGCCCACATCGACCACGGCAAGACGACGCTCTCGGACCGTCTCCTGCAGAGTACCGGTGCGGTCGAGATGCGCGACATGGGCGAGCAGATGCTCGACGACATGGATCTCGAGCGCGAGCGCGGCAACACCATCAAAGCGCGCGCCGTCACGCTCAACTATCGCGCCGACGACGGCCAGCTCTACACCTTCAACCTGATCGACACGCCGGGACACGTCGACTTCACCTACGAAGTCTCCCGCTCGCTCGCCGCGTGTGAAGGCGCCATCCTCGTCGTCGACGCCACGCAGGGCGTCGAAGCGCAGACGCTCGCCAACTCGTACCTCGCCATTCACAACAACCTCGACATTCTGCCGGTCATCAACAAAGTCGACCTGCCGTCGGCCGAGCCGGAGCGCGTTCGCGAGCAGATCGAGAACGTCATCGGACTCGACGCCAAAGACGCCGTGCTCGCGTCGGCGAAAGCCGGCATCGGCGTCGACGAGATCCTCCGCAAGATCGTCACGCACATCCATCCGCCGAAAGGAAATCCGGACGCTCCGCTGCGCGCGCTGCTGTTCGATTCCTGGTACGACCCGTATCGCGGCGTCGTGCTGCTCGTCCGCATCGTCGACGGCGAGCTGCGCAAAGGAATGCGCGTCAAGCTGCTGTCGACCGGCCGTGTTTACGAAGTGACCGAGATGGGGATCTTCACGCCGAAAGCGCGTGCCATCGATCGGCTCGGCGTCGGCGAAGTCGGCTTCATCTCCGGCAACATCAAAGACATCGTCCAGGCGAAGATCGGCGACACCGTCACCGACGAGAAATCGAATCCCGAGCCGCTTCCCGGCTTCGAAGAAGTGAAGCCGATGGTCTTCGCCGGCATCTTCCCCATCAACACCGAGGATTACGAAAATCTCCGCGACGCGGTCGGCAAGCTCAAGCTCAACGACGCGTCGTTCAGTTTCGAGCCCGAAAGCTCACTCGCCCTCGGCTTCGGTTTCCGCTGCGGCTTCCTCGGCCTTCTCCACATGGAGATCATCCAGGAACGCCTCGAGCGCGAGTTCAATCTCGAACTGCTGACTTCGGCACCGGGCGTTCGCTATCGCGTCACGAAGACCGACGGCGACACCGTCGAGATCGAAAATCCGCAGAAGATGCCGGATCCGTCTTACATCAGCGCAATCGAAGAACCGTTCATCGAAGCGACGATCCTCACCACCGACGAATTCGTTGGCCCGATTCTGGCTCTTGCGATCGATCGGCGCGGCCAGCAAAAGAAGCTGGAGTACGTGGGCGCCAAGAGAGTCATGATCGTTTACGAGATGCCGTTGAATGAGGTGATCCTCGATTTCTTCGACAAGCTGAAATCGATCTCGCGCGGTTATGCCTCACTCGATTACCAGTTTCTCGGGTATCGCGAAAGCGATCTCGTGAAGATGGATATCCTCATCAACGGTGAACCTCTCGACGCGCTCTCGCTGATCGTGCATCGCGACAAGGCGTACGCGCGCGGAAAGATGCTCGTCGAGAAGATGAGGGAGTTCATCCCCCGCCAGATGTTCGAAGTTGCTTTGCAGGCGACGATCGGGAATCGGGTGATTGCTCGCGAAACCGTGAAAGCGATGCGCAAGAACGTCCTCGCCAAATGCTACGGCGGCGACATCTCGCGCAAGCGCAAACTCCTCGAGAAGCAGAAAGAGGGGAAGAAGCGGATGAAGCGAGTAGGCAAAGTGGAAATACCGCAGGAGGCGTTTCTGGCAGTGCTGAAGATCGACTAGTCACCCCTCCGGCGAGGAGGGTTGCCATGAAGTACAGCTCGATCGCGTTCTATACAGCCGTTCTGATTTCCACCGCCGCCGCGCACGCCGCGCACGTCGATATGAAGGAGCCGCGCCGAGCTGTCGGGCGCGAAGACGACATCCGCATCGACGCCATGCTCACCCAGGAGACGCTCACCTCCGGCACCTCCATCGGCGTCATCTACCAGATCGAGAACCTCACGTCGTCGACGATCGCCATCGCCGACAAAGTGGTCGACGTTTCGTACGACAGCGATTCGCACACGATCACGTTCGCCATCGGCTCCGAAGTTCCGAACGCGACGATGCCGCATCTCGTGCTGATTGCGCCGGGACAGAAACGGGTGCTCAGCGCCGGCGGCGCCGCGCACATCGTTACGCCGCGAGTCCGTTCACCGTTCGTCAGCGTGCCGCAGCAGATTCAGATCACGGTCAACGTGCTGCGCGATGTGAAGCCGTTCGCGCAGCTCGCGGTCGCGCAGCCGATCAGTGACGCGCTCTTCGACATCTGGGTGGAGACGAACGACTCGATCGCCCTCAACGCGCTGCCGGTGCGATGGAAAGACAACAGCCGCGGAGTGGCGGAGCGCAGCAGCGCGGAACTGGCGAGCGCCGGCAGCTGGTAACGTCACGATTGCGTCACGCAGGAAAAGGATTTTCACAGTCGGGCTCGGCGTTGCGCTCCACAAATACATACGGAGGCTTCGACGTGAAACGCATCGCTGCTGTTCTGCTGCTGCTCGCCGCCGCGGGCTGTGCGTCGTCTTCGCCGCCGAAACCGCAGGTTCACATGAACGAGCCGCGGCGCATCGTTGGAACTGAGAACGACGTTCGCGTTGACGCGGAGATCGCCGGCGAGAACCTCACCGCCGGCGCACCGATTCCGATCAGTTACGTCGTCACGAATCAGCGCTCGACGCCGATTCTCATCGCCGACCTCATCCCGCAGACGAACTACGACCCCGAGACCGGCATGGTCACGATCGAGATCGGTACCGAGATCCCGGGCCAGGAGTTTCTCCCGCGTCTCATCTCGATCGCGTCGGGCGAGAAACGAAGCTTCATGACGAAAGCGACGCTGAACGTGATGGTCCTGCGCAATCGCGCGCCGAACACGATCGTGCCGCAGGCGCTTCGCATCCGCATCAACTTCCTCGGCGAATCGAAGCCGTTCGAAAAGCTGATCGGCATTCCGGAGAAAGCGGTCCACGATCCGCAGCTCGCATCCGACATCTTCACGAAGTGGGTGGAAGGGAACGAGACCGTCGTGACGAACGCGATTCCGATGCGGTGGGGTCAGGGCTATTCCGACGAGCCGGCGATGAACACACCGCAGACCGGTCGTCGCCGTCGCGGTACGAACGCCCCTCCATAAACACGAAGGCGGGCTCAATCGCCCGCCTGTGTGGTTTGCGTCGAACGGCCGCAACCGCTCAGTAGCTCGCGATCGCGTCCTTCTCGTTCTCATACACCTCGAACACGGTGATGAGCTGCGTGACGTGAAGGAGCTCGTTGAGCTTCGCCGGCAGATGGAGCAGCTTCAGCTTTCCGCCGCGATTGGTGACGGTCGTGAATGAGCCGACCAGCTCGCCGATGCCGGACGAATCGATCGTGGTCACGCTGCCCATGTCGAGCAGGATCTTGTTCTTGCCCGCGTTGATGGCGTTGCTGATGACGTCGCGAAGCTGCTGGTCGCCCGCGCCGATGGTGATCTTTCCGTCGAGCTTGATGACTTCGACTCCCTCGACGTTGTGTGAAGTGGCTTTCATCTCAATCTCCTTTTGCCGCTGCCGCGAATGCCGCGGCGAGCGTCGTTCTCATGCGTTCGTGCTCGCCATGCCGCTCGCCTTTTCCAGATTCTTCGTCATCACCAGCGACGTGCCGCCGCCGGGATTGAAGGACCAGGCGATCCGGTCCATGAACGTTTTCATGTAAAAGATCCCGCGCCCGCTCGTTTTCATCAGGTTTTGCGGGTTGAGCGGGTCGCTCACTTTTTCGGGATCGAATCCCGCTCCCTCATCCTGAATCGTGATCTCGAGATCGTGGCCGGCAAGCTCGAAAACGGCGTTCACTTTCTTCCGGATATCGAGCTTGTTGCCGTGTTTGATGGCATTGGCGACCGCTTCGCGTACCGCCATGCCGATCCAGTGCGATCCGTCTTCGTCGACTCCTGCGTTCTCGCAGAGATGCTCGGCGATCACCTGCACCAACTCGATGTTCTCGAATCGACTGGAGATAGTGATCTCGATCCGCTCGACGTTGCGTTCCATGGACCCCTGAAAGTCGTGCGGCATTCTATGTGACGCTGAGACGGGTATTCAACAAATTCGGCCGGAATGGCCGCGGAGGCCGTGCGCGTTGCGCACCGCATGTCCGGACGGCTCATCTCGTTTGCTGTTGCACTGCTCACCGCTGCCTCCGCCCTCGCACAGCCGTCCGCGCCCGCTTCGCTCGCCGGGCCGATGAAAGAGGTCGAGAAGCTGCGCGGCCTTTCGTTTCTTCATGACGTCAAACATCAGCAGATCGATCGCGCCGAATTGCCGGCTCGCATGCGCGAGCAGCTTGCGAAGTCGCTGCCGTATCCGCCGGAGGATCTCGTCACGATTCTTCGCGCGCTGCAGCTCGTCGATCCGCAAACGAAGAACGTGCTCGACAAGATGATCGATCTCTACGATCAGCAGGTTCTCGCGTACTACGACCCGCAGACGCACGTTTACTACTCGCTCTCGAAGCCGCCGGCCGCGGCGTCGGGGATGGACGCCGACATGCTCGCCGAAACGGTCGAGCTCCACGAGCTGACGCACGCGCTGCAGGATCAGGTCTTCAACGCCGGCGTTCGCGATGAGAAGCTGAAGGACGACACCGACGGTTCGATGGCGTATCACTCGCTGCTCGAAGGGGAAGCGACACTGGTGATGATGGCGTCGATGATGTCGAAACTCGGGAAGAGCGTCGATGATCTCGCGGCCAACGACATGCTCCTCGGCGTTCTCAGCGAAGCGGCCGCCGCCGACAAGTCGATGGGCACCGACATGCCGAAGTACTTCACGGAGTCGCTGAAGTTCCCGTACATCGAAGGGCTGCGCTTCTGCGTCATCGCATATCGGCACGGCGGCTGGAAGTCGCTCGATCGCGTGCACGGCAATCCGCCGCGCACGACGCGCGAGATTCTCCATCCCGAAGAGTATTTCGCGCGCCTCGACGGAAAGGCTCCGACTCCTGCGCCGTTCGACGACCGCGAGCGGATGAATCCGAACGTTCTCACGGTCGAGCACCTCGGCGAGTTTCACTGGCGGTTTCTGGTGGGCGCCGAGGCGTCGAAAGGGTGGGTTGATGACCACGTCGTCGTGACGCAGGATGCCGCGTGCCGCACGACCGTCAACGCCGAAACGCGCTGGGAAAACGCCGCGCGCGCTTCGGCTTTCCGCGATGCGTATGTCGCCTTTCTCCGCGACCGCGCCATCGAGCCTGTAAAAGTTGCGAGCGACGGCAACGTCGTTCGCGTGGAGTACCGCGCAGAATGAACGTCGACTACGCATCGCTCGAAGCAGACATGGAGAGCGGCCTTTTTCGGCAGACGCTCGAAGAAGAATTGCTCATCGGATTTCGACTGCTGCAGCAGTCAGGTGAGCGGCTTCCGCCCGCGTCGTACTACGCCGCGAAGATCGCCGAGATCGTCAACGCCGGCGCCGATGAGCCGCTGCCGCCCGAGAGAGCGTTCTATCTCTATCAGGAGATTCTCAGCGCCGTCGAATCGGCGCGCGCGAAAGTGCTCGACGAGCCGGCTCCGCTGACGTCGTGAGTGGTGGCGCGCCGCCGCGATAAGATCGCTGCGTGCGCCACAAACTTCGCACGTCCTACCCCGCGCTTTCCTCATTCGCCACCACCGGCGGTTGAGCCTGCAAGCTCGGTCAGGATGACCTGAGATCCGTCCTCGCGAAACTCCCTTCTCAGGAAGGGCTGGGGGATCTCTTGGTCGGAAATTCGACGAACGATGACGCCGCGGTGTTGCGCATCGCCGGCGATCAGGCCATCGCGCAGACCGTCGATTTCTTCACGCCGATCGTCGACGATCCCTATCTCTTCGGCGCCATCGCCGCGGCGAATTCCGTCTCCGACATCTACGCGATGGGCGCCACGCCGATTCTCGGACTCGCCATCGCGGCGTTTCCAACCGATGTGCTGCCGCTCGAAGTGCTGCACGAGATTTTGCGCGGCGGCGCGGAGAAAGCAGCGGAGGCCGGCTTTCCGGTGGCTGGCGGTCACACCATCATTGATGATGTGCCGAAGTACGGGCTGTGCGTCACCGGCATCGTTCATGTCGACAAGCTCGTTCGCAACTCGACCGCAAAAGCTGGCGACTCGCTTTACCTCACGAAGCCGATCGGCAACGGGATCCTGATCAGCGCACATCGCGCGATCACCGGACGTCGCTTCTTCCGTCGCCAGCCGCCCGATCTCGATGAAGCGATTCGCTGGATGACGATGTTGAATCGCGACGCGGCGAAAGCGATGACGGACGTCGGCGTCAGCGCCGCGACCGACGTCACCGGTTACGGACTGGCCGGCCATCTCCTCGAGATGTGCGTCGGCTCCGGCGTCGGCGCGGAGATCGTGATGTGCGAAGTGCCGCTCCTCGCCGGCGCACGCGAGTTGCTGGCGCGTGGCTTTCGTCCGGCGGGGACGGTGCGCAACGTCGAGACGTTTCTCCGCCACATTGAGCTGCGAACGAATGAGTCGGACCTCACGCTTGCGTGTGATGCGCAGACCAGCGGCGGGTTGTTGATTGCGGTATCACCGGAACGCGAAGCCGAGCTCGCCGCCCGTTTCCGCGAAGGCGGCCTGTTCTGTGCAAAGATCGGACGGTTGACGGATCGCGCTGGCGCCGTCACTTTGAATCCGTAGGAGACGAATCGAAATGCCGCACTGCCCGACCTGCAAAACTGAATTTCCGGACGATGTCAAAGAATGCCCGAACGATCACACGAAGCTCGTCGATCAGTTGCCGTATCAGACCGTGGCGAGCGACGGCGGCACGACGTGGGTGGAGATCGCGAGCGTCGGCGGCGTCGACGAAGCGCGGCTGCTTCAGGGCTTTCTCGATGCGGAAGGGATTCCGGCGCAGATCGAGAACCTGCAGTTCAGCATGGAGCCGACCACGTTCGGCACGATGGGCGACATTCGCGTCTACGTCTCCGCGACCGATCAGGCGCGCGCGCAGGAGTTGCTGCGCCAGCGCAACGCCGAATACGAGCGGCTCGATGATGATGACGAAACGCTCGTGACCGACGACGGCGTCGCCGACATCGACGAGAACGCAACCGCGGAGTCCGAGCCGGAATGAGCGAGCTGCCGCCGCCGGCGGACAACGGCCCCGAGCCCGAGACGCCGCGCGAACACCGCGCGGACGTCGAAGAAACTCCGGCGATGCCGAGCTGGGTGCCGATCTCGATCGGACTCGTGCTCGTCACCATCGCCGGGCTCGCCGTCTACACCGGCATGCGGTATCCGAACGAGACGCTCGTCGATCGCATCATCAAGCCGCGCCGCAACACGCGAACGCCGGCGAATCCGCCAGCCGGATCAACGCTGGTTTTCCCGGGTGAGGGGAGCGAGAGCACGCCCGACGCGCGCGAGCCGGTTCCCGCTCGCACGCGCGCCGAGATCACCGGCGGCGGCGCGAACGCCGTCACCTCGACGCTGCGAATGAGCGCGCGCCGCGGCATGCTCACGCGTGTCGTTCCCGAAGACGCGATGGTGTTCGTGAACGACGTCGCGATCGGCGAAGCGCAGCAACACAACTCGCAGGACGAAGCGTGGGATTTTCCGTCGACCGGCAGCTACAGCGTGCGCCTCGTCGCGCCCGGCTATGAAGAGCGCGTGTTCGTCATCACCGTGAGCGAAAACGCGAAGAGCGAGCTCGCCGTCATCGACGCGCGGCTCGCTCCGGTGATTAAGTAACCGCGTTAGTGCGCCGCGTGGTGCTGCGCGTGCTGCTCCGCCACCTTTCGCGTTTCGACGATGATCTTCTCCTGGAGATTGCGCGGCACCTCTTCGTAGTGCGACATCTCCATGTGAAACGTTCCGCGTCCCTGCGTGATCGAACGGAGCGTCGAGCCGTACGTCAGCATTTCCGACAACGGCACGCGCGCGTGGACGGTCTGCACATCCTCTTCCGCGTCGACTCCTTCCACGCGTCCGCGGCGTGAGTTCAGATCGCCCATCAGATCGCCGACGTACTCCGACGGCGCGCTGATGTCGACGTGCATGATCGGCTCGAGCAGCGTCGGCCGCGCCTGTTCCATCGCCTGCTGATACGCCAGCGAGCCGGCGATCTTGAACGCCATCTCCGACGAGTCGACGTCGTGGTACTGACCATCTTTCAGCCGCACGCGGAAGTCGACCATCGGATAGCCGGCGAGGAATCCCTTCACCCGCGCATCCTGGATTCCCTTCTCGACGGCCGGGATGTACTGGCGCGGAATCGAGCCGCCGAAGATCTCGTCGACGAACTCGAAGTCGGCGCCGCGCGGCAGCGGCTCGACGCTGATCTTGCAATCCGCGAACTGACCGTGTCCGCCCGACTGTTTCTTATGCCGGCCGTGCGCATCGGCATGCCGCGTGATCGTTTCGCGATACGGAACTTTCGGCGGATGCAGGATCACGTCGACGCCGTACTTCTTCTTCAGCTTCGAAACGACGATCTCGACGTGCAGCTGACCCTGACCGCTGATCAGAAACTCTTTCGTCATCTCATCGCGGCCGAAGCGGATCGTCGGATCTTCTTCGATGATGCGGCCGAGCGCGACGCCGAGCTTGTCTTCATCGCCGCGCGCCTTCGCTTCGATCGCGAACGAGATCGCCGCTTCCGGAATGCTGATGTGCCCGATGACGATCGGATGCTCTTTGGTCGCCAGCGTTTCGCCGGTGTGTACGTCTTTCAGCTTCGCGACCGCGCCGATGTCACCCGCTTTCAGTTCCGGGACCGGCAGCTGCTGCTTGCCCTGCAGCACCTGAAGTTTGCCGAGGCGCTCTTCGTGATCTTTCGTTGTGTTCCAGTACGTCGTGTCGGATTTGAACGTGCCGCTATAAACGCGGAAGAGCGACACGCGGCCGGAGAACGGATCGGAGAACGTTTTGAAGACGAGCGCGGACGGGAACGCTTCCGGCCGGCGATCGAACGTGATCGGCTCGCCCTTTTTGTCGAGTCCGTCGATCGTCTTCGCTTCATCAGCCGGCGGAAGCAGCGAGACGAACGCGTCGAGAATCGCGTGACCGCCGACGTCGTGCGATGCCGACGCGAAAAGAATCGGATAGATCTCGTGATGCGAGACTTCGCGGCGCAGTCCGTCGATCAGCTCTTCCTGCGAGAGTCCGCCCTGTTCGAAGAAGCGCTCCATCAGCCCGTCATCGCCCTCGGCTACTTTCTCGATGAGCTTCTCGCGCCATCCGTCGGCGTCCGCTTTCATGTCCGCCGGAATGTCGACCGTTTCGTACCTGCCCGAACCATCAGCCGCGTAGATGAACGCCTTCATCGACACGAGATCGACGACACCTTTGAAGTCTTTCTCTTCACCGATCGGCAGCTGGATCGGGACGACGTTCTTGCCGAACTTCTTCTGCAGCGCTTCGAGCGTGCGGGTGAACGACGCACGATCGCGATCCATCTTGTTGACGATGATGATGCGCGGCAGCTCGTAGCCTTCCGCGAACTTCCAGACGCGCTCGGTCGTCACTTCGACGCCGGTCACACCGCTGACGACGACGGCCGCGGAGTCGGCGACGCGCATGGCGCTCTTCGATTCCATCAGGAAGATTCCGAAGCCGGGCGTGTCGAGCAAATTGATCTTTGTGTTCTTCCACTCTGCAAAAGCGACGGCGCAGGAGATAGAGTGTTTGCGATCGATCTCATCCGGATCGAAATCGGTGACGGTCGTGCCGTCATCGATGCGGCCGAGACGCGTGTTCGCGCCGGCGTTGAAGAGCAGCTGCGAGACAAGGGTGGTTTTCCCGGTGTCGTTGTGTCCCACGACAGCCACGTTGCGAATCTCGGAACCCGAATAAACCTTCATGCGGTTCACCTCGTGTCGGATTTCAGCAGCAGGAACGAGATCATAATTTAAAATGCGCGCACGGGCGCGTACGACCGAGGAGTTATCATTGACCGCTTATGGCACTCCCCTGCAGCCGGGCGAGAATCCTCGTGGAGAACGCGATTCGGTGAAGCTCGGCCGGTATGAGGTGGTCCGCGAGCTCGGCAAGGGCGCGATGGGGATTGTCTACCTCGCGAAAGACCCGCTCATCGGCAGACTGGTCGCTCTGAAAACGATCCGCGTCGCCGCGCACGCCGACGACGACGAAGCGAAAGAGTTCCAGCAGCGCTTCATCCGCGAGGCTCAGGCCGCCGGCATCCTCAACCATCCCTCCATCGTCACCGTTCACGACATCGGACAGGACGAACCCTCCGGCGTTTCGTTCATCGCCATGGAGTACGTCGAGGGCAACAACCTCAAGGAAGTGCTTGCGCAGGGACGCGCGCTGACGTGGGACCAGATCGGCGAGATCATCGCGCAGGTCGCCGACGCCATCGACTTCGCACACGCGAAGGGAATCGTCCATCGCGATGTGAAGCCGGCCAACATCATCCTCATCGAAGGCAACCGCGCGAAGATCACCGACTTCGGGATCGCCAAGATCGCATCGGGCGGCGCGAACCTCACAACGACCGGTCAGTTCCTCGGCACTCCCAACTACATGGCGCCCGAGCAGATCAAAGGCGCGCCGGTCGATGGACGCACCGACATCTTCTCGCTCGGCATCTGTTTCTACGAATGCCTCACGCGACGCAAACCGTTCGGCGGCGATTCGCTGACGTCGATCTCATACAAGATCGTGCACGAGCCGTTTCCATCGCTGCACGAGATCAATCCCCAGATTCCGGAAGGATTCGAAGAGGTCGTCGGCCAGTGCCTGGCGAAAGATCCGTCGAAGCGCTATCAGCGCGGAAAAGATCTTGCGGCTGCAATCCGCGCAGTGATTCGCGGCGAGCGTCCCATTCGTCCGAGCGAGCCGGTGTTCGCCGACGAGACGGTCGTGACGCGCGATCGCGAGCGGACGCCGACGATCGAGATTCCGTTCCCCGATGCCGACGCGCCTCCTCCGCCGCCGCCGAACCCGATGAGCACGGTTGCCGTGAATCGGACGACACCCGCTCCGGCGGTTCCCGCGGCGAAAGCGCGCCGCTCCGTGGTGCAGAAGACGCTGAGCAACGTTCGCGCGAATCCGATCTGGTTTCGGGCGATTCCTCCCGCGATTTTCTTCGGCCTGGTCGCACTGCTGCTCGCCGGACTTCTCGGCGCCATTGCATCGATCCGAAAAGCGACGCTCCCCGATCCGGCGTACGACACCGCGGTCGAAAAGAAAGTGCGCCACGAACATCAGCTGCGCATCGCCGCGAATGAAGCCTTACGCAGCGGCCGCGTCAACGACGCGTACGAGCGGCTGAGCGAGCTGCAGAGACTTGCGCCGCGCTCGCTGTACGCCGCGCGGCTGCTCGACAAACTTTCGCTGCTCCGTCATCAGGACGAGCTGTCGAAACAGCAGCTCGCGCTGGCGAAGCAGCAGTTCGATGAGGGGCTCGTCTTCTTCAACAACAAACAGTACCCGGAAGCGATCGTGCTGTTCGAACAGTCGTTTCACATCAACCCCGACTTCGCCGAAGCCGGCAACTATCTGAAGCTCGCGCAGCAGGAAGAAGACAAGCTGACGCAGGCGAAGATGCGCGCCAAACAGGCGACGGCAAGAGGACCGGTGACGCAGACGCGTCCGACGCAAACCGCGACGGTTCCGCATACCGCGACGACGGCGACGCAGGCTGTCGCTCCGGCAACGCCTGCGCAACTGACGACGATCTTCACGAGCCCGGCACCCGATGGCGACATCATCGTTCGCGTCGGCTCGCAGGTCGCGGTGCGCGAAAACCTCTGGATCGAGACCGGACGGTTGATGTTCAAGCGCAAGGTCGTGCGGCCGATCAACGTCACGCGCGAGCTGACGCCGGCCAACGCCGACATCGAAGTGTGGATCAACATCCCGACGCTGCAGATCAAAGAGTATCGGTCGATTCGCGGCAACTTCCCGGCCGGTTCCTCGCACCGTCTCGCGATTACGTTTGACGCGAAGACTCGCCGCTTCGAATATCAGCTGAATTGACGAACGACTACGCGGTCGCGTCGCGTGACGAGCTCTGGTCCGGAGGAGCGGCGATCGAGTCGCGCCTTTCGCACGGTCGCGCTTTGCGGCGCGGCGACGCAATCACAGCTGACGATGCGCGCGATGAGGAGCTCGTCGCCCGATGCGAAGCGCGCTTCGCGGAATTGCGAGCGGTCATCGAATCGCTCGGACCGTTGCGTCAGCGCGGTGTCGTCGAAGTCATTCGCGAGGATGGCGCGATCGGCGAGACGTCGACGCTGACGATCGCATACGGCGCGGTGTCGATCGTCACGACGCCCGAGCATGCGCACGAAGACGCGGCGATGTTGCGAGCGCTGATGTCGGTGGCGGCGACGGTGAGCGTGAATGCGAACGAGTATCCGATCGTCTGGCGCGCCGGGTCGGCGGCGGTGCTCTTTCATGAAGCGGCCGGACACGCGGCCGAACATGCGCACGCGCCGATCGAATGGCCGCCGTGGCTGCGCGTGACCGATGGCGATGCAGATCTGCTCGCAGGCACGCCGCCGTCCGCGTTGCGCCGCGCGTCGTTCCGCGATGTGCCGCTGCCGCGCATGAACAGGCTCGTCGTCGAACAGGTTCACGCGCCGTTCGCGTTGCCTGCGACGCGCATCGAAGTGCATCTCGTCGCCGGCGGTTCGTACGAACCGCTCACGCAGGAAGTGACGTTGCGAATCGCGGTCGCCGATCTGATCGAAGGCGACGTCGTGCGCCGCGCGCGACCGTTCGAGCTCCGCGCCTCGCGAGGTGCGATCGCGGCGTCGGTCGCTGGTGCGAGTGGTGAGCCGTTGCGATATCCGGGAGTGATCTGCTCGCGCGAAGGGCAGGAGCTGGTGGTTGGTTCGTACGCGCCGGTGGTGCTGACGGAACTCGCATGACCGAGCATTACCAAAAACGCGGCGCCGTCATCCGCCGTGAAGGTTCCGTGCTCCTTCGCATCAGCGAAGCCGGCGAAGCGATCGACGACGGCGCGACCTTCATCGTTCGTCCCATCGACAGTGCGCCGATCGACGCGCCAAACGCAGACGCAGTCATTAACGTCGCGGATCAACTCGCGCAACTCAATCCCGAACGACTCATTGTCAGCGAAGGGATCGCGCATCACGTTTGCGATGGCCGTGAATGGCGCGAGGAGTCGCGCCGCGTCCACGTCGCGCTGACGCACGAACGGATGCGCGTCATCATCGATCACGCCGATTTAGAGCAGCTCGACGACATCAGCCGCGTCGCGCACGCTTTGCGCGCCGTTCGCAACGAACGTGCAGCGGGTCGCGTGCGGCTCGCACCTTCTGTCACCGCCGCGCTGCTGCCATCCCTGCTCGATAAGGTCGACGTCGAACAACGATCGGCGACGCATGATGGCCGTGGTTTGCCGGTGACACAGCGCGCCGCAGCCGCGCCGCATCCGAACGTTTTTCGGCCGACCTATCGCCAGCGTCCGATCGCCATGCCGTTCAATCTCCGCGCGAAACCGTTTGGCGTCATGGAAGACGCGCCGCTCGCGATCGCCATCGTGAACGGCTCGCAACTCCTCTGCGTCGATGGCTCCGACGTCTTCCTGATGCCGCTCCGAATCGATGACATTCGCGCCGTTGGCGAACCGCAACGCTGGTACCCGTATGCAGCAGGTTCGTTCGGCGCGGAGATGTTGCTTTAGAATCGCGGTACGCAGGGATGAGTGGGGCACGACAGGTAGAGTTCCTCGCCAGAGCGATCGTCAATCGCCTGGAGGACCGCGGTCTGGTCGAGTTCAGCGACGCCGAGGCCGGGATTCTGGTCGTTACGCGGACGCTGGCCGACCTGTTCGGCGTGTACGACGCCGTGGAACAGGAAGCGCGCACGCGCCTCGGCGGCACCATGAAGCGCGAGCCGTCCGCCGAAGAAGTGGAAGACGAGATGCGACGCGTCGCTGCCGAAAAGAACATCCTGTTGTAGGAGCCCATTTGTCATCACGCGAACTTCATCTCGAAGAGCTCGAGCGTCGCAAACGCGACAGCGAGCTTGGCGGCGGACAGCAGCGCATCGACCGGCAGCACAACGAAGGGAAGCTCACCGCGCGCGAACGGATCGCGCTCCTCTTCGATCCCGGCTCGTTCCAGGAGCTCGACCAGCTCGTCACACATCGCTCCACTGACTTCGGCCTCGAGAAGCAGCGCGTTCCGGGCGACGGCGTCGTCACCGGCTACGGCACGATCAACGCGCGGCTCGTCTACGCATTCGCGCAGGACTTCACCGTCTTCGGCGGCTCGCTCTCCGAAACGCACGCCGCGAAAATCGTCAAGATCATGGATCTGGCGATGAAGAACGGTGCGCCGATCGTCGGACTGAACGACTCCGGCGGCGCGCGCATTCAGGAAGGGGTCGTATCACTCGGCGGCTACGCCGATATCTTCCTCCGCAACACGCTCGCGTCGGGCGTCATCCCGCAGATCTCCGCGATCATGGGACCGTGCGCCGGCGGCGCCGTCTACTCGCCAGCCATCACCGACTTCATTCTGATGGTGAAGAAGACGAGCTACATGTTCGTCACCGGTCCCGACGTCATCAAGACCGTCACGCATGAAGACGTGACGAAAGAAAAACTCGGCGGCGCTGACACGCACAACCAGATCTCCGGCGTCGCGCAGTTCGCGGCCGAATCCGACGAAGACTGCCTCGGCACCATTCGGGAGCTGCTGTCGTATCTGCCGTCGAACAACATGGAAGAGCCGCCGAAGCTGGCGACGTCCGACGACGTGAACCGCGTCGACGCGAACCTCGACTCCTTCGTTCCCGAGAACGCGAATCAGCCGTACGAGATGCGCGATCTCATCAAGACCGTCGCCGATGACGCGCACTTTTTCGAAGTTCATCAGCACTTCGCGCGCAACCTCGTCGTCGGTTTCATTCGCCTGAACGGACATCCGATCGGCGTCGTCGCCAATCAGCCGGCATTTCTCGCCGGCGTCCTCGACATCAACGCATCGCGCAAAGGCGCGCGCTTCGTCCGCTTCTGCGACTCCTTCAACATTCCGCTGCTCGTGCTCGAAGACGTGCCGGGATTTCTGCCGGGCACCGACCAGGAGTACGGCGGCATCATCATTCACGGCGCGAAGCTGCTCTACGCGCTCGCGGAAGCGACGGTGCCGAAAATCACCGTCATCACGCGCAAGGCCTACGGCGGCGCGTACTGCGTGATGAACTCGAAGCACATCCGCGCCGACATGAACTTCGCGTATCCAACCGCCGAGATCGCGGTGATGGGAGCGGAAGGCGCCGTCAACATTCTTTACAGGGGCGCCGAAGACCGCGCCGCGAAAGTCGCCGAGTACAAAGAGAAGTTCGCGAACCCGTACATCGCCGCCGAGCGCGGCTACGTCGACGAGATCATCGAACCGCGCTTCACGCGCCGCAAGCTGATCACCGCGTTCGCCATGCTGCAGAACAAGCGCGATCGGAACCCGCCGAAGAAGCACGGCAACATCCCGTTGTGACAATGATGAATTCTGAATGATGAATGATGAATAAGGCCATTCAGAATTCATCATTCATCATTCATCATTTCCTCCTCGCCGCGCTGCTCACCGCATTCACCCTCACCTGTTCCCGCGAAACTCCCCGCAAACCAAACGTCCTTCTCATCACGCTCGACACCTTCCGCGCCGATCGCATCGGCGCGTCGACGCCGAACCTCGCGAAGCTCGCCTCGCGCGCCGTCAAATTCGAGAACGCCGATTCGCCCGTGCCGCTGACGCTGCCGGCGCATGCGTCGATTCTGTCGGCGACACTTCCGCTGCATCACGGACTACGCAACAACGGCTCCGGCGCGTTTCCCGCCGATCGTGAAACGCTCGCGACGCTCTTTCGCGGTGCCGGATATCGCACCGGTGCATTCGTCAGCTCGTTCGTGCTCGACCATCGCTTCGGTCTCGACCGCGGCTTCGATCGCTATGACGACGAAGTGCCGCGCGATCCTGGGAACGCGTCGACGTACGACGCGGAGCGCCGCGGTTCCGACACGATCGATCGAGCGCTCGAATGGCTGAAGGGCGGCGACACGCGGCCGGCATTCACGTGGGTCCATCTTTACGATGCGCATGCGCCGTATGCGCCGCCGCAACCGTATCCGCAGACGTATGACGGCGAGATCGCGTACGTCGATGCGCAGGTCGGACGGCTCCTCGCTGCAGTCGATATCGACAACACGATCGTGGTGGTCGTCGGCGATCACGGCGAATCGCTCGGCGAACATGGCGAGCTGACACACGGATTGCTGCTCTACGAACCGACGCTGCACGTGCCGATGCTCGTCGCCGCGCCGAATGCGAAGGCACGAGTCATTAATGAACCGGTCAGCACGATCGATCTCGCGCCGACGATCGCATCACTCAGCGGTCTGTCCACTTCCGAGTGGAAGCATGACGGCCACGATCTTTCGAAAGAGGTGAGCGCCGCCGACATCTACGCCGAGACCGAATATCCGACGATCTTCGGCTGGAGCGAGCTCGCGGTGCTGCGTCGCGGAAAGATGAAGTACATCTCGTCACCCGCGCCGGAGCTCTACGATCTCGCGCGCGATCCGCACGAAACGCACAACGTGCTCGCCGATGAGCGGCGCACCTATCGCGATCTCGCGTCGCGCCTCGACGCAATGCGTTCCACCGCGGTCGCCGTGTCAACGACGTCACCTCTCGACGAAGAGGCGAAAGCAAAACTGGCGAGCCTCGGCTACATCGCGCCTTCTTCGTTGACGACGACCGGTCCGCGCGCCGATCCGAAAACGATGGCGCCTCTCTTTCGTCAGTTCGAAGAAGCGACGTGGGCTCTCAACGCCGGCCGCCTCGATGAAGCGATCGCGAAGTTCCGTCCCGCCGTTGCGAGCGATCCGCGCAATCCGGTTTTCCGCGCGAGCCTCGCGCGCACGTTGCGGCAGAAGGGCGATCTCGCCGCGGCGATCACTCTCTATCAGGAGTCCGTTGCGATCCGGCCCGATGATCCCGAAGCCTGGTACAACCTCGCCATCGCGCTGCAGGAAGCGGATCGGATGAAGGAAGGCGGCATCGCCATTCGCGAAGCGGTGCGACGCGATCCGCTTCGCCCCGAAGCGCACAACGCACTCGGCATTACGTACTCCGCGGAAGGCGATTTGAAATCAGCGGAAGCGGAGTTTCTGAAAGCGTCGCAGATTGATCCGCACGACGCGCGCGCGATGAACAACCTCGGCAACGTCTATCGCGCCACCGGCCGCACGGACGAAGCGCTCGCCGCGTATCAGCGCGCCGTCGCGCTCGCGCCGCGATATGCCGACGCGCTGAACGGACTCGGAGTGATCGCGGTGCAGCGCGATGATCCGCGCGGCGCGCTCGAGCAGTTCGATCGCGCGCTGGCCATCACTCCGAAGTTTTACGAAGCGCAACTCAATCGCGGCATCGCGCTGCAGCTCGCCGGAGATCGCGCCGGAGCGGCGAAACAATTCCGCTCTTTGCTCGCGGAACTTCCGGCCGCACGAACATTCGACGTTCAGCGGCAGGCGGCCCGCCGGCTGCTCGCCGGGCTCACGAAATAACTACGTCACCGGTGCAACCGCGAATGTTCACAGCGGCTCACTTCCGACTTCACGACGAATTGATCTATATTGCACGGAAATTTCCCCGGTTCAATCAACGAATTTTGAGGAGGCCCACATGCCAGGTTCCACCCGAGCACGTATCTCGGTATTGATATTCGCGATGCTCCTTCTCTCGACCGCGCTCTTTGCGCAGTCGGGCAGCGGCTCGCTCAGCGGTCGCGTACTGGACGAAACGGGAGCAGCACTTCCCGGCGTCACGGTCACAGCGACAAACGATGCAACCGGTTCCACCCGCACGGACGTTACGTCGGCGGACGGTTCGTATCACTTCGGGTCGATTCCGATCGGCACCTACACGGTCGTCGCCGATCTCTCCGGCTTCGCAGTCGTCACGACGAAGAACGTCGTGGTCAACGTTGCGACCGAAACGAATCGGAACATCTCGCTGAAGCAGGCGGCGGTGAAGGAAGCGATCACGGTCACGGCCGAAGCTCCGCTCGTCGCAACGGAAGCGAGCGTCGGCACGGTCGTCAGTCAGAAGGAGCTTCAGAACCTTCCGCTGAACGGCCGCCAGTTCGCGAACCTCGGCTCACTCGCGCCGGGAACTTCGCTCTCGGTCAACAGCGATCCGACCAAGCCGGGTCAGCTGACGATCGCCCTCAACGGCGGCAGCGGCCGCAACGTCAACTTCGTCATCGATGGCGGCGACAACACCGACGACACGATCGGCGGCGCGCTGCAGAACTTCAACATCGAAGCGGTTGAAGAATTCAAAATCCAGACGATGCAGTACAAGGCCGAGTACGGCCGTTCGTCCGGTGGTGTGCTCAGCGTCGTCACCAAGACCGGCACGAATGAGTTCACCGGTTCGGCGTACGAGTTTTATCGCTCGAAGAGCCTGAACTCGCCGACGGTCACCGAAGACGCAGCGGGAGCGAAGAATCCGTATCGTCGCGACCAGTACGGCTTCTCGTTCGGCGGCCCGATCGTCAAAGATCGCGCGCACTTCTTCGGTACCTACGAGAAGACCAAGCGTACGACGTCGTACGTCGTCGACACGCCGCTCCTCCCGGAGTTCAACGGAAAGGCGATCACCCTTCCGTTCCAGGATGAGCTCATCACCGCGAAAGCCTCGGGCGACATCACTGCGAAGCAGTACCTGCAGGTTCGCTACGGCTATCAGAAGAACTCCGACAAGTACGGCGCGAGCGCGCTCGTCGCGCCGAGCTCGCTCGGTACGATCTCGAACAAGTACTCGTCGATCCTCTTCGGTCATACGGCGCAGCTGTCGAATAACCGCCTGAACGAGTTCGTCTACCAGTACACCGATTTCAAGAACCT
Source organism: Acidobacteriota bacterium (assembly GCA_034667465.1). GTDB lineage: Bacteria > Acidobacteriota > Thermoanaerobaculia > Gp7-AA8 > Gp7-AA8 > JAOBAU01. Next base: position 152,500 of record JAXDJV010000002.1, on the reverse strand, counting down.
CATCTCGGCCGATTCCGATCTGCCGTACATCCTCTATCCGTCCGGTGCATCGAGCGGACAGAGCCCGAACACGCCGCAGTCGACGCTGCAGAAGAAGCATCAGTTCAAGGATGACTTCAGCTGGTCGTCGCAGCTCGGCGGCCGCCGCAACGACTTCAAGGCCGGCCTCCAGTACATCAACGAGCCGACCCTCGGCGGTGACTTCACCGTCGGCACGGCCGGTACGTACGTGCTCGACGAAGACCGCATCGGCTCGCCGGTGCAGAGCATCGTCTTCACCGGTGGCTTCTCCGGTGTCTCGACGCCGATCAAGCAGTACAACACCTACTTCCAGGACGACATCAGCCTCAGCCCGCGCCTCACGCTGAACGCCGGTATCCGTTACGACCTCTGGACCGGATTCGATCTCGATCAGTCGAAGAATCCGAACCTCGCCGACGTGCAGAGCGCTGCCTTCCAGACGCGCGCCGCGCAGCTCGGCGTCAGCTGGGCGTCGATGTTCGCCAACGGTGGCGGCACCAAGCTGAAGAACGACAAGAACAACTGGAGCCCGCGCCTCGGCTTCACGTACGACCTCGCCGGCAATGGCAAACAGCTGGTTCGCGGCGGCGTCGGCCGTTACTACGACTTCCCGTACACGAACGCCACGATTCTCTTCCCGTCCAGCGCCGTGCAGTCGGTCTACGGTGTCATCTACCAGAAGACTGAAGCGGTGGTCGGACAGGGCATCAAAAACGCGAACGGCACCCTCTATCAGCCGGGTCAGCCGCTTCCGGGCGGCAACGAAGTGTCCGGCCAGCTGAGCCTCGCGCGCAGCAACGAGCTCGCCGCTCCGAACCTCGCCACGCCGTACTCCGATCAGCTGTCGCTCGGCTACTCGATGGAAGTCAATCCGTCGCTCGGCCTGAATTTCGAAGCCGTCAGCATTCGCTACAAGGACATCCCGTTCCGCTTCCGCGCGAACCCGACGTTCCAGCCCTCCACCGGCGGCGCGCGCGTTCGCGTCGTTCCGAACGTGCCGAACAACTTCCGCGTCTGGTCGGGTGACGGTCACGCGCAGTACGACGGCTTCAACATCGGTTTCCACTCGCGCATCGGTACGAAGTTCGAAGCGCAGGGCTTCTACACGTACTCGAAGGCGAAGGGCAACATCCTCGCCGGCGCTGACGAGTTCCGCGTCAACGATCCGGGCTACCAGCCGGACGTCGTTTCGAACGTCTCGCCGAATCCTCTCAACCCGGACTGCGGCAACTGCAGCGGACCGCTCGACACCGACGCCCGTCACCGCGTGACGCTCAGCACGGTCTATCGCGCGCCGTACGGCATCAACGTCTCGGGCATCCTCCGTTATCGCTCGGCACTCCCGTACACCGTCTTCGCGATGACTGCTTCGGGCAGCAAGCTCGATCTCAATGGCGATGGCTACAACAACGATCTCGCTCCGGGCCACTCGCTCAACGATGCGCGTGGACACTCGAATCAGCAGATCGACCTTCGCCTGTCGAAGGAGTTCACCTTCGCAACGTCGTACGGCGTTGAGCTGATCGCCGAAGTGTTCAACCTCTTCAACGAAGAGAACCCGGCCAAGTTCAACAGGCTCGGCGAACCGGGAGCGTATGCCGGTACCGACCCGTCGCAGGGCGACCAGCGCGTTGCGCAGCTCGGACTCCGCGTCAAGTTCTGATTTCTCAGCTATTTCGGTAGTGCGAAGGGCGCCGGCACCGGCGCCCTTCGTTTTTCGGAATACACCCGCCGGCCCTCACGTTGTTCGCGCGGCACCCGGACTCGGCATTCTTGTACTCGTTTGACCGTCCTGTCCGCCTGTGTTAAAAGCGTCGTTCCATTTTTCGGAGGTCGTTGTGTACGCCATCATTCGTTCCGGGGGAAAGCAGTATCGTGTTGCCGAAGGGGAGCTTGTCCGCGTTGAGCGTGACATCCTCGGCAGCGCCGACAAGGACAAAGTCACCTTCAGCGAAGTGCTGATGGTCGGCGGCGATCAGCCGCAGGTCGGTGCCCCGATGGTCAAAGGCGCCTCGGTCGTTGCGACCGTCCTCCGCGAGTCGCGCGGCGAAAAGATCATCGTCTTCAAGAAGAAGCGCCGCAAGAACCACACGAAGCGCAAGCACGGCCACCGTCAGGATCTGGTCGAGCTCCGTATCGACAGCATCAATCTCTAAGATCGACGGCAGGAGAAACTTCCCATGGCTCATAAAAAAGGACAGGGCTCGTCGCGCAACGGTCGCGATTCGCAGCCGAAAATGCTCGGCGTCAAGCGTTTCGCCGGCCAGTTCGTCACCGGCGGATCGATTCTCGTTCGCCAGCGCGGTACCCGCTTCTACCCGGGTGTGAACGTCGGCATCGGCCGCGACCACACGCTGTTCGCGAAGATCGACGGCATCGTCGAGTTCCGCGACAAGGGTCAGCATGGCCGCTTCATCAGCGTCAGCCCCGTGGCGGCAGCCGCCGAATAAGCCGGCAACAGCCGCGTAGCGCGAACGCCGCTCGAAGTCGAGCGGCGTTTTTGCTGCCTGCAGTTCTGTTGGAACGCCACTCGCAACTTTCCAGACGACGATGTTCATCGACCACGCAAGCATCAAAGTGAAAGCCGGCGACGGCGGCCACGGGTGCGTCGCGTTCCGTCGCGAAAAGTTCGTTCCGAAAGGCGGTCCTTCCGGCGGCGACGGCGGCGCGGGCGGCTCGGTCTGGATCGTCGCATCACAGCGACTGAACACGCTCTACCACCTGCAGTTTCAGCGCGAGTGGAAAGGCGTCCGCGGCCAGCACGGCATGGGCTCGAACTGCTCCGGCCACGATGGCGCCGACGTCACCATCGAGTTGCCGGTCGGTTCCGTCATTCGCGATAAAGCGACAGAGGAGATCGTGGCCGATCTCACGTTCGACGGCGAGCGCGTGATGGTCGCCAAAGGCGGACGCGGCGGATGGGGCAATCAGCATTTCGCCACCGCCACGCGCCAGGCGCCGCGCTTCGCGCAGGACGGCGGCGTCGGTGAAGAGCGCGAGCTGTTCGTCGAACTGAAGCTGATCGCCGACGTCGGTCTCGTCGGTCTTCCGAACGCCGGCAAGTCGACGCTCATCTCCGTCATCAGCGCCGCGAAGCCGAAGATCGCCGACTATCCGTTCACCACGCTCGTCCCGAATCTCGGCGTCGTCAGCGCCGACAACGGCGAGACGTTCGTCGTCGCCGACATCCCCGGACTCATCGAAGGTGCGCACGAAGGCCACGGCCTCGGCGATCAGTTCCTTCGCCATGTCGAGCGCTGCTCGGTGCTCGTTCATCTCGTCGATCTTTCGGCGAACGAAACGCCGGATGAAGATGCGGCGACGATCGCGCATGAGCTGGAGTTGCATTCCGAACTGCTCGCGAAGAAGCCGCGCATCATCTGCGGCTCGAAGCTCGATTCGGAAGTGCCCGGCAACTCGGACAAGTTGCGCGCATACGCGGAGAAGAACGGCTACGACTACCACGCCATCTCGGCGGTCGTCGGCGACGGCGTTCGCGACCTCATTCGCAAGCTCGCCCGTTTCGTGAGAGAAGATCAGGCGAAGAGAGCGGCCGATGCTCAGGCCGCCGCTTCGTACGACGGATGAACATCGGCATCTGCGGCGGTACTTTCGATCCGTTTCATCGCGGCCATCTCGACCCGGTCCTCGCAGTGCGCGAGCAAATGCGCTGGGATCGAATCCTCTACATCCCGGCGTATCGTCAGCCGTTCAAAGCCGCCGGCGGCGCGGCGTCCGGTTATCACCGTTTTGCGATGGCAACACTCGCGACGCGCGAGCACGATGATGTGTTCGTATCGCCGATGGAGCTCGAGCGCGGCGAGATTTCGTACAGCGTCGATACGCTCGAAGTGCTGCGCCGCCAATATCCCGACGCCACGCTCGACTGGATCATCGGCGATGACAACGTCGCCGATCTCGGAAAGTGGAAGAGCATCGACAGGATCTTCGAGCTCGCAAACTTCGTCGTTCTATCCAGAACCGATTCGACGCCGGGCGAAGAAGCCGAAGGCCTCGCCACCTGCGCCATGCCTCTCGATCGCGCGCGCTATGGGAACATTGTCTACGCATCAAACGACACCGTGCCGATCTCCGCTACGGAGATTCGGCGCAGACTTCGCGAAGGCGAGCCGATCGACGGTTTGGTCGATCCACTCGTCTCGCGCTACATTCACCACTACCGTCTTTACCAGGAGCCTCACGCGTGACCGATCTGATTCAGGAGCGTGTGCGTGTCGCGGTTGGCGCGGCACTCGACAAGAAAGCATTCGACCTCGACGTTCTCGCCGTCGGCAAGCTCACATCCATCGCCGACTACTTCATCATGTGCTCCGCCACCTCGGAGCGGCAGGCGCAGTCGATCGCCGACAACATCGTCGACAAAGTGCGCGAAGACGCGCACGCGAAGCCGTTGCTGGTCGAGGGAACGACGCCCGGCCGCTGGATCCTTCTCGACTTCGGCGACTTCATCTGCCATGTCTTCACCGAGGATTGCCGCCGGTTTTATGGACTGGAGCGGTTGTGGGGCGATGCGCCGAACGTGACCGCGGAGTTCAGCGACGAGCCGGAAGTCCGGCGGAATGCCTTCAAGAAGACGTCGTGATCCGATCCTCGGCGACTTCGTTCGCACGAGGAATCCCTCGATGCGCGCGCTCGTCGCCACGATCGAGAAAGTTCTCGACCACGACGTCAGCATCCTGATCCTCGGCGAATCGGGCAGCGGCAAAGATCATCTCGTCGAAGCGATTCACGCCTGCGGCCCACGCCGCGCCGCGCCGCTCGTTCGCATCGATTGCGCGAGCATCCCGCCCGACCTTTTCGAGAGCGAGTTGTTCGGCTATGAAAAGGGCGCGTTCACCGATGCGCAGTCGCGCAAGCTCGGCAAGCTCGAGCTCGCGCAGGGCGGCACGCTCTACTTCGATGAAGTGGCCGCGCTCACGCCGCCGCTCCAGGCGAAGCTGCTGCGCGCACTCGAAGAGCGGAGCTTCACGCGACTCGGCGGCAATCAGACGATCGCGCTCGACGCGCGCGTCATCTCGTCATCGGCGCGCGAACTGTCGGAACTGCGCCGCGATCTGCTCTATCGCGTCAACGTCGTAACGCTCAACGTGCCGCCGCTGCGCGGACGGGTCGAAGACATCCCGCGACTGGCGACGTCATTCCTCGCGAAACGGAAGCGAGGGTTCGACGAAGAGTCGATGCGAATGCTGACGACGTATCCATGGCCGGGCAATGTTCGCGAGTTGCGCAACGCCATCGACCGCGCCGTGCTGATGGAAGAGAGCGACGTCATCACCGCCGCCTCGCTCCCGCCGCTCGATGGCGACGTCGTCGACACCGCCGCGCGTGCGCGATGGACGCTCGATGAGCTCGAGTCGCGCTACATCCGGCGAATCCTCGACGAAACGGACGGCAACTACTCGCGCGCCGCCGAGATCCTCGGCATCAACCGCAAGACGCTGCTGGAAAAGCGGAAGAAGTACGGGATCGATTAAGGCCGCGACACCGTTCGTCGCCGCCCGCCACCACCCACCACAAACAGATGTCCGCCGTTCTGCGCGTAGACGCGGCCGTCGCCGTCGATCGCCAGCGGCGTGTATGCGCCGCCGCCGTTCGGCTGCATGAACAGTTTCGCGCGCAGCGTGCCGTTCGGATTCAGCGAGTAGAGAAAACCATCCTCGCTGTTCGCGAGCACGACACCGTCACGATCGATGGCCGGCGCGCTCACGCACCACTCGAGCTCATTCAGGAACTTCCACTCCGGATGCAGCGACGCGTCGAGCTGCGTGAGGAAGTAGCCCTCGTCTTCCTCCTCGCGAAGCGTGCAGTAAGCCGGGTTGTCGCAATAGGAACCGCGCTCGTCGTAGAGATTCTCTTTCGTCACGATCGAATACGTTCCATCGTGCGCGCGAATCGCGGGCGTGATGTCCCAGCCGAAGTAATAGCTGCCGAGGAAGGAGCCGGTCGCGCTGAAGTGCGTGAGGTGACCCTGATCGTAGTTGTAGCGGGTGAACGCGCCGTAGATCACGGAACCGTCGGGAGCGACGACCGGCGACGATGACGAGTCGTCGATCACGCGGCCTGCACCGCGCGTGTTGTCGGATGGATCGACGCCGGTGATCGCCCCTTCGCGACAGCCGCCCGGTGTTCCGTTCGGCGGCAGCAGCACATTGCAGCCGTCGTTGAATCGATCGCGCAATGACGCGGTCCACTTCGGCGACAGATCGTGATTCAGCGCGACGACGTACGACCAGCGGCTGTTGAGATGCGCGCGGCTCACCGTGTAGATCGTTCCATCCGGTGCGATCGCCGGCGCGACGTTGACGCCCGGCCGCTGCGGTCCGCATCGAACGAGCTGCGGGATCGCATCGCGTGCCGGCGGCCACGGCAACTCCGCGTTGGTGAACGTCGCGACGCAGCCGTCGGTTGCGCGCGGAGCGTTGAGCACGATCGACTGATAGCTCGCCTTCGTCGACGTGCCGTCGGGAGCGATGCGCACGAGCCACGCGCCTTGCGTGTCCCTGCTCCACGGTAATCGCGGATCGAGTTGCAGCGCGTTGTAGAGAATGCTGCCGTCGGCGTCGGCGACGAGCGGTCCGCTGACGAAGATCGTCGCGTCGATGGTCGCGCCGAACGGATTGATCTGCTGCACCACGACGCCGTCGGTGCGACGAATCTGCAGCACGCTTCCGCCGGCGCCCGGCATGTAGAGGAAGTCGCCCGTGAGCACCGGCTGAAAGAGCGGCTCGAGTTGCGGACCGGCTGCCTCGGTCGCGTTGCCCGGTACCGGTTTCCAGTCAGTCGTCGTCATCCAGCGCGTTTGCGCGGCGCCGCCTGTCAGCTCGAGCTTCGTCACGCCCCACGTTTGCGATTCCCATCGAGCCGCATCGAGGAACGTTCCGCTCTTCGTCGCCATGAAGATCTCGTTTCCATCGACGAGCGGAACGGCGTAATGATTTTGCAGATCGCCTTCATCATTGCGCTCGCGTTCGGTGAACGGGTCGTACGTGAAGTCAGCGAGAATCGCGGCAATCGGCTGCGCGGCAGATGAGGTTGTGCCGCTGTGCGTGGCGTCGTGTCCGAGCTGCGGCCAGGAGAGAAACGCCATGAGGAGAAGAGCGCTGGTCATGGACAGTCATACGGACGCGAATCGCATGCCGTCCCCGCGGGCGGCACAATGAAATTTCGGGTTCTGTGGGTCCGTTCCAATGCGGACTCCGAGTTCGCGGCTGCGATCGATCGTTACGTCAATCGGATCAGACATTTCTTTCCGATCGAGGTCACGGAGATCGCCGCGGAACGCGGTAGACAAAGCGAAAGCGATGTGGCTATCATGCGCGCCGAATCGGCGCGCCTCATGGCCGCGCTACCCGCCCAGGGGCACGTTACGGTGCTCGATGAGCGGGGGCGCCAAATGGACTCTTTGAAGTTTTCGAAGTGGCTCGAGAGGATGACGATCGAACAGCCTCACGGCGTCTCGTTCGTGATGGGGGGCGACGTCGGACTCGCCGATACGATCAAACAGCGCGCCGATACATTGCTGGCTCTTTCTGCAATGACTCTCCCGCATCAGATCGCACGGGTCGTCCTCCTGGAACAGATCTATCGAGCCTGCACGTTGATGCGCAACATTCCATACCACAAGTAAGGAGAGCAGGCTTCCAACATGGTCAAAGCAGCCAAAGTCAAAACGAACCCCTTCGAGCCGTTCGTCGAAGCGCTCCGAAAGAAGCAGACCGAGCTCCTCGATTCGTACGCTCGCGATAAAGAAGCCGGCAACCAGCAGCCTGACGACGGCATTCAGGATCTCGCCGACAAGGCCGCCAGCGCGTACTCCAAAGAGCTGAACTTCTCCCTCTCCGACGGCGAGCGCCAGCTGCTCATGCTGATCGACGAAGCGTTCGTCCGCGTCAAGGACGAGACCTACGGCACCTGCACGAACTGCGGCACCGTGATCGGCGAGAAGCGCCTTCAGGCAGTTCCCTGGACGCCGTTCTGCATCGATTGCCAGGAGCTGCAGGAAAAGGGAATGCTGCAGTAAGCAGTAGCTATTTGCCCAGAAAATTAGAAGCCGTCCTCGACAAAATCTCTCAGGGGAAGCCGCCGGCCGTACTTCTCATCGGCGGCTCCTCTGAATACCTCGCGGAACAAGCCTTCCATCAGCTGCGCGACGCCATCGCCGCGCAGCAACCGGGCATCGCCGTCGAGTCCTTCGAGCCCGGCACCGAGCTCGCCGCCATCCTCGATTCCTATCGCACGATGTCGCTCTTCGGCGGCGCGCGCATGCTCGTCATTCCCGAAGTGAACGCGTTCGTTTCCGCGAAAGAACTGGCGTCGCTTTACGACAAAGCGACGAGCGACTGGAAGTCGGCGAAGACCGATCGCAAGCGCGCCACCTCCGCCGCGAAACTCCTCCACGTCCTCGGCCTCGCAGGCGTCGATCTCGAGATGACCGATCGCGCCATCTCCGATTCGCTCGGTGTTTCACTCGACGCCATCCTCATCGACATGCTGGCGTTCTGCCGCACCACCGGGAAGAAGGCGACGCGTGGCGAAGACGACGCGGCGCTGCTGATGGAAGCGATCGCACGCGGCGGCGCGAAGGGAACGATTCTCGTGCTGCGCACCGGCGACATTCCGAAAGAGTCGGCGACCGTCGAGCTGATCGACAGGCATGGTGCCGTCATCGTCTGCGACATGCGCCGCGAAGATTTTTCGGCGGTGCTCGATCGGTCGATCAACGACCTCGCAGCCGAGGCCGGAGTGAAGTTCGAGCAGAGCGCGCTGGCGAGATTGCGGCAACGACTCGGCATCGAGCGCATCCTCGCCGACAAGTTCTCGAAAGACGTTCCGGAGCTGCGCGGAATCCTCTCCGAAGCCGAACGGCTCATCACCCTGGCCGGCAACGGCGGCCGCGTCACGCCGCAGATGATCGATGCGGAAGTGGCAACGGTCGAAGGCGGCGCGCGCTACGAATTCGGCTCGCTCTTCACCGAAGGAAAAGTGCTCGAAGCGATCGCCAAGTTGCGCGACCTCATCGCGCAGGCGCGCCGCGAAGATCCGAAGATGCCGCTCGACATGCAGTACGGTCGCTTCATCTTTCCGCTGGCCGATGAAGTGCGCCAGATGATCGGCATCGTGGCGTTCGCGAGGATGCACGAGCTCGATCTGAAGCGTTCGATGCAATACAACCGTTTCAAGGACACCATCGCCGACCGCCTCGGCGATTACCTCAAAGCGAACGGTCTCGTACGCCAGCGCCCGCACCCGTTTCCACTGCACAAGAAATGGGAAGCGGCAAGAACGCAGAGCGAAGCCGATCTCTTCGCGGCGCTCGCCGCGCTGGCGGACATGGAGATCAAACGAAAGTCAGGCGGAATGCCGGCCGACATCGCGCTGGAGACGTTCCTGCTGCAGCGCGTCCGCGCGTAAGAAGAATCGCCGCACGTCGTCGGCCTCATGGATGAAGTGAATGCCATTCGCGCGGTAGTGATGAAACGCGTTCAATCGCCGCTGTTGCGCGTCGAAGTCGAACGACTGCGCCCAGTAGTCGACGATCGGCCGCAGCACGTCGACGTCGATGCCGTACTCCCACGCCGCGCCGTCGATCGCATCGGGCCAGCGCGTGCGCCGCAGCCGCTGGCGCACGTCGTCGATCGCTCATTCGCTGAAGTCGATTTCGAATGCGGTCATCGCGTCATTCTCCGTCTGTTGTAACGTACCCGCGCATGTCGTCCCTTGCCACCGTCGATCGCCGGGCGTGGCGCGCGCTCTTCGCCGCCCAGCTCGGCTGGATGCTCGACGCGATGGACTTTCTTCTCTTCACCTTCGCGATCATTCCGATCCAGAAAGAGTTCGGCCTTTCCAGCGGAACGATGGGCGCGCTGACGTCGGTCGCGTTGATCGCCGGAGCGATCGGCGGCATCTCGTTCGGCAGTCTCGCCGATCGTATCGGCCGCGTGCGTGCGATGACGATCAGCATCGTCATCTACTCGCTCGCCACCGCCGGTCTCGCGACGTCGCAAAACCTCTGGCAGCTCGTCGCATGGCGCGTGCTCGTCGGCCTCGGCATGGGCGGCGAATGGTCGTGCGGCTCCGTGCTCGTCGCCGAAACATGGCCGGCCGAACATCGCGCGAAAGCGATGGGGATCATGCAGTCGGGATGGGCGATCGGTGCGCTCTTGGCCGCCGCAATCTCCGCACTCGTCCTCGGCCGCTTCGGCTGGCGCGTGCTGTTCATGATCGGCGCGCTGCCGGCCGCATTCGCATTCGTCATCCGCCGCACCGTTGAAGAGCCGCCGCTCTGGCGCGATCGCAAAAAAGACGAGCGCTCGAACTGGTTCGAGATGTTCAGCGCGCGCTACGCAAGGCGGACGATCATCGCGTCGCTGCTCGCTGCCAGCGTGCTGATCGCGTTCTGGGGAGTCATCACCTGGCTTCCCGCATTTCTCGCCACGCCGATCGCGAAAGGTGGCGCCGGGATGACGGTGACGAAGTCGGCCGAGTGGCTGATCGCGCTGCAGACCGGCGCGTTCCTCGGCTACATCAGCTTCGGCTGGATCGCCGATCGAATCGGTCGCCGTCCTGCGTTCACACTCTTCATGCTCGCCGCCACCGGCATCGTGCCGCTGTTCGCGATGAGCGCACGCTCGCCGATGCGGCTGCTGTTCATGGCGCCGCTCGTCGGCTACTTCGGCCACGGATACTTCTCGCTCTTCGGCGCGATGCTCGCCGAGCTTTTCCCGACGCGCATTCGCGCCAGCGCGCAGGGCTTCTGCTACAACGTCGGACGACTGGCGTCGGCCGCCGCCCCGTTCGCGATCGGCGCATCCGCTGCCACGCTCGGACTCGGTGTCGCGATCGCGATCAACTCGCTCTTCTTCTTCGTCGGTGGGATCCTCGTATGGGTGCTGCCCGAAACGAAAGGAGCCGAACTGTGATCGATCTCAGCGCCGACCTCGGTGAAGGCAGCCCGCGCGAATCCGAAATCTGGCCGCTCATTCATTCCGCGAACGTCGCATGCAGTGGTCACATCGGCGACGAAGCATCGATGCGCGAGGCCGCGCAACTCGCGCAGCGATACAACGTGCGACTCGGAGCCCATCCGTCATATCCCGATCGCGAAAACTTCGGACGCCGGTCGATGTCGATTGCGCCCGCTGCGTTGCGCGAATCGCTCATCCATCAACTGGCGTCACTCCGCGACATCGCCGGCAAACTGCATCACGTAAAACCGCACGGCGCGCTCTACAACGAAGCACATCACGACCGCGCGCTCGCGGAGCTCATCGTCGACGCGCTTCGCGCCGTCGACGAATCGCTCGCACTCGTATGCGCCGCGAGCTCGCAAATGGCCGCCGCCGCCCACGCCGCCCACACACCCGTCATCCGCGAAGCCTTCGCCGACCGTCGCTACGCGCCGGACGGTTCCCTCGCACCGCGCAGCGATCCCGGCGCGTTGTTGAATGTCGCCGAAGCCGCCGAACAAGCCGAGCTGCTTGCGGAAGACGGCGTCGTCATCACCAGCGACGGAACAACGCTCCTCGTCCCGTTCGACACTCTGTGTATCCACGCCGACATGGACCACGCCATCGAGCGCCTGCAAGCCATCCGCACCCGCCTCGGCATTTGACAAACCGAGTCGAAATCGCGACCATGCCGTCCCTTCCAAACACTGTGGTGTAGCTCAGTTGGTAGAGCGCCGGATTGTTAATCCGGTGGTCGCAGGTTCGAGTCCTGCCGCCACAGCCAATTTCGTCCATGAAATTTATTTTAAGGAACCCCTCGTTGCAACCCTCACAGGCGGAAGGAGCAGCGCGAAATGCCTCTACACGGTGAGATTGCGACCTCTGAAGCCGGCGCGCGCCTGACGGGCGATTCCGAGGAGCGCCGCCGATCCTTCCGGGCGCTGGTCGTCGAAGATGACGAAGCGATCGTCTTTCTCGTACGTCGTGTGCTTGAACGAGAGGAGTTCAGCGTCGAGTGCGTGAGAAGCGCGGCGGCTGCGATCGAGCTGCTGAAGACCGTAGCGTATGACCTCCTCATTCTCGATCTCGTCCTGCCCCTCGTGAGCGGGGAGGAAGTGATGATGTTCCTTGAGGCGACACAACCACGCTCGCTGCGACGAGTGATCGTGATGACGGCTTCACCGAGACAGCTCAGTTGCGAATTCCTCGAGCGCGTCTGCCGGCTGCTGACAAAGCCGTTCGACATCCAGGAGTTGGTGTTGATGGCGCGCGAGTGTGTTCAGGACAGCTCATCCTGCGCAGCGGTTTCGTGACGCCGCCTGATCTTCGACTGCTGTTCGAGTAGGCGCCCGGACTCCGCCTGGTCCGCGTTTCCGATAACGCGCAGTAGCCAGACTGGCCGGAGTTCCGTAAGATCATCCTTCATCACAACAAACGAAGGGGGACCCATGGCCGACACGCCGGACCTCAGCCGCCGCCGTTTTCTGCAGACCAGTGCACTCGTTGCCGGCGGCGCCGCCGCTGCGTTGACACCCATCCCCGCATTCGGCGCGAAACCGGCGATATCACACGCCAGGCGCCTGACGACACCGCGGCCCCAATTGAAAGGCCGCTGGATTGGCCCGGACGACATGGGCTATGCCATGGCCGCGTGGCCGAACAACGCGCGCTTTACCGACGTCCGGCCGCTGGCGATCGCGATGTGCGCGGACGACGAGGATGTGCGGAAGTCCATTGCCTGGGCGCAGGAGAATTACAAAGAGTTCGCCATCCGCTCCGGCGGTCACAGCTACGCCGGTTTTTCAACGACGAAGGGAGTGTTGATCGACGTCAAAGCGATGAACGGTGTCACGGTGGATTGGACGAAGAACACGGTCGTCGTTCAGGGCGGCGCCAGCAATCAGGACGTCGCAAACGCCTTGCGCTCCAGACCGCTCGCGGTCCCTTCCGGCCGCTGTCCCACTGTTGGCACGAGCGGCCTCGTGCTCGGCGGCGGCTGGGGTTTCAGCGCAACGCATTCCGGGCTGACGTGCGACAGCCTGATCGCCACGGACGTCGTGCTGGCGGATTTGAGAAAGGTCAGCGCGAGCGCCGTGAACGAAAGCGATCTGTTCTGGGCCGTTCGCGGCGGAGGCGGCGGCAATTTCGGCGTGAATACGTCCTTCACGTTCAACCTGGTCGAAGTGAGCGACGTGACGACGTTCAACATCGTCTGGCCGCCCGGCAAGCAGGTCGAGCTGATGACCTCCCTGCAGAAGATGCAGCTCGACAATCCCCGAACGATCTCTACACGAACCAAGGTCAGACCAATGCGGGCCGGAGCGATGCCGCAACGAAGTCAGCTGGTCGTCGAAACGCTCGGCCTCTACTGGGGCAAAGAAAAACAGCTGCGCGAAATCCTGGCCGACACGTTCAAGGTCCAGCAGCCCGATCCAGCCTCCACCGACATCTACGAGATGGCGTACTGGCGCGCCCGCGATTACCTGTTGACCGACGACCCCGTCGGTATGTACGACCTCAAGTCAAGCTATGTGGAAAAGTCGCTCGGCGCGGATGCGCTGGAGATGATGCTGTACTGGATGACGCAGTGGCCCGGCGGGTCGCTCCGGCAGGACAACATGGGCATCCTCTTCGCGATCGGCGGCGCGGTGAAGGATAAGAAAAGCGACGAGACCGCGTACGTGCATCGCAATTCGAATTACATCTTCGAAATGGAAAGAGCCTGGGCGCCGATCGACGATGTCTCTGTCGTCCGGGCCCAGGGAGACTGGCTGAACAACTACTACGACGCGATGCAGAAATACCTGCAGCCGGAGGCGTACGTCAATTTCCCAAATCGCGAACTGACGAACTGGGCGCAGAAATATTACGGGTCGAATCTGGACCGGCTCTCGGAGGTCAAGAGCAGGTACGATAAATACAACTCGTTCAAATTCCTGCAGAGCATTCCGTTGAAGAAGGCGTGAGTCAGCCCCGTTCCTCGAGCGCGATGGCGCGCGGGAAGTAGATGTTGTTCTCGATGTGGATGTGCTCGTGTGTGCGCAGCTCGAGCTCTGCAAGGCGACGATACAGCTCGCGGTAACTGAAGCAGGCGCTCTCCGGTGGAACGTAATCGTTCGTCACCGCCCGCAGTTGCGCGAGCAGCTCACCGACACGATCGTGTTCGAGCATCATCATCCGGACGGGATTCTTCACAGTGCCGAAGAATGGTGTCGGTGCCGGTCGATTTCCCGCCAGCGCTTCGTCCAACTGCACGACGTACGGGAAGAGGACCTGCTCTTCTTTGAGCATGTGCGGCAGCAGATCATTCGTCAGCTCGCGTACGAGTGACACAACCTCGGCGAGCTCCGGCCGCCGCTCGCCATGGACGCTCAGCACCTTGTCGGCGATCGGCGCGATCGTCTGCAGCTCTTCGCGCGTATACGCGTGGTACATCGCGACGATATTCGACGACATTGCGGCGAGCGTGTCTGCAGACCAGTCGCGCGCTGCGCTGTCAGGGATGGCGGTCGCCTTTTCCAGCGCGGCGACGAAGTCGTCAACGCTCCGGCCGACCGCGGCGCACGCTTCCGGCAGCAGCGTACGGCCTCCGCAGCAGTAGTCGATTTTCCACGACTCAAAGACGCGGATCGATGTCGGTACTTCGGCCGCAAGCTGGCCGACGGTTTGTTCGCTGAATTCGATGATGGCGGGCATTTGTTCCTCCGTGTTCATCAGCATTCTCGTGGAATGCCCGACGCACCGGTATGACCGATGTCATACGGAAGAAGAAAGCGCGCGTGAAGGGATGAGACTTCTGATGAGTCCCGCGAACGTCACCAGCCAGGCGGCAAGCGCGATGAACACGAACACGCGCGGGATGGCGTGCAGTACTTCGAGCCCCGTGGCGTCGGCGAGGCGGTATGTACATACCGTGTACATACCGAGCGGAAAGACGGCGCCCCAGTAGAGCGGGTTGTAGGTGAACGGGAAACGTTTGTAGCCGTGTCGCCAGAAGCCGAGGATGACGAGCATCGGGATCCACCAGGTGGCGGTGGCCCAGAAGAGAATCGTCAGGCCGAGGATGAATGGATGAAGCTCGCGCAACAGCGGAGAGGACTTCGCGTTCGCAATGAGCAGCGTGCCTGCGAGCGTCGAGATCGCCATCGCTCCCATGTTGATCCAGTAGGGCGGCATCAGATCGGACGGCGCGAAGCGGAAGAAGGTGTAGCGATAGAAGATCAGCGAGATGAGCCAGATGTACAGCATCCCGCCGGCGAGCCAGAACGAGAGGCTGACGAAGAGCAGCAGCTCAGCGTGAATCATCGACGGCGCGAGAATCGACGCGAGCGTGGAGACCGATTGCGTCGCCACGACCGCCACGAGCCAGCCGCCGTTGATCCCCTCGTCGAGCGGCGGCTTCGTCTCCTTCACTGTCAGCGCCGTGAAAACCGCGTAGATCAGGATCAGCCACAGCACGAGCGTCGCGATCCAGAACGCGAAGGCGAAGCGCTCCAACTTCGCCACGATCACGAGCTGCGAGCCGAGCACGCTCGTCGCCGCGACCGTCGTGAAGAACCCGACGCCGCGTTGATGATCGGCGACGTCCGCGATCACGTCCTTCGGATACCGCGCGATGCGCACGATTGTCAGGATCCACAGCGCGGCGTACGCGACGACGTTGATCGCGAGCAGCGACAGCGGTACGAACGGGATGTGCAGGAGTTGCGCGGCGATGGAGACGATGCCGGTCGCCATCACCAGTGCGAAATACGCAGGATGCAGCGTGCGCATCAACGACGCTCCATCCGATAGACGTACGAGAGCAGGCCGAGGTTGAGGGCGAAGCAGACGATGCTCGCGATGGCGGCCGGAATCACCACGCGCTCCTGTCCCGCGAGAAACGCGTTCATCGTCGCGGTGAGAAGCCAGAGCTGCAGCACCACCATGATCAGCACGATCGACAGGATGCCGAAGACGATGGTGGTCTTTTGCTGCCGCGAAAATGCGCGCTTCACGCCCGCACCTCGCGGCCGGTCGCATAGAGGTTGCCGTCGCGGATCTCGAGCAGGATGCGCTCCAGCGGACGCCGCGGCGGACCGGCGATGGGGATGCCGCTGCGAAGGTCGAAGGAGCCGTTGTGGCAGGGGCAGTGAAAGCGGCCGTGCGCGAGATCGGGAACGACCGCGCAGCTCAGGTGCGTGCATTTCTGGTTGTACGCGAAATACTGCTGCTCGCCGGTGCGGACGACGATGCAGATGTCGTGTTCTTCGGGATAACGAAACCCGAATGAGCCGCCGACCGGAATCTCTTCCGCGCCGGCGATCCGTTTCACCGGCGGCTGCCCTTTGCGTTTGCGAGCAAAGTTCTCGAAAACGATCCAGAGCTGGCCGGCGACAAACGCAAAGCTCGTCAGCACGAGGAACTTCGTGAAGTCGCGGCGCGCTACGAACTCGTCCTGCGGCCAGTCGATCGGAAAGTCGTTCCGCCACTGCGGCTGATCGTGATACGGACGTCCGTCCGGCGGGACGGAACCTTTTTCTTCAGATGTCATCGAACACAGACTCCAGCATGTCGTTGCGGCCGGCCGGCGCCTCCTCCATCGCGGAGAGCACGTCGATGTGATGCACGCCCGCGTCGCGCGGCACCATCATGTGCACCTTCGTCGTGATCGTCTGCTCGCCGAACTGGAACGTGTTGATCGGCTCGGAGCGCGGACGGAGATGCTCGATCTCCTCGCGCGTCCCAAAGTAGAGCGCGCCGGACGGACAGACGCTCGCGCACATCGGCTTGAGTCCGACTGAGGTGCGGTCGTAGCAAAGATCGCACTTCATCATCAGCGAGAATTCGGTCTTCATCTTCGGGACGCCGAACGGACAGGCGAGCACGCAGTTGTTGCAGGCGATGCAGCGCGGCTTGCGCGCCGTCTGCACGACGCCGTCATCGGTGCGCTTGATCGCATCCGCCGGACAGACTTCCGCGCACGTTGGCGAGTCGCAGTGCATGCAGACGACCGGCACCGTCTGCACCGAGATCGGCCGCTGGACGTACTCGAGATGAATCATCGAGTGCCCGCGGTGCGTGTCGCATTCGCTGCACGCCGCCACGCACGACTGGCAACCGATGCAGCGATTGGGATCGAGAAAGAACTCCATGTTCATCAGGCCGGCCTCTTCGCGATGCGCACCGCGCAGACCTTGTACTCGGGGATTTTCGATATCGGATCCTGTGCGGCGATGGTCAGCTGATTCGCCGACTTGCGCCCCGCCCAGTGATACGGGATGAACACGGTGTCGGGACGGATCGTCGTCACCACCTGCGCGGGGAGCGTGATGGAGCCGCGGCGCGACTCGATGGTCACCGTCTCGCCATCCGCCACGCCGTATTTCGCCGCGAGCTTCGGATGCATCTCCACGAGCGGCTCCGGATACTGATCGACGAGCGGGCCGATGCGCCGCGTCTGCGTGCCGGAGAGGAACTGGCTGACGACGCGCCCCGTGGTCAGGATGATCGGATACTCCTCATCGACATCCTCGGCCGGCGGGCGATACGCGGCGACGTTGAATCGCGCCTTCCCGTCCGGAAAGTAAAACGGACCTGCGCCGTTCGCGATCGGATTCCAGGATCCCGGCTCGAAGAGACGCGGCGTGCCTGGATGATCTTCGCTCGGGCACGGCCAGAAGACGCCGTTGTTCGCCTCGATCTTTTCGTACGTGATGCCGTAGTAATCGGCGACGCCGCCTTTCGATGCGACGCGCAGCTCGTCGAAAATCGCGCGCGGGCTGTCGAATGTGAAGCCGTGCGGACGGCCGAGCGCTCCGGCGATGTCCTGGATGATGCGCCAGTCCTGCGTCGCGTCGCCGGGTGGATCGACGGCCTTGTTGATCTTGATCACCCGTCCTTCCACCTGCGCGACGACGCCCTCGTCTTCTTCGTGCAGCGAGCCGGGAAGGACGATGTCCGCATGCTGCGCGGTCTCGCTGAGAAAGAAATCGATGACGGTGAAGAACTCGAGCTTTTCGAGCGCGCGCGTCACGAACGCGTTGTCGGGAAGCGATACCTTCGGATTGAAGCAGATCAGGAGCAGGCCTTTGATCTCGCCCGCATCGATCTTCCGCATCATCTCGTAGCAGTCGACACCCGCCTCCGGGAGCTCTTCCGGCTTCACGCCCCACACGCCGGCGATGTACTCGCGGTGCGCGGGATTCATGATGTCGCGCCAGCCGGGAAGCTGATCGGCCTTCTGTCCGTGCTCGCGGCCGCCCTGTCCGTTGCCCTGACCGACGACCGTGCCGTATGCGCAGCACGGCTTTCCGATCCGGCCGGACGCGAGAACGATGTTGATGGTGGAGAGGCAGTTCTCCACGCCGTGCGAGTGGTGCTCGATCCCGCGCGCGTGCATGAGGAAGCTCGTCTTCGCCGTTCCCCACAGCTCCGCCGCGGCGCGGATCGATTTCTCCGCGATGCCTGTGACCTCCGCGGTGCGCTTCGGCGTCCACTGACGTACGTGCTCGGCGACGGCCTCGAAGCCGACGGTGTGCTGTTCGATGAAGGAGTGATCGAGCCAGTCGTTCTCGATCATCAGCTGAAGGATGCCGTTGAAAAGCGCGACGTCGCGGCCGGGTTTCACCGGAACGAAGATGTCGGCGGTGCGCGCGATCGGCGTGATACGCGGATCGACGATGATCAGCTTTCCGCCGTTCTCTCGCGCCTGCCAGACGTAGTTCGTCGTGATCGGCGAACACTCCGCCGTGTTCGACCCCGCAATCAGCACGACCTCGGCGTTGAGAATGTCATCCCACGGATTCGCGCTTCGGTCGATGCCGAACGCCTTCTTGTTCGCCGCGCCCGCACTCACCATGCAGAGACGGCCGTTGTAATCGATGTACTTCGTCTTCAGACAAACGCGGGCGAACTTGCCCATGAGGTACGCCTTCTCGGTGGTGAGGCTTGCGCCGGAAAGCACGCCGAACGCATTTGGTCCATATGTTGACTGAATGCGCTCGATCTCTGATGCGACCCGCGCGATCGCCGCGTCGTAAGCGATCGGCGAGAAGCCGCTATCGGCGCCCGCGTCGCGCTGGAGTGCGGTCGTGAGCCGGTCCGGATGACCTCCCTGAAGGTAGCGCTTCACACCCTTCGGACAGAGCATCCCTTTGTTGAACGGGAAGTCGTAGCGCGGCTCGAAGCCGATCACGAGGTTGTCTTTAACCTTGAGGTTGATGCCGCACTGTTGACCGCAGAAGCAGCAGTGCGTCGCCACGATTTTGTCGGGCTCGACTCCGGTATCAATGCGCGTACCTTCCATCCGGTTGAGATGCGGTCCCCACGCGTCGACGAGGACATCCTGTTCTTTCGGTAACGTCGCCATTTATCGCGATCCCCACAGCGCGCCCTGTGCGATGCCGAGCATCGATCGCCTGCATGCGGGGCAGATGCGCTGGTAGTGCTCCACGCCGGGAGCGGTGGTTTCGTAGCGGTAGCCGAGCTCGCGCTCGACGTCGATCAGGTCGTTGATCTGGAGGAGCGGCGCGTACTCCTGATCGCAGCGGCGACAACGCGCCATCCCTTCTTTCGCCGCCACGTCTTTGTAGAAGCTCACACCCAGCTGCGCGGGCCGCTGGAAGATGTGAAAGAACTTTCCGAATGGGAGATAGAGCAGCGTGAAGATGACGGTGATGGCGTGCAGGAGCGCGAGAAAGTCGTAGCCGTAACCCTGCATCCACGTGTAGCTGGCTGTGAGGAGCAATCCGGTGATGCTGATGGCGAAGAGCAGGATGAGCGGGAGAAAGTCCTCCGCGAAGCGCTGCAGCGCCGCGGCACCGTGGTCGCGCATGCGTCGCCGCATCGCCAGCATGACTCCGGCGATGACCATGAACGCCGACCACACCAGTCCATGAAAGATGAGGAACGCGATGGCGGAGTGGATCTTGAACGACGACGTCGCGAAGCCGAAGACGAAGGTGCGATACGACTCGACATCGCCGGGAACGGTCTCGAAATGAATCCAGCCGAAGACGAGCGGGAACGTGATCGCGAATGCGAGCAGGCATCCCCACATGATTAGAAAATGCGCGACGCCGCGTGTCTGCGCCCGCCTGAAGATGAAACGATTGAGCGCGAAGTCCGCCGTGACGCGGCGAATCCAGTTCGCGACGTTGCTGCTGATGTAGCGCGGTTTGAAGAACACCTGCCAGCCGCGGTTCCAGTAGCGGCGGGTGGGCGGGCGCTGCAGCCACATCGAGTAGCGATACGTGATCGCGAACGTCGCGAAGAGAACCGCGAATGTGTACCCGACCAGAGCCGCGTCAAAGTGCTGGAGGTTGCGGGAGCCGACGACGATCAGGATGGCGAGGATCGCGGTGAAGAGCGTTCCCCACGCCGCACCGACCCATCGTTCCCTGCCGACCCGTCCGAACATCGCGACTCCTTCGACGATGAGCGTACCTCTTCGCGCGCATCGACGATATGACCGATCTCATACCGGTTCGAGATCGCGGAGCGCGTCCATCACGGGAACGAGAAATCCATCACGCTCCGTCATCACGACGTTTTCTTTCTGCCAGCGGCTCATGAGGCGAATGGTCGTTTCGAGCGTCGTCCCGAGCAGATCCGCCAGTTCCTGTCTGGAGAGCGCAAGCGGAATGAAGATCCCGTCTTCGCGCGGCTGACCCATCCGCTCGCTCAGCGTGAGGAAGAGCCGCGCGCCGCGGACTTCGACCGATCCGGTCATATCCGCGAGCCGCTTGTTCATCATCATCAGACGCATCGTCAGACCGCCGAGGAGGTGGCGCGTCATCTCAGGCCGCGAAGCGAGGAGCTGGAAGAACTCGCGCTCCGGAATCGAGAGAATCATCGAGTCCTCGATCGCAATGGCCGTTGCCGGAAACGCGCGCTGCTCGAACACCGCAACCGCGCCAACCGGTTCTCCCGGCCCGAGGATCTCGAGAATGATGTCGCGGCTGCCGGCCGCTTTGACGATCTTCACGCGTCCGCTGATGACGAAGTGAATGCGCTCCGCCGGCTCGGCTTCCCGGAAGATCGTTTCTCCTTTCGCGTACTCGCGCATCCGGCACAGCGGCTCGAGCGCGGCGCGGTCGTCGGGCCGGACGCCTGCCAGCATCGGGATCGCGTTGAACGGGATGACGGGCTGCATGGTCACGCGATCAGTAAACCATGCGGCCTTTTCAACACGGCACCTCAGAACGCAACCATCACCTTGATCGCCTCGCGCTCGTTCATTGCGCGATATCCATCAGGGACGCCATCGAGATTCGTCACTCGATCGAACACGCGGCCGGGCTCGATCCGGCCTTCGAGTATGTCCGGCATCAGCTCCTCGATGTACGCGCGCACCGGAGCGGGGCCGCCGGCGATTGTGACGTTGCTGAAGAACGTCGGCAGCGACGCCGGGATCGTCTCTTCCTGTGGAACGCCGACGCGGCCGACTGCGCCACCCGCGCGTGCGATGCCGAGCGCGGTGCGCATTGCTTCGCCGTGACCGACGCACTCGAGGACTGAGTGCGCACCGAGTCCGTTCGTCAGATCGCGAACGCGTGCGATCGCTTCGTCACCACGCTCCGAAACGATGTCGGTCGCGCCGAACTCGCGCGCGAGCGCGATGCGGTTGGCGTGACGTCCGAGCAGAATGATTCGTTCGGCGCCGAGGCGGCGGGCGGCGATGACGCCGCACAATCCGACCGCACCATCGCCGACGATCGCCACGGTTTTTCCGTGACCGACCTTCGCTGCGAGCGCGGCGTGGTGGCCGGTGCCCATCACATCGGTGAGCGTGAGCAGCGACGGCATGAGCGCGTGGTCGGGTCCAACCGGAAGAACGACGAGCGTTCCATCCGCCAGCGGAACGCGCACCGCCTCGCCCTGACCGCCGTCGAGCTCACCGCCCCAGAATCCGCCGTGCAGACACGACGTCTGCAATCCTTCGCGGCAGAAAACGCATGTGCCGTCGGACCACGCAAACGGAGCGACGACGAGATCGCCGCGCTTCACGGTTCGAACGTCGGTGCCGACGTCATCGACGACGCCGATGAACTCGTGTCCCATGCGGCGTCCGCTGTCGCTGCGCTCCGTCGACTTGTACGGCCAGAGGTCGCTCCCGCAGATGCAGGCGCGCGTAACGGTGACGATGGCATCGGTCGGCTGAGTAATTCGCGGGTCCGGCACTGTCTCGATGCGGACGTCGCCGGGACCATAGAGAAGAGCTGCGCGCATGTTGTCAGGTCATCCTTTCGCCGGCTTGCCGGCGCAGCTGAAGCGGGTGTTTTGCTGGAGCGCTGCCGAAGAACCGTCCGTATTCGCGGCTGAATTGAGATGCGCTCATGTATCCGACGCGGCGGCCGGCCTCCGGTCGCGTCATCAGCTCGAGAAAACGGGTCGCCGCATCGATCGTCGGCGCGTCGCCCTGCACGATGTAGAGCGCACGGTTGTCGCGCGATGGCGGCAGTCCGTGCGGACAGACTTTCGACGACAGCGCCGCGACCTTCACCGCGTCGAGGTCGATCCGGAAATTGAGGTACGGCTCCGCCGCCGACGCGCGCGTGACCTGCGCCGCCACCGGCACGTCGACCGAGTAGCCGGCGAGCTGTCCGGCGACATACTGAAGCGCGTCGCCGATCATCACGCTCTTCGCCCCCCTGCGCGACGATGCAGACGGCGGAGCGCTGGAGCGCATGCGTCAGTTCTGCGTTCACGTGCGACACACGAGTGGCGTGCGCGCCGGGCAGGCGCAGCTCGAACGTGGCGTCGTGCGGCGCGTGCAACGCGACGAGCCTCGCGAGGTCGGCGAGTCGCGACTTGCCGGCGGGTTCGGTCATCGCATCGTCACCGTCGAGCGGCCGCATTCGCCGCGTCATATTCGTCGTCGGTGACCTTCTCCAGCCAGTCGACGCCTTTTCCGTCGAGCTGTTCGACGAGCGCGATGTGTGTCATGGCGGTCGACGCCGTCGCGCCATGCCAGTGCTTCTCGCGAGGCGGACAGCGGACGACGTCACCGGCGCGAATCAGCTCCGCGGGACCGCCGGCACTTTGTACAAGTCCGCAGCCCGCGGTGACGATGAGGATTTGCCCGAGCGGATGCGTGTGCCACGCGCTGCGCGCGCCCGGCTCGAAGGTTACGTACACGCCCATCGTCCGCGCCGGCTCATTCGCCTGAAACAGCGGATCGATGCGGACGCTGCCGGTGAACGTTTCTGCCGGACCCTTCGCCGATGGTTGTGTGCCGCTTCGTTTGATCTCCATCGATGTCTCCTTTTCAGATTTCTCCGAAGCGCTGAAAGCGGTACGCGATTTCCGGGCCGTCGTTTCCGTCATACGCGAGGATGCCGATGCGCATCAGAGTCCCGTCCTCTTCTCCAGCGCTTCCGGATATCGCGCCCCTTCGATCGTGATCTGCGACGCGGCGCCGTCGATGTCCCGCAGATCGCCGGCAGTCAATTCGACGTTCGCGGCTCCGTTGTTCTCTTCGAGACGATGCAGTTTCGTCGTCCCCGGAATCGGAACGATCCACGGTTTCTGCGCGAGCAGCCATGCGAGCGCGATCTGTGCCGGCGTGGCGTGCTTTCGTTCCGCAATCGCGCGCAGCAGCTCTACGAGCGCGAGATTGGCCTGCCGTGCCTCGGGTGTGAAACGAGGAACGATGTTGCGGAAGTCGGAGCTGTCGAAGGTCGTCTTCTCGTCGATCTTCCCGGTGAGGAATCCTTTTCCGAGAGGACTGAACGGCACGAAGCCGATCCCGAGCTCTTCAAGCGTCGGAATCACATCCTCTTCGGGACGTCTCCACCAGAGGGAGTATTCGCTCTGCAGCGCCGCCACCGGCTGTACCGCGTGCGCGCGGCGGATCGTTTTGACCCCCGCTTCCGAGAGGCCGAAGTGTTTGACCTTTCCCTGCTGAATGAGCTCCTTCACCGTTCCGGCGACGTCTTCGATCGGAACGTCGGGATCGACGCGGTGCTGATAGAGCAGCTCGATCGCATCGACCTGCAGCCGTTTCAGCGAACCTTCGACCGACTGCCGGATGTGCTCGGGCCGGCTGGTCACTTCCTGTTTGCCCGGCTCGTTGGTGAAGCCGAATTTCGTGGCGATCACGACCTGTCCGCGGAACGGCGCGAGCGCTTCGCCGACGAGCTCTTCATTCGTGAACGGGCCGTAGATCTGCGCGGTGTCGAAGAACGTGACGCCGCGCTCGACCGCGTTTCGAATGAGCGCGATCATCTCCTGCTTGTCGGCGGCGGGGCCGTAACCGTGGCTCATGCCCATGCAGCCGAGGCCGATCGCCGAGACTTCGAGGTTCTTTCCGAGAGTGCGTTTCTGCATTTTGGGTCTCCTTCAGGCGCGGGTGCGTTGGGGGAGCAGTCACGTTCGCAATGTACGTTCCCGCAATTGGCGACCTTTGCCTGAAGCTTGCGAGTTTCTGTCGCGATCCTGCCCGGGGTCAGGCCTGCCTGTTTCCTTCTTCGCGCAGGCGATGGACGTCTCTCGCCGGTGCATTTCCGAAGAAGCGGCCATACGCACGGCTGAACTGTGACGGGCTCAGATAGCCGACGCGCCGCCCTGCGCTCGCTGCATCGAGCATCGTTGTCAGCATCAATCGCCGCGCTTCCTGCAGGCGGAGAGTTTTCTGATATTGCAGCGGGCTCATGCCGGTGACGTTTTTGAATTGCCGGTGAAACGACGTCACGCTCATGTTCACCAGCCTGGCCAGCTCTTCGACGTTCGCGGGCTGGTCGAAATTCGCGCGCAGCCAGGACACCGCTTTCGCGATTCGCCGCGTGCTCGAACCGGCTTGTCCGATCTGCGCAACCCGGCTTCCCATCGGACCGCGGAGCAGCCGGATCAGAATCTCGTCGCGCACGAGCGGTGCGAGCAGCTCGGCGTCGACCGGCTGCGCCATCAGCTCCAGCAGTCGGGTTGCAGCGTTGATGATGTGCGCGCCGGCCTCGCCGACGTACATCGCGTGCGTGTCTCGCGTTTGCGGCGGACCGTGCGGAAATACTTTCAGCGCCAGCTCGGCGATCCGCTCGGCGTCGAGATCGATCATCAGTAGCAGGTACGGTTCCTGGTAACTGGCGCGCGTGACGCGGCCCGCCATCGGAACGTCGATCGAATACACCGCCAGCTGTCCCGCTTCGTAGGCGTAAGTGTCGCCGCCGATCATCACGATCTTCGCGCCCTGCGCGACGATGCATAACGACGATTGCTGCACGTAGTGCATCGGCTCGTCATTCGTCTGCGAAACCCGCGCGACGCGCACGCCGGCCACTCGGAGCTCGACGTTTCCGTCATATGGGACGAGAGCGCCGATCAGTTTTGCCAGCGTCGCAATGTCGTGATTCGCACGCACCATCAATCCTCAATGATCGAAATCGAGTGAGCTCGAGAGCTCCCGGAACGCTTCGATCTGCGCCTTCAGTTCGGCGATCTTCTGTTCCGCGGTGGCAATCGCATCTGCGCCTGCGATGAAGCGGCGGGGCGGCGGGTTCTCGCCGGCAATCGTGATGAGTGCTCGCGCGAGCTTCGCCGGGTCGCCTGACTGCTTTCCATTCTGCGCTTTCCAAAACGCCATCAGCGGTGCTCTGCGCTCGTCGTAGTCGTGAACGATCGCCTCGGCGTAGTTCGTCGATTGTTCGGTCAGGAGCTCCGTCCGGAAGAATCCCGGATTGACGACGGTCGTCGTGATGCCGAACGGCGCGACCTCGGCGTTCAGCGAATCCATCCACCCTTCGAGCCCGAACTTCGATGCGGCGTAAGCAGTGCCGAACTCGAAGCCGGCCAGACCCGCTGACGAAGAGATCGAGATGATCTGTCCCGAGCGCTGCTTTCGCATGACCGGCAGCACGGCGCGTGTGACGTTCATCGGACCGATGAGACTCGTTGCCAGCTGCCGCTCCATCTGCTCCGGCGTCAGCTCCTCGAAGTAGCCGGCGTAAAAGCTGGCGGCATTGTTCACCAGCACATCGATGCGGCCGAACCGGTCGACAGCGGCCTGCACCGCCTCATTCGCATCCGCGCTGCTGGTCACGTCGAGTTTGACCGCCAGCAGGTCGTTCGACGGTCCGATGGCGCTCGACACGCGCTCGCTGTCGCGGCCGGTCGCGACAACGGCGTGACCCGCTGCCAGCGCGGCCTTCGCGAAATCGGCGCCCATGCCGCGGCCGGCGCCAGTGATGAACCAGATTTTTTTGCCAGTCATATCGTCTCCTGTTCGTCATAGATAACGCCGCGGTATGACGCGGTCGTTGACCGATCCTGCCAATCTCTTGCACGATCCTCCCGATCGCAATGTGCGGAATGTCCCTCCTCCCATCGCGTTAGATACTTCGCGTGCCGAAGCAATTCTCCTCCGCCGATGTCGAAGCGATGGCGCATGAGCTCATGCGCCGGTTCGACGTTTTGACGGAGGAGTTCCTCGTTCCGGAGGAGAGCGGGCAGTTTTCGCGGAGCGAGACGGCGCTCCTGCGAGTGCTGGCCGAGCAGGAGTCCGCCAACATGTCGGACATCTCGGCCGAGCTTGGACTCGCGCTCAGCTCGACGACCGGCGTCGTCGATCGTCTCGTCGAGCGCGGCATGGTCGAGCGGACGCGGCCTGAGAACGATCGGCGCTGCGTCAAAGTGGCGCTGACCCGCCGCGGACGGCGCGCCTTCTCCATCCTGCAACGCGATCGCATCCGCCTCGGCGTCGGCATGCTCGAGCGGCTCTCGGCACGGGAGCAGCAGACACTTCTCGCGATCATCCGCAAGGCCACCGGCGGCAGGTAGATACTTCGGTGGCCGAAATATTCGTAGGACCGAAGGGATTGCACGGCGCAGCAATGATGTCGAAAGTCACCCGCAGCTTCCTGCTCATCACCGCTCTCACCATTCCGCTGCACGCAGAGACGCTCCGTCTCTCTCTGCCTGACGCCGTCTCGATGGCCCTTCGCGAAGGAACGGTCGCGCGGCTGGCGCGTTCGCAGGAAGAGCGCGCATCCATCGCGCAGCGCGAGGCGCTGTCGGGACTGCTCCCGCAGAGCGAAGCGCGACTGATGCGCTACAACGAATCGGTCAACCTTGCGGTCTTCGGATTCTCGCTGCCCGGACTTCCGCCTGTCATCGGACCGTTCGACGTCGTCGACGCGCAGGTGACGGCGACGATGCAGCTCTTCAATCTCGCCGCGCTCCGTTACTACCAGGCGTCGCGCGCCGGCGCGGACGCCAGCCGCTTTCATTTTCAGCAGGCGCAGAACGACGTCACCATGATGGTCTCGCGCCTCTACGTGCTCGGTCAGCGCGCCGACGCGCAGGTGATCGCGCGCGAAGCGAACGTGGCGCTCTTCAAAGAGCTCGCGCGTGTTGCCGATGATGAATTCAGAGCGGGCAGCGGCACGCGTCTCGACGTTGCGCAGGCGAACGTGCAGTTGTCGCGTGCGCAGGAAGCGTTGCTGCGTGCGCAGAACGACCGCCAGTCGGCGCGGCTGGCGCTGCTCAACGCCATCGGCGCCGATCAGTCGTCGGAGCTCGTGCTCGCCGATCCGCTCGGCAACTCGCAAACGCCGCCGGCCGTCGAGGCGGCGCTGACGACCGCGCGCGAACAGCGTCCGGAATTGAAGGAACTGCAGGCCGCGGAGAAGCAGGCCGAACTGACGCTCAGCTCGGCGAAGGCGCGCCGCGTTCCGCGCGTCGAGCTCAGCTTTCTCGGAGACTACGCCGGCTTCGATACCGATCATCTCCATTCCAGCCGCCGCATCGCCGGCGCCGTCGCGATGCCGATCTTCCGCGGCGACATCTCCGCGAACATCGCCCGCGCGCGGCTCGAGCTCGAAGACGTTCGCACGCGCAACACGTCGATCGAGCGCGACGTCGAACAGCAGGTGCGCATGTCGCTGCTGTCGCTGGAGAACGCGCAGGCGCGCGTGACCGTCGCGACCGAAACGGCGAAAGTCGCCGAGGATGCGCTGAGGATCGCGAGGGAACGGAAATCGGCCGGATACGGGTCGGCTGTCGAAGTCGATCGCGCGGAAGACATCTACCGCCAGGCGCACGAAGACGTCATCGCCGCGCGCGCGGATTCGGCGCTCGCGTGGTACGACCTGCAGCACGCCACCGGCACGATCGGGGCGCTGGCGCCTCCGGTGCCGTCAACGCTGCCGCCGGTTCCGGAGACGACGACTCCGTGAGTCAGCGGCCGCCGGTCAACAAATGGCTCGTCACCATCTCGGTGACGTTCGGCACGCTGATGGGCGCGATCGACGCGTCGATCGTCAACGTCGCCGTTCCGCATCTCAGAGCATCGCTCGGATCGACGATCGAGCAGATCACATGGGTCACGACCGGTTTCGTCATGGCCACGGTGCTCGTCATGCCGCTGACCGGATTTCTGGCGCGCATGTTCGGGCAGAAGCGCGTCTATCTCGCGTCGCTCGTCCTGTTCATTGCCGGATCCGTTCTGTGCGGGTTCGCGCGGACGCTGCCGATGCTCGTCCTCTTCCGAATTCTTCAGGGCTTCGGAGCCGGCGCGCTGCAGCCAACCGAGCAGGCCATTCTGCGGCAGACCTTTCCGCCGGAGGAACAAGGCATGGCGATGGCGGTCTTCGGCATGGCGGTCGTGCTCGGACCGGCCTTCGGTCCGACGCTCGGCGGCTACATCGTCGACAACTACAGCTGGCCGTGGATCTTCTTCATCAACGTCCCGGTCGGCATTTTGTCGCTGGTGATGGTCACGCGATTCGTGCATGAGCCGGAGGATGTGCGCGTCGCGAATCAGGCCATGGCCGAGCGGCAGAAGAAGAACATGGACTGGGCCGGCATCGCGCTGATGTTCGTCGGACTCGGCACGCTGCAGTACGTGCTCGAGGAAGGTGGACGCAATGACTGGTTCGCGTCGGGCGAGATCCGGCTGCTGGCGTTCGTCTCGATCTTCGCGCTGCTGGGGCTCGTCGTGCGCGAGCTCTCCGCGCCGATGCCGGCCGCCGATTTCTCGCTGTTCCGCGACGTCATCTTTCTCTCCGGCACGCTCGTCGGCGCGGTGATGTTCTCGATGCTGATGGCGGTCACGTTTCTGCTGCCGCTCTTCATGCAGCTGATGCTCGGTTATTCGGCGACGCAGGCCGGACTGGCGATGATGCCGCGATCGCTGGTGATGATCGTTTGCATGCCGATCGTCGGAAGGCTGTACAACAAAACATCGCCGCGCGTCGTCATCGCATTCGGCATTCTGCTGTTCGGTTACTCGGCGTGGCTGATGGGTCATTACACGCTGGCGACGAGCACGCGCGACATCGTGATCGTGCTGATGATTCAGGGTGTGGCGTTCAGCTGTCTCTTCATCCCGCTGACGACGCTCGCTCTCGTCAGCATTCCGCGACATCGACTCGCCGATGCGACGGGACTCAACTCGCTGTTGCGACAGGTCGGCGGCTCGATCGGCCTCGCTGTTTTTGCGACGATGCTCTCGCGTTTTGCCGCGCACGCGCGTGAAGGGTTGATCGCGCAACTGAGCAGCGCGAACCAGCAACTGTCGATGCGGACCGCCGCGATGGCGAAAATGTTTGCGGGCCGCGGCGCCGATCCGGCCGCGGCGCGCGCCGCATCCGTGCAGGTCATTGACGGGATCGTCCGCCAGCAGGCGATGGTGCTCTCGTTCCAGAAGCTCTTCTATCTTTCGGGAATCTGTTTTCTATGCGTTCTTCCGCTCGTCTTCCTGCTGCGTGCATTGCCGACCGGCGAGAAGATCGACGTTCATCTGGAGATGTAAATGGATCAGGAAAAGGAACCGGTCATTTCCGCGCCGCGCGCAAAGCGGCTCTATCTCATTCTCATCATCGCCGCCGTCGTCATCCTCGGCGCGTACGGTGCGTTCGCGCTTGCGACGAGCGGCAAGGAATCGACTGACGACGCGCAGGTTTCCGCCGACATCGTGCCGGTCGCGGCGCGGCTCGCGGGACAGATCGTCGCCGTGCATGTCGTCGAGAATCAGCCGGTGCAGCGGGGCGCGCTCATCGCGGAGCTCGATCCGCGCGAAGCGGAAGTGAAAGTCGCGCAGGCGCAGGGCGAGCTCGACACCGCGCGCGCGCAACTCGCCGAGTCGGAAGCGAAGTCGCGCATCACCGGCGCGACGGCGCGCGGCGGACTGAGCGCCGCGACAGCAGCCGTGGAAAGCTCGCGCGAAGGCGTCGAGGCGCAGTCGAGTCAGGTGAACGAAGCGCGCGCGGGCATCACGCGAGCGCGTGCGAACGCGCAGAAGGCCGCGGCCGACTGGAGCCGCGCGCAGGAGCTCGGAGGCAAGGGCGACATTTCGCGCGCGCAGGTCGACACGGCGCGAGCGGCGAACGAAGCGGCGCAGGCCGATCTGGCGTCGGCGGAAGCGCGTCTGCAGTCGGCGGTGAACAGCCAGCAGCTCGCGCAGGCGAACGTTCGCCAGGCGCAGGGACGTCTGACGCAGAGCGCGCCGGTCGAGGCGCAGGTGAGCGCGGCGTCGGCGTCGGCCGATCTCTCGCGCGCGAAAGTACGGACCGCCGAGGCCGCGCTGGCGGCGGCGCGACTGGCGCTGTCGTACACGAAGATCACGGCGCCGGCCGATGGCATCGCGGCGAAGCTTGCCGTCCATCCCGGATCGCTCGTTGCCGCCGGCCAGCCGATCGTGCAGCTCGTGCCGAAGCAGACGTACATCGTCGCGAACTTCAAAGAGACGCAGGTGCGGGCGATGAAGCCGGGTCAGCGCGCGAAGCTCGGCGTCGATGCGCTCGGCGGCAAAGAGTTCGAAGGCCGCGTCGATAGCCTGTCCGGCGGAACCGGTGCGAGTTTTTCGATGCTGCCGCCCGATAATGCGTCGGGTAATTTCGTAAAAGTCGTCCAGCGAATTCCGGTCCGCATTTCGTGGGATGGTCCGCCGAGCGATCGCATTCCGGCCGGCTCGTCCGTCGAAGTGACGGTGTATACGAAGTAGGTCATGACCGCGAACGTTCGTCCAGCGCAACCCGCCGACATGCCGGCAGTCGGCCGTCTCGGCGCGACGCTCATGCGAACGCATTACGAGTTCGATCGTCAGCGATTCATTGCGCCGTTCGAAGGGGTGGAGGAAGGCTACGCGTCGTTCCTCCAGTCGATTCTGCGATCCGCGGACAACGTGATCTTCGTGGCGGAGGATGGCGGCGAGATCGTCGCTTATGTCTGGGCGGCGCTCGAACCGCTCTCGTGGAAAGAGCTGCGTGGTCCGGCCGGCTTCATTCACGACCTCGTCGTTGAAGAAGGTGATCGGCGCAAAGGAATCGCGAGACGGTTGATGGCCGCGGCCATCGAATGGCTGCGCGAACAGAAGGCGCCGCGCGTCGTGCTCTGGACCGCCGCGCCGAACGATATTGCGCAGGCTCTCTTCGAAAGCCTCGGCTTCCGCGACACAATGCTCGAGATGACACTCGAATTACCGTCGTCATCCTGAGCGTCAGCGAAGGATCCGGGCGGTGGGACTCGCTGCAGTAGCGCGCACCGCCCACCCGGATCCTTCGCTTCGCTCAGGATGACGTCTAGTGGCTCGCAGTCCGACGCCGAGTAATGGCCGGCGTGAGGGTGATCGTCGCGGTATTCGTCTCCACGGAGCCGCAGGCGTTCGTAATGCGCGCGCGAAATTGCGTCGTCTGTGTGAGCGGTCCGGTCATAAGAGTTTCGCCGGTGCCGACGGGTGTCGAGACATCGCCGTTTGTGCCCGAAAGCCACGTGATCGTCGTTCCATTCCCGCTGAAGAGAACGGTCAGCGTGACGCTCGTGCCGGCGGTGATCGTTTGATCGGACAACGTACTGAGTACCTGCGGCGCGACGCACGGGGCCACCGTCACTTTCACTGAGACGCTGTCGGTTGCATTGCCGCAATTATTCGTGACGCGGCACCAATAGCTCGTCGTCACCGCCGGATTTACATTCAGTACGCTGCCGGAGCCGACTTGCGGACCAACGCCGGGATTTGAACCCTGATACCAGCGGTATGTAAACGATGTTCCGCCGCTCGCGACGATCGAGAGCCGGAAACCGTCGCTGATCTGTGAAATCTGTGGCGTATTTACGACGACGTTCGGACAGCCGGCGACATTGACGACAATCGTCGCCGCGTTGCTGTTCGCGACCGGCGCACATTGACCGGTGACGCGTACCCAGTAGGAAGTCGTCGTCGCAGGACTGACGGAGATCGCAGCGGTCGTCCCACCGTTGACCGGCGACGAGATATCGCCGCTCGAGCCGGTGAACCATTGATATGACAGTGGACCGGTGCCGGTCGCGGTCACCGAGAGTTGCGCGGAGTTGCCGCTCACAATCGTCGAGCCCGATGGTTGTCCATTGATCGCCGGGGCATTACATACCGCGACGGCTCCATAGACGGCATTGAGCGCGTTGTTATCCCACTGTTGCAAATGGCCATTGAGACCGGAGACGAGGATGTGATTCATGATCGCGCCGTTGCTGCATTCGAGCGTTGGGTCGGTCGAACAGTTAGCGGTCAGGTTGCGCGTCTGGTCGGAGTGGCGAAAGCCGAGCGAGTGGCCGAGCTCATGCACGACGACGCTCTTGAACATTTCGAGCGATATCTGCGCCGTCGTGCAGTTGGCGAGTCCCTGATTCATGCTGACGTCGGCTTCGAGCGTCGTGGCGAATTTCTCGCCATTACGAAAATGCGCTCCGGCGCCGAAATTCGCAGAGGTCATGCCGCCCATTCCGAGTGCGCCGCCTGACGAACAATTGAATGGCTGTACACCGGCCGACGTCAGATTTCTCTCGAATACGAAATTGTTCACGCCATCGGGCGGATCGAGAAATCCCTTCGTATTTGCATTTGCGCTCTTGAGCACGTAATTCGTGCCGCCCGCGTTCCATGCGGAGAACGCCGCGGTAATTTGCGAGGTACCGCTGCCGAGCTCGCCGGTCTCCACATTTCCCTGGTTCCAGTTCACTGCAGAGGGAAATGAATTCCAGCGTGTGCCGAGGCCGGAGCCGTAAATGAGCAGGTACGAGCTGGCCGTATACACCGCGCTTGCGTGTACCGCTTCGTTAATCGTTTTCAATGGCGCGCTGGTGACCACGTAATCGCTCGCGGCCGGCTCGCCGCGTGCGATTCCTCGTATGTAATCGAGAAACGGCTCCGCGGCGCGGTGCTGCTCGCGATGCGGCTTGCCATCCGGATCCCACCCATCCAGCTCCGATTCGTTGCGTAACGCGAGCTCGCGTCCGCTGGCGTCCTTCGAGATACGGAAAGCGCCGAGTTGCAGATCGATGACGGTGTATGCGCCGTCTTCGCGCTGAACCAGCAGAAGCAGCAGGCGGTCGCCGTCGGTGAACGTCGGGACTCCCGGAATGATGCGGGCGGTCTCGCCGAGGACACCGCCCGGCTCATGAACGCGAACAACGCTCCCGAAGTCGCCTTTGATGGCTTCCTCGAGCGCGATTTCCGTCACGGTCTCGATGCCGAAGCGCGACTCCTCGACGTGAGAGCCGAGGACGCGTCCGACGATGATCGCGCTCGCGCGCTCGATCTCGAATCGATCGGCCGGGACAACGTACGAAATCGCGAATGACTGTGCAGCAGCAGCGAACGCAACGAACAGCGAGACCAGCAATCTGCGCGAGACCAAGGGGCGCTCCTTTGAGTTGGACCGCTGCCCAATATTGGTCGCGAACGAACGAAGCGTCGTGACCGGAGTCACGACGCTTCTCTGTTACGCCGTCGCCGGTGTCATTGGCGGTGCCACCCGCCGGCGCAGAATGCCGGCCGAGACCAGCGTGATGATCAGGCCGACCGGGAAGATCTCCATGAACGTCATTCCGACGTTGATGAACGGATTCGCGTAGAGCTCCTTGAATCGCGCCATCTCTTTCGTCTTCGCGGCGATGGCGGCGGTGGAATCGCCGTGCTCGCGCATTTTCTGCAGCGTGTGCGCGGCGTACGAATCGACGAAGCCCGGGATGAAGTTGTAGTAGACGATCTCCCACGTGACGACATAGACGACGCACGAGATCAGCGTGATCAGAATGCCGACCTGGAACGCCTTGCCGAACGTGATGCTGCCGCCGCCGACATTGTCCCGATACGAGCGAATCCCGAAAAAGACCATCAGGAACGCCAGCACCATCGACGAGTAGCCGATGACCTCGCTCTTATCGAAACCGACGTGTCCGTTCATGCATAGCGGCACCGTGATGGCCATCATCCCCGCGACGATGGCACCCGAGATGAGTCCGAAAGTCAGTACGATTTTCTTCATGCTCTCCTCCATTTGCTGCGGCCACAATAGGACCGCGGCCGCTCATCCGTCGTCATTCTTTCGGGTGATTTCGAGGTCAACGAAAGGATGAATCAGGGGATCAAGCCGAGATCCTTCCCCTTTTGCACCGCCTGGACGCGCCGATTGACGCCGAGCTTTTCAAAGACGCGCGACGAATGTGTCTTGACCGTGTTCTCCGACACAAAGAGCCGCTCGCCGATCTCGCGGTTGCTCAGCCCCTCGGCGATCAGCCCGAGGATCTCGAGCTCGCGCGGCGTGATCCCGATCTCGCGCACGGTTTCCGCGTTCGTCGCGAATGGCTGCGGTTCGGAAAGCGGTTCCCGGCGCCGCGTCCAGCGTAAGCCGACGTGAATGCCGATGATGGTGAAGATCAGCGCGAGCAGGCCACCGTAGAGCTCGGTCGGGTATGCGCGGACGAAATGCTGGTACTCGATGTACTTCAGAACCGCGATGAGCAGCCCGCCCGCGAGGCCGTAAATGAGAGCCGGTTTCAAGTGCGGGAAGTGTAGCGCGGGGAACACCCTTTGCAATTTTGCGAATGCCGCAAAAACGAAGCAAAAGGAGAGCACTTGAAAGCACTACGCTGGTATGGGCATTCGGATGTTCGCGTCGAAACGGTTCCCGATCCGACCATCGTCGATCCAACGGACGCGATCGTCAAAATCACGTCGACCGCAATCTGCGGTTCCGACCTTCACCTCTACGACCATTACATGCTGACGATGGAAAAGGGCGACATCCTCGGCCACGAGCCGATGGGCATCGTCGTCGAGGTTGGCAGTGCCGTCAAGAAACTGAAGAAAGGCGACCGCGTCGTCGTCCCGTTCACGATCTCGTGCGGCGAATGCTGGTTCTGTAAGAAAGGGTTGTTTTCCTGCTGCGACACGTCGAATCCGAATGCGAAGATCGCCGAAAAAGCGCTCGGCCATTCACCGGCCGGACTCTTCGGCTACTCACACATGCTCGGCGGATTTGCCGGCGGCCAGGCCGAATATCTGCGCGTTCCGTTCGCTGACGTCGGGCCGTTGAAAGTTCCCGACCATCTCACTGACGAGCAGGTCCTTTTCCTGTCGGACATTTTCCCGACCGGCTACATGGGCGCGGAGAATGCCGGGATCGAAGCGGGCGACACGGTCGCGGTGTGGGGCTGTGGTCCTGTCGGACAGTTCGCGATTCAGAGCGCGTGGATGCTCGGCGCCGGCCGCGTCATCGCCATCGACAACGTGCCGGAGCGGCTCACCATGGCGCGCGAAAAAGGACGCGCGGAGACGTTCAATTTCGATGAAGGAAGCGTTTACGACCGATTGCAGGAATTGACGAACGGCCGCGGTCCCGATCGCTGCATCGATGCCGTCGGCGCGGAAGCGCACGTCGGCGGCAGCATCGACTCGGTCGTCGATAAAGCGAAGGCGGCCGTGATGCTCGGAACCGATCGCCCGCACGCGCTGCGCGAAGCGATTTACTGCTGCCGCAAAGCCGGTACGGTCTCCGTCCCCGGCGTTTACCTCGGCTTCCTCGACAAGGTTCCGTTCGGCGCCTTCGTCAACAAAGGTCTGACGATGAAGTCAGGCCAGACGCACGTGCAGCGCTACATGGCACCGCTGCTCGCGAAGATCGAGAGCGGCGAGATTGATCCGTCGTTCGTCGTCACGCACACGGTGCCGCTCGACGACGCGCCGAAAATGTACAAGACGTTCCGCGACAAAGAAGACGGCTGCATCAAGGTGGTACTGAAGCCGTGACGTCCTGAATGCGACTCTTTTGTTGCAATTGCCCCTCCTTCGGCTCACATTGAACTAAATCCAAAATCGAACCGAAGGAGCGCAAATGGCGACCGTGCAGATCAAACGGGTCGGAGACACCGTTGTCTTCGACCCATCCACCGTCGAGCTCGGATCCAATGACTTCGTGATGTGGGCAAACCTCGATCCGAAGGCCTCGCATCAGCCAACGCCCGACAAAACACAGCCCTCTCTCTGGATGGATTTTCCTCTCCCGCCGTTCGTCGACGGCGAGCCGGCCGCGACGTCGCCCGCGCTTTCGATCACCGGCACCGCCGGAACTTCGAGGGTTTACTTCGACGGCTGCGATCCGGACGGTCCCGGCGGCACGATCTCATTCTGACGCGCGACGAGGAAAGGAGAATTCATGACTGAGATTCCGAGCGAGCTCACTATCGTCGCGCCCGAGGCTGAACCGGACGGCAGCATCACGCGCCGGCGCTTCGTCGCGCAGGCGGTCGCGGTTACGTCGGCCGCGGCCGTGGCCGGCGTCGTGCCGCGCGCGTTCGCGCAAACGTCGGCTGAATGCGCAACCGAAACGCTGCTCACGATCGACCAGATCGTCAGCCGCAATCACAAGCTGAAAGGCGTGATCAGGATCCGCAACGCGCAGAAATCGTTCGCCGGTTTCGGCTCGAAGCAGAAGCCGATGATGCGCTATTTCGAAAGTTACGATCAGCAGGCGGCGACGAAGAAAATCTGGCCGCCGGCGACCGATGCCTGTCTTCCCGGTCCGACGCTGCGCATGAGCGTCGGCGATCGCGTCGAGATCACGTTTCTCAATCACGTCGACGTCGGTGCATTTCCGGGCGGCACGCTCGACGCGGCGGAAACCGGATCACCGACCGGTTGCGATGAAGCGACGAACGGCAACACCGGCGACAAGCGCTGGTATCCGACGACGCGCGGCGATTCGTTCCCGAACTGCTTCCACGGTTCGAGCACCGCGAATCTGCACTTCCACGGAACGCACGTGACGCCCGACGGCTTCGGCGACAACGTGCTCGTGCAGCT
Source organism: Acidobacteriota bacterium (assembly GCA_034667465.1). Classification (GTDB taxonomy): domain Bacteria; phylum Acidobacteriota; class Thermoanaerobaculia; order Gp7-AA8; family Gp7-AA8; genus JAOBAU01. The sequence continues at coordinate 115,477 of JAXDJV010000002.1, read as the reverse complement.
CCGTCCCGATCCGTCGGTCACCGAAGACAAGATCAAAGCGATCTTCGACGAAGTCTTCGCGCAATGCGCGGCGCACGACAAGCCGCAGCCGTGGAAAGAGCTCCCCGAATCGTTCCGCACCTTCCAGGAGAAAGCCGTTCGCAATTACGACCTGCACGCGATCTGGCAGGGGAAGCGCGGACCGCTCAAGGAGAACGGGAAGGACGTCCCCGCGCTGCTGGAAGCGAATCAACTCACGCCCGCGAACGACGAGAACATCAAGCATGGTCTCTGGCCGCAGTACTTCGTCGGCGCGTTTCCGAACTGCTGGAAAGTCACCGACGGCAGCGGCGGCGAGAAGATGGCGCAGGCGCCGGGCACGCACTGGTATCACTCGCACAAGCACGGCTCGACGTCGATCAATCTCTACAACGGACTGGCCGGCGCGATGATCATCGAGGGTCAGTACGACAAGGACCTCGAGAAGATCTATCCGAACATCAAGAAGACGGAGAAGGTGCTCGTCGTTCAGGAGTTCACCGACCTTCCCGATCTCGAGCGCGCCGGTGCCGGCCGCACTGCGAAGACGACGACGAACGGCACGCCGATCGTGAAGGCGAAGACGAACGTCGCCCAGCAGGCACCGACGATCGTGATGCGTCCGGGCGAGATTCAGCTGTGGCGCATCGTGAACGCGCAGGTCGGCAGCAGGCTGACGCCGAAGTTCACCGGAGTCGCCGGCGCCGCGGTCTCGCCGCTGCCGAAGTTCCGGCAGGTCGCGCAGGACGGCGTGCAGTTCAGCCGCTTCAATTACAACCTGCAGCCGCTGACGACGCCCGACTCCGACAAAAACGGCACGACGTTCTCGCTGATCGCCGGCGGCCGCATCGACATCCTCGTGCAGGCTCCGAAAATCACGACGGCGAAGGAGTCGTACGAGTTCAGCGGCATCGTGAACGTCGTCGTTTGCGGCACGGCGGCGGACGATCAGTTTCCCGACGGATCGGCAACCGGGAACTATCCGACGTTCCCGACGTTCCTCGGCAACATCTCAGCCTGCAATCGCCAGCGCACGCTGACCTTCGACTGGGAACCGTTCCGCATCGCGACCGCACCTGCCGCGGCGACCGGCACGCATGCTCCGTCGAAGACGCTGCCGTTCGATGTGCAGGTCGGCAATGAGCGCGTTGGATTCAAAACGATCACGATCGCGGAGAATCGCGCGCCGTACTACATGATCGATGACGAGCAGTTCAGCGAGCACCGCTACTATCAGACGATGATCCTCGGCGATCAGGAAGAGTGGCTGATCGAGAACAACACGACTGTTCCTCATCCGTTTCACATTCACGTGAATCCGTTTCAGGTCGTGGAGATCGTCGATCCGAACACCGCCGCGAACAATTATAAAGCGCCGGCGACGGGAGGTTTCTGGCAGGACGTCATGGCCATTCCCGCCGCGAAGACCGACACGAACGGAGACCTGGATATCGATCCAAACACAGGCCGCGCGACCAAAGCAGGCTCGATCCGAATCCGCAGCCGCTTCGTCGATTTCTCCGGAACGTTCGTGCTGCACTGCCACATCCTCGCGCACGAAGACCGCGGCATGATGCAACTCGTTCGCGTCATCGACGGCTCGACGACGATCAAACATCACTAGGCAAAATGTGTGGGGGCGGGCGCTTCGCCCGCCCCTCTACCGCCTGAACGTCAGATGCGTAACGCCCGGCGCCGCGATCGTTCGCACGAGTTTCAATCCGTGCAAATCGGTTCCCACACCATTGAACAGCCGCTCGCCGCTGCCGAGCAGAATCGGGACGACGTTCAGCGTCATCTCGTCGACGTGACCGGCGGCGAGATATTGCGCGCAGGTACTCGCGCCGCCTGCGAGCGAGATGTTCTTTTCGCCGGCCGCATTTCGCGCCTGCTCGAGCGCTGATTCGATTCCGTCTGTGACGAAGTGGAACGTCGTCCCTTCGAGCGCGAGCGGCTCGCGCGCATGATGCGTCAGTACGAAAACGGGATGATGAAACGGCGGCGTGTCTCCCCACCAGCCGTTCCACGGATTCGCGAGATCCCATTCGCCGGGCGGACCGCCGAACATCTTGCGACCCATGATCGTTGCGCCGCTGTTGGCAGGCGCTTCCTCGATGATCGGCGTGCTTTCGTTGACCTCGCCGCCTTCGAGTCCGTGCGTCGCGCGCCACGCCGCGAGCGGGAAAACCCAGTCATGAAGGTGCATCCCGCCGATGCCGATCGGGTTGTCGACGCTTTGATCGGGACCGGCTGTGAAACCATCGAGTGAGATCGCGATTCTGAGACAGAGTTTTGCCATGCGAGGCGGGAGGTTAGCACGCGCCGTCTTTACGATCTCTTAAGGCCCGCCACCTTCATCCCAGCCATACACTCGACCGCTGCGCATTCGCGCGCGGAGGAGAGACAGCTTGGCGGATGGAGTGACTGCAACACACCGGGAGGAGCCGACCGGTAAGCGACTTCTATCGCTGTCTCTCCTGGCCCTCGGCATCGTTTACGGCGACATCGGAACCAGTCCCCTTTACGCATTCCGCGAATGCTTTTTCGGCGCGCATGCCGTCGCGGTTTCGCGCGGAAACATCTTCGGCGTGCTCTCGCTGACGTTCTGGTCGCTGATCGTCGTCGTCACGCTCAAGTATCACGTCTACGTCATCCGCTTCGACAACCGCGGCGAGGGAGGAATCCTCGCGCTGATGGGACTCGTCGGTCTCGACAAAGAGCGTCGCGCGGCGGTGAAAACGACGCTGATCGCGATGGGAGTCTTCGGCGCCGCGCTGCTCTATGGCGACGGCATCATCACGCCGGCAATCTCCGTGCTGAGCGCCATTGAAGGGCTCGAAGTCGCGACGCCGTTCTTCAAGCCGTACGTCCTTGCAATCACGATCGTCATCCTCGTGCTGCTGTTCATCTTTCAGCGGAAAGGGACAGCCGGCGTCGGAGCGGTTTTCGGGCCGGTGATGATCGTCTGGTTCACGACGCTCGGCGTGCTCGGCATTCGCGGGATTCTGTGGGAACCGTCGGTGCTCTTCGCGCTGAATCCGTGGCACGCGATTCGATTCTTCATCGAGAACGGCGCGCACGGATTTCTCGTCCTCGGCGCGGTCTTCCTCGTCACGACCGGCGGCGAAGCGCTCTACGCCGACCTCGGCCACTTCGGCGAAAAACCGATTCAGGTCGACTGGTTCAATCTCGTCGGACCGGCACTTGTTCTCCAGTATTTGGGACAGGGCGCACTGCTGCTTCGTCATCCCGAAGCGGCGCACAATCCGTTCTATCTCCTCGCGCCGAAGTGGGCGCTCTATCCGCTCGTCGGACTCGCCGCGATGGCCACCGTCATCGCGTCGCAGGCGATCATCTCCGGCGTCTTCTCACTCACGCGCCAGGCGATTCAGCTAGGCTATCTGCCGCGAATGGAGATCGTCCACACGTCGCGCGCCGAGATGGGACAGATCTACATTCCGTCGGTGAACTGGGCGCTGATGGTGGCGACGATCATTCTCGTGATCGGCTTCCGGACATCGTCGAATCTCGCCGCGGCTTACGGCGTGGCGGTGAGCACGACGATGCTGATTACGACGATCCTCGCGTACGTCGTCGCGCGCGACCTGCTGCACTGGAGTGTGCTGCGCGCGGGGCTGATCACCGTCGCGTTTCTCATCGGCGACATCGCGTTCCTGACTGCGAACTACTTCAAGATCATTCACGGCGGCTGGTTCCCGCTGCTCATCGCCGCGATCGTCTTCACGATCATGACGACGTGGCGCAAAGGCCGCGAGATTCTGACCGCGCGGCTGCGCGACGGCGCGCTCTCGCCGGAGGAGTTCGTGGCATCGCTGCGACATCGCGCGCCGGTGCGCGTGCCCGGCACCGCGGTCTTCATGCATCGCTCGCGCGACATCATTCCTTCCGCGCTGCTTCACAGCCTCAAGCACTACAAAGCGCTGCACACGCAGGTGATTCTGCTGACGGTGGTGACCGAGGAAGTCTCGCATCTCCTCGACGCGGAGCGCGTGCAGTTCGAAGAGCTCGGCGAAGGACTGTTCCGCATCACCGGTCGCTACGGCTACATGGAAGAGCAGGACATTCCGGCGCTGCTCGAACGCGTCACCACCCTGACGATTCCGCCGATGGATACGACGTACTTCCTCGGGCGCGAAACGCTGATCATCACGTCGCGTCCGAGCGGCATGGCGACGTGGCGCGAGAAGCTCTTCGCATCGATGATGCGCAACGCCGCGGGAGCCGCGCGCTTCTTCCGGCTGCCGCCGAATCGCGTCGTGGAGCTCGGCGCGCAGATCGAATTCTGATCAGGGTTCGTCCGCGGCCGCGGTGTCGATGATGACGAGATCGAAGCCGCGTCCGCGGTCGAGCAGTTTGTGGACGATGCTCGGGACGAAGCGGTTGAAGTAACCGGGCCGCGTCGGTTTGCCGACGACGATCAGATTGATGTGCGCTTCGCGCGCGAACTCGCAGATCGCGCCGGCGACGTCTTCCGATTCGCGCGTCACGACCGTCGCGCCGAGCGAGATCGCCAGCTGCACGTTTTCGCTCAGTTTGCGATGCTGCTCGGCGGTGATGTTCTGCGGATGCTCGCGCTGCTGTCGAACGTAGACCGCGAACCAGCGAGTGTTCATCCGGCCGGCGAGACGCGACGCGCGCAGCACCAGCGGACGCGCGATCTCCGGATCGAACGGCACCGCGACCGCGAGCCGCACTTCGGCCGTCGCATCTTTGCGATTGCCGCCGGTGAACGTTGCGGTTTGCAGAAGCGCCAGTTCGCGCAGGCGCGTCAGCATTTCGGCGCGGAAGAAGTTCTCGAGCGCGCGCTGCGCCTGTTCGGGCGGATAGATCTTTCCCTGACGCAGACGTTCCTGCAGTTCGGGAACCGGGATGTCGACGAGGACGACGGAATCGGCTTCGCGAATGATGCGGTCGGGAATGCGCTCGCGAATGTCGATGCCGGTCGCGGAGTGGACGATGTCCTGCACGCCTTCGAGATGCTGAACGTTCAGCGCAGTCATCACCGACGTGCCGGTGCCGAGAATCTCTTCCACATCCTGCCAGCGCTTTTCGTTGCGCGAGCCGGGCGCGTTCGTGTGCGGCAGTTCATCGACGACGACGACGTCGGGATGGCGCGCGAGGATCGCATCGAGATCCATCTCTTCGATGATGACGTCTTTGTAGTTGATGCGGCGGCGAGCGATCAGCGGGAGATCGCCGATGCGCGACGCGGTTTCAGCGCGGCCGTGCGTCTCGACGAAACCGAGCGCGATGTCGACGCCGGCCTGACGCGCGGCGTGCGCGTCGTCGAGCATGCGGACGGTCTTGCCGACGCCCGCGGCCATGCCGAGGTAAACCTTCAGCCGGCCGCGGCCGGTGCGGGTCGTTCCCGCGAGTCGCAGCAGCTCATCCGGATCGGGGCGCTCACGAGCGCGAGGCATGACCTTTCATGATGTCATCGAGCGCGAGATTGAGCAGCAGCACGTTGACGCGCGGCTCGCCGTAAACGCCGAGGAAACGATGCTCGACGTGCTGTTCGACAAGCGTGCGAACGCGCGCTTCGTCGAGGCCGCGTGCTTTCGCGACGCGCGATACCTGGAGTTGTGCGAACTCGGGCGAGATGTGCGGATCGAGACCGGAGGCGGAAGTGGTGACGGCATCGGCGGGGACGTGCGCACCGAGCGGCTTCACATCGGCGGCGATGCGATCGCGCAGCTTTCGCGACGTCGGTCCGAGGTTGCTGACGCCGGACGGTCGCGGATGAAAGTAACGATCGCTCGCGAACGGCTGGCCGATCAGCGACGAGCCGATGACCTTTCCGTCGCGTGTGATGAGCGAACCGTTTGCCTGGTTGCGAAACGCGACCTGTCCGATCGCCCAAACGATTGCGGGATAGACGCCGGTCACGAGCACGAACATAACGACGGTGAGGCGGATGGCGATGCTGATTTGTTGTTTCATGCGAGCCCCGTGAAGTTGAGCGCGAGATCGATGATCTTGATACCGATGAACGGCACGATCACGCCGCCGAGTCCGTAGACGAGCAGGTTGCGGCGGAGAATTCGGCCGGCGCCGAGTGGTCGATAGGCGACACCGCGCAGCGCGAGCGGAACGAGCGCGATGATGACGAGCGCGTTGAAGATGACGGCGGAAAGGATCGCGCTTTGCGGTGTGCCGAGGCGCATGACGTTCAGCGCCTGAAGCTGTGGATACGTGGCGAGGAAAAGCGCCGGTATGATCGCGAAGTATTTGGCGACGTCGTTGGCGATCGAGAACGTCGTCAATGCGCCGCGCGTCATCAGCAGCTGTTTGCCGATCTCGACGACCTCGATCAGCTTCGTCGGATTCGAATCGAGATCGACCATGTTGCCCGCTTCCTTCGCCGCCTGTGTGCCGGTGTTCATCGCCACGCCGACGTCGGCCTGCGCGAGCGCGGGCGCGTCGTTCGTTCCGTCGCCGGTCATCGCGACGAGATTTCCCGCCGCCTGTTCGCGACGGATCAGCGCCAGCTTGTCTTCCGGCGTCGCCTCGGCGAGGAAGTCATCTACGCCGGCTTCGCGCGCGATCGTGTCGGCCGTGAGCGGGTTGTCGCCGGTGATCATCACGGTGCGAATGCCCATCATTCGCAGACGGTCGAAGCGTTCGCGCATGCCGCCTTTCACGACGTCTTTCAGATAGATGACGCCGAGCACGCGATCGTCTTCGGCGACGACGAGCGGAGTGCCGCCGGCTCCGGCGATCGTCGAGACGTCGTGACGAACCTGTTCGGGCAGCTGTCCGCCATTCGAGCGAACGAATGCATCGATAGCGTCGGCGGCGCCTTTGCGCACGCGTCGGCCTTCCGGGAGATCGACACCTGACATTCGCGTCGTCGCGGTGAACGGCACGAAGTGTCCGCCGAGCTCGTGCAGCTCGCGGCCGCGCAATCCGTAATCTTCTTTCGCAAGGATGACGATCGAGCGTCCTTCCGGCGTTTCGTCGGCGAGCGATGAGAGTTGCGCGATGCCGGCAAGCTCGCCCGGATCGACGCCCGGTGCCGGACGAAATTCCGTCGCCTGACGATTGCCGAGCGTGATCGTGCCGGTCTTGTCGAGCAGCAACACGTTCACGTCGCCGGCCGCTTCGACGGCGCGTCCCGACATCGCCAGGACGTTGTGCCGCAGCACGCGATCCATGCCGGCGATGCCGATCGCCGACAGCAACGCGCCGATCGTCGTCGGGATCAGACAGACGAGCAGCGCGATCAGTACGGTGATCGTGACGTGCCCGCCGGAGTAAAGCGCGAACGGTTCGAGCGTGATCGTCGCGAGGAGGAAGACGATCGTGAGGCCGGCGAGGAGAATGTCGAGCGCGATCTCGTTCGGCGTTTTCTGCCGCTCCGCTCCTTCGACGAGTCGAATCATTCGATCGATGAACGTCTGTCCCGGCTCGGACGTGATCTCGACGACGATCCGATCGGAGAGGACGATCGTGCCGCCGGTGACGGCCGAGCGATCGCCGCCCGCTTCGCGAATGACCGGCGCCGATTCGCCGGTGATCGCCGCTTCGTTGACCGATGCGATTCCTTCGACGACGGTACCGTCGCCCGGAATGATCTGGTTCACTTCGACGACGACGAGATCACCTTTGCGCAGCAGCGACGCGGCGACCTGTTCTTCGCGCCGCTCCGCGCCGGCCAGTCGCCGCGCCATCGTCTCCGTTTTCGCTTTGCGGAGCGTGCCGGCCTGCGCTTTGCCGCGACCTTCGGCGATCGCTTCCGCGAAGTTCGCGAAGAGCACCGTCGCCCACAACCAGAACGCGATCTGCAGCGCGAAGCCGCTGAAGTCGCGGAGGAGGAGGAGCGTCGTCAGCAGCGCGCCCGCTTCGACGAGGAACATCACCGGATTGCGCCACATCGAGCGCGGATCGAGCTTCACGAACGCATCGGCCAGCGCGCGGCGGACGAGCTTCGGATCGAATGTCGATTTCTGCTTTTTCATTGGTAGAGCGCTCCTGCGCGCATGAGGAAGTGTTCGACGAGCGGGCCGAGCGAGAGCACCGGAAAGTACGTGAGCGCGCCGACGATGACGATCACGCCAACGAGCAGGCACGTGAACATCGGACCGTCGACGGGAAACGTTCCGGCCGACTCGGCGACGCGCTTCTTCGCCGCGAGCGAGCCGGCGATTCCCATGATCGGAATGATCATGAAGAAGCGTCCGAAGAACATCGCGAGACCGAGACCGATGTTCCAGAACTTCGTGTTCGCGCTGAGTCCCGCGAAGGCGCTGCCGTTGTTGCCGGTCGCGCTCGTGAATGCGTACGTCAGTTCGGAGAGTCCGTGCGGACCGGCGTTGTTGAGACTCGACGTGCCGTTCTTCGTGGCGGCGGCTGCAGCCGAGCCGATGAGGACGAACGCCGCGAAGATCAGTACCGTCAGCATGGCCAGCTTCACATCCTTCGCTTCGATCTTCTTGCCGAGATACTCGGGCGTGCGGCCGACCATCAGTCCGGCGATGAAAACCGCGAGGACGATAAAGACAAACATGCCGTAAAGACCGGCGCCGACTCCGCCGAAGATCACTTCGCCGAGCATGATGTTGACCAGCGGCACGAAGCCGCCGAGCGGCGTGAAGGAGTCGTGCATCGCGTTCACGGCGCCGCACGATGCAGAGGTCGTGATCGATGCGAAGAGCGCGGAGTCGACGGCACCGAAGCGAACCTCTTTCCCTTCCATGTTGCCGGCCGCGCGATCGACGCCGAGCGCGTGATGAATCGGGTTGCCGGCCAGCTCGCTCCGGACGACGACCGCGGTCATCACGAGAAAGATGATCGACATCGCGGCGAAGACCGCCCAGCCGTGGCGCGGTTTTCCGGTCATCGAGCCGAGCGTGTACGTGAGTCCGGCCGCGATCCAGAAGATGAGAAACATCTGGAAGAGATTCGTGAACGGCGTCGGGTTTTCGTACGGATGCGCGGAATTGGCGTTGAAGAATCCGCCGCCGTTCGTGCCGAGCTCCTTGATCGCTTCCTGCGATGCAACCGGTCCCTGCGGAATCTTCTGCGTCGCGCCTTCGAGCGTTCGTACTTCCGTCGTCGCGTTGAAGTTCTGTACGACACCCTGCGGCATGAGGACGATCGCGCTGACGAGCGAGAGCGGCAGCAGGAGCCAGAGTGTGGCGCGGGTGATGTCGACCCCAAAGTTGCCGAGCGTCGCCGACTTCTGCCGCGCGATGCCGCGAATGACGGCGACGGCGAGCGCGATTCCGACAGCCGCCGAGGCGAAGTTGTGGAACGTCAGCGCGACCATCTGCGACAGGTGCGACATCGTCGACTCGCCGGCGTACGCCTGCCAGTTCGTGTTCGTGGTGAACGAGACGGCGGTGCTCCACGCGAGGTCGGGGGCGACCGCGCCGAGCTTGTCGGGGTTGAGCGGAAGGACGTGCTGCAGCCGCTCGATCGCGTACGTTACGAGCAGACCGACGGCGCTGAAGATGAGCATCGCCAGCGTGTACGCCTGCCAGGATTGCTCGCGTTTTTCGTCGACGCCGGAGAGCCGGTAGATCAGTCGTTCGATCGGACGCATGAGCGGATCGAGGAACGTTCGCTCGCCGGAAAAAAGCCGGCGCATGTAAAGGCCGATCGGCTTCGTCAGCGCGAGCAGCAGGAGAAAGAAGAGCGCGACTTTGACGATCGCGATCACAACTTCTCCGGCCGGATCAGTGCGTAGAGCAGATAGATCAGCGCCGCAACGGCGAGGGTGAATCCAGCGATGGTTTCGAGTGTCATCACAGTTTCTCGCAGGCGCGGATGTACGCCGCGGCCAGTACGAAGAGGACGAGCGTGAGCAGGACGTAAAAGAGGTCGAGCATCAGAAGGTCACCACGGCGCCGGCGATGGCGAGGAGTTGTCGATTGCGCCGAGCGTCCTTTGTTCCGAACACGTCCGCGGTGGAGCGGTCGCAGCGGGTTTCGAGTTTGAGGATGAGGTTCGCGCGCGGCCGCGCTTCATACGTCAGCGTTGCTTCGCGGAGCTTCTGCGGCGTGCCGCTGATGCCGTTGTGCGGATCGCGGAACTCCTCGGCGCGCACCGCGACGGCGTGGCGATCGTCGATCGACCACCGCGCATACGCGGCGACGCCGTCCCACTTCGCATCGCTCGCACCCGCATCGACACTCGCACCGAGCTGTAGTTTCGGCGTGACGCGGTACAACACGACGAGATCGCCGAACGTGCGCGTGTGGTCCGGCTCCCGCCCGACGAATGTGTTGAGCGACGCGGAGATTGGACCCTTCACATACGCGAGCTGTGTCCCGATCGCTTTGCTGTCGTTGTTGTCGTTGATGAGCTGCCAGCCGTTCAGCAGATGGAGCTGGCCCGACCAGTTGCTGTTGAACGAGTAGCTCGCTTTGACGCCGGCCTGGTAATACGGCGAGAACTCACCGAGCCATGAGCGCGTGTAGTTCCAGTTGTCCTTCGAGTAGAAGCCTTCGAAGCCGATGTGCGACGGATAGACGCCCGCTTCGAGGACGACGCCGTTGCGCAGCCGGTACGCGAGGGACGCCTGATAGAGGTAGCGATACGCATCGGCGCCGCGCGGCTCACCGGCGTGGACGACGTCTGTTCCTTCACCGGCGACGAGCGCAAGCGTGAAGCCGATCGGTTCCGTTGCCGACGTCGCTCGCGTCCACTGGAGTTGCGCGAGATTCAGCGTCAGCTCATTGGCCTGTCTGCCGGAGGTGCCGGTGCCGGGAACGAAGTTCTGATGGTTCGCCGGACGGTTGTCGTTCCAAAGATAAGCGGCGTCGACAAATCCCGTAAACGTTTGCGCGTGCGCGGATGCAGCAATGAACACGAACGTTCCGACGAGTCGCTTCACGCGTTTTCTTCGCGGCGCGCGAACAACGCAGGCGCAAAGATCCAGGCGAAGAGAAAGATGTTGCGCAGCAGCGGGCGATTCGGCGAGCCGATCAGCGAGAACCACGCGTGCCCGAGGTGCGTCGTCATCGTGATTTCCGCGACGATCGAGAGTGCGAGCCACGCGATGCCGACGGAGAGCGCGTGCGTCGCGCCGGCGTTCTGCGCGACGAGCCGCGTGTAGCAGTAAGCCGTCACGGCGATTGCGCTGATCGTCGCCGCGGCGCCGGCGATCGGCGAAAGCGGATCGACATCGACATGCGCTGCGATGACGAGTGCGGCCGCCGCGATCCAGAAGAGCGTTACGAACGTGGCGGTGGTCAGCGGGTGATGTCGAGTCATGATGGTCATCCCGACCCTCCTGACTCATCGCAACGAAACGCCGCGGCCGCGGTCGCTAAGGAGTACGAAAGAACCGCGTCGGAAACGCGAAAAGGTGCGTGAAGAGATCGTTAAGAGCCGGCCCCCGTCATCCCGAGCGTAGCGAGGGATCCGGGAGGGCGGGGCGGGAAGGGATGATTTGTTCGCCCCGCCCGCCCGGATCCCTCGCTACGCTCGGGATGACAGCTACACCGGTTCGGCGATGAAGCGGTAGCCAACCCACGGCTCCGTCACGATGTAGCGCGGCGATGACGGATCGGGCTCGATCTTCTTCCGCAGCGCGCTCATGTGCACGCGAACCGTGTCGGTCGTCGTGCCGGGCGCGTCGCGCCAGACGCGCGCGATGATTCTGTCGGTGAACACCGGTTTGCCCGCGTTCGTGGCGAGCAGTTCGAGCAGCGTGTATTCGGTCGGCGTCAGGCGGATGTCGCGCCCTCCTTCGATGACGCGGCGGCGCTCGAGATCGATCGACAATCCTTCGAACGTCAGCACCTTCGTCGCCGCTCCGCCGATGCGTCGCAACTGTGCGCGAATGCGCGCCAGCACTTCGCCCATCGAGAACGGCTTGGTCACGAAATCGTCGGCGCCGAGATCGAGCGCGCGAATTTTGTCGGCATCATTGCCGCGGACGGAGATGACGAGAATCGGCGTGTGCGCGGTGGCGCGGATCGCCGAGATCAGCTCGAAGCCGTCGGAGCGCGGCATCGAGAGATCGGTGATGACGAGCTCCGGCGCGTGCGTTTGAAATGCGCGCAGGCCGTCGATGCCATCGCTGGCGACGACCGTCGTGTACGCGGACGCGCGAAGTTCGGTCGCGAGCGACTCGCGGATCGACGGATCGTCATCGACGACGAGAATGACCGGCGCGATCGTCATGCAGACTCCGTCGCCGGCAGCGGCGCGGCCGGAACGTCGAGCCGCACGATCGTGCCGCCGCCCTGTCGCGGGATGATGCCGATCGTGCCGCCGTTCGCGACGGCGAGGCTGCGCGCGATCTCGAGCCCGAGTCCGCGCTGCGCGACGTCGGTCGTCGCGCCGGGAAGGATGTTGCCGTCGGCGTCGGCGACGCCGGGAGGAAGTCCCGGTCCGCGATCGAGCACTTCGATTCGCACCTGCGCCGGATCGAGCGGATGAACGCGCGCCACCAGTTCCAGCGGCGTGTCGGGCGGCGAGACGCGATGCGCGTTCTCGACCAGGTTCACGAGGATCTCCAGCGCGAGCGACGGATCGACGTTCGCGTCGGGACAGTCGGCGTCGACGGTGACGGTGATCTGTCGCGACTGGAGCACGAGCGGCAGGTTCTCACGCACGGCGCGAAAAAGATCGGCGGGCGGCGTAGGCTCGCGTCGCGGCTTCGCTTTTCCTGCTTCGAGCCGCGCCATCGACAACAGGTTGTCGATTCGCCGCCGCAGCCGTCCGGTCTCTCCGCTGATTCCGCCGACGGCATCTTTCAGTTCGGGATCGTTCGACGCTTTCCGTCGCAGCGTTTCGGTGTGAATCGTGATCGCGGTGAGCGGCGTCGTCAGGTCGTGCGAGATTGCGCGCAGCAGCGACGTCTTCAGCGTTTCGCTTTCACGCAGCGCTTCGACGTGCGCATTTTCCTCGATGAATTTCTCGCGTTCGACGGCGAGTCCGACCAGCCTCGACGCCGATACGAGCGCCTGCTTCGACGCCTCGGTGCCGCGCGCGACGAGTGCGCCGGTCGTTCTTCCGCCGATGAGCAGCGGCAGGTAGACGTCGCGGCCGAGCGGCGACGGAAACTCCAGCGGTTCTTTGTGACGCCCGACGCCGGCGATCAGATCCTCGATCTCGTCCGGTTTGTCGCCGAGCCACCAGATCACGTTCTGCCGATACGGGCTGCCGTCGAACAGCACCAGTCCGCCTTCGCGCGCGCCGAGCAGCGTCAGCGCGCGGCCGGCCGCTTCGCCGAGCGCACCGACGCGATTCGTGGCGGTGAAGAGATCGACGCTCAATCCGTACAACGTCTCCAGCTCGAGGCGACGCTGCTCGGCGCGCTCGGCCTGAATGCGCGCGGCGATGACGAGACGGCTGACGACAACCGAGGTGACGAGAAACGCGGTGAGCGCAACCCAGTTCGACGGCTCGTGAATCGTGAAGGTGTAGAGCGGCTCGAAGAAAAAGTAGTTGTAGCAGAGCGTCGCCACGATCGACGCGACGGTGCCGACCAGCAGTCCGCCGCGCATCGCCGACGCCAGGACGACGATCAGAAATGCGAAGCCGATCGTGTTCGGATTGAGCCGCATCGCGTGACCGATCGCGGTCACGGCGACGCTGCCGATCAGCGCGATCAGCCACGGCGTAACCGCGGCGAACATCCGGCGCGACGTCATACGTACACCGATAACACGAATCGGCGCGAAGGGTCGTTAAGGGAGGATAAAGATGCGCGTTCCCTGAATATTGACCGCGCATGGCCGGTTCACTAAACTCGCGGTCCCGCCGAAGGATGGCGACGTAGCCAAGTGGTAAGGCAGAGGTCTGCAAAACCTTTATCCGCCGGTTCGATTCCGGCCGTCGCCTCCATCCTCACTCCCGCAGGATTCAACTTTCGTTCGACTGTCGAATCGCATGGCTGGTATCACCTCGCGCCGTTTTCGTGGTCGCGAAGTGACGCCGTTTTGCGGCGGACGGAGCTCGTCGGCGGCAAGCCGGTGGTGCTCTCGATCACGCATCGAAAAGGCGCGCTTCATGTCGATCATGCGATCGATGACGCGCTTCGCGCGAAGCTGACGCGCATCTTTCAGCTGAACGTCGAAGTCGCCGAATTCCATCTGATGACGCGCAACTCGCCCGCGCATTCATGGGTCGAGCGCCAGGGTTTCGGACGGCTGCTCTGCGGCGCGACGCTCTTCGAAGACATCATCAAAATCATCGCGACGACGAACGTCACCTGGTCGCAAACGGTTCGCATGGTCGCGAACGTCGTCGAGGTCTGCGGACGCGGCGGCGCGTTCCCCGAACCGCGCGACGTCATCCGTTTCGATCCCGCAACACTTCAGGAGCGCTGCCGCCTCGGCTACCGCGCAAAGCCCGTTCATGCGCTCGCGTCCGGCATCGAAAACGGCTCGATCGATCTCGCAAAGCTCTCCGATCCGTCGCAGCCGACGAAGGAACTATTCGCGAGCTACATGACGTTACCCGGTGTCGGTCCGTATGGCGCCGCGCATCTCCTTGCGATGGACGGGCGCCACGACTTCATCGCCGTCGATACCGAGTTCCGGCGCTTCGTCCGTGAGACGTATCACGGAGGACGAAAAGTCGGCGATGCGACGATGCTTCGCAGGTATGCGAAGTGGGGCCGCTGGAAGTACCTCGCGTACTGGTCGGAGCTGTGGGGCTCCGTCGCCGAACGCCTGGAGCCGCAATCGGAGTAAAGTGAAACCAGAGGGAAATGGACGACAAGATCAAGCAGCTCCTGCGCGACCTCGGCAACGCGATCAATGAATCGATCTCCGCGTCCGACGACGTCAATCAGCACATCCAGCGAATCCGCGACGAGGGTTACAACCTCTACGTCGTCCTCGACGCCACCATCGGCCTCAACAAACAGGACGACGAAGAGCAAACCGAATCGTCCGGCGAGCTGACCGTGAAGAGCGACAAAGACGTCTCCTTCCGCATCAACGTCAATGACCTCGCGCTGCTGCGCGCCATCGGAATCGATCCGACGAGAAAGGTCCGTTCCACGCGACGGATCGAACCGCTCGCTCACGCCAGTGACGACGAGTGAGCGCATCAACCTTCACGATCTCGCCCCCGCGCAACTGAGCGCGACGGTCGGCGAGATCGTCTCACCCCCGTTCCGCGCGAAGCAGATCGAAGAGTGGCTCCATCTGCGCGGCGCCAGCTCGTTCGACGCGATGACGAACATTCCGAAGGAGTTGCGCGCGCAACTCGCCGAGCGTTTCACCGCGTCGTTCCCGGAAGTAATCGAACGAACGACGCCGGCGGCGGATGAGAGTCAGAAGTATCTCTTCGTGCTCGAAGACGGCAATCGCATCGAGTCGGTCTACATGCCGATGGGCGATCGCACCAGCATCTGCCTTTCATCGCAGGCCGGCTGCGCCGTCGGCTGCACGTTTTGCGTGACCGGATTTTTCGGCGCCGGACGCAATCTCACGCCGTCGGAGATGACCGGACAGTTCTTCACGATCGTGCACGAACATGCGGTGCCGATGGAGCGGATGAACGTCGTTTTCATGGGGATGGGCGAGCCGCTGCTGAATCTCGACCACGTCGTAACGACGCTCGACGTCTTCTATCGCTCGATCGCGCCGAAACGAATCACGGTGTCGACGTCGGGGATCATTCCCGGCATCGAAGAGCTGGCGAAACTGCCGCGGCGTCCGAACCTCGCGGTGTCGATCAACGCTCCCGATCAGAAACGCCGCGAAGAGATCATGCCGATCACGAAGAAGTATCCGCTCGGCGAGTTGATCGCGACACTGAAGCGTTACCCGACGGAAAAAGGTCGCGAGCTGACCGCCGAGTACGTGCTGCTCGCCGGCTGGAACGATTCGATCAGCGATGCCGTCGCGCTCGCGAAACTGCTGCGCGGACTGAACGTGAAAGTGAACGCGATTCCGTTCAATGAAGACGCGAATCTGCCGGCATGGATGAAACGTCCGACCGACGTGGCGATCGATCGTTTCGTTTCGACGCTGGTGCGCAGCGGCGTGCACGTGACGGTACGACGTTCGAAAGGTCGCGACATCGCAGCGGCATGCGGACAGTTGCGCGGCAAGAGCGAGCCGCGGAAACCCCCGTCATCCCGAGCGTAGCGAGGGATCCGGGTGCGGCGGCGCGCGCTGCTGCCGCGCCCCACCCGCCCGGATCCCTCGCTACGCTCGGGATGACAGGGCGAACGATCGCCGCGGCGTGTGAATCGCACCCTGCGGATTCAGCTGACTCGAAAAGAGCGTGATCGTGTCGACGGTGAACGGTGCCGAACGATAGTCGCGCAGCGTTCTGGAGAAGAGATCGACCGACGCCGGCGGCCAGGGATCGCGAATGCGCATCAGCGTGAGATGCGAACGGAACGTTTCGCGATCGAGCGTCAGTCCGGTCGCGACGACCGCCTCGCGCACCGCGCGCGCAACGACGCTGAATCCGCTCTCCGGCTCGACTCCCACCCAGCCGACGCGCGCGTGTCGCGGATTCGGAAAGAAACCGCAGTCGTGCAGCGTCGCTTCGAACTTCGGAACGCGCGCGAGGTTTTCCGTCAGCCGCGGCGCGAGAGTCTCGATCATCGACTCCGGCTGCTCGCCGAGAAATCCGAACGTCAGATGCTGCGACTCCGGGCGAACCCAGGAAGCACTCGGCAGCCGCGACCGGATCGCCGCAACACGTTCGTTGATCGGATCGGTGGCCGCGACGGGAAACGTCGTCGCGATGAAGAGTCGCATTGGATTGTTTGGACGGCGTCGATGATTCTATGTCCGGTCCGCCTGTCCGGCCAGGAACTCGGGCGTAAAAATCGCGGCAATCTCGTCGTCCGACAGCAGCTTCCGCTCGCGAATCAGCTCCGGGATGGGACGTCCCGTCTTCGCCGACTCTTTCGCGATCTCGGCCGCCGCCGCGTAACCGATGATCGGATTGAGCGCCGTCGCCAGCGACGGTGAGCTGATGTAGTACGCCTCGCAGCGCTCGCGGTCGGCGCCGATTCCGCGAATGCATTTCTCGATGAACACCGGCAGGTAGTTCTTCAGGATCTCGATCGAGAAGGTGATCTCGAACGCCATCAGCGGCATCATCACGTTCAGCTCGAGCTGTCCCGCCTGCGACGCGTACGCGATCGCGGTGTCGGCGCCGATGATGTGGAAGAGCAGCTGGTTCATGCACTCCAGCATCGAAGGATTCACTTTGCCGGGCATGATCGACGAGCCAGGCTGCACCGACGGCAGCGTGATCTCCGCGAGGCCGGTCATCGGTCCCGACGCAAGCAAACGCAGGTCGTTCGTGATGCGCGTCAGTTCGAGTGCGAGATTGCGCAGCGCTGCCGAGACAGCGACGACCGGCAGCTGCGACTGCATCGCTTCGCGCAGATCGGCCTGCGAGCGAAGCTCGAGCGACGTCAGTTCGCTGAGGTGCCGCACGATGACGTAGCGGAATCCGGTCGCAGTGTTGATGCCGGTGCCGGCCGCGCTGCCGCCGATCCCGAGCTCGTGCAACTCTGTTGAAGCATCGCGCAGCAGGCGAGTGGAGCGACGGACGGCGGCGGCGTATGCGCGGAACTCCTGGCCGAGTGTGACCGGCACGGCATCCTGCAGATGCGTACGGCCTGACTTGATCACATCCGCGAACTCGGTTCCTTTCGCGTCGAGCGCGTCGCCGAGTGCATCGAGCTGCGGTTCGAGCTCGCGCATCAGCAACAGCGTCGCGATGCGCATCGCGGTCGGGAACGCATCGTTCGTCGACTGCGCCATGTTGACGTGATCGTTCGGATGGAGCGGTTTGTAGTCACCGGGCTTGTCGTTGGCGAGATTCGCGAGGACCTCGTTGCAGTTCATGTTGAACGACGTGCCGGCGCCGGCCTGGAAGACATCGACGACGAACTGTTTTCGATACGCGTCGAAGTCGCCGAGGATGAGGTCGCAGGCGCGGATGATCCGCGTGGCGACGTCGGGCTCCATCACGCCGAGCTCGCGATTCGCGAGCGCCGCCGCTTTCTTGATCAGGATGAAAGAGCGGATGAAGGTCGGATGTTCGCGCAGTCCGCTGATCGGATAGTTCTCGACGGCGCGCTGCGTCTGCGCGCCATAAAGCGCGTCATCGGGGACGGCGACTTCGCCGAGGGTGTCTTTCTCGATTCGCATGCCGCTGACGCAGCAGTGATCATGCCTTCAAAGCGGCCAGACGTTGCTTCGATTCTTCAAAGACGTTGCGATGGAGCGATTCGCCATGCGAATCCATCGTCACGATGGCCATGAAGTCCTCCACCCACAAATGCCAGATCGCCTCGGGGGATCCGAGGTCCATCCAGTCGACGCCGTCGACGCGTTTGATCGACGCCGCACAAACCTGCGCCGCGCCGCCGATCGCGTGAAGGTAAACCGCGCCGTATTCACGACAAGCCGCGAGCGTCTTCTCCCCCATCCCGCCCTTCCCGATGACGCCGCGAATCCCGTAATCGCGAATGACCTCGTGCTGATACGGCTCTTCGCGCGAGGAAGTCGTCGGCCCTGCAGCTTTGCAAACCCACTGATCGCCTTCTTTCACCATGACCGGACCGCAGTGATAAATGATCTGCCCGCGCAAATCGACAGGAGGTTTCGTCCCCTCATGAATGCGGTGATGGACGGCGTCACGTCCGGTGTAAAGACGTCCGGTGATGGAAACCGTATCGCCGACATGCAGCGAGCGGATGGTTGCTTCGTCGATCGGAGTGTTGAGTTTTACGAGAGCCATTCAGTTTCCTTCGAGCCAGGCTTTGTGACAGCCGCGACATTCCGCGGTGTTCGGTCCGCGCAGCAGAAAATCGGCAAATGCCCGGTCCGGATGAGGCAGCGCGTCGTGAAGATCGGGAGGAAGGGCGATCGTTCCCGCGGCCCACTGCATTATTTCGCCATCGGATGCGATCGTATCGGATTCGAGTCCGAAGATCTCGCCTCGGGGGACAGGTTCGCTCAGCCGTCCGTCGCTGCCGGTTGCCCAGATCGCGTAGTGATGCGTCGACGCGTGATAGATGATCGGATTGTTCCAGCCGTCGCGAGGATTCAGCTTCGAATTACCGAGCTGGGCCGCGATGCCGGAGATCGGACCGAAGTAGCCCGGCCGCGGCATCGCGTGATGCGCTCCGGCGTAGCGGTCGACGGTCTGCATCCATTCATAGACGCGGAAATACGAAGTTTTCTGTCGCGAGCGCTCCCGCTGCGCGAGGAATCCCGGAATTTGAAATGCGAAGACGAGACCGATCGCGAGCGCCAGAAGTTTCAGCGCCGTGCGATGGTCTTCAGTTAATACAGCCACTCCGTCGCCATTCCCGATCCCGCATTAATCTCGACGCCGCGTCGCCGATACGCCCAGCACATATACGCGACGCTTACGAAGAAGCTCGCCGGCAATCGATTTTGCGTTCCGATCTTGCACGCGAGGAGCGTTGTCTTTCCGCCGAATCCCATCGGGCCGATGCCGCTCTGGTTGGCCTTGTCGACGACGCGCGCTTCGAGCGCGGCGAGCACTTCATCTTCATTCGTGTCGTCGAGCGTGCGGAGGAGTTGTTCCTTCGCGAACATGTAGCCGGTGCCGCGATCGCCGCCGATGCAGACGCCGAGGATGCCGGGGCCGCAGCCCTGGCCCTGCGCCTGAAGGATGCAATCGAGAATGGCGTTCTCGACGCCTTTGAGATCGCGTCCGCCGAAGTCGGGGTGCGGGAGCGAATACTGCGCGTTCATGTTTTCGCAGCCGCCGCCTTTGAGCATCAGCTTGATCTCGACGTGCGGCTCGCGCCACTGATGAAAGTGAAAGACCGGCGAGCCGGGACCGGTGTTGTCGCCGGTGTTTTTGCCGGTGATGCTGTCGACGCTGTTCTGTCGCAGGTAGCCTTTTTTCGTCGCGGCGCGGACGGCATCGACGGCGATCTCTTCGAGCGTCAGCTGGTCGTAGCCGACCGGCGTGTGAATGTAGAAGAGGATCGTGCCGGTGTCCTGGCAAAGAGGGAGCGAGCTTTCTTTGGCGAGGCCGATGTTGCAGCCGATGACGTTCAGCGCGACGTCGGCGTTCGAGCCTTCCACTTCCTGGCCGCGCGCGGCGGTGACGGCGCGAACGACGTCGTCCGGCAGCTGCGTCGACGTGCGGCGGATCAGCTCGAGGATCGTTTCAAAGAGTGCGCTTTCAGGGGCAGCATCGCGAATCGGGGCAGTTGCAGTCATGCGGTTCTCCGAAGCGCGAGTGTATCAAGAGGGAGCGGCGTTAGTCGGCCGTGGCAAACGCGCTCTTTGATACGCCGTGAATCCGGTTCTGCGGTTCGTCGACGTCGCGCGCGACCGACACGAGCGTCATCGATGACTGCGCGGTGAGCACCGCATCGCCCGCGTGAAGCGTGACGTTCACCGATGCCGTGGCGCCGAGGCGGATCTGCGGGCCGCTGACTTCGTGCGTGTCGACGTTCGCCTTCCCCGTTTCCTCGGCGTGATACGCGACGTCCTGCGACTGGCGCGTGATCGTCATCGTCGTCACGCCTGCTTCCGGTTTGCTGCAGATCAGCATCGTCACGGCGCCGGCCGGTCCGTAGACGCAGCGATGATCTGTCTCCGTCGGCGAGAAGTGCAGCGGCACGTCGGTGAGCTCGATGATCGTGGTGTCGTCGGTCGTCTCGGTGTAGCTCATCTTCACAGCGTCGAGATTGATCGGTCCCTGCAGCACCGTGTTGAAGGTCGCGCTGCCGTAGTACGCGTTCGTTCTCGTCGCCATCCGCTGCCCGGACGACGTTTCGGTGAGCGTGCTGTTTTCGACGATGTCTTCCCAGACGTTGATACGCCATGCGCCAAGCGGTGCGGCAGCAATCGCGGCGTGCGGGATGTCGTGGTTGGTCGGAGCGAGATTAACGACTTTGTGGCGGCTTTGGGCGAAGGCGATGGGGGAGAAAAGGCAGCTGGCGACGATCGCGGCGGCTGCAATCCGAGGGCTTGGCATGTTTGGTTATTTACAGTAATCGTGCCATCGCGCGCCCCCTTCTTGCAGGCTGGAATGTCGAGTAAATATTGCCGGTTTAGTGATCTGAGTCTATGGGACTCAATGTGAGGTAACTCTATGAATATGAACAAACTAACCGTCAAGGCTCAGGAATCGGTCGTCGAGGCGCAGAACCTCGCGCGCGGAGCGGGCAATCCCGAGTTCACCGCTGAGCACCTTCTGCTCGCTCTCCTGCGACAGGAAGGCGGCATCGTCACGCCAATTCTGAACAAGCTCGGGCTGAATCCCGCGACGATCGAGGCCGAGATCGCCGGCGAGATCGCGAAGTTCTCGAAGGTCGGTGGTGCATCGGCGGAGCCGCTCACGTCGCCGACGCTGCGAAAAGTCTTCGACAACGCGTTCAAGGCAGCTGAAGACTTCAAGGACGAGTACGTATCGACCGAGCATCTCCTCCTCGGCATCACGCAGACCAAAGACGCGACGGCTGCGAAGGTGCTGGCGAAGCATGGCGTTGTCCCCGACGCGGTGCTGAAAGCGCTGCAGTCGGTGCGCGGCACGCAGCGCGTCACCGATCAGAATCCCGAAGACAAGTACCAGGCGCTCGAGCGTTACGCGCGCGATCTCACGCAGCTCGCGCGCCGCGGCAAGCTCGATCCGGTCATCGGCCGCGATGAAGAGATTCGCCGCGTGATCCAGGTGTTGTCGCGCCGGACGAAAAACAATCCGGTGCTGATCGGCGAGCCGGGCGTCGGCAAGACGGCCATCGTCGAAGGGCTGGCGCGTCGCGTCGTCGAAGGCGACGTTCCCGATGGTCTCAAGAACAAGCGCGTCGTCTCTCTCGACCTCGGCGCACTCATCGCCGGCGCGAAGTATCGCGGCGAGTTCGAAGATCGTCTGAAAGCGGTCATCAAGGAAGTCGAAGAGAGCGAAGGAAACGTCATCCTCTTCATCGATGAGCTGCACACGCTCGTCGGCGCCGGAGCGGCGGAAGGGGCGATGGATGCGTCGAATCTGCTCAAGCCTGCGCTCGCGCGCGGCGAGCTGCGCGCGGTCGGCGCGACGACGCTCAACGAGTATCAGAAGTACATCGAAAAGGATGCGGCGCTCGAGCGGCGCTTTCAGCCGGTGTACGTCGGAGAGCCGACGGTCGAGGACACGATCGCGATTCTGCGCGGACTGAAAGAGCGCTACGAAGTACATCACGGCGTGAAGATCCAGGATTCGGCGATCGTGGCGGCGGCGACGTTGTCGCATCGCTACATCACCGATCGTTTCCTCCCTGACAAGGCGATCGATCTGATCGATGAAGCGGCGTCAAAGCTGCGCATCGAGCTGACGTCGATGCCGCAGGAGATCGACGAGCTGACACGTCGCATGACGCAGCTGCAGATCGAAAAGCAGGCGCTGTCGCGCGAAGACAATCCGGTGTCGAAGCAGCGCCTCGGCGTCATCGAAAGCGAGCTCTCCGAGCTGCAGGAAAAGAGTTCCGGCCTGAAGTCGCAGTGGGAATCGGAGAAGAACGTCATCACGCAGATCAACGCGGCGAAAGCGCGACTCGAAGAAACCCGCGAAGCGGCCGGGCGCGCGGAGCGCGAAGGTGATCTGAGTAAAGCGGCGGAGCTGCGTTACGGCGCACTGCCGGCGATTCAGGCCGAGCTCGATGCGGCGTCGGCGAAGCTTGCCGAGATGCAGAAGTCGGGCGCGATGCTGAAGGAAGAGGTGACCGAGGAAGACGTCGCCGAGATCGTCGCGAAATGGACCGGCGTGCCGGTCACGCGAATGATGGAGTCGGAGATTCAGAAGCTCATCCGAATGGAAGACAACCTGGAGCAGCGCGTCATCGGCCAGGAAGAGGCGATCACCGCCGTCTCCAACGCCGTGCGGCGTTCACGCGCAGGACTGAAGGATCCGAATCGTCCGATCGGTTCGTTCATCTTCATGGGACCGACCGGCGTCGGCAAGACGGAGCTGGCGCGCGCGCTCGCCGAGTTTTTGTTCGACGACGAGAACGCGATGATCCGCATCGACATGTCGGAGTACATGGAACGTCACGCCGTGGCGCGGCTGATCGGCGCACCGCCGGGATACGTCGGTTACGAGGAAGGCGGTCAGCTGACGGAAGCGATTCGTCGCCGGCCGTATGCGGTCGTGCTGTTCGACGAGATCGAGAAAGCGCATCCCGAGGTCTTCAACGTGATGCTGCAGATTCTCGATGACGGACGCCTTACCGATTCAAAGGGACGCGTCGTCGACTTCAAGAACACCGTGATCATCATGACGTCGAACGTCGGCGCGCAGCACATCTTCGAGTATCAGAAATCGGTGAAGTCGCCCGATCAGGAAGAGGAGATGCGCCGCGCGGTCGAAGAGGAGCTGCATCGTCACTTCCGGCCGGAGTTTCTCAACCGGATCGACGACGTGATCATCTTCCACGCGCTCGACATGGCGCACATCAAACGGATCATCGAGATTCAGCTGAAGCGGCTGGCAAAGATGATCTCGGATCGCGGACTCGAGATCGAGATCAGCGATCAGGCGAAGGAACATATCGCGCGCGAAGGCTACGATCCGGCGTTCGGTGCGCGGCCGCTGAAGCGCGCGCTGCAGAAGCTGATCGTCGATCCGCTGGCGATCCGGCTGCTGGATGGAACGTTCAAGACCGGCGACACGGTGTTCGTCAACTACCTGCCGTCCGGCAAGCTGGAGCTCGCGCTCGAGCCGGAGCCGATGAGCGTTCATTAATCAGCGAACGTAATAGAGCCGTATCGAGCGTCCGATCCGCCGATACGGTTTTCCTTCCAGCCAGCTCCAGCCGAACATCCGCAGTGAATGCTCGCTGATGGCGAACCAGCCGGTCGACGGCTGACCCGAATCGGCGGAGAAGTGCGGCGGAAATCCGAGCGCGTCGAGATCGGCCGGTCCCATCAGCGAGACGCCGAGGCGTTCAACGTGCAGCTCGCGAACGGCGCTTCGCAATCGGAGGATGTCCTGTCCCCAGTCGACGTTGCTGTCGATGAGATAGCGCGACGGCTCGCGTCCGCCGAGGATGTTGAAGAACGGGAAGTAATCGGGATGCGCGATCGCCGAGACGATGAACTGGATCGCGATGAGCGACACCGCGACCGCGCGTGTGACGCGACGTGAATCGCGCAGCATCGCGATTGCGCACGCGGCTGCGGCGAACGTCAGCGGAACGTAGAGCGGCAGGACGTAGCGAACGCCGATGTCGAGCGTGCTGCGCGTCGCCATCGCCAGAATCGCCAGCGCTGCCGCGGCGCCTTCGGCGGCGCGCCACGCGAGCTGCTCGCGCAGAAAAAACGGGCCGATCGCGAGGAGAAGTAACAGCGCAAGCGTCGTCTTCAGCAGCACGGCGATCGGGAAATACCACCACCACCCTTTCATCGACAGTTCGCCGAACGCCCACGAGATGAAGCCGGCGTTGTTGACGCGGATGATGCTCGCGAGTCCGCCGAAGAACGTGCTGACCGTGAATCCGTAACCGATCCAGACGACGAGCGCCGCGACGAACGCAACGATGACGACGACGCCTGCGAGCTCGCGGATGAGCGTACGTCGCAGCGCGCTGTCTCGCGCGACACGAATCATGTAAATCGCTCCGGAGGCGAGCGGCACATACGCCAGGCAGGTGAATTTGCAAAGGACGCTGAAGCCGAACGCGGCGCCGAGCAGCGCGGCGCGCGCGGGTGTACGTCGTTCGAGCCAGTACGACATTGCGAGCAGTGAGACAGCTACGCCGGCGGTCGCGGCGCCGTCGTGTGTCGCCAGCGCGGAGTAGCCGAGGACGATCGGCTGGGTGGTGAAGAGAAGGGTGGCGATGATGGAGGCGAGAGCGCCGAGCTCGCGATACGTCCACATTGCGAGCGCTGCGGCGGCGATGATGAAGAAGAGCAGCGTGCCGATGCGTGCGAGGACGACGTTTCGTTCGTACGTGCCGTGATCGTAGAAGACGCTGTGGATCTGCTGCGTGAAGTCGCCGTGCGGATTGAATCGCATGCCGCCGAGCCACGGCAGCGCCGCGAAAACGAGTCGAGCGAGCGGCGGATTTTCGGGCTGCAGTTTGTATTGATGCTCGCCGAGCAGTTCCAGCCCGCCGCCGACGTGCGTCGCTTCGTCGTTGGTTGCGGAGAAGACGCGGAAGGTCGTCGCCATTCGCGCGCAGGCGAAGAGGATCAGCAGGGCGACGAGCGCGGCGGATTTGCGGGGCATTTGATTGAATGATGAATGCTGAATGAGGAATGATGAATTCGCGACTAAGGAGATCCCGATGCCGAAGCTGCTGATGACGTTCGCCGCGGTGTTGCTCTTCGCTGCTTGTCCCGGCGGCGAGGTGAAAGACGTATCACAGTCCGGACCGAAGCCGTCGACGGTAACGGCGACCAGCGGAACCGCCAATGCCGCCGCGGCGTCATCGGTGATCGCCGTCGATCTCCTCGAGTACGAGATCCGAATGCAGGACAGCGTTCAGGCCGGAAAGAGAACCTTCTCGATCATCAATCACGGCAAGGAAGCGCACAGTTTCAAGATCGAAGGAAACGGTCTCGATATCGGAATGACCGAGCCGCTCGAGCGCGGCGACACGGGCCAGATCACGGTTGCGCTGACGCCCGGGACTTACACGATCTACTGTCCGGTGGATGGTCACAAAGGAAAGGGAATGTCGCGGACGCTGCGCGTCGATTGACGCGATTACCAGCTGCCGCGCGCGGCGGCGAACATCTCTTCGTACACGCGGCGCGCCCAGCTGCGTTTGCCGAACTCGACGCGTCCTTCGTCTTTCAGCCACTCGCGAATTGGCAGCGTGAATCCTGTCTTGCGGCGCTGCCGGACTTCGGCCGGCAGCGGCGGGCGCGGCGCATTCGCGAGGAGTTGCTTGCCGCGCTCGCGCCGCGTGACGAGCGCCGGTGCGAGCTTGCGCAGCAGATGCGCGTCGACGAGCGGCACGCGCACTTCGAGCGAATGCGCCATGCTCGCCCAGTCCATGTCGCGCAGCAGCTGATTGCGCAGATAGAGCGATGATTCGAGCGCCGCGACGCGCGCGTATGCGTTGCCGGGATCGGGAGTGACGGCGCGCTCGATGACGCCGAGCATGTCGAGACGCGCCAGCCCTTCGCGCGCGATCTCTTCGCCGAGCACGGACGGGAGCTCGGCGGTGAGAAAGCGTCCGCGCTTGACGAGATACGCGCCGGCGTAGCTGCGGCCGTAGCGGACGATCTCGCCCATCTTCGGACTGATGTGACGGCTGCGCTTTGCGAGCGCGGCGTTCAGTCGATGCACGCCGTCGCCGAGTCCGGGGACGCGCGCGAGCAGCGACGTGACCGGCATCCAGCGCGGGATGTCGCGGAACGAGGTGTAGCCGCCGAACAGCTCGTCGCCGCCGGCGCCCGACATCGCCACCTTCAGTCCGAGCTCGGCCGCCGCTTTGCTGATGAAGTAGCTGTTGAGACCGTCGACGGTCGGCTGATCCATCGCCGCGAAAATGCGCGGCAGCTCAGCGCGAAAGTCGGCGCGCGTCAGATCGCGAATCGTGTGCCGGACGCCGTATTGCTGCGCGACGAGTGCGGCCAGCGGCGCTTCGTCGTTGTCGCGGCCGCGATACTCCTCGAAGCGAAGCGTCATCGTCTGTAGATCGGTCGCGCCGGTTTCTCGCGCCAGCGCGACGACTGCCGTGGAGTCGATGCCGGCGGAGAGAAATGCGCCGACAGGAACGTCGGCGACCATGTGATAGCGCACCGATTCGAGCACCGCTTCGTGTACCAGCTCCTGACGCTGTTGTTCGGTGAAGCTGACTTGCGCATCGACCGCGTCGCGTAATGTTGCCGCGATCGAAAAGTAGTTGACCGGTTCCGCGACGCCGTTTTTGTCGACGAGTGAATACGAGCCGGCCGGCAGCGCGCGGACGGCGCGATACATGGTGAATGGCTCCGGCACGGTGCCGCGGAGAAAGAATCCGGCAGCGCCGGCGGGATCGAACGCTTTCGATACTCGTCCGCCTGCGATGAGTGCGCGAACCTGCGACGCGACGCGAACCGTCGCGCCATCGTCGGCGTAGTAGAGCGGCTTGATTCCGTACGGATCGCGCGCGAGCACCATCCGCCGCCGCGCGCCATCCCACAACGCGATCGCGAACATTCCGCGCAACTCGCCGAACATCCGCTCCTGCTTTTCTTCGTATAGCGCGAGGAGCACTTCAGTGTCCGACTGTGACACGAACGTCTTCCCGCGCGCTTCGAGTCCGCCGCGCAGCTCGCGATAGTTGTAGATCTCGCCATTGAACGAGATGACGAGCTCGCCGCGCCGCATCGGCTGTGCGCCGCCAGGTGAAAGGTCGATGATGGCGAGACGGCGATGGCCGAGTCCCACCCGCCCGTCCGCGCCGATCCACGCGTCGCCCGCGTCGGGACCGCGCGAATGCATGCACTCCCGCGTAGCGACGAGCTCCTCGCGATCGACGGACGGCGCGGAGTCGCGGTACGCGTAAATGCCGTTGATGCCGCACATCGGCGGCGAGTATACCGAGGTAAGATTTTGGGATGGACCGCAACGAACTCCTCAAACGGATCACGTACAACCCCGAGACCTACGGCGGAAAAGCGATCATTCGAGGGCACCGTTTGGCGGTGCAGCACGTCCTTGAAATGCTTGCCGCGGGCGATACGCCGGAATCGCTCATCGCGGAGTACGACTGGCTTGAAGCCGATGATGTACGTGCGTGTCTGTTGTACGCGGCGACCGTCGTCGGTAACGAATTCTTCGCTCCGGTGATGGCGGCGAGTGAAGCTGCTGGTCGATAACTGCTTCTCGCAGAGGTTCGCGTCGGGCCTTGCCGCGGCAGGTCACGACGTTGTCTTCGCGGGCACCGAATGGCGCGAAGATCCCGGTGACGTCGCGATCATGGCGTACGCGTTCCGATCGCGCCGCGTGCTCGTCACACGCGATCAGGATTTTGCGACGCTCGCGCTTGCGCACGGCCACCGGCACGCCGGAATTCTTCGTATCTTCGATACAGACACTGCATCGTCGCTCCACGTCTGCGTGAGAGCGCTCGCCGAACACGAGGCCGACCTGCTCGCGAACGGCGTCGTCGTAGCCTTTCTCCACCGCAGCCGACTTCACCAGGAGTAAAACCGTCATGCGCAGCGCACTCGCCTCCCTTCTTCTCCTCCTCACCGCCCCACTCCTTGCACAAACCACCGCCGAAAAGCCGCTCTTCGGATTCACGGCGCCGACCGCGCAAAAGCAGCGCGCGCTCGAGCGTGATTTCGACGCGAAGCTGAATCCGCAAAACCTTCGCGAGTGGATGAAGCGGCTCACCGCTCGTCCTCATCACCTCGGCTCCGAATACGACAAAGCAAACGCCGAGTTCATCGCGTCGCTCTTTCGCAGCTGGGGTTACGACACGAAGATCGAGGAGTTCGAGGTGCTGTTTCCGACGCCGCGCACGCGCCTCCTCGAGCTCGTCGGTCCTTCGAAGTTTGTTGCGAAGCTCGCCGAGCCGGCCATCGCCGAAGATGCAACGTCCGGTCAGCAGAGCGAACAGCTTCCGATCTACAACGCTTACTCGATCGACGGCGACGTCACCGGCGAGCTGGTTTACGTCAACTACGGCATCCCGAAGGACTACGACGAGCTCGCGCGGCGCGGCGTCGACGTGAAAGGGAAGATCGCCATCGCGCGCTACGGCGGTTCGTGGCGCGGCATCAAGCCGAAGGTCGCGGCCGAACATGGCGCGATCGGCTGCATCATCTACTCCGATCCGCGCGACGACGGTTACTTTCAGGGCGACGTCTATCCGAAAGGCGCATTTCGCAACGAGAACGGCGCGCAGCGCGGCTCGGTGATGGACATGCCGGTCCATCCCGGCGATCCGCTCACGCCCGGCATCGGCGCGACGAAAGATGCGAAGCGGCTCGAGCGCAAAGACGCCGACGTCATCACGAAAATCCCGGTACTCCCGATCTCGTATTCGGACGCTCTGCCACTGCTGCGCGAGCTCGGTGGTCCGATCGCGCCGAGCGACTGGCGCGGCGCGCTGCCGATCACCTATCACGTCGGTCCCGGACCGGCGCGCGTCCATCTCAAGCTCGAGTTCGACTGGAAGATGGTCACGGCGCGCGACGTCATCGCGCGTCTCGCCGGCAGCGAGTTTCGCGATCAGTGGATCATCCGCGGCAATCATTACGACGCGTGGGTGAACGGCGCGAGCGATCCGATCAGCGGTCTCGTCGCGGAGCTCGAAGAAGCGCGCGCGATCGGCGAGCTGGCGAAGAGCGGCTCGCGTCCGAAGCGCACCATCATTTACGCAGCGTGGGACGGCGAAGAAGAAGGTCTCCTCGGCTCGACCGAATGGGCGGAGACGCACGCCGATGAACTGCGGCGCAACGGCGTCGTCTATATCAACTCCGATTCGAACAGCCGCGGCTTTCTCGACGCCGGCGGTTCGCACACGCTCGAACGGCTCGTGACCGAAGTCGCACGCGACGTCAACGATCCGGAACGGAACGTGTCGGTGCTGCAGCGGTTTCGAGCGCACGAACTGCTCGCCGCGACGAATGCGGAAGAGCGCAAAACGCAGCGCGAGCTTGAGCTGATTCGCCTCGATGCGCTCGGCTCCGGCTCTGATTACACGCCTTTCCTCCAGCACCTCGGCGTCGCCGGGCTCGACATCGGCTACAGCGGCGAATCGTCCGGCGGCTCGTATCACTCCGTCTACGATTCGTTCGATCACTACACGCGCTTCGGCGATCCCGACTTTCGTTATGGCGTCACGCAGGCGAAGACGACCGGCCGGCTGGTGCTGCGACTCGCAAACTCCGATGTGCTGCCGTTCGAGTTCTCCACCTTCACGTCGACGCTGTCGCGATACGTCAACGAGTTGACCAAACTGGCGGAGACCATGCGCGCCGACACCGAGGAGCGAAACAAACAGCTGGCGGACAAGACGATGGAGCTCGCCGCCGATCCGACGAAGCCGTTCGTCGCGCCGAAGGCGGACGAGCCGGTGCCGTTCCTGAACTTCGCGCCCCTGCAGAACGCGGTCGCCGACCTGGAGAAGAGTGCGAAGGCATACGACGCCGTCGCCGGCAATGCGATTGCCGATTCGCCGAGCGTCGGTGCGAAGCGACAGTCACTCGATCAGCTGCTGATGCACGTCGAGCAACTCCTCACGCGGCGCGAAGGACTGCCGCGCCGTCCATGGTTCGCGCATCAGATCTACGCGCCCGGCTTCTACACCGGCTACGGCGTGAAGACCATTCCCGGCGTTCGCGAAGCGATCGAACAGCGCGACTGGAACGAAGCGAGCCAGCAGATCGCGATCGTGGCGGGAGTGATCATGCGTTACGCGCTGGAGGTCGATCGCGCGACCGGGGTGCTGAGCCCGAGCGAGTAGCTACCGCTTTGGCAGCATGTAAACCAACTCGCCTTTTTTCGACATGGCGAGGTCTTCGCGGGCGATGCGCTCGACGGCGTACGTCGAGCGTTTCACGCTGTCGATCTCGGCGCGGAGGCGGATGTTTTCCTGCTCGAGGCGGGTGATGTCGCTGCGCAGCGCGTCGACCCGTTTGCGGGCGTGGTGCAGCTCGGCGATGCCGCCGTCGCTGAAGAAAAACGAGATCAGAAAGACGACCGTCAGCACGCCCGAGAGAAGCGTCACCGCTTTCAGCGTCACCTGAGTGGCGCGCTTCGGATCATGCGTGGAGACGGCTGAGTGCATTCGTGACCAGTATAATCCGAGCGTGACGCGCGACTCGGCATCGAATCCACTCACCGAACGCTACGCATCGCGCGAGATGTCGTACGTCTTTTCGCCCGACTTCAAATTCCGCACGTGGCGCCGCCTCTGGGTCGCGCTTGCCGAAGCGGAGCGCGAGCTCGGACTCGAGATCAGCGACGCGCAGATCGCCGAGCTGAAAGCGACGCTCGAGAACATCAACTACGAAGATGCCGAGCGCCGCGAGCGCGAAGTGCGTCACGACGTGATGTCGCACATCTACGCGTACGGCCTGCAGGCGCCGTCCGCGAAAGGCATCATCCACCTCGGCGCCACCTCCGCGTACGTCACCGACAACACCGACATCATCCAGATGTCGGAAGGGCTGGCGATCCTCGAGCGCCGCCTGCTGAACGTCATCGCCAAACTGCGCGACTTCGCGTGGAAGTGGCGCGGCACAGCGACTCTCGCGTTCACGCACTTTCAGCCGGCGCAGTTCACGACGGTCGGCAAGCGTGCGACGCTCTGGCTGCACGACCTCCTCCTCGATTTCAAAGAGCTCGAGTTCCGCCGCAACTCGCTTGCGCTCCTCGGCGTCAAGGGTGCGACCGGCACCCAGGCTTCGTTCCTCAACCTCTTCGAAGGCGACGAATCGAAAGTGAATCGCCTCGAACAGCTCGTCGCCGCGAAGGTCGGCATTCCGCGCACCTATCCGGTTTCCGGCCAGACGTATTCGCGCAAGGTTGACGCGCAGGTCGTGGCGACGCTGAGCGGCTTTGGTCAGTCGGCGTCGAAGTTCGGCTACGACATGCGACTGCTGCAGCATCTTCGCGAGATCGAAGAGCCGTTCGAAGCGGAGCAGATCGGTTCATCGGCGATGGCGTACAAGCGCAATCCGATGCGCGCCGAGCGGATGGATGCGCTGTCGCGGCATCTGATCGTCAACTCGCTCAATCCTGCCTTCACGGCGGCGACGCAATGGTTCGAGCGAACGCTCGACGATTCCGCAAATCGCCGCATCGCCATTCCGGAAGCGTTTCTTGCAGCGGATGCCCTCGCGCTCATCTACGACAACATCGTCGGCGGCATCGTGGTGCATGAAGAGGTGATTGCTGCGAATGTCCGGCGCGAGCTGCCGTTCATGATGACGGAGAATCTGATGATGGAAGGCGTGCGACGCGGCGGCGACCGGCAGGTGCTGCACGAGCGCGTGCGGATCCATTCACAGGCGGCGGCAGGCGAGATGAAGTCGGGCTCGGCGCAGAACGATCTCTTCGATCGGATCGCCGCCGATGAACTGCTCGGCATCGATCGCGAGGCCATCGAGCGACTGGCGCGGCCGGACGATTACACGGGACTTTCGCGACAGCAGACCGAGCGCTTCCTCATCGAAGAGATCGATCCGATCCTCGAGCGGCAGCGCGCGTTGATTCACGACGAAGTTGGCGAGGTGCGGGTGTGAGCGTGAACGTTCGCAGGCGAATCGTCATCGTGTTTCTCATCAACTGCATCGCATACGGCTGCGCGACGACGACGCAGGCGCCGGCGCTTCCCGCGCCGGAAGCGATGCACGGCGAAGCGAGCTGGTACGGCCAGGAGTTTGCCGGCCGGACCACCGCGAACGGCGAGATCTTCGATCCGCTGCTGATGACGGCCGCGCATCGCTCGCTGCCGTTCGGCACGATCGTCGACGTGAAGAATCCGACGAACGGACAGACGGTGCGCGTCCGGATCAACGATCGCGGACCGTACGTCGGTAATCGGCTGATCGATCTGACGTACGCGGCCGCGCAGCAGATCGGATTGATCGAGCCGGGACATGGCGAAGTCGATCTGACGGTCGTGAAAGTCGGACGCGGCGATCGCGAGCCGCCGGCGCCGTACGTTGTTTCGATTCCCGATGTCGCCGCGTCGCCGACGACGCAGCAGCCGCGCAGCGTTCCGGCGCCGGCTCCTGTTCCCGCGCCGGTCGCTGCAGCGCCTGCGGATGTTCCGCCAATCACCGTCGATCGTGTGGAAGTCGTCGAAGAGCACGCGTCGCAGCCGGGTGTTGAGACGCGTCGCGTCGTCGGCGCGGATGGACGGACGATCGAGTCGGTGCCGATTGCACCATTACCGGCTTCGCAGCCTGTGGTGCGCAACACGCCTCCGCCTGCGCCGCAGCCGCGTCCTGTCGCATCGGCAGGGAAGTTCGTCGTGCAGGTCGGCGCGTTTTCGCAGGAGCCGAATGCGAAGGAGCTGCAGGGCCGGCTGACGAAGATCGGCCAGCAGAGCTACGTCGATCACAGCGCGACGCTGTATCGCGTTCGCATCGGTCCCTTCGCAACGCGCGAGCAGGCGATTGCTGCTCGCGCGAAGCTGGAAGCCGCAGGGATTTCGGCGATCGTCGTCGCGCCGTAGCGGCCACGGGCCGCCGCGTTGCCTGGCAAAGCCTCGGCGACCGGCTTCGCGGCGGATCAATCCGAACGTTCGTCCCGACGGCTACGACAACTCGATTTGCGCGAAGAAGTACGCGATCTCGCCGTTCGCGTTCTCGTCCGAATCGGAACCGTGAATCGCGTTCTGCTCGATTGACTCGCCGAACTCCTTGCGGATCGTGCCGGCGTCGGCTTTGAGCGGATCGGTTGCGCCCATCAGCGCGCGCAGTTTCGCGACCGCGCCTTCGCCTTCGAGCGCGGCGACGTAAACGGGACCGGACGTCATGTAGCTGACGAGATCCTTGAAGAACGGACGCTCGCGATGCACGCCGTAGAACCCTTCGGCCTGCTGCTGCGAGAGGAAGACCTTTTTCAGGCCGATGATGCGGAACCCTTCGGCTTCGAGACGGCTCACGATTTTGCCGAAATTTCCTTTGCGGACGGAGTCAGGTTTGATGATCGTAAATGTGCGGTTCGACATGGCGGCGCGGATGATACATCAGTGCACCACGCGCTGCTCCGCGCTGCCGAGCTGCAGCATTTGCGGCGGCATGGCGCCGGCCGCTTCGTGGTAATCGACCGGCAGATACATCGTGAAGCACGACCCCTTGCCGGGAGTCGACTGCACTTCGATCCGGCCGTGATGCAGCTCGACGAAATTGCGCGTGAGCGAAAGCCCGAGTCCCGTCCCGCCGCGGCGTGAACGCCGTCCTTCTTCCGTCTGATAGAACTCGTCGAAAATTCGCTGCAGCTCGTCGGGCGAAATGCCGATCCCCTGATCGGCCACTTCGATCCGCACCGCGTTCACGCCGATCGGCGATTCCTCTTTCGGAATCGCGGCGACGTTTACGTTCACCGGTCCGCCCTGCGGCGAGAACTTCACGGCGTTCGACAGGAGGTTGAAGAGAATCTGCTTCAGCCGTCCTTCATCGAGACAGACGTTCGGTACGTCGGGATCGATCTTCGCGATGATGCGGACGTTCGCCTCCGCGGCGAATCCCTTCATTACACGCTCGACGGCGGCCAGCGTTTCGTGCAGGTCGAAGCGATCGGCGCGCAGCTCCATCTTCCCCGCTTCGATTTTCGAGAGATCGAGAATGTCGTTGATCAGTTCGAGCAGATGGTTGCCGGCGGCGTGAATGTTCTCGAGGAACTTGTAGAGCCGCGGCTGAACGATGTTGCGCGTTGATTCCAGCAGCACACTTGAAAATCCGATGATCGAATTGAGCGGCGTCCGCAGCTCATGCGACATGTTGGCGAGGAATTGATTCTTCGATCGGTCGGCCGCCATCAGCCGCAGGTTGGTCTCGCGCAGCTCGTTGGTCCGCTCCATGACGCGTTGCTCGAGCGCGTACGTCAGCCCTTCGAGATCTTTGTAGAGATGCGCGTTCTCGAGCGCGACCGCCGCCTGATTGGCGATCGCGGTGATCAGCAGCAGATCGTCATCCGAGAACGCGTTCTTGCGAAAGCTCTCGACGGAGATGACGCCGATGACGCGGTCGCGCGCGATCATCGGGACGCCGAGCCACGACTCGGTCGGCTTCGTATCGGCGATTGCTTTCACGCCATATCGCCGCTCCTCGGCGACGCTGCCGATCAGCAGCGGCTGATGATGTTTGACGACCCACGAGTTGAGCCCTTCGCCGACCGGCATCCGGTCTTTCGGCAGGAACGTGTCTTCGCGAACGTCGAGCTCGAACGACAACTCGTCGGTCGATTCGTCGAGCAGCGCGATCGTGAAGAGCGAGCAGTCGACGATCTTCTTGCACTCGGTATAGATCTTCATCAGCAGCTGATCGGTCGTGAAGCGAAGCGAGATCGTCTTGCCGATGTTGGTCAGCGACGCGAGGCGCTGGAGTTGTTGCAGGCTGCGCGAGCGCGTTACCGCGAGGTTGCGCGCGACGAGATTGGCGATGACCCCGGTGAACGCTAGCGCGAGGACGGCGCCCCATCCCATCGCGCCGAAACTGAGCGCGGTGACGACCGCGTACGGCAGCGTCAGCAGCGAGATCGAGCCGTCGACGAGATCGAGTCCGAGGATCTTTCTCGCCGAATAGCCGTACGAGCGCGCCGGCATGAACATCAGCAGCAGATTCGTGGCGATCAGCGCAAGGCTGCCGATCACGACCAGCAGCGCGGCGCGGCCGGTCGCGTGGATCAGCGGCACTTCGCCGCCGAGCTTCTCGTAGATCGTGCCGGCCACGAGCACCGGGAGTCCGTACGTGCCGAACTGGCCGGCGAACGTCTTCACATACTCGACGTTCGGATCGTGCATGTCGGTCTTGACCGGACCGAATTGCTTCATCGCCAGCCAGCGCGCGATGGTCGCGGAGACGACGGCCGTCCACGCCGCGAGCGCGGCGCCGAGCAACGGAAACGAAGCCATGCAGGCGGTGATGACGAGCGAGACGAAGATGAGATTCGTCAGCTCGAATTTGACGAGCGCCATCGCAAAGGCGAAGGCCAGGAAGATGGCGATGAGGATCCAGGCGCTGGTGCCGAGGCGGTGAAAGACGCCGGCGATCTGATCGTGACGGAGCCACGTCACCCAGATCAGCGCGACGCAGGCGACGCTTCCCTGGGTCAGAAAAACGGCGATGACGCGACGCCGTGCCGCCGCTTCAGAGACGGTTGCGGGTGTCATGGAATGCGAACGATCGTAGCACCGACGGCTTGGAACGGCGTGACTGTAACTGTCGCGCCTTCGTTGCAGATCATCGCGTTCTCATGGTGCGCGGGCGTTGAGAGGGTGACGCCGTGCGCGACGATGCAGTTCTTCAGCGTCACGCCGTCGCCGATGTTGCAGTCGTCCCAGATCGCGCTGTCGGTCGCATCGCCGTCGACGATGCTGCGCGCGCCGGCGGTCGAGCGAGTAAGTGAACCGCGAATCTGCGCGCTCTCATGGGCGAGCGAATCATCTTCGACGCGTGAGCCGTTCGCCGGCTCCAGCTCGCCGGCGATGGTGAGCCGCAGCAGCGCGGCGAGCGCATTCATGTAGCGCTGCGGCGTGCCGATGTCGAACCAGATTCCGTCGTCGACGATCGCCGCCAGCTCATTTGTGTGGAGTTGATAGACGTCTTCGACGATGCCGGAGAAATCGCGATCGGGGAGATAGCGAAAGATGCGCGAGCTGATGACGTGCGAGCCGGCGAACATCAGCGCTTCGCCGCTGCCGGAACCGAAGCCGGTGATCCGTCCGGCGTCGTTGAAGACGGCGGTGAAGCGATCGCCGGCCGGCGGATGGCGAAGCGTCAGCGCGGCGAGTGCATCGCGCTCGCGGCGCGCGCGCGACAACTCGTCGTAACGCGGAAACTGAATCGTGTCGGCGTTGACGAGAACGAATTCCTCTTCCTGTTCCAGCAGCGAACGCACCGCGCGAATCCCGCCGCCGGTGCCGAGGATTTCCCGCTCGCGCGAAAAGTGAAAAGTGGCGGCGGGGAACGTGTCGAGGAGATAACGCTCGAGCGGTTCCGGCAGGTGATGCAGATTGACGATCAGTTCGCGAATGTTCGCGCGGAGAAACGCCTCGACCGCCCACGCGATCAGCGGCCGATTGCAAATCGGTACGAGCGGTTTCGGAAGCGAGCTGGTGATCGGACGGAGCCGCGTGCCGAAGCCGGCGGCGAGGAGCATGGCTTTCATCGCGGACGCCTGCGCCTGAACAACGAATGATGAATGCTGAATGATGAATGATGAATGACGCGGAGCGATTCAGAATTCATCATTCCTCATTCATCATTTGGTTACAGCTGCTCCGGCGGAAACACCATGTTCTCCGGCAGGTCGGCGCGCGTGCGGCGCGCCTGGCGATAGAGATCGGCGTACGTCTGCCGAATGGCGTGGTCCATGTTCATGCCGAGCTCGGTGGCGACGTTGCGGATGACGTCGAGCGGCCCTTCGATCTCGAAGTAATCGCCGATCGGCGTCCGGTCGAGGACGACTTCGACTTCGCGCACGCGCCACACTTCGCGGAACTTCTGGTAGCGGAAGACCGGCTTGTAGCCGAGTGAATCGAAGAGCTGGATGGCGAGCTCGAAACTCTCGACGCCGGTCTGCACTTCTTCGCGCGACTTCACGCCGCCTTCGATCGACATCGGGCCTTTGAACGTCGCGATCGAATAGCGTCCGAACTTGCGCACGCGCAGCAACGCGCCTTTCGTCCGCAGCTCGCCGCGGCGATCGAGCACGATGTTGTCTTCGAACGTTTCCGGATAGAGGCGTTGCCCGCCGAGCTCGGTGAGCTTGCGCAGCAGCTCGACGCGCTCGCGCAGCGCGAACTTAACCTCGATCTCAGTTGCCATGCGACACGCGCAGTACCTCGACGCCCGGCAGTTCCGCGCCCGAGATGAACTCCAGCGACGCGCCGCCGCCGGTCGAGATGTGATCGATGCGATCGGCGAAGCCGGACGCGTTTGCCGCTTCGACCGACTCGCCGCCGCCGACGACCGTGATGGCGTTCGCTTTCGCGACCGCTTCCGCCATCGCCATCGTGCCGCGCGCGAACTCCTCTTTCTCGAACACGCCCATCGGCCCGTTCCAGAAGACGGTCTTCGCTTCGCTGACGCGGCGCGCGTAGTCCTCGATGGTGCGCGGTCCGATGTCGAATGCTTTCTGTTCGCCGGTCAGTCCGGTGGCGACGTCGACGCTTTCGACGCGCGTCGGATTGTCGAGCGAATCGCCGACGATCAGGTCGACCGGCAGGACGACTTCGGCGCGCGCGCCGCCGGCCAGAATTCGTTTCGCCACTTCGAGCGAATCTTTGTCGACGAGCGAGCCGCCCATCGCCACCCCTTTCGCGGCGAGGAACGTGTTGGCCATTCCGCCGCCGATCAGCACCGCATCGGCGAGCTTCACCAGCGCTTCGAGCGGCTCGATCTTTCCGGCAATCTTCGCGCCGCCCAGGAGCGCGACGAACGGACGCTCGGAGACGTTGGTCACCTTCTGCAGGAACTGCAGCTCTTTCGCGAGCAGCAATCCGCCGGCCGCTTTCTCTTTGTCGAAGAGACGCGGCAGCGCATCGATCGACGCGTGCGCGCGATGACAGGCGCCGAACGCATCGTTCACGTAAAAGTCGGCGAGTCTGTGCAGCTCCGCGGCGAATGCGTGATCATTCTTCTCTTCGCCGGCGTGGAAGCGAAGGTTCTCGATGAGCAGGATTTCTCCCGGCTGCAGCCCTTTCGCTTTCGCTTCGGTCTCGGTGCCGACGCAGTCATCCGCCCACTGCACTTCACGTCCGAGCAGCTCGGCCAGTTTTTCGCGGACCGGTGCGAGCGAGTACTTCATGTTGCGCTCGCCCTTCGGGCGGCCGAGGTGTGAGGCGATGACGATCGCGGCGCCGCGCTCGCGCAGCATGTAGAGCGTCGGCAGCGTTTCCTCGATGCGCGTTGCGTCGGAGATGCGTGTTCCTTCGAGCGGCACGTTGTAGTCGACGCGATAGAACACGCGCGCGCCCGCTTCGATGTCGAGCTGATCGACGGTGCGAATCTCGATCATGCGCTCGCCGCCGAAGTCAGCGCGCCTTTCTTCACCTTCGCGATGTGCGCGACGAGGTCGAGGATGCGGTTCGAGTAGCCCCACTCGTTGTCGTACCACGCCAGCACTTTGTGCATCGTCGGCGAGACGGAGCGGGTGAAGGTCGTGTCGACGATCGACGAATGCGCATTGTTGTTGAAGTCGATCGAGACGAGCTGTTCGTCGCAGCAGGCGAGGATGCCGCGCAGATCGCCGCCCGACGCTTCGCGCAGCACCGCGTTGATCTCGTCCGACGACGTCTCTTTCTCGGTATGGAACGTGAGATCGACGAGCGAGACGTTCGGCGTCGGAACGCGAACGGAGATCCCGTCGAATCTTCCTTTCAATTCCGGCAGCACGAGTCCGACGGCGGCAGCGGCGCCGGTGGTCGTCG
Organism: Acidobacteriota bacterium; assembly: GCA_034667465.1. Lineage (GTDB taxonomy): Bacteria > Acidobacteriota > Thermoanaerobaculia > Gp7-AA8 > Gp7-AA8 > JAOBAU01. The sequence continues at coordinate 76,476 of JAXDJV010000002.1, read as the reverse complement.
GAATCATCGAGAGCGCGGCGGCGCGTCCGCGGCGAAGATCTTTGTGCGGCAGATCGAGGATTTCCTGATCGTTCGTGTACGAGTGGATCGTCGTCATGATTCCCATCGTGATCCCGAACTTCTCGTGCAGCACTTTCGCGACCGGCGCGAGACAGTTGGTCGTGCACGACGCATTCGAGACGATGTGATGCTTCGCCGGGTCGTAGACGTTTTCGTTCACGCCGATGCAGAAGGTCGCGTCGGCGTCCTTCGACGGCGCGGAGATGATCACGGTCTCGACCGACTTCTTCAGATGGCGCGAAGCTTTGTCTTTCGACGTGAAGCGGCCCGACGATTCAATGACGATCTCGATGCCGAGCTCGCCCCACGGAATTTCGGCCGGATCGGGGCTGGAGAAAACGCGCAGCGGTTTGCCGTCGATGGTCAGTCCGTCTTTCGTATGGCCGATCTCATTCGCGATCGTGCCGTGAACGGAGTCGTATTTGAGGAGATACGCAAGCGTCGCGGCGTCGGTGAGATCGTTCACCGCGACGAATTCGATGTCATGTTTTGCAGCAAGGGCGGCGCGGACGACGTTGCGTCCGATGCGGCCAAATCCGTTGATTCCTACTTTCACCATTGATCCACCTTCCAGCACTGAATCCGTAGTATATCGACGGAGATGACTGCGAATGTCGAGCCGATCCGCTGGCGCGGAGACGCGCTGGAGCTGCTCGATCAGCGGCTGCTTCCGCGTGAGGTCCGCTGGGTCGTCTGCCGCGATGCGGGGGAAGTTGCGCGCGCCATTCGCGACATGGTCGTGCGCGGCGCGCCGGCCATCGGAGTGAGCGCGGCATACGGCATTGCGCTGGCGTCGCTTCGCGGCGATGACGTGACGGCCGCAGCCGCGGAGTTGCGCGAAGCGCGGCCGACCGCAGTCAATCTGATGTGGGCAGTCGATCGGATGCTGCGCGCGCGCGGCGGCGATCTCGTCGCCGAGGCGGATGCGATCTTTCGCGAGGACGTCGAATCGAATCGCCGGATCGGCGCATTCGGTGCCGAGCTCCTCGGCGAACAGACGACCATCCTCACGCACTGCAACGCCGGCGCGCTCGCGACGGCCGGCTACGGCACGGCCCTCGGCGTCGTTCGCGCGGCGGTCGAAGCGGGGAAACGGATCGCGGTCTTCGCTGACGAAACGCGTCCGTATTTGCAGGGCGCGCGACTGACCGCGTGGGAACTGCAGCAGGACGGCATCGACGTCACGCTGATCACCGACAACATGGCCGGCCACTTTTTTCAGCAGGGCCAGTTCGATGCGGTCATCGTCGGCGCCGATCGGATCGCCGCGAACGGCGATGCCGCGAACAAGATCGGAACGTACACCGTCGCCGTGCTCGCGCACGCGCACGGCGTGCCGTTCTATGTCGCGGCGCCGATCTCGACGATCGATCCCGACTGCGCGAACGGAACGCTCATCCCGATTGAAGAGCGGAGCGCGGACGAGGTGACGTCGATCGGCGGGAAATCGATCGCGCCCGATGGCATCAGCGTGCGGCATCCGGCGTTCGACGTCACGCCGGCGCGGCTGATTAGCGCGATCATCACCGACCGCGGTGTGTTGCGCGCGCCGTTCGACGAATCGATCCGGCGCGCGCTTGCATCACAGGCTTAGCTCGGCGCCTTCATCCAGCAGAGGATCGATCGCCGCGTCGATGGAACGCCGCTCGCGCCGCGCGTTCCGTGGACAAGCGACGGCGTGTAGCCGTTCGGACAGATCATCGCGTCGGTGATCGGGATCTTCTTCTCGCCGTTGTCGCTGTAGACGCCGCCGAACCAATACGCCGGCTTCGTGCCGGCGACGTGTGTTTTCCAGCAGTAGAAAAGCTTGTGCTGGTTCTTCACTTCCGACGCCGTGAATCCGCTCGGGCAACTCGCTCCGCCGGTGATCGGATTGTTGATCCAGTACGCGCCGGGGTCGTTGTGATTCGCGCTGCCGTACATGCCGCCGAAGTCGGCGACCGGCTCGCCGTCGCCGGTGATGCGGCCGCAGTAAAGCGTCGGCCAGTCGACGTTGAACGTTCCCTTGAACTCGTATGGCGTGTAGCCGGCCGGACAACCCTGGCCGCCGGTGATCGCATTGTTGAATGAGCCGTGTTCGCCGATGCCAAAGATGCCGCCGAAGTCGATGCGCGTCGCGCGCGCGGTGGTGCCGGGTGGCGAGTTTTTCAGCGCGTCGAGCGTCTGCGCCCACGTGTCGAGAATGGCATCGGTCGTGGTCCAGTTCGCGTCGACCGTGGCGGCCGTCTTTTTGCGCACGCCGTCGAGGTACGGTTCGCGGCGGCCTTCGCAGCGAGCGAACGCTTTCGGCTCATCGTTGTCAGCCTGCGAGCCGCCCTTGACCTGAGTCGAGTCGGCCGAATCGTTGAAGTAGGTTTTGTAGGTCCAGATGAGATCCCACGGCAGTCCGTGGGCGTCCTTGCTGCCGAGGAAGCATTCGGAGATGCGGCCGAGCCGCGCGTTCATCGATTCCGTGCGGCGGCGATTCATCGTCTTGCGCGCATGCGCGAGCGAATCTTCGAGATGCGTGATGAGGACGGCGCGGATCGCGGCGTCGTTCGCCGGCGTCAGTTTGCGGCGCAACTCGAGGCGATTCGCTTTGATCTGCGCCGCGGCGACGAAGAGCGGCAGGCCGGGATCGACATACTCCGGTTTGCCGGCCGCGCCGGTGCGGGCGATGACAGTGTTGACGCCATTGATCGTCGAGTCACTCGACAGACGTCCTTCGATGGTGGCCGGATCGCCGCCGTTCTTCCATTCGGTCTGATAGTCCTTCAGCGAAGTCGTGGCGGCGGTCAGCGTGGTCTCGTCACCGTCAGCTACGTTTTTGATGAGCTCTTTGCGAACGTTGACGCTGATGTCGGAGAGGAGCTTGTCGATGTCGATCGTCTTCGACGGAAAGAGCAGCTCTTTGAGCGCGGAGCCGGCGACCGATTTCAGCAGACCGCCGGCCATGTCGGCGATGACGGCGTAGTCGCCGCGGAGCGTGGGACGCGGCTTCGGTTTCGCTTTGGGCGGTGGAGTTTTTGCGGCGAGAGGGAGCGCGGAAAGGCAGAAGACAGCAAGAACACAGACGGCGATCGGACGTCGAGCTCGCATCGGAAGATCCTCTCTTTTTGGTGGATTTGCGGGAACTGTCGAGAGTATCGATGGAGGTCGCGGCGATTGCAATATGCTTCCGGCGTGAAGGCCGTCGCTCGTTTGATCGCCGCGCTCTGGTTCGGTGCCGGCGCGTTCATTCTTCTTTCCGCCGCCGCCGTTTTCCGCGCCGCCGGAACGCCGGCCGTCGCTGCCGACGTCGTCGGCGCCCTGCTCGGCCGCTGGCATTACATCGCCCTCGGCGCGCCGGTGCTGCTCCTCGCGTTCGAATGGCGGCGCGCTCGCGCGAGCATCATCGCGCTACTGTTCGCGGGCGTGCTCTTCGCGGCGACGCAGATCGTCGTCGACCTGCGCATCCGGATGATTCGCGCCGAGTCATCGACGCCGATCAGCTCACTCGATCGCAACGATCCGGTGCGCCGCCGGTTCGGCGTCTATCACGGCGTGTCGTCGATTCTGCTGTTGCTGCAGGTTGTCACCGCCGCGGTGAACATCGCGCGGCGAGACACGGAAGCGTGAGCTCAAAGCTAATTCGGGTCAGGCTCGTTTCGCTTCGTGGCGTCGCCGTCGCAGATCAGCTCTGATTCGCCGTCGCGGGTGAACAGCTGTGCGACGACGCGAGGCTTCTCGCCGCGGAGCGCGTCGCAGATGCGTCGATGGAGCGCGTCGAAGGAACTGGCCGCGTACTCTGCGCCCGACAGCACGAGAAGCGGGTTGGTGTACTCCTGAACTACTTTCTCCGTTCCCTTGCGAATGAACACGACGGCTCGAAGTGGCGCGTCATCATCATTCCCGGTAATTGCGATCGGCGGTGGAAGGAAGCTCCCGTATGGGTCGCCGTCTTCGTAGCCATAACCTTTGGTTGGCGTACCGATGTGACCGGGCACGCCTTGCGCCATCACCGCTTCCCATCCGCAGCCGACGTAATCGTCTCCGTCTGCGGGGAACTTGAGAATCCATAGGGTCGCGTAGATGCTCACCTGCGATTCAACTTCACACGCGATGAAGGGATTCCGGCGCGAAGTTCTCGTTTCGCAACAAGCCGCATGGCCCTGCGTAAGCGTTCGTACGGAGAATGTACGAATGCTGAAACGAGGTCTCGTCTCGCTGGCGCTTGCTCTCGCGCCGTTCGCCGTCCACGCGCAGACGCCGCCGCTCGCCGTGCATCGTGCGGCCGGCTCGATCGTCATCGATGGAAAGCTCGACGAGGCCGGATGGAAAGAGGCGGCGCTCATCGATCGCTTCTACGAGACCTCCCCCGGCGACAACACGCCGCCGAAAGTGAAGACGACCACGTGGGTGACGTACGACGAGCGCTACTTCTACATCGGCGTCCGTTGCGACGATCCGGAGCCGGCGAAGATCCGCGCGCCGTTCGTCGATCGCGATGCGGTGATCGGCACCGACGACAACATCGCCGTCTTCCTCGACACGCGCAACGACAAACGCTCCGCGATCGAGCTGCGCCGCTCGGCAACGATCTCGCCGACCAGGACTTTCGATCGCTGGCTACGATCGGCCGCGTGCGGCACGACATCGGCGCCTCGTTCGTCGGCGCGGTGCTCACCGATCGCGAGCTGCAGCACGGCGGACACAATCGCGTTTTCGGTCCCGACTTTCAGTGGCGGCCGAATGACAGCGACGCGGTGACCGGCGAGCTGCTTTTCAGTCAGACGAAGAATCCGAATCGTCCCGATCTTTCGCCATCGTGGACCGGCAACTCGCAGTCGGATCTCGCCGCGACGCTCTCCTGGAATCACCTGACAGAGACTCACGACTGGTTCCTCGACGCGAAGCAGTTCGGCGACGACTTCCGCGCAGACCTCGGCTTCCTTCCGCAGGTCGGCTATCGCGAATACGACGCCAACTTCGGGCTCCGCTTTTTCCCGACGCACGGCTTGCGTTTCGTCCGGCCGTACACGTTCCTCGACAGACAGGAAGACCTCGATGGCCGGACGATCTTTCAGCGCGCCACACTCGGCGTGACGCTCATCGGTCCGCGCAATCTTCAGGCGCAGTTCGAGGCGCGTCCGAAAGAGAAGGTATTCGTCGGCGAGTCGCTGCTCGAACAGACGTACGGCACGTTCTTCGTGCAGTTCGACCCGTCGCGCCGCTTCACGCGCATCTCGCTGCAGGGTCGCGCCGGCGATTCGATCGATTTCGCGAACGAGCGCGTTGGCCGCGGAGCCTCGGTGATCGCCGCGACGACATTGCGTCCGTTCGATCGGCTGACGTTCGATCTGCAGGCGAATCGCGAATGGCTGAACGCCGACGGCGGCCGCGTCTTCACCGCGCAGGTCGAGCGACTGAAGACGACGTACAGCTTCTCCGCGAAGTCGCTCGTGCGCGCGATCGCGCAATACGTATCGACCGAGCGCGTGCCGGAGCAGTACGGGTTTCACGTGAATCGCCACAGCGGCTCATTCCTCGGCTCCGTGCTCTACAGCTACAAACTGAACTGGCAAACGGTGCTGTTCGTCGGCTACGGCGACGACCGCTTGCTGACCGCGCAGAACGACCTCGTCCGTCAGGATCGTTCGCTGTTTTTCAAGGTGAGCTACGCGCTGCAGCGTTAGGAAGGAATACGAGTTTGTTTTCAGGATCAGATGAGACTCGATCCTGCCGAAGACGAACTTCTCGACGCGTATTCATCAGCAGTCATGTCCGCGGCCGCGCGCATCACGCCTTCGGTCGTCAACATTGAGGTAAAGACGGAGGGAAAGCGCGGCGAACAGCGCGGTGGCGGCTCCGGGTTTCTCTTTACGCCGGATGGATTCATCCTCACCAACAGCCACGTCGTGACCGGCGCATCGTCGATCGAGGTCACTCTCGCCGATGGAACGCGTTGCACGGCTACAGTTGTCGGCAACGATCCTCACACCGATCTCGCTGTCGTTCGCGTCTCCGCGCCGAATCAAATTCCGGCGCATCTCGGCGACTCCGATTCGATTCGTCCCGGCCAGATCGCGATCGCAGTCGGCAATCCGCTCGGGTTTCAGGCCACGGTGACGGCCGGCGTCGTCAGCGCGCTCGGACGGACGATGCGCGCGCAGAGCGGACGGTTGATCGACAGCGTCATTCAGACCGACGCCGCGCTCAATCCAGGTAACTCGGGCGGGCCGCTCGTTGATTCGCGAGGCGAAGTAATCGGTGTGAATACCGCCGTCATCCGGCCGGCGCAGGGTATTTGCTTCGCGATCGGAATCAACATCGCGAAGTTCGTCGCCTCGCGCCTCATTCGCGACGGCCGCATCACGCGAAGCTACATCGGCGTCGCCGGTCAGTCGGTACCGATTCATCGCCGCATCGTTCGCTTCTACGACCTGGCGGTCGAGAGCGGAGTGCTCGTGCAGGGTGTCGAGAAGAAGAGTCCCGCGGAGAAAGCGGGGTTGCGCGAAGGAGACCTCCTCGTCGGGTACGACGGAATCCCCGTGTCGACGGTCGACCACCTTCACCGCATCCTCAGTGAAGAGCAGGTCGGAAGAGCGTCCGAGCTGACCGTGATCCGAACGACTGAGAAACTGGCGATGACGATCACTCCGGTGCCGGCTTAGGCGCGCACTTTGAAGTGACTCTCCGCGTGCGTTTTGGCACAGCCGCCGTCCTCTTCCTCGTCGTTGCAACGGCGCACGCGGCCGAGCTCCGCGTGACCATCGTCGGCAACCGCGATGATTCGCGCGTCGCCGCCGTGCGCGAAGCGATGACGTTCTGGAATCGCGAGCTGCGCGCGCTCGGCGTCCAGCAGCGATTCGGGCCGATCGTCTTCTCCGATGTTCCGATGCCTGAAGGGGAGCGCGCGCTGATCGCGTTGCGCCGCGTTCGCGGCGACGTCGTCATCGCGCTGACGCACGGCGAGTTCGCGTCATTCACGCTTCCCGCGCGCGGCGGAGAGGCGGCGCTGATCGCGTTGCGGCGCGGCGACGTTCCGCCGCTCTCGCAGCCGAACGTCACGCGCAACGTCATCGCTCACGAGCTCGGTCACGTGCTCGGACTCGAGCACAACGCCGATCCGGCGAAGCTGATGTGCGGCAGGCCCGCGGCCTGCCGCCCCGATTCCTTCATCTCGTCGCGGCCGCACTTCTTCGCGCTGACGAACGCGGAGAAGGGACAGCTGCGCAAGCGTTAGCGCTGTCATCCCGAGCGTAGCGAGGGATCCGGGTGGTGGGACTCGCTGCGCGCCCCACCCGCCCGGATCCTTCGCTAACGCTCAGGATGACTTTTGCTCCTTAGCGTTCGTTCTTCTCGATCTTCTCGAGCCGCTGCTGCAGCGCGTCGATCGTCTTCTGCTGATCCTGCACGACTTTCGTCAGCACGGCGACGATGTCCATCGAGCTGAGTCCGCGCCGTTCTTTGGTCGCGACGAGCTCCGGCACATCCTCGGCGATGAAGCCGACGTGATGCTCGCTCGGGTCGAGCTTGTACGCGTACGTCACCGGCTCGAGCTGCGACAGCGTTTCTTTCGCGGCGGTCGTTTCGAGGTCGCAGATGTCCTGCTTCAGCGCGCGGCTCGACGCGTTCGTCCAGACGCCGCCGACCGAGAGGTACGCACCGTTGCGATGATCGATCGGCTGCGTCGGCGCTTTGCCGATGCCGATGTTGCCGCCGCCCGAATTCAGGCGGAGATCGGCGGGCGTGACGACGCCGGCATTGACGGAGATCGCGGAGAGATCGCCGGCATTCGGCATGAAACGCAGCACCGGCGTCGGGCCGGCCAGCATTGCGCTGTCGGTGACCCACATCTGCCGGTTGCCGGTGCGATTGACGCCGAGGAGGAGCGCGACGCCGTCAGCGGAGGTGTTCGACGGCTGGAAGAACTCCTGGCCGGACAGCGTGATTCGTGACGCGTTCTGCGTCGCGTCGAAGACGTTCAGACGCGCGTTCGGCGACGCGGTGCCGACGCCGACGTTGCCTGATGCCGCGATGTCGATCGAGCTCGTCGGCGCGCCGGGACGAATGCGGAACGACAGACGGCTGCCACCGGTCGTATCGCGCACGAAGAAGTTCGCTTCGTTCGCGCCGATGTCCCACGTCTGCGCGGTGAAGCCGCCGGCGTTGCTCTGATCGAAGCGGATCGCCGGCGTGTCAGTCGTGGCGATGTGGAGATCGAGCACCGGCGTCGCGGTTCCGAGTCCGACGTTGCCGGTGGAATCGACGTAGAGCGAGTTGGTCGGTGTATTCGCGCGAACCGTGAATGGCACTTTGCTGTTGGTGAGATCTTCGATGCTGAATTTGGAAGCACCGCCGCTGTCGCTGCCATTCGCGGTCAGCTGCCAGTCATTCGCCGGGAAACCGGCTGACGTGCTGGTGTCATCGAAGCCGAGGCGCAGATTGTTCTCTTTCAGCTTCAGAGTCGTGAAGCCGAACTCTTCGTTGTTCACGCAGTCGAGACCGATGCAGCCACTGCCCTGGACGATGAGGTCGTCAGCGATGACGTTGTCGAACGCACGCACCGGCGCGGAACGCGGCGCGGCAGTGCCACCGCCCGTCGTCATCGACGCGGCGGCCGTCGAACCGACACCAACCGGCTCGGCGTTCGACGGTGAAACCACACTGCCGTTGAGAATCGTGAAGACACCGCTCTGCACGAGCGGGACGGTCAGTCCGTTTGCTTTCTGAATGCGCAATACTTCCGCGTCATCGTTGGCCGCGCGCGCTGCCGCGAGCTGGCTCTTCACGATCGTGGAGACCTTCGGAATCGCGCGCAGCTCATACGTGAACGTGCCGTTCAGCGTTGCGCTGCGCGGAACGTCCTGCACGCGGAACGACGGAGCGCTTCCTGCCGCGTAGTCCTGTTCGTAGACGGTTCCGTCCGGACCGATGATCGTGAGCCGCATGCCATCGCTGACGATGACCGGCGCGAAATCGACCGATTGCACGGAGGGGCGGAACTGTGCGATCGGTTCGCTGCCAGGCGCAGCGGCGGAAAGTGTGGATGCGAGCGTGAGGGTGAAAAGAAGGCAGAACTTTCCTGCAGATGTCATGGGCACTATTCCTCTCTGGTTGTGTCGGCGGGAACCGGACGCCCACACAATAAAAGAGGAAACTCCCGCGCGCAAATGCGCGGCGGCTCAGGCGATCGCTTTTCCTTCGATGTCGAGCTCGTGGACGGGCAGTCCCAGCATGCCGAGCGGTTCGCGAATCTGCGACGCGTTGCCGACGATGACGATGATCACCCGCTCCGGATCGATGTACTTTTTCGCGGCGTGCTCGACCGCGACCTTGTCGACGGCGGCGATGCTCTCGCGATAGCGATCGAAGTACTCGACCGGCAGACCGAACAACTCCATATCGAGCAGCCGTCCGGCGACTTCGCTCGAGCTCTGCACCGTCGCCGGAAAGACGCCCATCAGATAGTTCTTCACGTCGTCGAGCTCGCGCTCTTCGACGTCGCCGGTGCGAATGCGCCGCAGTTCCGCGAGCACCTCCGTGACCGACTCGCGCGTCACTTCGTTGCGCACCGGCGCGCTGACGACAAACGGGCCGGGCTGCCGGCGGAACACGAACGTGGAGCGCGCGCCGTACGTGTATCCGTGCACTTCGCGCAGGTTCATGTTGATGCGCGAATTGAAGACGCCGCCGAGCAGCGCGTTCATCACCGAGAGCGGAAAATAGTCGGCGGTGGCGCGCGGAACGCCGATGTGTCCGATGCGAATCTCCGACTGCACGGCGGTCGGGCGATCGATCAGATAGATGCGCGACGGTTCCTGCGTAAGCGGTGCGACGACCGGCCGCTCGCGTTCGTCGGACGGCGTCCAGTCGCCGAATGCAGCTTCGATCAGCGCGATGGCGCGCGACGTGTCGATGTCGCCGCCGACCACGATCGAGATGTTGTTCGGGCGATAGTGATCGCGGTAGTACGCGGCGACATCCTCGACGGAGATGCGCGCCACCGATTCCGGATTGCCGCCGATCGTGTTGCCATACGCCCCTTCGCCGTAGATCAGATGCGAGAAACGTTTCGCGGCGATGGCCGCCGCTTCGTCGCGCTGCTGAATCAGCTCCATCAGCCGTTCGGTGCGCGCGCGCTCGAGACCGTCGGCGGGAAACAGCGGACGGCGCGTGACGTCGGCGCAGATGGCGATGGCCGGCTCGACGTTGCGGCTGAGGACGTCGAGCGAAATGTATGACGCGTCCCAGTCGGCGCCGGTGCCGAGCGCGGCGCCGATGAGGCCGATCTCTTCGGCGAGCTGAATCGCATCGCGCTCGCCTGCGCCTTCATCGAGGAGATCGGCGGTCAGCGATGCGAGACCGGCGAGCTCCTTCGTGTCGTGATCGGCGCCGGCGCGCACGAGCACGCGCAGCGAGACGAGCGGCGCGTTGTGATTCTCGGCGATGAGCACACGCAGGCCGTTCGCGAGCGTGCGACGTTCGATGTGCGGAAAGTGATACGGACGCGGCGGCCCTGGCTGCGGGGCGATGTTTCTGTCAACGGTCATGCAGCCTCCGGGACGAACAGACTCGTGACGCGATTCTCCGGCACGAGAAACTTGCGGGCGATGCCGGCGAGATCTTCGGCGGTCGCGGCGCGATACGCGTCGAGCCAGCGATCGATCAGCGATGGATCGTTGAAGTACGTCGACATCATGCCGAGGAGATCGGCGCGCGTGTCGTAGTTCTCCAGCTGATGCGCGAACTCCATCTCCGCGCGATTCATCGCGCGCGTCAGCTCGTCGGCACTGATGCTTCCCGACGCGATGCGCGCGAGCTCTTCATCGATCGTCGCCTCGACTTCGGCGATGTCGATTCCTTCCTGCGCCGTCGCCTGCAGCATCAGCATCCCGGTTGCTTCGGTCGGCAGCACGTATGCGGCGACGTCGGTGGCGATCTGCTTGTCGAACACGAGCGCTTTTTCAAGACGGCTCGCTTTGTCGCCGGCCAGCAGCGTCGTCAGGAGATCGGCGTGAATCCACTCCGGCGTTCCCATCTTCGGAAGGTGATAGAGCCGATAGACGCGCGGCAGCTGGACCGTCGACGCGAAGGTCTCGCGCCGCTCGCCGTCGAGCGGCTTGCGCTCGAGCGTGAACGGAGGGAACGAGTTGCCGGGAGCGATGTCGCCGAAATACTGCGCGACGAGTTGCTTCGCCTCATCAGGATTGAAATCGCCGACGATCGTGAGCGTGGCGTTGTCGGGGCGGTACCAGGTGCGGAAAAAGTCGCGGACGTCGTCAAGCGACGCGTTGCCGAGGTCTTCCATCGAGCCGATGGTCGGCCAGTGATAGGAGTAATCGGGATCGTAGGCGAGATGCAGCAGCCGTTCGAACGCGGTGCCGTACGGCACGTTGTCGTAGCGCTGACGGCGTTCTTCCTTGACGACTTCGCGCTGGATGTCGAGTTTTTCCTGCGTCAGCGCGGGGAGGAAGAAGCCCATCCGATCGGACTCGAGCCAGAGCGCGAGCGCGAGATAGTTCGACGGCATCGTCTCGTAGTAGTTCGTCCGATCGAAGAACGTCGTGCCGTTGAGCACACCGCCGACCGACTGCACGTGGCGGAAATGTTCGTTGTTGCCGACGTGCTCGGAGCCGGAGAAAAGCATGTGCTCGAAGAGGTGAGCGAAACCGGTGCGGCCGAGCGGTTCGTTCTTGGAACCGACGTGATACCAGATGTTGATCGCGACGAGCGGCGCGGAGTGGTCCTCGTTGAGGACGACCCGCAGGCCGTTGTCGAGACGATAGTCCAGGAGGTTGAGCATGGCGCGGCGGGATATACCACAAAGGATGAAGGCTGAAGGATGAAGGATGAACGCGGCATTTCTTCATCCTTCATCCTTCATCCTTTATCCTTCCTTTCCGTGCCGCCCCTTCCGTTCCGCCACATCGCCATCGAAGGACCGATCGGGGTCGGGAAGACCTCGCTCGTCAATCTGCTGGCGAAACGTTTTCGCGGGACGAAGATCCTCGAGGACGTCGACAATCCGTTCCTCGACGACTTTTACAAAGACAAGCGCGGCGCGGCGTTCCGCTGTCAGCTGTTCTTTCTGCTGTCGCGTTACGACCAGCAGCGCTCGATCACGCAGCGCGATCTCTTCACCGAGCTCGTCCTCGCCGACTACTCGTTTCCGAAGGACCGGATCTTCGCGTATCTGACGCTCGACGATTCCGAGCTGATGATCTACAACCGGATGTACGACCTGCTGTACGAAACGGTGCCGAAGCCGGACCTCGTGATCTATCTGCAGGGAAGTCTTGATACACTCACGAAGCGCATTAAGAAGCGCGGACGCGCTTACGAGAAATCGATCTCGTCATCGTATTTGCAGGAGATCAGCGAGGCGTACTCGCACTACTTTTACCGGTACGACGAGACGCCATTGCTGGTCGTGAATACGAACGACATCGATTTCGTGAACACGCCCGAACACTTCGATCAGCTCGTGGAGCAGATTCGAAACGCCCGAAAGGGCACGCAGTACTACGTACCGCTTGGATCCTGAGTAAACGGACCGAGACGGGGACCGCGGAAGGCTGAAGGCTGAAGGATGAAGGATGAATAGCCGGAGCGGCTTCATCCTTCATCCTTCATCCTTTTTCAATCCTCCTCTCGCCCGATGAGGAGGCAAAGTGAAAAAGATCACCGTCCCTGCGATTAAATCGATGAAGTCGAGCGTGCGGATCGGCATGCTCACCGCCTACGACTATCCATCCGCGAAGGTCGTCGATGCCGCGGGGGCCGACATCATCCTCGTCGGTGATTCGCTCGGCATGGTCGTGCTCGGCTATCCCGACACGCTCAGCGTCACGGTTGCCGACATGATTCATCACACGCGCGCCGTCGTGCGCGGAACGCAGCGGGCGCTCGTCGTCGGCGACATGCCGTATCTCTCGTACCACGTGTCGATCGAAGAGTCGGTGCGCAACGCCGGCGAGTTCATTCGCGCCGGCGCGCATGCGGTGAAGATCGAAGGCGGCAAGCCGTCGCGCATCTCGACGATCTCCGCGATCCTCGACGCCGAGATTCCGGTGATGGGACACATCGGTCTCACGCCGCAATCGGTCAACGCACTCGGCGGATTTCGGATGCAGGGAAAAGGGGTCGACGAAGCGCGGCGTCTCGTCGATGAAGCGGTCGCGCTCGAAGAGGCTGGCTGTTTCTCGATCGTCCTCGAATGTGTTCCCGCCGAGCTCGCGGCGTTCATCACCGAGCGAATTTCGATTCCGACCATCGGCATCGGCGCCGGTCCCGCCTGCGACGGGCAGGTTCTCGTCCTCCACGATCTCCTCGGCATCTACGACGGTCACACGCCGAAGTTCGTCCGCAAATACGCGCATCTCGCCGACGACATGCGTGCCGCCATCGAAGCGTACCTGCTCGATGTTCGCGAAGGCCGTTTCCCCGACGTGGCGACGGAATCGTTCCACGTCGGCGGCGAGGAAGAGCTGAAGCGGCTCTACGGCACGCCGCAGGTCAAAGTCGTCACGTCGTAATCGATGATCACCGCTCGGACGATTGAGGAAACGCGCGCCGCGGTGAACGCGGCGCGCACGCATGGCGCGACGATCGGCTTCGTCCCGACGATGGGCTTTCTGCATGACGGCCATCTCTCGCTGATCGATGAAACACGCGCCGGCGGGGCGACGTTCATCGTCGTTTCGATCTTCGTCAACCCGCTGCAGTTCGGACCGAACGAAGATTTCGAGCGCTATCCGCGCGACGAAGCGCGCGACACCGAACTGCTCGAAGGACGCAACGTCGATCTGTTGTTTCTGCCGCCGGTCGCGGCGATGTATCCCGCCGGCGCGAGCACGATCGTGAAAGCGGGCGACGTCGCCGCGCCGCTGGAAGGCGAACGGCGTCCCGGCCACTTCGACGGCGTCGCGACGATCGTCCTCAAGCTCTTCAACATCGTGCAGCCGGACGTTGCCGCGTTCGGACGGAAAGATGCGCAGCAGTGCGCCGTCATCGCGCGGATGGTGCGCGATCTCGATCTGCCGCTGACGCTGCTCTTCGGCGAAACCGTGCGCGAAAGCGACGGTCTCGCGAAGTCGTCGCGCAACAGCTATCTGTCGGTTGAGGAACGGAAGCGCGCACCGGCGCTGTACCGCGCGCTGCGCGCCGGCGAGGAAGCGCTGCGTCACGGCATCGAAGACGTCGCCGCGATCGAGCAGCTGATGCGGACGATGATCGCGGAGACGCCAGGCGTCGATGTCGACTATCTCGTGCTCGTCGATCCCGAAACGTTCCTCGCGCCGCTCGATCCGCGGCGCGAGCTGATCCTCGCCGGCGCGGTGTATGTCGGCAAGACGCGGCTCATCGACAACATCGTCGTGACGCGCGGAGCGCAGCCGTGATGCGCTCGTTGTTGCGCGCCGTGATTCAGAACGCCATCGTCACCGCGGTCGACGACGCGCCGCCGGTCTCGCTGCGCGTCGATCCGTTTCTGATGCGCGCCGCGGAACTGCTGCCGTGCGAAGAGGTGGAGGTCGTCAACGTCGCCACCGGCGAGCGCTTTCGCACCTGGCTGCAGCCGGCAGAAGAGGGAAGCGGGGAAGTGCGGCTGCACGCCGGAACGCGTTCGCCGGTGCGGAAAGGCGACACCGTCAGCATTCTCGCGTTCGGGCTGCTGCATGACGGCCAAACGCTCGATCATCGCGCTCGCGTCGTCATGCTCGACGGCGCCAACCGCGTCGTCGCATCGATTAACATCGGTGCATGAAGTGTCGTACCTGCGGAAGCGCGAACGTCCACCGCTCCCGCCTCCGAACCTCGAGCGAGCGGATCGTCACCATGTTGACGAACCGGCGTTACTACCGATGCCACGACTGCAACGATCGGATGGCGCTGCGCAGGCCGCCGGAACCGAAGCCGGCCGTGCGCGCCAGCAGCAACAGGCGGCGGATGCGGCTGTTCGTGAAGTGGGCGAAGGTAATCGCCGTGATTCTCGTACTGCTTGCCGGACTTTACGTCGTCGCGTCGCCGTACTTTGAACTGCGGCGTCCAACTCCGCGGCAACAGCGATGACGCGACGCGTCCTGGCGGCGATTCTCTTCGCGTCGCTGGCGTGGACGACCGTTCCTGCGCTGCTGCACCTTGCACGCGAGGCGGCCGCGCTCCGGAAGCTGCCGCTCGGCGATCGCCGCGCGCTCGTCACGAAAGGCTTTTCACGCGCGACGCGGGACGTGCTCGCGTCGACCGCGCCGAACGAACGGCTCGCACTCGTGCCGCGCTACGACCATCCCGGTGAAAGCGACGCGGCGGTTTTCTTCAACTACTACGCATACCCACGCGCGACTCGCACGTGGTCAGGACTGAGCGCCTACGCGCTCGATGCCGATCCTCGTCGACCGGCGAACGTCGTCGGCTTCGGCGACGGACCGCATCGAACGACCTACGCCGGCCTGCGCGGCTGCTCGCCGTACGCCGCGAATGGCGTCCGGCCGCGGTCGTCGTTTCCGTCGCCGCGCTGTACGTCGTCGTCTACGCCGTCAGCGTCTGGATCCTCGACGATCTGATCGACTCATCGGTCGACCGGCTGCTGATGCACATCGCCGGACCGGCGCTTTTCGCGATCAGTGCGTCCGTACGAAATCGATGAATCCCGCTTCGATGTCGACGGAGACCAGCTTCACGCGCACGCGATCGCCGATGTCGAGATTCTCGTGGCCATGCACGAGTTTTCCTTCGACCGGCGGATGAAAGATGCGCACCCACGTTCCTTTCGCCGACGCGCCGGTGACGAGACCATCGAAACGCTCGCCGATGCGATTCGCGAGCACGCACGCCGCCGCCGACTTCCGCACCTGGCGCTCGACCTTGTTCGCCGCATCCTCGGCTTCCGTGCAGTGCGTCGCGATCTCATTCAGTTCGTCGTCGTTGTACGGCGCCGGCTGATTCGTCAGCGCCGCTTTCACGAGACGCTGCGTCACCAGATCGGGGAAGCGGCGATTCGGCGCCGTTGAATGCGTGTAGTCCTTCACGGCGAGACCGAAGTGACCGATCGGATTCTCGCCCGCGCGCTCCAGCACGTACTCGCCTGCGCCCATCGCCTTCACGATCGACAGCGACAGATCGGGGAAGCGCGTCGGATCGGCTTTGCGGCGGCGCTTCAGAAACCCTTCCAGCGCGCCGGCGTCGGGATCGGGCGGCAGTACCTCGCCGAGTTCTTTCGCGATCGCTTCGATGCGATCCCAGCGCTCCGGCGAACGAACGACGCGGCGGATGCTGGAGAAGCCGTGCTTGTCGAGAAAGCGCGCGGTCGATCCGTTCGCCGCGATCATGAAGTCTTCGATCAGCTCCTTCGCGGAGTTCTTTTCCTCGCGCTTCAGGTCGACGATCTTCCCGTCGCGAAAGACCGGCTTCGCTTCGATCGTTTCGAGATCGAGCGCGCCGTTCTCATGACGCAGTTCGCGCAGCTGTTGCGCGACGCGGTTCTGCAACTTGAGATTCTCCGCGAGTCCCGGCACTTCGCCGATCTTCGCCGGCATCTCGCCTTCGCCCTCGAACCACGCGGCGAGACTGTTGTAAGCGAGCTTCGCCTGGTTGTGAACGAGCGCGCGATAGAGATCCGATTGCGACACGTTGCCGTCGCTGCCGACCGTCATGTCGATCACCATCGCCAGGCGATCGACGCCTTCGTTCAGCGATGTGAGATCGGTCGACAACTCCAGCGGCAGCATCGGGAAGATGCGCGCCGCGGTGTAGACGGAAGTCGTGTTCGTCCGCGCGTGATCGTCGATCGGCGTTCCCTTTTTCACGAGCGAATCGACGTCGGCGATGGCGACCATGATGCGGACGTGGTTGCCGCCGAGGTCTTCGGCGACGGTCAGCTGATCGAGATCGCGCGAGTCGTCGTTGTCGATCGAGCACCACAACAGCTTGCGAAGATCGCGAATCGACAGATCATTTTCCGGCGGCGTGTGGTCGAGTTGCGCAACCTGCTGCTCGACCTCAGGGGAGAAGTCGGGGAGAAGGCCGCGGTCGATCATCGCCTCGTGGGCGATGTCAGAGAGGAGCGAAGCCTGATCGCGATCGTGCATGGCCGGAACGTTATCATCGAACGCGGGATGCAGATCGCGGCGGCGGGTGACCGCGGACTTCTCGCAACGTTTGCTGACGCGTCGCCGTCATTGCTGCGCTCGCTTGCGGCAGCGGTGCGACGCGACGCGAACGTCATCGCGTGCGTGGTCGGCCATGAATCGCTGCTGGCGATTTTTCGCGAGGCGCCGGATGCGAGTGTGTTCGAACGCGAGGTCGAGAGTGAGCTCACGCCGCCCGTCACGCATCGCGTGCGCGTGACGTTCGATGGTGTCGATCTCGATGAACTGCTCGCCCATGCGCAGCTCACGCGCGATGAATTTCTCACGCGCGTCGATGGACTGAAGCTCACCGTTCGCTACCTCGGCTTCCGCGCAGGATTCGCATATCTCGATGGCTGGCCGTGGCAGTTGCCGCGACGTCCGACGTCGCGCACGCGCGTCGCGCGCGGCACGTTCGCGGTTGCAGGAGCGATGGCCGGTTTCTATCCGGTCGATTCTCCCGGCGGCTGGAATCTCCTCGGACGAACGGATGCGCCGCTCTGGGATCCGGAGCGCGAGCCGCCGAATCTCTTCGCGCCCGGCGACGTGGTGGTGATCGATGCGAATCGCTGAAGTCATCGCACCCGGTCAGCTGACGACGATCGTCGCCGCGCGAGACTGGTCGCGGGCCGAATATGGAGTGACGCCGGGTGGTCCGTTCGATGAACGCGCGGCGGCGATCGCGAATCGTGCGTGTGGAAACGCTTCCACCGCAACGTTGCTGGAGTGCGTGCTCGTCGGTCCGCGGCTCCGATTCGAAACGCGAACGCGCGTGGCGATCTTCGATGGTGCGCTGCGCGTTGAGGATGTCGTCGAGCTCGACGTCGGACGGCTGCGTAACTTTCGCGCGTGGATTGCCATCGCGGGCGGCATCGATGCGATGCTGCCGCGGTACGCGGAAGCGCCGCGCGTACTGAAGCGCGGCGACGTCATCCCGAGCGTTAGCGAGGGATCCGGGTGGGCGGCGCGGGAAGAGGCGGCCACGCGCCCCGCCCGCCCGGATCCTTCGCTAACGCTCAGGATGACCGTTCGCGTCCTTCGCGGCCCGCACAACGCGCCCTTCGAATCGATCGACTGCGACGTCACGCCACAACTCGATCGCGTCGGCATCCGGCTGCGTCCGCTGATCGCGCTTCCGCCGGCGCCGAAAGATCTTCCATCGATCGGCATGCAGTTCGGTTCCGTGCAACAGCACGCGGACGGAAGCCTCGCCGTGATGGGACCCGATCATCCGGTCACCGGCGGCTATCTGCAGCCGGTGACCGTGCTCTCATCGGAGCTCTGGAAGCTCGCGCAACTCGCGCCTGGCGAGCGCGTGCGGCTCGTAGTCAGCGACTACTCGTAGAGATAGCCTTCGCGCGCCTGCACGCGAAACTCGGGATTCTTCAGCGTCACTTCGACGTGCTGGAATCCACGCACGCCGCGCGGTTTCTCGGTGCGATAGCTGATCAGGTAATAGCCGCTCGTCGTCGCTTCGATCTTCTTCAGCGGCGCGGTGAAGTTGGTCGCGTAGCGGAAGTATTCGCCGTTTGTGTCGCGCGCGACGCGCTCGAGCGTCTGATGCAGCGCCGGCGTCGATCCCGCGTCTTCGGAGAGCTGCACCGGATAGACGGTCACGTTCGCGGCGTTGAGCGCTTCGACCATCGGATCGTAGAAGCGGCTCGTGTTCAGAATCACGCCGCCGCGCACGTCCTCCGCCGGCTCGATGATGCCGGGCGAGAAGATGATCAGGTTCTTGCGCGCGTGAATCGGACGGAGCGCGTTCGCGAGCACCGTCAGCCCCTCGTACGTCGTGCCGCTGCGCGACATCATCTTGTCCGCTTCGACATTCGAGAGAATCGACGGACCTTCGCTCGCCGTCTTCGATGCCGGGAGTCCGAGACCGAACGCCGATGCGTCTTCGAGCGCTTTGTCCAGCTTCTTTTTGTCGCTGGTGAAATCGCTGTAGACCTTCAGACGAACGTCGTGGCCGGCGACGGCGACGAGATCGCCCGGCTGCAGCCGCTCATTGACGAACTGCTGCGCGGCGCGGCGCGCCAGCGTGATGCGATCGAAGAACGAGCTGCCGACCGTCTTGTCGAAGAAGAGGATGTAGTGCCGCGATTCGCGAACGCGCTCCGCTTTGAAGTTCGCGTTCGTCTCCTGATCGGTGAGCAGGCGGCGGTTCGTGTAGTAATCGACCGAGTCGATCGTCTGCGGGACGCCGTTCTCTTTCACGACGAAGTCGTCCTTCGTCAGGCCGAGCATCTGATGGCCGCCGCGATCGGTCACGACCGCGTCGATGAGCACGGTGTTGACGGTGATCTTCTCGCCGAACGCCGTGGTGGTGTTGTCCTGCGCGAACGCCGCGGTCGCCACGAGAGCGACGAGGGGAAGGATCCTGAATAGCTGTTTCATGGATTCGGCAACGCGGCGGCGGCGCGGCGGGATTCCGCTTTCCGGTTGCGAGCGCACGCTTCTTGCTCAGCCGTAACAACATCATGCAGAAGCTGCTTGTCGCCGCGCTCCTCGCTCTGGTCGCCATGCCGCTCGCCGCACAGAGCCATGTCGATGTGATCTTCGACGTGGAAGGGGTGCGAAGCAATTCGAAGCCGAAGGAGTTCACGCCGAACGAAACGCGCTTCGAGCCGCGCTTCAGCACCGGCGGCGGACTCGGCTTCGGCGTGAACTGGTACTTCAGCGACCGCGTCTCGCTCGAGACGAAAGCGGCAGTGCTCGAATCGAAGATTCGGATTCGCACCACCGGCAGCGACTACATCGCGTTCGCCGATCTCGGCCGCGCGCAGATCTATCCGATCACCGCCATTCTGCAGTGGCATCTCAACGAGCACGGCGCGATCCGGCCGTACGTCGGCGCGGGTGCCGGCTACACGATCCTGCGCGACATCGAGAAGTCGGCCGCCGGATTCAACGGCGTCAGCTTCGACGATCCGATCGGTCTCGTCATCAACGGCGGTCTGGAGTGGCGCCTTTCGAAGAAGTGGGGATTGAACGCCGACGTCCGCTACATCCCGATCGAAACGAGCTCGAAGGCGCGGTTTGTCGGCACGCGCTCATCCGTCGAGCTCGACTCGCGGCCGCTCATCGCGTCAGCCGGAATCGTCTATCACTTCTGACGGTTTGACCGAGCGGCGGAAATCTCCTATCATCCGCGCTCTTCTCGCGACACCTCGCGAAAGAGAGTCACACCGGCAGCACCAATCGGGGCATAGCTCAGCCTGGTAGAGCGCACGGTTCGGGACCGTGAGGTCGGAGGTTCAAGTCCTCTTGCCCCGACCATCGAAAACTGATTTGACGGCCTCGCAGCGCGAGGCCGTTTTTCGTTATGAAACGGATCGTCCTTTTTCTCCTGCTCGCCGTCTCCGCAACGCCGCTTCTCGCGTGGGGCGAGAAGGGACACTACCTCGTCGCGGAGAGTGCGGTCGGCGCGCTCCCGAACGACATGCCGCCGTTCTTCTACGAGTCGTTCTCTGAGCTGACCTGGCTCGCGTATGAGCCGGATCGCATCAAGGGCGCCGGCAAGTCGATGGACGCGGTCAACGAGCCCGATCACTACCTGAACTACGAGTACGCGGACGGGCTCGACCTCCCGCGCGATCGCTATCAGTTCATCGCGCTGATGGAAAGCTCCGGCCGGCTGCGTCAGTACGGAGTCACCCCGTCGGCGACCGGCTTTCTGCCGTGGCGCATCGCCGAGCTGTCGGAGATGCTCACGACCGAGTTTCGTTTCTGGCGAAACGCACGCGATCCGCGCGACCGCGAATTGATCGAGCACAACATCATCTACGTCGCCGGACTGCTCGGTCACTACGCCGGCGATTCATCGAATCCGCATCACGCCACGTCGCAGTTCAACGGCTGGCAGCTGCCGAACCCGAACGGCTACTCGAATGACTGCGACGTCCACGCGCGCTTCGAGCAGCAGTTCGTCTCGCACGCGATGGTGCTCGCCGACGTCACGCCGAACGTCGCACCGCCGATGCTGCGAACGGATTACTTCGCGACCGCAATCGAGATGGTGCGCGCCTCGAACAAGCTCGTCGAGCCGCTGTACGTGCTCGACCGCGACGGCGCCTTCTCGCTGTTCGGCCCGGTGTCGCCGGCCGGGAAAGCCTTCGCCGCCGCCCGCCTCGCCGCCGGCGCCTCGCTCCTGCGCGACCTCTGGTGGTCCGCCTGGCGCAACAGCGCCAACCCGCGGAAACGCTAAAGTCAATTTCCGGGGTCAGACCCCGGAAATTGACTTTACCCACGGCGTATCCGGAACTCCCGCCCGCGCATTCGCGAACCGCGCGGCCACGAACAGGTAGTCCGACAGGCGGTTGACGTACCGAACCGTTCGTCCTTCTTCGCCGAGGGCGACGATCAGCCGTTCGGCGCGGCGGCAGACCGTTCTTGCGACGTGCAGGTTTGCGGCGGCGAGACTCCCGCCCGGCAGGATGAACGTTTTCAGCGGCGCGAGCTCGGCTTCCATTGCGTCGATGCCGTGCTCGAGCGCTTCGATTCGCTCTTCGCTGACGCCGCCAAAGCGATCGTTGCCGGGTGACGCGAGCTGCGCGCCGATGTCGAACAGGTCCGATTGCACGCGATGCAGCTCCGCATCGATCGGCGAATCGCTCCACGTCGCGCGCGCCACTCCGATGAACGAGTTGAGCTCGTCGACGGTGCCGTATGCCTCGATGCGCGGATCGTTCTTCGCGACGCGCGCGCCACCAAACAGCGAAGTGGCGCCCGCGTCGCCGGTACGCGTGTAGATCTTCATTCAGCTTCGAGCTGCCGAATGCGCTCCTTCACCACGACCTGCGCGAGGTCGGGGATCACTTCCCATGCGATGTTGCGAACGACCTGCTCCGACATCAGCTCGACGACGCGACGTGCGATCCGATCGACCTGCTCATTAGTCAACTCATGGGTCAGCTCTCCGCTCATCGCCGCCGCGGCGGGTGCAGCGCTGACCGCGGCGGGCGTTTCCGCCTGCGCGGGCGACCACATCGGCTGCGGCTCCGGTTCCGCGATCTCTTCCTCGACACTGTCTGAAGAAGAGGCGGCGAACGGCGAATCGTCGACCGATGCGGCCGGCTCTTCGACCGGCGGCGACCAGCGCGGCGTGTCGTGCGTCTCGTCCCACGGCGACGATTCCATCGGCTGCACCGCCGGCTCTTCCGGCTCCGGCTCCGCGATCGGAGCCGACTGCTGCATCTCGTCGAAGCTCATCGCCGCGGGCGCATCCCACGGCGACGGCTCCGGCTCCGCCGGCGCTGCAGGCTCATCAGGCGGAAGCGACGACGACTGCGAAGCCATCGCCTGCATCTCTTCAAACGACATCCGCGGAAACGCGCGCGTCTCGCCCGCAAACGGCGCGGCCGGCTGCTCATCCCACGGCGACGCTTCGGGCGCGGCCGGCGCAATCGGTTCCGGAGCAATCGGTTCAGGTTTGGGGGCCGGCGACGACTGCGAAGCCATGGCCTGCATGTCCTCGAACGACATGCGCGGGAACGCACGTGTCTCACCACTGAATGCTGCCGGTTCTTCGGCGGGCGTATCCCACGGCGATGCTTCAGGCGCAGCCGGTGGCTCGGGCTCCGCGGCCGGCGCAGCCATTTGCTGCATCTCTTCGAACGACATGCGCGGGAACGCACGCGTTTCGCCGCTGAATGCCGCCGGTTCTTCCGCGGGTGTATCCCACGGTGACGGCTCAGACGCGACCGGCTCCGGTTCCGGCTCCGCGGCCGGCGGAGCCATCGCCTGCATCTCGTCGAACGACATGCGCGGGAACGCGCGCGTCTCGCCACCGAACGCTGCCGGTTCCGGCGGCGCATCGAACGGCATCTCGGTCGTCGGAGGCGGAGTCGCCGTCGGGCCGCCGAAGATGTCGTTCGAGTTCGACTGGAATCCTGCGAACGGATCGGCTGCCGGCGCTGAAGGCGCAGCGAATGGATCGTCACCGCCATCGAACGGCGGCGGCGCGAATGCGGTCGTCGCGAAATCGGGAACCGGTTCCGGCGCGGCGGGAGCGGGCGCGGCGGTTGCGCTGCTGCTCTGGCTGGCAGAGATGAGCTCTTCGACCTTCGCGATGAGGCTCTGCGATTCGAACGGCTTCGTCACCACTGCATCGCAACCCGCTTTATCGGCGCGATCGGGATCGAACGGCTCGAACGTCCCGGTCAGGAGCACCACCGGGATGCCGCGATAGTCGGGATGCGACTTCACGTACTCGCAGACTTCGTAGCCGTTCTTCTCCGGCATGATGATGTCCGAGAGGATGATGTCGGGGCGCATCTCGGACAATTTCTGAATCGCTTTCGCGCCGTTGTTGACCGCGGTGACCTCGTAATCGCCGTCCGAGAACGTCAGCTCGACGACTTTCTGGATCGTGATACTGTCATCCGCGAGAAGGATTTTCTTCGCCATTTTTTACGCTCCTGGATTCCGAGCAAACTAACACGGCAATCACGGGCGAACAAGAGATGCCGGTCACTGCAGATCGCTTTCTCGTTTTCGGTCACCGAGGGAGTCCGAAAAGGTTTGCGGAGAACACGCTCCAGTCATTTGAGGAGGCGCTGCGCGCGGGCGCCGACGGCTTCGAAACCGACCTCCGACTTCTCGCCGATCAGACGGCGGTCCTCTTTCACGACGACGAGCTCGAGGACGACGCCATCGAGTCGCTGAGCAGTGCGACCGTCGCCGAGCGTGGACGAACCGTCGAGCTCCTTCGCAATCTCGCGCCGTTCGCGCAGCGCGCCACGATGATCCTCGAGGTGAAGCGCGGCCACTGGGAAGACGCGCTGCTCGCCGAGATCGGTAACTGGCCGCAGATCGTCGTCGCCTCCTTCGATCACTCCGCGATCGCCGAGCTCGCGCGCCGCAACGTTCCCTTCGACCTCGGCATCACGATCTTCGGCTATCCGCTCGACCTCGCGAGCTACGCAAAGAGGCTTCGCGTCGCGTGGTGTTTTCCCGGCTATCACTATGTCGATGAAGCGCTCGTCGACGCGTTGCACTCCGAGAACATTCGCGTCGTTCCGTGGACGCCGAATCGCGTGCGCGAATGGGAACGGCTGCGCGCGCTCGGCTGCGACGGCGTGATCACCGATCTTCCCGCCGAGTGCGTCGCGTGGCGTGACGGAGCGGCAGTGCGCTAAACTGCGCGCGTTCAGCAAGTACAGCGCAATTGGCGGGAGGGGCGGACCCATGAAGACCTGGGAATACAAGATCATCAACGTCCGGTCGGAGAACTACTCAATGGATCCGCGGCGCGCCGAAGAGCTCAACCGTCTCGGCGATGAAGGTTGGGAGCTCGTCAGCATCACCTCCATCAACTTCAAGACCGGCGCGACCGATCACATCGGCATGGTCTTCAAGCGCGAAAAGGCCGCCGCCTCCGCCTGAGCGTCGCGAGCGTCATTTGATATCTTGCGGCGCGTGAGCCGCCCGTTCCTCATTCTCATCGTCCTCGATGGCTTCGGTTGCCGCAAAGAGACCGACTACAACGCCATCGCCCAGGCCGAAAAACCGCGCTTCGATCAGCTCTTCGCGAATTCTTCGTGGACGACGCTCGAAGCGTCAGGACTCGCGGTCGGACTGCCGCCCGGTCAGATGGGTAACTCCGAAGTCGGACATCTGAACATCGGCGCCGGACGGATCATCGATCAGGACATCGTCCGCATCAGCAAAGCGGCCGAGCATCACGAGCTCGAAAAGAATCAGACGCTCATCGATGCCGTGAAACACAACGGCACGATTCACTTCGCCGGATTGCTGAGCGACGGCGGCGTCCATTCGCTGCAGTCGCATTTGTATGGACTCGTCGACGCGGCGATCGCCATCGGCGCGGAACAGGTTTACGTTCACGCGATTCTCGATGGCCGCGACACGCCGCCGAAGTCGGCCGAGAAGTATCTCGGCGGGCTGATCGACTTTCTGAAGGATCGTCCGAAGGCGCAGCTCGCGACCGTCATCGGCCGCTACTTCACGATGGACCGCGACAAACGGTGGGAACGCGTGCAGCGCGGCTACGACCTGATGACGCTCGGCGTCGGCAGCGAAACGCAGGACCCGCTGGAAACGCTGCGCCGCTTTTACGCGCAGTCTGTCACCGATGAATTCATGGAACCGATGTCGATCGCCGGCAAAGACGGCGCACATCGCGGCCGCGTCGAAGACGGCGACGCGCTCTGCTTCTTCAACTTCCGCGCGGATCGGATGCGCCAGATCGTCACCGCGTTCAAAGACGATTCGTTCGACGGCTTCAAACGTGCCGCACGTCCGAAGGTCAACCTGTTGACGTTGAATCAATATCGCGAAGATCTCGGATTGCCGGTCATCTTTCCGCCGGCGGCAGTGAAGAACAACCTCGGCGAGGTGTTGTCGCGCGCCGGGCTGCGCCAGCTGCGCATCGCCGAGACCGAGAAATACGCGCACGTCACCTTCTTCTTCAATGGCGGCTCCGACACTGTCTTCGACAAAGAAGAGCGCGTGCTCGTGCCGTCGCCGAAAGTGGCGACGTACGATCTCAAGCCGGAGATGTCGGTCGTCGAGCTCGCCGATCGTGTCGTCGAAGCGGTCGACTCGAAGAAATTCGACGTCGTCATTCTCAACATCGCCAACCCCGACATGGTCGGCCACACCGGCGTCATGAAAGCGGCGATCGAAGCCGTTCATGCGACCGATACCGCGGTCGCGCGCATTCTCGATGCAGTCGCAAAAGTCGACGGCGTCGCGCTGATCACTGCGGACCACGGCAACTGCGAGCTGATGTTCGATCCGAAAACGAATCAACCGCACACCGCGCACACCACGAATCCCGTTCCACTGATTCTCGTCGATGCGAAGAAGCGCTGGACGCTCGAGCATCGCGACGGTGCGCTCGAAAATGTCGCGCCGACCATTCTCGAAATCCTCGGCATCGATAAGCCGTCGGAGATGACCGCCGCATCGCTGGTCGCGAAGTCGTGAAGCCCGTCATTCCGAGCGTAGCGAGGAATCCGGGAGGGCGGGGCGCCGAGCCCGTGTCGCCCCGCCCTCCCGGATCCCTCGCTACGCTCGGGATGACAGGGGGTGTCGGGCGATGATCGACGCGCTCTTTCTCATCCGCCACGGCGAGACCGTCCACAACGTCGCCGGCATCGCGCAGGGCTGGAACGACAGCGCACTCTCCGACAACGGCACGCTTCAGGTCGAACGCCTCGCCACGCGCATCGCATCGCTCGGCGCGACGGAGCTTTACAGCTCGCCGCTCGGCCGCGCGCTGACGACCGCGCAGCGGCTCGGCGAAGCCGCAAATCTCGAAGTCACGCCGATCGATGATCTGCGCGAGATGAGCTACGGCAAATGGGAAGGACGAAGCTTTCTCGATGTTCGTCGCGAATTCGCTGACGACTATGAGCAGTGGATTGCGGACGCAGATCATCCCTGTCCGGAAGGCGAATCGCACAACGACGTGCTGCACCGGATGCAGAGCGCGTTCAGCGAGATCGAGTCGCGCGGGAATGGGCGAGGGCGTCGCGTGGTCATCGTCACGCACGGAACCGCCATCCGCATCGGCGCGACGGCGCTACTGAACATTCCGGTCAGCACCGCGCGGCAGTTCGCGGTCGACAACGCATCGATCAATCTTTTCATCCGCCGCGGCGAGCGCTACGTGCTCAAGCTGTGGAACGACACCACTCATTGCGGAGACGCCTTTGCTACTTGAACAGATCACCGAGCAACTCACCGAGACGCTGCGCTCGCGCACGCTCACGCTTTTCGGTCACGCCATCGACCGCGTCGTGCTGCAGGCGCCGCCGCGTCTGGCGATGGGCGATCTCGCCACGCCGCTCTGCCTCGAGCTGGCGAAAGCGCTGAAGCGGAAACCGCGGGAGCTCGCCGACGCGATGGCGAACGGTCTTCATCTCCCGGCGCTCGTCTCGTCGGTAACAGTTGAAGGCGCCGGTTACCTCAACTTCCGTTTCGATCGCGGCGCGTTCACCGCGGCGCATATGCGCAACGTGATGGTCAGTCCGGCCACGTCCGGCGAGCGCGTCATCGTCGAGCACACCAACATCAATCCGAACAAGGCCGCCCACATCGGCCATCTGCGCAACGCCGTCCTCGGCGACACGCTCGTCCGCTGTCTGAAATGGCTCGGCAATCGCGTCGAGACGCAGAACTACATCGATGACACCGGTGTGCAGGTCGCCGACGTCGTCGTCGCGTTCGAGCATCTCGATCGCAAGTCGATCGCGGAAATCGAGGAGCTCGCGAAGCAGCCGAAGTTCGATTACTACTGCTGGGATCTCTACTCGAAGATGGCGAACTACTACGCCGAGAATCCGGAGGCGCAGCAGTGGCGGCGCGACACGCTGCATCGCATCGAGCATCAGGAAGGCGAGACGGCGCGGCTCGCGGCGATCGTCGCGCGTGCGATCGTCCGTCGGCATGTCGAGACGAATCTGCGGCTCGGCATCACGTACGACCTCCTCCCGAAAGAGAGCGACATCATCCAGCTGCATTTCTGGGCGCGCGCGTTCGAGCTGCTGAAGTCGTCCGGCGCGGTCGTGCTCGAAACGGAAGGGAAGAACGCCGGCTGCTGGATCATGCGGCTGACCGAGACCGAAGAATTCGCGGGGATGGATAACGCGGACAAAATTCTGGTGCGGTCGAACGGGACGGTCACGTACACCGGGAAGGACATCGCGTATCAGCTCTGGAAGTTCGGCCTGCTCGACACGACGTTCGGCTATCGCAAGTTCCTGACGTACGACGACGGTCACATCCTTTGGGAGACGACGCACGGTGAGGACAACGCGCCGAACGCGCCGAAGTTCGGCGGCGCACAACGCGTCTACAACGTGATCGACGTCCGCCAGGCGTATTTGCAGAAGGTCGTGAAGGAAGGTCTGCGTCTCCTCGGCCACGCGCGTGAAGCGGATCGCTCGATTCACTTCTCATACGAGATGGTCGCGCTGACGCCGGTGACCGCGAAGGCGCTCGGCATCGACATCTCGGAAGAGGATTCGAAGAAGGCGTACATCGAGATGTCGGGCCGCAAGGGTCTCGGCGTGAAGGCCGACGATCTGATGGACGCGCTCGAAGCGAAAGCGGGCGAGTCGGTGCGGACGAATGCCGCGGAGCTCGGGTTCAGCGATGAGGAAGTGACCGCGCTCGGACGGACGATCTCAATCGCCGCGCTGCGCTACTTCATGCTGAAGTACGGCCGCAACAAAGTGATCGCGTTCGACTTCAACGAAGCGCTGACGTTCGAAGGCGATTCGGGTCCGTACCTGCAGTACTCGACGGTGCGCGTGGAGAACATTTTCCGGAAGATGGCCGAGCGAGGCATCGATCCGATGCTCGGCGAGCAGGCCGTCGATCGCCTGACGCTCAGCGAAGGGATCACGGATGACATGTGGGAACTGGTGAAGCTGAGCGCCGAGATGCCGTCGGCGATTCGCCGCGCGGTTGATTCACTGGAGCTTGCGGTGATCACCCACGCACTGCTCGAGCTCGCCCAGAAGTTCAATTCGTTCTACCACAAGTACCCGATCATGAATGAGAAGGACGACGCCGAGCGCCAGCGCCGCGCGGTCTGCGCGGAAGTGTTTCGGAGGACGATGGTGGCCGCGCTCGATTTGCTGGGGATTCCGGTCCCGGCCAGGATGTAATCCCTCTTCCTCCGGGAGAGGGTGGCCGAAGGCCGGGTGAGGGGCGAGCTCCCGGATCCATGTCGCCCCTCATCCGCGCTTCGCGCACCTTCTCCCGGAGGGAGAAGGATCTTCGATCATGACCTTCGTCATCTTCCCCGGTCTCGACGGCACCTCGCTCCTCCTCCGCGAATTCACGGCCCTCGCGGACGCGCTCGTCATCGAGTATCCGCGCGATGAGGTGCTCTCTTACGACGCGCTTGCTGCGCGCGCGAGCGGGCAGCTGCCGGAGCGACCGGTCATCATCGGCGAATCGTTTGGCGGCGCGATCGCGGTGCTCGTCGCGTCGCGCGCATCGGCGCAGGCGCTCGTCCTCGTCAACTCGTTCATCGTTCCGCCGCTGCCGCGTGCGCTGGCGTGGCTGCCGATCGCGACGCTTCTGCGGATTCAACCGCCGGAGTCATTGCTCGCGTGGTGGATCGCGGACGGTTCGCGCGAAGCGGTGAGCAGCGTGTCGCGCGAGGTGCTCGCGTCGCGGATTCGAATGGCGCTGTCGGTCGATGTGCGAAAGGAGCTGGAGAGCACGACGATGCCGCTGTTCGATCTTCGTTCGCGAGGCGATCGGCTCGTCGGTACGCGCAGTCGTGAGCACGTGATCAAAGCAAGGCCGGACGCGCGCACGGCCGTCATCGACGGCCCCCACGCGTTACTTTTCGGCGAACCCGCGGCCGCCTGGGACGCCATCCGCCGGTTTATTTGCTAAAATCCGCGGCGGTCACCTCGTCCAAAGGCGGACCTCACATCATGAAAGACTTCGATCTTCGGGATCTCGCGTTGCGTTCGCTCATCCTCGTTGCCGGCGGAATCTCCGCCGTGCTGTTCATCATGAAAGGTCAGGGGCAGGCGCTTCCGGCGCTCGCACTCGGCGGCACCCTCGGCGCCTGCATGATGGCCCGCTTCGGACCGGCCGAAGAATAACGGCCGCTTACGACGGATGGTCGAGACGGTGAACGTTCTCGGCCTGCAGGCCTTTCGGTCCCTGCTTTACGTCGAATTCGACGCGCTCTCCTTCATTCAGCGAGCGATAGCCCGCCTGTCCCGTGATCGCCGTGTGATGCACGAAGACGTCTTCACCACTCTCACGTTTGATGAATCCGAATCCTTTGTCATTGTTGAACCACTTCACAGTTCCGCTTTCCGGCATTGCTTGTCTACCTCCGAACGCCGGGAAATTGTGCAATGGGCGCGCCTACCAGATTAATGCGCGATTAACGCCGATTCTCTGGAAGCCGAGCGCCTCATAAAGGCTCATCGCCGGACGGTTGAAGTCGTTGACGAACAACGTCACGATTTTCCCTTTGCGTGCGAGGTGTCCGCACACTTCGCGCAACATCGCCTGCGCCAGTCCGCGCCGCCTGTACGCCGGTGACGTCCAGACGCCCATCAGCTGCACCGCGTCCGGCGTCACCGCGGAAAATTCGCATTTCGTAGCGATGACTCCATTCTCGACGTAAATGATCGATCGCTTTCTTTCGATCAATTCGCGAATGCGGTCGCGATATCCCATCGCGTCGCGCTCGAGTGGATCGATTCCGACCTCTTCCTTATGCATCGCGGCGCACGCCGGCACGAGCTGCTCGAGATCGCGGCTCGTCGCATATCGGCTGTGGTCGAGATTTGGGAAATCGAATCGTTTGCGAATCGCATAGACCGGCTGCGTCATCCGAACGACGGTCGGCGGATCGAGCCGCGTGCGCAATCGCAGCCAGAGTCCTTCGACGAGTTGCGACGGCGAGATGATCGCGCGCACCGGCAGCATGCGCGTCAGGATTCGCTCGGCGATCGCGGAAAGCGCGGCGTCGATGACGTCACGCGGCGCGGCCGGATCGCCGGCGAGCACGATGTTCGTCGCCAGCGATGCGACGAGAACAATGTCGCGGTTGTAGCGCACCTCGACCATCTGCGCCGCGGACGGGAAGCGTTCTTCGAGGATGCGCGAGATGAGATAGACGTTGATGAGCGGGTCGCGGCGGAGGAAGGCGAGAGCCGATTCTGCGTCGTCGTCGGAAAGAGGCTTGATCGTCCAGCGGCCTTCCGCCGGCAGCGTCGCCATCAGCCCGGAACCGCCTTACAGCTGATCATTGCCGAGGTATGCTACGCCGTCCTTCAGCTTGTGCCAAAGCGAACGGCTCTTCCATTCCTCGAAGTGCCGCTGCTGTGCGAAACGGAGATCATCCGCGAACGCACTGCGCAGCCCGGCGGCGATGTTCGGATCGAGCACGCCGACCGTGATCTCGTCATTCAGCTGAAACGAGCGATCGTCGAAATTCGTCGAGCCGACGCATGACCAGACGCCGTCGACGACGATGATCTTCTGATGCAGCAGCGTCTTCTCGTACTCCCAGATTTTCACCCCGCCTTTGAGCAGCGTTCCGAAATGGTGATGGCTGGCGTGCTGCACGACAGGACTGTCGGTCGATGACGCGGCCGGCACCATGATTTTCACGTCGACGCCGCGCTTGACCGCGTCAACGAGCGCATCGCGCGCGTCGTCGTCCGGCAGCAGATACGGATTCTGGATGATGATCTCGCGCCGCGCCGCTTTGATCGCCATGTAATAGAGGATCTGCACGGACGAGATGCTGCCGTGCGGCGACGTGTACGCGACGTGCGCCGGCGTCGAGCCGGTCGCGGGGAGTCGCGGAAAGTATTTGTCGCCGGCGACGATCTCGCCGGTCTCTTCCGTCCAGTTTTCGCAGAACGCGCCCTGCATCCGGTTCACGATCGGCCCCGACATCCGCAAGCCGCTGTCGCGGAAATGCTGTTTGTCCTGCGCGTGGCCGGTCCACGTTTTCGAGAAGCCGTAGCCGCCGGTGAAAGCGATCCGTCCGTCGAAGATGGCCATCTTGCGATGATCGCGATTGTTGATGCGGCCGATGTTGCTGAAGCGAATGGGATGAAAGAACGCCACCTGTGCGCCGGCGTTCTTCAGCAGTTTTTCGAGATCGCCATGCAGATGACGGCCGCCGGACGCGTCGACGAGCACGCGCACTTCGACGCCCTGTCGCGCCTTCGCGGCGAGCGCTGCCGCGACCTGATTGCAAATCTCGCCTTCTTCCCAGATGTACGACTCGAGGTGAATGCTCTCTTTGGCACTTGCGATCTCGGTGAGCAGCAGCGGAAAGAAGCCGTCGCCGTTCTGCAGCAGCTTCACGTCGTTCCCGGCGTCGAGACTCGATTGCGTGAGGCCGATGATCGACGGCATCAGCGTCTGCAGTTCGCCGGGATTCGTGATCGTCAGATGCGTGTCGCGCGGCCCGCGCCACGACGACCAGAGAAAGATCGACATCGCAATGATCGTGAAGAGCATGCCGGCGAAGGCGACGATCGGAACGCGCACGACGTGCGCCCGCATATACGTTTTCTTCATTGATTTCCTCGTGACCACGCCAGTGATGCGACGATCGGCCAGTGGTCGGATGGACCCTGTTCGACGACACGCACGTCGCCGACGCGCCAGCCGTAGTCGGCCCAGATGTAGTCGATCCGCTCGCGCATCATCGGGTTGGTGTTCGGCAGCGCCTCGCCGCAAATCTGCGCTGCGTTTTCTTTTCGGAACTCCTGCATTTCAGGCGTCGCCGGTCCCGCGTTGAAATCGCCGAGCAGCAGGTACGGATAGCGACTCGTCCGCACGTGACGCGCGAGACATTTCAACTGCTCGCGCCGATTGGAACGATTCAGTTGTCCCCAGGTCGTGAGGTGCGCGACGTAGACGTTGAGCGTTGCGCCGTCGATTTTGACGACCGCTTCGATCGCCGTGCGCGGCTCGCCGACGCTCGGCAGCTCATGCACGTCGGCGCTGACGATTTCGCCGCGCGTCAGCAGCGCGTTGCCGAACTGGCCTTTCCCCTGAACGTAGCTCTTTCCGAAAAAGCCGTGCATGCCGGTGCGTTGCTCGAGCTCGGCGAGCTGATCGTGAAAGCGCGACTGCCAGGTGTTGCGATGCACTTCCTGCAGGCCGACGATGTCGGGCTTCACCGCGTTGATGACGTCCGCGATCCCGGCGATGTGTTTGCTGCTGAAGAGCTCATCGTGGCCTGCGATGTTGTACGTCAGGACGACGAGCGGCTTCGTTTGCGCCGGAAAGCCGATCCGTTCCGGGTAGCTGACGACGACTCCGCGCTCGTCGCGCGTGAGCAGACGAAGTTCGGGATCGACCGGTTTCGGTTTGCATTCGCCCGACCGCACCGTGTAGACGGTGAAGAAGCGATAGAGAAAGAAGAGAAGAAAGATCGAAAGGATCCCGAAGACTATTTCCAGCTTGCGTTTCATGCCGTGCTCGGCGGGAGAGCGGAATTTGTGCCTGCTCGTCATCCCGAGCGTAGCGAGGGATCCGGGCGGGCGGGGTGCGCAACTCCTGCCGTCGCGCCCCACCCGCCCGGATCCCTCGCTACGCTCGGGATGACAGCACCGTTACATTGCCGTGCTCATGCAACGCACTGGCCGGAAACGATTCGCTCACTTCGCCTCCGCGCAATCGCGCGATGGCCGCGGCTTTGTTCGCGCCGCTCGCCAGCAGCACGATCCGTTTCGATTCGAGGATCGTGGCGATCCCCATCGTGATGGCGTGCGACGGGACGACACCATTCGGGAAGAACGATGCGTTCGCGTCGCGCGTCGATTGCGTCAGTGTGACGACGCGCGTTCGCGCGGTGAACGGCGTTCCCGGTTCGTTGAAGGCGATGTGTCCGTTGGAGCCGAGACCGAGGAACGTCAGTTCGAGTCCACCGGCGCCGGCGATCTCGCGGTCGTATCGCGCGCATTCGGCGTTGAGATCGGCGGCCATTCCATCCGGTATATGCGCGTTTGCCGGATCGATGTCGACGTGTTGAAAGAGGTTCTGCTGCATGAAGGTGAAGTAGCTGGCGGGATGCGTGCGCTCGATGCCGGCGTATTCATCGAGGTTGAACGTCGAGACGTCGCGGAAGCAGTGGTACTCGCGGCCGCACTCGTGCACGACGCGCTGATACATACCGATCGGCGTTCGGCCGGTCGGCAATCCCAGCACCGCGCGGGGATTCTCGCGAATCGTGCCGAGGAGAATTCGCGCCGCGCGTTCGGAGAGCGCGTCGTAATCGGGAAGCGTCTCCCACTTCATGGCAGCGGCACGTCCTCGCCGCGCACGAGCACTCGCTCGATCGCGAATTTCTCCGAGAGCACGACGAGATCGGCGTCGTAGCCGCGCTCGATTTTTCCTTTGCGATCGGCGACGCCGAGGATCCGCGCGGGGATTTGCGTTGCGAGGGGGAGGACGACTTCGATCGGCAAGCCGGCCAGCTCGACCATGTTCTGCACGGCGCGAATCATCGTCAGCACGCTGCCGGCGAGCGTGCCGCTGGCCAGACGCGCGGCGCCGTCCGCGACCGTGAACTCGTGCTCGTACAGTTTGTACGTGCCGTCGGGCATGCCGCACGCGCGAACGGCGTCGGTGACGAGCGCGATTCGATCGGGCATCGCCGCGGTGGCGATGCGGAGCACCGCGGGATGGACGTGGATTCCGTCGGCGATCAGTTCCGCGGTCGCGTCTGTCGATTCGAGCGCGGCGCCGACCGCGCCCGGCTCGCGGTGATGCATTCCGGTCATGGCGTTGAAGAGATGCGTGAAATGCGCCGCTCCCCAGGAGAGCGCCGCGACCGCGTCGCCGAAATCGGCGGATGTGTGGCCGATCGAGAAGAGGATGCGGTCGCGAAAATGTTCGATCAGCGCGCGCGCTCCTTCGACTTCCGGCGCGATCGTCACGATCCAGCGGAGATGCGGCGCGAGTGCGTGCAGCATCGTCACTTCATCAATGTTCGCGGGGCGAATCGAAGCGGGATCCTGTGCGCCGGCGCGGTCGCGATTGATGTACGGACCTTCGAGATGCAATCCGCAAATCTCGGCGCCGCGCAGTCGTTCGCGCGACACGCGCGCAATCGACGTCACCGCGCGCTGCAGATCTTCGCGCGAGCCTGAAAGCGTCGTCGCGGCGAGCGCAGTCGTTCCCTGCGTCGCGTGAAATGCGGCGACGCGCGCGGCCGCTTCGTCGGTGCCGTCCATGAAGTCGGCGCCGTCGCCTCCGTGCACGTGAACGTCGATGAATCCCGGCGCGAGCACGCCGTGCACGACGAACGCGCCGACGGGCGGATGCGCTTCGTGCGCGACGTCGACGATCTCTTCGCCGGCGATCGTGACGAGCATCGATTCGCGCACCGCGCCATCGACGAAAACGCGTCCCCAGAGTTGGGTCGTCACAGGCTGATTTTCCCAAGCACCGTCGGACGGCCGCCGGTCGCGCCGGTGATGTTCGTGTTCATGCCGGCCACCGCATCGTTGCCGATCACGGCGAGTGCGATCGCTTCCTTGGCGTTGCTGTCGATGCCGAGGTCTTCGTGCGAGATCAGACGCGCATTCGGCAGGCGCTCGCGCAGCATTTTCATCAGCGTCGGATTTTGCGAGCCGCCGCCGCCGACCACCACTTCATCGACCGCGCCGCGCGGAAAAATGAAATCGCGATACGCGCGGGCAATGCTCTCCGCCGTCAGCGCCGTCGCAGTCGCAATGAGGTCTTCGATCTTCACGCCCTGAGCCTCGGTCATGATTCGCCGGGCAAATTGCACGCCGAAATGCTCGCGCCCCGTCGTTTTCGGCGGCGCCTTCGTGAAGTAAACGTCGTCGAGCCACGCATCGAGCAGCGACGGCACGATGTTGCCGCGCGCGCCGAGCGCTCCTTCCTGATCGAACTTCAGCGCGCCGCCGGTCGCAACTTCGGCGAGCGCGTCGATGACCATGTTTCCCGGTCCTGTGTCGAACGCGATGACGTCGTCCGGCGTCGCGGCCGGCGGCAAATACGTGACGTTGCCGATGCCGCCGATGTTCTGAATGCAGCGGCCGAGCTTCTCGTCGCGCAGCAGAACCCAGTCGGCGTATGCGATGAGCGGCGCGCCCTGACCGCCCGCGGCGACGTCGCGCACGCGAAGATCGCCGACGGTCGTGATGCCGGTGCGCTCCGCGATGACGGCGCTCTGGCCGATCGCGAACGTCGAGCGCGTCACGAGCGGATGATCGAGCCACGGGATGTCGCTCGTTTCGACGACCGGCTCCGGATCGTGCCAGACGGTTTGTCCCGTCGTCGCCACGATGTCGACGTCTTCCCGTTTGCGTCCGTGGTCGAGCAGCAGTCGATCGACGGCGGCCGCGAACAGCTCGCCGAGCAGGAAATCGAGCTGGCAGATCGCATCGATGCGCGCTTCTTTCGGATTGAAAAGACGAAACACTTTCGCGCGCAGCGCGGGCGGAAACGGATAGCTGTCGAACGCCAGCAGTTTCACGCGCGCGGTCGCGCCGTGGCCGGTGATCTCGACGAGCGCGGCGTCGATGCCGTCGACGGAAGTGCCCGACATCAGGCCGACGACGAGCCGCGATTCTTTCACCGCAATGTGCAGCAGCCGGCCGATGCGGCTCAACTTTCGAGGACCTCGCGCAGGTTGCCGCCATGCGCGTCGAGCAGTTCGCGCGCGGCGTCGGCGGTGAGCTTTTTCTTTGCGATGACCGTGGCGATCTTCACGTTGCCGTCCGCTTCGCGAATGGCCTGCACGGCCATCGGACGCGTGACGTTCGCCGCCAGCTCGACCATCCGCACCGCGCGGCTGCGCAACTTTTCGTTCGTCGCCGGCATGTCGATCATCAGGTTCGAGTAGCAGTGGCCGAGGCGGATCATGACGCCGGTCGAAAGCGTGTTGAGCACCATCTTTTGCGCGGTGCCGCTCTTCATTCGCGATGAGCCCATGACGACTTCGGGGCCGGTCGGCGTGACGATGGCGATGTCGACTTCGCGCGCGAGTGGCGAGCCGATGACCGACGTGATGCCGACCGTGAGTGCGCCGAGCATGTTCGCGCGACGAACGGCCGCGACCGTGTATGGCGTCGTGCCCGACGCCGCGATGCCGACGACCGCGTCTTCCGGTTTCACTTCGCGATTGACGATCTCGATCGCGGCATCTTCATCATCCTCAGCGCCTTCCGCGGCGGCGAAATACGCGCGCTCGCCGCCGGCCATCAGTACGCGGACGAGCGACGGATCGATGCCGTAGGTTGGCGGGAGCTCGGACGCGTCGAGCATCGCGATGCGCCCGCTCGTGCCGGCGCCGGCGTAGAAGAGACGTCCGCCATGCTCGAGACGTCCGGCGATCTCGTCGATGGCGCGCGCGATCCGTTCCGCTTCAGCGGCGACCGCGGCCGCGACGAGCGCGTCCTGCTCCTGAATGATGCGAACGATTCCGAGCGACGACTGGCGATCGATGTCGAGGCTCGCATCGAGCCGATCCTGGCTCATCGAGGGAACGATACAGGAACTTGCTGAAGTTTATGCTGAGCGAAGCGAAGCATCTGCGGTCCGGGATACGAGAGCGTGCAAGGTGCAGCGCCCGTGGCATGCGTGTCGCTGCGCCACCGGAGATCCTTCGCTGCGCTCAGGATAAAGTGACTCTTCATGGCAACCTCACTCATGCAGAAACTCCGCCTCGCGTGGCGCGGCTGGCAGCGGCGGCGCGAAGAGAGCCAGCAGGAGTTCGTCGCGCGCAACGCGGGATGGAGTGCAGCGACGCCCGCTCCCGCCACCGTTTCGAAAACAGTGGTCGCGTCAACGACGACCATCGATCGCGAAGGTTTGCAGTGTGCGTACCTCGATGAGTCGGGACAGATCGCGTACTACCTCGACGTCGAGAGCGGAGAAGTCGTCGACGTGCGCGACGGTGCCGCGCTCGCGGCGCCTCGCTATCTGCGCGTCCCGACGCGAACGACGACGACGGAGGACGCCGACCGGCGCGCATTCGTCGAACAGCTCGATGCCGGCGATCGTCAGGAAGAGCTGGCGCGTCGCGTCGATGCGCCGGAAGCATTCCGTCGCGTGCTGTCGCAGGATCGCGCGCTCGAGAAGTCCTGGTACAACTTCAAGAACGATCGCGCCAGCGCGGCCATCGATGAGTGGCTGCAGAAACAAAAACGCCGCGCTCGATGAGCGCGGCGTTTGGCTTGATGGCGGGATCAGAACTAAGGAAGCGGAAAGGGAACGTAGTTCGTCTGCGGAACCGGGACGATCTCGACGACCTGCAGCTCGGGATAAAACATGTCGAACTGCTCGGTGCGTTTCTCGTCAGGCTTCGAAGCGCTTTCGCTTCTGCCCTCTTCGATCCATTCTTCTCCGTCGAAAACCCACATAGCGTGTCCTTTCCGACTACATACGCGATTCCCGCGTACGGGGTTTGGTACTTCAAGTGTGCTGCCAGTTGCGCTCGCGGGAAACTATGAGCATTCAGAGAGACTTGCGCGGAGGAGTCCGCGACGTTACAAAACGGTGTGTCCTCGATTGTGCTCACCGCCGTCCGGTCACGGGGGCGGTTTCGTGCTTCAGATGTTCGCGCAGCTGGAGATACGCCCGACCGCGGTGAGACGTTGAATCTTTCTCCTCGGCCGTCATCTCGGCGAAGGTTTTGTTCGTTCCGTGCGGCTGAAACCACGCGTCCCATCCGAAAAGTTTCTCGCCGCGCGGCTCGACGATGATGTCGCCGGTCACTTCGCCGATGAAGATGTGTGGCTCCTGGCCGTCCCAGTAAGCGACGCAGCACTGCGCTTTCGCGGAACGGTTGAGCAGGGCGTAGGCGATGGCGCCGAGTCCCTGACCGCCAGCCGCTTCGAGCAGCCACTTGATGTACGGTCCCGGGAAATTGCCGAGCTCGTCGAAGCCGAGCGAAACGTCTTCGACGACAAGGCGGCCGTAGCCTTTCGTTCGCGCGACTTCGAGTTTGTAGCGGGTGATGTCTTCGACGCCGGCAGCCTGAATCTCCGGCAGCGAAATCGAGACGCGCAGCAGCGGCATGCCGAGGATGCGCTCGGCTTCGATCGCTTTGTTCGGGTTTGATGAGACGAGAATCAGCTTGTCGCGGTCCGTCACGCGGCGGATTCTACTGCGTACCGATCGCGATCAGCGGAGCGCGTCGTTCGACCATTCGGCGCGGAACGCGCGAATCGATCGAGTGAGTCGCATTTTGAGGTGATCGGGCGCTTCGATGCGCGCGATGCGCTTCTGGACGAAGGAGCGGAGTTTCCGTGCGATGTTCGCGCGCTGCTCGCATTCGGGACAAAGGTTGAGGTGGCCTTTGAAGTCCTGCTGTTTTTTCTCGCCGAGCTGCCCATCCAGGAAAAAGTAAACGACGCGCTTCACATCGTTACAAAGCATCAGGCGATCTCCGCATTTGAATTGGCCATCCTGTTCGCTGATTCGGAACGGGAACGTCGCTATGCGGAATTCCTGCCGCCACGGGCGGCTGCGTTGGTTGGCCAGGCCTCGGCGCACGTTCGTCCGAAAGAAAACGGCCGCGCCGGTTGTTGCCGGCGCGGCCGCGAGTTGGGTTGTTTGATGTGAGTGCTACTCGACTTCGAACTGCTCTTCCTCTTCTTCTTCGTCGACTTCGAGCTCGAACTCTTCGTCGAGATCGCCGGCGAAGAGCACCGCTTCTTCGTTCTCTTCCGGCTCGGCAACTTCCGGCTCGTCGTCCGACGTTTCCTTCTTCTTGCGGCCCTTCGTCTCGTCTTTACGCGAGCGCATCTTGGCCGGCTCGGCGCCGCCGCGGATGTATCCGTACTTGCGCGCGTACTCGAGCAGCGTCCGCTCCAGCATCTTCCGGCCGCGATAGAGACGCGACATGACGGTGCCGACGGGGCAGTCGAGAATCTCAGCGATCTCTTTGTACGAGAAGCCTTCGATGTCCGCGAGCAGCACGACCATCTTGTAATCGTGCGGCAGCGAGTCGAGGGCGCGCTTGACGTCCTCGTCCATCATGTCCTGGAAGATCTCGCTCTCCGGATCCTTGATGAGGTCCGGCGCGTTCTTCTGGATGACCCGCTCGTACGACTCTTCGATCTCCGAGAAGTCGATCTTGTGCGGAGTCAGCTTCTTCTTCCGGTAGTTGTTGATGAACGTGTTCTTCATGATCTTGAAGAGCCACGCTTTGAAGTTCGTACCTTCTTCGAACTTGTCGTAGTACTTGTACGCCTTCAGGTACGTTTCCTGGACGAGATCCTCCGCGTCCTCGGAGTTCCGCGTCATGCGGTAGGCCGTGTTGTAGAGCGAGTCTACGTAGGGCATCGCTGCCCGTTCGAAGTCCCAGCCCTGCTCGTGCGGTTGCGCTTCTGCTGCGCTCTTCATGATCTCTCCCGTGGTGTCACGCGTCGAAAATGCTTAAGTCGTGCCGCTTCCAACGTTAGATGCAGCAACGATTGCGAAGGTTACCGGTCGCTACGTGATGGGCGCCGGAGCCCTTCTTTTCCTGAGACTTACGCTCGAGGGAGCGAAAATGTTGAAGACGAAGCGGCGACGGGTGCGTTACCCGCCGCGTCATCGTCACCGGACACGGTTGTCCTCGAAAGCGATTGTCGTCAATGAATTACTACGGTCGACTGGAGGGAAAAGCTGGCAAAACGGTTGTGAACATCCGGTGAACAGCCTGAATTCCCGACGCGAAGTGTAGCACCGGTTAGTGCTGAGTGCAAGAGTTTCTATTCCCGGTAGATCGACAAGAGTGTTTCATACGCCCGCGTGATCTCGATGAATCGCGCTGCCGCGCTCGTCTGCGCTTCTTCCGGCTGATCGTGGAACCGATCGGGATGATGGAGCGCCGCCAGCCGCCGGTACGCGGAGATGATCGCCTGCCGCGACGGTGCCCCTCCAAGCTCCAGAACACGGAGCAATTCCGCGGTCCCGCCCGGCTCGCGCGCAAAGAACGTCGTCATCCCTCCGCCGGCGCGATCGGCTTCAACCGGCCTGCTGTTCTTCGCGTGGTCGATGTACGAAAACCCGTATTGCTCGCGCAGCCGCGCCAGCGCATCGGTCTGAAATCCGAGCGCGAAGCTGAGATCGAGCAGCGCCGAGTACTGGCGAAGCGGCACCGGCGTCGTCCGCGTGGCGATGAGCTGCACGGCCGTCTCGAGGAGCCATTCGCGCTGCTGCGGCTGGGCGAGTTGTCCGAAGCGCGCTCCCCAGCTGGAGATGTCGATGCCGGCGGTCATCGGCGCGGCGACGCCCGCACGACGCCGGACGTCGCGCATGGCTTCGTCGGGCGACGAACCGCCGAGGAGCATGACGTTGTAGAGGATCGAGGCGGCGAGGTGATTACGATCGGACGCCGCTGCCTGCGGCTGGCCGGTATGGTCGTGCTCGCGCTGCGCGATCGTGACCGCAGTCAGGATGAAGATCGCGATCGCACAACCGCCGGCGATCATCACGATGACGGCGATCAGCTCCACCGCAGTATCTTAGGCGCGTGCACGACACCGCGGATCTCGTTCGTGAGCTGGAAGCGCGCTTCGGCGATCATCCGGTTCGCCGCTTCCTCGACTTTCACATCCTCGAGCTCGGCGCCGATCGCTGCGTGATGTCGGTCTCGTTCAAGCCGGAGTTCGACAACACGACCGGCGCGATTCACGGCGGCGTTCTGGCGATGCTCGCCGATACGGCGGTGGCCGTCGCGCTGTCGACGAGCTGGGACGGGCGGATGGATTTCGCGACGTCGAATCTCAACATTCATTACCTGCGGCGCGCGATCACAGCCGTCACCGCGACGGCGACGATCATCAAGAAAGGCTCGCGCATCTGCGTCGGTGCATGTGACATCCACGATGCCGAGGGAAAGCTGGTCGCGACGGCGATCGGCGACTTTGTTTTACTGAGTCAGTAGCGCATCGATGGCGTCGAGCTTCGCGCGCAACGCGTCGTCGCTTAGCGCGGCTGTGGAACCGTCGACGTCGATCTCATCATCGACGCTCACCCAGCTGCGGCAGCCGGCGTACTCCGGTTTCGCGGCGATGCGCGCTGTCTTCGCGAGACGCCAGGTGCGGACGCCGAGGATGTGCAGCGCCTGATCGGCGCGAAATGAGTAGCGGGCGATGAGTGCGTCGTGCGGGAAAACAACATGCGGTTCGAGACGAAAGAGCGCGTCGAGGTCGCGCACGCGCCATGTACGGACGACTTCGCACCAGTGCGTGATGTCGACCGTGCCGTTGTCCGGCGCGGCGTCGGGCTGATGAAAATACGTCGGATAGAGATAGAAGCGCTCCGCTTCGACGCCGAAGGTCGGATCGGCGATGCCGCCTTTGCGAATGAGGATGACCTGCTCGCCGCGGCCGAGCGCTTCGATCGCCGACGCCCACTCTTTCAGCGAGGTGTGATTGGCGAGTTTGTTCACGGGCGATACGTGACCGAGTTGACCGGCCCTTCCCAGATCGTGATGGCGGTGACGACCGCGTTTTCGTCGGCGACCGCTGCGCCGAGCTCGCGCGCGAACCACTGCGCGATGTTCTCGGCGCTCGGATTGATCTCATCGAACGGCGCGACGTCGTTGATGCAGCCGTAGTCGAGCTTCTTCGCCAGCGTTTCGAGCTTTCGTTTCGCGCTGACGAAATCGACAGCGATGGAGTCGTTGTCGACACCGCCCGTTTGCGCGGCGAGATCGGCTTCAACCTTATACGAGTGGCCGTGCAGCGGTTCCGAGATCCCTCGGTACTCGCGCAGAAAATGTGCGGCTTCGAATCGCGCTTCGACGCGGACGCTGAATTGAGTGGTCATGACGGCGGAAAGATCTCGTCGATCAGGTCGCCGGCGACGCCCATTGCGCGCAGCTCGTCGGCGGTCGACTGGGAGCGGAGGAGCTCGCGCGCGCGTCGATCGTCCCAGCAGTCGGTCGGATTGTTTCCCGCGGCGAGCTCGATGAGCGTTCGAATGGTGCGCTCGCGGTCATCGGGGGCGGTCACGGGCGAAGTGTACAATGCGCGCCGATTCCAATGCCGCTGCCCAAAAGCGTCGTTTGCCCCGCCTGCAAGAAACTACATCCTGATGGATGGAAGCGCTGCCCCTACTGCGGCCACGACCCACTGCGCGCGAAACTCGAGGCGCAGGGCCGCAAGTTCATGCAGAAGAAAATGCAGGAGTTCGAGCAGCGGTCGGGACGCAGCGTGGCGAAGGAAGATCGTCGTCCCGGCGCGCGACCGCCGCGGCCGGAAGGACGTCCGCAGCAGGCGCGCGGCGAGAAGCAACAGCCGCGAGAAGGTCGCGAACAGCGTC
Source organism: Acidobacteriota bacterium (assembly GCA_034667465.1). GTDB lineage: Bacteria > Acidobacteriota > Thermoanaerobaculia > Gp7-AA8 > Gp7-AA8 > JAOBAU01. Next base: position 33,556 of record JAXDJV010000002.1, on the reverse strand, counting down.
ACCAGCAGCGCAATCAGCGTCCGCCGCGCGATAAAACAGCAGTCGTCGCTCAGCCGCCGCAGCAACAACCCACCGGTGAACAACAGCCGCGCGGCCGAAATCGTCGTCGCCGCCGTCGCGGCGGAGGCGGTGGTGGTGGTGGCGCAGAAGCCGCCGCGCAGACAACGCCGGCCGTTCAGCCGCAGCAGCCACAAACCCCGCGCGAGCCACGCCCGCCGAAGCCGGAAGGTGAAGGTGGTGGCGGAGCCTCGAAACGCCGTCGCCGTTTCCGTCGCCGGCGTCCGGGCGGCGGCGAGGGCGGCCCCCCACCCGCCGCGCCGTAAAGTCAAAGTCCGGGGTCAGATCTGGAAAATTGACTTTAGCGAGAGTCCGCGCAGGGAACGGGCGTTCGAACTAAAGTCAATTTTCCAGATCTGACCCCGTACTTTGACTTTACCGGTTCAGGCGGAGGTGGCGCGCGGAGCACTCGGCGAAGCCGTCGCAGCGGACGCAGTAGCGATCGGCGGCTTCCGGCTTGTAGTCGACCGGCGGGCAGATATTTACGCCGGCGACGATGTCCTGTTCGGCCTGGGCGATCAATCGATCGATATCCGCGTCCGACTTCGTCGTGAGCGCGTTCTTCATCGCGGTCCAGCGGGTGATGTTCTTCGTCGAGCCGGCCAGCGACTGATCGCCTGACGCGGCGACCGCTTTCGGCATCGCTCGCTGTCGTTCGGGCAGCGCGCGATGAATGAGGAAGAAGGCGTAGCTTGCGGCGGCACCGGCGAGCGCTGCGATGGCGTCGGTGCTGCCGCCGAAGATGCCAAGGATCAGGAGGGCGAGGACGACCCAGGCGATCCAGCGGACCTGCACCGGCAGGACGTAGAAGACGTAGAACGTCTGATCGGGATAGAGCGTCGCGTAGGCGAACAGCAGCGAGTAGCTGACGAAGAAGCTGCCGAGCAGCGGGACGCCGAGGAGTGCGGCGGCGCCGGCGGTCACGAGCGTAGAGACGAGATAGAACGTGACGAAGTTGAACGTGCCCCATTCCTCTTCGAGCGCCGATCCCATGATCCAGAGCATCAGCAGCGTGAAGAAGAGCGAGATCGCCGTCGAGTTGAAGAAGAGAAACGCGCCGCCCTGCAAATATTGATACGTGAAGAGGCGCCACACCTCGCCGTGCATCACCTTGACACGATCGAAGCCGAACGCACGCGCGTAGCGTTCCGCATCCTGAATCTGAAACACGAAGAAGGCGATGTTCAGGAAGAGGAAGATGTAAACCGAATGGAGGTTCTCGCCGCGGCGCCGGAACATGTCTGGTGCGAACCCCTCCTCCGGTCGAAATAGTTCAGCGCGCGACGACGCGTTCCGTTCCTTCGAACCGTAGCACGCTGCCTTCGGCGAGACGATGCTTCGCGGCGACGCCCGACGCGACTTCGAGCACGTACATCGCTTTCGCGTTCGGCGGATAACTGGGACATGGATCGGCGCGACACGGCGGGATTCCGGCGCCGATGTGGACGATTTTCTTCTGCTCGTCGATCCAGATGATGTCGAGCGGGATCAGCGTGTCCTTCATCCAGAACGAATACTCATCGGTCTTCGTGAAGAAGAAGAGCATGCCGGCGTCGTCGGCGAGGCGATCGCGATACATCAGCCCCTGCTCGCGCGTCGCTTCATCGGCGGCGATCTCGATGCGCACCGGGAAGCCGTCGGGAAAGATGACGCGCGCGGCCGGCTGCGTTGCGATCGTCGCAGATGGCGGCGCGGAATCCTGAACGCGGGAATTGCAGCCGATCGCGAGCAGCGCGGCGATCGTGATTGCGAGATTACGTTTCATGCTCCACCTCCGCGACATCCTCCGGCTTCGTGTCGCGCGGGATGAGGTCGTACTTTTTCGCGTAGTAGCGGAATGAGCGGAACGACATCCGCAGCAGCTCGGCCGCCTGCGTCTGCACGCCGCCGGTCCGCTCGAGCGCCTTCAGCATGAAGATCTTTCCGATCGACTCGAGATGTTCTTCGAGCGACAAACCTTCCGGCGGCAGGTCGTAGCTGAGTCCCGGGATGCTGCTGCCGAGGAGGATGTGCTCCGGCAGCGACTTCGTCGTCAGGACGTCCGACGCTTCGAGCGCGATCATCCGCTCGATGACGTTCTCGAGCTCGCGCACGTTGCCGGGCCAGTGATACTTCTCGATGGCCCGCATCGCGTCGGAAGAGATTTTCTTCGTCGGCATGTCGAGGTTCGCCGAGAACTTCGTCAGGAAGTGATCGACGAGCAGCGCGATGTCTTCCTTCCGGGTGCGCAGCGGCGGCAGCTCGATCGGAATGACGTTGATTCGATAGAAGAGATCTTCGCGAAACGTGCCGTTGCGAATCGATTCGGAGAGATCGCGATTCGTCGCCGCCAGGACGCGAACGTCGACGAGCGTTTCGGTGTTCGAGCCGACTTTGCGAACGACGCGATCCTGCAGGACGCGCAGCAGCTTGATCTGCATCGCCGTCGACGTCTCGCCGATCTCGTCGAGGAAGATCGTGCCGCGATCGGCTTCCTGAAAGAGTCCGCGTTTCTCGCGGATCGCGCCGGTGAATGCGCCGCGCTCGTGGCCGAAGAGCTCCGATTCGAGCAGCGTCTCCGGCAGCGCGCCGCAATTAATCGACACGAACTTTCCTCGGCGGCCGGAGTTGTAGTGAATGGCGCGCGCGATCAGCTCTTTGCCGGTGCCTGACTCGCCGGAGACGAGCACGGTCGACGTCGTCTTCGCGATCCGCTGCACGATCGTGAAGATCTCCTGCATCTTCGCGCTGCGGCCGATGATGTTCGCGAAGGTGAAGCGTTCTTCGAGCGCGCTGCGGAGATGGAGGTTCTCGTCTTCGAGCTCTTTCCGCTCGACCGCTTTGCCGACGATGATCTTCAGCTCGTCGATGTCGAACGGTTTGGCGATGTAGTCGTGCGCACCTGCCTTCAGCGCTTCGACGGCCGAGCGCGTCGACGTGTGCGCGGTGATCATCACGACCGGGATCGATTCGTTCTGCGCTTTGACCTCGCGGAGGAAGTCGATGCCGGAGCCGTCGGGGAGCATGAGGTCGCAGAGGATGACGTCGGGCTCGTGACGTCCGACCGCGACGCGGGCTTCGTCGAGAGAGGCGGCGGCTTCCACGTGCCATCCTTCTTCTTCGAAGACGATGGAGAGGAAATCGCGCAGCGACGCTTCGTCGTCAATGATGAGGAGATCCACGCGGCGCGGGATTATGACAGCGCTCGGCCGCGGCGTGGCGCTGTCACTTATAAACCCACGGTGACAGATGTTCCCATGCCGCCACTCCTTCCATGTTGCGAGATCGACTCCTTTGCTTGTCGCACTTATAGGTGCCTTGATTTAAGGGTTGACGTAATCCGATCGATGTGCAGAATATCCGCACTTCAACAAGGCGAAGGAGGAGGTTTTATGAAAGGTCTGAGGATTGTGGTGATGCTTTTCCTGGTGTTCGTGGTTTCTGCGCCGTTGTTCGCGGCTCCGCCGGAGCAGACGGTCGATACGTCGTCGACGTTGTATGCCAGCGGCCTCTCCATTCTCTGTTCCGACACGTGGGGATGTCCGGCCTGTGTCTCCAACATGGAGGGGACGATGTCGATGTGCGCGAAGATCCGCTTTGCGAACGGCTGGTGCGTCTGTGCGAATCCGAAGCCGCCGACGGCGACCGCCGCGGTGTGCACCACGCTGAGAGGCTCGTGCAAGTTCCTCTGGTAATTCGATGAACGGACGAATCGCATTGGTTGCGGTCTTTCTCGCCGCCGTCGCAAACGCGGCGGCGGCGAGCGAGATTCACGTGACGTTTCCGACGCCGCTCGAAACGCCGAAAGCGGACATCGCCGTGACGCTGCGTGCGCGCAGCGAAGCAGGCGTCGTGCAAACGTCGGCGCTGTCGCTGATCGCCGGCGGAACGGTGAAGCTCAACGATGGTCTATGGGAACTGACGGCAGAGGCGCCGCATTACTGGAGCAGGCCGGTCACCATCGAGGTCACTTCTGCACCGGCCGCGGTCGCACTCCCGCAGTTTCGGACGGTGGTCGTGCGCGGCGAGCTGACGGCGGCGACGGTCAATGAGTTGACGATCGGCTTCGCGCCGCCGCCGTCCGATCCCCCTTCAAAGTTGCCGGCGTCGTCGGTGGCCTGCCCGGTAACGGCGCGAAAGTTCGCGTGCGAGGTCCCGTCAGGGTTGCTCGACCTGACCTTTCGCGCGCCGGGCTGGGTGGCGCTCTATCGCTGGAACGAGAAGCTCGACGCCGACCTCAATGCCGGCACGCTCACTCTGCGGCGCGGCTCGTCGTTTACGGGGACGGTGATGTTCGCCGAGCGGCAGCCGAAGAACGCACCGCCGATCGCGGTGTCGGTGTGGCGCGATTCGCCGGCCGCGCAGAATGACGATCAGAAGCAGCGGCTGGCGATCGCACGTCAGACGGCGAAGCCGAACTCGCGCGGCTTCTTTCAGTTCGCGCTGGCGCCGGGCGACTATCTGATCGAAGCGACCGCGGAAGGGGGACTGCGCTCCGAGCGGCGGAACGTCCGCATTCTCGAATCGCGCGAGTCACAACTGCGGACGCCGCTGGTCCTGGAGCGGCCGCATGCGCTCATCGTCCGCGTCGATCCGCCGGTCGCGCCGTACGGAAAACCGTGGCTCGTCAACGTGTCGCTGCAGGATCGCGCCGGCGTGACCGAATCGGAGACGCGCGCGGAGATTCCGCGCAATGGCGAATGGCGTCGCGACGGTTTCTTCTCCGGCCACTACACGCTGACGATCAGCCGCAGCGGCGAGGATTCCTGGTATTCGACCGGCATCGACTTCGCCGGTGCCGACCTCACTCACGACGTGAAGATTCCGATCACGCATATCAGCGGAAACGTCACGACAGGCGGGAAGCCGCTCGAGGCGAATATCTGGTTCCAGGATGAGAAGGGGATGAGGGCGGGGATTCACTCGCACGTGGACGGTACGTACGGTCCGATCCTGATGCCCGACGTGCCGAATGACACGTGGCCATCCGTGGCGATTGAAAGCGAGCAGCCATACGTTCGCCGCACGTTCAAAAACGTGAAGCTGAAGCGTCGCGACGATGAGAATCGCGAGCTCGATCTCGAGGTGAAAGGGGCGACGATTTACGGGGACGTCGTCGATGAAAAAGGAGTCGTGCAGCTGAACTCGATGATCACGGCGACGACCGCCGATCATCACCTTCTGCAGGTTGAGAGTGCGAGCGGCACGTTCGTTTTCAACGCCGTGGCACCTGGTCGGTTCCTTCTCGAAGCCTCCGCACCTGGCGGCGCCGACACCGCCGGCCCGACGACGATCAACGTGACCGGCGAAGAGAGCAGTGAGGTTCATCTGCTCGTCAAACCGGGTCTCAATCTGAAAGGAATCGTCCGTTCGCCGGCCGGCCCGGTCGCAGGCGCGGGTGTTGCCGGTATCTCACTCGAGCATTGGGCTCCTTTCTTCTACCAGCAGGCGTCGGATGAAGAGGGGCGATTCACCATTCACTTCCAGCCCGAGACGTTGTCCGCGATCGTCTCGGTGAACGCGCCCGGCTACGCGTACCGATTGTTGCGAGTGCCGATGCGCTCGGACCCGGTACCGGTGATCGTCGAGCTGACGGGCGGAACGTTGACCGTCACGCCGCCGCCGGCGTCCGACGACGGCACGATCGCGTTTCTGCTGCATGGCGGCGCGCTGTTACCACTACCCATTGTGCGGGGGTACAGCGGCGCGGATGTCGATCCGACGGGACGCGTCGTCATCGGTCTGGCCGAGGAGGGCGCGTACTCGCTCTGCCTGCTCGCGCAATCGGAGATCGTGGCGGCGGCGAACGGCTGGCGTCCGCCGGAACGCTGCGCGACGGGACTGCTGGCGCGCGGCGGCTCGCTCACGCTCGAGGTGCCGGCGCGTGCGGCTCGCGCTCAATGATGGCGAGGAGCTCCTCGACGCGGGTGGCGTCGAGGAACTCCGTCGCGAGCTCGCGCATCAGCAGCTCGACTCCGGCACGGTGACGCCGGGCGAGGAGTTGCCGCGGCACGCGAAGACGCCGGGCGCGCAGTGCGGTGAGTAGCGCGAGCGCGGCGGCGTCGCGCGGTAACCGCGGCGGGAGCAGTGGATCGATGGAGATCGTTTCGGCGATCGCATTGAGCGTGCGATGCCGCGTCCGGTTCTTGGCGGCGACGATGTGCATCACGCGCGTGGCGTCGCCGTCGGGAACGAAGTAGATCGCGCGGACGGCGTCACGCTGCTGCCCGAGTCGATGCGCGCGGCCGTTGCGCTGTTCGAGCTTCACCGGGTTCCACGGAATGTCGTAATGAATGACGACGCCGGCGCGCTGCAGATTGAGTCCTTCCGCGGCGAGATCGGTGGCGACGAGAATCGATGCGGCGCCGCGCCGAAATGTATCGATCGATGCGATCGGTGACGAGCCGGAAGTTGCGACAACGACCGGATGTCCGGCGCTGCGCAGCGCGTTCGCGACGTCGAATGCGGTCGCGATTGCGCCGGTGAAGATCAGGAGCTGATCGTCCATCGTTGCGCAGAGCTCGACGAGGATTGAGCGTTTCGTACACGGCGATTCGCCGATCGTGGCGACGAGTGCGTCGATGCGCGCGAGCTCCTCTTCGAGCTCATGAGGTGCGATCGACGACGAGGTTGCGGCGGCGAAGAGATCCCAGAAGAGCACCTGCTGCATGGCGTCGCTCTCTTCGTCGCCGAACGCGCGAAGGTAATCGCGTTTCGTCAGCGTGCGGCCGCGCCGGAGGCTGTCGAGGGCGCGCTCGCAAAAACGCGACTGGCGGCGGAGCGATGCGAGCAGCGCGGCTTCGCTCGATTCGAGACGGCGGCGCAACAGACGACGCAGGAGCGGCGTCGCATCGCCGTCGCCGACGAGCGGAAAGCAGAGCCTATCGATGGCGGGCGCGGCGAAGACCGGATGGCGGACGACGCTTCGCGTCAGCGCACCGAAGCGGAGATCGGGCGGCAGCACATCGCGCGCGCGGCGGATGACGAGCTCGCGGACGACGATCGCGATCGCCTTTCGATCGCGCGCGCTGAAGGCGTCGTCGATTGACGCCACGCCGTGCTCGCGCAATGCGTCGTCGGCGGCGATCAGCATCACCAGCGCGTGCAGATCGTCGATCGAATTGCAGATCGGCGTCGCGGTGACGAGCAGCAGCTTCGCGGCGACGGAGCGGCGCGCCAGCGCCGCCCAGCGTTGCGTGCGGCGATTGCGAAAGGCGTGTGCTTCGTCGACGATGAGCAGGCGCTCGCGCGTGACGTCGGCGACGAACGGATCGTTCGCCAGTGCGTCGTGCGTGACGATGAGCGGCTCGATGTCGAATGCGCGTGCTGTCTCGCGCCACTGCGCGACGAGTCCGGCCGGCACGATCAGTTCGACGTTCGGCGTTTCGCGTGCGATTGCAGCGGCGACAAACGATTTACCGAGACCGGCTTCATCGGCGAGGATCGCGCCGCCGTAACGGGCGAGGAGCTGGCGCGCGCGCGTGATTCCTTCGAGTTGATGCGGAAGGAGCAGCACTCAAAAGCCCAGCCTCTGCGCGAGGAACGCCGCGAGAATCGACTGCTCCTCATCAGTGACGCCGTACAATTTCGCGACCGTGCAGTCGAGCTCACCGGGCGGCTCCTTCCCCTGATGGCCGCGGCGTGAGATTCGCGCGAGCGCCGTCCATACCGGCGTGCCGCGCGGCAGTTGCGGTAGCGGCAGCGTTGCCACGGTTCGTGCGAAATAGCGGAAGTGAAAATCTTTCGCGCGCTCGGCGACGCAGACGGCGAGCGCATTGACGATCGTCGAGTTGAGCAGCGCAGCGATGACGTGCGCCTCCTCGATCGACGCGGCGTCAAGCGTGTAGAGCGTCTGGTTCGGCACAATCGGAACAGCGCCGCCGCCGACGCGCAGCACGTCGTCGACGACCGCGGCGACGAGGCCGCGTCCGAGATCTTTCCAGACCACTTTGATGCCGACGTGCTCGGGACGAATGTACGCGAGGCGCAGCAGCGACGGATCGAATTCGCGCGCCGCGGCGAGACGCGCAAGCCAGCGCGGCGTGCGACGCCACCCTTCGCGCGGCGGCCAGAGCATCCACGTCGTCGGGATGGCGCGCCAGCGGCGGACGTCGCGTCCGCGGACGCAAAGTGCGACGGCATCGAGCGGGAGACGGAAGCCGTCGGTCGTTCGCACGTGCGTCTCGCTGATGTCTTCGACATCGAGAAAGAAGCGCTCGTTGTCGCCGCTCTTCACCCCCATCACCGGCTGGCGCGTCAGCGTTTCGGCGAGCGGTTTTTGTTCGGCGCGGATGCGGCGAAGGATCGCGTTCACCTCATCGCTGACGAGCGACCATTCCGAGCCGCGGCCGGCGACGGCGAGCTGATCCTGCCGCATCGTGAACGGTTCGCCGGCGGCGTTGACGTCGATGAGCGAAGCGCGTCGTCCTTTCGCGATCGTCACGCCGAGCGGAAACGTGTCGGCGTCGAAGTGCCGCCGCGCGCCACCCGTCCAGTCGTCGAGCGCGACGATCGACAGTGACGATTCGGCGAAGCGCCGCAGCGGCGCGGCGTAGCCGGCGTTGAGAATCTTGGCCGGCATCAGCAGTGCGATCACGCCGTTCGCCGATGCGAGTGAGAGCGCACGCTCGAAGAAGACGATCGAGAGATCGGGTTGATTGAATGCGACCGAGCCGGCCGCGCGCGCGCCGCGAAAGAAGCGATAGCGATCGGCGTACATCCGTTTCGCGGCGACGTCGATGCGGCCGTTACGGACCCACGGCGGATTGCCGGCCACGACGTCGAAGCCGCCGGCCGACATCACCGGCGCGAAATGCACGTCGAACGAGAAGAACGACAGCTCGCCGTCGTCGAGCCGCTGCAGCAGCGCGCGGTTGCGCGCGATCCGTTCGTGCAGCTCGCCGCACTCTTCGTCGTCGATCGACTGCAGGCGGCCGAAGAGATCGCGGCGCGGGAACGCCAGGCGCTGCAGCTCTTCCTCGTCGTGCTCGATCGTCCGCGCGAGCATGCCGGCGGCGATGCGGATGTCGTTGCCGCGAATGAGACGGCAGAGCGCGGGACGCTCATCGCGTGTGGCGTGACGATAGCGGCGGACGAGATCGGACTGCGCGCGCAGCGCCAGCATCCAGTCGCGATAAACGTCGGCACGCGCGTCGCCGAGGAAGTCGGTCGGGGAGAGAAGGGAGTTGCCCTGCAGGATGTTGCGATCGAGGTTCGGTAGCGGCTGGATGTCGTCGATCCGATCGTTCGTCGCGGCGACGATGGCGAGCCAGAGACGGAGCTCGCAGAGACGAACCGCCTCCGGTTTCAGATCGACGCCGAAGAGGGAGCGCTCGACGATGGCGCGTCGAAGATTGACGCCGGCGGCGACGTCTTCACCGGCGATCGCCGCGAGTGCGATCGTCAGTCGTTCGATGACGCCGAGCGATGAGAGGAGGAACGCGCCGGAGCCGCAGGCGGGATCGAGGATCGTGATTGCGGCGAGGCGGTGAAAAAATGCGGACGCAACCTTCGGCGGCAGCGATGCATCCTCGCCGCGAGCGAGCGATTGCAGGAGGTCGCGTGTCGGACGATCGTCGCGCGCCAGCCATTCGCAGATGGCGCGTTCGGTCAGTACGTCGACGATCGCCTTCGGCGTGTAGAAGCTGCCGCTGGCAGCGCGATCGTCGGCCGCCATCAGCGATTCGAACACTTTGCCGAGCATCTCCGGATCGACGTGCGTGCCGGCGGCGTCGCCTTCATCGATGCGAAACGCGAAGCGCTCGAAGAGCTGCTCGATGATGCGCGTCAGCAGTTCGTTCGGGAGTGAGAGCGATGGATGCCGTTCTTCGAACGACGATGGCTCGAAGAGACCGCCGTTCAGGTACGGGACGCGGCCAAGCATGCGCGCGTTCGCGTCGCGATCGGCGTGCGGCGTATTGAGGCAGCCGAAGAAAAGCGGGCGAAGGACGCAGGTGAAAAACTCGCGGCCTTCGAACACGCAGCCGACGAGCCGATCGACGAGGAAGCGCCGTTCGCCGGCCAGCCATCCCTTCTCCTGGATGAAGTAGAGAAAGAGAAGGCGCGAGAGGATCAGCAGCGCATGCGCGGCGAGCGCATCGTCCGATTCATCGGGGAGCGAATCGCGCAGCGCGCGCGAGACGTCGCGCACGGCGTCGCGGAAGCGTTCGAAGAAATGCCGCGTCAGCGTCTCGCGATCGAGGGCGCGATCGAGCAGGCGCGGCAGCTCGGCAGGCTCACTCGTCGCGAGCAGATTCAGCCGATCGACGGCCCACGCGGTCGGATTCCCAGGCTCCGCATCGAGTCTGCGCAGCTCGCGGCGCGGCGAGAGATCGTAGAGCGAGATCCGCTGCGACGTTTCGTCCCGCACGAAGGCGACGTATTTCGTGATCGCGTTCCACGATTCGAGCGAGCGGAGAAAGCGGCGAACGTCGTCGTCGCCGATGTCACTTCCATCGATCACGTACGCGTCGATCCCTTCGATGCGCGCGGCGAGAAAGAGCGTGGCGTTGCCGTTCCACGAAAGCTCGATGCCGGAGCGGCGCCACGAATCGGCGTCGATCGCCACCGGCGCGACCGGCAGTCCGAGCTCGCCGAGCAGCGCGAACAGCGAAGCTCTCGAGGTACAGCCGCGCAGGCGCGCCGCCGTGATCACGCCGCCGCTCCGCATCGCGCGCTGGCGTATCGGCTACGATGCGCGGCGCGATGAAAATCCGGTGGGCCTATCTGAAACGCTTCCTTGCGGGAGCGATCTTCGGCCTCTACATGGCCCACCTGCTCTACTTCCTCAATCCGCAGGTCGACATCACGCCGGGCCGGCTCGCGATCGTCACGATTTTTTACGGCGTCGGCTGCGGCATTCTGTTCGGCACGGCGTTGTGGGGCTTGCGCGCGCTGCGCGTGCAGCTCTTCGGACGTCCGGCGTTGACCGCGAGCGGCGTGCAGCGTTCGCACGGATTCGGCTTCGTCGTGCTCGCTGCATTCTTCGCGTCGGCGATCTACTGGCTGCACCTCGAGCCGGTGCGCATCTATCTGCCGATCGGCGCGGTACGCAATCTGTCGAAAGCGACAAACCTGATCACGGTGACGGCGTTCGCGCTGCTGCTGTTGTGGGTGATCGAGCGGAGCGTCGATCGCGTCACGTCGCGCGCGATCTTCGTGGCCGGCGTTTCGCTCATCGCCATCTCTTCGTTCTTTCTCTACGAGCGGCGCGACAGCTATCGGACTGAGAAGCAGTCGGTCGTCGTCGCGAACATCGGCACGGTCGCGGGACAGCGTCCGGTGATCGTCGTAGCCATTCGCAATCTGCCGTTCGACTGGATTCTGACGATGGCCGGCGAAGGCTCGCTGCCGTTCTTCACGCAGGCGCGCGACCGCGGCTGGTTTACACGGCTCGAGCCGTTTCCGACGACGAGTCCGAAGGCGTTGTGGGCTTCGCTGGCGACCGGGAAACTGCCATACCGGCACGGCGTGACCGGACGCTTTTCGTATCGCACGCCGGTGAACGGTGCCGATCCGACCGATCGTTTTCTGCTGCTGCCGAGCGGCGTCGGCTTTTCGGTGTGGGGACTGATTCCGCCGGTAAAGCGGATCTCCGCGCAGCTGCCGTCGGGCGATTCGCTGCCGCTCTGGAGTCTGTTCGAGCGGCTGTCGTTTCCGGCGTCCGTGGTGAACTGGCCGGAGGCGAAGAGCGGCGCGACGCGCCTCGTGCCGTCGAGCAAAGTGGCCGCGCTGCGCAGCAGCGAGCTCTCGCGACTCGGTGATGTGCTGCCGCGTTTCAACGGCGCCGGCAATGCGCGGACGCGCATCGTCAACGGACTTTCCGACGATTACGCGGCCATCGATCAGCTGCGCGAGCCGCTTGCTTCGTCGAAGAGCGGCGGGCGTGCGTTCGAGCTGAACGTCGCCGCGCTCGAAGGATTCGCCGAGGCGCAGCGCGCCGTCCACATCATCACCAACGAGCTGCCGCCGCGCTCGACGATGAAAGGGGAAGTGCTGCGCGCCTACTGCGATCAGCTCGACCGGATGCTCGCCGCGCTGGCGCACGACTATCCCGATCATCTGGTCGTCGTCGTGTCGCCATCCGGACCGATTGCGCCCGGCGTGCATGCGACGCCGTGGTCGTATCTCAAAGAGCAGTTCGAAACCGACGATCCGGGAGCCGACGACGGTTTCGTGCTGATGACCGGGCCGGGCGTCGCGCACAGCAGCAATCCGGCCTCCGCGTATGCGACCGACGTCGTGCCGACGCTGCTCTACGCGGCGGGGCTGCCGGTCGGCCGCGACATGGATGGCCGCGTGCTCAGCGAAGCGTTCAGCGAAGAGCTGCTGCGCAGCAACACGCTGTCGGTCATTCAGACGTACGAAGCGACGCAGGTCGTGGTTCGCAAGAGCGGCCGCTGATCGGCGGATCGCGCTCATCGCCGGTCCCATCTGCGTCCGCCGGCGTTGTAGCGAAGGAGGCGAACTTTACCGGTCGCGCCGTAGACGCGAACGCACCAGAGCTCGCCGAAGCCATCGGTCAGATAGATGGTGCCGGAGGTCGATTCGCCGACCGGCGAAAACGAGCAGAGTGTCGAGCGGCCGAACTGCACCGCTCTGCTCGATGACGTCAGCGGATCGCCGTCGGGGTCTTTGATCGACAGATTCGGCGGCAGGCTGACCGTCGCGAGATGCGACTCCGGCAGAATCAGCCGCGGCGGTGCGTAGTGAGGATCGACGCCGGAGTCGATGTCGTCATTGCGGACGCCGTCTCCGTCGCCGTCATCGTGCAGTGAATACGTCCAGTCGTTTCCGACCTGCACGAATTTCACGGCGCTCGACGCGTGTCGTGTGATGGCGCGCGAGCGGACCAGCCGGAAGATCGCGCGGAACTCGCTGGCTGCTTCGATGACGGCGGCGTGGCGGCGATACGTTGCGAATGCCGGGACGGCGATGAGTGCGACCACGCCGATGATGGCGACGATGGTGATGATTTCGAGCAGAGAGAATCCCCGTTCGTGTCGAGACACGCGTTGCTCCTTTTTGTTTTTGCCGGAGGGCCGCCGCCGGCCGTGAGTGACGACCGGCGGCGGCGAGGGCGGGAGGCCGTCAGCCGGCCGTGGATGAGGAAGTGGGGCGGGATTTGGAAGCCTTCGCCGTGCGAGGCTTGCGGGGGCTCTGCACCTTCGCGGTCAGCGTGGTCTTGCCGTCGACGGTCAGGTACGGCGAGAGGCGGGCGAGAGACTTCTCGCCCAAACCTTTCACCTGCATCAGGTCCGTCGTCTTGCGGAACGGACCGTGTTCCTTCCGGTAGTCGATGATGCGCTGCGCGACTTTCGCGCCGACGCGCGGCAGAAACGAGAGCTGCTCCGCGTCGGCGGTGTTGATGTTGACGACGCCGGCCGTCGTTGCGGCGGCGGTCGCCGGTTCGGCGGCGAATGAGGTCGCGCCGATGGAGAGAATGATGAAGGCGGCGAGGACGATGTGAAGGGACTTCCGCATGGTCGTTGACTCCTTTCTTCGGTTGTTGTTGCGTTTACCGGGGATGGCTTCGGCTGTTACCCACACGAGATTTCCTGATCTGTCTTTCCCGTTTCTCTCTTCAGCACCACCTCCTTTCGCGGCAATGGATTTCAAGCCGGCAGCCAGATGGCTCGGAGAGTTAAATTACTGATGTGCTGAGAGTTAACGGCTACGCGAAGGTCGCGCACCGTCAAGTGGGACGCGGGAGCGTCAACCTTTTTTGACGGGCCGGAGGGACGAACTCGCTATACTCGAACGGCGGCCGCTGAATGAAGGAAAAGCGCGACATCTACCGCTTCCTCCACGTCACACCGCGGCGCATCTACGAACAGCTCGATCAATACGTCATCGGGCAGAAGCACGCGAAAGAAGTGCTCGCCATCGCGGCGTACAACCACCTCAAGCGAATCGAGTATCTGAAGTTCGGCGGCGAGGTCTCGATCCGCAAGTCGAACGTCCTGATGATCGGACCGTCCGGTTCGGGAAAGACCTATCTCGCTCGCACGCTCGCGCGCATTCTCGATGTGCCGTTCGCGTACAACGACGCCACCGCGTTCACCGAGGCCGGTTACTACGGCGAAGACGTCGAGGTTGCGATCGGACGATTGCTCTACGCGACGAATCAGAACGTCAGCTCGGCTGAGAACGGAATCGTCTTCATCGACGAGATCGACAAGATCGCGCGGCGCGGTGGCGGCGCACGCACCGGTTCGGCGGCGCGCGACATCGGCGGCGAAGGGGTGCAGCAGGCGCTGCTGAAGATTCTCGAAGGGGAGAAGATCTTCGTTCCGGTGAACGTCACCGCGCACTGGAACAAGTACGACTACACCGAGGTCGACATCTCGAATGTGCTCTTCATCTGCGCAGGCGCGTTCAACGATCTGAATGACGGCGACGGCAAGGCGATCGGTTTCTTCGGCGATGACGCGTCGCAGTCCGCGGAGCCGTCGACCGAATCGCTCGTGAAGTACGGTTTCCTTCCTGAGCTCCTTGGGCGTCTTCCCGTTCGCGTGCAGCTCGACGCATTGAGCGCGCCCGATCTCGTATCGATCCTGACGCAGCCGCGCGAAGCGATGATCCCCGAGTATCAGCGGCTCTGCGCCCTCGATCAAATCCAGCTCGATTTCAGTCAGGACGCGCTGCTGGAGATCGCCGGCGCGGCGCTGAAGCAGAAGCTCGGAGCGCGTGCGCTGCGTGCGATTCTCGAGAAGGTGCTCCATCCGGTGTTGTTCGTCGGCCCGGAGCGCGCCGGCGAGCGGATCGTGATCGAGCCCGACGATGTGCGAAAGGCACTTACAGTAGCCAGTTGATGAAGCGCGCCGGAATCTCCGCCAAGGTCACCTCCGACGAAGCGCTGGCCGCGGCCGCGCGCGTCGCCGCCGATCTCCGTTCGCGCGGCATCACGGTCTGTTTCGATGAAGCGACCGGCGAGCGGCTCGGCGAAGATGCGCATTGCTATCGCAAGCCGGAGCTCGGCGATCACTCCGATTTTCTGATCACGTTCGGCGGCGACGGCACGCTGCTCTCCGTCGCGCGCCACGCGCCGAATCACGTCCCGATCATCGGCGTGAACATGGGGACGCTTGGCTTTCTGACGGAGATTCGCGTCGAAGAGTTCGATGAAGTGCTGCAGCGCGTGCTCGACGGCACCTTCACCGCCGAGAGCCGCGTCGCATTCGACATTCTCGTGCGCGGACCGAAGCGCGACGGGACGACGTATCGCGTGCTCAATGACGCCGCGATCAACAAGAGCGCGCTGGCGCGTATCGTCGAGATGCGCGTGGAAGTGTCGGGACTGTTCGTCTCGACGTTCCGCGCCGATGGTTTGATCGTCGCCACGCCGACCGGCTCGACCGCGTACAACTTATCCGCCGGCGGCCCGATCATCTATCCGACGATGAACGCGGTCGTGATCACGCCGATCTGCCCGCACATGCTGACGAACCGTCCGCTGGTATTGCCCGACACCTTCGACATCGAAGTGTCGATCGTGACGCAGGAAGCGGAAGTGTTCCTCACGCTTGACGGCCAGGAAGGGGTCGAGATCTCGCACGAGGATCGCGTCTGCGTGCGCAAATCGCCCGAGACAGTGCTGCTCGTGCAGTCGCCGCAGAAGAATTACTTCGACGTGTTGCGGACGAAGTTGAAGTGGGGGGAGAGCTAGTCCTGAGTCCTGAGTGCTCGACCCGCGACGCGCACCTTCTCTCGTCGTCGAGCACTCAGGACTCAGGACTCAGGACTAAGGACCAGGGACTCAGCGCAGCGACGCTTCGTACACCGCGCGCACGTTGCGAACGTACGCCTGCGTCTCGCGGAACGGCGGAACGCCGTTGAACTTGCGGACGGCGCCGGGGCCGGCGTTGTAGGCGGCGAGCGTCAGGTCGAGATCACCGTGAAACGTGTCGAGCAGCGTGCGCAGGTAGCGCGCGCCGGCGAAAACGTTCTCGCGGCTGTCGAAGATGTTGTTGACGCCGAGGTAGCGGGCGGTGGAGGGCATGAGCTGCATGACTCCGCAGGCGCCGACGGGCGAGACGGCGTTCGCGTTGAAGCGCGATTCCCGATGCGCGACGGCGGCGACCAGGCGCGGATCGACACCGTGCGTGCGCGATGCGTCGGCGATGATCTCCGACATGTACGCCGGCATCGGCGTGGTGACGCGCGCGTTCGAGTTGAACAGCACGCTGCCGAACGGATTCAGCGAAAGCGGCGCGGTCTTCAGCGACACGAGCGCTTCTTTCACATTGCCGAAGAAATGGAACGCGGTGATACGGCTGGAAGTATTGCTGATGACGACGCGTCCCGGACGCTTGAGCCTGACGCCTGAGACGTCCGCTGCGCTGAAATTGTTCACCCCGGCGTAAGCGGACGAAGAGACAAGCAGTGCTGCGATCGTCAATTTTGTTTTCATCGGTGGCGTGCTAAACGTTCGCGAGACAGCTACGATTTCCGGATGAGCTTTCGTTGTTTCATCATCGCGCTGTGCTTCGCTGCTGCGGTCAGCTGCACGAATACGACCATGACCACTTCCAGTCCTGCCGAGTCCGCCACGTTGTTCATCGGCAACGTGCAACGGCACACCAACTATGGCGTGCTCGTCCATGGCGACACGATCGCCGCGGTCGGACCGGCCGATCAGTTGCGTCGCGAGAATCCGAATGCGCACGTCGTCGATGCCGGCGGCGCGACGATCCTGCCGGGACTCACAGACGCTCACGGCCATCTCTACGGTCTCGGCCTTTCGCTCGATACGGTGAATCTCGTCGGCGCGCCGACCTACGACGAAGCGATCGCACGCGTGAAAGATCGCGCGTCACGCGCCGCGGCAAACGAATGGGTCCTCGGCCGCGGCTGGGATCAGAATCGCTGGCCAGGCAAACAGTTCCCGACCGCGGCGCCGCTCGATGCCGCGATCTCCGATCATCCGGTGTGGCTGCGTCGCGTCGACGGACACGCAGGCGTCGCCAACAGCGCCGCGATGCGCGCCGCGGGCGTCACACGCGCGACGCCCGATCCGGAGGGCGGCCGCATTCTGCGCGACGCGCAGGGCGAGCCGACCGGCGTGTTCGTCGATGGCGCGATGTCGCTGATCGACGCGAAGGTGCCGCCGCCGTCGCCTGCCTTGCGCAAAGCGCGCGTGCTCGCGGCAGCGAAGGCGATTGCCGCGAACGGTCTGACCGAAATGCACGACGCCGGTGCGGACGACGCGACGATCGACGCGGTACGCGAGCTCGTCCGTGAAGGAACGTTTCCGATCCGCGTCTACATGATGGTGTCGGACGACGAGCGCGCATTGAACGAATGGTTCGCGCGCGGACCGCTCATTCGCTTCGGCGACAAACTGACGGTTCGTTCCGTGAAGCTGTACGCGGACGGCGCGCTCGGCAGCCGCGGCGCCGCGCTCCTCGCACCGTATAGCGACGATCCCGGCAATACCGGCCTGCTGCTCGCGAAGCCGGAACACCTTCGCGATGTCGCTTCGCGCGCGCTCAAAGCCGGTTTCCAGGTGAACACGCACGCGATCGGCGATCGCGGCGTCCGCAACGTGATCGATGCATATGAAACCGCCGGCGTGACGCCGGAGAAGCGTTTTCGTATCGAGCATTTCCAAATCGTCGCCCCCGAGGATTTCCCGCGCATCGCGCGGCTCGGCATCATCGCGTCGATGCAGCCGACGCACGCAACGTCGGACATGCCGTGGGCCGAGGATCGCGTCGGCGCAGAACGCATCCGCGGCGCGTACGCGTGGCGAACGGTCGTCAACTCCGGCGCGCGCCTCGCGTTAGGTTCCGACTTTCCCGTCGAAGACGTGAACCCGTTCTTCGGTTTGTACTCAGCGGTGACACGACAGGACCAGAAAGGCAATCCGCCCGGCGGCTGGTATCCCGATCAGAAGCTGACGATGGACGAAGCCGTGCGCGGATTTACAAGCGACGCCGCATACGCCGCGTTCGAAGAGGATTCACGAGGAGCGATCGAGCCCGGAAAACTCGCGGATTTCACGATCGTGGAAGGCGATCTGTACGCGGCGCCGCTCTCCGATTTGTGGAAGTCGAAGGTGCGGATGACGGTGGTGGGGGGTAAGGTGGTCTACGGAAAGTAGAGAAGAGAGCTAATGAACCGAGCCGAGGGATCATCTGAAGAGGCGCTGCGGCGCGTGAGCGACTTCTTCATGAAAAACGACAATGTACACGACACGATGGCGCGGCTTGAGAAACGCCTCCGCGACGAGGAGATCCCCCACGCCATCATTGGCGGAATGGCTCTGGCGCTGCACGGAACGGGACGCCCGACGAGCGACGTCGACGTACTGACGACTCGAGAGGGGCTGCAGAAGATTCATGAGCGACTGGTCGGGCGCGGCTATGTACCTATGTTTCCTGGTGCGCGAAAGGCGTTGCGCGACACGACCACCGGCGTTCAGGTCGAGTTCATCACGGCGGGCGAGTTTCCCGGCGACGGAAAACCGAAGGCGGTGAGTTTCCCCGATCCTGCAACTGCATCAGTGGATCGCGACGGTTACACGGTTCTCTCTCTGCCGAAGCTCGTCGAGCTCAAACTCGCTTCCGGACTTACCGCGGAGCATCGCCGCTACCGCGATCTTGGCGATGTCGAAACGATCATCGCCTACCTCAAGCCTCCGCGCGAGCTCGGCGAACAGATCGACGCCTCGGTTCGCGACGAGTACTACCGAATGTGGGACGCCGCGCAGAACGCCTTCCACCCATGCAACGAGTAGCTACTTCTCGTGATCCTCAAAATGCGTCAGCGCGCGGAAGTCCTGATACCGCTCCTCCACATCGCGCAACGTAATCTCGCGCAGACGGTCGAGTGAAAACTTCTCCACCGTGAACGACGCGAGCACGCTGCCGAACACGATCGCGCGGCGCATTTCGCGGTCATTGATCTCGCGTCGCGAGGCGAGGTAGCCGAGGAAACCGCCTGCGAAGGTATCGCCGGCGCCGGTCGGGTCGAACACATTTTCCAGTGGATACGCGGGGGCGGCGAACACCGCGTCCTTCGTGATCATCATGACGCCGTACTCGCCGCGCTTCACGACGAGCGTTTTCGGTCCGAGCGCGAGGATTTGCCGCGCGCCCTTCACCAGGTTTGCTTCTTCGGTGTACTGGCGCACTTCCGCTTCGTTGATCACGATCAGGTCGACTTCGGAGAAGACCTTCGTCAGCGCGTCCTTCGCGATGTTGATCCAGAGATTCATCGTGTCGAGCGCGACGAGGCGCGGGCGCTCGCACTGCTTCAGCACGTCGAGTTGCAGTTCCGGCTGAATGTTCGCGAGGAACAGCACGTCCGGACGGCGCTGCCGTTCGTTGAGCTGCGGTTTGAAATCGGCGAAGACGTTCAGCTGCGTGTCGCGCGTCTTCGCGACGTTGAGGTCGAAGCCGTACTCGCCGCTCCAGAAGAATGTCTTCTGTCCCGGCACGCGCTGCAGTCCGTCGAGATTGATCTTCCGCCCTTTGAAGACGGCCGTCTCATCGTCGCCGAAATCTTCGCCGACGACTGCGACGACGTCGACTTCGCTGAAGAACGACGCCGCGACGGAGAAGTAGGTGGCCGAGCCGCCGATGCAGCGATCGACTTTTCCAAACGGGGTGCTGATGGCGTCGAATGCGACGCTGCCGACGACGAGAATCATTTGTAGCTCCTCAACTCACTTCACGTATTTGGAGATCAGCGGCGCGAGGTCTTCCTTCGCTTTGAGCGGGATCGCGGCCGGATCGGTGATGATGGCGTAGCGCAGCGCGTCGACGCATGCGCAGTCGCGTGTGCGCGCGGCGGCACGAGAGATCGAAAGTCGCAGCGTCCGTTGCGCCATCGCGGCGTTCGCGCGCAGATATCCGAGGACCTGCTCGACATTCACGTCTTCCTCCGACTCGTGCCAGCAGTCGTAATCGGTAACGAGCGCCATCGTCGCGTAGCAGATCTCTGCTTCGCGCGCGAGCTTCGCTTCCTGCAGGTTGGTCATGCCGATGACGTCGACGTCCCACGTGCGATAGAGCTTCGATTCCGCGCGCGTCGAGAACTGCGGCCCTTCCATGCAGAGATACGTTCCGCCCTCGTGCACGACCGCGCCCGATTCACGCGCGGCAGCGCCCATCAGCGACGACACGCCGGCGCAGATCGGATCGGCGAGCGACACGTGCGCGACGAGACCGTTGCCGAAAAACGTATCGGCGCGATGACGCGTGCGATCGATGAACTGATGCGGGAAGACGATGTCAGTCGGCGCGTACGCCTCTTTCATCGAGCCGACCGCGCTTGCGGAAAGGATCGTGTGCACGCCGAGAACTTTCAGCCCGTAGATGTTGGCGCGGTAATTCAGTTCCGTCGGCGAGAGACGATGTCCCTTGCCGTGACGCGCGAGAAACGCGACGCGCACGCCGTCGATCTCGCCGATCACGTACGGATCGGACGGCGCGCCGAACGGCGTGTCGATGCTGCGCTCGAAAAGGACTTCCAGCCCTTCCATCGAATAGAGGCCGCTGCCTCCGATGATGCCGATCGTTGCTTCCGTCATCGCTTCCACTTCCTCATCGATTCATCGATCGCGGCTGCCACGCGCGTCGCCAGCTCGACCGCTTCCAGTCCGTCTTCGCCTGCGACGAGCGGCCGCGAACGGTCCCGCACGCAGGCGACGAACGCCTGCAGTTCTGCGCGCAGCGGCTCTTTCTTTTCCACGTTGACGTTGATCGGCTCGATGTTGCGGCCGACGAGCCGGTAGCCTTTGACTTCCTGTTCCTTCGTGTCGACGGAGACGTAGGAGTCGCCGGCGAAGAAGCGAATCTTGCGGACGCGATCCTGCGAGACACGGCTCGCCGTCAGATTGGCGACGGCGCCGTTCGCGAGCTCGAGGCGGACGTTCGTCATGTCCACTTTGCCGGTGAGCACCGGCACGCCGACTGCGCGCACGTCGACCACGGGTTGCCGCGTGAGCGACAGCACGAGATTGATGTCGTGAATCATCAGATCGAGCAGCACGTCGATGTCGAGCGAGCGGCCGGAGAAGACGCCGAGGCGTTCCGCTTCGATGTAACGCACTTCCGTGACGAGCGGCGCGATGGCGACGATGGCCGGGTTGTAGCGCTCGACATGTCCGACCTGAATGATGCGTCCGCGTTCTTTCGCGAGCGCGATGAGCGCTGCGGCGTCGGCAGGATCGGCGGTGATCGGTTTCTCGATCATCACGTCGCAGTTCGCGTTCAGCAGTTGCGATGCGACGTCCGCATGCGTGATGGTCGGCGTTGCGACGACCGCACATTCGATCTCGCGCGCCAGCTCGTCGACCGATGCGAATCGGCGCAGCTTGAGGTTCTCGACGACTTCCGCCGCAATGGCGTCGTTCGGCTCGACGAAGCCGGCGACGGCAACTTCCGGCATCTCAGTCAGTACGCGAGCGTGAAGGCGGCCGAGGTAGCCGGTGCCGACGACGCCGATACGGGTCGGTGCGGTCATCGAACTACCCCGGGCATGAGGTATGAGTGATGAGGCATGAGTAAAGGCAGGCGGACGCGAAGCGACTCATGCCTCATGCCTCGTTGCTCATGCCTTCTCATCGAATCACGCCGCGCTTCGACTCGCGCACGAACTCGACCAGATATCGCGCTTCCGGATAGAGATGCAGCTCGTCCTCGATCCGCATCAGCGCTTCCTCGAGCTTCAATTTCGAGCGGACGAGAATCCGATACGCGCGGTTCAGCGCGCCGATCGTCTCTTTCGAAAAGCCTTTGCGCTCGAGCCCGATCGTGTTCACGCCGTACGTTTTCGCCGGACGGCTGCCGACCGTCTTCACGAACGGCAGCACGTCCTGCGTCGCGATGGTGTCGCCGCCGATGAAGGCGTGCTCACCGACGCGGCAGAACTGATGCACGGCCGAGAACGCGCCGACCGTCACAAAGTCCGCGACGTCGACGTGACCGGCGAGCGTGGCGTTGTTCGCGAAGATCGTGTTCGAGCCGACGTGGCAGTCGTGCGCGACGTGCGCATACGCCATGAAGAAATTGTGCGAGCCGATAGTCGTCACACCGCCGCCGCCCGCGGTTCCGCGATTGATTGTGACGAACTCGCGGAAGACATTGTCGTGACCGATCTCGAGCCTGGTCCGCTCGCCTTTGAATTTCAGATCCTGCGGCGGCGTGCCGAGCGATGCCTGTCCGACGAAGACGTTGCGCTCGCCGATCGTGGTCGGACCGTCGATGCGCATGAAAGGACCGACGACACTGCCGGAACCGATGGTGACGCCGGCGTCGATGACCGCGTACGCGCCGACTTCGACGTCGTGCGCCAGCAGCGCCTCATTGCTGACGATTGCAGTTGGATGGATTTGCGCCATCGTTACTCCGGCCGATCCGTCATCACGCTCAGCATCTCGGCCTCGGCGACCACCTGATCGTTCACCTTCGCCGTTCCTTTCATCTTCACCGTGTTCGAACGGCGCTGCAGCATCACGCACTCGAGGATGAGCTGATCGCCGGGAACGACCGGCCTGCGGAAGCGGGCTTTGTCGACGCCGCCGAAGAGGAAGAGTTTCGATTCGCGCTCCGGCAGGTCGCGCAGGAAAAGCACCGCCGCGCACTGGGCCATCGCTTCGACGATCAGCACGCCCGGCATGACCGGCGCGCCGGGGAAGTGTCCCTGAAAGAACTGCTCGTTCGCGGAGACGTTCTTCAGGCCGACGATGCGCTGGCCCGGCTCGATCTCCAGAATTCGGTCGATGAGCAGCATCGGATAGCGATGCGGCAGAAGCTTCATGATCTCGATAATCGTCAACATGTTGTTCATTGCCTCTTTTTGGTCATGCGGCGCAGCGTTGCTTCGCGGCGTGCGAATTCGCGGAACGGCACCGCCGGAATCCCCATCACTTTCACGCCGTCGGCGACGTCTTCGAGCACGGCGCTCTTCGCCGCGACCTGCACGCGATTGCCGATTTTCAGATGTCCGGCGAAACCCGACTGACCGGCCACGGCGACGTAATCGCCGAGCTCCGTCGAGCCCGCGATGCCGACCTGCGAGACGAGAAAGCAGTGCTTCCCGACGCGAACGTTGTGGCCGATCTGCACGAGGTTGTCGATCTTGGTTCCTTCGCCGATGACCGTCTCGCCGAGCGCGGCGCGATCGATCGTCGTGCCGGCGCCGATCTCGACGTCGTTCTCGATCCGCACGATGCCGATCTGCGGAATCTTGTGATGGCGTCCGCCGTGCGTCGCGAAGCCATAGCCGTCGGAACCGATAACGGCATTCGCGTGGATGATGCAGCGATCGCCGATATGCGTCCCGTCGTAAATCGCGACGTTCGGATAGATGATGCAGTCGCGGCCGATCGTCGATCCTGCTTCGATCGAGACGCCCTGATAGATGACGGTGTTCTCGCCGATCGTCACATCATCAGCAATCGTGACGAACGGTCCGATGCCTGCGTTCGCGCCGATCGTCGCGCTTGCGGCGATCGACGCCTGCGCCGAGATGCCGATCGGTTGCGGCCGCGCCGCGAACCAGCGCGCGACGACGCGCGCCATCGCGAAATACGGATCGGCGACACGGATCCAGCGATCGTCAGTTCCTTCGATGTCGTTGCCGACCAGCACGGCTCCCGCGCCGGTCGCCGCGACGAGCGCGCTGTATTTCGGATTGGCGAGGAACGTCACCTGCTCCGGCCCGGCGTCGGCGAGCGTGCCTGCGCCGGAAATGACGCGGTCCGCCGGACCGGTATAACGGCCTTCGACGAACTCCACGATTTCCGAAATGGGGACGGTCGGCATGAGCGGCGCGCATTGTAATGCGCGGCAAATGAAAAAGCCTCCCGCGAGGGAGGCTTTGTGAGCGCTGCGAAGAGTGGTGATTACGGCTTCTTCGCGGGCGCGGCAGCCGGAGCGGCCGTACCGGTTGCGTCGTTGAAGCGCTTGATCACTGTGTCGGTGATGTCGATCGCGTCGGACGCGTAAACGAGACCCGACTCGAACTTGTTGAAGATCGCAGCCAGACCCATTTCCTTGCCGATGCCGTCGATGACCGGAAGGATCTTGTTCTGAAGGTCGAGCAGCGTCTTGTCGCGCGCTTCAGTGACTTCGCGCTCGGCATCCTGCGCGAAACGCTGCGCAGCGATCTTCTTGTCGGAAAGCTGCTTGGCGAGATCGGTGAGCTTGTCTTCGCTCAGGGAGAGCTTTTTCGTGTTGATCTCGTTGTCGAGATTGCGCATCTCCTCTTCCATCTTCCCTGCACGCTGCACGCGCTCTTCCTGCATTTTGCGCAGGCGCTCGGTGGCGGCCTTTCCGGCGTTGGAGCTCTGCAACACTTTCTGCACGTCGATCACGGCGACGCGGCTCGGGGCGCTCTGGGCGAACATCGGTGCGGCAAGGGCTGCTACCGCAACCGTAACGAGAAACTTCTTCATTGGAACTCTCTCCTTTTCGGGTCTTTCGGACTGTGGCTAAATCGAGCGGCCTCTAGTAGGTATTCCCAATCGTGAACTGGAAGCCCTCGAAGACGTCGCCCTTTTTGCTGCTCGGGTTGAACGCGTAGATGAAACGAAGCGGGAACTGGAACACCGGCAGGAAGATCCGAATCTCGGCTCCCGTCGAGTAACGAACCTTCGCCAAATCGATGTTTTCTTTGTACGCCCACGAGTAACCGGCGTCGGCAAAGAAGACCAGCCGCAGCGGCTCGTTGAGCTTCATGATGTATTCGGCGTTCATGACGCTGTACTTGTAGCCACCGGCGTTGAGAGTCCGTCCGCCGATCGTTTCCTTCGGTCCGAGGTCGCCGTAGCGGAAGCCGCGCACCGAGTATTCGCCGCCGACGAAGAAGCGTTCCGATTCCGGGACGCAGAGCTGTTTGCCGGTCTCCTGCTGTTGCGATGCGCTGTTCGAGCAGTCTTTGTCGAGCGGCACGATGAAGCCGCCGTCGTAGTTGACGCTGAAGCTGCTGCGGCGCGACAGGCGGAAGAACTTCGTGACGCCGAGCGTCGGCTTCAGCTCGTGAATCGTGCCGCCGAGCGGGCCGCCCGAGAATGCCGCGCCGATGCTGAAGCGTCCGCCGCGCGTGGTGTCGAACGGATTGTCGCGCGAGTCGTAGTTGTACGAGGGGATGATCGCTGACGTCGTGAAGACGAAGTCCGCGACGTCTGCGATCGGAATGTTGCCGTTCTGATCGGGCGCGAAGTTGACTTCGTAATGCTGCTTCGAGCGCTGCAGACCGTAAACGAGCGAGAGACTGTCGAAGCGGCGCAGGCGATAGCCGTACGCGATCGTGCCGCCCTTGCCGCGATCTTCGATGCCGACCGACTGCGGGTAGCGCGTGTTGCGGTCGAAGATCGAGATGCCGAGCGAGTTCGGCGTGTCGAAGAACCAGGGGTCGGAGTACGAAAAGCTTAAGTAGTTCTGGCGATTGCCGCGCTGGAACGAGAGGCCGAGGTTCTCGCCTTCGCCGAGGAAGTTGCGGGTCGAGAACTGCGACTGCACGAAGAAGCCGCCGCCTTCCGAATAGCCGCCGCCGAACTGGATGTCGTTCTTCCCTTCTTCGTTGCCCTTGATCGTGATGTCGACGGTCTTCTTTTCCTGGTTGACCTTGAAGTCGGGGTTTTCCGTGACCTTGAAGTAGCCGAGCTGTCCAAGCTTATAGATCGACTGCTTGAACGTCTCCATGTCCATGATCATCCCCTCGGCGAGGAAGATCTCACGGCGCAGGACTTTGTCTTTCGTGGTCGTGTTGCCCTGGAACTCGATGCGCCCGAGGTGGAACTGCTCACCCTCGTAAACCTGCAGCTTCACGTCGACGACGTTGTTGTCGCGCACCTCGTACTCGGGATTGATGTACGAGTAGATGTAGCCGCGGATGCGATAGGCATCGCTGAAGTTGTCGATGCGATCCTGAATCGGCTTCCGCGCGATGACGTCGCCCTTTTTGAGCGGCCAGTTGCCGGTGATCTGTTCGCTGGTGAAGACGGTGTTGCCGGTGACGGTGACGTCGCCGAACTTGTGGATGACGCCTTCTTTCACCGGGATGACGATCTTCACACGCGGCTTCTTCGCGGTGCCGGCGGTGATGATCTGCGGGTCGCCGAACGCGACGCGCTGGTAGCCGTGATCCTGGTAGAAGTTCTTCAGGTTCTCCAGATCCTCGTCGAGCTTCGACGGGATGTAGAGGTTCTTCTTCCGGATCCACGTGACGATGTTGTTCGTCTTCACTTCCTTCATCACGCCGCGCAGGCGCGAGGATGAGAAGTGCTGGTTGCCGGTGAAGAGGATCGACGCGACTTTGGCCTTGATGCCTTCAGTGATCTGAAAGACGATCTTCTTCTCGCCCGGCTCATTCATCTCTTCCGTCGTGGTGCCGACGGTGACGCCTTCGAAGCCGTTCTCGGTGTAGGCCTTTTTGATCGACTCGGCGGCGCGCTTCACGAGCGTCTGCTCGATGGTGTTGCCGACGTGAACGTCGATCTTGTCCTTCTCGAGCTGCTCGGTGATCTTGTTCGTCTGCAGCTCTTTGTTGCCGCGGTATTCGACGGCACCGATGCGCGGACGCTCTTTCACGACGGCGCGGACGATGACGCCGCCGTTCTCGCCCGGCTCGGCCTCGAGGCGGATGTCGTCGAAGAGACCGGTCTGCCAGAGGTTGAGGAAGTTGCGCTGCAGCGCGTCGGGGTTGTACGCGTCGCCCGGCGCGACGCCGAGGTAGACCCGGATCGTGTCGCTTGCCACCGAAACGTTACCGGACGCTTCGAAGCGTTCGACTTTTCGGCCGGCCAGCGGCGTGTTCGGGGCGACGGCCTGCGCGTTCGCGGGCTTCGGTGTGGGCGCATCGGAGACGATTCCGCCAGCGTTGGGCCGTTCGATGATCGTTCCGGCTTTCGGCTTTTGCGGCGGGGTTTGCTCCGTTGCGGGAGTCTGGGCGTGTGCAACGGCGCTGCAGGCGAGCACGGCCGCAGCCGATATCAATAGAAATCGATTCATAAGTGAGGTTCGCGAACGCTGCTTTTCGTTGAGACGCGCAGCCGGTAGAAAGGTCACGCCCCGGCCCGAACACGGACGGAACGCGGCGCATTCTACTCTGTGAAGGTTCGGAGTCTACCCGGCGTAGGTCGCCCGACCGCCGCCGAAGCTCCAGTTCTCTTTCGTGACCTCGATCAGCGAGATCGTTACGTCATCCGGTCTGACGTCGATCTCTTTCTCCAGTCTGACGACGATGTCGGCGTAGAGGTTCTTCTTCACCTCGACCGTCCGTCCGGCGTTGAGCGTGATCTCGATGAAGACGAAGTTCTCCGAACGATTCACGCCGCCATACGTCGGATGCGCGATCAGTCCCCGCTCCTCGACTTCCATGATGATCTGGAAGCGATCGTCAGCCGGAACGTTCGCCGTCGCGACGAGCGCTTCGTGAACGCAGTCGCCGAACGCGCGGATGTACTCGGGCGCGTGACCTTTGCGGAGATAGATTTTGACGAGCGGCATAGGTGCGGCATTGTAGCCGCCGATGCTTGCGATTCTGCTCGCTGTCGTTTCGCTGTTGCTGCCCGTTCACGGCGAGCGGCTGCGATTCGTCGTCGTCGGCGATACAGGCGGCGGCAGCGCCGCGGTCGCGAAAGGAATCGCGGCCCTGCACGCGCGGTCGCCGCTCGATGCGATCGTCATCACCGGCGACAACGTTTATCCGTGCGGCGTGAAGTCGGCGAGCGATCCGAAGTGGAGCGTCGTCCGACCGCTCTCCGCGCTCGGCATTCCTCTCTATCCGGTGCTCGGCAATCACGATTACTGCGGCAATCCCGACGCACAGGTCGGCGCGCCGCTGCCGAACTGGAACCTGCCGGCGCGCGAGTTCACGCTCCGCTCGAAGCTCGCCGATTTCGCGTTCATCGACACGACGCCGATCGCGCGCGGCACGCGCGCTCCGAAGCCGCTGTCGTTCGGCGACGCGCCGTGGCGGATCGTCGTCGGACATCACACCGTCGTGTCGTCCGGCTATCACGGCTACCTGCCACGCGACGAGCACACGCGGATGCGCCAGCTGATCGCGCCGATGCGCAACGCGAAGGTCGATCTCTACCTCTGCGGACACGATCACCATCTCGAACTGCTGCGAACGAATCCGCTGATGCTCGTCAGCGGCGCCGGCTCCGAACCGATCGTGCCGGTGATGCGTCACGGATCGACGCTCTTCCCCGATCAGACGACGTCGTATCGCGGATTTGCGGTCGTGGAGTTGACGAAGGAGCAGATGACGATTCGCTTTTACGATGCGGACGGGAAGGCGCGGAGCAAGGTGTTCACGTTCCCGCGAAAACAACTCTGAGCGAAGCGAAGAGTCAGTGGTGCGACAGCCGTGTCGTCGCCACATGCGCAGCCGCTGCACCATTGACTCTTCGCTTCGCTCAGAGTGGGGACGACAGGCGCGAGAGAATTAAACCCAGCTGACACAGGTTCTTCCAGCGAACGTTCACACTGTCGTCAGCGGCTGGAGTGCAACGAAATTCACTCCTTTAAAGGCGACACACAGCAATGCCATTCACAGCCCTCGGCCTCGGGCCGAAGATCACCAAAGCCATCAAAGAGGCCGGTTACACCGAGCCCACACCCATTCAGGTCAAAGCGATTCCGGCCATCCTTCGCGGAGTCGATCTCATCGGAATCGCGCAGACCGGCACCGGTAAAACCGCCGCGTTCGTCCTTCCGATGCTCGAGATGCTTTCCAAAGCCGGTTCGCGTTCGGGACGCCGTGCGATGCGCGCTCTCGTCGTTGCGCCGACCCGCGAGCTCGTCGTGCAGATCGATGAGAACGTCCGCAAGTACGCCCGTCATCTCCACACTCGCGCCGCCACGGTTTACGGCGGCGTCGGCGAACAGCCGCAGATCGCGGCGCTGCGCAACGGCGCAGAGCTCGTCGTCGCGACGCCCGGCCGGCTCATCGATCTGATGCAGCAGGGCCACGTCCGTTTCGACGATCTCGAATTCGTCGTGCTCGACGAAGCCGATCGCATGCTCGACATGGGCTTCCTTCCGCAGATCCGCCAGATCGTTCGCGCACTGCCGAAGGATCGTCAGACGCTGCTCTTCTCCGCCACGCTTTCGAAAGAGATCGAGATGGTGACGAAGGAGTTCCAGAAAGAGCCGGAGACGGTGCAGATCGGACGTCGCGCCAATCCCGCCGAGTCGGTCACGCAGTTCGTTTACGAAGTGCCGAAGGCGCGCAAGCTCGCGCTGCTCACGCATTTGCTCGAAGACAAGACGCTCGATTCGGTGCTCGTTTTCTCGCGCACCAAACATGGCGCCGACAAGATCGCGCGCAAGCTCGCGTCGAGCAACATTCCGACCGGAACGCTGCATTCGAACCGCAGCCAGAACCAGCGCCTCGCCGCGCTTCGCGGATTCAAGAGCGGTGAAGTTCGCGTGCTGGTTGCCACCGACATCGCCGCGCGCGGCATCGACGTCGAAGGCATCTCGCACGTCATCAACTTCGACTTCCCGCCGCAGCCGGAAGACTACGTCCATCGCATCGGCCGCACCGGCCGCGCCAAAGCGATCGGCGACGCCATCAGTTTCGTGTCGTCGGAAGACACCGCAAACCTTCGCGCGCTCGAAAAGTTCATCGGCCGCGGCATCCCGCGCAAACGCGCCGAGAACTTCGACTACAACGCACCGGCCGAGATCGGAGCGGTGACGTTCGACGATCGTCCGCGCCGCCAGTTCGGCGGACAGCGCCCGTCGTCGGGACGTCCGTCGGCAGGACGTCCGCAGCAGCGCTCGTCGCACGGCAGCGGCTCGTCACGCCCATCGCAGGGACGCCCGTCATCGGCGTCGCGCGGAGCGTCTTCGTCGCGACCGTCGTCTTCAGCACGGCCTTCGTCGACTTCGCGCCCGGCGTTCGCGTCGCGCTCGCGGCGGTCGCGCCCCTGAGTTTTTCGTCCCATTTCTGACGCCTGTTCGGAGCGGCGGCGGTAGCATCTCGGCATGAAGCCGATCATTGCGACCGCCGCCGTTCTGTTTTTGCTC
The DNA here is from genome assembly GCA_034667465.1 of Acidobacteriota bacterium. Classification (GTDB taxonomy): domain Bacteria; phylum Acidobacteriota; class Thermoanaerobaculia; order Gp7-AA8; family Gp7-AA8; genus JAOBAU01. The sequence goes on along the minus strand of JAXDJV010000002.1, from coordinate 3,524 downwards.
GGTGCGTCGCCTGCGCCGTCCGTCCGCGACACGCTCGTGCAGTTGGAGCGCGACTGGGCGGCCGCGTATCTGCGGCACGACGCTGCCACGATCGAGCGCATTCTCGCTGACGATTACGTCGGCATCGACGGCCGCGGTATCGTCACCTCGAAGCACGAAGAGGTCGAGGAAGCGAAGGGCGAGCACGGCGGCGACATGGTGCTGACCGAAGACACCGTCTCCGACATGAACGTTCGCGTCTACGGCGCGACCGCGGTCTTCACCGGCATCTCCAATGAGAAGGGAACGTTCAAAGGATTAGAATTCACGGCGCGTTATCGCCGCACGACCGTCTGGGTGAAGAAGAACGGCCGCTGGCAGTGCGTGTCGTTCCACGGCAGTCGAATCAAGGAGGACTCATGACCGTCAATCCGATTCGCGAGGGCTATCACAGCATTACTCCGTCTCTCATGCTCCGTGACGCCGCTCGAGCCATCGATTTCTATCGCGACGTTCTTGGTGCAGTCGAAGTGAGTCGCTTCGATATGCCGGACGGTCGTGTCGGCCACGCCGAGCTGCGCATCGGCGACTCGAACTTCACGCTTTCCGACGAGTTCCCGGAGATGGGTTACGTCGGACCGGCGACGCGCGGCGGCACGACGGTGATGTTGCAGCTCTACGTCGCCGACTGCGACGCGGTGTTTCATCGCGCGGTCGCCGCCGGATCGAAAGTGATGAAAGATCTCGCCGATCAGTTCTACGGCGACCGCAGCGGCTCGATCGAAGATCCGTTCGGCCACTGGTGGACGATCTCGACGCACATCGAAGACGTCTCCGAGGCAGAGATGATTCGTCGCGCCTCGTCGATGGGTTAGTCAACGACGAGTCCGAAAATCACCTTGTTGGACCAATGAAAAACGCCGGCTTTGCAGCCGGCGTTCATCGTGATGCGGGTCTGAGCGGGAACGTTTCTCAGTTTGCGATGAGGTCGACGTCCTTTGGTACGGCGACGAGCAGCACTTCGTTGCCGTTCATCGTGAAATCGATTCGCTCGGGGACCGAATCCTTGTGGCGGATCATGAACTCGGAGAGCTCGTCTTCGATGTACCGCTGAATCGCGCGGCGCAGCGGACGGGCGCCGGAGTTCGACTCTTCTTCCGCGCGCTTGAGCAGCCAGTCGACGACGCTGTCATCGATCGCGATCTGCACGTTCTTCTGTACGAGCGCGAGGTTGACGTCATCGACCAGCAGGCGGCAGATGTAGCGCAGTTCGATCTGCGTCAGCGGGTTGAAGATGATGATGTCGTCGATGCGGTTGATGAACTCGGGCGAAAACTCTTTCTTCAGTTCCTGATGAATGAGCTGTTCCGCACTCTTCTGATCGGCCTCGCCGCCTTTTTCGCGGAAGCCCATGTGGCCTTTCGTCGTCAGGAAGCGCGTGCCGAGGTTGCTGGTCATGATGATCAGCGTGTTGCGGAAGTCGACCGTGTTGCCGAGCGAGTCGGTGAGGATGCCGTCTTCCAGAATCTGCAGCAGGATGTTGGCGATGTCGGGATGCGCTTTCTCGATCTCGTCGAGCAGCACAACCGAATACGGATTGCGGCGCACGCGCTCGGTGAGCTGTCCGCCTTCTTCGTGTCCGACGTAGCCCGGCGGCGAGCCGATGAGCTTCGACACCGCGTGCTTCTCCATGTACTCCGACATGTCGAAGCGGATGAGATGCTTTTGCGATCCGAAGAGGAACTCCGCGAGGCGGCGCGCCACTTCGGTTTTGCCGACGCCGGATGAGCCGAGGAAGATGAACGAGCCCATCGGCCGGTTCGGCGATGCGACGCCGAGACGCGAACGGCGGATCGCGCGCGAGATCGCTTTGATCGCTTTGTCCTGACCGACGATGCGCCGCATCAGGATCTCTTCCATGTTGATCAGCTTCGCCGCTTCGTCGGCTTCGATCGACGTGACCGGGATGTCGGTCCAGGAGCTGATGATCTCCTCGACGTCCTTCTTGGTCACTTCCATCATCTCTTCGCCCACCGACTCGCGTTCCTGCTTGTAGTGATCGATCTCCGCTTTCAGCTCGATCTCGCGCTCGCGGAGGAAGACCGCTTTCTCGAAGTCTTTGTCCGAGATCGCTTTCTTCATCTCTTTGACGATGCCGCGGACTTCCGCTTCCAGTCTGCGCAGGTTCTGCGTGTCGGCGACGCGGCGGAGCTTAACCTTCGCGCCTGCTTCGTCGAGGATGTCGATCGCTTTGTCGGGGAAGAATCGATCGGTGATGTAGCGGTTCGATTGATAGACGGCGCTGCGAATGGCGTTGTCGCTGTACTTCACCTTGTGGAAACTCTCGTAGCGCTCTTTGACGCCTTCGAGAATTTGCAGCGTCTCGTCTTCATTGGGCGGCGCGACGTTGATCGCCTGAAAGCGGCGCAACAGCGAACGGTCTTTCTCGATGTAACGGCGATACTCGCGAATCGTCGTCGCGCCGATGCAGGAGATCTCGCCGCGCGACAGCGCCGGTTTGAGAATGTTCGCGGCGTCGAGTGAGCCTTCCGCCGAGCCGGCGCCAATCAATGAATGAATCTCATCGATGAAGATGATGATGTCGGTGTTCTCTTTGAGCTCTTTGATGATTCCTTTGAGCCGCTCTTCGAACTGGCCGCGGTATTTGGTGCCGGCGACGATCAGCGAGAGATCGAGCGAGAGAATTCGTTTGTTGGCGATGAAGAGCGGGACGTTGCCGTCGACGATGCGCTGCGCGAGTCCTTCGACGATGGCTGTCTTGCCGACGCCCGGCTCGCCGAGAAGGATCGGATTGTTCTTGGTGCGGCGCGAGAGAATCTGAATGATCCGTTCGACCTCTTTTTCGCGTCCGATCAATGGATCGAACTGCGACTGATGCGCCATCTGCGTCAGGTCGCGCGCGTATTCGGCGAGGAACGGTAATTCTTTTTTCTGTTTGTCGGCTTCGCGCTCTTTGAGAATCGAGATCGTTTCCTCGCGCACGCCATAAACGTTGAGCCCTTTGGCGGTGAGGATGCGCGCGGCGGTCGACGACTCGACGCGCAGGATTCCAATCAGCAAGTGTTCGGTGCCGACGTATTGATGAAGCATCGACTCCGCTTCATGCGCCGCGTACGCAAGAATCTTTTTCGACTCCTCGGACAGCGGCAGCTCGGCGGATGAAGAGATGCGGTCGACAAAGAGACGATCGCCTTCGACTTCGCGGCGAATCTGTTCGGGCTTCACATTGAAGCGGCTGAAGATTTCTTTGATGATTTCTTCCCCCTCGCGGAGAACCCCGAGGAGGATGTGCTCGGACTCGATGACCCTTGAGCCGAGCTTCGACGCTTCGTATCGGGCGAAGAAGAGAGCGCGGCGTGCTTTCTCGTTGTATTTTTCGAACATGGCGTTGGACCTAGTGTACTGCTGGCGGCGACGCGCCGCTGCGACCGGCTTCGCGGCGAATTGTTCAACCGGCAGCGCGTGACACGCATTTCGCGTCATCCCGAGCGTGGGGGGGGGGGGGGGGGGGGGGGGTGGGGGAG
>JAXDJV010000001.1:0-8055 GCA_034667465.1 Acidobacteriota bacterium | reverse complement strand
CCCCCACGGCGCTACAAACGCCGATTCGCTCGAAGCCGGTGCGCTCCGATATCATACCGACAACGCCCACCGTAAATTGCTAGCGTCCCGGCTAGATCTCCACATCTACGTTGTACGTGATCATCTTTCCGATCAGCTGCGGGAGCGCGGCGACCGGCCATTTGATCTGGTGCGTCTGCCGGTTCACCGGCGATGAGTTGCCGACCGCGTCTCCGGTCGCGACGTAAACCTCGAATCCGCCGGTGACGAACTCGCCGTCCCGATCGAGCCTGAGGTTCCTCACCGGGATGAGGATGCGCAGCTTCACGTGCTTCTTTCCGGTCCCGGCATTCGGCAGAACGTCGAGCGTGATGCCGAGGTCGTTCGCGCCGGCCAGCTCGACATGATTGGCGATGACGCGGTCTTCGATCTCGCTCTCGCGCGTCGGCGGCAGTCCGGCGAACGTCGTGCGAACGCGATAGCCGGTCTTCGATTTCACTTCCACCTTCGGGACGTCGCCCGCTTTGGCGTCGGTCCGATAGCCGACCGAGTAGTAGGCGTCGAGATCTTTGGCGATGTCGGAGAGCGCGTCGCCGCCGCGGCGACCGAGGATCGCCGAGCCGCCCGTTTCCGTGGCGAGGAACTGATAGCCGGCGGCGCGTGACGCGACGGCCGTGAAGTCGACGCTGCTGTCGTTGATGTTCGCGAACTCCGCGCGGCCGGACGCGCGTTCGCCGAGCTCCGGATCGAGCGCGTAAACGGCGACGCCGCGGCGCACTGCGAGCGTCGAAAAGTTGCGCGCCACCGGCGCGAGATCAAAGAGCGCGGCTTCGGTCAGCGGCGACGCCTGTCGCGAGCCGCGCTTCGCTCCTTCGCCGAGCTCGCCCTGTTCGGCGCGAACGCGCACGCTCTCGAGCACTGCGAAGAGATCGGCTCCCGGCCGCATCGGCAACCCGCCTCCGGCGATCAGCATCACTTTCTTCGACGACGTCCGGCCGAACGCGTTGAGCGCGGCAGCGAGCATGTTCACGGTTTGCGCGGCGTCGCGAAGTTCCTGCATCGCAAACGTTCGCGCTTCGCTGACCATCGCGCGGAAGTCGAAGTAGACGCCGCCGCCGGCCGCGTCGCCCTGCTGGGCGTCGCTGATCTGCGCAAGAACTCGCTTCTGCGCCGTTTCGCGCTGCCCCGCCGTCGTCGGCGCCGCGGACGCGCTCACGGCGTCGAGCGCTTTGTTCAGCGTCGGCAGATCGAACGTCCAGTCGCAGACTTTGGTCAATGTGTTGCCTACTGCATAAATGGCCACGCGATCATTCGGCCGGACGCTCGTCGCCAGAAATTGCCGCGCGCTCTCGACGGCGTTGCGGCGTCCCGACTGCGTCAGCGAGCTGATGTCAAACGCCAGCAGGATTGCGCGCGGCGCCGGCTGAAAGACGTTGCCGGCAGAGGCGCGGCCCATCTCCGTGAAGTTGGTGATGTCGTGCGCGAGTCCGTCTTCGTAAAGCTGGAACTCCGACTGCGGAAGTCCGGTGATCCGATTCCCGGCCCGGTCGGTGACGACCAGCTCGACGTTGCGGATCGTGACGTCGATCGTCGCGGCGGCGCGCGGCGGCTCCTGCGCGAAGGTGAAAAGCGGGAGCAGCGCGATCGAGAGGAGAACGACGAACTGACGAGGTCGGAGCGTCGGCATGCGCCTGAATGTACCGCCGTTTCGACACGCGGGCACGACCGATTACGGCCGTGCCCGCTTTTCTCGTCGTCAGACGCCGAGGCGTTCGAAGCCGCGTTGCTCGGAACGCTGATCCATCACGCCGATCGAAATCTGCGAACGGCCCGGCTCCATGATCACGTTCACTTTGTACGTGATGTTCTTCTCCATCAGGCTCGGCAGCGCTTCGGCCGGCCATTTGATCTGATGCGTCTGCTTCGACACTTCCGACGAGTTCCCTTTGTCATCGCCGGTCGAGACGTAGACGTTAAAGCCGCCGGTGACGAACTCCCCTTCTTTCACCAGCTTCAGTTTCTTCACCGGCACCATGATGCGCACCGCGACTGTCCTGCGATCGCCTTCGCCCGCGACCGCGGGATCGGCGACGAGGGTGATGCCGAGATCGTTCGGCTGCTTCTCGACGTTGTTCGCGGCAACTTTGTCGAGCATCTCGCTGTCGCGCGATTGCGGCAGACTGGCGAACGTCGCGCGCACGCGATAGCCGCTCTTCGATTTCAGTTCGATCTGCGGCACGCCGTCGGATGTTGAAGCAGTGCGATAGCCGACGGAGTAATACGAGTCGAGGTCCTTGGCGATCTCGGCCATCGAGTTCGCCGCGCTGCCGCCGAGCAGCGCGACGCCGCCGGTGAGATTCGACAGCATCTGGTAGCCGTCGACGCGCGTTGCGGTGCCCATGAAGTCGGCGCTCGAGTCGGTATGCTCGGCGTTGCCGACGCGTGTGGCCGGAAGACCGCCGATCTCGCTGTCGAGCGCGTAGACGACGACGCCTTTGCGCGCCGCGCCTTCGGCGAACGAACGAATGATCGGCGTCGTGTCGTACTTCGCCGATTCCAGCGCCGACGAGCGACCGGCGCTCTTCGCCATCGAGTTACCGTATTCACCGCGCGACGCTTTGTCGGATTCGTTCTGCAGCCAGGTGAAGAGCTCCGCGCCGGGACGAGTCGGCAAACCACCACCGGCGACGATCAGCGCCTTGCGTCCGTTCGACGCACCGAACGCGTTGATCGCCGCGTTCATCACGCTCACCGAGTGCTCGACGTCGCGGTATTCGCCCTGCGCGAAGATCCGCGCCTGCGCGATCACGTCGTTGAAAGTACGCATCGCCCCGCCACGCGTCGACGACGGGTCGACTTGCGGCGCCTGCATCGTCGGATCGCCGTTCTGTCCGGTGTTCAGGTTCGGCGTGTCTTTCGACTTGTGGATGCTTTCGGCGAACGATGAGTCGACCAGCGAATCGCGAATCCGTTTCTCCGCGATCGTCCGCTGCGTCGCATTCGGCAGCGCAGCCTCGGCGTTCACTTTGTCGAGCGCCGTACCGATCGCGACCGGATCGCTCGACCAGTCGCTGATCGTCGTCATCGAATTGCCGCCGGTGTAGACCGCCGCGAGATCGGTCTTGCGCAGATTCGCCGCGAGGAACTTCCGCGCTGCATCGACCGCCTGCCGCTTCGCCGGCATCGTCAGTGTGTAGAGATCGAAGACGATGGCGATCCGTCGCGGCGGCGGTTCCGAGGTTCCGGTCGTCGCCCCTTTTTTGATCTCTTCGAAGTTCGTGATGTCGCGCGGCGCACCGTTCTCGAACAATTGCAGATCGTCCTTCGCGAGGCCGGTCACGCGATTCCCTTTCGAGTCGGTGACGACGACGTCGAGATTGCGGACCGTGACGTCGATCGTCTCCTGCGCGCGCGGCGCTTCCTGCGCGAATGCGAACGACGCCGACATCAGCAGCACTGCAGCGAAAATGCGACTGTTCATGATCTCTCCCTGTGATTTGATCGATTACTAAATCGATATCCGGCCGAAGCCGGTTTTCTCCGAACGCTGGTCCATCACGCCGATCGAGACCTGCGTCCGCCCCGGCTCGAGCGTCAAAACGACCGCGTACGTCAGCTCCTGTTTGAGGTATTCGGGCATGTCGGACGCGGCGAGCCGCAGCTCGTGCGTCCGCTTCTGTACTTCCGATGACGAACCGTCCGCGCTCCCCATCGAAACGAAAACGTTGATGCCGCCGGTCATGTCATCGCCATCGCGAATGAGCTTCAGATTCTTCACCGGGATCAATACCTTGACTTTGACGCGCTTCGCGCCGCCGTCGAGCGACGACGCGTCGGCGACGATCGTGATGCCGAGGTCGTTCGATGACGGCGCTTCCATCTGATTCGCGACGACTCGCGCTTCGACGACGGAATCGCGCGAGCCCTGCATGCCGCCGAAGTTGTAGCGAACGCGATAGCCGCTCTTCGAGCGCACTTCGAGCTTCGGCGGCTCGTCGCCGATGACGGCGGATCGATATCCGATCGAGTAATACGAATCGAGATCGTTCGCGACTTTCTCCAGCGCTTCCGGCGCTTTCATTCCGAGCACCGCGATGCCGCCGGTAACGCCGGCGAGATACTGATAGCCGGACGCGCGCGAAGCGACCGCTGCGAAGTCGGAGCTGTTGTCGGACGCGATCTGCCGTTCGACGGCGACCGACGACGAACGGCTCATGTCGGGATCGAGCGCGTAGATCGCTGCACCGTTGCGCACCGCTTTCTGCGCGAGCACGCGAAGCTGCGGCGTGACGTCGAACTGCGTCGCGTCGCTGAGCGGCGCCGCGTTCTTCGAGCTGTCCATCATCGCCTTGCCGAACTCACCGCTGGAGGCGCGCTGGCGAAGGATTTCCAGGTATTCGAAGATGTCGCCGCCCGGACGAATCGGCAGTCCGCCGCCCGCCATCACCACGACCTTCTTTGCCGTCGTCGGACCGAAGACCTGCATCGCGGCGTTCATCACGCTGATCGATTGCACGACGTCGTTCATCGACATCTGCGCGAACGCGCGCGATTCGGTCGTCAGATCGCTGAACGACCAGCTGAAGCGACCGCCCGGCTCCATCGATTCGCCGATCTTCTGCCGCAAACGTTTCTCGGTCGCCTCGCGTTGTTCGACCGCAGATCCTGTTGCGAGACCGGCGGCATCGAGTCCGCGATTGATCGCCGCGACGTCGTTCGTCCAGTCGGTCAGTTTCGCGAGCGTGTTGCCGGCCGTCACGACCGCGAGACGATCGTTCGGACGAAGATTGTCCGCAACGAACTTCCGCGCCGCGGCGACCATCTGCCGCTTCGACGCGAACGGCAGCGAGTTGAGATCGAAGACGAGCAGGATGCGCCGGTTGACCGGCGCGGAGATGCCCTTCGATTCGTCGGCGCCGTTCTTCCGCAGCTCGGAGAAGTTGGTGATCTCGCGAGCGACGCCGTTCTCGATCAGCTCGAGCTCACTCTTCGCGAGTCCCGAAACGTGGTTTCCCTTCGCGTCGGTGATGACCAGATCGACGTTCGTGATCGGAACGACGATCGTTTCACTCAGCTTCGGCTCCTGTGCGGAAGCGATCACGCCTGTCAAAAGCAGTCCTGTGATGAACAGTCGAACCTTCATCGAACCTCCGGCACGTCTCGGGAGACGCTGATTCAGCGCTGGGATTGGAATGGAGCGAATGCCGCAATGATCTCAGCATCGGCGGTGACCGGCCGGCGGCTCGCGCGGTCGACCCAGAAATGCACGGAGAAGCCGCTGGCGTGGAGCTTCTCGCCGGTCGTGTCGCGCAGCTCATAACCGAAGCGGATCGAGCGGCTCCCCGACTCTTCGACGGTCGTGCGGATCAGCACCTCATCGTCGTAGCGGTACGGCACGCGGTAACGGCAGCCGATCTCCGTGACGACGAGGATGAAGCCGCGCTCTTCGATGTCGCGATACGTGAAGCCGGTCTCGCGGCAGAGGTCCGTTCGTCCGATCTCGAACCAGACGATGTAGTTCGAGTGATGGGCGATCGCCATCTGATCGGTATCTTTGTAGCGGACGCGGACACGCGATTCGACCGGCACGAAACGAGCGTACCGCACTGGCGAGCCCCTTGCTCATGTGACTCAGCCGTACGACCATGATGTCGGTGAACGCGCGAAAGAAACTCGAACAGATTGCGAAGCCGCTCCTTTACGGCGGAGCGGCGGTGCTCGCGCTCGACCTGGCGCGGCGCATCTTTCGCCACACGCAGCTTTTCTGTCCGACGCGCGAGCCGGTCATCTCCTGGACTCCGACGGACTACGGCATTCCGGCCGGCCGCGTCGATGAGCACTGGTTCGAGAGCGAAGACGGCTCGATGCTGCACGCGTGGTATTGCCGCGCCGAGAAACCGGTGGCGTCAGCGTTGTACTGCCACGGCAACACCGGAAATCTGACGAACACCGCGCAAGTGATGCCGCATCTGCTGGACGCGGGCATCAACGTGCTGCTGTTCGACTATCGCGGCTTCGGAAAAAGCAGCGGCCATCCGTCATTGCACGGCGTCGTTGCAGACGGACTCTCTGCCGCGCGCTTTCACGAAACGATCCGCCCGGCCGCCATTCCTTCGATCCTTTACGGCTTCTCGCTCGGCGGCGCGATCGCCGCGCAGGTGATTCGCCATCATCCGTTCGACGGACTGATCCTGCAGTCGACGTTCACCAATCTGCCGGAGATGGCGCGCGCGGCGTTCCCGCATCTGCCGCTCCATCTTTTCAGCGGCGCGCTCTTCGACACGCTCGCCGTCATCCGCAACCTCGACGTGCCGCTGCTGATCATTCACGGCAGGGAGGACGAAGTCTGTCCGAAGTCGATGGCGCAAAAGCTCTACGACGCATGCGGCGTGACGAAGAAGATGCTCTTCCTGGTCGAAGGCGGACTGCACAAAGATCTGTACGTTCGCGACGCCGACTCGCTCGTCTGGGCGGTGAATCGTTTCGCCGCGGAGCTGCCGCTCGGCCGTCGTCACGCGGTCGAGCCGGTGCCGTTTCTCGATCATCTGATCGACTCCGCATTCCGTTACGTTCGTCATCATTTTCGGCGCGCCGAGGCGCAAAAAACGCTGTGATACGATCCGCGCGCTTCGCCGGCAGCGGCCGTTCCTGGCTCGCTTCGGGCAACGGAATTCATCCATGCAAGCTGTCGTGAAATCCGCTCCGGAAGACGGAGCGAAAGGCACCGAGATCCGCGATTGCCCGGTGCCCAAACCGGGTCCCGACGACGTTCTCATCCGCGTCGCCGCCGCCGCCATCTGCGGGACCGACAAGCACATCTATCACTGGGATCCGTCGATCCGCGATTCGGTGAAACCGCCGCGCATTTACGGCCACGAGTTCTGCGGATTCGTCGAGGAGATCGGCGAGCGCGTGCATCGCGAAGGGCTCGCCGTCGGCGATTACGTTTCCGCGGAGATGCACGTCATCTGCGGCGAATGCGCGCAGTGCCGGTCCGGCAACGGTCACATCTGCGTCAAAACGAAGATCTACGGTCTGCACGAGGACGGCGCGTTCGCGGAGTTCGTCAAAGTTCCCGCCTCAAACGTCATCCGCCTCCGCTCCGACGTTCCGCTTCGCGTCGGCGCATTTCTCGACGCGCTCGGCAACGCCGTGCACACGACGCAGGTGATGGATCTCGCCGGCAAAGCGGTGGCGATCACAGGCTTCGGTCCGATCGGCGCGATGGCCGCGGCGATCGCGGAGCACAGCGGCGCATCGATCGTCATCGTCACCGACGTCAGCGATCACGCGCTGGAGACTGCGCGACGCTGGGCAGCAAACCGCAACTTCAAAAATCTGCACGCGTTCAACGTGCGAACCGCAAATCCGGCGGAAGTGAAACAGAACATTCAGGACATCACCGATGGCGTCGGAGTCGACGTCGTCTGCGAGATGTCCGGCTCTTCCGCGGCAATCAATTTCGCGCTCGACATCGTTCGTATGGGCGGCTTCCTTTCGCTGCTCGGTTTGCCCGCCGGTCACGCCGTCACCATCGACGACTACACGCGCAACGTCATCTTCAAAGGAGTGACGCTGCAGGGAATCATCGGCCGCCGCATGTACGGGACTTGGCAGCGGATGCTGGCGCTGCTGCAGTCCGGACTGGACGTGGAGTGGGTCGTCCAGGCCACGTTCGATTCGTTGCACGAGTTTCACGAGGGCATCGGTCGATTCGATCGACATGAGGCGCTGAAAGTGGTTTTCTTTCCGGAGGGAGAGAAGGCCGCGCAGGCGCGGCTGTCGAAGTGAAGAAGCGGATCGCAATCCTCAGCGGAGGCGGCGACGTGCCGGGCCTCAACGCGGCCATCAAGGCATTCGTCTGGCGGATGACGGACGAGGGCCATGAGGTGATCGGCCTGCGCCGCGGATGGGCCTCGCTGCTCAACATCGTGCCCGATGCCAGCGCCGACAACTCGTCGTGGATCATGCCGCTGTCGCGGCGCAACACCCGTGCGATCGACCGCACCGGCGGCACGGTGCTGCACACATCGCGCGTGAATCCGGAGCTCGCCAAGCCCGACGACATCCCGCCGC